>NZ_OANT01000003.1 GCF_900096995.1 Acinetobacter puyangensis
TAGCTTTTGTCTCGTCCCTGTTCAATCGCCCATGCATAATCCAGTACACCTTTAAAGCAATGCCGACGGTCACTAATACGTTTTCGAAGAATTTGAAGGTCAGCATTAAATCGGTGGATATCAATATCTGCCTCATAGGGATAACTGACATCGACACGTACCAGTAGTAATTTACAATGTCTATCCAATAACGCTTCAAAGTTATCCTTTAGGGTAGTGAAATTACGTCGTCGTTGTCGTTTATGCTTTTTAATAAAAGCTTGATGTTCTTCCAATAGGTCATCACAGAAATTGATAAAATTAGACTGTGAATGGAACAATGATCTACTTGAGCTTGTTCTACACGTAAGCCTTGATGAACCATAAATCGACATCAAGTCAAAGTAAGCTTGTAACATGGGTGAATACTCAAGATCAGGATCGTAAATATCATTAGCAATCTGTCGATAATCTTCCAATAGGTAATGAACTTCTTTCCAATGATATTTGTCAGAACAAATATCCAGCATCAAGTCTTCGATCTGAATGAGTATTTCATTGTGATTCATGTAAGTATCTCCTATGGTTCTAACCCATAGGAGAGATGACTCTGTAATTAACTACCCAAAGGTTTGATGAATCAGAAATGAAAATTTTTTAATGCCAATCATGAGATTTTCTAATCTTAGATTTTTAGAAAGAAATAATTTATAGTTGTACACTCGTATGATTTATAGATTTTTTTTAGTGAACATGGTTTTGAATACATGCTGAGTACATATAGATTTGTAAGTTATGTAATTATTAAGAATATGATTATTATTAATTAAATTTAAATCCTAGCTGATTAAGCCCATTGAATCATATCAGGCATAATTTATGCTAATGTCCCAAAAACCTTTAAGTACAATACTTTCCGTCTATTTTACAGAACAACCATACTGCTGAAAACACATCAGAACTACCGACAAAAGTTAAGGCTACCTCGTAGCTCTGAATAGTCACCTCAACGATAGGTACTAGCAATTTACATTTCACTTGGATTGCTTAGTCTTTTTCTTGACTCTACTTTCGGTTCCTCGGATAAGCCATTTTGGTATGTCCTGATAAATTTTATCGTTTAATACATCTTTATAGACCACAAAGTTGGAAAGATGATCAATAAATTCTTTTTTACGTTTTTTATTGATGGTTTCAAGGAGTAGCTGATTTTTGTCATAGGACAAGCTTGAATACCAGACAGGAAGTGACAAGCAAGATGCCTTATATATTAAGCCCTGCTTGATCAAGTTGTACTGCTGTGCCTGCTCGGGACTCAGTGAGCTAAAAAATTTATGACAGGCACTTTGCCATGCCTTGCTCAGTTCATCTTGTAAGTCTTCATACTTCTGTAAAACGTTTGATTTGAACACAAAGTAAATATTTGCTGAAAAGCTCGTGTAATCCTCCTCAACCATCGAAGTTCCTTCCCAATAACCTAAATATGCGGTGATTTGTGATAATGGCATGCGTCTCTTGCCAGCATGTAGCATCGTGTACAAGGCTTTTGACAAGGCTTGCTGCGGTAAAGTATGCTCTTTGTTTTCCGCTAAATTATGTTCCTCGACTACCAATCCTTTGTGCTGTTTTACACCGACACAGCTAAACTGATAATGAACTACAATTACATCTGACTTCATAGCAGACTTCAAATAGCGTCTCACTGCTTCAAGTCGATGCTTGTGGCGTGGTATATCAATCAGCTTTATGGCAACTGATGATTGAGCGTCTTTCTGTAGAGAAGGTGGGTCGAGTAATGGTTTTGTTTTAATGGCTTTTTTTTCAAAAAGCTCATCGTGATAAATAAAATCTGCAATCAGTCGCTCAAGTTTATTGCGCCCCTTGTTATGACTTATATCAAGACCAAGAATAGCTTCAAGCTCTGCTTTTTTCTCTACGGCATTCATTTTTTGTTGATAGATCATTAAGAAATAGTGCAGCAATTTTGACCTATTGCTGGTAATCAACTTGTGAGCAAGCTCATCTATTAATTGTTGTCTTGTCAGCAGTTGAATAAATTGAAGCAAAGGACGGGTTGCGAGTTCTTCAATATGATGAATCTGATACTCCATCAGTTGCTGCCTGATAGAAGGTGAACTTTCAAAAGCAATATGGGCTGCTTCTTTGAGGGTCAGCATGAAATTTTCAATATCAACAACCAGCTCCATCAAAGTGTGTATTTTTTTTGTGCTTAAAAATTCCTTATAAACGACAGTTACATGTTCAAGGTAGTTTGCTGCATAGCTAGATAAATGTGTAGTTGACCAAACTAGTTTTATCCGAGGCAATTTTTTTAATAAGTAAGGGTAGTAAATTTCCTGTGGTTCATTAAGCTTTAGATAGCTCAAGTCATGCTTCTTCCTTGATGAGTGGGCATACTCCTGACCAATATGTTCAAAGAAGTGAATACCAATTTTTTGATAGCTTTCCCAATAAAATAAAAAACCAAAAATCCACTTCCACACCAATTGATCATTACGAATAGAAAAGTCACTCAGGAAAAAATCCCCTTGATGAGCAATTGTTTCATGGGTACGCAATACCATATTAAAATTAGTGATATGAACTTCCAGATCGGGACTGCATCGACGATAAACCCTGAGTAATTCTTGTTTTAAAGTCTGGATTAGGCTTACTTCTGAAAATGAGTGATTAATATCCTGAATTAACAGGATGGCAAAATATTCTAGATTATTATCGACACCAATGATGGGTTTGGATACGACTCTTAAGATTCCGAGATTAAGTTGACATATATCGAGGAATTCCTCAAAAGATGAGAAGAAACTATTAAGTTCTATACTCCGTTTTAAATGATGAACAAGTTGGATCCTTAAACCTAGCACATACAGCATTCCTGCTTTTGATATGAGTGCATTGATATCAGTCTCAACATCTTCCTTAAATTTATCGAGCTGTTGTGCACATGAAGTAGGCTTTGTTGCCTCTGTTTTGTCTTCTTCCAAAGAGCGGATAGGATAGCGTTTTAGATAATGCCAGTATTTCTCAATGGTCTGTTCTGGCGTTCCAAAATAGATATTAATGATATCGTTGAAGTGTTCAGCTTCTATTTGACCTCTAACTGTATCGATAAATCCGAGAAAATGAATAATCTCGGTATGCTGCAATATATACATGCTGCCTTTAAAGCTATTCACCGCAGCAAACGTCACATGATTCAGTGCCTCCATTAGGTTTTTAACATGAGAAGACTTTAGCTTTCTCTCCATGTTCTGATCCCAGCGTCGTGACTGAATATCTTGATTAAAAAAATCCACGACAGGTTTAACCCATCTCAATGCTTCAAGAACTTCGGGATAGCTATTACCACTACCTTGATTCGGTTTTATGTGAAGTTGTTTTAACAATAAGAAGAATTCAGTTTGGATTAGTTTCATATCATTATTTGACATTATTATTTCCCCTGGATATTTAAGATCTATTTTTTGTAGAAAAAACGGCTGTTTCCCATGCTCCGTATGAAAATTTTCTAAAATAACTTACATATTTATCATATCAAAAATTGGTTGATATTTTAATAATAATAAACATCTAAATTTAACTAAATATTTATAGATCTATAAACAATATTTTTAATTATTTAATTTAGGTTTAAGCTATAAAAAATAGGTAAGTGGTGATGGATTGATGAGATGGATTTTAGCCGATTCAAGCAGAGAGTATTTATAGCTTGTCGTGAAAAGGTGGGGGACAGGAGCAAATACTACGGCTTTAAACATGACGTGTTTAATTTGTGACGAGATATTTAGCGTAGTGTGAAACCTTATGTATAATTAGATTTAGCGGAAGTTTTGTGTTTTATCTAATGCTTTTAATTGATCTGAAATTTTTACTTCATTGGATTTAGTATAGCGTTTAACTTGGTATCACTATCCAGTTGGGGGTATAAATGGGGGTAAAATTGGAAATATTAATTTATAATATTGTTTATTTTTAATGTCTTAGTTTAAAAATATGATTCCCTCTCTCGCCAAGATTCATTCCAAAGATGTCCAGTGGAATACAAAAAGGCTTAAACTGTAAAGGTTTAAGCCTTTTTTGTTGTCTGGTGTAATCCGATGGTATCCATTGTAATCCCCCATCACTTGGGGGAACATATTGATAGACCCATTTATCCCCCCCAAATCTTCTATAGGATATGTAGTTGCTCACATTTGCCACAAGGCAACAAGATTTAGAATCCAGAGAGATTTTTTCTCCAGATTGATAAACGAGTTAGAATTGAAAACTTGTTGAAATCATAAATGTTCTAGGATCACCCAATATCGAATCATTCGCCCAATAATGTTTATTTAGAACATTATTTAAATTCATTCTGAGGGTTATGGGTATATTCTGTAAATTCATGCTGTAACGGGCACCTACATTAAAAATCGTATATGCAGGTAATACATCCGTATTTTCATCATTTGCATAACTTTTTCCAGTATAAATTGCACCAGCACTTAAACTTAGATTTTCAAATTGAGGAACAGTATATTCCGCATATAGTTTATACATTTGTTTTGCAACCATTGCAGGCAAGTTTCCTTCTAACTCAGGACGCTGCTTTTGCTCTTTAATTTTTGGCTGCAAATAGGTAAAACCACCCACAATATTTATATTATCAGTGAGTTTACCTATGGATGTAAACTCGAATCCTTTATGTATCTGGCGGCCATCTTGCACATATTCGGCGAAATTGTCATCGATATTTTGACTGTATTGCAATCCTTTATTGATCTGAAAAATTGCCGTATTTAGCGATAATCTATCATTGAATGTGTATTTTGCACCTAATTCAATTTGCTTACTTTTTAAGGGATCAAATTGTTGACCTGCATTAATGACTGTGCGAGCCCCTACATTATCAGGTGCTGTTCCACCACTTTCTAACGATTCAATATACGTGGCGTAGGTTGTTAGTGTATCGACAGGCTTGTATAGGATAGAAATATTGGGCGTAAATGCGGATTGTTTCACATTCGTCAACTTGTTTTCAATTGTGACATAAGCCGCACCTAATAATGCCGACCATTTGTCATTGAATTGAATATCATCACCTAACAACCAGCTTTCTGTTTGACTATGTGAACGTTTTAATAAGGGGCCTCTATCTAGAATTTGTCCATTTCCTTGTGGAAAATAGCTTGGGTAATTTAGACTTAGATTCTCATATACCGTATCTTTTGCATCGTTTGCAAAACGTTTTTGAATCGTATCGGTTGCTTGATAACCAAAAGTCATTTTATGGATAATGGAAGCAGTATCAAACTGATAATCCAGATAGATGGAACCGCGTTTATCCAATTGTTGACTTGTTCGTCTATTTATACCTTTGGCGTAGATTCGCGGTATAGTTTGCGAATATGTCCCATCTGTATTTACTACATTCGTGAGCGGTTGAGTGATGCGATCACTTGTACTGTCTAGATAATTCATGCGTAGGGTTAAATTATTCGTCGCAAGCCATTTGAGGTGTGCACCATAACGCTGTGACTCGTAGTTACTATTACTCCATGGTTGCCCCCAAGAAATCGTATTATCCAGATTTTTTGCGGAAAAACGCTTTATATTATTTTTGGCAAAATCCCAATCTGCTGTTTTTCCATCCAGATCATATTCCCGATACATTGCGTCAAGCTGCAATACAAAATTATCACTGGGTTGCCAATCCAGAGCCAAGCTCACAAAATCTTTTTTGATATTCTGATGTTTAATTGCAGTTTCACCTCCCTGTTTGACGGCATTAACACGATATCCGAGTGTTCCCGCATGATCGAATTTTCCGCCAAAATCACCACCAATATACCAATTACGACCACCTGCATTACCTATGGTGACTTTATTTAGTCGATCATCCGTTGAGCGTTTACTGACATAATTAATCATTCCACCCACATTACCGGGACCATATAAAAATCCTGATAATCCATTAAATACTTCAATTTTTTCGGCATCTTCACTACTGGTTCCATGCCCATACTGATCGCCGGCTAAGCCATCACGATAAATTGTATAAACATGAAAGCCACGTAAAAAAGTGGAAGGCTGGTCATTTTCATATTGTGAACGATTAAGCTGCATGGTGGGGTTAATTCGATAAACCTCATCTGTACTGACCACAGATTGTAAATTTTCAATTAAATCCTCAGAATAGACCTGAATGGAATAGGGTAAATCTTGTAATAGTCGACCTTGCCAAGGCCCAGCTTGTGATACTTGTTCAGCACGATATCCATTCTCTGTTGTACCATCAGATTGTTCGGCCGTTACCGTGATACTGGGCAGAACAGTCATGTTTTGTTCAGCCAAAGCACATGTTGAAATACTGAATGCAGTTCCTATCCTGAACAGCAAAACAGATTGATCGGTTACCCAGTTTAGCTTTGGGAGGCGCTTACATGATCTTAAAAAATAATCAGTTTTCATTAACAATTTCCAAAAAGTTAATACATTTTTAATTTCATGAGAATAATAACTTGTATCATTTTGATAATTGTTATTATATGTATTTTTTAATTTGTCATCTGCAAGAAAACTAGAGTAAAAATCACAACACTTTTTACTGATCACATTATTTGTGATGAATGGACATTTTTGTATGAAGGGGAGATTTAAAATTTATTTAAATCACAGGAGAGGGCGAATTTGGGCAGAATTTTTTGAATTTAACTTATCCATGAGCGATGTTATTATTTGATTTTAAAAATTAAAATTTCGATTAGAGCTACATATCAATACTTATTTGCTTGAAATAGTGTATAAGACTTAGTCTGTTTAGTAGCTCAGCTAGAGACTAAAAAGGTTATAGCTGGAATATCTAGACGTATAAAATTTCAAATGATTAAAAATTAACTTGACCTTTGTCACAATTGAGATAAAATCACGCCACTTTTAAACGCCGACATAGCTCAGTTGGTAGAGCAACTGACTTGTAATCAGTAGGTCCTCAGTTCGAATCCGAGTGTCGGCACCATTTTATTCCTTCTAAAAATACTAAGATTCTAGGCGTATCCACGTCGCAGCAAATTCTTGTTGTGCCATACGATTAAGATGGCTTAGAACTACATTTTCCGTCTCTATTAACTGTTCATGATTTTCGCTTTCAACTTTTGCAGCTAAATGATCTGGATAAGCAGTTAAAAATACATTGATTTCTTTGGAAAATGGAATTTTAAATGTGTCGTTATACTGTTCAATCGCCATTTTATGCCGCCAATGATTGGTAAGCTTTTTAATGATTTTTTCGGCATTGACTGTATCTATACGCAATTCACTGATTTTATTCATCTTTATCATCCAGATCTATTTTGTGGATCAGTTATAACAAAATTCTGCATCGTGATACATAATCCAAATGTAATCAAAAAAGCCGCTTAAGCGGCTCAAATCAAACCTGCCATTCCACAAAGTTTTTGAGTAACTGTAAGCCGGCAGTATGGCTTTTTTCCGGATGGAATTGCGTTGCAAACAAATTTTCCTGATGCAATGCAGTACAGAAGTTCAAACCATAGTCACAGGTTGCTGCAACAAGGTTCTGATCTTCTGGTTCGACATAATAACTATGCACAAAATAAAAACGGCTGTCCTGTGCAATATCTTTCCACATTGGATGTGTTGGATCAGTTTGATGCACCTGATTCCAACCCATATGTGGTACTTTTAATGGGGCAATCTCCGGAAAGTGTTTGACCTGTCCTTTAAAGATCCCCAAGGCATCGGCCCCGCCATTTTCTTCCGAATGTTGCATCAATGCCTGCATCCCAACGCAAATTGCCAGAACCGGTTTATTGAATACTGCCTGACGGACGACTTCGTCAATTCCTGCTTCTCGCATGCCTTGTATACAGTCACGCATTGCGCCTACACCCGGAAAAACGATTTTATCGGCTTGTGCAACAAGTTTTGGGTCATTGGTGACATCAACTGTTGCACCGACATATTCCAGCGCTTTTGCCGCAGAATGCAGATTACCCATCCCATAATCTAATAACGCAATACGGGTCATTACAGGCTTCCTTTGGTTGATGCAATTGTTCCAGCAGCACGTGGATCATGTTCACAGGCCATACGCAAGGCGCGGGCAAAGGCTTTAAAAACACTTTCAATCTGATGGTGGCTATTTTTTCCTTTAAGATTATCAATGTGTAGCGTCATTAAGGCATGATTGACAAAACCCTGAAAAAACTCGGAAAACAAATCGACATCAAATGTACCTACACGGGCACGGGTAAAGGGAATATCCATAAATAAACCTGGTCGACCAGAAATATCCACGACAACTCGAGATAGGGACTCGTCAAGTGGTGCATAAAAATGACCATAACGACGAATACCTTTTTTATCACCCAATGCCTGAGCAAAAGCCTGCCCTAAAGTAATACCACAATCTTCTACAGTGTGGTGATCATCAATCTGTAAGTCGCCATCGCAACAAATATCGATATCAAATAGCCCATGACGCTTGATTTGATCGATCATATGGTCTAAAAATGGAACTCCGGTGTTGAGTGTGCCTTGACCTGTACCATCTAAGTTAACACGAACTTGTATTTTGGTTTCGTTGGTATTTCTTACCACTTCGCTGATACGTTGCGTCATAGACACATTCCTTAAAACTTTGAACAAGAAAATCTTTGGGTAGTGCAGCATTCTGCCTATTTCTGTCATAGTTTACCGCATCTCATTTAATATATACAGGAGCTTGTGTCGATGCCAATCCAAGTTGAAGCAGTAACAGATCTTAAGGATGCTATCGTACGCAACCAAATTGAACGGCTTTACGAAACCAGCCCGGAATTTGGCGATGGTCAGGAAGCAATTACACAATTAGATGAGGCTTTAGATCAGGATACCGTGCTTTATACGGCTGTTTTTAATGACAAGATTATTGGCGCAATCTGGAGTGAAGGAAAGGGGAATACTCGTTTGCTGGAATATGTGGTGATTCATCCTGCAAATCGTGGACGTGGTGTAGCAGATCGATTGATCAGTGAAACCTGTCGTATTGAAGAAGCAAAAGGTGTGACCAAATTTGAACCCGGATGTGGGGCAATCCACCGCTGTCTGGCTCATTTGGGTAAACTATAAATTCTATCTGATTTAAAAGTGCGCAGTTAATTAAATTTGTAAGATTTATACTTGACCTTTGCACGATAAATCTGTTTAATACGCACACATCGGCGCGATAGCTCAGTCGGTAGAGCAACGGATTGAAAATCCGTGTGTCGGCAGTTCGATCCTGCCTCACGCCACCATATTACTTTATTGTGATTTTCGAGTCCTGATCCCATCAGGACTTTTTTTTATTTAAATTTTTTAATCGTCTGATTGTTAAGCAGGTTTTCTTGCTTTTTGACATGAAAACCGCTTTAATACTTGCCATCGGCGCGATAGCTCAGTCGGTAGAGCAACGGATTGAAAATCCGTGTGTCGGCAGTTCGATCCTGCCTCACGCCACCATATTTTAAAAAGCCCTGAATGATGATTCAGGGCTTTTTTAATATCTATTAATTTTTTACAGTGTATTGATATGTTTAGATAAATATATATAAATCACGCCAATCTCAACTTATTTAAGAATATCATTTTTCACTAATACACTAATAACCTTATGTTTTTGCAATTTTGGTTGTCGTAGGCAACCAAAATTGCAGTACTTGCGAAGCCTTAATCGCTTCTCAGGGCGAAGCCCCCGAAATAGTCCCCTTCACCTCGCTACCGAAGTGAGTTAATTTTTTAAAATTTATACTTATTTATCTGTTTAAGCATATTTATTGAACTTGAATAAAAAAGATAAATTAAAGTTGAGACTGGCGTATAAATCATAATTTTAATTTGTAAATCGCGATGAAATAGCATTAAGTTTTTTTGGCTCTTAGAAATCAGTTCAACGAAAAATACTGGTCTTATTAATCCTTAAAGATGAACAGATCGCTAATCTTATTACATCAGTGCTTTTAAATAGGCTAATAGCGTTAATACAGCAGTCAGGCGATAACCATCTTTACCCAACTTGTTTAAAGGTAATTTATTTAACCAGTGGAATAGTTTGGTTGTGGAAAGAACAGCATTCTGGGTTTGTTTAGATTCCTGTTGAACAGTGCTATATAAATAGCTTGAACCTTGTTCTAGAATATCATGAGATTTTAAATAGATGGAGGCTGAAAAAATCAAACAGAGCCAGTCTCGGGCAAAACATAATTGTTGATTCATATATTGGCCTGGATCAGATTCGAAATCCAGAAAGACGATATGTTTATTTTTATCCAACACCATATTGCGTAAAAATGCTTCGCTTAACCAAGCTTCTTTTTGATGGATAGCATGCAACTCATCCACAATTCGTTTGTACAAGTGTAGACAGTCTTCAGCACTGGCACTGTTTTTGAGTGCCGATTCCAGTTGTTCGGATGGCACTTCTGCATTGCCCACATCGGCAATCATCAAACCTTGGTTATTATAGGCTAGTAATTCTGGAACATTAATGCCCTGTTGCCGAAGCGCTTGTAAACGATGGATTTCGGTGCGGATGGATTGCTGTCCACCCAGATTGGGAACAGGAGTGAGTGCTTGTAACCTTAGGAGTTTTGCTGCGATACCAAAGATACGATAGAGCCAGATCGAATGCCGTTCGCTTGCTTTTTTAATCCAGACCGTTTGTTGCTTAAATTGATATTTTGTAATCGATGCAGTTTGGGTCGCTAGCTTTTGTGTTAGAAAGTCTTGAGGGGAACAATTGTACATGATTGGACCTTGGTCTTATCAATTGATTTTAAAGACACAGTCATCATAATCCTTTTTAAAACAATACACAAAAATAGGTGGTTGTCTAAAAGATTCAACCTAGGGATACATAGGCGTTAAAAAAACGACCTGATCAATTGTGAACAGGCCGTATTGGGATGAAACAAGTAAAATTTTAAATCAAAAGATTAAGCTGATTTCGCCTCAGGTTTAGTAGCCAGCATATGACCATTTTCCTCAAGGTTGATATGCCATTGCAATGCTTCACGTAAGATATGTGGGGTGTGACCACCGATTTTACATGCACGGTCATAATAGCTTTGCAGTTCTTCACGATAAGCTGGATGCACACAGTTTTCGATAATCACTTTGGCGCGTTCACGTGGTGCCAGACCACGTAAGTCTGCCAGACCAATTTCAGTGACCAGAATATCAACATCATGTTCATTATGATCAACATGGCTGACCATTGGCACTACAGATGAAATTGCGCCACCTTTGGCAATCGACTTGGTCACAAAAATAGCCAGATGCGCATTGCGGGCAAAGTCACCTGAACCACCAATACCATTCATCATTTTTGTGCCGCATACATGGGTTGAGTTGACATTACCGTAAATATCGAACTCCAAAGCAGTATTGATACCGATAATTCCCAAACGACGGACAAGTTCCGGATGATTGGAAATTTCCTGTGGACGTAAAATAAATTTATCTTTGTAATGTGCAAGATTACCAAATACACGATCACCGTATTTTTGGGAAAGGGTCATCGAACAGCCAGAGGCAAATTTCATTTTGCCAGCATCGATTAACTCAAATGTACAGTCTTGTAATACTTCTGAGTACATTACCAAATCTTCAAAACTTGAATGTTGAAAACCGGAAAGTACAGCATTGGCGATTGAGCCGATACCTGCCTGTAATGGACCAAGATTTTTGGGTAACCGACCTGCCGCAACTTCATCTTCAAAGAAGTTGATCAGATGATTGGCAATGCCTTGAGTTTCTTCATCCGGTGGGGTAACAGTAGACGGTGAATCAAGGGTATCATTAAATACAATACCGACGATTTTAGCCGGATCAATCACAATGGCTGTCGTACCGATGCGGTCATCAACTTTGGTTAACGGTACAGGCGTACGGGTTGGACGATAGGTTGGAATATAGATATCGTGCAAGCCTTCAAGCTCTTCACTGACCGCAGTATTGATTTCGACAATAACCTGATCGGCAAAGATGGCAAAACTCGCGGAGTTACCGACAGACGTTGTTGGAATAATATGACCATCTTTACTAATGGCAATCGCTTCGATCACGGCAATATCAGGACGTTTCAGTTGTTTGTTGCGCATTTGCTCAACAGTTTCGGATAAATGCTGATCGACAAACATCACTTCGCCATTGTTAATGGCACGACGTAAAGTAGTGTCCACCTGAAACGGCATACGGCGCGCAAGAACACCGGCTTCGGTCAGTTGTTTATCCAGATCATTGCCCAGACTTGCACCGGTAATCAAGTTGATTTTGAGAGGATGCTGCTTTGCCCGTTGCGCAAGTGCTTGTGGGACAGCTTTTGCTTCGCCGGCACGAGTAAAACCACTCATCCCAACCGTCATCCCATCTTTAATGAGTTCAGCGGCTTGTTGTGCACTGATCACTTTGTTGTGTAGGCTTGCTAAACGAATACGCTCTAATGACATAGCAGACTCTCAAATTAAATTAACGAAATCCTTGTGAGAGCCGATTGTAACGTGGGAATTTTCAAAAAGGCAGATCAATACTGCTAAGGTCTAATAACGATTATTATGCCTATTAATCTTAGCATAAAAGGCCAAGAATTTAAATTGGTCATAAAAACGTAATATTATAATAAATATAGTTATTTTTTAAGAAAATAATTAACATTTTAAAACTGAATTAACTAGAGGTGTTCGCTTAGTTTTTGCTTGATACGAACAAGCGGACCGGTTTGGATAACGTCTTCATCAGGATGTCCATCGAGGGGCAGATGAATTTTGACTTCTAAACCGCCTTCTGCATGATTACTAATTTCGAGTCTACCTTGATGGATATCGACAATTCTTTTGACAATGGCCAAGCCTAAACCACTGCCCTGAATCGTGCGGGCCGCTTCACCGCGTACAAACGGTTGCATCAGTGCTTGTACCTGACTTTCGGGAATACCTTCACCATGATCAGCAACTCGAATCACCAGATGAGTATTTTCTAGATAGGCCGATAACTCTATTGGTTCAGCACCATAGCGTTTAGCATTATTGACCAGATTTCCAACCATACGTTTTAGCGATAGACTGCGGGCCTGAATTATGGGTAAGTCCTGCGCTGTAAAGCGAATATCTAGTGGTTTGAATTGAACCACGACTTCTTGCAAGAGAGTATTGACATTCGTGTCATGCAATTCCTCATCAGAACCATCGCGCATAAAAGAAATAAACTGATTGAGGATGGCATCCATATCATCTACATCATAAATTAATCCTTCTTTTAAAAACTCGTCAGGCAGCATTTCTGCGGTTAAGCGAATACGGGTTAAAGGCGTTCGTAAATCATGAGAAATCCCTGCCAGCATGATGCGACGTTCCTGTTCCGCCTGTTGTAGGGTGTGGATCATGTGATTAAAAGATTGGTTAACCTGCCTGATTTCCAATGGGCCATGATTGATTTCCAGATAGGGTGCCTTGCCGGTTTTACTATAGTTATTTGCGGCATTTTGTAGACGCTTTAATGGACGGTTAAGTTGACGAACCAGCGTCAAAATAATCACCATGGTCAGAAAAGGGATACCGACGATCCAGCCAATCAACAGTTCCGGACTGTAGTTGGCATAGGTTGGTAGTGGTTCTCGGAGCCAATTTCCATTGAGCTGCGGTGTCTGTATCCAGATTTGTGGGCTGGGCTTAAATTGAAAATAAACCGTGACATCGCTGATATGCAGTTCTAGTTCTCTGGCCAGTGCATTGGAGAGGCGGTCAGTAAATAATTCAGCGATGAACTTATCCCGAACATTTGGAAACTGGTCGGGATTTTTGACAATTTCAATACCCATTTTATCGCGAAGCCATGCCCTTAAATCAGTCGATTGTTGCTGATAATGAATTTCGACATCACTGTAGCTGAGCATTTCAATTTCAACCGCCAGATAACGGGCATGTTGTTTTATTTCGGGTAAGTAAAGTGTGCGCCAGAAAAGCCACAAAGACATCCACAAACTAAAAATAACCACCAGTGACACCAGTACCGTGGTACGCATGGCGGCAGAGCGTGGTTTAATTTTATCCAGAAACTTTTCCCAAGGCGTACGTTTACGCTCCTGATAGGAAGTTTCTGCATCCTGCTGTAGATCAAGATGAGGTGGGCTGGAATCCTGCTTCACGGGTTAATCAATACAGGTAAGACTTATTCTGCACCATCTGGAACGAAAACATAGCCCACGCCCCATACAGTCTGAATATAACGGGCGCGTGCAGGGTTTTCTTCAATCAGCCGTCTTAAACGAGAAACCTGTACATCAATCGAACGTTCCATTGCGCCCCATTCACGTCCACGCGCAAGATTCATCAGCTTGTCACGCGTTAGCGGTTCACGTGGATGTTGAACCAGTGCCTTAAGTACTGCAAATTCACCAGTTGTTAAGGTGACGACCTGACCTTCACGTGTCAGGGTACGGGTCGATAAATCCAGTGACCACGGTCCAAAGCTTACCACTTCAAGATTTTGACTCGGTGCACCCGGCACTTCTCGTACCTGACGGCGCAGCACAGCACGTATGCGTGCAAGCAGTTCATTGGGATTAAACGGTTTTGGCAGATAATCATCGGCCCCGGCTTCCAGACCGGCGATACGATCTGAGTCACTGCCTCTTGCCGTCAGCATAATAATGGGTGTATCGATATTTGAAGCACGTAGACGACGACAGATACTTAAGCCATCTTCAACCGGTAGCATGAAATCCAGAACGATTAACGAAAACAGCTCACGTTGTAATAATCGATCCATTTGCGTGGCATCATGCGCTGTTTTAACGACAAAGCCTTTATCTTCCAGAAATCGCTGCAATAGGGTTCTTAAGCGGACATCATCATCGACCACCAAAATCCGATCCACTCGATCTGAATCTGGACGAGGTGCTTCGGTTTCTGCTGGTACAACTAAGCTCATGATGTACTCCTTCAATTGTTATTCATGCTATATTGTTGCTTAATATCTTGAGTATAAAGCTAAATTCATACAATACACTATGCTCGAATCTACCAAAAATTACAAATGTAAATCTTGCTTTGATACTAAAATTCAACAACTAAAATTTGGTTCTTATCTGCAATATCTTAATAACTGATATGTAATGCAGTAAGATTCAGCCTAAAGATTGGCAAAATTCTGTCAATTTTCAAGAAAGCCTCTATTTTTAAGTAACTTAAAGGACAAAGATGACGGTTTCAAGAAAGCAAATGTTACAGGCTGAAAAATTATTTTAATAAAATCTGTTAAAAAGCGATGAAAAAGCTGTGCATAAAGGCTTTATTTTCATCGTTTGGCACGTATAATCGTGTGCTGATAATTTAACTGCCGGAATAACGCTGAATGACTGAATTAGTGCAGCAAATCGCAACGGAGCTTGCCGTACGTCCTAACCAAGTAGAAGCAGCTATACGTCTGCTTGATGAAGGTTCAAGTGTGCCATTTATCGCACGGTATCGTAAAGAAGCGACCGAAGGTTTGGATGACTCGCAACTTCGTCAGTTAGATACTCGATTACATTATTTAAGAGATTTGTTTGATCGTCGTGAAAAAGTCATTGCGTCATTAAAAGAACAAGATAAGCTGAATGACGACTTATTATCGAGAATTAATACTGCCGAAACAAAAAATGCATTAGAAGAAATTTATGCACCTTATCGTCCGAAGCGCACCAGTAAATCCTTTAAAGCAAAAGAAGCGGGCCTAGGCGAATATGCAGAAAAAATTCTCACCACCGAAATCGATCCCAAGACAGCTTTGGAAGGTTTTAGTCATGAAGACTATCCGGATGTAGACAGTCAACTGGATGCTGTTCAGCATATTATTATTGATGAATGGGCGCAAAATATTGCCCTGACTGCCGACCTAAAACAAATCTTTGCCAAAACAGCCGTTTTAAAAAGTGTAGTTGCTTCGGAAGAGAAAAAAGAAGTTGGTAAAAAATTCCGTGATTATTTCGATTTTTCCGAAAACCTGAATAAAGTTCCTTCGCATCGTTTATTGGCATTGTTGCGCGGTCGTCAGGAGAATGTACTGACCTTAAAAGTTGATGGCGAAAATGATGGTCCGGAAACACGTATTCACGAAGAATATAATATCGGTCAGATCAAACCAGAATCGCGTCATGAGTTTTTAAAGCAAACGGCGACTTTATTCTGGCTGGGTAAAATTCGTCCGCAAATTGAACATTCCCTGTTAACGGAAAAACGTCTGGCTGCCGAAGCAGAAGCCATGCAGGTATTTGCCGAGAATTTACGTCATTTATTATTGTCTGCACCTGCCGGTGCCCGTTGTACGCTGGGTGTTGATCCTGGGATCCGTACCGGTGTAAAACTGGCCGTAGTGAATGCCTCTGGTGATGTCGAAGCGCATAGCACCATTTATCCATTTGCACCCAAAGAAGATAAAGAGGGTTCAATTGCCGAGCTTGCCCGTTTGTGCCGCGAGTTTAATGTGGATTTGATTGCGATTGGCAATGGTACTGCGAGCCGTGAAACTGAGGCCGTGGTTGCCGAAATGATGGCACAAAATACCGATTTGAAGCTGACCCGCGTAACGGTAAGTGAAGCTGGTGCATCGGTGTATTCTGCCAGCGAACTGGCTTCGGCAGAATTACCTGAACTGGATGTTACGATTCGTGGTGCGGTATCGATTGCCCGTCGCTTACAGGATCCATTGGCAGAATTGGTTAAAATCGATCCAAAATCGATCGGTGTGGGTCAGTATCAACATGATGTTAATCAGACGGGTCTGGCACAAACACTGGATGCAGTGGTTGAAGACTGTGTGAATGCGGTAGGTGTGGATGTGAATACTGCATCTCCTGCAATTCTTGGCTATATCGCTGGTTTAAATAAAGCCATTGCCCAGCAAATTGTTGAATATCGCAAAGAGCATGGTCGTTTTGAAAACCGTGAACAATTGAAAAAAGTACCACGTTTGGGTGAACGCACCTTTGAACAAGCAGCAGGTTTCCTGCGTATTCAGGAAGGTGAGCAACCGCTTGATGCGTCTGCGGTGCATCCGGAAAGCTATGCGCTGGTAGAACAGATTGTTAGCAGTAAAGGCACCACCGTGCAGGACATTATTGCCAATAGTGAAATTATCCGCTCAATCGATGCGGATACTTTTGTGACAGAACAATATGGTCTGCCTACTGTGAAAGATGTGTTGGCCGAACTAGAAAAACCGGGCCGTGACCCACGTCCGGAATTTCGTACTGCAAAATTCCGTGAGGATATCACCGAAGTTGCCCAGTTGAGCGAAGGTTTACAGCTTGAAGGGGTCATCACCAATGTCACCAATTTCGGTGCCTTTGTCGATATCGGTGTACATCAGGATGGTTTGGTGCATATCTCCGAGCTGTCGAATGGTTTTGTCAGTGATCCGCATAAAGTGGTTAAACCGGGACAAATTGTACAGGTTCGTGTGTTGCAAGTGGATGTAGAACGAGGCCGTGTCAATTTAAGCATGAAAGCCGAAGGTGCTGCACCTGTTAAAGCGGCTCGTGCGCCACGTCCACAGCAGGATCGTGCAGAGCGCAGTAATGAGCGTAAACCACAAGGTCAGCGTCCACCACGTAAAGATGGTGACTTTAAGCGTCCGCAGCATAGCAAGGCGAAATCCGAAAAACCACAAGAGCAAAAAATTGGTGGTTTCGGTGCCTTATTATTGCAGGCCGGGATTAAAGGTTCTAAATAACTTTAAGTGCAAATTTCTTATAAAAACCTCTTAACTTTTAAGGGGTTTTTATATTTTAAGCGGCTTTAAACATAAAAATAATCATTAAAGAAAATTACTGACCATTTAACACGGCATTTTTATTGTAAAGATTAAATTTTAAAAGATGCTTATTGAAGCATCATATTGTGCAGAAGGACTTGGCACTGCATCATAAATACGGCAAAATATCACAAAATAAATTTGTCCTTTAATTCAAAAGCGAAGCAGCATCCGTGGTTAGCTTTTTCCCTTTTGAATATCTTCAAGGCGTCTTTTTGTATGAATAGATGTATTGGAGAACATGATGAGTCAAAGTATCTGGATTCAAAATCCGCTAGCAATTTTTACTGCCAACGATCTGGATGCCCGTGGTGGGCTTGTGGTCGAACAGGGCAGGATTAAGGAGCTGATTGCCTTGGGGCAGCAGCCTTCCCAACCTTATGATCAAATCTATAACGCCCGTGATGACGTGATTATTCCGGGCTTGATTAATAGCCATCATCATTTTTATCAAACCTTAACTCGTGCATGGAAACCTGTGGTCAATGTACCCTTATTTCCGTGGCTGGTGAATTTGTATCCGGTCTGGGCAAAACTTACACCGGAGCAATTGCATCTGGCGACGCAGGTTGCATTGGCAGAGTTGTCCATGTCCGGTTGTACCTTTGCGGCAGATCATCATTATCTATTTCCACAACAACTGACCGATGCCATTGATATTCAGGTACAGGCTGCCCGTGATTTGGGTGTACGGGTCATGTTAACTCGTGGCTCCATGAGTCTGGGTAAAGATCAGGGTGGTTTACCGCCGCAGCATACGGTGCAGGATATGGAAGTGATCTTGCAGGACAGTGCTCGTCTGGTCAATCAATATCATCAACGTGGTGAAGGTGCGATGGTCAATATTGCATTGGCACCATGTTCACCTTTTTCTGTTACCCGGGAAATTATGCAGGCCAGTGCAGATCTGGCAGCGCAATTAGATGTGCGTCTGCATACGCATTTGGCCGAAACCATTGATGAAGAAAATTTCTGTTTGAAGATGTTTGGCTTGCGTACTGTGGATTATCTGGAAAGCGTCGGTTGGCTAAATTCCCGGACATGGCTGGCACATGGCATTCATTTTAATGCCGAGGAAATTGCGCGTCTGGGTGCGAATGGCGTGGGGATTTGTCATTGTCCTTATTCCAATATGCGTTTGGCATCGGGAATTTGTGCGACGCTGGATTTATTGCAAGCGGGTGCCAATGTGGGCTTAGGTGTAGATGGTTCAGCATCGGCGGATGCGTCAAATCTGATTTTGGAAGCACGACAGGCCATGTATTTACAACGATTAAAATATGGTGCTGAAGCGATTACACCGGAATTTGCCTTAACACTAGCCACCACGGGTTCGGCGAAATTGTTGGGTCGCGCGCATGATTTGGGGCAAATTGCCGAAGGCTATCAGGCTGATTTGGCTTTTTATCGTCTGGACGAATTACGTTTTTCTGGTAGCCATGATCCGATCTCGGCATTATTGCTTTGTGGTGCAGATCAGGCACAGCATGTCATGGTACAAGGTGAATGGATTGTGAAGGATCGAGAGTTGCAAACGCTTGATATTGAGCGTTTACAAGCATTGCATCAGGAACAGGCGAAAAAACTTTTGGCTGCTTGATGTTGCTGATAGCAATGATAATGAGTTTAAAAAATTTAGAGAAAAAATACAAAGCTAGAGAACAGCCGCAAATGCCAGATGCGGCTGTTTGATTGGAATCAACGTGTGGTATAACCACCATTGGCAAAAATGGTTTGTCCGGTAATCCACCAGCCATCGGTCACCAGAAAACGGACCAGCGGCTCGATGTCTTCAATTTTGGTCAGACCGCCTAGGGCCGAGGCAGATTTATGGTAGGCAACAGCTTCTGGTGCTTCCTGTCCGTAAAAGAATGGCGTATCCATCGGACCGGGTGCAACAGCCGTCACGGAAATTTTACGGTCACCAAATTCTTTGGAGGCGGCACGGGTATAGTGTTCAACTGGAGCTTTTAAACCTTCATAAGTTGAATATAATCCGGTATATGCCGCAAGTAAACTGGTGACAATCGAGCAAATCTTGCCATGTTCATTGAGATTTTTACCTGCCGACTGAATAAAGAAATAGGCAATTTTATTGTTAATCACATCCATCTGGTCAAATTCTTGTTCGGTGGTTTCGACAAATGGCTTTTTCAGGACACGGCCAACGGTATTAATGGCGATATCCACACCGCCAAATTGTTGTTTGGCCAGCGTGAATAAGTTTTCAATTTCGGCAATATCAGATAAATCGGCCTGTACCAGAATGGCTTTTGCGCCTAAGTCCTGTACCACCTGTAGGGTTTCTTCAGCTTGTGCCTGCGTTGCCGCACTATTGTAATGAATGACCAGATTGGCGCATTGTTTGGCAAACTGGCGTGAAATCAGACCACCCAGATTTTTGGCACCGCCAGTAATCACCACAGTTTTATCTTTTAAGCTATGTTGTGACATGTTTATTCCTCATCATTATTGATTTGATGGTTTGATCTTAGAGCAGTTTATTTATTTGAAATAGGTGATAAGATCAAACAGATTGTTCGAAAAAGTTGAATAATCTAAAGTCAGAAAATAGAAAAATCGCAAGAGCTAACAAGAGCTAAAGCGCAGGATAAGGCCAATGGATAAAATTGAACGTTTAAGGATTTTTTGTCTGGTGGCAGATAAACAGTCATTTGCTCAGGTTGCTCAGCAAATGAGTTTGCCCCGTTCTACCATTACCTATGCGATTCAGTCGCTAGAAAAAGAATATGAGGTGTTGCTGTTTTATCGGACCACGCGAAAGGTTTCCTTAACCCATGAAGGCAGCTTGTTTTATGATGAGGCGATGCGATTGATTACACAACTAAAGGAGCTGAATCGGTTTAAATATCAAATTCGCCATCAACAGGGTAAGATCAGTATCGGTTTGCCCAAACGTATGGCAACACAAATTTTAATTCCACATTTATCTGAATTTTATCAAGATTATCCACAGGTTAAAATTCTCTTAAATGGCAATGATGATTTTTCCAATTTAATTGAACAACAACTGGATTGTGTGGTACGGGTCGGGCAGGTTCAGGACGAATATTTATTACAACGTTCAATCGGCAATATCAAACTGGTCACGCTAGTCGCACCCACATATATTCAACAGTATGGTAAGCCGGAAGATTTACAGCAGATGGAACAGCATTTTGCGGTAGATTATCATGTTGCTCGAAATTATGCCGAATATAGTCATCTGGAGTTTGAGGGGCAGCGCATTAAAGTGCCATATCAATTATTGGTTGAAAACACGGAAGCCTATTTACAGGCAGGATTAGCTGGTTTAGGAATTATTCAGATTCCGGCATTTGATGCACAGTATTATCTTGACAGTGGTCAACTCATCGAAATATTTCAGGAGATTGCACCGATATTTTTACCGGTAAATATTCTACTGAATGATCGTAAATATCGCCCACAATATTTTCAGGCTTTTATTGACTGGCTGGAAAACTTACTTAAACAGCAGTTTTCCAGCCTTAGTATAGAATCAAGGTAGCGGATTATTTCGCAAGCATTGGTTTTAAGAACTTACCGGTAAAGGAAGCTTCCACTTCTGCCACTTGTTCCGGTGTACCTTCTGCAATGATTTGTCCACCACCGGAACCACCTTCCGGACCTAAATCAACAATCCAGTCCGCGGTTTTAATCACGTCCAGATTATGCTCAATCACCACAATGGTATTCCCTTTTTCACGCAAGGCATGCAGGATATCCAGCAGTTTGGCAATGTCATGAAAATGTAGACCGGTGGTCGGTTCATCTAACACATACAGGGTTTTGCCGGTATCTCGTTTGGCCAGTTCACGTGCCAGTTTGACCCGTTGTGCTTCACCACCGGATAAGGTCGTTGCTGCCTGTCCGAGTTTAATATAGCCCAAACCGACATCCATCAGGGTTTCTAAGCGACGGTGAATCACTGGAATGGCATTAAAAAATTCTGCGGCATCTTCTACAGTCATACTGAGCACATCAGAAATGTTTTTGCCCTTGTAATTGACTTCCAGTGTTTCGCGGTTGTAGCGTTTGCCATGACAGACATCGCAGGGCACATACATGTCCGGCAAAAAGTGCATAGCGACCTTGATCATGCCGTCACCTTCACAAGCCTCACAGCGGCCACCCTTGACATTAAAGGAGAATCGGCCTGCATTGTAGCCACGTGCCCGTGCTTCGGGTGTTTGTGCAAACAATTCACGAATCGGGGTAAATAATCCGGTATAAGTGGCTGGATTTGAACGTGGGGTACGGCCAATCGGACTTTGGTCAATATCAACCACTTTATCAAGATATTGCAGCCCTTCAATGCCATCGAACTTTTCCGCCGTCAATGTTGTTGCACCATTGAGCTGGGTTAATGCCAGTGGTAATAATGTACGGTTAATCAGTGTGGATTTACCGGAACCGGAAACACCGGTAATACAGGTCATTACACCTGTGGGTAAGGTCAGATTAACATTTTTCAGATTATGGCCACGCGCGCCAGTCAGGACAAGTTTTTCATCCGGATGCGGCGAAGTTTTGCGTTGCTCAGGTACTGCGATTTTAAGCTTACCGGATAAATATTGCCCGGTCAGCGAGTTTTTATTCTTCGCCAGTTCTTTGGCTGTCCCTTCGGCAATGACCTGACCGCCATGTACACCAGCACCTGGACCAATATCAATAATCAGGTCTGCGGCACGAATGGCATCTTCATCATGTTCAACCACCAGTACGGTGTTGCCCAAATCACGCAGACGAATCAGGGTTTGTAACAGGCGATCATTATCACGCTGATGCAGACCGATTGATGGTTCATCCAGCACATACATCACGCCCATCAAGCCTGCACCAATTTGTGAAGCCAAACGGATACGCTGTGCTTCACCACCTGACAATGTTTCGGCAGAACGCGCCAGACTGAGATAATTCAGACCAACACTGACCAGAAAGTGCAAACGTTCACGAATTTCCTTAAAAATTTTGTCGGCAACTTCGCCTTTTGCACCCTCAAGTTTGATCTGTTGATAATAATTTTCGGCATCGCCAATCGACATCTGGGTAATATTTGCAATGGTTTTATCCAGTACCCGCACATGACGGGCAATTTCATTGAGGCGTGAACCTTCGCATTCGCTACATGCAGCATTGGATAGATACTGTGCCAGATCATCACGCACATAATTACTTTCGGTTTCACGGTAACGTCGTTCCAGATAAGGTAATACACCTTCAAAAGGCATTACCCGATTGTGTCTGCGACCACGTTCATCAATATAGGATAAGTCGATTTTTTCCTTACCCGAACCTTGTAAAATGATTTTTTGCTGTGCCTTGTTCAGTTCATGCCAAGGTTGATCCAGTGCAATGTCAAAATGATCGGTAACTTTTTGCAGCATGGCATAATAATACGGACGCTGACGATCCCAGCCACGAATTGCGCCCTGACTCATGGACAGTTCTGGATTGGGAATAATTTTTTCTGGGCTGAAATGACTGCGTGTCCCCAGACCGTCACATACCGGACAGGCACCAAAAGGATTGTTAAAGGAAAATAAGCGCGGTTCCAGTTCGGCAACGGCACGATCACATTTTGGACAGCTATGTTTGGCCGAAAAAATACGATCCGGTTTTTCACCATCCATAAAGGATAAAATCGCCAGATCACTGCCTAAACGTAATGCAGTTTCAAAGGATTCGGCAATACGGTTACCCAGATCGTCACGAATTTTAAAGCGATCGACCACCACTTCAATACTATGTTTTTTATTTTTATCTAGTTCAGGCGGATTATCGATATCAATAATTTCGCCATCAACACGGGCACGTACAAAACCCTGACCCTGTAATTTATCAAACAGGGCACTATATTCACCTTTACGCTCACGTACCACAGGGCCAAACAGCATAATTGCTGTGCCTTCCGGCAAAGCCTTGACCTCATCGACCATTTCCGAAACAGTCTGCGCCACCATCGGTAAATCATGTTCTGGACAATATGGTGTCCCAACCCGGGCATAGAGTAGACGTAAATAATCGTAGATTTCGGTAATGGTACCGACAGTAGAACGCGGGTTATGGCTGGTCGACTTTTGTTCAATGGCAATGGCCGGACTTAAACCTTCGATGGAATCGACATCGGGTTTTTCCATTTGTGACAGGAATTGACGGGCATAGGCAGATAATGATTCGACATAACGACGCTGACCTTCGGCATAGAGCGTATCAAAGGCCAGTGAAGATTTCCCCGAACCGGATAAGCCGGTAATCACGACAAACTTATCACGGGGAATGTCCAAAGAGATATTTTTTAAATTATGAGTACGTGCGCCACGAATACGAATATAACTTTGGCTCATTCGGGAGAATCCTATTTTTTATGAAGGCGAAAAACTCTATGATATATGGAGATGAATTTGCATTGTTCAAGTGAGATTGTAACTGAGGGTGGGATGAAAATGTTAGAGATTAAAGAATTAAGTACAATCCGTTTCGAGCAGTGGCTTGCCTTATGGAAAGCTTATTTGGCTTTTTATCATGCAACTTTTCAACAGGAAATTGCCGAATTTACATGGCACAGGTTGATTGCTTCTAACAAAGACAATATGTATGGTTTTGCTGCAATTGATGGTGATCAGGTGGTAGGGATCGTGCATGTGATTGAACACGATAGTTGCTGGACACAACAGCCTTATGCTTACTTGCAGGATTTATATGTCATTACTGATGTGCGTGGTCAAGGTGTTGGACGTGCATTGATTGAGCAGGTTTATCGTGTGACCGCAGAACGAGGTTGCGATAGAGTGGTGTGGTTAACGCAGGAAAGCAATTTAACCGCACAACGACTCTATGACAATATAGCTGTGAAAACGGGTTTTATTCAGTATAAAAAAGCATTACAGGATATGAATTAACTCATTGGGGCTAAACTACTTTTTGCCCTTCGACCCAGACTTCAATGATATTTTGGCGTTCGGTGTTATAGATGATTTTTTGCAGGATATCCTCAGGGCGATCATCCGGCCAGATTTTTAAATTACTGTGTGGATGCTGGGTATCAATCACCATGACATCAAAATAAAAATCTTCGCGAATCTGGCCAATCGCTAAATCAAGCGCAATGCCGCCACCTGCACTGGCCAGCCAGAATGCTTCCTTATAACTGATCGCTGCTTCTTGGGTGCCGCGCTGTCCTGCCTCAATGCCGCCATCAACCCCATCCTGTAAGGCTTTACTGGCAGTGATGGCGTGCTGACAGGCATTAAATAAAGATGGACTATGTCCACCAGCGACATCTGTGCCGAGTCCGATATGAAGCTGTTGTTCGAGGGCACGTCTTAAAGGAAAAACGCAATTGGCAAAATAAAAATTGGACAGCGGGCAATGGGCGATTCCGGCTTGTTGCTGCTTGATCAGGGAAAAATCTTCTTGGGTGATTTTATTACTATGCGCCAGAATGGTTTTACGGCTAAGTAAACCAAAATCGTTTAAGGTGGCAGTATCAGTTTTGCCATAACGATCCAAGCCGTATTGATGTGCCCAATCACTTTCAGAACAATGGGTTTGGACATGGCAATCTGTATCTTGTGCAATTTCGCCTAAACCTTGCAACATGGTATCGCTACAGGACGGAATAAAACGTGGCGTGATCACTGGCTGCACCCGCTGCGTTTCATTTTGTGGCAATTGACGTACCGCTTCAATAAAGTCCCGGACTTCCTGCAAGGCTTGTTGTGTATCTGTTTCGATATAATCTTCGGGACATTGTTCTGGATTATCCATACTCACCTTACCGATTAAGGCACGCTGACCTTTTTGCAGGCAGATTCTGGCCAGTTCCAGACTCGCTGGGGTATGAATAGAAGAAAAATATAAAACTGTTGTGGTGCCATTGGCCAACAAGGTTGTGACCATATCTTGATAAATCGGACGGGCAAATTCGACACTGGCATATTTCTTTTCCAATGGGAAGGTATGTTGTTGTAACCAGTCCGCTAAAGGCAAATCCAGTGCTTTACCCAGTTGAGGCCATTGTGGGGCATGTAAATGTAAATCGACAAAGCCGGGGAGTAGGTAATGATGCTCCGGATATTGAATCAGGGTAAATTGTTTAAATAGTGCTCGATAGCTGTCGTATAATGCATCATCATGGTGAATAATGCGGATAATTTTGCCATTCTTGCCGATACATAACAGCGCCTGTGGATAAAATAAAATTTCCTGTGGAGAACTTGCAGTAAAAAAATTAGCCTGAATAACCAGTTGAATATCCGGTAAAAAAGATTGGTCCATAGAACAATTTGTGCCTTTATTTTAGCAACGGAAGCCTAGGGGCTGTCGCCATTTAATCTATGGTTGCGACAATGGATATTTTTTAGGCGATACAAGGCATGAATAGTGAGATTTAGTCATTCTAAATGAACTATTCATAACGCAGTAGCGTCGAAAAATCTCCTTGTCCCGTAGGGTTGTGGCTAAAATTCCCCCAAACTTCGTTATGAAACTTGACAAGGGAATAACCATTGCCTGCGTTTCATGCCTTGTTTGAAGAAATTTTAGCCTACAACGCAACCTATTTATCAAATGATGACAGACCCTAAACGCCATCGTATTAAAAAATTTTGTTTAAACGATTTAGTTTGGCTGCAATAATTGTTCCATTATTCAGGCTTTGATCTATAGTTTTGTACAATCGATCCTCAACAATAAGAATGTTGAATGATTTAGCACACCATGGAGTATTGATTTTCAAAAATTGAATCAATCTGCTCAAATGTGATTGTGCGTTGGTCGGCATGATGTTTTCGTGCGTAATGATTGATTTCCAGCTCAAGACGTTCCAGAAATTGCACATAATTCTGCTCGAAATCTTCTAGATCACGCAGATCGAAACGCGTGGGATGGTGGCAATTATAACGGCCAATAAAATCCAGCATTAAATCCTGAATATGGCGATTGGTATAATAAATTAAGTAAGTCGCTGCCGAACCACAATGCAAGCAGCCTTGTTCTAGATAGATTTCTTCATTATTCAGCCAACAGCATTGTAGTGTAAAGAATGCACGAATGGCTTCTGTACCTAGAGTTTGATGTTGCATGGGCATACCTCTCATTCTTATATGATGTCAATCTGACATAAAACCAAAAAATCAATAATGATTATCATTTAATATTGTTAGAATGCGCTATGCAACTTTAAAAATCAAGTCGGAAAAGGACAATTCTCAGGATTTAATGATCAAAAAATGCCTGTTTTTGTATCTAAACGTGATCTAACCCATCCCAGTTGCGTTGCTGATAAGCACTGTCCCAGAACAGCCATTCCAGTTTTGCTGCCATGGTGTATGCTGCATGCATTTTGGCAAGTGTATCGGCATCACATCGTGTAGCCACCAGGTCAATGGTACGAATCACATTACTCACCGCGGTATGAAATTCTTCTCCTGCATAAGTATCAATCCATGCTTGATACGGGTTATTGACAACTGATTTCTGCACAATTGCTCGCCCTACTTCTGCATAAATCCAGAAGCAGGGCAGCAATGCAGCCAGCACGATCGGATAGGCTTCACGCCATGCGGTTGCAGTTAGAAAAGTCGTATAGTGATGACAGGCCAGAGTCAACGGGGTACTTTCAAATTGTACTTTGCTGATACCAAAATCCTGCATAAATCCGTCATGCAAACTGCGTTCCACCACAATAGCCACTTTGGCCGCTTCGGAAAACTGAATCACAGCATCGGCATCAAATGCTTTGGCCGCAGCAACTGCCAAGGCCCGACCATAGGCAAGCAAATAATGGGCATCCTGGATCACGTAATGGCAAAAAACTTCCCGACTTAAACTGCCTTGTGCCAGTTCCTGATTAAAGGGTAAATTTAAGGTTGCTTGATATAAATCCAGATTACGTGCCCAAACATCCTGACTAAATGACATGCGATGATACTTCCTTTTGTTGCTATTGACTTTGTCTAGTGTTCTAACATAATCCTGAATATTACTCTAGCTGACCTTTGGTGGGATCAACATGCAACAGGCAAAATATCATGGCAGTTGTTTATGCGGTGCAGTGCAATATGAATTACTTGATGATTTCAATGACATTATTCAGTGCCATTGTCAGAAATGCCGCAAAGCGACTGGCACAGCATCTGCAACCAATGCACCTGTTCATAAAGATACCTTTAAACTTGTAAAAGGTGCAGCACAATTAAAAGCATTTGCTTCAAGTGCCAATGCCAAGCGTTATTTTTGTGGAGAATGTGGCAGTCCAGTCTATTCGGTAAAAGATACTGCACCAGAGATTTATCGTATACGTATCGGTTTGATTGATGAAGATATTCCACATCGTATTGCCAAACATGTTTTTGTCGGGTCAAAAGCCAATTGGGATCAGATTTTCGATGATGCCCCACAATTTGAAGATTTTCCTTCAACTTAATCATAGTATTAAAAAATTAAAAGAATATTATGTATTGTATTCTACAGTCTAATAATTTTATTTGCCTAAATTTATAAATATTTTTCATTATAAAACACGCTACAATATTATTTGGAAAAGGCCTCGGATTTGCACTCATTTAAATTATATGGTATTTTATATTAAAGTCATTAATTATTTTGTATAGAATTTTTTTGTAATTGAAGTATTATTTATAGTAAGAGTAAAATGGAAAGTAAAAATAAAGGTTCTGTATGTGCATCATTACTTATGATGGTTGTGGATTTCTGTAAAACTAATAATCTTGATATACCAGAAGAATGTACTCGATATTTTAATCAAGATTTTACAATATTAAATGATATCTATGCAAGAGTATCATTAGCTACTTGGTGTAATATTTTATATGAAATTCATCGTCAGTATCCAGTTGCTGCTCTAGGATTAAAAATTGCTGAACATGTTCAACCTTCTTATGCTGGGATACTGACTTATTTAGCTTTTTCCAATCCTAACTTATTTGATGCACTTCCTGACTTTATTAATTATAGTCGTCTGGTTTATGATTACCAATATTTAAATTTCGATATAAAAAATGATGAAATTGAATTTAGCTGGTCAGATTATAATGAATTATCAGGACTATTAGTTGATGAGCTATTTATTGCTGTATTTGTTAAGATATTAAAACTAGCCATTTATCCTCATGAACTTCCAGTTAGACGTATCCATTTTATCTATAAAAAACCAAAAAATATTGGTATATATGAAGAATTTTTTCAATGTCCTGTTTATTTTGACATGCCATTATCTGGGGTAGTATTTTCTATTTCTGGTTTTAAAAATATAACTTTATCTTCTCCAGATGAAATACTTTATGAAATATTAAAGCAGCAAGTTGACTGGTTGGTTGAGGAACTTAAAAATTATAATGACTTTGAACAGAGAGTTTATTTAAGTATAGTATCTGCAATTAAAGATAAAGATGTATCTATGGAGGCTGTAGCAAAAAATATGGAAGTAACAGTTACAAAATTACGTCAGATATTGATACAAAAAGAATTAGATTTTTCTGATTTATTGGCGGATACACGTTATAAACTAGCACAACAATATTTAAAAAAGCCTAAACTTAGCATCAATGCTATTTCAGAAATGTTAGGATATTCTGAACAAAGCTCATTTCAGCGTGCATTTAAAGTTTGGTCAGGAACTACACCTCTGAAATGGCGAAAAATGAATAGAGCGTAATACTATTTCATCAAATACTTT
The DNA here is from genome assembly GCF_900096995.1 of Acinetobacter puyangensis. Classification (GTDB taxonomy): domain Bacteria; phylum Pseudomonadota; class Gammaproteobacteria; order Pseudomonadales; family Moraxellaceae; genus Acinetobacter; species Acinetobacter puyangensis. The sequence continues at coordinate 29,534 of NZ_OANT01000003.1, forward strand.
TTAAAAGTACTGAATATTTATTGCGTCTGTTTTTTATCATATTTACCCACAATGCTATGTCCTTGATCATTAACAAAGCTAAAATTTATCTTTTCAAAATCAGTTAATTGTGAGCTATTTTGCAAATGATATATTCGTTTGCTCAATGGAGGCGTCATCATATCCATTTCTTGTTGAATCTGAATTTCTTTTCCAGCTTGGAAGATTGACAAACCGGTAAATGATATATGGTAGGGTGTAGGATTATGACAAATTAAAATTGTTTGTCCTTGTTGCTGTTGTAGGTAAAATTGCAATTGCTGAGCAATCTGTGTCGAGTCCATTTTTTTAAGCGTTTTAGGCCGATAGAAAATTTTAAGCTGAGTATTCATCGCCAGATCCAGACGGGCTTTATTTTCTGTAACGGGACCGGAAAGCTCTTTTGGTTTACCAGGGATTTCATATAGGTTTAGCCAATATACAGATTCCCGATCCTGTGGCATTGCATCGCCATTATGTACGATGCGTAAGGCTTGAATACCTTGTGGATTCATTTTAAATACCGCTGGCAGTATCACAAATGGGGCTTTAGCTTGTAGTGGATTGCCCAAACCATCATCGATCCATGTTTGCGTGATGATTGGATATTCATTAATATTCGCTAGCGTCACAGATTGGGCATTATCATTTTGCATATAGATAATGCGACTTGTTGATGTCGCAAATCCAGCAAAAGTTGTTGTACTAAAGAGAAAACAGAATATAAATATAGAAAAACCAGTATTTAATTGCTTCATTGTATTTTCACCACTACAGTTGCTGTTGAATAAATGGAACCTGTGGTTACCGGTGGAGCACCATCAATTTTTTTCAAATCGGCAGTATAGTTGATGTTATAGCGGGTATAGCCTGATAATGGTGTACCAATATTGGCTGCATGGTTAAGGATAGGATACCATCCTGCCGCATTGCCTTGTGGAAACGTAACGGCTGGGTAGCATGCTTGATTATTACTTGAGCCGCAACTCACGCTATGGTTACCGGAGGTCGCAGGCGTTGAACCCGTAGCTCCTGGTTGTCCCAGTAACGTAATATAATTACTATCACCTTGATATTTAATATAAATACCGACATTTTTTGCGCGTAACGTATTGCTTGAATAGTCATCAGAGAGTAGTGTGGATACACCATTACTTGCATTGACCAGTGTAGGCGAAAATGCTTGTGCTGCACTATATGCACCCTGTGATGGTTGTATACCAATGGCAACCTGACCATTTCCTATTCCAGAGCTTACTGCATTATGGCAGTCAATCTGCACTTGAAAATCTCTACTTAAGATATTGTTTGCATTAAGAAAGATGGTTGAAGTTATGCCAAAGTTGACGGCCGGAGTTACCATATTTAATTTACAGGCACTGGTGGTATTATCTAAATAGGCAGAGTTGTACAAAGTATAGCCAAAACCATTATCGGCTCCCCAAAAATACCATGTGTCGCCAGCAACGCTATGGGTTACGCCAATTGCATCATGAGCAAAAGCAACATATTCATTGCCATTAGGACTGCCTGATGTGCTTACACTCTCACCCAGAGTAATATAGGAAATAGGCTGATTACAGTTATAGTTGCCATATTGTCCCATCCCCAGATCATTACCAGTTGCATTACTTGGCGTGGTGTAGGAATTGCAATATTCATTGGCTGGACTGCTATAAGGGGGTTGTCCAGCGACACGGAGTAGTTCAAACTGCATGGTAGGTAAGTGTTTCAGTCTGATACAATGCCAACCAGGTTGACATTTATCTTTGGCCCAGCCGACAGAGCCAGCAGTACCAGTTTCATATTGTATTGGAACACCTTTATACTGACGGCCTAGCACTTGACCATCAATATATTGGCGGATTCCGACATATTTAAACCAAGTATAAAATACATTTGTTTCCCCGCCTGCATTGACCGGATCAACTGGAAAATAACCTCCGACTCGGTCATCACCATTGACTGAGACCAAAAAGCGAATTTTGCTCATATCTGTACTGGGAGAGCATGCCCAGAGTAAACTTTCGGCATAGGTATTACGAATTTTATAGGCGGTGGGCGGTACGCTAGCAATTGCTAAACTACTACCATTGGGCTGTATGGCATTATCCATCAAATGAATTTTACCTATCGAAATTCTGGCAGAGTTATTATCTTCGGTTTGTGTGGTATTGGAATCCCCCCATGTTGCACCGGTTGTTCCATTTTCGATAATTGTATTACCTGAACGTGTTACACCTGCATATTCACCTGTATTATAGTGAACCGAACGACACGCTGCCCATCCCTCACTTTCTACGGACAGTAACACAATACCAATGATTACGCCAAGAGAAAGTCCGAAATTTTTACTCATTTTTAATGCTCCATCTTACATTGGGCTGATAGCTTAATTAATGGTTGAGTCAGTTGTTGATTATCGATCTGATAAGGTAGTGAGCAGCTTTGGGCTGTTTCATCGCCCCAATTGAGTAACAAGGTACCTTTTTGCTGTTCGACTCTTATATAGACCTGACCTGATTGACCCACCATGCCAATCACTGCGCCATCTGCATTGCGAACTTCTGCGCCCATTGGCACAGTACTTTCATCGTCAAGCTCGCTCTGAATCAGTACGCTATAACCCATACGTGTCTTAAACTTGACTTTTATTGCTGCACCTGCATAAGGCGCAATACGTTGTTCGCCACCTTCGATTTCTACATTACTGGAGGTGCCTTGGGGGTCTAAGACCAGATTGTTATAACGGTAAGGGGTGATGCTTGGCACAAGGACATAGCCAAAGCGATCCACCTTGCTGTAAGGTGCATTGATGACAGTCGCACCTTCTGCACCTTTGGCTTCAACCAATGCAAACGTATCGCCAAGATAGGAACCGAACGTTACACCACCTGCATGGATTGCCAGCGCACCACTGGCATTGAGCGAACCTTGCCAATATTGGTTGCTATAAGAAGTGTTGGCACCGAGCTGGATATTGGAGAAACGTTTATATAATCCTGCATTATAATTTTGCTGATCTGAATCACCAGTTCCACTCATCCCGACATTATAGCCAAAGCTATAATTTTCATCGAAAGCGCCTGTAACATCGAGCTGGTAATTATCTTGGTCGTTACTGCGATTGTAATTGGCATTTAGCCTTGGTGTAGTAAGTGTGCGATTGCGGCCCAATGGCAGACTGATACTTAAACCACCATAGTTATCAAAGCGTTCTTCGGTGATCACCCCGCCATTGATGCTGTGTACTTTTTGTCTTGTATAATTCAGATTTAAATTTAGAATGCCAAAGTTTTTGTTATAACCTACCTGATATAAAGTATCCCGTTTTCGTCCGTCCCGATAGTTTTGAGTTGAACCTGAAACATAGAGTGAACCATAATTACCCAAAGGCTGGCTGATACTGACCTGAAAGCGTGAATGCTGTAAATAGCTATCTGATGACCAGCGTGTGCCATTGTTCCATGCATAACGAATGCCCAGCACATCATTTAGATCGCGATAACCTTTGGTAGAATAACGATAGCCTGCTAGTGCAATAGTGGTGTTGGTTGGCGTAAAGGTTTTGCTATAGGTCAGATTTGCCATCCACCCATCGACATTATCCCAACCATTGGGCGTTGGTAATTTTGCCCGTGAATAGGTGATATTTGCCCCAAGTGCACCTAATACATCTCCATATACGCCACCAAATGCAGCCGCTTGGTAATCATCACTTATACGTAAACCACTGTTTATTGTTATGTTATTATTTACACCATATTCATAATCTAGATCGGAAAAGATCGTATTTTCTGTGGCATTTAAATCCGTTCGTCCGAGTGAAAGACTATAGTTTGACAAACCTTCACGGAGTGAGGTCGGTACTGCGGCATAAGGTATGGTTGTTGAGTGTTGTGAACCATCTGCCTCAGTCACAACAACGGTCAGGTTACCATTATAATTGGTTGGATAAAGATCGTTGATTTCAAACGAACCTGGTGCAACGGTAATTTGATAGATTTCCTGACCATTTTGTTGCACCGAAACTTTGGCATTGGTTTGCGCGATACCACGAATCACAGGCGCATAACCTCGCAATGAGTCTGGGCGCATGCGTTGATCGGTTGCCAGATTCAAACCAATATAGGGTAAGCCTGAAAAGAAGCGTCCAGATGTATAATCTTGTCCAAGTGTCAATTGTGATTTTAGTTGATCGATTGGACGTTGCACATAACTACGAATATTATTCCACTTTGTTTCATGGTTGTTGTCCATAGTAAGACTGGATTGTTGACGATACTGCCATTTACCAAAATTGATACCACCATTTAAGCTCATAAACGCAGATTCATAATTACTGCCATTGTTTATTCTATTCTCGGTATAGTAATAATTACCTAGATAATTGATAAAGCCAATACTTGTACCTGCATCAAGATCGGCAGGATTGACATAACCCTGTGGCAGATTTTTCATTAGGCTTTGCGGTACACTTAAATCCAGACGTAATATTGAAAAGTCCAGTTGACTACTGCTACTTTTGGCAACCTGTGACAGGGTTAAGCAGTCATTTTGCGGTAGGGACTGATTCGTAAGCTGTTCCCGAAAACTGACATCACCTAAAATCCCTGCATGTTCAAGTATGTCCGGTGTTAAACACGCATCCACACCCTGCGGAGCATTTTTATTTTCAGCAAAACGAATAGTTTGACGTTCAACAAAGCGTTTATTGATATAAATATCGACTTTATAGCTATCTGCTTCGATTTGATCGGCATGGTTAAAGCGTTCAATCATGCCTGCACTTAAACCAGTCCCTTTAAATAAGTTGCTATCAAATATATAAACCTGCTCAGTAGAATTCACTTCCTGTGCTGGTTGAACAGGGTAATCAATTAAATTTTCATTGGTTTCATGCGTAGACAATATGCCAATTTTCTCTGCTGTCTTTGGTGCATTTTCAATACGTTCTGTACTTTGAGCCTGCGCTGTTTCCACTAGAATTCCACTGATTAAAATTGCCAGACAACAAGGTCGTAATATGGTTTTTTTTTCCATGCTTCACTTCCTTTTTATATATTATGGCTGAGGGCGAATGTTATATTGATGAAAAGCCCCATAATCATTGACCAAGGTGATCTGAAGCTGTATCGCAGCTTGCGTCGGAATAGGTTGTTTAAGCTGCCACTTTTCACTGGATTTTGGTGCGATCATCGTGATGTCTTTAATATTAATTTTTTGTTCGTCGACCTGAAGTGTTGCCTGCGTGAGATTTGCATAATAACCAGTAGGATTAGTGATCTGTAACCAACTGCCAGTTTGATCCTGTTGTAACTTAAAATTGAGTTGTTCTGGGAGATTCTCGACTTTTTCGGTAATGGTTTTGGGGCGATAAAATACTTTCAAACGATTTTTTACCAACAAAACAAGTTTATTTTCCTCCATCGTAATTTGATCCATGGCAGGAATTTGTTTAAAATTTAAATAAAAAATAGATTCACGATCTTTAGGAAGTTGGCCATCACCGATATAAAACAAGCGTGTTGTTTGTCCGGTATGGGGACTAAGACGGAACACCTGTGGATTGACCATAAAAGGTGCGTCTGCGGTTTCTGGAGTTGAGCGATCATCGCCCTGATCTAACCACACTTGTACTAAAAATGGTAAATCACTATTATTGCTGAATTGTAGGGTTTTTTCTTTTTTTTCGGCTGGGAAAATAACTCGGGTACCTGTCATAATTACATTGGCATAGACAAGATTTGTACAGAAAACACTGCATAAGCATAATAACTTAATCCCAAATTTTTGAGCCATTATCATGATGTCATCCTCATTATAGATTTTCTTTATTGTCTAATCGTGGCATAAATCTGTCATGAGACTGCTGTTTTAAACAGCAGTCTCATGATGAAATAATGTTTTACAGAGATATTCGATTTAGTAGAGTGGTGTATTATGGATAAATCACTTCATAATCTGTAACAGCAAGTACAGTACCAGCAGTAGCCGCTGCATCAGCGTAATATTGGGCAGTCAGATCGTATGAAGCAGTACCATTACTTGTTGTTTTTCCTGATGTTTGTGCAATACCAGTAGTAAATGTGATAGGTGAACTACCAGCACTACCATCTAGAAGTTGCACCGCAACATTTGTGGCAGTACCCGTAGAACCGAGGTTTGTACCATCAGGATTATGCGCTGCAAAGCGTATAGCAACATCATCTGCGGTTCCTGCATCACAGCCTGTGATGTTAATGGTGAATGGAGTTGCACCTGCTGTATTGCCTGTAGCTGTAAGGCTACCTACACCAATAGTTGGTAGAGTTACAGTAGGATTTGCACTACCGCCAACATTGACAGTACATGTATTTGAATCAACAGTACCCTGAAAAGTAATGGTATTTGCTGCCATTGCCATATTTGCTACCCCGGCAGCGATTAGAGCTAAAGCAAAAGATTGGAGTTTCATAGTTTTTCCTTTTATGGATGAATAAATATGCGCTTTCGGAGAAAATCTCTATCTAAATTTATTTCTTGCAATGAATGATTGAGATATCCTGGAAAAATACTAACAAATTAACTAAGCAACCGTATTGACATAAATAATAAAAAAATTGACACAAATCACATTATTTATATAAAAAGCTAACAGTAATATAATTTAAAGCTTATTTTGCATAGATAAGTTGATTGCATTGATTTCTTTGTTTTATGTGTCTTAAGATGATATTAATTCACAGAAGAAAAGTAGAAAGTCTGGACTTTTGCTAAGATATATGACAGAAAATGTCACATTTGTTGAGATGAGCCAGTTTAGAAAATTTAAATTGTTCAAGATGTTTTTCCTTTATAATATAGCCGATGTCATAAGCCAGATGTATTGATGATGAATAGCCTTGAACGTCGCTCGACCTTTGCACTGAGTAGTATTTTTGCACTACGCATGCTTGGGCTGTTTATGATCATTCCCGTTTTTGCCGTGGCAGGACAGCAATATACTGGTGCGACCCCAGCATTAATTGGTCTGGCGGTGGGAATTTATGGCTTAAGTCAGGCGTGTTTACAAATTCCATTTAGCTTGTGGGCAGATCGTTTTAGCCGTAAACCACTCATTATTATTGGTTTGGCTTTATTTGCCATTGGTGGTGCGATTGCTGCGCTCTCTACCTCGATTTATGGGGTCATTCTTGGCCGTGCGATTGCTGGGAGTGGCGCAGTTTCTGCTGTGGTGATGGCATTATTATCTGATGTAACCCGCGAAGAACAACGTTCCAAAGCCATGGCATTTATGGGCATGAGTATTGGCTTGTCTTTTATGCTGGCCTTTAGTCTGGGGCCGTGGGTGACCACCAAAGTCGGGATATCAGGATTGTTTTGGGTCACCACCATCATGGGGATGCTGGCCATGCTGATGTTACTGCTGGTACCCAAAGTTAGTCGTCATTATCGTGTTGCACCTCAAGGCTATTTAACCCAGCTAAAACAAGTTCTGGCGATGGGTGATTTAAATCGCCTGCATGTTTCGATTTTCATGCTGCATCTATTGTTGACGGCCATGTTTGTTTTTATTCCATCCCAGCTGATTGAATATGCAGATATTCCATTGGCAAAGCAAGGCTGGGTCTATTTACCTTTACTCTTAATCAGTCTATTGTTTGCTTTTCCTAGCATTATTCTGGCAGAAAAATACCGCAAAATGCGCGGCATTTTTATTACTGCGGTGATTGCGATTGTCTTTGGTCTTGCCATTATGGCCTTTGGCGATCAGAGTAAATATGTGTTATTACTAGGCTTGGGCTTGTTCTTTATCGCCTTCAATGTGATGGAAGCTTTACTGCCATCATGGCTGTCCAAATCTGCACCGATTCAATCAAAATCTACGGCAATGGGGATTAACTCCAGTAGTCAATTTTTAGGTGCATTTTGTGGTGGTGTATTGGGTGGACAGTTATTGGGCTTTGCACAGACCAGTTGGGGTTGGGGCCTATTAACACTGCTTGCAGTGATCTGGTTAGGCCTAACTTTTAGTTTAAAACAACCGCGTTATTTATCTTCTATTGTGGTGTCATTACCTGAAACAAAAAAACTAGATGAATGGGCTTCCATTTTACTGGCGATTCATGGTATTGAAGAAGTGGTCGTGATGCCTGAAAAACAGGTGGCCTATCTCAAACTCGATAAGCAACAATTAAATGAATCATCAAGACAGGAATTGTCGCAGTTGTTGGGACAAGAGCTAGCGATTTAGTCTGAATTCTTATAGAGTACACAAACTAGAAACGTATCGTATAAAAGAGGAATAGCGCATGCGCGGAGTGAATAAGGTTATATTAGTCGGTACCTTAGGACGTGATCCAGAATCAAAAACATTTCCTAATGGTGGGTCGGTGTGTAATTTTTCCATCGCAACCAGTGAATCATGGGTAGATAAGAGTACTGGTGAACGTAAAGAACAAACAGAATGGCACCGTATCGTTTTAAATAATAAACTGGGTGAAATTGCACAGCAGTATTTGCGTAAAGGTTCGAAAGTCTATATCGAGGGTTCATTGCGTACCCGTCAATGGACTGATCAAAACGGACAGGAGCGTTATTCGACCGAAATTCGTGGTGACCAGATGCAAATGCTGGATTCACGTCCATCACAACAAGAAGGTGGCTGGAATCAACAGGGCAATGCTGGTTTTGATGCGCCACGTTTTAGTAATAATGCACCACAAGGTGGCGGTTATAATAACAACACAAATCAGGCACAGCCGCAGGGTGGCTATGGCGGTAATCAGGGGGGATATAATCAGGCACCGCAATCTGCGCCTGCTACACCTCGACAACAGCCTGCCAATTCAAATGAACCTGATGATGATTTACCGTTCTAGCCTATAGAATAATTAAACATTATTTTAATCGTAAAGAAAGTCTGATATATCAGGCTTTTTTTATTTTGAATCACAAAATTGTTTATCATAATTTTATAATGTTATTACTCATCAATACCTATTATTGAGATGGTGGTCTAATGTTAAGCTGTTTTTGATATTCCCTCTCTAAATAAGATTGATATGCTTATCACGCTTATAAATATCAAAAATGTCCTAAGATGAGCTAAGCTTGAGTGATGAGAAAATTGTAGTCGACATTGTCTATACTTCACCACAATGTCAATCAGTAAAGAGATGGCAAATGACTTCAGAAAGTGTAATCAATTCGCAATATCCATTATATGTCCCCTATGCAGGCAATAGTTTGTTGGAACTTCCTTTATTAAATAAAGGCTCCGCATTTACCAAAGAAGAACGTATCAATTTTAATTTATATGGCTTGATTCCGCATGTAATTGAAACCATTGAGGAACAAAGTCAGCGTTCTTATCAGCAATATTCTGCTTTTAGTAGCGAAATTAACAAGCATATTTATCTGCGTAATATTCAGGATACCAACGAAACACTGTTTTATCATGTACTCGGCAATCATTTAAGTGAAATTATGCCGATCATCTATACCCCAACAGTGGGTGAAGCATGTCAGCGTTTTTCTGACATCTACCGTCGTCATCGTGGTATTTTTATTTCTTATCCCAATCGTGAATATATTGATGATATTTTACACAATGTAAATAAGAAGAATATCAAGGTCATTGTGATTACTGATGGTGAACGTATTTTAGGATTAGGTGATCAGGGCATTGGCGGCATGGGGATTCCGATTGGTAAATTATCCTTGTATACCGCATGTGGTGGTATCAGTCCTGCCTATACCTTGCCAATTACACTCGATGTTGGGACGAATAATCAGCAATTGTTAAATGATCCGATTTATATGGGCTGGCGTCAACCACGTATTAGCGGTGATGAATATTATGATTTTGTCGATCAGGTGATTTCTGCGCTTAAACGTCGCTGGCCTAAGGCATTGATTCAGTTTGAAGATTTTGCACAGAAAAATGCCATGCCATTACTGGAAAAATATCGTGATCAGGTCTGCTGTTTTAATGATGATATTCAGGGAACTGCTGCTGTTTCGGTGGGGAGCCTGATTGCTGCATCACGGGCAGCCGGTAAACAGCTTAAGGATCAGACCATTACTTTTCTCGGGGCTGGTTCTGCTGGTTGTGGTATTGCCGAACAAATTATTGCGCAAATGGTAGCAGAAGGTTTAACGGATCAGGAAGCACGTGCCCGTGTCTATATGGTGGATCGTTTTGGTTTGATTACCGAAAATCAGCCAAACTTACTGGATTTCCAGCGTAAACTGGCGCAAAGACCGGAAGTGATTGAACAATGGGGCGATGCCAATGAAGTCATTTCATTACTTGATGTAGTGAAAAATGCCAAACCGACCGTATTAATCGGGGTATCTGGTCAGCCGGGATTATTTACCGAAGAAGTGATTCGTACCTTGGCGGCCAATTGTGAACGACCTATTGTATTGCCGCTTTCTAACCCTACCTCACGAGTCGAAGCCGTTCCTGCGGATATTATTCAGTGGACAGATGGTAAAGCTTTGATCGCTACAGGTAGTCCATTTGCACCGGTAAATTATCAGGGTAAGATCTATAATATTTCGCAGTGTAATAACTCATATATTTTCCCCGGTATTGGTTTGGGTGTAATTGCAAGTGGTGCAACACGCGTGACTGATAATATGTTGATGGCATCGAGTAATGCATTGGCAGATTGTTCACCAAAATTGGCTGATATCGAAGCAGACTTATTACCGGATATTAATGAGATTCAGAAAGTATCCAATATCATTGCTTTTAAAGTTGCAAAAGCTGCAATGGAAGATGGCGTTGCACCTTTGCTCAGTGATGATGAATTACGTCAGGCGATTAAAGACAATTTCTGGAAACCGCAATATCGTCAATATAAGCGTGTTCCTTTTTAATCAGAAACTAAAATAGATGATGGTTTAGTCGATTTACAAAGTATGGACATTTTCCACGTTTAATAAGCGGAGGAACTTATTTTAGTTTTGACATAAACTGAACTGGATTTCTTTGTTGTAGAGCAATTTGCATGGCAGATTGCTCATTTTTAATAAAGCTTTAAGGCATCTACCAGCAAACGGAACAACGGTGAAGATTCACGCCGGTTTGGATAATAGATGTAATATCGGGCATAACTCATTTCCCATGCTTGTAATAATATTACTAGCTCACCATGTAATAATTCAGATTCAACCATAGCTTTCGGTAACCATGCAATTCCTAGTCCATCAAGTGCGGCCTTAACTTTTAATCTCGCATGACTTACGATCATAACAAAGTCAGGTCGTAGATGAAGGACTTCATTCGATTTTTCTATATTTTTGAACTCCCATGTCATGATATTTTCATGGCTGGGTAATCGCATACCGATACAACGATGTTGGTGTAAATCATTCGGTGTTTTAGGGATATCGCAATTTTTTAAATAATGGGGTGAAGCTACTGTAATCATTTCTAAAGGTTCACTGACCGGGATAGCAATCATATCTTTATCTATAAGATGCCCTAAACGTATGCCGATGTCATAACGATCTTTTACAATATCTGAAAGTGCATAATCAGTGGTAAGTTCTAATTGGATCTTGGGATGATCATGTGAAAATTTTGCTAATTTATCCCACAATAAAAAGTTGATACTCAATTCCGTTCCATTAATTCGCAATTTTCCTTGAGGTGAATCCCGAAATTCATTCAAGTTATAGAGTTTTTGTTCAATACCTGTAATGAGTGGTTCAATATCATTCAGCAATTGCTCGCCTTCTTGCGTTGGAGAAACACTGCGAGTCGTTCGATTCAGTAATTTAATTCCAAGACGCTGTTCCAGCATTTTAAGGGTATAACTAAGTGCAGATTGGGATATGCCTAATTGTCCTGCGGCTTTGGTAAAACTCCCCAGTTGAGCAACTACAACAAATGCTTTTAAGTCATTTAAGTTTTCAGCCATTTCCTACCTCAATATCCTATTTTTTGTTAATCAAATGTAATTAATCAAAAATCTATATAAATGTAATCGAAATCGCCTGACTAATACATTGTTTATTGTCAGGTTATAGTTGTTTTTTAACCAATGTTCTGCATGTACGTGGTGAAATAGCAATGAAAACAGTTCGATTAAATAATGATATTGAAATGCCACTCGTTGGTTTTGGTGTGTTTCAAATGAATGATCCTGTGCAATGTGAGCAAGCCGTATTGCATGCGATTGATGTAGGCTACCGACTGATAGACACGGCAGCCTCTTATCAAAATGAAATTCAGGTGGGGAATGCACTTCGCCAAAGCCAAATCACTCGTGATGAGTTATTTGTGACCACAAAATTATGGTTACAAGATACCAGTTATGAGGGAGCAAAAGCCCAATTTGAACGTTCATTGAACCGTTTGCAACTGGATTATCTTGATCTTTATCTCATTCATCAGCCGATTGGTGATGTACACGGTGCATGGCGAGCAATGCAAGAGCTTTATGCCGCAGGCAAAATCCGTGCAATTGGCGTGAGTAATTTCTATCCTGATCGTTTAGCAGATTTGACCGCTTTCAACCAAGTAAAACCTGCGGTGAATCAGGTTGAGGTCAATCCATTTAATCAACAACTCCATGCTGTACCGTGGATGCAATCACGGGATATTCAACCAGAAGCATGGGCACCTTTTGCAGAGGGGCGTAATAACTTGTTTAACCAGCCTGTATTGGTCAATATTGGCAAAAAATATGGTAAGTCCGTTGGGCAGGTGGTTCTACGATGGTTATTGCAACGCAATGTTGTCTCTTTAGCCAAATCAGTAAATAAAGCGCGTTTACAGGAAAATATCGATATTTTTGATTTTGAGCTCTCTATTGAAGATATGACACAAATCACAGCCATGGACACAGCCACCAGTGCATTTTTCTCACATCGTGATCCTGCCATGATTGAATGGCTGGCTGGTCGAAAAATGGATGTCTAAACTTAAAATTCAGGAGCGATAATGAAAATTTTACAAACTGTTTTAATGTCGGCAGCTATTACCACTTCAGGTGCGGGCTTTGCCGCAGATAAAAAAGAAAATCCTTTTGGTTTGGTGTATGGCGGTGCAATTACTGAAAATGTTAAAGGTCAGGTCAATATTCATCCTGTTAGCTATAAGCTCAATGGGTTGGATATTGTTGCCAATGTCTATACACCTGCCAATTATGACCCGAATAAAAAATATCCTGCGGTTGTCGTGGCGCATCCCAATGGCGGCGTCAAGGAGCAAGTTGCTGGCTTATATGCACAGCGTCTGGCTGAACAGGGATATATCACCATTACTGCCGATGCAGCCTATCAGGGTGGCAGTGGTGGACAGCCACGCAGTATTGATAAACCCGCAAACCGTATTGAAGATGTGCATGGCATGGCAGATTTTATTACCCAATATGCGGGAGTGGACAACAACCGTTTAGGTTTACTTGGAATTTGTGGCGGTGGTGGCTATTCATTAGCAGCCGCAGAAACGGATAAACGTTTTAAAGTTGTCGCCACTCTAAGTATGTTTAATTCTGGACGTGTACGTCGTAATGGTTTTGCGGATTCACAACTGGATACCATTCAGCAGCGTTTAAAACAAGCCACGGATGCCCGCGCCCAAGAAGTTGCAGGTGGTAAAGTTCTTTATGCAGGTGATGCTGATATGACCGATGAGCAAATCGCTGCATTGCCATTTGAGATGTACCGACAGGGTTATGAATACTATTGGCGAACTCATGCCCATCCAAATTCAACCTTTAAATACACCATGAGCAGCTTGCTTGATCTGATGCGTTGGGATGCGACAGATCAGATTGAATTAATCAATCAGCCGTTACTGATGATTGCAGGCAGTAAGGCAGACAGCCTTTACATGACAGAAGATGCTTTTGCCAAAGCCATAGGTACAAAAGACAAAAGCTTATTTAAAATTCCAAATGCCACCCATATCGAAACCTATTGGAAACCTGAATATGTCAAACAGGCGATGGATCAACTGACTGTCTTTTATGGCAAGCATCTGAAATAAAAAATTGCTGGTTTGGATAATGGGCAATGATTTGATGGGTTTCCTTGAATCATTGACCTATTTTTTTAATAGGGATAATGGGGGATAACATGAAAAATCAGGTTAATGCATTATTGGTGATGAGTTCTCTCTCGGGTATGGTTTGGTCTGAGGATAAAATGGGCCAGCAGATCACGCCAGCGAATCAGCACGAGATTAGTCAAGCACCTACAAGTAATTTTTCTGGCAAGGCAAATTTTGCCCGTTATCCAGTCATGCCTTCACAAGGTGATGTTGCACCTGCCATTGTCAATTTTGAGGCTGGTACGATTACCAACTGGCATACCCATCCACACGGTCAATACTTGATTGTGACAGAGGGTGAAGGACGTACTCAGGAATGGGGTAAGCCCATCCAGACGATTCATAAAGGCGATACGATTTGGTGTCCACCCAATGTCAAACACTGGCACGGCGCAAGTGAGCATAGTGCAATGTCGCATATTGCGATTACCCCTGTGGCAACAAATGGCAAAAGCGTGACATGGCTGGAAAAAGTGGATTTCCCCACAAAAGCAAAACCTTTACAAACACCTGCAAAGGCTGAAACAGTACAGCTCAATACCAAACAATTAAGCTTAATCCCTATTGCTGCATTTACTGCAACAGGTGATCTGAAAAAACTAGAACCTGCTTTAATCAAAGGATTGGAAAGTGGTTTAACAGTGAATGAAATCAAGGAAGTGTTTGCCCATCAATACGCCTATACGGGTTTTCCCCGTGCCTTAAATGGCATGTTGACTTTTAAAAGTCTGCTTGAAGAACGCCAAAAACAAGGTATCAAGGATATACAGGGGGCACTGCCAAACACGTTACCAAGTGGTACTGATTACTATCAATTGGGTATAGAACGACTTGCCTATCTCAATAAAACCTCTATCGAAGACAATACCAAACCTCTCTTTGAAAATTTCTCACCCACGATGGACTATGCCTTAAAGGCACATTTATTTGGCTATCTGTTTAGCCGAGATAACTTAGCACCTTTAGAGCGTGAAATTATTGTGGTGAGTACGCTTTCCGCATTAGGGGATATTAATGCGCAACTACGTTCGCATTTAAGAATTACCCGAAATCTGGGGGTGGATGCTGTCCAGATGCAAAAAATTATCAGCACTTTACAACAATCCATCGGGGTAGATTTGGCAAAGAATGCCCAAAGTGTTTTACAGCAACTACAGTAACTGAGGGCATGGAAAAATGATCAATACAAGCTTTATATTGAGAAATACACTGATTTCGATCTGCCTGGCAGGTGTTATTTCAGGCTGTTCAATCACTCCACATCAATCAAAAACCTTAACAATTGCTCAGCAGGGCAATTTTGCCGCAGGTGGTAAAGTGATTCAAAATGCAGGTCAGTTTGATGATACGCAACTGTTTAATCCCCAAGGTCAAACCCTGCATGGTGATCATGCTTCGGTATTTTACCAAATCCCTGAACATGCCCGTCCTTATCCACTGGTATTTTTGCATGGTGCGGGGCAATCAGCGAAAACATGGGGCACAACGCCTGATGGTCGAGAAGGATTCCAGATGCTTTTCCTACGTCAGCATTTCTCCGTGTATGTGGTTGATCAACCACGTCGGGGACAAGCTGGACAATCGACTGTGGCAGCGGAAGTGCTAGCCACGACCAATGATCAGGCATGGTTTAATATGTTCCGTTTAGGACAGTATCCCAACTTTTTTAAAGGGGTACAGTTTTCACAAGATTCAACTGCGTTAAACCAGTATTTCCGTCAAATGACACCGAATACAGGGGCGTATGATGAACAGGTGATTAGTGATGCAATGGTCGAAGTCCTAAAAAAATCGGGTGATGCGGTGCTGATTACCCATTCACAAGGTGGTGGGCCGGGTTGGTGGACAGCAATAAAATCAAATCAGGTTAAAGGTATTGTGGCGTATGAGCCAGGCAGTGGTTTTGTCTTTCCTGAAAATGAACTGCCTGAACCGATGCCAAGTGCAACAGGAACATTATCACCAACCCCAGTCAAAATGACAGATTTCCAAAAGCTGACCAGAGTGCCAATCATTATCTACTATGGCGATAATATCCCGACTGAGAAAAATGGCTATGCTGGACAACAAAATGCGGGACAGGACAACTGGCGTGTACGTCTGAAAATGGCACAGCTATGGGTGGATAAAATTAATCAGCATGGGGGTAAAGCCCAGTTGGTGCATTTGCCTGATATGGGAATTTATGGCAATACACATTTCCCTTTTTCTGATCTAAACAGTGAGCAAATTGCAGAACAGCTTTCACAATGGTTGCATAAAAATAAACTGGATTAAGGAGGATAGAAAATGTTTGCAAGTATGCGTTTTATTCTATTATTTGTTTCTGCAATTGGGTTGATGGGATGTCCAAGTACGGAAAAATCACAGGCAGTACAGAACATGAATCCATCACCGAATCCACCAGTTAATGCAGACAATCCTAAAGCCCTCATTGTTTATCTGTCTCGGACTAAAAATACTGAAGCCCTTGCCAAAATGGTACAGGAACAGGTGGGTGGAGATTTAGTCGCCTTAGCGTTGCAGACACCTTATCCTAAAAATTATCAAGCGATTGTCAGACAGGTAGATCAGGAAAATCAGGATGGTTATTTACCACCATTAAAAAACCAGATTGCAGATATTGGGCAATATGATGTCATCTTTGTTGGGTTCCCAACATGGGATATGCAATTGCCGCCACCGATCAAAAGTTTCCTGAACCAATACCAAGCGGATCTAAATGGCAAAATGATTGTGCCATTCAATAATAATGCAGGCTATGGCATGGGGCAGAGTCTTGCTCAGTTCAACCAATACTGCCGAGGATGCCAAATCATGCAAAGTATTGAGCTACGGGGTGGAATTGAACGGGATGGAATTTTATTTGTGATGAAGGGTGAACGGGCCAACCAAGCCAAAAATGAAATCGCACAATGGTTGCAAGACTTGTCTGCAAACTATTCAGTGGTTCAACAACTCTTGCAAAACCATGCAAAAAATTAAACTACCTTTTAAACATGATCAATCGAGTCTCTAAAATGCCTGTTTCTCCCACACATTCTCAAAATCCTGATACCACATTGAAGACTTCAAGCTGGTTCTTTATGGGGATTTTGGGTGCATTGATGGCATTTACTTCACTCTCAACCGATATTTATTTGCCTGCGATGCCACAAATGGCACATGAGTTAAATGGAAATGTTGAGCTGACAGTCACAGGATTTTTGGCTGGGTTTGCATTGGCACAGTTGATCTGGGGTCCAATGAGTGATCGCATTGGACGGAAAATCCCTTTATTTATTGGCATGATCCTTTTTGTAATTGGTTCAATCGGTTGTGCGTTGTCTCAATCCATTGAGCAAATTGTATTTTGGCGTGTGTTTCAGGCTTTTGGTGCATGTACCGGCCCTATGCTTGGACGTGCCATGATTCGTGATCTATATGGTCGAACCCAAGCTGCGCAAATGCTTTCAACACTGATGGTGATTATGGCAATTGCACCGATTGCAGGGCCACTATTGGGCGGTCAGATCATTAAATTCAGTACATGGCATAGTATTTTCTGGTTGTTGGCAAGTATTGGCGGAGTAATGTTTTTAACACTGTTCTTTTTACCTGAAACACATCCTGTTGAGAAACGGACCAAAGCATCAGTGATGAATACCTTTGCCAATTACCGTCGGTTATTGGGTAATTGGCAGTTTATGCGTTATACCTTGTGTGTCACTTTCTTTTACGTAGCTGCCTTTACTTTTATTGTGGGTTCGCCCTTTGTTTATATTTCTTTCTATGGCGTGGATGCTCAGCATTATGGTTGGCTGTTTGCATTGAATATTGTAGGGGTAATGGGACTAAGTTTTATTAATCGTAACTTGGTTAAACGGTTTAGCCTTGATCATCTACTCAAATGTACGACTGCAATTGCTACCGTGGCATTAATCACGCTCTGTATTTTATTTTACGAACAGGTTGGTGGAATCTATAGCATCATTGCAATGGTTTTTATCTTCTTTTCAATGAATGGCATGATTGCCGCTAATTCAACTGCAGCCGCATTGGATGGTGTGCCGGAAATGGCAGGTTCCGCATCAGCGTTGATCGGTTGCTTACAATACGGAAGTGGTATTATTTCTTCTTTACTGCTTGCGTGGTTAATTACAGATACACCGATGACTATGATTGTGATTATGGCGATTTTTACTGTACTTAGTGCGTTTACTGTCTTTATTCCCTATCACAAACTTAGATCAACACATTGATTTTATTTTGAAATATGCTTTATATCTTCAGAGGGTGACGTACCAAAAAAACGTTTATATTCTCTGGAAAATTGTGACAAGCTTTCATATCCTACTTGGATACTTGCAGATGAAATATCACTGTCTTCAGTCATTAATAAACGACGTGCTTCAGTAAGCCTGATTCTTTTCTGGTATTGTAGTGGGCTCATTAAGGTCATATCACGAAAATGCTGATGAAAACTTGAAGTGCTCATACCCATTGTGCTGGCGAGTTCCTCGACATTGAAAGATTTTGCAAAGTTAGTTTTTAGCCATTCAATAGCTTTCACAATACGATGTCCAGTGGCACCTGTTGCTGCAATCCGTTTAAGCTGCTCGCCTTGCGGACTCATTAATAATCGGTAAAAAATTTCTTTAATAATCAGAGGTGATAGGATCGAAATATCTTGTGGTGTTTCCAGTAATTTTAATAAACGCACAAAGGCATCATTTAGTTCAGAAGTGACCAAGCCAACAGCAACGCCTTTTTTCTCGTTATTGGTATGTTTGAATGGAATATGCGCTTCAAGCATGAGCTGGGCAAGCACATAAGGGTCTAGTCTGAGAATCACACCTAAATAGGGTTGCTCAGGTGAAGCTTCAATAATTTGAGTAATAATAGGTAGATCAATGGCAGTAAATAGAAAGTGATTGGAATCATAGGTGTACACTTTCTCACCTAAAATTACCTGTTTTTCCCCTTGGGCAATTAAACACAGGCTAGCATCTAAAATAGTACTGTTGAGTTGAGTCGGCTGCTCTTTACGATACAAAGTTAGTCCAGTAATCGGGGTTTTAAATTGACTTTTGCCTTGAGTCCATTGATTAATAATCTGAACTAGTTTTTCATTATCGCCTATATATACATCTGTCATTTACCTACACCTTTTCGCCCCACTTGTCATTTTATTGTAGAGATTTGCAACAGAAAGACTAGAGTAAATTACAAAGATTTGGAGGATTAGGCAAATATATAAGAGAAATAGAACAACACTTATTGTGATTGATTTTTATACTTGTAGTTAGTGTTTAATTCTTCGTCTGCTATTTGAATTAGAGGACGATAAGAGTCAATTCAGGAAAGAAAGATGAACCTCAAAATAGTCGCTTTTGCAGTTACTTTATGTATTTCAACGGGAGTATTCGCAATGGATAATCAACAAACTATCCCAGTTCAAACCATCAAAAAAGCCAGTCAGCAACAAGTGATTAAAGGTCCAGATAAGATTTTTACAGGAACTGTCGCGATTAAACCTCTAACTGATGTAACTGATGGTATTAATGCATCAAGTGCTTACGTCAGCTTTAATGCTAATGCTCGTTCATTCTGGCATACCCATCCAAAAGGACAATATCTTATTGTCACAGAAGGAGAGGGTCTGGTACAGGAATGGGGTAAGCCTGCCGAGAAAATCGCAGTGGGTGATGTAATCTTTTGTCCACCAGGTGTAAAACACTGGCATGGTGCAAGCGGTCATTCTGCCATGACCCATATATCCATTGCAGGTAGTGATGAAAATGGAAAGAATGTCGATTGGCTAGAGCCTGTGTCAGATGAACAATATAAAGAGGCGAGCAATTGAAATTAAAAACTGTATTTTTGATTGTGAGTGTGCTGATGTTATATCAGCACATTTATGCAACAACGGAAATGTTTCAACCATCTTTGTCCAAAAAGGAGATCAAGCAAGTGCAAAATTCTTTATCTCAACAGCAACAGGCGATGATCCTAATAGCAGCTTTTGCTGCAATGGGTGATTTATCCAAGTTAAATCAAGCCCTAAACACTGGGTTAGACCAAGGGTTAACGATTAATGAAATCAAGGAAATTCTAATCCAGACTTATGCTTATGCCGGCTTTCCTCGAAGTTTGAATGCCTTGAATGAATTTATGCAAGTTCTTAAAAATCGTAAAGAAAATGGTATTCAGGATAATGAGGGCAAAGCTAATAGTGCATTAGCACAAGATTATCAAGCACTTGTTCAAGGTACCCAAAATCAGACTCAATTGATCGGACAGCCCGTCAAAGGTGCATTATTTGAATTTGCACCTGCCATAGATGAATATTTAAAAGCACATTTGTTTGGTGATATTTTTTCAAGGGATGTATTGAATTGGCAAGACCGTGAAATTGCCACTGTCAGTATGTTGGCTGTATTACAAGGTGTTGATAGTCAGCTTCTATCACATCTCAATATTGCCAAGGCACAAGGTGTTACTTTTCCTCAGTTTAAAGAGATGCAAGTAATACTAGATGGAAAAGTGAATGCTCAGGCAGGTCAACGTTTTCAAAAAGCATTCGTTGGTTTGCAAGATCAATAATTTTAGATTTATGAATCTTATTCATAAAGGTTATGTATTTTTGAGACTGAATGCTTTTGTAGTAAGCGCTTAAAATGATTCTGATGTTTGATTGATCATGTGAGGCAAAAGTGAATAACGTAATTGTGGTAATTGGAGCAGGTTCAATAGGTCAAGCAATCGCGCGTAGAATTAGTGCAGGTAAACAGATTTTATTGGCTGATTTAAGAAAAGAGAATGTGGAAGCAGCAGCCAAAGTGTTGAGTGACGCAGGATTTGAGGTTAGTACCGCAATTGTTGATGTTTCCTCCCGTGAATCCATACAGGCATTGGTTAAGCTGGCTTTATCTTTGGGAGAGATTATGGGGGTGATTCATGCTGCGGGTGTCTCTCCATCGCAAGCGACAAAAGAAATGATTCTAAAAGTGGATTTATATGGTACAGCTGTAATTCTTGAGGAATTTGGAAATGTGATCAGTGCAGGCGGTGCATGTGTGGTTGTTTCCTCCCAGTCAGGTCACCGCTTACCTGCTTTAACTGAGCAGCAAAATACCATATTGGCCACGATACCAGCAGATGAATTACTTGCACAACCCATGCTGCAACCTGATCAGATCAAAGACACATTGCATGCTTATCAAATTTCAAAACGCGGTAATGTTTTAAGAGTTATGGCAGAGGCGATTCGCTGGGGTAAACGTAGAGCAAGGGTCAATGCGATTAGTCCTGGTATCATTATCACACCTTTAGCAAAAGATGAACTTACTGGACCAAGAGGTGAAAGTTATCGCCGTATGCTTGATTTGAGTCCAGTCGGTCATGCAGGAACACCAGATGAAGTGGGAACGGTTGGAGCACTTCTTATGGGGGAGCAAGGCAGGTTTATTACAGGGAGTGACTTTCTAATGGATGGCGGTGTAACCGCTTCATATTGGTATGGTGAACTGGCACCATCGAAAGCATAGTAATCGATTAAGGCTGATCTTACCAAATTTTAATTTTAGCTAAAATCGCAATTTCATAAATTCAGTGTTGGAGAAAAATATGTCCATTGAAGTATTAGGCTTTGCAGCTCAATCAGCGAAAAGTCCATTGGCACCATTTAAATTTGAACGTCGTAATCCTCGTGAAGATGATGTTGTCATTCAAATCGAGTATTGTGGTGTCTGTCATTCTGATTTGCATCAGGCTCGAGATGACTGGGGATTTAGCTCGTATCCTGTTGTCCCTGGCCATGAAATTGTTGGGCGTGTTACTTCTATTGGTTCTAACGTCACCAAGTATAAAGTGGGTGATTTAGTCGGTATTGGCTGTCTAGTCGATTCCTGTCGTACTTGTTCAGCATGTCATACAGGGTTGGAACAGTATTGTGAAGAGGGGCATACTCAAACTTATGGCAGTTTAGATCGGCATGATCATCGACCAACTTACGGTGGTTATTCTCAAACCATTATTTGCAGTGAAGACTTTGTTTTAAAAATTCCTGAAAATCTGGATACTAAAGCTGTGGCACCTATACTGTGTGCAGGAATTACCACATGGTCACCACTTCGTCACTGGAATGTAAGTAAAGGCAGTAAAGTTGCTGTAGTCGGACTCGGTGGATTAGGTCATATGGCAATTAAACTTGCCAATGCACTGGGTGCGGAAGTGACCTTATTTACGCGTTCAGCAAGTAAAGAACAGGATGCAAGAGAATTGGGTGCGCATCATGTGATTTTATCAACAGATGAAGCGCAAATGAAATCGGCTGCGAATCAATTCGATTTGATCGTAGATACCGTACCTTATGACCATGATTTAAAAACTTATATTCCAACCTTGGCATTAAATGGAACCATTGTTTTAGTCGGATATTTGGGTGACTTAAACGCCAATTCTATTCCAATGATTATGGGAAGAAAAGCAATTGCTGGTTCAGTGATTGGTGGTATTAAAGAAACGCAGGAGCTTTTAGACTTCTGTGGTGAGCATAATATTGTGTCTGATGTTGAAATGATTGATATGCAGAATATTAATGAAGCTTTTGAACGTATGTTAAAAAGCGATGTGAAATATCGTTTTGTGATTGATATGCAATCATTGGCTAAAGAAGCGTGATTATGTTCTAGATTGTGATTCAAAGTCGCTATTCATAATATAGAGTAGCGGCTTTTTTACGATTTATATTTTTAAGGCATTAATGAAAAGCCTAAACACAGGATTTGATTCTCGGCGATTGGGGTAATACAAATAATAGCCGTCATAGGTTATCGCCCAATCCTCTAAAACTTGCACTAATTGTCCAGATTGCAATGCACCAAGAATTCTATTTTCTTGCACCCAGATCAACCCTAAACCAGCTTTCGCAGCTTTAATCAGCATGGAAACATCATTAAAAATCATTTGCCCTTCAACATGCTTTTCAATTCGTTCACCATTTGGATTTATAAAATCCCAAGCCATAATCCCGCCTTTGGTGGGGAGTCGCATATTGATACAATTATGCGAAGCAAGGTCATCTGGGGTAATGGGTGGCTGATGCTGATTCAAATATTCTGGACTGGCAGCAACTGTCATTTTTAAGTCTGGGGATATTCTTTGCGAAATCATATCCTTATCTATATGCATGCCAATGCGGATGCCCATGTCATACCGCGC
Source organism: Acinetobacter puyangensis (assembly GCF_900096995.1). Lineage (GTDB taxonomy): Bacteria > Pseudomonadota > Gammaproteobacteria > Pseudomonadales > Moraxellaceae > Acinetobacter > Acinetobacter puyangensis. The sequence continues at coordinate 52,812 of NZ_OANT01000003.1, forward strand.
GGCAACAATATCGGTAAATTGATAATCTATGGTGATTTCGACATGAATTTCTGGATGCTGCTGAATAATCGGTAATATTTTGTCCCATACAAAATTATTAACCGCATGATCGGTGGCATGGATGCGAATATTTCCTGACAAAGTATTACGAAATTTAGTTAAGTTATGAATTTGAAAATTAATTTCATTGAGCAAAGGTTCAACCTTATTGAGAAGTTGTTCTCCTGCTTCAGTGGTAGAGACACTGCGGGTTGTGCGGTGCAACAGTCGCAGATTGAGCTGAGTTTCAATGGATTTGATAGTATAACTTAACGCAGATTGAGAGATTTGCAACTGTGCTGCTGCCTTGGTAAAACTACCTGTTCGAGCCACTAATATAAAAGCCTTAATATCATTCAAATTATCTAGCATCTTCAAGCCCTGTTTTTATATCAGTATACCTACCTAAATATTAAATGAAAATTTTAAAAAGGCACGTACGATGAATGGAATTCTAACACTGTTTTTATTTCGGGCTTGCCTTTAAGCTATTTATAAACTGTATTGATAAGTGAATGCTATTTTTTAGACTTAATCCTTGGATTCCAAACTTTTATAATATCACTATTGAATAGATTGTGAGAGGATTAAAAATGAAAAAACGTCAATTAGGTTCCCTAGAAGTTTCTGCCATTGGTATGGGTTGTATGGGATTAAGCTTTGGTTTGGGTGAATCAAAATCCACTCAGGAAGGTGTTTTTTTAATTCGAAAGGCGTATGAGCAGGGAATCACTTTTTTTGATACTGCCGAAGCCTATGGTCCCTATACCAATGAAGAATTGGTGGGTGAAGCTTTAAAACCGATTCGTGATCAAGTGATCATTGCAACCAAATTTGGTATGATCTCAGATATAGGAATTAATAGCCGTCCAGAAAATATTCGTAAAGTTTGTGATGAATCTCTGAAGCGTCTGCAAACGGACTATATCGACCTTTTTTATCAACATCGTGTTGATCCAAATGTGCCTATTGAAGAGGTAGCTGGAACCATTAAAGATTTAGTTGATGAAGGTAAAATTAAACATTTTGGTTTGTCTGAAGCCAATGCAACAACCATTCGCCGAGCACATCAAATCTTTCCAGTCACAGCAGTTCAAAACCAATATTCTTTATGGACTCGAGAGCCAGAAGAAGAAGTTTTACCTGTATGTCACGAGTTAGGAATAGGTTTTGTTCCATGGGGTCCATTGGGCACTGGTTTTCTTACTGGAAATATTAAGTCTGATACTGTTTTTGACCCTAAAACCGATTTGCGTGCTACTTTTCCTCGTTTTACCAAAGAAGCCATGATTGCAAATATGCCATTGGTCGATAAAATTTCTGAAGTAGCGAAAAGAAAAGATGCGACCTCTGCACAAATTGCATTAGCTTGGTTGTTAGCTCAATACAGTTTTATCGTACCTGTACCTGGTATTGATAAAGAACTTTATTTATCGGACAACATTCAATCGGCAGACGTCGAATTAAATGCAGATGACTTAAATGAAATTGAAGAAATTTTATCTTCAATTGAAATAGCGGGTGAACGTTTATCTAAAGAACTTTTGGCTCTTGATGATCAGTAATCTGATTTGAATACATGTACGAAAAAAGGAAAACGATCAGATTTTCCTTTTTTTATTTATAGAAGGTAGTTTAAAGAATGGCAAATATTTTAATTTTAGGTGGAAGCGGTCAAATCGCTCGATTAGTGACCCAGCAGCTTTTGGAAGAAAATCAACATCATCTATTTTTATATTGTAGAAATGCTAAATCTATTCAAATGAAAGAAGAATTGAATATTTTTGAAGGTGATGTTAATGATCCTAAAGCGCTTGAGAAAGCGATGATTGATATTGATATTGTTTATGCAAACCTAAGTGGAGCTGATTTAGGTAATCAAGCTCAAGCAATAGTAACTGCAATGAAGCATGAGGGAATAAAAAGATTAATTTTTATAACTTCTATGGGAATTTATAATGAAGTTACAAATCCTAGCCAAAATCTCGAGAATAATCCTATACTTAAACCTTATCGAGCAGTTGCAGATATCGTTGAGGCGACTGATTTAGATTACACCTTAATTAGACCAGGTTGGTTCACAAACAGCAAAAATCCACATTATCAGCTTTGTTTTAAAGGTGAGAAGTTTACTGGTTCAAAAATATCTAAGTCAAATTTAGTGAAATTTATTTGTGAAGTGATTAATAAACCAGATCTTTATAAAAGAAAAAGTGTCGGAATTTTTGATGATTAAAAGCTTTAAGGATAATGAATAATTGCGTCATAGAGTAAAGTCGGACAATTTTTTGAATGCTCTGGAATTTAATATATTTAAAAGAAAGCAGCTATCCTAGTAGTTGCTTTCTTATATTAATCCTAATGATGATTTGATACGGCAATTCGTACCTGATCACCATTTTCTACACCATCAGGGGGATTCGTTACGATTCTATCTTTCAGGGTAATGTCACCTGTAATTTCAACTTGATTACCAAAATCTTGGATGACTTTTATCTGTTTTAATTGTATCTGATTTTTGTCATTGATAATGGCAATCTGCACACCATTTTTGTTTATAATCAAGGCACTAGGTGGTATTCCTGGATTATCAGAAGATTCCACCAGTTTAAAAGAAAGATTGGCATATGCACCTGGTAATAAATGTTGGTCTTTATTCTGTACTGTTAATTGTACTTGCATTGACCCAGTTGTGGGGTTAATCGCTTTGGATAAAGAGCTCACTGTTGCACTAAAAATTTCATTTGGATACTCAGGTACAGTTAAGTCAGCGGTTGTACCAACTTGAATGAATGAAATCTGACGTTGGGGTATTTCAGCGTAAATTCGTAATTTTTGTATATCGGAAATCACGAATAATTCATTGTCAGTAGCCATACCAGTATTAATCAAAGCACCGATATCAGTATTTCGTACTGTTATGATACCATCAAAAGGTGCGGTGATACGCTTATAGGTTTGCATTGTACGCAGACGATTGAAATTTGCCTGTAAAGCATTCATTGCTGCGATCTTGGCATTTTTATCGGCTTCTCTTTCTGCAACTTCCTGCGATGATACTGAATTACTGTGTGCAAGGGATTGCCAGCGTTTTGCTGTTGTCATGGCAAAATCTGCTTCTGTTCTTGCCTCAGCCAATTGGGCTTGTGCCTGTAAAATCTCCTGATCAAGTTCAGGTGTATCAATTTCTGCCAAGACTTGTCCCTTTTTAACCTGATCACCAATATCAACATTCCACTTTTTTAAATACCCTCCTACACGGGCATAAAGTGGTGTTTGTGACCATGCTTCGATACGACCAGAAAACTGTAGCTGACTATTTTCAATGATTGTTGGAGACGTAATAGAAACAGTGCGTATAATCTGCTCTTGTACCTGTTTATTTAGTTCCTGGGAGTTTGACCAGCGAATATAGATTCCATGCACCACAATGATGAGTGCAACCACCAATACAATGATAAGGATTGGCTTTTCCTGTGTTTTATTTACATGGGTATTCATAATTTAACTCACAGCAATCCATTAAGAGGTAAAAGAGTTTGAATCAGGTTTAGGGTTGCGATGTACCAGACTAAATAGCACAGGAACAAAAACCAGTGTGGCAACGGTAGAGAACAACAATCCACCAATCACAGCTCGTCCTAAAGGTGCATTTTGTTCACCACCTTCACCCATACCAAACGCCATTGGTAGCATTCCAAAAATCATCGCTAATGCCGTCATTAAAACAGGACGAAATCGAACTGAACCCGCTTCCCATGCAGCTTTTGTTGCATCACCCAAAACATCCAGACGTTCACGGGCAAAACTGATGACAAGTATACTATTGGCTGTAGCAACCCCCATGCACATGATTGCACCTGTTAAAGCAGGTACGGATAAAGTGGTTTGGGTGGTAAACAGCATCCAGACAATCCCTGCCAGAGCAGCTGATAATGCAGAAACAATGACTGCTGGATCACGCCACGACTGGAAGTTCACGACAATAAGAAGATAAATCAGAACGATTGAACCCATTAATCCTAAAAACAAACCTGTAAAAGCACCTTTCATGGTACTGATTTGACCCAATAACTCGACATTAGAACCTTTGGGAAGATCATTCTGCATTTCATTGAGTACTTTACGAATATCCTTGGCTATTGCTGCCAGATCTCGCCCCTGAATTGCGGCATGTACTTGAACAACAGGCTGGAGGTTATATTGTGTCACAATTGAATTTGCAGTATTACGGTTAAATTCAGCGACACTTCCTAAAGTAATTTGTCCTGCGTTTTGACCATTCCCAATTGGTAGGCTTGAAAGTCTGGATAAAGAATCCAGCTCATATTGAGGTGTCTGAATTACAATAGGATAACTTACGCCATTGGCAGGATTAAGCCAAAAAGTAGGGGCAACCTGACTACTTCCTGCAAGGTTGGTGACTAAGCTATTGGTAATGTCGCGTGTGGTTAAACCTAATTGCTGTGCTTGTACTCGATCAACATTGATATCGAAATTAGGTGCTTTATTGGATTGTTGAATACGTGCATCCGCAATGCCTGGAATTTCCCGTAAACGTTTTAAAAGCGATTGTGCATATTTATAGTTCCCATCAAAATTTGCGCCCCTGACTTGAATGTCGATAGGTGCTGGCGTACCAAAGTTAAGAATCTGGCTGACGATATCGGCGGGAGGAAAATAGAAAGTCGCATCAGGAAACTTAACAGGTAAAATTTTCCGTAGTTCTTGAATGTACTGTTCAGTAGGACGATGTCCCCTTTTTAAAGCAATTTGAAAATCGCCATCTTGTGAACCTACTACACCTGTATTGTTATAGGTGAGGTTAATATTACTGGGTGGTAATCCAATATTATCGACTAATGTTTCAATTTCAGCAGCAGGAATGACTTTGCGAATTTCTTTTTCAATGGCAGCAAATCGCACCGCCGTTTCTTCGACTCGTGTTCCCACAGGGAGGCGAACGTGCATTAACACTTGCCCTGAATCAATACTCGGAAAGAAATTTGCACCTAGAAAGGGGACAAGACAAAAAGAACCCAAGATAAATAAACTAAATACTACAAGAAATGATCGACTACGTTGTAATGCGTTGCTGAGTATGCCTTGATAGGTATGACGCACTACATTGAAGCCATTTTCAAAATTAGATTGGATGGAGGTGAAAATTTTTAATTTAGAAGATTTAGCAGCTATTGCAGAGTTTTGTTCAGAATGAGGTTTTAATAAATATTTTGCCAGTGTCGGGACAAGGGTTCGGGATAAAATAAAAGAGAAAATCATGGCAAAAATAACTGCCATTGCCATCGGTACGAATAGAAAACGAGAGATTCCTTCCAGAAAAAACATAGGGAAAAAGGCAATACAAATACAAAGCAGGGAAACAAAAGCAGGTTTGACAATTTGTTGGGCACTATCCAGTATAGACTCTTCAACACCTTTGCCATGCTCTAAATGCCAATTGACATTTTCTATGGTTACTGTTGCATCATCAACCAGAATGCCAATCGCTAATGCCAAGCCACCTAGCGTCATTAAGTTTAAAGTTTGTCCAAAAACAGACAATGCGAAGATTGAACCTAAAATAGATAAGGGAATGGTAACAGCGATAATAACTGTTGAACGCCAGCTTCCTAAAAATAACAAAATCATTAGCCCCGTTAATGTCGCTGCAATGGCTCCTTCCAAGGCAACCCCTTTAATTGCAGCTCTTACAAAAACAGATTGATCGTTAATCGGTAAAACTTTTAAGGTTTCAGGTAGGGCATGTTGCATTTCATCCAGCTTTTTACGGATGCCACTTACAATTGATAAAGTGGAGGCTGAACCACTTTTTAATACCGTCATTAATACAGATCGCTCACCGTCGACATGAACAATATTGGTCTGTGGTGCATTGCCATCACGGATATTTGCAATATCCTGCAAATAGATGATGCTACCATTCACTGCTTTGATTGGAATTCTTGCCATCTCCTCAATAGATGATGGGGTACTATTTAATTTTAAGGTATATTCCAAATTATTAATTTTTTGCGTACCAATTGGTATCAAAATGTTATTGTTTGCCAGTGCGTTAGATACATCAATTGCAGATAAACCTCTTGCCTGTAATTGTTCTGGTTTTAAGTCAATTTGTACCTGTCTTTGCTTACCGCCATAGGGTAAAGGAATTACTGCACCTGGTACAGTCACTAAAGGCGTCCGTACTGTATTCATTCCTAGATCAAACAGATTTTGTTCAGATAAACCTTCCCCTGATAAGGCTAGTTGTACAATTGGAATGGTGGCTGCATTGTAATTCAGAATAACAGGAGGCTGTGTGCCACTGGGCATTTGACGTAATGCTACTTGGGTTGCTGCAGTAATTTGTGCATTTGCGGTGGCAATGTTGACATCAGGTTGAAAGAAGATTTTGACGATGCCCACACCTTGATATGTATTTGCTTCAATACGCTCGATATCATTGACTGAGGCGCTGAGAATACGTTGAAACGGTGAGGTGATTCTGCCTGCCATTTCATCTGGAGGTAAACCTGTATATTGCCAAGCTGTTGCAATGACGGGAATATCAATTTCAGGAAAAATATCAGTTGGTGCTCGTAATGCAGCAAGAAATCCTCCTATCAGGATTAGAATTGCCAAAACAATAAAAGTATATGGCTTTCGCAGAGCTGTAATAATAACTTGCATGAGCATTACTAAATGTCCTTTCTGAGCTTTAAATCAGCCAAAAATAAAATTAACTGATAAATGTACGGCTACATAGATCATTTTGCAGTTTACAAAGGATGTTGATTAATGATTAGATATCATCATTCGATTACTGTTATATGTATTACTCATAAATGACTAGAGAAAATCTGAATGATTTAATGGCATTTAATGTTGTTGCTCGTGAACGTAGTTTCACTAAAGCAGCAGCACAACTGGGTGTTTCTCAGTCGTCTTTAAGTCATACTGTTAAAGCATTAGAAGAAAGATTGGGCGTAAAATTACTGACCCGAACGACTAGAAGTGTCTCATTGACAGAGACTGGTGAACGCTTATTTAATGTAATTAATCCAAGGTTTGGCGAAATAGAAGAAGAATTAGTACTGATTAAGGAATCTAAAGATAAGCCTGCGGGGACAATTAGAATTACTGCTGCCGAACATGCTGCAATGAGTGTTTTATGGCCTAAACTCTTTAAAATTCTTCCTGATTATCCTGATATTAATGTAGAAATAACTATAGACTATACAATGACTGATATCGTGGCAAATCGCTATGATGCTGGTGTACGTTTAGGGGGACACGTTGCCAAAGATATGCTGGCAGTAAAAATTAGCCCTGATTTGCGAATGGCAGTAGTTGGTACACCCAAATATTTTACAAGATATTTAATTCCAAATCATCCAGAAGAACTAGAACAGCATAATTGCATCAATCGTCGGTTGCCTACTTATGGTGGTATATATTCATGGGAACTATCAAATGGTGAGCAAAAAATTAATGTCAGAACTATGGGGCAAATTGTAGTGAATAGTAGTTCTGCTGTGCTTAGAGCTACTTTAGAGACGGGAGGATTAGGTTTTATACCCGAGGATATGGTTTTATCTTACATTAGTGAAGGTAAACTGATACGAGTGCTAGATGATTGGTGTCAACCATTTGAAGGTTATTATATTTATTATGTTAATCGCCAAAAATACTCTCTAGCATTTCAAATTATTATAGATGCGCTTAAGCAGGAAACTTGGTAAAATAAAACCAATAAAAATATTATAAAAAATACCAAGTAAGAATGGATTCATATTTTTCAACAGCTTTAAAAAAGTGTTCTGATCGAATTTATTTTAACAAGCAGAAAAGATAGATGCTTTTTTTGACATTATCTATCAAAAAGTACAGACCTAATATTTCTATGAAGAAGAAGGTAATCCGATAGTTTATTTGGATAAAATTGTTTTAAAAGCAGTTAATTACCACCGATATGCTTATGATGAAAGAGGAATGTCTTGATATGGAAAATATAATTGCTAGTTAAAGAGTAAGACCAATGTAATAAATGTATTACATCAACGCAAATTATTTAAAGTAGGATTATTTGATTGGAATATCAATAGTAATATTTTCTGCCCACGACCATCTTTTATTCTTTTGCTAATTTGTTCTTGTGTGAAGAATCTCGATGCTCTACTCATAGAAAAACACAGCCTACTTTTTAATCAGTATAGCTGGGTTTATCCAGTTTACAACTTTAATGTCTAGTTTAGAACTATATTGTCCAAACATATTTTTATTGTGCGAGAGTAATAAAGTTTCATACTGAACAAGCTTTATCTCATTGATCTTTATAGTTCACAAATAATAGAAGAAAAAATAAAGTTTCATACTCAGCTTCATCTTTTCTTCAATTTTGAGTTTTTATCAAGTAATAAAGTTTCATACTAAAATGAAACATAAGACTCAGCTAATTGTGTCCACTTACCCATTATCTTACATATAGCTCATTAATGCCGGGTCTTGATGCATGATTACTTGCTCGTAAAATTAATTGATTAAGTAATTGCTCTCTAATCCTGTATTTGGCTTCAAAAATAGAAGTTTTATGTGGAGGTAAAGTTAGTAGATATTTTAAATTAACAACTAGGTAAAAAGGTTCTGGCTCTACATCCGTAAAAAATAGGGGAGAATGCCATTCAAAGTCATTCTTTCTTTTAACAAAATCTTTTTTTGATACCTTATAACCTAAATAATATGGAATTAAACCTTCTTTTTGTTGTGCATAATCACATACCGCCCCTAGTCTAACAAAGATAGGTTCGTAGCTAGACGATTTCTCAGGTTTGAGACCAAATACATCTGTCTTGATTTGAGTGGTAGTTAAACCAAATAAGTCACATGTCATTTCATTACCCCAATATATTGGTTTAAGTACAGCTCCCCAATCTAAAGATGACATAGTCTCATAGCCTGTAACAGCGAGATGCAACATTTTATTATATTTACCGACTGCTTTGGGATCTGAAATTTTTGACTCGGGAGTATTTACTTTGGTAATAGCATTATTCCAGATATCTTCATTAAAATTTTTATTATTCAGAATTTTATCAGTTAAAATTGGTGCAGTTGTAATATTGAACGCTTGTTGACGGTCTTTATTAACATGTCCATCACCCAATGTAGAGCTAGTAATACAGCTTAATACTTTGTCTATTTCAGATGGATAGTCGTTAAAATTTCTCTTATCGTTTGGCACTAAATTTAATAGTTCAATAAGAGTTTGATTTACAGCTTCTAAAACTCTTGACTCCCAGTCAAAAAGTACTGCTATTTGTGGGACAGACGAAAAAAAACCTTTAATTTCATTCTTTAAGTTTTCACTAGTATCTGCCTTGATATGGCTATTTTCATCAATATATTGAGTTTTAGAAAGAGGCTTAATAAGTAAAGGCTTACAATATCTCTTTTCAGGATCTAAACGTGTTTCTATATATTGAATTAAATTACTACAATCTTGAGGATTATCTGTCCATAAAATCATAATAAAAGGCCCGTTTTCACTTGAGATAACAGACTCTAAAATTCTTATAATTTCAGCATAGTGGGTATTCTGACCAAGAGAGCTTCTACCTGATAAATTTAAATCTATAAATAAACCTCTCACGCCTTTGTAATAATCTTGGCATAGATGAGACTCATCTTCCTCATTATATTGAACTCCAATACATGAAGATCCAATAAGTTTAAATGTCTCAATAATAGGCTCTAGGTGTTCTTTTTTATCATCAAGTACTACAAAACGTGGAGGTGTTAACATTATCAATTTAACCCAAAAATTAATCAAAAACTAAAGCCATAGCTGCACCGTCAAACTCATTTGGTACATCATCTTGATCATCAAGAATAACTAGACGTCCTTTATTTACTTCCATAGCTAGATTTACATAATACAATCCAATACCCATACCATTAGGTCTTCTCGTAAAGAAAGGTTTTACTAACTGTTCTTGCTCATCTTGGAAACCTGAGCCATTATCAGCAACAATAATTGCTGTTTTACCATAAAAGTCTCTACGTACATCTATATAAATCTTTCTTTGACCAATAGTATCTTCAGGCCAACGTGCTTGAAGCCAATATATTGAATTATCAAAGATATTATTCAAACAACCAATCAGGATTTTAAATATATATTTTTGTTCAATATCAGGAATATTTTCCTCAAGAAACGGACAAACGAATTGAACCTTATGGGCTCTAAATCGAATTGAGGCAATATCTCTTGCACGACGAATCAAGTTTTTCAGACTTGCAGGCTTATTATCACCTTTTCTCAATAAGTCAGAAAAACTATCTAAAATTTTCACCAGTTGATAGGCTTGATCTTTAATTAAAGTAATATCTTCACTATGTTCAATTGTCTGATATAAAGACCTAACGCCATGTTCGACTTCATGAAAAACAATAGCCAATCCCATGTTATTAAAGCCTGAAGTAAGCATTACTTCACGCATTTCGTTATAATTTTTTTCAGTTTTCTCAATTAACGGTTCTAATTCATCAGTTAAATTATGCTTCTTAGCCAGTTTTCTTAGTTCAGTTAATGGCTTTTCAATTTTCCTCTCTTCAATATTTTTACCAGTTTCAGTTACTTGTCTGATACGCTCTTTATCTTTTTGCCGTTCAGTCTCCACAATAGATAACACACTTAATACAATTTGTTGAAATCTTTCATATGTTTCATTTTCTATGAAACCTTCTCGATTCGTTTTTTCTTTTAGACCAAAGCTATCTTCAACACTTAGATCTAAAGATCCAACAACGATATTTCGACTAATATGCCTACCAGGTACATTGACCCTCCGCAAATCTAAACCGAGCCAATCATCGCCAGGTTCCCCATAGTTGTATACTCGAATGTTGTCTCTATATACACGAATACCGCCATTTTCATTTAGGAAGCTTTCGACTAGTTGCTGTTCTCCAAACTTAGAAATGACCTGTTTATCACGATCATAGATAAAAAACTCACCGCTTATATTACCAATTCCACGTAAATCTTCAGGCTCCACAATAACTTTGGTTTTTTTCAAATCTGATGGTAATAAAAGTTTCTCATTTTCTAATAATTCTTGACGAGGCTCTACTTTGATTCCAGGAACGCCAATAAAATTATAATTTAAAGTTAGTAAACCTTTATCAATTGAAAATGAGATATGCCAAGGGGCTCTTTCCTTTAATTTCTCAATATCTGAAACGCCCTCAGTCCAGTCAGAATGCCCTTTAACCTCAAGTAATGTTTCAAATTTATCACTCCGTTTATCAGTAAAAGGGGTAGATATTGAAGTAATTTGACGTAAAAGCTTTCTTACATCACCACGAGCCCAGTTCTGTTCTCTCAAGTTACTTATAGTAATTTGAGTACCTGTATTTTCCCCCGTAAAGACTATAGGTGTTCTTGTAATTACTTCTACACGAGTATCTTCTAGAAAAGGTTTATCAATTAAATCTTGCCAGTTAATGTGAAGAACACATTCATCAGAGTTTTTAGATCTGGTGACTAACTGGATTTCATTTCCTAATTTATGTACTGCGAATCTACCTAAACCTTTTTCCCCTAAAGGCAGACGACCAGCTTTGGTTCGCTTTTTTTCTTTTTTTTGCAGTTCCTTGTGATCATGAGCAGGCACAAGCCAAATATTTTTAATAATATCAGCTGACATTCCCTCACCATTGTCTTCGACAATAATTTTGGCATTTGGCGTATTGACTTCATCTAATGTAATTAAAACAGTATCGGCATCAGCATCATAAGCATTTTTTACAAGCTCGAAAATTGCAAGACGTGAAGAACCAATTAGTTGATCGCCTAACATTTGCAGTAATCTAGCTCTTGGGCGAAATGCTAAGTCTTCAGAAGTAATATAATTCTCGGTCATTACCAATCCCTTAATAGTTGTTCTGCAATTTTTTGTGCGAGTAAAACGGGTACAGCATTACCAATTTGTTTAAAAGCACTTGTACGTGCTGGTTTTCCTGAAACATTCTCAAAATAGTAATCATCAGGAAAACTTTGTATTCTTGCTACCTCTCTAGGAGTTAATGAACGGTTTTGCTCGATATCTGGATGAATATAGTGATGTCCATCCTTTGAGATATGAGCAACAACAGTATGGCAGGCAGCTAGGTCGCCAGCAACAACTTTAAAGCGATCAACAAATGAATTTCTACCTTTATGACTTTTTAGATGCTCAGGTAAGTCATCATAATGTAATCGTCTTTTCTGATTATTCCATAAATTGACAGCAAATTTATAAATTTCTAAATCTTGCTCAGAGTGAGGACGTGCTTCATGCCAAGTTAAAGGTAGAGTGGTAAATATTTGAGCTTGCTTCAGCCATTGTGACGGCTTAGCGATTAGTTCTAATGGAGAGGCTTTACCACCACCAGCATTTATTTTAGGAAGATCTTTGAGTAAATCCCATACGTTAACTTCAGGTACCCACTTTTCTATTTCAGGATAAAAGGACTTTTTACCACGATATCTTCGTTTACCCACTAAAATGATTCGTTTACGATTTTGAAGAACACCATATTCATTGGCAGATAACACTCGATATTCAATTGAATAACCGATTTCGATAAATAAACTTTTCATTTTGTCGAAATAAAGTTCACCTTCGGGGCTTTTTGCGGTTAAAAGACCTAATACATTTTCAAAAACAAAATATTTAGGCTTATATCTTTTTAAAAATTCAGCGTAGTATTTATATAAATGGTTCCTTGGGTCATCAATCATATTTCCACGAGCACGCCCTATCAATGAATATGCCTGACAAGGAGGCCCTCCAATGATCAAATCTAATTTGGACTGACCAAGTTCTTGATCAATTTTTTGAAAAATTTTATCTAGGGTGTCTGGACCAATAATTTCGTTGATAACAGAGTCGATTTCACTTATTGGAACAGCACTATACAGCTCATTTCGAGTAATCTCATTTTTTAAATATTTTGAGTATAAATCTATCGAATTATTGTTTTTTAACCAATGAAAAGCTTGGCGTGTTTTAAGTGTAAAGCATGCTGAAGCATCTGCTTCAACGTGGGCAATTGGTTTGAACCCAGCACGAATAAACCCCTCTGACAAGCCGCCAGCACCAGCGAATAAATCAAGAAATTTTAAAGTGCTAGACATAATGCATCAATAGAAAATAAATAAGTGCCAGGATACCAGGAAATTCTGGATTTGGCAAAAATTAACTAACTTCATTTGTCAATATGAATTCTAATCGTCTCATCCATCCTTTTAATTCTTGTTCGGATATTTCCTGTTTTTTTGTATTCATCCGAGGATGATTAAGCGTACTATTTTTATAACAAATATTTTTAAAGATGCCTTTCGGCCAACGTAAACATTGAGTGACGACAAGCTCAAGTACTTTGGCTCGATCAGTAGTATTCCATTGACTGATATCTTTAAGCGATAAAACTCGAGTTGAAAGCGGTTTTTTATTATCAGATGTATCTACCTCTAAGATCACAATATCTTGCTGATTCAATCGAAAGCTAACTTCTGCGACACATCTAGGATTACCATCAGTTTTTATATGTTTGGAATGCCCCTGAATATTAGGCAGTTTATGGAGTTGAAATCTGAAATTTTTTACAATATTTTCTTTGCAAAACAAATCAATCATTTGTTGGAATGCAGAGAATCGATCAAGATACAAATGAAGGTCTTCTGTTTCATCTTCAACACCATTAAATTCAGCAGAGGGGATAGTACCTTCAGAAATAGGCTCATTCGTGCTAACTTCAGATGGTGTATTGGTAGATGGTAGCTCTGGATCCTTTGTACCTTGATTTCTATGCCTAGATTTTTTAGAAGATTTACGTGTTTCAATTGCTTCTAGAAAGTCGAAGTGTGTAGTAACAACATCAATTATTTGTACATCATCACTATTACCTTCCTCATCATCATTAATGGTGGGTGCTTTTCCATCATTTTTAGTTCCTGATGAATTTTCACCTTTACCACCTGACTTAGACTCTATGAATTTATCGCTATAAAACGCCACCTCTTTGGAAATATTGCTTGAAATATTCTGAAAACCTGAAATCTCATTTACGAAAAACTCGGAAGTTTCAGCTTTATAATAGCCATATACATCAAAGATTACTCCACTGAGTTGAGGTGGATTAAAACAAAAGCTCCATATTCGGTATTGGTCAAAGTCATAGCCATATTTCGTACAAAATTGACTAATACTTTCAAAAGATTGTCGAATATCAGAATCAAGAAGAATCCAAGATAAGATCCGTCGTATGCCTGCATCGTTGAAATGAGAAGTTGGATATGAGCAAACTGGCAAAATATTGATGAGGTAGTGATCTGGGTTTGAAACAATATCAAAATCAATACTTAGACTATTTTCTAAAACTGCTGATCTTGCAAGATATGGAGTATAGAAAAAGAGTGATCTAGCAAGTTCAAATTGTGGAAGCCGAACTTTGATTATTGGCTGCTCAAACTGATCGATTCTAATAGCATCAAATAAGAAATGGTGTTCTAAAAATTTTCCTTTTGCTAAGTCTGAATTGTAGGTAGAGGACACCCAATCTTGAGTTGAGGTAATTTTAAACCGTAAATGATAGCTTTTGGGATACTCTTGGGTAGGGTTGATGTGGCTGTTTTTTCTTAATAATCTTGCATTGGAAAAATTAGTGTAAGTCATTTCGGTTGCTTTACTTTCATTTTCCAAACCCAAATTAATTGCCCAATTGGTGGCATTGTGCTTTTTGAATAAAGTACCAATCTTTTTTATTTTCATATCCTTAGCTATGTGACTTATCTTAGCCATAATTTATCCCTCTAATTTGATTTAGGAATTTAAGCGTTTCATCCGTTAATCTTTCTTCACTTAATCCAGATTTTCGTAATATTTGCCAATCAGCTGGATATAGATTAAGTATCTGAAACTGGATGAGCGTTCGAGTAATTCTTCTGATTTGATAGCTGCTAATATCTTCTGAATAAACATTCAAAAATTTATTCGTTAGAGTAAGTTGGTGTAGGTTTTTTTCTACAGTGGAGTATAGCGGTAGTTGCCTTAAATACCAATTTCTAGATTGCCTAGGTAAATTTAGGTTATTTTCTGACTTATAGAATATCTTGAAAAGTTGTTTTACCAGTTGCCAATCTCGCAAAGACCAATTGACTTTTTTCTGCCTTGATTTGGGTAAAACTTGAAATTGTCTATTTTGATTAAGCAACCAAGTCTTATCATTACGATAAAGCCATGCGTACAAAGCAGCATTTTTGATTCTAGATGGTTTTATGCCATATTTTCGGATCAATGATACCCATTCATCACGTTTTGCTGTGAGTGTCGATATATCTTTATACTCCGTTCCTTGAGTGTGTGTATCAGTATTGGAAGGATTAGATGGAATCTGATGGATTTCGCTCAGAATGGCTTTCCATGTCCAGCCTTTAGGGCAGCACGCCTCTAATGCAATAATATGTTCAAGATAACTGAATGACTTACGGTGTTTTCTAAAAATGGCTCTGAGCCAGCTTGTTTCAGCATGAAGTTTATCAAGATGATGTTGCCGTAACCAATTTAAATCCCATGTTTTTATAATTGAAGCAAAAATTTTGGTGTGATCAATGTGTTTAGTACCTTTACAGAACCCTAACCGTCTTGCAATACGATGGTAAAATTGGCTCCATTGATGGAATGTTGGTGATGATGTTGGAGGAAGCTGTAACAGCTCATCAACATGCCTATAAACAATTTTATCTAATTCATGAGCGGGTTCAGTTGGTTGGCTTCGGTTAATGATGTTATTTGCAGCGATAAATTGATGTCGTCCATTCAAATGAGGTGCTAATACAAACTCTGATAGTTTAACTTTGTGCTTCGTACAGCAATTTGCTCCTTGAATTTGCCAAAGTCTTGACCAAAAAAACTCTCCATATTGGCAGTATTGGTCTTCTAAGCAATGACTACAATATCGATGCATTGTTATCTGCTTAACTTTGGATGCTGCAATCCCTAATGCTAAGTGAATAGAACCTTTTGATTGATTTTCCATCCACTGAAGGCAACGTAAACGTGTGTTTTCGGGAGAAAATAGAGCGTATATTGGAAAAAGCGTATGCTCGTAAACAAGATTTTCAAGTGTATAGTTCGGTGGTAAATGTCTTAAAATGCATGAAAGATGGTTAGGTAAGTCAATCGTGGCAATGACCTTACGATTAGTAAATATTTCATCGAGTAATTGCTTAGGACTTGTAATAGCATGGTGAATTCCAGCTCTTGCTATCGTGCTGTAAATTAACTCATTAGGATATGGTGTAGGAAAATTCAACATGCCAATTCCACTATTACATTGATTGTACCCAAGTTTGGGTATTGAAAATTAAATCGCTTGATTGAAGAACATCATAAAAATCTTGGGATTTTTGCTTTTGAGAAAACTTAAACCTCAAGTCATCTGATGGCAAGGTCATCCATTCACTTTGCTTTAATCTTTTGCGATTTGTCGGTACAGGCTGACTATTTTTATCAAGTTCTGACTCAATGAGCCAATTAGAAACGATAGGCATGAGTTCTTGCATCTTTAGCTGAGGAAAATCAGTAAAGGCTTTTTTGATAACAGGCACAACCTTAGATTCTGGATATCCAGTGGCAATCAGTAGGTTATGTAATCTTTGGGCTTGAGCATTGCCATTGTATTGTTCAACTTTTTCTTGGTCTTCCTCTATTCTTCTTTGAAGCAAGAGTAAGGTTTTGTCTACATATGGAATTGTTAAGTCGGAATAGAGTGCAATCCGATTTGGATCTCCAGATTTGAGAGCCTCTATCATTGGATGAACGAATTTGAGCTCATCCTCATAGACCTGTTTAAGCAAACGAGGAGTAATTCTTTCTAGCCCTGTCATGATCGCTCGGCATTGAGCCAAAACAAAAAGTTTGACGACAATATCCAGTACTCCTTGTGAAAGTTCATACCAACAGTCTCGAATTTCATCACTGAGTTGTTCTTTGTTGGTTAGCCATTGGTACTTCCAAAGTGCATTGGTAAAGGCTACCCATTCTGTTCTAGTCGTACTATTTGATGATAAGACACTGTTCTTCATAGGTTCCCATATAACAGCCCCGAATCCAGCTCCACGCCGAGCTGAACGCAGATCACCATCAAAGATAAATTTAGCTTTAGGTGTGCCCACCATAACCACAGGCAAGCCTACCACATTGATCAAGGTAACAAAGAAATTCAGCATTTTTTCAGCACCACCTGAATTTTTAACACTCAGATGTTGGATTTCATCAATGACGAGTACACCAATAGCATAGGTATTGGTAATTTGACGCATATAGTTTAGTAAAGCTTCGATTCCTAATCTTTTTAAAGCTACTTTTCTTTCAAAATCTGTTCCTAATGCAACATCAATTGCTTTGAAAAAGTGTAAACATAAATTTTTCAATGAACCATCATGAGGGCAGTCTATTTTGAGATAAATCAGCTGTGTAAAATTATATTTTTCATGGTAAATCACTTGAGGGTAAAGGTTCAGAATGCGCTGTAGCGTTGTACTTTTACCACTACCAGAACACCCGATGAGGGAGTAGCTTAAAGCTGTCGATTTTGGGGCATCAAAGCGAAAGGCATTAATGTCACCCGACATGATGCGTTCATAGCCGTTTTGCAAGTGTTGATGTAATTTCCCATCAGCAATATTGCGCCCTACATAGCCTTGACGAATTAATATGGCTATTTTTGACTCTAATGAAATATGCCGAGTAATTGGTTGAAAAAATTGATGAAGAAGTTGTGACGTAAGATGAATTCTTTCGTTCTTAGATCTAAGAATATCTTGTGGGTTATAGTCCACCTTACCAATCAGATTTGCTTTGATAGCTGAAATTTCTTGTATGATTGGTGGCAATGCTTCAATAAATGGATTACCTGTATATTCACCAAAACTAGGTGTGTAATGTGCTTTAATAAAGTTTAATGGCAAACTCATTTTAGTCATCCTCACCAAATAATTCGTCGGTTAAGTCAGGGTAGTGAACAGCTTCAGCATCCTGAGCAGCAATTGAAGTTTTTGCTTTAGGCATTGGAATAATGTTTGTATCCACTATTTCTTGCTGTTTTACCTTACTTTTACGTTCATTATTTTTTTCTTTAGCCTTATTTTCAGATATTTCAGCAATACGTTGAGATGGTTTAGTTGAACTTTTCACACTCTGGCTTTTGAGTTTCTCAGTGATGAAAGCTTCAAGTTCTCTTCGTTTTTTTGAAGCTTCTAATTCATGCTGTACAAGGTTTTCTTTTTGGTTTTTTTGCTTTTCTTTGATTTCCCACAAAGTACAATCTAAAAACTCTCTCGATCGAGCGGAGAGAGCCCCTATCCAATATTCAAGACTATTACCTTGTGGGAAAATATAAATTTTATTCATTGAATAAGGGTCATATGCGGCTTCGAGGTCTTGAGGGCGAGAACGCTCTGTTTTTCGATGTAACCAGCCGAGATCAAGTATTTCTTTAGCAAGATAGTAAAGGCCAAATGCTTTGATTCCTAAATCAGAAATTGTAATTTTAGTACGTGGCAATAATGCGATTCTAAGAGCTTCTTCTGAAACAGTTCGCAATTTTCCAGTTCTGTTTTGGATACCCCAATTCCATAAATGTAAGGGAATGGTTGGTAATTCATTAGGCATGTCTGCCTCACGATCATATGTCTTTAACACATGGAATTGATTGTGTGAGATGATGCAGGCAAGAATGATTTCAGTAAACTGGCGAATATTTAAAGTAGCATCTTGACGGTAATCTCTACCCCCTGTTTTCTTTACGGTAGTGCCTTCCACGACACCTTTTCCTTTACCCTCGCTTTTGAAATAAGCTTGATAAGTATTGAAAGCTTGTTCCACAATAGCTTTAGCATCACCACGCCTAGCTGGTGCATTCTCAATTCTCACAGCGAATGTTTTTTCCAGTGCTTCGATTTGATAGCCTAATAACTCTCCTCGATCTGCGAGTAGAGCATCAGGTAGTCCAATGGCTGGCCAGTTTTCAGACTGAATAGTGACCCCATATTCAGCACAATATTCAACTTTATCAGTCATCGCTATATTCAATGCTTGTATAGCAGCTAAATAAGAAGGTGATTCGAAACCTATATAGAAGCCAGTAACTAATCTACTGAACACGTCAATCACAAAGTAAATTGTAGGTCTACCAACGATACTTTGGGGATTTGAGTTAGAAACTAGGTAAATATCAGCGATCGTTGCATCAATCTCATAACGTGATCCAGGTCCTAATGCTTGTGAAGTTGAGGTCGATTGTAATGGACGATAGTCCTTACGATAGTTCGCGGTATTAATACGAGCTTTAATGCTCTCAATTTTTTTAAATTCCTTTTCATAGTAATACTTAAACTGCCATATTGTAGGAATATCCGCCTCAATCGTATCGGGATACAAATTTTTATATGTGGTTTGAAATTTTCGATACACAAAGGGAAGTGAATGCTGATTATCTTTTAGAAAGAATAATTTAATTGTACGATAAAAGAGCTTTTCAATATCTTCCGTAACATTAATACCTTGCTCGCTGTTATAGAGGCGTGGTCGTCCCAGTTTTTTATCTTTGGGCGTTCTTTTTTGCCCTTTAGCACCGCTATTTTTATAGTCTGGGAGTAAAGCATTAGGCGTTTGTCCTCGTTGCCAATATCTGCGAATTAAGCGATAAATTGTTTGTTTAGTTGCTCGATGTTGAGACATGATCTCATCAATTATTTTGCCTCTTTGAGTAGGTATAAAAAATAATTCATGAGAAATGAGAGGGTGAATAAGTGCGTAATTTTGATCACGTTTGCTTTCTTGTGTTGATCCCTTTTCTGGTTGAATAAATGCTAGTGATTGATGCGGATCGGTCTCTCTTTGAACACTTAAATCCTCTAAGCCTTTAAATATTTCAGTTTTCCTAATTTCAATAGGAAAAGCACTTTCATCATCAAGACTAATCCAAATCACAGAGTGAGGGAGGATGGTTAAAATTCTGAATAAAGAGCCTTCAAAGCTTAGTACTTCATTGATTGTTAGCATGAAGAACCTCATTCCAAAGATTGATTTGACCTAACTGAATGTGATCAGTTTTCAAATCTTTAAAAGAAATATTAAGATCAAATGTAAAATATCGAAGAGCAAGTAAATCTCTAATTTCTCTTAAAGACTGACCCATTTCAAATAGATATTTTTGATCAATCAATCTTGCCAATTCATTAATTTTTTTAGACTTATTTTTACTAAAAATATCTGCATAAAAGTTGAGTTTATCTAGTGCGTCTTGTTCACTCAGTTCCAAGGTATTTATGGAGCTGTACAGCCATTGAATATTCTGATTTACTTTTATGGGAACTTGATGTTCAGTAAAAATATAAAAAGGGATGTTTTGCTGTTTCCAATATTGTCTTTCAATTTCTATCTTTTCTATTGTACGTGGGTCATTGAGAGCATTTGAATATTTAACTTGGACTGCAAATTTAGGTGATTTTGAATTATTTGTATCTACCAAGAAATCACTTGTCATTATTTGATAATGTTTTCCAAATTTTGGATGAGGAATTTTAATTGTTTCAGCAATTTTTAATGTTTGTTCGAGGTCTAAGGGATATTGTTCTCGAATATCGATGGTACTAGAATGCCATTCCAGCAATAAAAAAGCAGAGAGTTCTAAATCAGATAAAAGATGATGAGTTCTTTTGCTTTTATGGCCATAAACTCGGTGAGATCGTCCTTCTGAACTCACATCTCGAATTGTAATCCAAGGCTTATAGTTATTTCCAAAACCCTGTCCTCGTCCTTCTTTAATCCACTTTTGAATTTTGAGTTCATGATTTTGTGTGTTCTTAAAGTTGGCCATAAAAAATCCACACATTTATGCTATTTTAGAGCATAGCCTGTGTGGATTAATTGAGCAATTCAGTATTACACTTTATTACTCAGTATGATACTTTAATACTTAGTATGAAACTTTATTACTCTCATACATTTATAAAAAATCAATAAGTTAAATCATTCTACCGTAACCGATTTTGCCAAATTGCGAGGTTGGTCGACATCTGTACCACGTAATACCGCCACATGATAAGACAGCAATTGTACCGGAATACAGTAGATGATCGGTGCTAACCATTCGGAGACTTGCGGAATATGCACCACATGTTTGCGATCTTGAGCATGAATATCACTATGCTCATCGGCAAAGACAAATAGTTCACCGCCACGGGTTTGCACTTCTTCCATATTGGATTTGAGTTTATCCAGCATCTCATCTTTAGGTGCCAGAATGACCACCGGCATATCATTATCGACCAGTGCCAATGGACCGTGTTTCAGTTCACCAGCAGCATAGCCTTCGGCATGAATATAGGAAATCTCTTTCAGTTTTAATGCACCTTCAAGGGCAATCGGGAAATGTGTGCCTCGACCAAGGAACAAACAATGCTGCTTTTCCACAAACAGACTGGATAAGCGTAAAATTTCAATATCATTTTTAAGCGTTTCGTTGAGCACTTTTGGACAATGCCACAAGGCTTTAATAATGTCCTGTTTTAACGATTCGGCAAGGGTCTGTTTAATCTCACCAATTTTTAATACCAGCAACATGAGTGCCGCAAGTTGGGTGGTAAAAGCTTTGGTGGAGGCAACGCCAATTTCAGGACCAGCCAGCGTCAATAAATGGAAGTCGGTTTCCCGTATCATGGATGAAGTGGATACGTTACAGATTGCCATGGTATGAATAGGGATATCATGCTGTTTGGCACGACGCTGGATATCTCTTAACGCGGCCAAACTATCGGCTGTTTCCCCAGATTGAGAAATACATAAAAATAAGGTATTGGCCACAATCACCGGATGGCGATAACGATATTCACTGGCGATTTCAACATGGCAGGGCAAACCAATAATCTGCTCGCACCAGTATTTAGCCACCATGCCGGCATGATAGCTGGTACCGCAGGCGATAATTTGGATTTGCTGAATCGCGGCAAAGGTTTGATTGGCCTTTGCCAGAAAATCAGGTTTTAGGGTATCCGCATCAAGTGCTTGTGCGATGGTTTGTTGAACCGCATCAGGCTGCTCAAAAATTTCCTTGAGCATGAAGTGTTTATATTCACCTTTACTGCTGTTTGTGACGGCTGCATCGAGTTCTTTCACTGCACGATCAATGGCTTGCCCATCGACAAAAATTTCAACGCTGTTGCGTTTTAAACGGACAATATCGCCTTCTTCCAGATAGATAAAGCGATTGGTCACTGGCAATAATGCCAATTGATCAGAACTGATAAAGTTTTCACCAATACCGACACCAACGACCAGTGGTGAACCTTCACGTACAGCGATCAGTTCATCAGGCTGTTCTGTCCAAACGATTCCTAGTGCATAAGCACCTTTTAAACGTGGCACGATACTTTGTACGGCCTGTAATAAATCCGGGATTTGTTTTAAAGCATGGTTGACTAAATGGGCAACCACTTCAGTGTCGGTTTGTGAGGAGAAAATATAGCCAAGTTGTTGTAGTTCTTGTTTAAGCTCTTGATAGTTCTCGATAATACCGTTATGTACTACGGCAACATTGCCAGAAGCATGCGGATGGGCATTTTGTTCGGATGGTTTACCATGCGTTGCCCAGCGCGTATGGGCAATGCCTAGATTACCCTGTAAATGATGGGTAGAAACCGCATCAGCCAGATTAATTACTTTGCCGACTTGGCGTTCGCGTAAAAGTTGCCCCTGATTAATGACTGCGACACCGGCAGAATCATAACCACGGTATTCCAGTCGCTTTAGACCTTCAATTAGAATTTCTGTGATGTTACGTTCGGCAATACCGCCAACAATACCGCACATATTTAAACCTCGGGATAATTATTTTAGCTTTTGTGGACGTTGATAGTTTGCTCTTGCAACTTGCTTGGAACGTTCTACCGCTAGACTTTGTGCTTCCACATCACGGGTAATGACCGAACCTGCGCCCACCGTTGCGCCATTGCCAATATGGACGGGCGCAACCAATGCACTATTTGACCCGATAAATGCATGGTCGCCAATGATAGTTTTGTGTTTATTGGCACCATCATAATTACAGGTAATCGTGCCTGCGCCGATATTACTTTCACAACCCACCTCGGCATCACCCAGGTAGGTAAAATGGTTGGCTTTACTGGCAAAACCAATGCGGGAGTTTTTTACTTCAACAAAGTTGCCGATATGCACTTCATCTGCAAGGACGGCATTCGGACGTAAACGAGAAAACGGCCCGATCTGGTTGTTTTGTCCGACGATTGCAGAATCAAATACACTATAAGGCTGTACAACTGTACCCGAAGCAATTTTGGTATTTTTTAAAACACAGCCAGCACCGATCTGCACATTATCACCCAGTTCACAATCACCTTCGATAATGACATTGATGTCAATCCGTACATCACAACCAAATTTTAAACTGCCGCGTAAATCAAAACGGTGCGGATCGACAATATGTAAACCCTGACGCATCAGTTGTTCAGCTTGATAATTTTGCCATTCGCATTCAAGCCGTGCCAATTGCAGACGGTCATTAACGCCTTCTACTTCAAAGCGGAATTCGGGTTCAATGGAGGCAATTTCCAATCCATCTGCCACGGCCAGGGCAATAATATCGGTTAAATAATATTCGCCCTGTACATTATGATTGGAGAGTTTTGGTAACCATTGATGTAGCTTGGTATTACTGACACAGTAGATACCGGTATTGATTTCCTGAATCTGACGTTGTTCAGCACTGGCATCTTTATGTTCAATAATCGATTGAATCTTGCCATCCTGCCGAATGATACGACCATAACCGGTTGGATCCTCTACATTTAGGGTAATCATGCCGATACCCGAATCTTTTGAGGCTGCCAGTAATCGTTCAAGTGTTTGTAATGAAACCAGGGGTACATCACCATATAAAATCAGGGATAAACCATCAGTAGGCAATACCGGCAAAGTCATTTGTACTGCATGACCAGTTCCCAATTGTTCTGCCTGTTCTACCCAGTCAATTTGTTCATCGGCAAAAGCTTGTTTGACCAGCTCTCCACCATGACCATAAATGATAATCATGCGTTTGGGTTGTAATTGTTTTGCGGTATGAATCACATGACCCAATAAAGGTGTATTGGCCAGTGGTTGTAATACTTTGGGTAAGGCGGATTTCATCCGTGTGCCTTTACCAGCTGCCAAAATAATGACGGTGATTGACATGGTATTATCCTAATGATACAAAATTCAATATGGCAATAAATACAATGGCAGCCATGATGCCAGCAAGAAGATCATCCAGCATGATTCCCAGACCACCTGAAACTTTTTGATCTGCCCAGCCAATGGGAAAAGGTTTCCAGATATCAAACAGCCTAAACAGCGCAAAGCCAATGAAAATCCACCACCATGAAAATAATGGATAGAAATACACAAGCGGTAGTAATGCGATGGACTGTCCTGCAAACTCATCCCAAACAATTCGGCCATCGTCATGAACCTGCATGATATCTGCACTGCGACCACAAATATAAATGCCAACAAGCGACATGATGATAATCACCACAATACTGGCGATCAGACCTATCTGTATCCAGACTGGATAGAGCAATAGTACAGCAAGCGATCCCATGGTGCCCGGTGCTTTAGGGAAAAGTCCGGAACCCAAGCCAACACCCAAAAACCAGATCAGTTTATCCAGTGCCGATGCATTGCTTAAATTAATCGGAGGCTTTGGCAAAGTGTTGATATCCTAAAATTTGTGGATGAAAAACTTGTTGCTGATATTGATATAGACAAGTCTGCTGTTGTTGAATTGTACCAATACTATACAACTCAAAAGCATGTTGTTGTTTAAATTTTTTTAAATTGTCAGGGGAAATGGTAAAACATAGATGATAGTCATCGCCACCAGCAAGCACCAGTTGCATCCGTGTGTTTAAATCCAGTTGTGCTAATTCATCTGCAACAGGAATTTGCTCCAGATTTAAGAGGGCACCTACAGCACTATCATCTAGAATATGCCCGAGATCCTGTGCTAGACCATCGGAAATATCCAGCATGGCAGAAGCGTAGCCTAATAGAGCTTGACCAAGAGCCACCTGAGGCTCGGGATAATCTAAAGTATGTTGCAAAGGGGAGTGCGGGTGGCGCAGGGCATAGGCTGCACTGCCAATTTTGCCACTCACTACAATTATATCGCCCACTTGTGCGCCCGATCGTAAAATTGCCTGATCGGGTTTGATCCAGCCAAGTGCAGTGATGGAAATGCTTAGTGTGGGGCTTTGGGTGGTATCACCACCAATCAACTGAACACCGTATTTTTGACAGCAATCGGCAATTCCCCGACTAAATTCGGCAAGCCATGCTTCATCAATATCGGGGAGGCTTAATGCCAATAAAATGCTGTGTGGTGTAGCACCCATGGCAGCCAGATCGGACAAATTTACCGCAACACTTTTCCAGCCAATGGCATGTGGTGGTGTATTTAAAGGGAAATGTCGTCCGGCAATCAGCGTATCTACACAACTGACCAACTGCATCTGTGCAGGTGGGGTAATAATGGCACAATCATCTCCAATCCCGACATTAATATTCTGTGGTGTCAGAGATTGAAAATAACGGGAGATAATTGAAAATTCAGCCATATGCAGTCAGTTTTAAACTTAAGCTTGTTGCTTTTCTGCTTGGCGCAACTGCTGTGCAACACGATCAAGTACACCATTGATGTATTTGTGACTGTCTGTGCCACCAAAATGTTTGGCTAATTCAATCGCTTCATCCAGCACCACACGATATGGAATTTCCAGATGGTTTTTTAGCTCATAAGCCCCTAAACGCAGGGTGGCAAGTTCAACACCATCGAGTGCATCAAGCTCACGATCCAATGCTGGAATTAGAATTTCATCCAGTTCTTCATGTTGTTGAACGATTTGGCTCAGTAATTCGTGATAATAGCCAATATCGACTTTGTGCATTGCATTGTCGCTACGAGTACGTGCTTCAATTTCATGTACAGGATTGCCACTCATTTGCCATTCGTAAATGCCTTGTACAGCAAAACGACGTGCTTTACGTTTTGCTGCATAAGTGGTGGGATAACTTTGATTCATGACGTGGATAGCCTTTTCTTAAATCGCTTTTAATAGATTAACCATTTCGATTGCTGTCAATGCAGCTTCTGAGCCTTTATTACCGGCTTTGGTCCCAGAGCGTTCAATGGCTTGTTCGATACTGTCGGTAGTCAATACGCCATTGATGACAGGTAATGTACTGTCCAGACCAACCACACCCAGACCTTTGGCACATTCACCGGCAACAAAGTCGAAATGTGGCGTGCTACCGCGAATGACTGCGCCTAAAGCAATAATGGCATCAAATTTTTGGGTGGCAGCCAGTTTTTTGGCAACCACAGGCAATTCCCATGCACCAGGAGCATAAGCCACAGTGATATTTTCTTCTGCAACACCATGACGTTTTAGCGTGTCAATCGCACCTTCAAGCAGATGCTCAACCACAAAACTGTTAAAACGTCCAACAACAACGGCATAACGATCTTCGTTTGCCAAATGTAATACACCTTCGATTTTACGGATAGCCATTTTGTTTCCTCAAACCCACAACGATGATGTTGAATGTGGGATAGTTCAAGTTAAATCTATATATGTTCTGCTTTGCATGTGGTCATTGTACCTCAAGCCTAGCATTTGGTCTTGTCGGAATTGCCCTGTTGATCAGGTCTTGGAAAATGTTATACGCCCTGATCTGGGGTAACATATTCTTCAACTTCCAGATTAAAACCGGATAATGCATTAAAACGCAAAGGCGAGCTAAGCAATCTCATTTTTTCTACGCCCAGATCTCTTAAGATTTGCGCACCAACACCAATGGTTTGATATTGCTGAGATAATGCTGCATTGGATTTGGTTTGGCGCGGCTGATTGAGTTGCAATAGTGCAGGCCCCAAATCCGGTAACTGGTTTTGTCCAATCCAGACCAGCACACCGCGTTCACGCTTGGAAATTTCTTTGAGTGCATTGTCCAGATTCCAGGCAGGCGTACCATCAATTTTATTGAGTTTTAACAAATCACGTGCCGGATTAAAACCATGCACACGAACTGTGGTGATGCCTTCTTTTGGATTACCTTTGACCAATGCCAGATGCACTGCTGGGCTGCCAATTTCATGATAGCGATAAAGCTGAAAATCACCGTATTCTGTTTGAATAGTACTGATTTCATCGCGTGAAACAGTTTGCTCATTGGTCATGCGATAATGAATCAGATCGGCAATGGTGCCAATTTTAATGCCATGTTTTTCAGCAAAAATTTCTAGATCTGGACGACGCGCCATCTCGCCATTTTCTTTAATAATTTCGCAGATGACAGATGCCGGTTCCAGTCCTGCAAGACGTGCCAGATCACAACCTGCTTCGGTATGCCCTGCACGATGTAATACACCACCGGGTTGTGCCATTAATGGAAAAATATGGCCCGGTTGTACGATGTCGGCTGGTTTGGCATGAGCTGCAACGGCTGTACGAATGGTATGTGCCCGTTCTGTGGCGGAAATCCCAGTCGAAATACCTTCTGCTGCTTCAATTGATAAGGTGAAATTGGTACCGTGCTGTGCGCCATTCTGGTCAACCATCAGCGGAAGGTTTAATTGCTGGCAGCGCTTTTTGCTTAAGGTTAAGCAAACCAGACCACGTGCATGGGTAATCATGAAGTTGATATCTTCAGGACGGATATGGGTTGCAGCAATCACCAGATCGCCTTCATTCTCACGATCTTCATCATCCATAAGGATGACCATTTTTCCTGCACGGATGTCGGCAACAAGTTCTTCGACGCTATTTAATGGCATCTATATTCACCTTTGCTTGATGGTTCATCTAAAATAGGCGTTAAAGATTCGGACACGAATGTTTTATACACCGGATAGATTGATAAAATAAATCGGCATAGTTTAGCGGATTTTTAATTGTTGTGTTGATATTTCTTGGCCTTATACCATCAATTTTATCATGTGATTATGATAAAAAAGTATATTGTTATCATTTAAATGAGATGCAATGATGTGAAATACACCATTGCATGCGCTATTTTGCTTTAATCAAACCTTTTAATGATTCACTCAGACACTAATTGTCCTGTTCATCATGTTGCGGTTTGCGACCAGATAAAATCTGATTACGCATATCCTGTGCACTTTGGGCAAATTCATTATTCAGACCGTGTAATAACATGGCTTCACGTGTTAAGGCATTGGACGGATTCGGCAATGCCACCAGTTCGTAGCAATGACGAACATCTTTAAATGAAGGTTTGCTGAGATAAATTGCAGTTTCTTTGGCATGTAAATATTGTGCCAGTCGAATAGCTGCTTTATCGGCAGAAAGTTGCATGTTGGGTAATTCTTCTGCAATTGCACAACGCGTTTGCAATGCAAAGCGTTTTTCTTCCCGATAGCGTTTATACATCGCTTCAGAAAGTAATTGAAACACCACGGCCACTTGCACTAGGGCACTAATCAGGTTTGCATTTTTACTAGAAATTTTGACCAATGCACCATCATCAAAGAATGGTTGGATAATTTCCAACTCATTTTCCTTGAGCTGATAATGACTGCTACAGAGCTCGACCACTTTGTTTAAAAATAACTGTGCAATATTAAAATAGGTCTGCGCAATAGACTGGTTCACGGTACCTAAGAGTTGTTTAGGATCGTAAAATTGAATGCTGAGATAAATATCATTGCTTTGTTCGGTCTGTTGTGCAGCTTCCTGAAGGTTTTGCTGGGTTCTAGGCTTTTGATACAGTTGCTGTGCTTTTGCAATGGCAAGGCTGGCTTGATGTTTTTCCTGTTCCAGCGCATCAGCAAGTCTTTGAATCTCATGTTTGAGTTGTGCTTCACGTTTCATTTTTGCCAGAAATTCTGAACGTGTGGGGCGAGCAATGGTACGGTAGCCTAGCCATAACAGACTGTGAAGAATCAATGACAATAATAATGGCAGCCATAAGTTACGCAATTGTTCACCAATACTTGGCTTAATCAGTGTAACCTCTATGCGGCCAATTTTTTGTTCATTGAGTAAGGCATCACGAACAAAGACTTCACCCTGACGGGTTTTATTGGCACCGGCAGTTGCCAGTACACGATCGCTTTGGTCTAGAATGCGTAGTGAAGCAATACTCGGATTGGTGGCATAACGGGAAGTCAGTAATGCCAGTGCAACAGTATTGGGTGGATCCAGTTCATTTATACTGTCTGTGACCAACTGACGAGTCAGTAACTCGCCCTGAATTGCACGGTTATCTTTTAGGTAATAATTTGTCGCCACCACCATTAAAATGCTGTGTAGCGCAAAACTTAAAATGAGTAGGCTTGCAAAAAGCCCTTGACGAGGTGCATTCAAGTTAAACTTCCAAGGCAAATAGTTTCAATATCGATTATCATTCTATCAATTTTATAGTTAGATGCTACTCAAACCAGAGTTATCCTCATGCGAGAAATCATTCTTATTTCCTTTTTAGGCCCAGATCAACCTAATCAGTTTACCCGACTTATGCAGGCTTTGTCTGTACATTCTTTGCAGATTCTTGATGTTGGACAAGCTGTGATCCATAATCAATTGACACTTGGCATTGTGGTGAGCTCTGAAGATCAAACCGCTACAGCACTTGCCATGAAAGAAATTCTTATTCTGGCACATGATATCGGGCTAACCGTACGCTTTAAACCCATTCCCTTGCAAGAATACGAACAGTGGGTGAAAGATGGCGGACGAACCAAATATATCGTCACTGTCCTCGCCCCTGAATTGACTGCAAGCCACTTGCAGGCAGTGACTAAAATTGTATCTAATCAAGGCTTCAATATTGAAACAATCACCCGTTTGTCTGGACGTCTGACGTTGGCGCAATCAGGGGATCATAGTCCAGCTTGTATTCAATTTGGCTTAAGTGGCCAAATGCTGGATGCGGCGGCGATGCGTTCGGCATGTTTGCTGCTCAGTGCGGAACAAAATATCGATATTGCAGTTCAGGAAGACAATGTCTATCGCCGGAATCGTCGCTTGGTCTGCTTTGATATGGATTCGACTTTGATCGAACAGGAAGTGATTGACGAACTGGCACTTGAGGCAGGTGTGGGCGCACAAGTTGCCGAAATTACCGAACGTGCCATGCTCGGTGAACTTGATTTTCAACAAAGTTTCCGTGCACGGGTGGCATTGCTCAAAGGTCTAGACGCCGAAGTTCTACCAAAAATTGCCGAACGCTTAACGATTACCGATGGTGCAGAAAAATTAATTTCTACCTTACGTTCTCTGGGGTATAAAACTGCGATTTTATCGGGTGGGTTTCAATATTTTGCCGAGTATTTACAGCAAAAACTCGGAATTGATGAAGTACATGCCAATGTTTTGGATGTCCATGATGGCATTGTCACAGGTGAAGTCAAAGGCCAGATCGTTGATGGTGCGCGTAAAGCGCAACTATTACAGGATTTAGCCAATAAATTTGGTATTTCGCCTGAGCAAGCCATTGCCGTAGGTGATGGTGCAAATGACTTGCCGATGTTGTCGCTAGCTGGATTAGGCGTGGCGTTTCGTGCCAAACCATTAGTCCGTCAAAATGCCAATCAGGCCATTTCCAGTGTTGGATTAGATGGAATTTTATACTTATTGGGTGTTCATGATAAAGATATCTACCGTGTCTAGATATGACCTGAGACACAATATATAGTGTTTGGTTAACTGCATCTATCTGTTGAATGTTAGATGTAGTTAACATGTAATTACAATGTTATTTAATTATATTTTATATAAAATCAATAACTTATAAAATTATATTTTGACATAAAAAAAAGATTAGCGGGCAGTAATTGCCGCATCCAATAAAATTTATTTTTCTAAACACACACAATATATAGGGTTGTGATAGATTTTCTTAATCTTTCTCAATCGAAGATAAAATAATCAACGACACTTTGTGTCGTGAAGAGAATTTTAGGGGCTTTTATTCTGCTCAAAAAGCTGCATAATCTGATTAACCGAAATGGATACTGTGTTTAATTTTTAAGCTGCATGTATAAGTTTAGCAAGGTATTGTTTGGATGGTTTTTTACGTTGTGATTGTAGGAGAGTGTGAATGATGACATTAGATTTTACCACGATGCTTGGGGTAGCCTGTGTTGCTCTTGCAGTCACTTTAATTGCACTGTCACGCTATCGTTACTGGTTGGTCTTTATGGCGGCTGGAATGGTGTTCTGGGGGAGTCTGGAGCTATTAAGAGTGGCGATCCAGAGTGTGATCGAGATGCCATTGTTATATGGCTATATTAGCGCTTTTATGCTGAGCTTACTGGGGTTTACCGTGATTATTGCATTATATGACTATCGCCATGCAAAAGTCGCTCCTGTGAAAGTCAACTGTATTGAGCATACCCCGGTTTATGAGGATGATCAGCATCAATATACAGGTTGATGCTGTAATATTAAATCTAAGGGCCTAGCGTTGCTGTGAATGATAAGTAAAAATAAGAGAACGTAGCGCAAGAGAAAAAGACTAACTCACGAGAATAATAAGTTTTTATACACAAGAGCACTTATTTTTTAAAAAGCGAATATGTTACGATTGCGCTCAAGATCAAGAATAGCACCAGAATGATTAGGATAGACTAAATGAAGTTATCATCTTTGCCCGTTGTAAAATTACCAGTAGTTGATGTCACTACTGATCCCTTGGATTTATTACTGGCAGGGCTTGTGTTACGCATGAAGCAACTTGCCCGTACCAGTCCGAAATTTATTGAGTTAATTTATGATCGTAAATTTCGGATCGAAATTGGCGTGGAAAATGGCGTTGCACGTCAGATCGTGGTTGATCATGGTAAGGTGTCAGACGAAGTTGCCAATGGACAAGCCGCAGATTTTAAATTGCAATTTGCCAATAGTGAATATGCCGTTAAAACCCTGTTAAAAGGCGATCCAAGTGCATTCATGACCGGAATGCAATCGGGTGACATTAAAATGGAAGGTGATTTTTCTTTACTGGTCTGGTTCAATCAGGCAGCAAAATTGATCCCGCCAAGACTACCTAAACCTGTCAAACAGCGTATCAAACAAGTGCGTCAGTTCATCAAGGCAAAAACCGGTAAATAATCTACATGAAAAAGCCTTTTACCGCACATGACTGGTAAAAGGTTTTTGGTGTTAGGGTATTTAAATCCTGTCGATTATTCTGGTACAACTTTGATAATGGTATTGGTAATCACATTGAGTAGCACATATTTATTATTGACTTTAATCCATTGCTGATAGCGTGTTGGTGGGGCAAGTTTGGGATTGTCGCTAAAATCAACCTGGTTATTGGCCGAGCGATATTGTTCAGGTAGAGTAGCACCTGCTTTCCAATAAAATTTTTCATGATGACGAGATGAATTATCATCTTGCTGGCGACGTTGATCCCGGGATTTATGGAAGTCTTCTCGATTTGTCTGGTTCTTATATTCGTATTCATTATGACGATCATAAGGTCTACCGCCATCTTGGGGCGCTGCAAAAAGTGGTTGGATCGGTAATAGCGATAAACTTACAAATAATAAGCTACCTAGATATTTCATACTGATCAACCCTATGTCAAGATTATACTGATAAGCATACTAAAAATCATACAAGAAGTGCCAATGGATAAAGTTTTATTAATACGTGAAAATGATGTAGAAAAGATGAACAAGCTGGTAATATTCAGAATATTAGCTCAATCTAATTGATCATAAAATCGGTACTTACTATGTCACAATCACACCATCAAGAAAAACATTATATTGAACGCTTAGGCTGGTTGAGAGCCTCTGTGTTAGGGGCAAATGATGGCATTATTTCGGTGACCAGTCTAGTCACCGGGATGGCTGCAACAGGGGTAACAACACATGTCTTGTTAATCACTTGTTTGGCTGGCTGGATTTCCGGCGCAATTTCCATGGCAGCAGGAGAATATGTTTCGGTTAAATCTCAAGAAGATATTGAAGAATCTGATCTTGCACTTGAGCGTCGTGAATTACATAAAAATCCGGAAATGGAGTTAAAAGAACTTACAAATATCTATATTCATCGTGGACTAGATGCAACACTAGCCCATCAAGTAGCAGTCAAGCTTACCGAACATAATGCACTAGAGGCACATGCGCGAGACGAGATCGGTATTAACGCGCATACTGCGGCAAAGCCTGTACAGGCTGCCTTTTCTTCAGCAATTTCTTTTTCTCTCGGTGCATCATTACCCACTTTATCCATTTTATTGATTCCCGATCAATGGTTAAGTCTGGGTATTATTGTAGTAGGGGTTATGGCATTGGCAGTATTAGGGGCAATTTCGAGTTATCTTGCGGGGACTTCCTTAATGAAGGGTGCATTAAGAATTTCGCTATGGGGCATATTGGCAATGATTGTGACCAGCTGGATTGGCTCTTTATTTGATGTGACGATCTAAGAGAAAGAAAAATTTAAATGATGAATGGATAACACGATGGTTTTATTAATGGTGGAGTCAAGCGGGATCGAACCGCTGACCTCTACAATGCCATTGTAGCGCTCTACCAACTGAGCTATGACCCCATTTTTAGCAATCAATTTAAATTGCCTCGCCATCTTATGCAGATGACGAGGCGATGTCAATTCAGTCTAATTATTCTGCATGATCAACTGATTCATTTTTAGGCAATTTTAACTGTTCATTAAGTTTTTGCCAGGATTTTTCTTCTTTTTTACTTGGTGTGCCGACAATTTCCAGTGCATGACGCAAGCGGGCAAAAGTCAGATCCGGGCCAATGGTGACCATGGATTGCATCACCGGTGTTGAACTGGTTGAGCCAGCAATTGCGATAAAGAAAGTCGGCATAAAGTCACGCAGTTTGATCTCCATTTGATTGGCTAGATCTATCAGGGTTTGGCTGACTGTATCATTATTCCAGGTAAATAAACTTTCCAGACGCCAGATGGCAAATTGCAGGCTTTGACGTACTTGCTCCTGCGAAAGTTTTTTACTTTCAAACTGCTCTGCGCTAATGTTTGGCATATGGTTGAAATAAAAACCGGCCCAATTCACTGCTTCTGATAACAGATTAATACGCGGTTGAATCGCTGCTGCAATATCTTCGAGTTTGTTACGATTGCCTTGCCAAGATAAAATCGTGTCAAGTAATTGACCTGGTGTCATGGCTTTTAAATACTGTCCATTTAACCAGTGTAATTTATCAATATCAAAAATTGGACCACCCAAAGAAACCCGTTGAATGTCAAAGTTTTCGATCATTTCAGTCAGGCTGAATTTTTCACGTTCATCCGGCATAGACCAGCCCATCCGACCCAGGTAGTTCAGCAAGGCCGCAGGTAAAACACCGATGTCACGATAGTAGTTAATCGAAGTTGGATTTTTGCGTTTGGAGAGCTTGGATTTGTCCGGATTACGCAATAAGGGCATATGACCCAGTACTGGCATGTCCCAGCCAAAATATTGATAAAGCAATTGATGCTTTGGCGCAGAAGGTAGCCACTCTTCGCCACGGAACACATGGGTAATTTGCATCAAGTGGTCATCTACCACATTGGCAAGGTGATAAGTGGGTAAACCATCGGTTTTTAATAACACCTGCATATCAACTTGAGCCCATGGAATCTCAACTTCGCCACGTAATAAGTCATTGACAGTACAAATACCTTGTTCAGGTACTTTCATACGGATGACATGTGGTTCGCCAGCAGCCAGACGGCGTTCAACTTCTTCTTGGGATAATTTTAAACCTCGACCATCATATTTTGGCGTTTCGCCACGTGCCTGTTGTTCTGCACGCATTTGATCCAGCTCTTCTGGTGTGGCAAAACAGTAAAAGGCATGACCTTTTGCCACCAGTTCCAGTGCATATTGCTTATAGATGTCCATGCGCTCAGACTGACGATAAGGTGCATGTGGCCCCCCAATATCTGGCCCTTCAACCCAATTGAGTCCCAGCCAGCGTAAGGAATCTAGAATCATTTTTTCAGATTCAGGCGTTGAACGCAGTTGGTCTGTATCTTCAATACGTAAGATAAACTCTCCGCCATGTTGTTTGGCAAAACAGAGGTTGAATAAAGCAATATAGGCTGTACCAACATGCGGGAAACCTGTTGGGGAAGGTGCAATACGAGTACGGACGGTCATAACTAGAAATCTAAAAATTTGATGATAAAGGACATTATAGCGAAAAACCCGGCATCACTACACATTAGTTACGAAGGATTGGCCAAGTTAAAGGGGCGTTTTAAGGAATATAACGGCAAAAAGAAATAGAGATGCAAAAATGACAAAGGCGTGATGAATCAACGTGCTGAATGTATACGTTTTAGCGGGAATTTTGTGTGATTGAAAATAGCTGAACAAACTCAACATATTTGCATGTTGAGCAAAAAACGCATCATCACATTAACCGCCAAATAAACGTTTGAATATTGAGCTGATTTTTTTATTTTCGGAGAGTAAGGGGTTTGGTGAATAATTATTTAAACGTGCCACGGCTCTACTTTCCTCTTTTGAAACAGTAATGGTCTGTTGTTGCTCAGTTTCTTTCAGCAACTGATCCAATACAGTTTGGTTGGGGATAAAAAGAGGTTTATCCACAGGCTTTAAAGAAGCCGCAACATTTTTAATAATTGACACTTCTTTTTTATCTTTGGATTGTGGTTGCAGTTGGGCAGCATCACTCACTGAAGCGACACCACAACTTAAACTGATGATAAGCATGATTGACTTGTATCGCATGACTGCTGCCCTCAAAAAACGATTTAACAAACTAAAATTTAAACTAAAAACAACTGATTATCATTAATAAATTGGCGCAATGTATTTCAATTTGCAACCAACCTATACTGTTTTGTTAACTCTATCACGTTTTATGTTACTGAATCAAGGTGGCGCCTTATAATGCATTGTTCATTATTTATCACATAATAATATTTCTAAAATATTGTTTTGAAAATTATAGTGCCCAAATCATATTCAGATATTGTGAAATAGCAATGAAAATAAATTTAAAAAAATTGGCTAAATTTGGGGCGGTGTTTGCGATCAGTTTATCCACAACACATGTATTGGCAAAAGATTTTCTCAATGTGTCGTATGATCCGACACGTGAGTTTTATCAGGAGTTTAACAAGGATTTTGGAACGTTCTGGCAAAAACGCACAGGACAGAAAGTAGATTTTAAACAGTCTCATGGTGGCTCAGGCAAACAGGCCCGTGCGGTTGTTGATGGTTTACAGGCGGATGTGGTGACTTTGGCATTGGCCAACGATATTGAAGAAATCGTTAATGTCGGATTAATTCAACCAGGATGGCAAAAAGAGTTTCCAAACAACTCTGCGCCTTATACTTCAACCATTGTTTTTTTGGTGCGTAAAGGTAATCCTAAAAACATCAAAGACTGGAATGATCTCACCAAAGAGGGTGTAGAAATCATTACGCCAAATCCAAAAACTGGTGGTGCGCCGCGCTGGATTTACTTATCTGCTTGGGGCTATGCATTGAAACAGCCGGGCGGTAATGATGCCAAAGCACGAGAACTAGTAAAACAGATTTATCATAATGTTAAAGTGCTGGATTCTGGTGCGCGTGGTTCGTTAACTACATTTGCAGAGCGTGGCATTGGTGATGTTTTATTGTCATGGGAAAATGAAGCCTTGCTTGCCACACAGGGACTGGATAAAGATAAATATCAGATTATTTATCCTTCAATTTCAATTCTGGCTGAACCATCTGTGGCAATCGTAGATAAAGTCGTGGATAAAAATGGTAATCGTAATTTGGCGACAGGCTATTTGAACTATCTCTATTCACCAAAAGGACAGGAATTGGCAGCAAAATATAATTTCCGTCCACGCAATGCCGCTGCGGCGAAAAAATATGCCAGTAAGTTCCCGAAAATTCAGACATTCACCATTGATAAAGTGTTTGGTGGTTGGGCGAAGGCACAGCAAACCCATTTTGTAAATGGTGCTATTTTTGATCAAATCTATGCAGATCGTAAGTAAAAAGACTGGCGTCATCTCTAAATGATTTAGAGATGACGTTTTTGCTGAAGGTGGTAATTTAGTTAGTGTTCATGCTCAAGAAATTTAGGTTTCTTTGGCAAACTCAAACTACATAAAAAACAGATAACCAGCATTACAATG
Source organism: Acinetobacter puyangensis (assembly GCF_900096995.1). GTDB lineage: Bacteria > Pseudomonadota > Gammaproteobacteria > Pseudomonadales > Moraxellaceae > Acinetobacter > Acinetobacter puyangensis. The sequence continues at coordinate 90,139 of NZ_OANT01000003.1, forward strand.
ACATAAATAAAGAAGTCGTTTTCAATCCCCATTTCCTTGAATTTTAAAGCCACTGCTGGTGCTGAACCACCGAATAATGCATTGCCTACTGCATAGGAAAAGCCAACGCCCAAAGCACGTACATGTGGTGGGAACATTTCTGCTTTAACCAAGCCACTAATTGAAGTGTAGAAGCTAAGGATCAACATTAAGAAAATTAAGAGCAAGGTAATGATGACTGGGCTGTGTGCAAAGGTACTCATACCAATGACCATCACTGGATAAATGAAAATAGCCATCAAACCTGCAAATAGCATCATGGCAGTTCTTCGACCCACTCTATCGGCGAAATAACCAAAAAATGGCTGTGCAATCATATAAACAAACAAGGCACAGGTCATCATGATCCCTGTCGTTTGCCCATCCATTCCCAGTGTTTTGGTGAAATAAGTTTTGGAATAAACGGTAATGATATAAAAAGTTAGGGAACCGGCTGCGGTATAACCTACGACCAATAAAAATGATTTCCAGTGATCACGAAATAATGCACGCATGGTGCCAGAATCTTCACTTTTAGTTTCATCTTGAACCAGTGTTTCTTCCAATTTACGACGGGTCAGAAGAGAAATAATTGCTGCAACACCACCGATCACGAATGGAATACGCCAACCACCATCCATTAATTGCTGTTCGCTCATAAAGAATAAAATAATGACACTCAGCAAACTTGCCAGTAACTGTCCACCAATTAATGTTACATATTGGAAAGAAGAAAAAAATCCGCGTTGACCTTTTAAACCAATTTCTGACATGTACGTGGCAACAGCACCATATTCACCACCCACGGAAAGACCTTGGAGTAAACGTACAAATAAAAGTAAGAAGGGTGCAAGCATACCTACCTGAGCATAGGTCGGCAAAGCAGCAAATAGAAACGAACTCAATGCCATCATTGCGATAGAAATGACCATAGAGCGTTTTCGGCCATATTTATCGGCAATACGACCAAAGAGCCAGCTACCGATAGGTCGCATAAAGAAACTTGCTGCAAACACACCCCAAACATAAATGGCTTGTGTTGTATCATCCATATCCGGGGCAGTTAAAGCGTGTTGAAAATAAATCGCAAATACAGCGTAAATATAAAAGTCAAACCACTCTACAAGGTTTCCTGAAGCTGCGCCAACAATTCCAAAAATCCGTTTGCGCTTTTCTTCTGGTGTGTAGATTTGCTGCATTTTATGATTCCTAAAATATTGAGAGATGAAAGAAACAATCATCTTAACGCTTAAAAGATTTAATGAGAAGAACATGACTCTAGCTTCTATCTCAGATTACATATCAAATGAACACTTATGTTGATAAACAATTTTTTGCTGCTACTTATTGATTAATAAAAGAATTTATTCATGCTTCTTGGTTTAACTTCTAAGTAGTAAAAGTTTTGATTTTGCGCATTATAACCAATTGAAAATACTTGTAATTAGATCTAAAAAAATACCAATAGAATTTAAAAATTTAGTTTAAGCACATTAAAGAAAATCCATTTTTGCAAACGACTTAATTGTTAAGTTGGATAATAATTTTTGTTTAAATAGTAAAAACAAAGCGTTATTAATTTTTATTTTTGACCGTTTGGTAAAATTGGTGCGGTTTTTGCTTAAATAATCTTATCTTTTCTTATTTATATTTTTCTTATGAGCGTATATCTCTATCCCTGTAAGCATCAAACCGATAAAACCGTGGTGTTAAGTTCCGGACTTGGTGGACATGCACATTTTTGGCAACCACAAATTGAGGCATTGAGCGAGCATTTTCAGGTACTTTGTTATGATCAGGAGGGCGTATTTGCAGACAGTCCGCAATTGCCTGATGGTTATAGTATGCTGCATCTAGCCGAACAGCTTGCAGAAATTTTACAGCAAAATAAATTACATGCCTGTCATTTTATTGGTCATGCACTGGGTGGTTTTATTGGGCTGGAATTGGCAAAGCATTATCCTGAATTAGTGGATAAACTGGTATTAATTAATGCCTGGGATCAACTGGATGCGCATACGCAAAAATGTTTTCAAGCACGCACAGCGTTATTGCAACATGCAGGCATAGAAGCTTATGTCCGTGCGCAGGCATTGTTTTTATATCCGCCAGCTTGGATTTCTGCACATGCTACCTCACTACAGGCACAAGAGGACAAGATGATTGCATCTTTTGCCCCTGTAGAAAATGTATTAAAACGTTTAAATGCCTTACAACAGTATCGACCTGCAATCACAGCATCAGAAATCGAAAATCAGACATTAGTGATTGTTAATCAAGATGATTTTTTGGTGCCGTGGCAACGCAGTTTTGCGCTGTCCAAATTAATCCAACATGCCGAACTTGAGTTGCTGACCAGTGGTGCACACGCCAGTACGGTGACTCAGGCCGCTAGTGTAAATGACATTCTGATTAAATTTTTAAATTAAGCCTAGTTATTGAAGAACAGGAGACAACACATGACAATTGATCAACAGGGTTTGCAACAAGATGTACTCAAACAATTGTTTCTGGACGCACGTACCCATAATGCTTGGCAGGATAGGGACGTGACAGATGCACAAATTGCTGCAATTTATGATCTGGTCAAAATGGCACCGACATCTGCCAATTGTTCACCTGCACGTTTTTTATTTGTGAAATCACCAGAAGCGAAAGCACAGTTAAAACCTGCTTTGTCGTCTGGAAATCTGGAAAAAACCATGACTGCACCTGTTACAGTAATTGTGGCATATGATGCAGAATTTTATGAAAAATTACCGGAACTGTTTCCACATGGCGATGCACGCTCATGGTTTACCTCCAGTGCAGAACTGGCACATGAAACTGCTTTTCGCAATAGTTCGATGCAGGCAGCCTATCTGATTTTGGCATGTCGCAGTCTGGGACTGGATACAGGTCCGATGTCCGGTTTTAATCCAAAACTGGTTGATGAAACCTTTTTTGCCGGGACAACATGGAAATCCAATTTGATCATTAATATTGGTTATGGAATAATAGAAAAATTATTTGCTCGTTTGCCCCGTCTGAATTTTGACGATGCCTGTAAGATTATTTAATTTAGGGCTGTAGTAGATTAGAACAGTGATAATCTATTTTTATGAAGGTAACTATATGTAAACTAAAAAACTCAAAGAAAGTTGCTTGAGTTTTTTATAGCAGAAATAACCGCTAGAACAGCAGCAGATTTACTCGGTATTCAACCCAATTCTGCTGCTTTGTTTTATAGAAAAATACGTCAAGTCATTATGTATCATCTTGACCAAGATGCCATAGACGTCTTTGAGGGGCAAATTGAGCTAGATGAAAGTTATTTTGGTGGTGTTCGCAAAGGTAAACGTGGGCGTGGTGCTGCTGGAAAAGTAGCCGTATTCGGTATGCTTAAACGTGGTGGAAAAGTTTATGTCAAGATTGTTCCAGATACTAAGACAGCAACCTTAATGCCGATAATTACTAGAAAAATTTCTCCAGATAGCATTGTTTATACAGATAGCTATCGTAGCTATAACGCTCTTGATGTAAGTGATTTTAGCCATCATAGAATTAATCATTCAGAAAAATTTGTTGAAGATAAAAACCATATCAATGGTGTAGAAAATTTCTGGAATCAAGCAAAAAGAGTACTCAGAAAATATAATGGTATTGACCGAAATGCCTTTATATTGTTTATTAAGGATGAGAAGCACTGCTTCGCAAGATTTCGATTTAACTATGGTAGTCCAAAAGAGCAGCTAAAAACACTACTCATTTGGACAGGTATTTAGGCTTATCTACTACAGCCCCGAGTGCCTGTTTTGCTCTATGTGCATTACTTATGCTACTGGTAACCCCACTACACAAATACTTTCTAAATTCAATTTTTGTGAAAACCCATCTTTCCCTTCAACAAGCTGGAAAAAACAGTTCTAAATTCGGTCTTATTACGGTATTTGCAACACTATGTTTTTATATTGCTATTGGTGGAATTTGGACATTCATGGCAAATCTGAGTAGCTTCTATCAAATAAATACCGATTTCACAAATCTAGTCTTGGCAAGCTCCACCTTACTCGGTATTTTAGGGTCACTACTCACTTCCATTATTGGGACTAAGTTTAAACGTAATTATCTTATAATAATTGGTTTTATATTTTTTGCTATATCACTATTTTTACTTTTAAACCATGTAACGGATACAACATTCGCTATTTCGGTTTTAATCTTTAAATTTTCCTGGATGTTTACAGTTCCCTATATACTTGCAACAGTTGCTTCATTTGATTACACAGGAAAATTTATTAATTCTGTAAATTTAGCGATTGGGGGTGGACTTGCACTCGGTCCATTTATCGCTGGTTTTATCATTGAAAATACCCTTAATTATGATGCACTGATTACGTATACAGCTCTTATTTTCTTATTTTCTTTTGTTTTAATCTTCGGTGCGAATTTAAAAAAATAATAAATTATCAAATCAAATGGTTATTTAAATAATCATTTGATCTCACCTTTTAAAAAACATAAAATCAAAAACTATAAATTTTTAAAAGATGTTTTTGAGCTAAATAAGTAGGTCAGGGATTGAAAATAAGATGAAATGGCATCATAAAACAAGGTATCTAGCCAATTTGATATTATTGTGAATCCAAACGCTAAAGACCATATTGAAAATTTATTGAGCCATATGACCCCACTTCCCGGCGTCTATAAAATGCTGGGGAAAGAGGGCGAGCTACTGTATGTGGGCAAGGCGAAAAATCTTAAAAATCGAGTCTCCAGTTATTTTGTCAAAACCATTGAGCATCCGAAAACACAAGCCTTAGTGGCACGGATCTATGATATTCAAACATTGGTTGTTCGTTCGGAAACAGAAGCCTTATTACTTGAACAAAATCTGATTAAACTGCATCGTCCGCCATATAACATCATGCTGCGTGACGATAAATCTTATGTCTATATCTTTGTTTCCGCAGATAAGCCTTACCCGCGCATTGCCAGTGGGCGTGGTAAAGGCAAATATCAGGTCGGCAAGTTTTTTGGGCCTTATCCCAGTGCTTATGCAGCAAGGGATACGCTGGTGACACTGGAAAAATTATTTAATGTACGGCAATGTGAAAATTCTTATTTTGCCCAGCGGAAACGCCCTTGTCTACAATATCAGATCAAACGCTGTTCGGCACCCTGTGTCGGTTTTATTTCACCGGAAGATTATGCTCAGGATGTGCAAAACTCAATCCGTTTTTTAAATGGTGATACCAAAGAATTAAATCAGGAATTGATTGGGAAAATGGAGCAGGCAGCGGAAAATCTCGAATTTGAAAAAGCGGTGTTTTATCGTGATCGAATGGGATTGCTGCGAGAAGTACAGGCACAGCAAGCCGTATATAAAATTAAGGGTGAGGCAGATATTCTGGCAATTGCTTATCAGGCAGGAGTGACCTGTGTACAGATTATGCATGTACGCAATGGCCGTATGCTGGGCGGAAAAAGTTATTTTCCGGATATGTTAGGCGATGATCTGGGGCAGATGCTCAGTGATTTTATTGCTAACTTTTACTTTCAGGTGGCCGATGAAATTCCGACAGAGCTGATTGTGAATGTGGATTTACCCAATCGCAAAGAATTGGAACAGGCGCTTAATCAACATTTTCAAAAGAAAATACTGATTAAGCCAAATGTGCGAGAAACACGGGCCGAGTGGCTTGAACTGGCGACCATGAATGTACAGCATGCCATTAAAGGGCAGTTGGCCAGCCAGATCGAATTACATGAACGGTTTTATCAACTGGAACAGGCGCTGGGACGTCCAATTGACCGGATTGAGTGTTTTGACATCAGTCATACCATGGGTGAATCGCCGATAGCATCTTGTGTGGTCTTTGATCAGGGCGGCGCACGGAAACGGGATTATCGCCAGTTTGCCATTGATGATATTACCCCGGGCGATGACTATGCCGCCATGCGTCAAGCCTTGACACGGCGTTATAAAAAACACATGTTACCTGATTTGCTATTGATTGACGGCGGTAAGGGACAACTCCACATGGCCATGGAAGTGATGCAGGATTTAAAGCTTGATGCATTTATGGTGGGTGTATCCAAAGGCGAAGGGCGCAAGCCGGGATTGGAAACCCTGCATTTTACCGATGGTGGTAAAATTCAATTGCCCGAGGACAATAAAGCATTACATTTAATTCAGCAGGTCCGGGATGAAGCACATCGTTTTGCCATCACGCGTCATCGTGCCAAACGTGATAAAAAACGTGCAGGATCAATTCTGGAAGTGATTCCGGGATTGGGGGCCAAACGACGTCGTGATTTATTGACGCATTTTGGTGGTATGCAGGGCGTATTGAAAGCAGCGGAAAAAGAGTTATTGCTGGTGAATGGCATTGGGCCGGCAATGGCAAGAACCATTTACAAGGTTTTGCATGAATAGCTCGTGAATAAAAGGTATTGGCTAAAATGATGATTTCATATGGGCAACATCACCATTCACAAAATACTGAAATTTTGACAAGATCAAGGCAAGACAGAGGCGCATAGTGCTTCACTTTATCAGCGGATGTATAAAAAATGAATTTTGATGATGCATTGGCCTTGGTTGCCCAACAGGCAGAATTTGAAATGCCGACAGGTTGGGGGCAGGGACGTACTGTATATGGCGGCTTTGTTGCTGCACTTTTGATGGAACGGGCATTCATCACGCTTGATGATCCGGAGCGTGAACCCTTAAGCGCTAGTATTACTTTTGTCGGACCTGTGCAGCACCAACAAGCCAAAATTACTGTAGAGGTGTTACGTGAAGGGAGTGCCGTGACCACACTGGAAGCACGGCTTTGGCAGAATGATCAAGTCCAGACCATTATGCTGGCCAGCTTTGGTAAGCGTAGGGATTCACAAATCGAAATCCATCAGGAAGCCAGTGCACCTGCTTATCCTGGCTATCACCAGCTTGAAGCAATGCCATTTATTGAAGGGCTGATTCCCGAGTGTTTTAAACAATATGAGTTGTATTGGGCAGAAGGAAAGTTACCGTTTGCTGCCAGCCAGCATGCGGATTTTGGTGGATGGTTTAGATTTAAACAGGATGTGGCCAGCGGTAGGATGCGTGCCTCACATATGGTGGCATTGGCGGATATCTGGCCGCCGGGTATTACACCTTTATTTCCACAGCCTGCGCCGGCAAGTTCTTTAACTTGGCATTTAACCTTTATTCAGCCGATTACAATGGATTGCAGTGATTGGTTATGCTATCAGGTTCAGACCAGTTGTGCCAAAGATGGCTATGCTACCGAAACGGCATACATCTGGGATGCACATGGGCGTTTATTAGCGACCAATCAGCAGACCATAACAATCTTTGCATAACTCGACAGTAGGGGTGTTTTCGTATAAAGTTCTGACTAGTGAGATACGATAGATTATTTTTTTTCTGGGGATAGCGTAGCTGGCGGTGTGTATGACAGGACGAATCCTGAATATTCCAAACATTTTAACGATTGCTCGAATTATATTAATTCCTGTGTTTCTGATCCTTGCGTATTGGCCACCTGCATTGGGTATAAATGGTCATGAAGGTGGTTTACTGCGTCATTCAATTTTAACAGGGGTCTTTGTATTTGCTGCTGTGACGGACTGGTTTGATGGTTATCTGGCCCGAAAACTGAATCAGACCTCGGCATTTGGGCGTTTTCTCGATCCTGTTGCCGATAAACTCATGGTGGCAGCAGCACTGGTGGTACTGGTGCAATGGAAACCAACCATTGCCATGGCCTTTGCAGCAATTGTGATTATTTCACGGGAAATTACTGTGTCTGCCCTACGGGAGTGGATGGCGGAACTGGGTGCGCGGACCAGTGTGGCGGTATCGACTGTGGGTAAATATAAAACCGCATTTCAAATGATTGCCATTACGGTATTTTTACTCAATTGGCAACCATTGGAATGGATTGCCTATATATTGCTGTATACCGCAGTCATTTTAACCTTATGGTCGATGTTTATTTATTTAAAAGCGGCTTGGCCGTATTTAAAACAACCTTGATTAACACACACGTATCCAATCTAGCAAGAATGCAACAGATGAGGCCTTTCCAATGTGAAAGGCTTTTTTTATGATACGATTTTTAAGATGTGATTATGACTTTAGATTTATTTGCACCTGAACCGCAGCGCAATCTCCTGCCTTTTGACGGAGATGTGGAAGATTTTGGCTTAATCCTTTCCATGCAGCAGGCTGAACAGGATTTGCATTATATGTTGCAGTATTTAGCGTGGCAGCATGATCAGGCACATCTGCATGGCAAACACTATATTACTGCCCGTCAAGTGGCATGGTATGGTGATGCCAGCTTTAATTATGTCTATTCGGGTGTGGCACGACAGGCGATGCCGTGGGATCCTGTGATTCTAAAACTCAAACAACAGATCGAAGATTTACTGGGCTTGTCTTTTAACTCTTGTCTGGCCAATCTTTATGAAGATGGTACGCAAGCCATGGGCTGGCATAGTGATCAGGATCGTTCACTGGGACAGCATTGCACTATTGCTTCCCTAAGTTTTGGTGCAACCCGCAAGTTTGCTTTTCGGCATATCCATCGGCATGACAAGGTGGAAATGCTGCTACACAGTGGGCAATTGATTGTGATGCGTGGACAGACCCAGCAGTTTTGGCAACACCGTATTACCCCCACAACAAAAGTGATTACACCACGGATTAATCTGACTTTTCGGCAATTTCTGGCCTAAGTCACTTTATTACGAATGGCGTAATTCCCCTTCTTCAAAGGTTTTGGCAATTTTGTCGATATTCAGGCTTTTTGCCATCGCATCAAAAATATTTTTATACACGCCTTGTTGTTGATACAGCGCATAGTGTTCACCATGCTCGACAATTTCACCTTCCTGCATCACATAGGTATAATCGGCATCAATAATTTGTGACAGGCTGTGAGAAATAATAATTACAGTCCGGCCCTGTTTGATCTCATCCAGACTCTGTTTGATTTGTTCTGTGGCAATCGCGTCCAGACTGGCGGTTGGTTCATCCAAAAAGATAATCGGTGGATTTTTCAGGAACATACGCGCAATGGCGATGCGTTGTTGTTGACCACCTGATAGCATGAGGGCATCGGTATCATAATCATGTGCCAGTTTGATAATCTGATCGTGAATCGAGGCTTTTTGCGCTGCCTGAATAATTTCATCCATACTGGCATCGGTTTTACCATAACGGATATTTTCTGCAATAGTACCTTGGAAAATATGATTTTTTTGCAGCACCAGACCGATATGATCACGTAAGTAGGCGGTATCGATATCCTGTAAATCGACACCATCAATACTGATCACGCCGGATTGCGGTTGATAGAATTTATCCAGCAAACTAATTAATGTTGATTTGCCTGCACCGGACAATCCGACCAGCGCAGTAATTTTATTGGGGTGAATGGTCATATTGATATTTTTAAGCGCATGATGACCATTGGGATAATAAAATTCAACATTTTTCAGTTGAAATTTGCCCTCTAAATGCGCTGGTTTAAGACTGCCGGTGGATTCGACTTCATCATCTGCTTCCAGAATTTTAAAAAAACTTTCCGAATAGATCATGGCATCATTAATTTCATCATAAATCCGGTGCAGCGAGCGAATGGGTGCAGACACATTATTAAACAGTAAGACATGGTACATGATCATACCGATGCTCATTTGTCCGGCAAGCACGAAATAAGCAGTCAGGATAATAATCAGGACCACACCAATTTGTTCGATAAAGGTTTTTAAACCATCAAATAAAAAACTGACCTGACGGGTTTGCATCTGGTTCTGCGTCAGATCTTTTTGCAGACTGAGCTGTTTATCCGCTTCAATTTTTTCCCGGTTAAAGGATTTGATCACGGTAATGGAATTGATGATGCTTAAAATACCCTGACTTTTCTTTTCACGACCATCACGTAAGTTGCGGCGCCAGTTGCCCAGTTTTTGGGCCTGACGAAAGGTGAGGATGAAGTAGACAGGTACCACGCATAGTGCAGCCAGACCCACCCAAAAATTGGCATAGAACATCAGGCCTAGAGCAATAATCGCACTGGTAAATAGCGGTAAAATTTCGATAAAAAAGATCTGTACCAGCCGTGTTAAAGAGCCAATACCACGATCAATACGGGTTTGTAGTTTGCCGGCCTGATTATCATCCTGAGTGAAAAATGCCAGCCGATACTTTAGAAATTTTTCGATAATACTTTGTGCCAGATCCTGTGACACCAGAATTCGTAGTTTTTCACCAAACAGCTTTTGTCCAAACTGGATTAAGGTGTTGAGAATTTCTTTACCCAGTAAAATAGCAGTGATGGTGATTAAAATATGCCAGCCATGTTGTAAACCCTGACCGTCGGATAAGAGCTGATTGATACTGTCAACGGCATATTGCAATGTCAGCGCATTGACCTGTGCTGCCAGCGCACCGATCAGCGTCAGAATTAAGGTAATTAATACCAGCCAGCGATATGGCACAACAAAAGGACGGAGTTTTTTAAACAGTTGCCACAGGTTTACAGTATTTTTCATCAGATATTTTTATGGGCTGAGGTTATTTTGGCGGAACAATGCATTTAGTCTGCAAGGATTCAAGGTTGAATGCCTTGTGCATCATGATACCAGCTTTCAATAAAGAGTGATGCAGCAAAACTATCGGCGGACAGTTTTTTCGCCTGTCCTTTGGCTTGAAAATTTTGCAGTGTATCCCGAGCTTCACGAGTGCTCAGCCGTTCATCCACCATCCATGTGGCAATATTGGTCTGATGGCGTAGTCGCCGGGCAAATTTCCGTGCCCGGGCAGACAGGTCTGATTCACTATCATCCATATTTAATGGCAATCCGACCAGAAATAAGTCCGGTTGCCATTGCTGAATGATTTTATGCAGATTATCCCAATTGGGAATGCCATCTTTCATCGGGAACAGGGGCAAGGGATTGATACTTTCAATCAGACGTTGTCCCACCGCGATGCCCATTTTTTGCGTACCAAAATCAAATGCCATAATGATGCTGGCGAGGTGGTCTTGTTCAGGCATGTCCGATCTCGTGCGATAACCAGCCACGGTTAATACCGATTTTTTCATAGGCGGCATTCCAGCGAGCGTCATAGGGCAGATTAAAAATTAGATCCATATCTGCATCACAGACCAGCCAGTCGCCACGGGATATTTCCTGTTCAAGTTGATTTTTCGTCCAACTGGCATAGCCTAAAGCAACCTGATAATTATCTACCCCTTCATTATGGGCGATAGCATCCAGAATATCCTTGCTGGTGGTAATACAGACATTTTCACCTACGGCAATAGAGGAGTACCAGATCGGTTGACCGGTATGCAACACAAAGCCGGCTTCAGGACGAATTGGACCACCATGCAATACCGCATGTGGATGAACGTGGTCGGCATCAATATCTAGATCATTGAGTAATTCTTTAATTTGTACATCTGAGGGACGATTTAAAATAATACCCTGCGCACCATCTTTATCATGGCGTGCCAGATAGATGACGGTGTTGGTAAAAGACGTATCATCCATATGCGGCGGGGCAATTAAACAGCGATGTGCTAGATATTGTTTTGGCACGTCATCCATTCTCCTTTAATATAAAAATAATGAAAGATTTATTGATAACTTAATGAGAATGCAATCCACGGAAGAAATATCAATAAGCCTTATATATTCAACATACTAAACAATGCGCAAAGTTCCAAATCATTTTTATAGGATTATTGATATGGACGGCCGATAAATTCCAGCCAAACCGCATTATTGATGTAAAATCTATACGGTTTAGTGTGCGATAAATTTAAGTTTTCTTAATTGTTTGGCATGATTAAGCGTGGTTTGATTGATTTCGACACCCCCAGACATGCGCGCTAACTCCTGAATTCGTTGATCTTCATTAAGTGTGATAATGGTACTGCTTGCCGGATCGGTCTGTTGTTTTTTGACCAATAGATGTTGATCTGATTGCGCTGCCACCTGTGCCTGATGTGTGATACAAAGGATTTGTACATGTTTTGCCAAATCTGCCAATAAACGTCCGACAATTTCTGCTGTGCCACCACTAATCCCAACGTCAATTTCATCAAAAACCAGCACTTCGGCATCTGTTTTACTGGCATTCATGACTTGCATCACTAGGGCAATACGCGATAGCTCACCGCCAGATGCAACACGTGCCAGCGGTTGCGCAGGAATACCTTTGTTGGCGGTGAATAATAGTTGAATGGTGCTTAAACCATCGGCATTGGGTTCTTCCAGTGGTTCAAATTTAAATTCAAAATGCGCTTCTGGTAATGCCAAGGGTTTGACTTGTTCGGTGAGTTTGGCTGCAATATCAATCGCCACTGCTTTACGCGCTTGATCAAGCTGATGGGCCAGATCAAGAAAGTGCTGATGGGTCTGCTCAACTTGCTGTGCCAGATATTCCGGATTTTCCAGTTCATTCAGTTGTTCGAGTTGTTGTTGCCAGTGTTCATATTGCTGTAACAGTTCATCTGGCTGAGTACGATATTTACGTGCCAAACGATGGAATTGTTCCAATAATTGATTGAGCTGCGCCATACGTTCGGGATCAAAACTTTGCCGATCAATAAATTGACGTAAGGTACTGGCTGCATCTTCCAACTCGCTTTGCGCATTGATTAGGCTATTATAAACCTGTTGCAACTGTGGACTACGTGATTGCTGTGCTTCGGCACGACGCAGCAGTGTGCCGACGTCTTGAATTAGATTTTGCTCACCTTCATCCAGCCCATAGATCAAGGTGCTACAATCCTGCATCATGGTTTCATGATGGCTTAAACGGTCATATTCTTGCTCGATGTCCTGATAATGAATGTCAAGCAGAGGCTCAATATCTTCGATTTGTAAACTCAGTTGTTCAATTTTAGCTGCACGGGAATGTTGTGCCTCTACAGCATCCTGATATTGCCGTTTACTTTTTTGCCATGCCTGATAAGCCAGTTTAAGCTGCTGCGTTTGCTCCGATAAACCACTGTAACGATCCAGCCATTGCTTTGGATAGGGTGGGTCTAACAATTGTTGCTGGCTGTGCTGACTGTAGAGAAGCACCAATAAACGGCCTAATGCTTTGAGTTCCGATAGACTGGTAGGACGACCATTGATCCACGCTTTACTGCGACCATTGGCAAAAATTACCCGACGAATAATGATCTCACCGGATTCATCCAGTAATTCATGCTCTTTTAACCATTCTGCTTCCGGACTGTGTTCCTGATAATTAAACGTTGCAATGGCTTCTGCCTTTTCCTGTCCAAAGCGGACCTGTGTGGCATCACTGCGTTCACCCAGACATGCTGATAAGGCATCGAGAAGTAACGATTTTCCGGCACCCGTTTCTCCTGTGAGCACATTAAAGCCAGCTTCAATGTCAATGGAAAGTTGGTCGGCAAGAGCGAAATTATGCAGTGAGATATTGTTGAGCATAGGCGATTAAATGCACAAATTGGAATAATTGTTGATGGTTTTATTATGGGATTGAGTCGATCCATAAAGCAAGTGCTATTGAAAATTTGCTGAATGATTTATGTTAAAGTTTGAATGTTGTCGCGGTTAGCAATAAAGTAGCATAAAATCAGATCACAATTTTTAAGAAAATGATGCAGTGGTCATGATGCTGTCATGATTGTTGTTGTGAAATGTGCGATCAGTTGATGGCGTTTATTTGTTAAACAAAATAACTGGATTAAATCGAAAGTTATCACGCAAATAGATTGATTCATCAATCAAGCTCGGGATAAACTACAGCGGTTCTATTATTTTAAGTCGTGATTATTGTACTGGAGTGACTACATGAGTTCGGCACAGTTTGACCATGTTTCTGTGATCAAAAAATCTAATGTTTATTTTGACGGTAAATGTATTAGCCATACGGTTCAATTTGAAGATGGAACGAAAAAAACACTTGGTGTGATTATGCCAACTGAACAACCATTAACATTTGAAACGCATGTTCCTGAGCGTATGGAAATTATTTCCGGGGAATGCCGGGTATTGATTGCCGACAGTGAAGAGAGTGAGTTATTTCGTGCAGGGCAATCATTTTATGTCCCGGGTAATAGCCAGTTTAAAATTGAAACAACTGATGTTGTGGATTATGTTTGCCATTTAGAAGGCTAAAGATGTTAGATAACATCGTCACGACAGTATCAATTTAATCCTGTAAGCCAGCATTACAGGATTTTTGTTTTTTATCTGACATTTTTAGAGGTGAAGTTCATGGCAAAGCCAGAATATTACTATGGTGTGCATGCAGTGGAGTCACTTCTTGAATTAGAACCAGAACGTGTACTGACCTTGTTTGTATTAAAAGGGCGTGATGACCAGCGTCTGCACAAAATACTGAATTTGGCGGCACCGTTTGGGATCAGTATTCAAAAAGCCAGTCGCGATAGTCTGGAAAAGTTGGCGGGTTTACCCTTTCATCAAGGCGTGGTTGCCTCAGTCAGACCGCATCCGACATTAAATGAAAATGACCTTGAACAGTTGGTGGAAAATACACAAGATGTCTTTTTATTGGCACTCGATCAGGTGACCGATCCTCACAATCTCGGCGCATGTATTCGTACCGCAGCAGCGATGGGGGTACATGCTGTGATTGTACCGCGTGATCGTTCTGCGAGTCTGACACCAACAGCCAGAAAAGTTGCAGCAGGTGGTGCGGAGAAAGTTAAGTTTATTCAGGTCACCAATTTAGGTAAAACTTTGGCTGCCTTAAAAGAATTGAATGTTAAAGTGGTGGGAACCTTACTGGATGAACAGGCTTTACCTATTCAGCAAAGCAATTTAACCGGTCCTCTAGTGCTGGTCATGGGTGCCGAAGATACCGGGATTCGTCCGATCAATCAGGCGCAATGCGATGAAAAAGTCTATATTCCGATGGCAGGGGATTTACAGAGTTTAAATGTCAGCGTGGCAGCGGGCATGGCCTTATACGAAGCCTGTCGACAACGCCTTTCTTAAAACATTCAGTTGAGTCTTCATGTCTTCTAAAATGCAGGGTTACCTGTTTGTCTTGATTTCCATGTGTATCTGGGGTGGTTTTACCATCTTTTCACGTCTGAATGCACAATGGCATATTTCTGCATGGGACATTACCGCATTGAGGTTTGCCTTGGCATTTATAATTTTGATGCCGATTCTGATTTATCGAAAACAGACGGCTTTTCTTTGGAAAAAGGAACCGTTTATTCTAGCAATGCTAGGTGGTCTAGCGTATTGCCTAACTGCATATAGTGCATTCAATTTTGCACCTGCGGCACATGCCGCAATTTTTTTAAATGGTTGCATTCCGCTATGTACTGCATTGGCCGCCTATTTTCTATTTCGACAACCTTTTGATCGGCACATTTGGCTGAGTCTGATCATTATGATGGTATCCATCGCTGTCATGACTTACCTATTATCACAACAAAGCGCGCATCCGTTTGGTCTGGGTGATGGATTATTCTTTTTAAGTGCCATATGGTGGGGAACGTTTACAGTTTTATTACGGCAATCTAGCTTAACGGCTTGGCAAGCAATGTGTAGCGTGGCGATCTGGTCGGCATTGATTTATATCCCGATTTATCTGTTATTTTTGCCAAAGCATTTGGATCAGGCCGAGTGGAGTCATATTGTAATCCAAAGTTTATTTCATGGCGTACTGGTCGTGATTGTGGCCACCTTAACCTATGTAGAAGCGATTAAACGTCTGGGGGCATTTAAGACCGGTAGTATCGTAACATTGGCACCTTTTATTGCAGCGATTATTGCTGTGCCTTTGTTGAATGAACCCTTAAGTCTGGCAATCGTCTGTGGTTTACTTGGTATGGGCATTGGTGCATTACAGCCATGGCGGTGGTTTAGACGTTCTATTGTTTAGGGTGTTGTCTGGACAAGTTCTAAATAATATTGATGTAAGCTTTCAAGTTGCTGATATAAATGCTCAAGGTGACCATCATTGATGACAATATCATCGGCGTGTTTTTGTTTGTCGGCACGGGGCATCTGTGCGGCAATAATCCGTTTGATTTGTTCGATAGATTGCCCATCACGTTGGCTGGCACGCTGGATTTGTATATCTTCCGATGCATCTATCAATAAAGTACGCCCGGTTAATTGGTGTTGATTGGTTTCAAAGAGCAGTGGCGAAACCAGAATGGCATACGGGCTATCGGCCTGTTGTAGTTGTTCAATGATTGATGCACGAATTGCAGGGTGGGTGATCTGTTCTAACGCTTTACGTGCTTGCGGTTGTTGAAAAATATGTTCACGCAAAGCTTGACGATTCAACTCACCATTGTCGAGTAAGACCCAGTCACCAAATGCCTTCTGAATCTGTATGAGTGCTGGTTGACCTGGCTGTACGATTTCACGTGCGACGATGTCGGCATCTACGACCTTGATGCCTTGTTGCTCAAACCACTGACTTGCTGCCGATTTACCGCTACCAATACCGCCGGTCAGGCCTATTATTAAACCCATTTAACCTCCTAGATAAGCCGCCATGATTTGATCTCCCCATAAGAAAGCAATCCAGCCTGCAATGGCAAGATAGGGACCAAAAGCAAAAGGACGGTTTTCTTTGGTCATTTTTAATAAGATGATACCGATGATTGCGCCTACAAATGAGGACAGTAATATAATTAAAGGCAATTGTAATGGGCCCATCCATGCACCTAAAGCGGCAAGTAATTTAAAATCACCATAGCCCATGCCTTCTTTGCCCGTAACTAGCTTAAAAATAATATATACAATCCAGAGCGATAAAAAGCCAATGAGACAGCCCCAAATGGCCTGAGACGCTGAGGTGAAAATGGCATAGCTGTTGATGGCCAAACCTAGACCAATCAAGGGGTAGGTTAGTCGATCTGGAAGTAATTGAGTGTCAAAATCTATCCCTGTTAATGCAATAAGGATCCAAGTGAAAATCAATCCAAATACTGTTTCTATGCTAGGACCAAAGTGATAGGCGATGACCAGCGAACACAGCATTGTACCCAGTTCAACCAGCGGATAGCGAATGGAGATCGGTTGTTTGCAGTCGCTACATTTACCCTTTAGCAGCAACCAACTGATCAGCGGAATATTTTCATACCATAGAATTTTATGCTGACAGTGCGGACAACTGGATGCGGGGGTACTTAATGTGAACTTTTCTGTCGTCACTATCGGTTGGTCAGGATGTAAAAAAGCTTGGCATTCCTGTTGCCATTCATTTTCCATGATACGTGGTAGACGGTAAATCACTACATTAAGAAAGCTACCAATACATAGGCCGAGAAAGGTAACGCTTAGATAAAATACAGCGGTATTTTCTTGTAGAAGTTGTAAAAATTGCATTAGACCACAGAGCCCATTTGGAAAATTGGAAGATACATGGCAATCACCAGACCACCGACCAATACACCTAAAACCGCCATGATCAGGGGTTCCATCATACTGGTCAAACCATCAACTGCATTATCCACTTCATTCTCAAAATGCGTGGCTACTTTATCCAGCATGCTGTCCAGCGCGCCGGACTCCTCACCAATGGCCACCATCTGAATTGCCATACTTGGGAATCTTTGGGTTTGGCGCATGGCAAACTGAAGTTGTTGTCCTGTTGCCACATCGTCACGAATACGCATTACGGCTCTTTCGTAAACGACATTATTGGTTGCCCCAGCGGTTGATTCAAGCGCATCAATGAGCGGAACACCAGCAGCAAATGTAGTGGCAAGAGTACGACTGTAACGGGCAATAATCGATTTATAGACTAGATCGCCAAAAATCGGTAGTTTTAAAGCGGTTTTATCGAGAAAATCCCGAAACTTTTTACTGCGTTGTTTGGCTTCCATAAAACCAAATATCAATGCACCGATACCAATAATCAGGATAAACCAATAGCTTTGCATCCATTTTGACATACTCACCACCATTTGGGTAAAAGCAGGCAAATCTGCACCAAACGAGCTAAATAAGTCCTGAAATACTGGGACGACCTTGACCATCAAAATAATGGTGACAATGATGGCAACCACCACCACAGTCGCTGGATATTTCATAGCTTTTTTAATTTTTTGCTTGAGAAGCTCACTTTTTTCTTTATAAACTGCCACACGATCCAGCATGGTTTCCAACGCACCGGATTGTTCACCGGATTCTACCAGTGAGCAAAATAACTCATCAAAATATTGAGGATATTTTCTTAACGCACCGGCAAAGGTATTCCCGCCCTCAACTTCGCCCTTGATGCCGAGTACTACATCCCGCATGGACGGATTGTCCAGACCTTCGGCAACAATCTCAAAGGATTGTACCAAGGGCACACCGGCTTTCATCATGGTTGCTAGCTGACGGGTAAAGATGGTGATGTCTAAGGTGGTGACTTTTTTCTTGAATAATTTATTTAAAAATTCAATTTCACGTTTTTGCGTGATTTTTCTAACCGTAATGCCTTGTTTTCTTAAAGTGACTTTGGCCAATGCCATGTTTTTGGCTGGCAGTTCCCCTTTAATTTTAAGTCCTTTACGATCTACCCCTTCATATGAAAACGTCGGCATCAATTTTGCTTTTTTAACTGCCATTTGCCTTTTCCTTAACGGTCATTATTCACTGGTGACACGGTTGACTTCTTGCAAAGTGGTAATGCCTTGCATGACTTTGATTAAACCGGAACGTCGTAAATTATTATACCCCAAGCGATGTGATGCCTTGGCGATTTCAATGGCATTTCCATCTTCCATAATAATTTTTGAAATTTCGGGAGTGACTTTCATCACTTCATAAATCCCAACGCGTCCTTTATAACCATCCCGACACTCGGAACATCCAACCGCCTCGAAAATTTCAAACTCTGGATGCTGTAAGTCCTGTTCAGTAAAACCCATTTCCCGAAGACTCGGGTGGGGAATCTCAATTAAACGTTTACAATGTGAGCATAATCGACGTGCTAGGCGCTGTGCAATGACCAGATTAACCGACGTTGCAATATTAAAAGATGGAACGCCCATATTACGTAAACGGGTTAAGGTTTCGGGTGCACTATTGGTATGTAGCGTAGATAACACCATGTGGCCTGTTTGCGCCGCTTTAATGGCAATTTCGGCAGTTTCCAGATCACGGATCTCACCGACCATAATAATATCTGGGTCTTGACGCAGGAAAGATCTTAATGCTGTGGCAAAGGTTAAACCGACTTTGGTATTAACATTGACCTGATTGATGCCTTCCAGATTGATTTCGACCGGATCTTCGGCTGTCGAGATATTGGTGTCTTCGGTATTGAGAATATTTAAACCGGTATATAGCGATACGGTTTTCCCCGAACCTGTTGGACCAGTAATCAGCAACATGCCTTGCGGCTTGTCCAGTGCTTCCATGAACAGCGCCTTCTGTTCAGGATCGTAACCGAGGGCATCAATGCCCATTGTGGCACTAGCGGGATCCAGAATACGCAGAACAATTTTTTCACCGAATAGGGTGGGCAGGGAATTGACACGAAAATCAATGGCCCTAGTTCTCGACAGTTTAAGCTTGATTCGACCATCCTGTGGCATACGTCTTTCTGAAATATCCATTTGCGACATAACTTTTAAACGGGAAGCAAGACGCGTGGCAAGTTGTAAAGGTGGCCTGGCAATTTCACGTAATATACCATCGACACGATATCTCACCCGGTACATTTTTTCATAAGGTTCAAAATGTAAATCCGATGCACCCATACGAATGGCATCGATCAGTAATTTATTGATATATTTTACAATGGGTGCTTCATCTTCGGCAGATTTTTCATCTTCATGATCAGTATTGTCATGACCTTGATCATCAGCAACTTCTAAATCAAAATCTTCATCACCAAAATTAAAATTATCCTGTTCTTGATAGTGTGTCGCAATAAACTTGGCGAGTTTATTTTGCTCGACAATCACATTCTGTAAATTGAGTTTACTATTAAAACGAATGGTTTCCAGACCATCAAGGCGTGTGGGATCACTCACTGCCACAAATAAATTGTTGCCTCTTTTCATCAAAGGCATAATCTGATGCTGCACCACCAGTTTTTCTTCAACCAGTTCTTTGGGTAATTGGGCAGGATCGTAGCTATCCAGATCAAAAATCGGTTCAGCGAATTCTTCTGAAATGGCAAGGGCGATGGTCAAGGCCGACAGATGATAATCTTCAACCAATACCGCAGCCAAAGGTTGCTTGTTCCTTTTGGCTTGCTCTTGCGCTTTTTGCATCGATTCAGTGCTGATCACCCCATCAGTCACTAGGCGTCGAATATAGCCCGTAAAATTTGCATGACTTTGCGTTAGCATAATAACAACGGCTCGTTTAATCGGTGTTTTTTGTCGATGAAAACAGTGTTTTAAACAATATATCACAATTCAATAACGATCAAACAAAAAACCAGATGAAAGCCGTGCAGCATAAAATATCAATGGCATATTTTGGTGAAATAAACATTTCAGTGTAAAATTGCCAAAATTGTTATTGAGCAGTGATGAATGGAAAAAACTTACCCTAAAAAATGGGTCATTGGGAACTGGAAATTAAATCCTTATTTTCAGGATGCACAGGCTTTATTTCAAAATATTATTCAGCAACTTGAGGTGCAATCTTTTGATTGTCAGGTTGCAATTGCGCCACCGACTGCATATCTGGCATTTTTTTCAGCACAAAATTTACTTTTACCTGTCGTGGCGCAGGATATTTCCAGTGTGAATGGGACAGGTGCTTATACTGGAGAAGTCAGTGCTGATCTACTTAAACATGCGCATGTGAATTATGTTCTGATCGGTCATTCTGAGCGTCGGGAATTGTTTGGTGATCATGTCGAGCGTTTACAACAAAAAATTAAAAATGCCATTGAGTCCGGATTACACATTATCTATTGTGTGGGTGAAAGTCTGGAACAACGGGAATCGGGTCACGCCAAAGATATTGTGATTCAGCAACTACAAGAATTAAAAGCCGTTTTGTCAGAAAATGACTGGCAAAATGTGATTATTGCCTATGAACCGATCTGGGCCATTGGTACAGGTAAAACAGCTTCACCGCAAGATGCGCAGGATATGCATGCCGCTATTCGCAGTTATTTGCAAGGCCATACAGCCTATGCAAATCGTATCTCTTTACTCTATGGTGGTAGTGTTAAACCTGAAAATGCGGTAGAGTTAGCGGCCTGCACAGATATTGATGGTGCACTGGTTGGCGGGGCATCATTGGATGCTTCAAGTTTTATTTCAATTATTCAAGCTTTTGCGCAAAAATAAGGTGATTTGATGTATACCTTTGTACTTGTCGTGCATATTTTACTTGCGATTTTAATGATTGCCCTGATTCTGGTTCAGCACGGCAAAGGTGCAGATGCAGGTGCATCATTTGGTGGTGGCGGTGCAGCAACCGTATTTGGTGCATCCGGGTCTGCGAATTTCATGACACGCCTTACAGCAGTGTTGACCGCTTTATTCTTTGTGACCAGTTTAACCCTAGCCGTTTTTGCAAAGAAACAGAATCAGACCATGTATACCTTGCCAGGCGCTGAACAAACTCAGCAAGTACCGGTGTCGAATGAATCTTCACCAACTGTGCCGGTTAAACCTCAATAATTTTAAAATATTGCTTTTCTTTTAAAATAGAAAAGAATAGAATGCAGCCCTAATTGCGGTGGTGGTGGAATTGGTAGACACGCTACCTTGAGGTGGTAGTGCTTTCGGGCGTGGGGGTTCAAGTCCCCCCTTCCGCACCAATATTGCGAAGTATGCAGTATTGGAAATAAACATGAAGGTTTAGGCGTTTGACGCTTAAGCCTTTTTTGTTGTCTGTACTTGAGCATGTTGAGGATTAATCACATCTTCACCCTATGCAAAAATTAAAAAAATTGCATTGTATTTTTTTGCACGAAAAATGGCTAAATTCGACTTATAACTGTGTTCATCAGCTTGCCAACATTTGCATTATTGACTTCCTGGTGATGAAGTCAATGCTCCTTATACCTTATCTAAGCCATCATTTTCCATTGCAAAGATTAAATTTCTATAAGCTCTAGATTCAAATCATTGATGATTATGAAATGCGATAATTTATTCGGCTTTTTATATTTAGGGCATCTGCTGAAAATCGACAGTTATAGGGTGCATATCTGGCTTATGCTAAAATAATGCTTTATCAATTTATCTGATTATTGCAGAGCTTTTGTACAAATAGTTAAAAATAAAAAAACATTGCCTTGCAATGTGCAAATCTTGTGTTAGACTGCGCATCTCGATAAAACGAGACAGTCAATTTCGATGCGGGATGGAGCAGTCTGGTAGCTCGTCGGGCTCATAACCCGAAGGTCGTTGGTTCAAATCCAGCTCCCGCTACCAATTGATGTGACGTATTAAATGAAAGTTTAGTGCACTAACATCAATCAACTAAATTGACTTTTGTAAGAAATGCACTATAATTTGTGCACATTGATGCGGGATGGAGCAGTCTGGTAGCTCGTCGGGCTCATAACCCGAAGGTCGTTGGTTCAAATCCAGCTCCCGCTACCAAGTTTCTAATTAAAGAGGCTCACAATGAATGGTGGGCCTTTTTGCACAGTGGAATTTAAAAACTGTGCAGGTAAAAAGGGGGCGAATGCGCCCTTTTTTGTTGGCTATCGTGAGTTAAGACATGAGCCATGTATGGTACAAGGTTAAAACGTCATGCTTCACTATAGCGAATTATTCAAGGTAAGTTTGCAGGTTTTCATCAACCTTTAACAAACTTTGAGTCCAATAGATTTAGCAGTGACGAGAGTACATGAAATTATCGAGTAAAACTCAAGCGTTATATGAACTGATTGCACCAGCAGTGGCAGCGTGTGATGTCGAGTTGTGGGGTATTGAATTTATTCCACAAGGTAAGCGTTCTTTATTGCGTATTTATATTGATAAAGCAGATGCAGTAGAAGAATTAACGACAGAGATTCAAGACGAAGAACAAGGTCGGGGAATTGGTGTTCAGGATTGTGTTGCTGTAACACATCAGGTCAGTGGTATCTTGGACGTACATGATCCAATCTCGGGTGAATATGCACTTGAAGTTTCTTCTCCTGGTTGGGATCGTCCTTTCTTTAAGCTAGAACAAATGCAGCATTATCTTGGACAGCAAGTGGCCTTGCGTTTGATATCTGCTGTAGACAATCGCCGTAAATTTCAAGCCAAGCTGATTGCGGTAGATGTCGACAAAGATATGATTGAAGTTGAGGTTGAGAATCAGCAAGTTCTCGAAATAGATAGCCATAATATTGATAAGGCAAATTTGATTTATCAGGATTGATTTTTAATACATTTAGATAAATTTTACATAGGTGACTTATGAGCCGTGAAATTCTTACTGTTGTGGAAACGGTCAGTAATGAAAAAGGTGTTAGTCGTGAGGCGATCTTCCAAGCCTTAGAGCAAGCACTTGTTGCTGCAACAAAGAAAAAGTTTTATGAAAACACGCCTTCTTCTGAAGCACAGATACGTGTTGAAATTGATCGTAAAACTGGCGATTATCGCACGTTTCGTCAATGGGAAGTGGTCGCAGATGAAGATCATGAAATGCCTGCTTGCCAAGATGCGATTTCTGATGTGGATCCAGCCGAATGGTCGATTGGTGACATTCGTGAACTTGAAGTAGAGTCCATTGAATTCGGTCGTATTGCTGCACAAATCGCCAAACAGGTGATTGTACAAAAGATTCGTGAAGCTGAGCGTGCATTGGTTGCAGATGCTTACGAATCCAAGGTCGGTGAACTGGTTTATGGTGAAGTGAAAAAACAAACCAAAGACGGTTTTATTATCGATCTGGGGGATGGCGCCGAAGCCTATCTGGCACGTGAAGAAGCCATTCCTAAAGAAATTCTACGTCCGAAACAGCGTATTAATGCCATTTTGTTTAACGTTAATCGTGAAGGTCGTGGCGCACAATTATTGTTGTCGCGTGGCAAACCGGAAATGTTAATGGCACTGATGAAAAAAGAAGTGCCAGAGATTGCCGAAGAAATTATTGAAATCAAGGCTGCGGCACGTCAACCCGGTGTTCGTGCCAAAATTGCAGTAAAAACCAATGACCATCGCATAGATCCGGTGGGTGCATGTATTGGTATGCGTGGCACACGTATTCAGGCCGTTCAACAGGAATTAAATGGTGAACGTATTGATGTTGTGGTTTGGTCTGATGATCCTGCACAATATATTGCCAGTGCGTTAGAACCGGCAGATGTTTCGGGTATTGTGATTGATGAAGATGCACATAGTGCTGATATCATTTTTGCCACCAGTGAACAACTGGCACGTGCGATTGGTTCGCAAGGTCAAAATGTACGTCTAGCCTCAGAATTAACGGGTTATAAACTCGATATGATGCTCGAAGACGAATATCGTGCGCGTCAGGAAAGTGAATCACAACAATATGTAGATATCTTTGTGCAGCGTCTCGATATTGATCAGGAGTTGGCAAGTGCACTGGTAGAAATGGGCTTTACCTCACTAGAGGAAGTGGCGTATGTACCGGTTGAAACTTTTGACGAAATTGGTCTGGATGAAGAAACTGTTACTGTTTTGCAGGAACGTGCCAAAGAAGCTGCCTTGGCTGATGTTTTAACTCAGCAGGAAAGTCTGCAACAAGCAACAGAAGAATTATTGGGTATGGAAGGTATGACTCCTGAAATTGCTCAGGCATTAGCGCAGCGTGGCATTGCAACATTAGATGATTTAGCCGATCAAGCCATTGATGATATTAATGATATCGAAGGTTTGAGTGAAGAAAAAGCCGGTCAACTCATCATGAAAGCACGTGAATCATGGTTTAACTAAGGAGGAGGTCATACATGACGGACAAAACGATACAAGAGTTAGCGAAAAGCGTAAACCGTCCAGTCGAAAAGCTCCTCGAGCAGGTTCGTGATGCTGGATTGCCGCAACGCAAGGCGAATGATGTGATTAGTACTGCCGAACAAGAAAAGCTTTTTGCTTCGATTCAAAGTTCAGCAGGGAATAGACTGGGTGCAGGAATTACTTTGAAACGTAAAACGACAAGTACTGCGAAAGTTGCAGATTCATCTGGACGTACCAAAAACATTAATGTTGAAGTACGTAAAAAGCAAATATTTGCCAAACCGGATCCTGCAAAATTAGCAGCCGAAGCAAGAGCCAAAGCAGAAGCTGAGGCCAAAGCAGAAGCGGAAGCAAGAGCAAAATCAGGTACAAAAGCCAAAACAGATACACAGCCTAAAGCGACTGATGGTGCCAGCAAAGCATCAGCAGCACTTGAAGCAATGCGGGCATCGCAGAAAAAGGATATCGCAAGAACGGCACCAAAACCTGAAGTTGTGGTTAAAAAACGTGGTGCGACCATTACCAAGGCGCCTGTTGCAAAAGTGACTGAAACAGCAGAGCAGAAAAAAGCTCGTGAAGCGCAAACAGCACAATTAAAGGCAACAGAAGAAGTAGCACGTCGTAAAGCTGCGGAAGAAGCACAACAGCGTACGCTTGAACAAATGCGTAAAATGGCATCGAAATATTCAAGTGATGATACCACTGCAACCATTCGTGTCGTAGATGATACGCCTTTGGCTGCCGGTCTGGTGGGTCAAGCCTACGAAGATTCATTTGAAAAAGAAGATCGTGAAATTAAACGTGGTGGCGCCAATGCCCGACCACAGAAAAAAGGCGGTCGTCGTGGTCAGGAAGAGCAAAACTTCAACCAGAATTCACATAAACGTGGTTTGAAAACCAGTCAAGGCAATAAACATGGCTTTGAAAAACCGGTTAAAAAACAGGTTTATGATGTGGAAATTGGTTCAAGTATCGTGGTTGCCGATCTTGCCCAGAAAATGGCCATTAAAGTGCGTGAAGTGATTAAAACACTCATGAAAATGGGTGAACTGGTAACACAGAATCAGGCTATTGACCAAGATACTGCTGCACTGGTTGTCGAGGAAATGGGACATCATCCTGTTCTGGTTTCTGATACACAGGCCGAAGACAACCTGCTTGAAGCCGCAGAAGAAGCACGTGGTGAACAAAGTACTCGTCCACCAGTTGTGACTATCATGGGCCATGTTGACCATGGTAAAACATCCTTGCTTGACCGTATCCGTCGTTCAAAAGTAGCTGCGGGCGAAGCAGGCGGGATTACCCAGCATATTGGTGCATATCACGTTAAAACTGACAAAGGGATTATCACTTTCCTTGATACCCCAGGACATGCGGCATTTACCGCAATGCGTTCTCGTGGTGCCAAGGCTACTGATATCGTGGTACTGGTTGTTGCAGCAGATGATGGTGTTATGCCGCAAACTGCCGAAGCAATTGATCATGCCCGTGCTGCGGGTACACCGATTATTGTGGCCATCAACAAGATGGACAAAGAATCTGCCGATCCAGATCGTGTACTGAATGAATTGACTGCCAAGCAAATCGTTCCGGAACAATGGGGTGGTGATGTACCTGTAGCCCAGGTTTCCGCACATTCAGGTCAGGGTATTGATGAGTTACTGGATTTAATCCTGATTCAATCAGAATTAATGGAACTTAAAGCTTCTGCCGAAGGTGCAGCGCAGGGTGTTGTGATTGAAGCCCGTGTTGACAAAGGCCGTGGTGCGGTAACGTCTATTCTGGTACAAAACGGTACATTGAATATTGGTGATCTGGTACTTGCTGGTTCATCTTATGGCCGTGTACGTGCCATGTCTGATGAAAATGGTCAGCCAATTAAATCTGCCGGACCTTCTATCCCTGTTGAAATTCTGGGTCTACCAGATGCGCCAATGGCAGGTGATGAAGTACTTGTGGTGAATGATGAGAAAAAAGCACGTGAAGTCGCGGATGCGCGTTCCGATCGTGAACGTCAAAAACGTATTGATCGTCAAAGTGCAATGCGTCTTGAAAACATCATGGCATCCATGGGTAAAAAAGATGTACCAACCGTCAATGTCGTATTGAAAACCGATGTACGTGGTACCTTGGAAGCCCTCAATGTTGCATTGTCAGAACTTTCAACTGATGAAGTTAAAGTCCGTATCATCAGTTCTGGGGTCGGTGCAATTACTGAGTCTGACGTGACGCTGGCGGAATCTTCCGAAGCAGTATTGCTCGGCTTTAATGTGCGTGCTGATGCAACTGCACGTCAAAAAGCCGATCAGGATGGCGTAGATATTCGTTATTACAGCATCATTTATGAATTGATTGATGATGTGAAGGATGCAATGAGCGGTAAGCTGGCACCTGAACATCGTGAAACAATTCTGGGTGTGGCGCAAGTACGTGAAGTGTTCCGTTCAAGTAAGTTCGGTGCAGCGGCTGGTTGTATGGTGATGGAAGGTGTCATTCATCGTAACAAGCCAATCCGTGTATTACGTGATGATGTTGTCGTATTCCAGGGTGAACTTGAATCCTTACGTCGTTACAAAGAGGTCGTCGATGACGTTCGTGCGGGTATTGAGTGTGGTTTGGCTGTGAAAGGCTATAATGATATTCAACCTTTAGACAAGATTGAAGTGTACGACGTTCAGCAAGTGAAACGGAGTCTTTAATGGCTAGTCAACGCTTAAAACGTATGGCGGATTCGGTTCAGAGAGAACTCTCTGAACTGATTCGCCTAGAACTCAAAGATCCTCGTCTGGGTGGTTTAGTTACGATTTCAGGCGTGAAAGTGAGTCCAGATCTGGGTTATGCGGAAGTTTATGTCACTGTGATGGGACGTGAACTTGATGATGATCAGACTGAACAGGCACATAAGGAAACCTTGGATGTTTTAAACAAGGCATCCGGTTTCCTGCGTCAGGAATTGAGTCGTCGTATTAAAACGCGTATAACACCACGGTTGCGTTTTCATTATGACAAGACCAATGCATATGGTAACTATATGTTTGGTTTGATTGCGGAGGCGGTAAAAGATTTACCCGCCGGCGAAACAAAAGATAAAGATGAATAATCATGTTGCATGATGACATCAGCCAGATCAAATGATCTGGCTTTTTTATATTCGTTTTATAGCAGCTTTGATATCAAATCACATCAATTTGCATGATCTCATCTGGGTCATATTGATATTTTTGACCATCAAAAGGCAAGGTGAATTTGAATTGCTGTGTTCCTTTTTGTTGTTTACAGCCTGTGGCTTGATGCGCTTCATTGTGGGTATAAGTTTGTTTGAAAACTAAATCTTGTAAACCTTTGTGTTGTTTCGTTCCAAGTACAATCACACTGTGAATATTGGCGCCCCATTTTGCCTGAGTGGTCGGACATTCACCGCGACTATAGTAGTGGGATTTTGTGGGTAGATCATTCAGTACGAAGCGTAATTTCGTGTCGGGTTGAATCTCTATCAGCTCCAGATATTCATCACCTGAATTGGTTTGCGGTTTATAGCTAGACCATTGATGTCTTAGACCGATCACATGTTTATTGGCTAAAGTGGAAAAATGGACCAGATCAAAAAATATACCGTCAAAACCTTGATAGGATGAGTATAATGTATCTTGTTTTTGTCGCATGGCCAGTTGTTTGGGAACAGTATAATCAAATAGATAAATCCTTAATAAATAAGGTGAATCAGGCTGATTTTGTTCAACAGGTAGTGCTACAGCAAATAAGGCTTTTTGGTCGTCGATGATCAGACAATCTTTTTCTTTTTGCTTAAATGCATAAGAGGATTTGAGTTGTGTAAGAATTTTCTGGGAAATTACATCAGAACAATTTTTATACGGTGTTTGGGTGGCGATGGATTCTGCTTTTGCATGGCTAATATGCAGTACCACACCATAGATGGTAATAATAAAAAGCATGAATTTTTTCATATATTTGATCTGAATATTTTTCTATAGACTTTAAATAAGCGCACGATATGCTGTCAATCAAAATATATGCAGTAGAAATAGAATATTAGTCGAGTTCTATGAGAAAGTTAGCCTTAAATCTGATTATTTCTTTTCTTCCTCAGGCGTTAGTTCAGGATGTCTTTGATTACGGGTATTCATAAAAATTGGACGTTTCACTTGTTGCCAAGGCAATGGACGATTTAATGCTTCAGGCACATCTCCACTGCGGGAACGTAAATTAAGATGAATTGCTGCCTGTGCCAGCAAATTGGCAGAAACAGGGGCAGTAATAAAAGCAAGCAACGTGATTAATAACTCAGGAAAGCCAAAACGCAGTTCAAATGCCGAGTAACTGATGGACGCAATTAAGAAGCTGCCCAAACCTAGTGTGCTGGCTTTGGTGGGTGCATGTAGGCGCATAAACAGATCGGGCAAACGTACCATGCCGATGCCACCGACAAAGATAAAAAATGAACCGGTAATCAGGAAAAAAGAAACTAGAATTTCCATAAATAACAGCATGTCTAATTCTCCTTAGTCGATGACATGGCCGGTTGTGAAATAACGTGCCAAGGCAGCAGTCGAGACGAAACCAAGCATTGCGACCAATAATGCACCTTCAAACATATCGGTGGTGGACCAATAAATACCTAGTACAATAATTAAACAGGTGGCATTTAGAAATAAGGTATCCAGCGCCAATAGCCGATCAATCACCGACGGACCAATCACTAGGCGGAACAGGCAGCAGAATACGGAAATTGAAATCGCCAGAATACTAAATGCAAGCACATAGGGTAGGATCATCATGAGACATTCTCCTGATTTTGCTGGTCTTGTGCGTGAAAAACCCGAATAAGCGGCTGTTCATAACGTTGTTTGATGTCATCAATATCCGCCTGCTCATTGTCGGTACTTAAACTATGCACCAGAATATCACCACGTTGCTGGTCAATCCCGGCAGAAATCGTTCCAGGTGTGGTGGTAATAATCATTGCCAACAAACTATTTACTTGATCATGGTTGGTGTCCAAAGGGACACGAAACCATTTGGGATGTAATTTATCTGAGGAACCTAATACCAGTCTTGCCACACGAATATTGCTGACGATCACATCCCAAAGGACCACAAAAAATAATTTAATCGCTTCCAGCCAGTTGATGTCGGGTGTGCGTACCACAAAACCCTGCATCATTTTGGGAATAGACCAACCCAGTAAAATCGCCAAAACAATATTGCCACCAGAAAAGCTATGTTGCAGCATTATCCATGAAGCAGCCAGAATAAAAGACACCAACGGATGCGGGAATATCCGAAAAATAAAATGATTTGTAGAGAATAATTTACGCATCATTTACTCCATGGGCTCAATTTTAGCATTATCATTCGGCAGTTGCTTTTGCACGGGTTGCGGATGCATCTTTTCCTCAGGAATATGTTCACCTGCTAGCGTATTTGGTGAAATAATATAAGGAATATAACTCTGATATTGATCAGGTTTAGTTTCAGCATATTTCAATTCAGGCAGATAGCTAACATCATAAGGTAGTACACTGATGACCTGCCCCGTTGTATCTTTTTTCAACAGGCTGTCCTGATAAAGTTGTTTATCCTGTAACTGCTCTGCTGCGGCATAAGTATATTTATAAACTGGATCGGCAAAAGCAGCATAAGCCGTCAGGAATAATAAGAATGCATAGACCACTTTATCTAATCGAGGGGTCGAATGATCTGGCAAAGCCTGATATTTTTCATATTCAGGATCAGCAGGATTATCTTCGGGAGAGCTTGCTCGCCAGAACAAGATAAAGCCAACCCGTACAAAAGCTAGAATTGATAACAGACTCACCAATAGAATTATTAAAATAATACCGACTTGCCACGGGTGATAGAGTGTACCTTGTAACAAAAATACTTTGCCAATAAAACCACTGAAAGGTGGCAAACCGGCCATCATCAAACCGATCAGCATAAACAAAATACTGAGTAAGGTGCTTTGTTTCATGGCCGGCGCAATCTTAAAATGATCCTTGAATTCGCCACGCTGGGCACAGATCCATTCGGTCAAGATATAAAAAGTAGCTGCAATAACGGTACTATGAATTAGATAATACAGTGCGGCAGCCCATGCCTGCATGGTGAACAATGACAGTGCGATTAAAATGGTACCAATCGAGGATAACATCATAAAGCCAATAAAACGACGTAGACGTTCCGAACCAATTGCACCGATGACACCATAAACACTGGTGATGATACCAATGGGCAATAACCATTGCTCCATTAGATATTGACCCTGCGTATCACTAAAGACCGTACCATTAATACGCAAGATGGCATAAACTCCGACCTTGGTCATGAGGGAAAAAATTGCTGCCACAGGGGTGACGGCAACCGCATAGGTTTTGGGTAACCAGAATCCCACAGGTAACATGGCAGCTTTGATACCAAATACCATAAATAACAGCATTGCACCAGTGAGCGCCATTTGATGGTTATCAGTAGGTAGTGTTGGAAAAATTCGGGCCACATCTGCCATATTCAAGCTGCCGACATTGCCATAAATTAAGCCAAGTCCAATCAAGAATAATGCCGAGGCAAACAGATTGATGATGACATAATGCACACCCAGCTTGAATCGGGCTTTATTGTGACTATGCAACAGCAATACATAAGACGCCATCAATAAAATTTCAAAGAATACAAATAGGTTAAATAAATCGCCAGTTAGAAAGGCGCCACACATACCCATCAGTAAAAACTGCATCATGGCATGAAAATAACGGCCTTTTTGATCCCACTTATAACTGGCAAACCACAGGATTGGCAGTGCCAGAATATAGGTGAGCAGCACCATCATCGCAGCAAGACGATCCACCACTAAAACAATACCAAATGGCGCCGACCATTCCCCCAACTGATAACCAAACAGTTCGCCGGAACTGGCAAAATTTACCATACAGATGGCAAGGACTAATCCGATGCTGGTCGAGATCAGACTAATGGCATGTCGAATAGGTTGGCGCCAGTCACTTTCCAGTGAGCCAGCACCAGGATTGCCCAATAAAATTAGGGTAAAAGCGGTAAAAGCCGGTAATAAAATACTAAAAATCGGGAAATGGGTGTGCCAGAAATCCACCAAGACATTCATTAAGGCTCATCCTCTCGTGGATCGTAGGTATATTTTGCGTCTTCTTTTGCATCGACATGGTCATTACCGGTTTCAAAGCGACTGCGCAATGCCAGTTGTACAATAAATGCTGTAGTGGCAAAACCAATTACAATTGCTGTTAAAACCAGTGCTTGCGGGAGGGGATCGGTAACACGTGCTGTTTCAGTTAAAATGGCTGGTGCATTGAGTTCTAGTCGCCCCATGCTGAACAGAAAAATATTGACTGCATAGCCGATCATGGCTAGTCCAAGTACTACTGGAAATGTACGACGACGTAAAATCAAATAAATGCCAGTTGCGCTCACCACACCTACGCCCGTCGCAATTAAAAATTCCATACTGATCATCTTTTTACCCCCGTATTGGACCAGACAATGAGGAATGTCTTGAGTCGCCTAAAACTGAGATGAGTAACATGGTCGCACCCACCACAGTGATATATACCCCGACATCAAAAGCAGCAGCAGATGCCAGATGTAGATCGCCGATCAGTGGCGCATGCACATGAACATGTGCACTGGTGAGAAAAGGTCGTCCCCATGCCCATGCAGCCATACCGGTTAAACCAGCAATAAATAAGCCGATGCCAATCCATTTTTCATATAGACGACCTGAGTTTGCTTTTAATAGTCGTTCCGCTTCATCTTGACCGAGTGCGATATATTGAATGATGAGTGCCATGGCGGTAATTAAACCCGCGATAAAGCCGCCACCCGGTAAGTTATGGCCGCGCAAGAAAATATAGAAACTGATCACCAGTGCCAGAGGTAAAACCCAAGACATGGTAATGCGTAACATCAGTGGCGAAGGATTAAAGCGAAAGGTCAGCCCCTGCGTCATGGTTGCACCATGGGCACGCATGCCATCCATCATGCACAGTGCGCCAATTGCAGCAATCCCGAGTACGGTGATTTCACCAAAGGTATCAAAGCCACGGAAATCGACCAGAATCACATTGACCACATTTGACCCACCACCAAGCGGTAGAGATTGCTGCATAAAGAACCAGGAAATCGACTGATGATCACGTGTCAGCACCAGCCAAGTCAGCCAGCCTAGACCCAAACCACCAATTGTTGCCAAAATCGCATCACGCCAGCGTCGGGTGCGTGTTGATTCATAGGGTGTGAGTTGCGGTAATAACGATAAACTCATCAATAATAAGACGGTCGTAACCACATCGACCGTGATCTGTGTCAATGCCAGATCCGGTGCAGACATGGTAATAAAGACCATGGTCACCACCAGACCAACTGCACCACTGATGAGAACGGCTTTGATACGTTCATGGTGGAACCATAACATCATCCAGCAAGCCGAAATCAGTAAAAACCAGAAAATAATCGCAATCAAAGGTGCATGAATCAGTTCTCTTGAACCCTTATCAATCTGAAAACCATACATTGGTATGATCGCCATCACCAGCGTAAAGCTGATAATCATAAACAGATAATTTTGCAAGGCACCTGTTTCGGTATGTTTTTTGATATAACGACTGTATAGCAGTAAATATTTTAGAAAATAATCAAATAGCACCGTACCACGAAATTTGCCCAAGGCAGGATCGAGATCAACTTTGCGAAGTTGGCCACCTTTTGCCATTTGAAAATAAAACAGTGTGCCACCGACCAGTGCCACAATACTCATCAATAATGGCATATTAAAGCCATGCCACAGGGCCAAATGGACTGGTTCAAGCTGAGGCAGTTGAGTGGTTGCAGCAGTCACACTATTGACAATATCTTCAGCCAATAATGCGGGGAAAATACCTACAAGAATACACAGTACAGCCAAGAATGCTACCGGTGCCAACATGCCTTTGACAGGTTCATGTATATCGGATTTGGGGAGTGGCTTGCCATGCTGCGCATCAAAAAACACACCATGTACCAGACGAATCGAATAAGTCACGGCAAAAATTCCTGCCATGGTGCCCAGACTCACCATCAAGGCGAGCAGTAGACCGGACTGACTGGCAACCAGCTCGGTAAAGAACATTTCCTTGGAAATAAAGCCATTGGTAAACGGCACGCCCGCCATTGCTGCGCAGGTAATCATGGCCAAGGTACCGGTTATCGGTAAAAACTGCCATGCACCACTGAGACGTCTTAAATCGCGGGTACCAGTTTCATGATCGATAATCCCGGCGATCATAAACAAGGCTGCTTTAAACGTGGCATGGTTGATAATATGGAAAATCGCCGCCGCAATGGCAAGTGGCGTACCAATTCCAATCAGGCAAACAATTAGCCCAAGATGGCTGATGGTGGAATATGCCAGTAAACCTTTTAAATCTTCTTTAAAAATTGCAAAAAATGCGCCCATGCACAGGGTAATTAAACCGACAAAAGTGACAATGCTATGGAATAATGATGCCCCAACAAAAATAGGGGAGAGGCGCAATAATAGAAAAATTCCGGCTTTGACCATGGTTGCCGAATGCAGATAAGCTGACACAGGCGTAGGTGCTGCCATTGCATTAGGCAGCCAGAAATGAAATGGAAATTGCGCACTTTTGGTAAAAGCACCGACTAAAATTAATAATAAAATCGGCACAAAATATGGACTGGACTGAATCAGATTGGCTTTTGCAAACAATTGATCAATTTGATAGGTACCCGTGATTTGTCCCAGTAAGATAAAGCCACCGAGCATACACAGGCCACCCAAACCGGTAATGGTAAGTGCCATACGTGAACCACGCTGTGCTGCTTCATAGCGTTGCCAATAACCCACCAGCAAAAATGAGGAAATACTGGTCAATTCCCAGAAAACCAGCAATATGATTAAATTATTAGATAGGGCGATACCGAGCATGGCTGCCATAAACAGCATGAGTAAGCTATAAAGTTTAGCCAGAGAATTCTTTTTGTTTAGATAATAATAGGCATAGATAAAAATCAGCGTACCAATTCCGGTAATCAGTAAACTGAAAAGCAGACTGAGGGCATCAAGCCGAAAGTCAAAATTAACCCCTACGCTGGGCAGCCAATTTAGGCTATAGCGAATGACCTCACCTTGTTGCAGGGTTGGAATATAACTTGCTAGTCCGACAAAACATAAAATGCTGATGCTACAGGCAGCAATCGCCGTCACCTGTCTGGAAATTTTTTGCAATCCCCATACCGAGGTTGTGCCGATCAGTAAAGGCAAAAGAATAATGACAAAAAGCACAAGCGGTTCCCATATAAAACTTACGTGTGCTAATACCGAAACATTAGCAGTTTAACTGTAAAGTATTTGGCAAAGAATGCCTAACTTTAACTACAAATTAAAAAATAAAACAAAAAGATTGTATTGCGCAATCTAAAAAATGAAACTTGATGAACTGCGGTTCGCTACGCAACAATGTATCATTGAAAAACTCGATAATATTATAGTTTTATATCGAGAACAAGGTTTAATTACATAAACTCACTAACTGAATCATCAGCTTATTTGAGCAGTTGTCAGGGCATTTAAGAGTTCGGGCATAGTCTTTATTTTTTTGACCCCTTGCCATAAATCCTGTGCTTCAGGATAGGCTTTAGTCATCATGCCGAGCCATTGTTTATAACGGCCAATCAGACCAATTTCAGTTTTATATTGACCATTTAAAAATGCAATTTGTAATTGTAGTAGTTGTGACCAGTTCATGCCGAGATTAGGATTGTTTTGCCGAATGGCATTGACTAAATCCGGTGTGGTCACTGCACCACGACCAATCATTAAATCTTCACATTGGGATTGTTGTTGACAGCTTCGGGCATTGGCAACTGTCCAGATTTCACCATTGGCAATTATGGGAACAGTAATGGCCTGTTTAAGTGGTGCAATTTTTTCCCAGTAGGCTGGCGGTGTATAGCCATCTGCTTTGGTGCGGGCATGAATGGTGATCCAGCTTGCACCAGCGTCCTGTAAGGCATGGGCATTGTCAAGCGTATGCGTCTCATCCAGATAGCCCAAGCGCATTTTTGCCGAAATAGGGATATGTGATGGTACAGCATCACGAACCGCCTTGACGATGGCATATAGTGTTTCCGGTTCATCAAGCAAAACGGCACCGCCACGATGACGATTAACCGTTTTTGCCGGACAGCCAAAATTGAGATCAATGGCTGGTGCACCCAATTCTACTGCCTTATAGGCATTGGCTGCCAGCATATCCAGACGATTTCCCAGAAACTGTACGTGCACAGGTGTTCCGGCAGGAGTTTTACCGTGATTTTTTAATTCCGGGCAATAATGATGATAGACGTGATCAGGTAACAGACTATCTGTGACGCGGATAAATTCGGTAACACACCAGTCATACTGCCCTACCTGTGTGAGAATGTCCCGCATTAACGGATCGGTTAAGCCTTCCATTGGTGCAAGTACAAGTTTCACGGGACAATCCTCAAAAAATTTTCGCTGTTATACGAGTTTTAAGCGGGATTGTCCAGTCGGCAATAGATGTGCCTGAGAGAGGGCCAGCACATGTTTATAGGCAATTTGATGTTTTACTTCAAGATCGGGATAAATCTCCACATCCGATAAGCAATATATCGGTATTGAAAAACAGGATTATTGAAAAGCAGTTTTTTTGCAGTGCTGACGATTTAAAACTTTTGCAGTGATTCCACCGACAATTGCACCCGTCACGGTATTAAACACAGGTAAGAAATGTCCAGCCACTGCACCAATTAACGCACCTTTAACGGTAGGCGAAAGTAATTGTGATGCTTTACTGCTTGTGTTGGGGGATTCAACCTTATCTTTTGTGTCTACGGGTGCTTTGCTATCAGAGCTATCTATAAGGGGAGTGGGCGTATTAATATCTGTGTTGCTCATTGCGATTATCCTTTTTTGATGATTAATTGCATCATCATAAGCCTATTATTTGCTCATTATGTAGCCATGTTGTATGGGTTGTTGCAACAAAGGTAACTGACAACATCATAATTGTGAGCAGTGTATCTATGCTTTAATGCATCTTTGGTCAGCTACTAGTGTGGCGTATTAAGACAGCTTTGATATTTACCTTGTTTAAAGGCTTCCATGGCTTTTTCTTTATCTACCTGTTGATCCAGCTTTTCAACCTGATGCGCTTGTTTGACCAGATCAATCAACATTTCCCGTTGCTGACCGGCAGGGCTTTTGTTTAGATGTTCAATTGATTTTTCCATGGAAATATCATTTTGACGATCAAACATAATATTGTAGGCTGCTCCCTCATAGCTTTTGCAAAACACTTGCCATTGTTCTTCTGGCGTAAGTTGTTTTTTTTCAGCGCAACCTGTGAATAAAACTAAAGGAATACACATCATTAAAGAAGAAATACTGACTTTCATTATAAAAACCGTTGTAAATAAATAAACTCAGTTGAGTTTAGCATAGCCCAAAAAAGACATGTCGAAATGTTAGGTCTTCATTTTTGTCTAAACTTGGTTATGTAGCAAGCAACATCATAAATAAAGAAATAGATTAAAAATGTGATGACCCTTGCGTCACGCCTTGATACAACTTGTATGTCATTTTTTAGATATAGTTAGCGTAAGATTAGGCAAGCAGATATGCATGTTTTTGCATAGGCTTTTTAATTCACCATAAGTCCTCCAAATAAAAGGAGATCAGGCATGATCCACAATGGCAATGCCATTACCGTCCAACTACTTTCGGATGGAATTGCAGAACTTCGCTTTGATTTACAGGGCGAGTCAGTTAATAAATTTAACCAAGTCACTTTAGAAGATTTAAAAGCCGCAACTGATGCGATCAAAACCAATAGTGAAGTTAAAGGTTTGATCGTGACCAGTGGTAAACCCGTATTTATCGTTGGTGCAGATATTACAGAATTTGGTTCATATTTTTCTGCTGGTGCAGAAGTAATTGCCGAGAAAACACTGGTTGCCCACGATATTTTTAATGCATTTGAAGATTTGGACATTCCCAAAGTGGTGGCAATCAATGGGATTGCTTTAGGCGGTGGTTTTGAGATCTGTCTGGCATGTGATTATCGTGTCATGTCTACAGCAGCACAGGTTGGTTTACCGGAAGTAAAGCTGGGGATCTTCCCGGGTTATGGCGGTACGGTACGTTTGACGCGTGTCATCGGTATTGACAATGCACTTGAATGGATTGCTGCCGGTGCGCAACAAAAACCTGAAGCAGCATTAAAAGTTGGTGCGGTAGATGCAGTAGTTGCACCAGAAAAATTACATGATGCAGCCATTGATCTGGTGAAAAAAGCCCTTGCAGGAGAGTTGGACTGGAAAGCCAAACGTCAGGAAAAACTGGTTCCTGTAAAATTAAGCCCGATCGAACAAATGATGGCGTTTAATTCTGCTAAAGGTGTGGTTCTTGCCAAAGCAAATCCGGCACAATACCCGGCACCAAAACTGGCGATTGATTCTATCCAGATTTCTGCAACGCAAAACCGTGATGATGCAGTTAAAACCGAAGCCAAATTCTTTGGTCAGGCGGCAGCAACACCACAGGCAGAAGCATTAATTGGTTTGTTCCTGAATGATCAGTTAGTGAAAAAAGTATCCAAAAAACATGAGAAAGGTGCACATCCGGTCAATCAGGCTGCGGTATTGGGTGCAGGTATCATGGGTGGTGGGATTGCCTATCAGGCTGCCAGTAAAGGTACACCGATTATCATGAAAGATATTGGTAATCCACAACTTGCACTGGGTTTAAAAGAAGCCAATACATTATTGACCAAACAGGTTGAGCGTAAAAAACTGACGCCTGCTAAAGCGGGTGAAACACTGGCGCGTATTCGTGCGTCTTTGAGCTATGATGAGTTTAAAGAAGTCGATATCGTGATTGAAGCTGTGACAGAGAATCCAAAAGTAAAAGAAATTGTACTGGCGGATACCGAAAAACACGTGCGTGAAAACACCATTATTGCCTCCAATACCTCAACTATTTCCATTACCCGTTTGGCTAAAGCCTTGCAGCGTCCGGAAAACTTTGTCGGCATGCACTTCTTTAACCCGGTACATATGATGCCACTGGTTGAAGTGATTCGTGGTGAAAAGACATCTGATGAAGCGATTGCAACCACTGTTGTTTTAGCGCAGAAAATGGGCAAAACACCAATCGTTGTCAATGACTGCCCGGGCTTTCTGGTCAATCGTGTCTTGTTCCCTTACTTTGGTGCCTTTGATCTATTACTCAAAGATGGCGCAGACTTCCAGCAAATCGATAAAATCATGGAAAAATTCGGTTGGCCGATGGGTCCTGCATACCTGATCGATGTTGTGGGTATCGATACCGGTGTACATGGTGCAGAAGTCATGGCAGAAGGCTTCCCGGATCGTATGAAACCTGATTATAAAGGTTCAATTGAAGTCATGTACGAAAACAAACGTCTGGGTCAAAAGAATGACGTTGGTTTCTACAAATACGAACTTGATCGTAAAGGTAAAAAAGCCAAAACTGTTGATCCAACAGCATATGAGCTCGTGGCAACTGTTGCGACCAGTGACAAACGTGAGTTTGATGCACAGGAAATCATTGATCGCATGATGCTGGCACTTGGCAACGAAACCGTTCGCTGTTTGGAAGACAATATTGTGGCAACCGCTGCTGAGGCTGATATGGCAATGATCATGGGGATTGGCTTCCCGCCATTCCGTGGTGGACCATGCCGTTATATCGATCAGACAGGTGTAGCTGAATATGTTGCACTGTGTGACAAATACGCACATTTAGGCAAGGCTTATGAAGCGCCACAATTGTTGCGTGACATGGCTGCAAACAATAAAAAATTCTACGGTTAAGGAGCAACGTGAATGACTACTTTAAATCCACGTGACGTTGTGATTGTTGATGGCGTGCGTTCTGCCATGGGCAAATCCAAAAACGGTATGTTCCGCAATGTACGTGCTGACAGCTTATCTGCTGAACTAGTACGTGCACTTGTTGCTCGTAACCAGTTTGATACAAATGAAGTTGAAGATCTGATCTGGGGTTGTGTAAACCAGACCTTAGAACAAGGTATGAACATTGCTCGCAATATCGGTTTATTGGCAGATTTGCCAAAAACTGTTGCTGGGCAAACCGTGAACCGTCTGTGTGGTTCTTCCATGCAGGCGATTCATACGGCAGCAGCGCAGATTGCGACTAATCAAGGTGATATCTTTATCATTGGTGGTGTCGAGCATATGGGCCATGTCGGTATGATGCATGGCATCGACCTGAATCCGGAAGCCTCCAAGCATTATGCAAAAGCCTCTAACATGATGGGCTTAACTGCGGAAATGCTGGGTCGTATGAATGGGATCTCCCGTGAAGAACAGGACAAATTTGGTGTGGAATCACACTTACGTGCCTGGACTGCGACACAGGAAGGCCGTTTTAAAAATGAGATCATTGGAATTAATGGTCATGACCAAAACGGTTTCTTACAACGTTGTGACATTGATGAAGTGATTCGCCCGGATGCAAATCTGGAAGCTTTTGCTGCATTGCGCCCGGTATTTGATCCAAGTAAAGCAGGTACCGTGACCGCTGCAACTTCGTCCGCATTGTCTGATGGTGCCTCTGCCATGTTATTGATGTCTGCGGAACGTGCGCAATCTTTGGGTTTAAAACCGCGTGCCGTGATTCGTTCAATGGCTGTTGCAGGCTGTGATGCTGCGATCATGGGTTATGGTCCTGTCCCTGCAACACAAAAAGCTTTAAAACGTGCGGGCTTAAAAGTCGAAGATATTCAAACGATTGAATTAAATGAAGCTTTTGCTGCACAAGGTTTATCTGTGCTTAAAGCATTGGGTCTTTATGAGAAACAGGATATTGTGAACATCAATGGCGGTGCGATTGCATTAGGTCATCCACTTGGCTGTTCTGGTGCACGTATTACCACAACTTTGTTAAATGTCATGGAACAACAGGATACACAAATTGGTCTTGCCACCATGTGTATTGGTTTGGGTCAGGGTATTGCCACGATTATTGAACGTGTTTAATTAATCGTTGATGCAAAATCCTCGCTTCGGCGGGGATTTTTTTAAAGAGACATTATATGTGGCAACAAAAAAGATCAAAGATTTTGTCTAAAGCGCCTCGTAGAAAGAATGAGGCATTACATGGACTCTTAAAATATTTTACGTATTGGGCAATTTTTGTTGTGATTGTTGTATTTCTCATTAAGTCACATGATTTAGAGCAATATCCTTATTACCCCTCACATTTTGCACAATATTTTAATACGACTTTATCGTATATTATTGCAATTGTACTATCCTCAATGTTGATCATAAGTCTAATAGAAAGAGATACCGATAACAGCAAAAGAGCAGCACAAAAATATCAAAAGAAAATTTTTAGATATTTAAATGCTATTTTATATATCGTAATTTTTTTATTTTTTTTAATGATATTTCAATTTGTAATGAGTATGTTGATCAATGATCTTCAAAGTCGAATTATTAAATATAGTTTAAATGAGAAAATTGAGAAACCAGTGTATTTACAGGCAATGGTCATCTCTAATCCCGATTATCAGAAAAAAATTTCTATTCCTAATGGAAAATCTCATAAATCAATAATTGACCCTGCACCTTATAAAATTTATGCAAAAATTATTGTAGATGATATTTCTTATCAACTTGATACACATTGTTTTCTTGAGGATCAACCAGTTTTATTAAAAAATAGAAATTATTTTCTTAAAGGCTATGATTCATTTTTAGGTTTTAAATGTGTGGAAAATTGCACACTCAATTATCAGTTTGAAACAGCAAATGATCAGAAGTTATCAAGAAAGGTGTTGGATCGATGCAAAACGATTTATAAAAATCAGTTATAAAAATACATTTTATTTCAATAGCCCCGAAGACTATTTTGAATGAGTTGCTGTAATATCATTGCATCATCAATATTGACTTTAAGTGTGCCATCACGAATATTATCTATATTATTACGATTAATGTTCAAAGGTTCGAGCATATTAAAAATGCCATTGCTTGGGTCAGATGACTGTAAACCTGTTGCTACGGCTAAAATATATTGTTGTAAGGCTGGTGAAAACTGACTCATATCAGGTTCAGCGATTTTCGGCTGAAAGTCAATATTTCCAATGCTTTCACTTACACTGGTATTTTGTAGATCACGCTCAATTTTATACACATGATGTTGTAGCGCCTGACGTGTCTTCTTATCTTCCTGAAAT
This sequence comes from Acinetobacter puyangensis, assembly GCF_900096995.1. Taxonomy (GTDB): domain Bacteria; phylum Pseudomonadota; class Gammaproteobacteria; order Pseudomonadales; family Moraxellaceae; genus Acinetobacter; species Acinetobacter puyangensis. The sequence continues at coordinate 132,329 of NZ_OANT01000003.1, forward strand.
GGCACAAATCCAACTTCTTCACGTAGTTCAGATTCTGCCATCACCTTAATGGTGGGCAAGGTGATGACATCATTTGCCTGTACGGTAGATAAAGCAAAACCTGAAAATATAATGATCAAGAATGCGCATTTAAAAAAGTTCATCATGTGCTCCCGAAATCAGTCATCCTATTAAAATAAAAGATGATCAGCTAAATAACACGCCTTACAAAATAGGCTACAACAAAGTCGGATTTAATTCAGTAAGGCTCGGATAAACGGTAAGGGCCATTAAAATTTAAAATGAGTAGCTCACCAGCTTTGCTATTAAAACTAATTTAATGCTTATCAAAATTAAATGCTTGCTGGAAAATCATGGTTAAGGTGAGGATTTTTTATGTTTTAGCATCTGTTGCATTAATTCAACCAATTGCGGAAATTGCATATAACCATCGCTGCCAAGGAAATGTCCCGCATTCGGCAATATGCGATAGGGAATATTCAACGTTTTGGCCAATGCCAGACTATATGCTTTGGGGACGATGCTGTCATTATCGGAAATCAGCATATAGGTTTGGCTAGCGTGTGGAAATGCAGATGGGTTGATCTGATTGGCCAAGATATACTTTTCTAGATCTGGAAAATCAGGAATTGGATTAGAAAAACCGGAGACGAGGATAATGCCACCCACTTTTTTAATCTGATGCCGCTGTAAAAAGTGTAATAAAGTAATTGTACCTAAACTATGTGCAACAAAATAAGTATGCTCATCTATGTTGCCAATGGCTTGATCCAGCGTCTCTTGCCATTTTTTTGCATCCGGATGTTGCGAATCCGGAAATGCAATAAGGTCAACTTGTGTGTTTTTATTCTCAATGGATTGTTTTAAATCCATAAACCAGTGATCGTGAATATCGGCAGCATAACCATGTAGTACATAAATCTGCTGCTTGGTGTGTGAATGTATTAAGGGCTGTGCTTTGAGTGCCAATGGAATAGCCAGTAAAGTTAAGGCGAGCAATACTTTTTTCATCATTTGATTCCTGATTTACGTTGGAGTTTGTTATGCTAAACATTGACAGTACTGTCAGAGTCAAGAGGAGAAATAATGAATCTTGCCAAAGTTGCCGAACGCACCGGAATTAGTCCGCGTATGCTGCGTTACTATGAAAATATGGGTTTAATTTCACCTTTGCGCCGTAGCAATAATTATCGTGATTATTCTGTAAAAGACATTGAAACTATTCATAAAATTAAAATATTAAATGATGCTGGCATGCCATTAAAAGATATTCAATTATTGCTGCCCTGTTTTGATTTAGCTAAAAAAAACTTTAGTTTATGTCCTGTTGTTCAGGAAAAATTAGTTCAGGAAATGGATAAAATTACAGCACAATTAATCCAGTTAAAACGCTCACATGTTTTATTAAAGTCATTTCTGGACAATGGAACGAATTAGAATATTTGCTAAAGTTCGATAGACGAAGGAATTTTATTGTATGAAACACTATAGAAATAAAAGACAGGCTTGCTATAGTGCTTTTTAATCACAACTTTTTATTAAAATGGTCGAGGAGAATATCGGTGATCAAAAAAATAATGATGTTTGGTGTAATTAGTGCTGTATTAACGGGATGTGCAACTTCTACATTAATCAAAAAAGACAATCGCTCATATACTCAGACTATCGAGATTCCTTTGGTTGAAGATCAGGTGATTGCCTTTGGTAAACCCGCTCAGACATTGGCAAATTTACCTACCGACAGTATCGTGATTGCCGGTCATAAAAACAGTTATATATTGACACAAGGTGGTACTCAATTTGCTGGTTTAATCAATAAACTGGATGCAAAAAATATTCAGATTAATAAAGATTTAAAATTTTATTCGCAAAAGAATGATGGGCGTTTTTCGGGAACATTGCCTTTAGCCTATGTAAAATTAAAACAGGATATTAGCAAGCAGGATTTGGAATTTTTTATTGAAAATGGTGCAAGAGAATGCTCTAGTTCCAGTGATGAGCGCATGCAAGCCCAGCGCTTTTGTTTTGAGATCAAGCTTGCAGGTGTAGTTTATCCGGTTGCCAACAATGTCGCCAGCTTAAAAGCCTTAAGTAAGCCTTATCAAGTCACCATTTATACCACTGAGCAGGAAACATATACATCCAAATCTGGACTAAATCCACTACAAAAATTGGTGCTGTTTCCCTTTGCTGTGGCCATTGATGTGGTGAGTTTACCTTTTCAGGCCGCAGAGAAAATTTTTGATTAATTTTTGCGAGCAAGGATGATCGCTTCTATTAGAGAAGTAGAGGTGGAGTCATAAAAGATCTTTGAGTATTGGTTTCAATGATTTGTTTATCAAGAAAAAGTTAAAGCCTGTAAAATAAGCCCGTATTCTTGTGTTGACTTTTTTGTTGAAAGTTTGTTAAATAATAATCATTTTCAAAGAAAGACGAATAGCAAATGAAATTTAATCCATTTTATCAAGTGGCGGCGGTATCTACCTTATTATTCTCCGCTTCCATGATGGTACAAGCCCATTCTCCATTTATTGCACCGCAAGCCTATATCATTGAAGGTAATGGCACAGCAATCATTGGCGGTTATGCAGAAGCGCCTTTTGCTTCTGAGTTTGCATTAAGTGGTTTCACAGTTGCAGTGAATACTCCAAATGGAGTACAGCCTTTGGAACTACAAGGGACCAAAGCTTTAAGTGCGGCTGACGTTGAAACGAAAGTAGCTGGTACGTATAAGATCACAGCGAACCGTGAAAATAAATTGGAATTTGCCAATGTTAACGGAAAATGGTTACGGGTGATGGAAAGCCATAGCGAAACTTTGCCACCATTGGCAGAACGTAGCTTTATTACACCTGCTGAAGTCACTGCAAAAAATAAAAAAGTGAGCAGTACTCGTTATGAGCAGTTGATTGGCTATTTTAGTAAAGAAAAATTGACAGACACAGTGTTGCAACATAGTCAAAAAGGTCTGGATGTACAATTTTCCCAACATCCGAATAGCCTGACTACCGCACAACCTCTGACTTTAACGTTTACGGTAGATGGTAAAGTGCAAAAGGGCTTGGCATTGGTTGCGATAAAGCAATGGGCAAGCGTTGCTGAAAAAGAAATAGAAATTAAACAGACGACCAATGAAAAAGGTCAGGTACAATTAAGTTTCCCACAAGCAGGTCAATATATTGTTGAAGTGAACTCTCCGGAAACAGCAGAGAAAGTACAGCCTGCTGCACAGACCTATCGTTTAAATATTGCTTTACAGGTCAATTAATTAATATCTGGTTGTGACCTTTAAAAGCGTAAATGGATGACACATGCTTAGGATTAGAAATAAGTAATGGTCATCCATTTTATTTTGTTGTCGCTTGATATCTATAGAAAAATTCAAAATGTAAGCTACATTTATGTCATGCCGGACTTAATCCGGCATCCAGAGTTAACGTATCCCAAATCAAACTCTATAAAGCTAAAGCCAAGGCCTTACTTTTGAACTTTGCTCTGGATACTTGCTTTCGCAAGTATGACGAGATGATATGTAGCCTATAAACCGAATTTTGCTATAGCGATGCAATGATTTATCTTTTTATCATGGCACGTTCAGCCATAGGGCGAACCAGACCAATAATTGCAATAAATAACACCATTGAAAGCAACTGGCGTTTTAGACCAGTGATGTTAAATTGAAAGCCATAACTTAAATAATTATCGACTAGACAATATAACAATGTGATGGCTAAGGTAGCAGCCAGAGATTTTTTCTTGATCCCGACCACTATAAATGCAATGGTTAATACAAAGGCGGTACCAATGGTTGAGAGAATATTCCAGTTGGCAAAAATGGTACTCAGTAGTAACGCCAGAATCGGTAAAAATATCCATAGGATACGATCCAATGTTTCGCTATTTTTTTGCTGTTGTTGGAGTGCCTGTTGCAGCTCTTTCTGTGAGTCGGGTTGCCTCGCCATAGCTATCTTTCCAGTTGCAAGATTACAATTCTTTAATGTTAAGCATGGTATCATGTCTGCATTTATTTTTAGACAGGATTTACTTACATGCACAGTCTAAATATCATTATCATGATTATCTTAGCAGCATGTCTGTTGCCGTATATTTTTACGGTCATTGCACGCATGAGTGCAGGTTATAACTCCAAATTGCATGAGAATCCCCGAACATTTCTGGAGAATGCAACGGGTTTGGCAGCACGAGCCAATGCGGTACAAAAAAATAGTTTTGAAGGTTTACCCTTATTTATTGCCGCAATGCTCATGGCTGATTATTTGGTAGTGCCGGATTATCTGGTGATTATTCTGGGCATTGCCTATTTGGGCCTCAGGGTCATTTACGGACTTTGTTATTTGGCAAATTTATCCAGATTGCGATCGGTATTTTGGCTATTGGCAACTTTATGTCCAATTTTTTTGCTGATACTGTGTATTAAACTAAATTAATTGCAGTGCGTGTTTCTACAAAATTTCAATACATAGTTCTGAGATAAGCACTGTTTCCTGTGACATTTCACGCTATAATCCACCCGTTAATTATTTTGTCTAAGAGTGTTGGTATGAGTTACAACAATATTCCTCCAGGTAAAGATGCACCCAATGATATTTATGTCATTATTGAAATTCCAGCAAATGCTGCACCGATCAAATATGAAATTGATAAAGACTCGGATGCGTTATTTGTAGACCGTTTTATGGGAACAGCTATGTTCTATCCGGCAAACTATGGCTATGTACCAAATACTTTGTCTGAAGATGGCGATCCATTAGATGTATTGGTCGTAACACCTTATCCTGTAACTGCTGGTTCTGTCATTCGTTGCCGTCCTGTCGGTAAATTAAAAATGGAAGATGACGGTGGTATCGATGCAAAACTGGTTGCAGTACCACACGAAAAATTATCACCGTTGTATAAAGATGTTCAGGAATATACTGACTTACCTGCATTATTGATTAGCCAAATCGAACATTTCTTTTCGCATTACAAAGATTTGGAACCAGGAAAATGGGTAAAAATCAGTGGTTGGGAAGGTGCTGATGTTGCCAAGGCTGAGGTATTGAAAGCCATTGAAGCGGCGAAAAAATAAAAGATTATTTTTTGCCCCTTGATATAAAAAACCTGCATCAGATATGCAGGTTTTTTATGAATTAATTCAAACTATTATCAATTAGAATAACTTGACCGGAAAGTCTACAAAGATACGCCATTCATTGGTATCTGGCATATATTGATCGGCATAGGCTTGATCATTACGATAAATCGAATTACGTACACGCAATTTTAAATCTTTGGCAAAACCACTTTGCACGGTATAGCTGAGCTGATTAAAGAATTCACTTTCTTTGGCAGTATCATCAGAGTCTTTAAGATTGATATCCCAACCATAGACATAAGCAGTGGTCCAATTTAGTGCAGGTAAATTAAATGCACCGAAATCGAGCGAATATTGCGCTTGAACCGATTTTTCATCATTACCGATAAAGTCTGATAAGTAAGAGTTCGGTAAATACACACTTTGGCCGCCATCAGCATTTTGACCATAGTCATAACCGACATTACCGGAGTTTTGTTGATAGGCCAGCATGAGGCTATGTGGACCGGTTTTATAAGTGCCTGATAATGCCCAGATATTATTCACAGTTTTTTCATTTGCTGGAATGGTTGCGGAATAAGTGGTGTTTGGCTCAAACTTGGTATGGTAGCCACTCAGGTCATAAGTCAACGTGCTGTCATCAGCCAGAACGTACTGATAATTTACATTGGCATAATGACGCTCAAGTTTATCTTTAAGATCTGTACCGTAATAAGATGCATTGAGTTGATCATTTATTTTATATTTGGCACCCCACACTACGGCACGATCCAGATGATTTTGATCGGAGGCAATCTGATCTGGTTGTTGATTTTTGGTAAATTTACCTGCGACCAGAGATAAATTATTAATTTCATTACTTGTTACTAAGGCACCTGTGAAATATTCAGGTACATTACGTGTTGTCATGCTGGCCAGTACCGGTAAATCTAAAACCTGTGTACCATATTTTATGGCTGTATTGGAAATACGTGCTTTTACAACACCGCCACCACGTGTCCATTGGTCATATGGATCTACATAACCATTCGTATCTTTTTGCCCATTATTATAATGTGGGATCATGCTGTTGCCAGAGTGTTGATTGTCACCAATTTTAAAAGAAAAATCGCCAATCACATCTACACCAAGACCAATTGTCCCTTGAGTAAAACCTGATTCCAGATTAACCATGGTTGATTGTAACCATGAATTATTGTCAACACCCGGAGCAACATTTTTTTTGTCACGCTGGATAAAGCCATTACGGAATAGGACCGTACCCGAGGCATCTTCTACAAATCCTTTTGACTCGCTTTGCTCACTGGCGAAAGTGGTTGAGATAAGTACAGTATATACACCTAAAATTAATGCAATATTATGTTTTTTAAACATTTATTAACCCTAAAGCAGATTTGAGAGAGGTTGAGAGGCAAATGACCAGTCAAATAGATGCGGTACTCTATAGTAAAAGTATACGTTCTATCAAATTCATTTAAATAATAAGTCGTTGGATTTGGTTAATAATAAGGCAGTCAATAGTGAGATCATCGAGTATTACCATAAACTAAGCGGGAGAAATGACCCAATTTTTTGCAATTTATAACTTCATTTTAGTTTCAGTAGAGATAAAAGGTTGATGTAATATTTATATTATGTTTGTAATTTATATTATTATAATCTTTTAATATCAATAATTTATACATTTAATATTAAAATTGGCATAGGAATTGCTAATTACACTTCGAGGTCAGAATTATCTGAATAAATTAAAGCGTTACGACGTTGGGGAGAACAAACATGACTTTCAAATTAGCAGCAATTGCAGGTGCTTTGGCAGCAGGGGTATCGAGCGTGGCTATGGCCGATACAGCTTTACCATTTCCTGGTGAAGTCACTGGTAATATTGGTGTATATTCTGATTATGTATTACGAGGGAATACTAATTATTTAGAAAATGATGGCGCAACCATTCAGGGCGGTATTGATTATGCGCATCCATCTGGTTTTTATTTAGGCTATTGGGGTTCCACACTCGATTATTCTCTCACTGATGATGGTGCAAGAGATGCATTTGAAAACGATTTTAATATTGGCTATAACGGTAGTATTACCGAAGATTTAGGTTTTACAGTTGGCGGTACTTATTATTATTACTATGAGTCTGATGTTGATGCAGATGTATTTGAAGTATTATTAGGCTTAAACTACAAAGACTTTAGCTTAACCACGCAAACCATTACCGATGATGTGGTTTGGGGTAATGCCGGAGATACATATATTCTGGGTAGTTATTCTTATGCCTTGCCTAAAGATTTTACTTTAAATGCCGCAGTAGGCTTGTACTACTATAAAGACAGTGGGGATTACGAAGCTGATTTGAATACCACCGAAACATTTAATTTCCGTCATGCAACGCTGGGGTTGAGTCATCCATTGGGTACAACTGGCGCAGACTGGAGTCTGGATTATGTCATTGGCGGTAAAACACGTTCTGATGAAGATCTGAAAAATAAAGTGGTATTAGGTTTAAGTTACGCATTCTAAACCCATATTATGAAATGAAAAAAAGCAGGACCTAATGTTCTGCTTTTTTTATCAAAATAGTGTGTCTTATTAATAATTTTGCATCATTACTTAAATTGGCATCAATATTAACTTAATTTGTGGGTCGATACGAAAGAGCTTCGGTAATATGCATACTGGAAATGGTTTCACTGCCGGTTAAATCGGCAATGGTTCTGGCGACACGTAAAATCCGATGATAGGCGCGTGCAGAGAGCTGTAATTTTTGTTGAGCGACTGTCAGAATATTTTGGCTGATTTGATCAAGATTGATGACTTTATCCAACTGTTGTGGCGAAAGTTCATGATTTAAATGACCTTGCCGTTGCATTTGTTTAGTGTGTGCCTGCAAGACACGTGCTCTGACGATTGCAGACTTTTCTCCAGCTTGTTGTTGCTGTAAATCCTGTGCAGACAATGGTGGTACTTCGATATGTAGATCAATTCGATCTAACAATGGTCCGGAAATACGATTTTTATAGCGTTTGATGGCATCGGCGGAACATTGGCAGCGTTGATCATGATGAAAAGCATAGCCACAAGGGCATGGATTCATGGCTGCAATCAGTTGAAAATTGGCCGGAAAACAGACTTGCCTGGAGGCTCGTGAGATCACCACTTCTTTTGATTCTAGCGGTTGGCGTAAAACTTCAAGCACTTTACGATCAAATTCTGGTAACTCATCCAGAAAAAGCACACCTAAATGGGCCAAAGTGATTTCCCCTGGTTTGGGATGTGAGCCACCACCCACCAAGGCAACTGCCGAAGCAGTATGGTGTGGTGATCGAAAAGGTCGTACACCAAAAGGATGTTGCATATTGGCAATCGAATAGATGCTGGCAACGGCTAAACGCTCCTCATCAGATAATGGCGGTAAGATACTGGGTAATCTGGACGCCAACAATGTTTTGCCAGTGCCTGGCGGTCCGGTAAACAATAAAGAGTGTCCACCCGCTGCGGCAATTTCCAATGCGCGTCTGGCTTTTAATTGGCCTTTGACATCAGCAAGGTCGGGAAGGTTGAGTAATTCCTGCACTGGAACTTGATATTGATGTGGTTCGATTTGAATATTCTGTGATAAAAATTGACAGACTTGTTTTAAATTTGCTGTTGGAATGACCTTAAGCGGTTGAATGCAGGACGCATCATTGGCATTGTCTACGGGTACAAGTAAGGTATGTCCAGCGATTTTACACGCATGTGCGATACTTAAAATCCCTGATACCATCCGTAATTGCCCATCAAGAGCAAGCTCACCGACGAACTCAAAAGTATCTATATTTTTTTCATCAAGTTGACCTGACGCGACTAAAATGCCCAAAGCAATTGCCAGATCTAGCCGTGAACCATCTTTGGGTAAATCGGCTGGGGCCAGATTAATGGTAAGGCGTTTATTTGGAAACTGAAAGCCACTGTTAATGATGGCAGATCTGACCCGATCCTTACTTTCCCTCACCGCTGCTTCAGGCAGACCGACAATAGTTAAGGCAGGTAATCCCTGACTTACGTGGACTTCAACTTCAATTAATGGCGCATTTAATCCCAAAACACTGCGCGAATATATTTTTGCAAAACTCATATTGATCCATATTGGTGCATTTTTAATTATTAAAGTTTATTTTGATCAAAAAGAAGGCGATTTATCCGTGTTTTATACGATCTTCAAGTTGATCTAGTTGCTGTTGTAGTGCATGTAAATGTAAATTGGCTTGTTCCAGTGCAGTTTTTTGCCGATCCAGCTCTTGTTGAGAGACAAGATCCATTTTAGATACCATTTCATTGAGCACAGCACGAATATTTTTTTCCAGATCGGCTTTGGGCGTGGCAATTTGTTCTCGTAATGCATCTACAAAAGTATCAAGCATTGCTGTCATGATCTCTATCCTGTATTTGTAAGCTTTATCTTCTTTCAAGATACAACAATTCTTTATCAGATGGTAGTTAAGTGATGGATAAAAAATACAATACTGTTAAACTGTAGAAGATATTTACCACAATGGAATGTGCTGGGTTTGGAAAATATCCCCAACCTTTTCTAAAGCTTGGCACGAAAATTGAACAGAAAACTATTGGTATGAGAAACCTAAAGGAAAATAACATGAAGCTCGTAACAGCAATCGTAAAACCTTTTAAATTAGATGATGTTCGTGAGGCACTTTCTGAGATCGGTGTGCAAGGTATTACCGTCACTGAAGTCAAAGGCTTTGGACGTCAAAAAGGCCATACTGAATTGTATCGTGGTGCAGAATACGTCGTAGATTTTTTACCGAAGGTGAAAATTGAAATTGCCATTAAAGATGACATGGTCGATGGTGTAATCGAAGCGATCACAAGTGTGGCGAGTACTGGTAAAATCGGTGATGGTAAAATCTTTGTGTCCAATCTGGAACAAGTGATTCGTATTCGTACCGGTGAAACTGGCTCTGATGCTGTTTAAAACATGGCATGACTTTTGCTGATTGAAAATCAGCAACTTATTCAAAGAGGTTGGGGATACGAATGAAAAAAATGCTATTAGCACTCAGTTTAACTGGTGCGCTGTTTACATCAGTTGGAAGTTGGGCAGAAGAATCCGCTACGGTGCAATCTCCTGTTGCAACATCAACAGTGGCAAGTTTTCAACCGGCAAGTGTTGAATTTGACTTAGGTGAAACGGCTGTTTCGGCTACAGATATTCAATCCGTTGTGGATTATGCCAAGGCAAATCCAGACGCAAAATTCAAACTCAGTGGCTATGTCGATAGTACAGGTGATGCTGAGACCAATAAAAAAATTGCTAAAGATCGTGCAGAAAATGTAAAAGCTGCATTGGTTGCTGCGGGTGTCGCAGATGCAAATATTGAACTACAAAAACCAGATGATATTGTTGCTGGTGATGAAACCAGTTCCAGAAAAGTAGAAATAGCCTTAGCTGATGCGGCTACTCCGATTGCCGAGGTCGTAGATGAAACAGTGACTGTCGAAGCAGCACCTGCTGAAGAAGCAGAGACTGCACCACTGGATAAAGCAGATACGATGCTGATCTTTGTATCCACAGCATTAGTACTGTTTATGACTTTACCTGGTTTGGCACTGTTCTATGCTGGTATGGTGCGTAGAAAAAATGTACTTTCTACCATGATGTATAGCTTTGGCTCTGCTGCGGTCGTGAGCGTAGTCTGGGTGATTATCGGCTATTCAATCGCCTACGGTGAGGGAAATGCCTTCATGGGAGATTTCAGTAAAATCATGCTGGCGGGCATCTCTTCCGATACGGTTGATGGTATTCCTGAAATTATCGATGTGATCTTCCAAATGACCTTTGCGATTATTACAGTCGCGATCATCAGTGGTTCTGTTGCAGAACGTATGAAGTTTTCTGCTTTCCTGATCTTTTCTGCACTGTGGGTTGTGCTTGTATATGCGCCAATCTGTCACTGGGTTTGGGGTGGCGGCTGGTTAGGCAACGATGGCGCACTTGATTTCGCTGGTGGTACCGTTGTTCATATTAACTCTGGTGTTGCCGGTTTAGTTGCTGCTTATATGATCGGTAAACGTATGGGGCTTGGCAAAGAGTCTATGGCACCGCATAACCTGACTTTAACATTGGTTGGTGCAAGTATTCTTTGGGTAGGCTGGTTCGGGTTCAACGGTGGTAGTGCATACGCTGCCGATGGTACTGCGGGTATGGCATTGGTTGTTACTCAGGTTGCAGCAGCAGCAGCGGCATTATCATGGTTGGCCGCAGAACGTATTGTACGTGGTAAAGGTTCTGCACTAGGCGCTGCTTCAGGTGCAATTGCGGGTTTGGTTGTGATCACACCTGCGGCTGGATTTGTGACGGTGGGCGGTGCTTTGGTCATGGGTCTGATTGGCGGTGTAGTATGTTTCTGGGCTGTGACTGGACTTAAACGTCTTCTTAAAGCTGATGATGCATTGGATGCATTTGGTTTGCATGGTATCGGTGGTATCGTTGGTGCGTTATTAACTGCTGTGTTTGCCAGTGAATTTATTATGGGGGCAGATGCGCCTGCTTCAGTTTTGACACAATTATGGATTCAAACCAAAGGTGTGATTGCTACAATTGTCTATAGTGGTGTATTAACTTTCATTATCCTGAAAGTAATTGATCTGCTGATCGGTATCCGTGCCGAAGTTGATGATGAACGCATGGGTCTGGATCTTAGCCAACATGGCGAACGCGTTGAATAACATTCTGCAATAAATAGTTCGCGATAATTGCAATAAAAGCAGCCATAGGGCTGCTTTTATTTTGTCTGAATTGCTGGGAAGACTGAATACAAGTTCTATCATTTTCGGTTTTTTGCTACACTAGGCTATCTGTCAAATAGATGTTTTCTTAAACCATGCATTGTCCTTTTTGTGATACACCTGATAGTAAAGTCATCGACTCTCGCCTTGCTGCACAAGGTGCGCAAATTCGTCGCCGTCGAGAGTGTATGAAGTGTGGTGAACGCTTTACAACTTTTGAGAGTTATGAGGTGGTCATGCCACGGGTGATTAAATCAAATGGCAAAAATGAGCCGTTTGATGAACAAAAATTACGTCGTTCGTTGATGCATGCCTTACAGAAACGTCCTGTCACGCAAGAGCAAATAGAAGAAACCTTATCAAATATCCAGCAAAGAATCCGTCGTTTGGGTGAACGAGATGTAAAATCCTTGACGATTGGAGAAATTGTGATGCAATCACTTTATGTTTTGGATCATGTTGCGTATGTGCGTTTTGCTTCGGTATATCATGATTTCCAGAATGTGGATGCTTTTCGTAAACAGATTGAGCAGATGCAGCAACGTGAATCTAACCATTTACTTGAGCAAACAAAATAATGTCTGAACATGAAAAATGGATGGCTGAGGCACTGGCACAAGCCAAAACGGCAATTTATCGGGCGCGTCCTAATCCTGCTGTAGGTTGTGTTATCGTTAAAAATGACAGGATAATTGGACGTGGTGCTACAGCGCCTGTTGGAGGTTCACATGCGGAAGTTTTTGCCCTAGCAGAAGCAGGCGAACAGGCCGAAGGTGCAACGGCTTATGTGACATTAGAACCTTGTGCGCATTATGGTCGCACACCACCGTGTGCGGAAGCCTTGGTTAAGGCCAAAGTCGCCAAAGTTGTAATCGCAACGCTGGATCCGAATCCATTGGTTGCAGGGAAAGGCCAGGCGATTTTGCAACAGGCAGGTATTGAAACAGTTGTCGGTGTACTTGAGTCACAGGCGATTGAATTAAATCGTGGTTTTCTTAAAGTGATGGCTGGTGGATTGCCCTATGTACGTTTAAAAATTGCTGCCAGTCTCGATGGCCGTACTGCAATGGCATCGGGTGAATCAAAATGGATTACCGGGGAAGCAGCCCGTCAGGATGTACAGCATTTTCGTGCGATGAGCGGGGCAGTCATCACTGGAATAGAAACAATTCTTACCGATGATGCCGAGCTTAATGTAAGACATTTAGCAAATATTGATTTAAATCAGATTGTTCAACCTTATCGTATTATTTTGGATCGCCAAGGCCGTCTGTCTCTAGATGCCAAAGTTTTACAAAATCCTGAAACGGTGATGGTGATGACGCCATATCGTGAAGATTTAGTTAAGCTGGGTGTGCTACAATTGCCAGTCCAGTCATTAACTGATTTACTGACGCTGCTTAAATCACAGTATCAGATTTATGATGTGTTGGTCGAAGCAGGTGCAACTCTAGTGAGTAGTTTTTTGACGGAAAAATTGGTGGATGAGGTAATTCAATACATTGCACCGATGTATTTGGGTCAAACTGCTCGTCCACTCAATCAATTGATGTTTAGCACGATGCAACAGCGTTTAAATTTAAATTTATTTGAAATTACTCAAATTCATCCCGATGTCCGTTTAAGACTAAAACCTATTTACGAGTAATCATGACTGCCGAAGCCTCCGTATATCATAAGCGTCGTCATGCTGCACGTACTACAGATGAGTATTTATTTCATCAACTTGTTCCCTATCTAGGCAACAAACGTCGTCTATTGCACCTGATTTTTGAAGCTTTGGAACAAACCGGCACCTTGGAGCGCAAAAAAGGCAAAGCTGCACCTATATTCGTTGATTTTTTTGCGGGGAGTGGGGTGGTATCACGGCTTGCCCGGCAGAATGGTTATCGGGTGATTGCCAATGACTGGGAACCTTATAGTCATGCTCTAAATCATGCATTATTGGCATGTGTTGAAGCGCCTGAATTTAAACAGTTGGGTGGCTATCAAGCAGCAATTGATTATTTGAATCGTTTACCTGAGGTTAAAGGCTGGGTCACGCATAACCTGTGTCCTCGTAATGATGATATTTATGATCCAAGTCGTGATCGATTGTTTTTTAAACGTCGTAATGGCATGCGTATTGATGCCATTCGTCAGCAAATTGCTACATGGCAAACACAGGGTGCAATTGATTCGGTTGAGATGAGTGCATTGCTTGCACCCCTATTATATTCGGCTAGTTTTGTCAGTAATACCAGTGGGGTATTTAAAAGTTTTCATCAAGGCTGGGGTGGGAAAACCAAAACAGCTTTGGAGCGCATCGACTCCTTACTTTGGCTTACGCCGAGTAAATTTTGTGAAATAGGTGATCCTGCAAGATTGCAGGCAGAAATGTGGTGTGTAGATGCCCAGCATCTTGCCAATCAAATGACAGATTTTGAAGTGGATGTAGCATATCTTGATCCACCGTATAATCAGCATGCCTATAGCAGTAACTATCATGTCTTAAATTCATTGACTTTGTGGGATCAGGTGGATTTACCTTCGCCTGATACCAAGGGTTTCAAAAGCGGTATTGATCGTGCGTGGCGTAAACAACGTCCGAGTGCCTATAACTCATCCAAACATGCCAAAGAAGCTTATCAAAAATTATTGGCAACGGTAAATGCACGCTATATTCTCACCAGCTATAGTACAGATGGTAATATTTCGCCTACGGATTTACTGGAAGCTAATCTGGCACGTGGCAAGGTGATGTTATTAACGCAGGATGTACCACGTTACCGAGTTAGTAAACAACGCCAGTCCGAACGTGCCAGAGTACTCGAATTTATTGTGATTACTGATACACACGCAAAGTCGGGACCGCCATTACGACAATTACTGGGACAGTTGTATCATTTTGCAGAATTAGGTGGCGTGGATACCAGTGGACCCAATACCCAATTGGCATTGTGGTAATGTGAAAAATTGCAAACAACTAAATATATACATCATTTCGTGATTAAAATGGGAAGTCATTCATGTTTACCGGAATTATTGAAAGTTTAGCCAAGGTTCAGAGTATTCAGAACGTTGGGGGTGATGTACGCCTACGGATCCAAACGACTATGGATATGTCCGATGTAAATTTAGGTGATTCTATTGCGACCAATGGCATTTGTTTGACCGTCATT
The DNA here is from genome assembly GCF_900096995.1 of Acinetobacter puyangensis. Taxonomy (GTDB): domain Bacteria; phylum Pseudomonadota; class Gammaproteobacteria; order Pseudomonadales; family Moraxellaceae; genus Acinetobacter; species Acinetobacter puyangensis. The sequence goes on from NZ_OANT01000003.1 coordinate 147,380, forward strand.
GACTTTGGTTCGGATTGGTATGTAGCAGATGTTTCCAGAGAAAGTTTAAATCGCACGACCTTGACCGACTGGAAAAGCGGACAAACGGTGAATGTGGAAAAAGCCATGCTGCCAACTACCCGTTTTGGTGGGCATATTGTTAGTGGCCATGTGGATGGTATAGGGGAAATTAGCGTATTACGGCAGGATGCACGTTCACTTTATTTTGAAATTACTACACCTACAGAACTGGCAAAATATCTGGCAGAAAAAGGTTCAATTACAGTTGACGGTATTAGTCTGACGATTAACCATTTACGTGGCAATATACTAAGTCTAAATCTGATTCCACATACTGCCGAAAGAACCAATATTCATACATGGAAACTGGGCAGCAAGGTTAATCTCGAAGTTGACATCCTCGCCCGCTATCTTGAAAGATTACTACTAGGGGATAAAGCTGCCAAACAAGAAAGTGGCTCAAATCTCAGTATGGCATTTTTGGCGCAGAATGGCTTTTTAAAATAGCAATTTAGCAAACAAATAAACTGGTTCAAACAACTCGTTAAGACAAAAGGCTAATTTCATCATATAAGATGATCGCTTAAGGTGTTTATTTCCTTGTCTTAAAAGGTACGATTGCAAAATGAGACGTATCTTATATATTGCTATTTTTAGCCTCATATTTTTATTGATTGGACTGTTTTTGCAGTTTTATCTGATAGAAGCACTACCTATTGCCTTGCTGGGTGGATGTTTAGGGTGGGCTGTAGCTGAATTTAGACGAGAAACCAATAAAGCTTAATGAAATGCTTAAAATAACAGGTGTTTATCTCTGTCTGTTATTCTGCTCTTATTAAACACTCTTGATTTGATGATCATTTGATCCAAAGATTCTGAGAAATAATGAAGCCATCATTGCTAAAGATTTAAATAGCAATGATGGCTTAAGCTAATCTATGAATAGATAAGTTTAATCATCCTTATGTGACTTGTATGCATAGGCATAATTGTAATTATAACCATAGCCGGAACTACGTTGCACATCGTTAAAGATTACACCAGTAACTTTGGCTCCGGCATGTTCAAAACGATTCACTGTTAATTCAAGTTCTTTAATATTAGTTTGGCCAAAACGTGCCAGTAGCAGATTAATGCCGACATATTGTGAAATGATAATAGAATCGGTTACTGCCAGTACTGGCGGTGTGTCGATAATAATATGATCATATTGCGTAGATAATTCCTCCAAAAGACTCTTGAACTTTTCGGAGCTAAGAAGTTCGGCTGGATTTTTAGGGCTTTTACCACGACTGATAAAAAACAGGTTTTCTACAGTAGACTGGTGAGTAATATCTTCTAAAGTATTATCACCGATTAAATATTCGACTACACCGGGATAGGCATCGATATTAAAGTATTTATGAATATAACCACGACGTAAATCCGCATCAATTAATAAAGTGCGTTTACCGTTTTGTGCAAAAATAGTGGCGAGGTTGGTGGCAATAAAAGATTTACCCAGCTCTGGTGCTGGCCCACTAATCATGATGATATTGTTTTTTGCATTTTCTAGTGCAAAATGAATTGCGGTACGAATACTACGCAGGCTTTCAATGGCAATATCATCACCGTGTTTAACCGCCAAAATAGGTAGGGTCTTTTTCTTTCTTAAAACAGAAAGTCGACTTTCTTGTAACGGTGAACGCGGTACCGTGGCATAAACAGGCAAGTTCAGATCTTTTTCAATTTGTGTTGCATCTTTAATTCCAGATCTGAATAAGTTACGTAGGAAAGCAATAAGTACCCCGATAAAACCACCGACAAAAATTGAAAGTATTAAGATAATTAATTTTTTAGGTTTAATTGGGTTAACCGGTTCGACTGCGGTATCAATAATGCGTACACTGCCAATCTCACCAGCTTTGGAAATCTGTAGTTGTTGATAACTTCTAAGCAATTCTGTATAGAGTTCTGTTTGAACCTCAACATCTCGATATAATTGCATATAGCGACGCTGTAATTCGGGCAATCGATTAATTGATTGTTGTAATTCTGCAATTTTGTCATTGACTGTTTTTAACTGGGAGTTAATTTCGGCCATTAATGGATGATCGGATGTGTATCTGGCAGCCATTTCAGCTTGTTTTTGTTGCAATTCGAGTTTTACTGTTTCGAGTGCAATATTTTGTTTTAAAAATAGTTCGGATTCGGCAGTCACATCGACTGTTTGATTTTTTTGTCGGAAGTCATTAAAGACTATTTCAGCTTGCGTTAATTGTTGCTTTAATTCAGGCAATTTTTTATTTAAAAATTCCAGGGTTTGCTCTGATTCTAGCGACTTACGTTCAATATTTTGTCGATGATAAACTGTTAAAATATTGTTTAGTACCTGCGTGATATGGGTCTTATCTTCACCTTGATAATCTAGTCCAATCACTCCAGTTGTTTTTCCTCTTTCAGCAGCCGAATAAGAATTTTTTATTGAATTTACTGCTGTAGGTAGAGCCTGTTTTACGATGTTAAAATCATGTTGAGGAATTCGTTTTGACTGAATCTGAACAGTCCATAAACCGGCAGAGGAGTTAAGAGTATTTTTTTGATTTAAACGACCTTTAAGTAAAATCTCTTTATCTTGATTACTCAGGGTAAATTGATTATTTCCTATAAATTTTAGGGTTAAAGTTTTATCCAGATAATATGCAGGTACTTCTAAAGTGTTGATGGTGAAAGAAGATAGTTTGTTTTGATAGGCTACGCCATCAGAAGTATATTTTAATATATTTTCTTCATGTGTAATCAAGCGAGATAACAAGGTGTCCTGATTATCCTTAATATGTATATCCAGATTAAGATCTTTAACCACCCTTCCTAAAATCATGCGTGAGTTTAAAATTTCAATTTCGGCTTGTGTTAGAGATTTTCCGCCAATACTACCATCACCAAGTTGACCAAGTAGTGCTGCAGATGCTGCGCTTTTACCCTCTTCTACTTGAACTAGTGCGTCAACAGAATATATATCAGATGCAACACGTAAATAAAGTAATGCGCAAATTAAACTTAAAATAATGCATAGCGTAATGATTTTCCATTGTGCGATTAAAGAAAAAAATAATTCTCTTATATCAATTGTATCATCTGCTACTTGTGAGTTTTGAGTCATGGCGAATACAACTATTTTAAATTAAATATGTGATGCCCAGTCTTGGACATAAGATTGAATATTAAGGCAAGTTTGATCAAAAAAAGCCTGATCATGCTGGTATGGATCCTGTACATTGCGATTTTGCCAGTGCCCCAGTCGAAAGGTTTTCCCTTTGGCAAAAGGCCAAGTCTGTTCCAGATGTACTTGTTGGTTATTACTCATGACCAAAATTAAATTGGCTTTTTTAATTAAATCTGCATTGAGCTTTCTGGCAACATGTGGACGCATATCAATATTTAAACGATCCATACAATGAATGGCTTTGTCATCAGCCGGATGTCCAGTCAAACCGGAGATTCCTGCCGAGCTGATGAATAAATGCGGGAACTGTTGTTTAAAAAAATATTCTGCCATGGGACTCCTACATATATTTCCCACACACACTATCAGTATATTCTCAATCTTCATATTAATTCCCTAATCGATCAAATGAATAGATGGCATTAGAGAATGGAACAATCTGATTCACAATACGCTGCCAACGGGTCAATCCTGTCGCATCAATATAAACAATATCATTTTTTTGCATTTGGAACTGATTGGCTAGTGCCAGATTACCAAGACTACTTAGGTTTAACTGATAAATCGTTGATGTTCGGGCTTGTAAATTCGATCGCATAATATAGATACGGGAGGCACTGGCAGAATAAGGGCTAATACCAGCACTTTCACCGAGTACGTCACTTAAGGTCATACCTTGATCACGTAATGATAATGCCTGACTCTTATTAGACTCCCCCATGACATAGAGTTTTTGGTCCTGTTTAGTGTTGACATAAATCGTATCGTTTGGCTGGATCAATAATTTATGCAAGGAATAGCCATTTTTTTCAAGATTAATCGCATTTAAGTCGTAAGTTATCCCATTACGAATGAGCTGAATGGATGTATTGTCTCCGGTTTGGGAGTTCACACCGCCTGCCATACTCAGTGCGGTATAAACACTAATCGGTTGGTCATTTAAAGTGTATTGCCCACTTTTCATGACTTGGCCGTTGACATAATAACGGTTACCTTCATAGGACAACACTCGAGTGATAACGTCTGGTGTTTTTAAATATTTGGCAAATTGTCTTTTTAATAATTGATTAAGTTCCGGTACGGTTTTACCTGTTGCTTTAACCTGTCCTAATAAGGGTAGTGAAATATACCCATTACTATCAATCGAAAAACCAATACTTTGGGCATTAGTTGCATTAGTCGTAATAGGTGGAATTAATTCAGGATATGCCCATAGTTGAATGGATAGAATATCACCCGGACTTAGGCGATATAGATAATGTTGATTACGAAACAAGTGAGAAAAATTGGTGTTAGATATGCTTGAAGTCGCAGTGATTGAAGGAATATTATCCTGATTGAGTTGCACAACATTAATGTCTGCACCTTGCTCAGTGCGAATCTCACCCTGTTCCGGCAAATCATATGTTTGTAGACCGGGTGCAATTACACAACCGGATAAAGTTACAATGCAGGATGCGAATAGTAATAAAGCTGATTTTTTTTTAAGCACATTGAAACCCTATGATTCTAATTAAAGTTGTTAGATAATCAGAATTATAAATGTCTTTGTCACACAAATCTAGTTTTACGCAATTTTAATAGTAATTAAATTATCTTTTATTAAATTAATTTTTTGAAAAATTTATCATTTTTTCTCTTTAAGTTAAATTTTTTGATCGAATAGTCGAGGGTAGTTCCAGAAAAATTCGAATTTTGTAAGATATATACTTTGATTTTAGTAAAATAATTATATGAATTAAAAATTTATGTAATTTTTTTGTAAGCCAATTATTATGTATTGTAGTGTTATTTGGTTTTTAGTAAGTTTGATTTAATTTGAGAATAATACATTTAAAATAGAAATAGTAAGGTCAACTTACATTTGAACAATACGCATCTTAGACTTAGAACGAGAAAATAAATAGCTAAGGGAAGCGAATGATATTTTAAAAAAAGCACATGAATACTTTCTCACAGGACCGCCCTGAGAAGAATACAAAGTAATCAAAGATTTTGCTATGAATAATATAGTCAGATCATGAAAAAATACATACAGGAAAAATTCATAAGTAATTTAATTTAAAGGTGTTTTTTGAAACTAGTTTATGGGGTTAATAGTGATTTGACTATATATAGTCAAACTGTTATAAATAACATACAATAACCAAATGAGTTACTCAGAACATTTTAGAAAGAAAGTATTGGCTAAGCTTGAGGAAGGATATTCCATTCGAGCCGTCGCGATAATTCGAAATTGACAAAAACACGATTGTTAAATGGAAAAAACGTATAGAGATCAAAAGAACTCGCCCAGGTAAACCATCCAAAATTGATGATGATGCTCTACGAGCAGATGTGGAAAAATATCCGGATGATTATCAATATGAACGTGCAGCACGTTTTGATTGTGGTGTATCATCTATAGGTGATGCCTTAAGGCGTTTAAGGATTACAGTTAAAAAAAGAACTTACACCATACGCAAGCAAAGCTAGAAATCAGACAACAATACCTGAAAAAGCTAGACCGATTAAAGGTCAAACATCCTATTGTTTATATTGATGAAAGTGGCTTCAGATCGCATGAACACAGACCTTACGGTTACTCCAAGCAAGGGACGCCTTGTTTTGGGACATATAATTGGCAATTAAAGAACCAAACCAATGCTATAGGTGCAATTTACCAAGGTCAGTTATTTGCAGTAGGTTTATTTGATTGTAAGATAAATTCTGATGTATTTCATTTTTGGGTAAAACAGTTTCTTATTCCAGAATTACTAAACAACAGCGTGGTTGTTATGGATAATGCCACATTTCATAAGAGAGCAGATATATAAGAACTGTTAATCAAACATGGGCATCAAATTTTATGGTTACCCGCTTATAGTCCTGATCTTAATCCTATAGAAAAAATGTGGGCATGGGTGAAGAAGAAAAGGAAAGAATGGTTAGTCGATTCGATTGATGTATTATTCCAATTGTTTTTTCATGTTTGTATGAGGTTTTAGACGGATCTACTATATTGGTAACTTGTACCTACCAATATTTAGGCAGAATTTCATCTGGCTGCTATACGGGTGAAACCGTTTGGTATGATATAGTAAAGCAGGATTATGCCAAGTTAGGTGAAACCTCACTGGTTTATGATATGTATAAATTAAGTTACAGTATGAGTAAGTGATATGCAGGCAGGAGAATACTTAAAATTTTTGCTTGCACAATAAAATTGCACATAAGTATACGATAAATTTAGGGGCTGTAGTAGATTAGAACAGTGACAATTTACTTTTATGAAGATAACTAGATGTAAATTAAATAAAAAAACTCAAAGGAAGTTGGTTGAGTTTTTTATAGCAGAAGTAACCGCTAGAACAGCAGCAGATTTACTTGGTATTCAACCTAATTCTGCTGCTTTGTTTTATAGAAAAATACGTCAAGTCATTATGTATCATCTTGACCAAGATGCCATAGATGTCTTTGAGGGGCAAATTGAGTTAGATGAAAGTTATTTTGGTGGTGTTCGTAAGGGTAAACGTGGGCGTGGCGCTGCTGGAAAAGTAGCCGTATTCGGTATGCTTAAACGTGGTGGAAAAGTTTATGTCAAGATTTTTCCAGATACTAAGACAGCAACCTTAATGCCGTTAATTACTAGAAAAATTGCTCCAGATAGCATTGTTTATACAGATAGCTATCGTAGTAGCTATAACGCTATTGATGTAAGTGATTTTAGCCATCATAGAATTAATCATTCAGAAAAATTTGTTGAAGATAAAAACCATATCAATGGTGTAGAAAATTTCTGGAATCAAGCAAAAAGAGTACTCAGAAAATATAATGGTATTGACCGAAATGCCTTTATATTGTTTATTAAGGAATGTGAATTTCGATTTAACTATGGTAGTCCAAAACAGCAGCTAAAAACACTACTCATTTGGACAGGTATTTAGGCTTATCTACTACAGCCCCTAAATTTATATCGTCGCTTGCCCACAGCACTGAATCTTTTAGACTGGCAATTTAAAGTGACTGACTCTGATCAAGTCAGCAGAATTGATATTATCTATATGCGAACCGAACCAAAGGAGGTCATTTATATTATGTGTCACGCAGAGGCAGTCGGGGCAATGCTGTAACTAAAAGTTTTTTCAAATCTTGGAAGAGTCTATTGTGTATGATAGTGTAATTTCTACCTGAAAAAAAGCGAAGGCAAACTTGTTTGAGTATATTGAAGTTTCCTATAATCGGATTATATGCCATTCTGCTAAATGGCTAGCTAAGCGGTGAAGCCATTTAGCAGAAATATTTTACTAGTTTAGATGGATTAACTATCCATAATATGATTTAGGGTCAAATGTAACTATTTTATTTTTTTAACCTATTTAATTTTTCTTTAATTAAGTTGAAAATAAATTCTTTTTCAATTTTTTTTAGTATAAATGTGTAGAAAACAATTAAAGAGATTGAAAAGTTGATAAATATTGATAGAAAAAAACTAAAAGCATTATTTTTAAAGGGTAATAAATTTAAAGTATATAGTGTTAATACATAAATGATACAAATTAGTAAAATGTTTTTAAAGAATATTTTTAAAATAAATTCTGAAAAGTTGATAAGGGGGAAAATATTTTTAACTATAAATAAACTTATGAAGCTGCTAATAATGGTGGAGGAAATAAAAACTATATATGGTACAAATGGATATTTATATAATGTTAAAGAAAAATAACTAGCTGGAATACATAGTAACAGTATTGTGCCTGAAATTAAACTTAGTGCTCTGATATTTCCATGAGCATGAATAATAAATTTTAAAGGTAAGAAAATAACTGATATAATGCTATTAATAATCATTAAGGAAATAAAAATACTTAGATATTCTGGAACGGATGTTAACCATAAGTGTAAAACAAAATCTATATTTACTAAAATAGGAATTGATAGAAGAGAAATCAAAAAAGGAGATAATTTACTACTAATAAGCACTAATTCCAAAGTTCTTTTATAATCTCCTTGAGAATAGGATTTTAAAATTTGTGGTCTAACTGCAGTCATGAAGTTTTGAGATAGAATCATAAGTCCAATATTAACTTGGTTAGTTAGACCTATCGTTGCATTGATAGCAACCCCAAAGAATTTATTTTGTATAATATCTGTCCCATTTGTTCTAACAACTACTGAGAAATTACCATACAAATCCCAAAGGAAAAAACTCATTATTTTCTTAAATTCTGTTAAACTAAAATATAATTTAAAAGAACATTCCTGAAAATTTCTCATACAATAAAGAATATACATTATCTTTATAATAATGGTTGTTAAACATATTGATATGGAGTATAAGATTAACTTATCAGAATCGGTATAATAAACTATATATGATGTAATTAATTTAAATATTGCTTCAATTATAGAGAAATATGCATAAACGGACATTTTTTCATTTGATATTATAAGTGCATCAAAAGGCACATTGGTTATTGTGAAAAATGTTGTTAATACAATTAAATGAAAAACAAAGTTGGCTGCATCTAGCCTATGTATAGGAATATTCAAATGATTATTTAAATACCATAAGCCGAATGTTTCTAAAAAAACAACTATAAGTAAGCCTAAACAAATATGAATATAATGGCTGGTATTAAATAAAATGACTCTTTTTTCTAGCGTTAATTTTTCGGATATACTAAAAAATCTACTTGTGGCTGTACTTAAAGATGAGGTTAAAAATGAAGAGAGTAGTACTAATCCCCCTACGATACTATAAATTCCATAATCAATAATCCCCAACGAATGCAAAATAACTCTGGTAGTATATAAACCTATAATTAATATGACTACCATTCTTATGTATAAGAAAATTGTATTTTTTAAAATTTTAGTATTTTGATTTTGCATACTTTAAAAAGCCAATCTATTGAAAATTAAAGATAAAATGTTAATTGAGTTCTTTTATTCCAAAATCTATTAAAAAACTTTGAGTAGCTTTTTTGCTATTCCACCAATGAAATTTGCTGGAAGAAAATCTTGAATGATTAACGGAGGTTCCAACATTATATAATACGGCTGGGAACTCTAGGAATTTAATTTTTTTCTGATTTTCTTTAAATGAATTTAACGAAAATTTGTGAGATCCTAATGTATTGGTAATAAAAATGTCATTAAAATTGTTCTTAATATCAGAAATAGAAAAATTAGTAGAATGAAACTTTAAGTTGGTATCAATCTCTAATGCTTCAGTTGAGAAAATAAAACATGATCCACATGTTTCATAAAAATTATCCATTTTTTTTATTCTTTGTGTGCTTGCATTAAATTTAAATCCTGTATTTACAACAAATAAGTCATAATACTCAGAGTTTAATATGTAATCTACTAAATTTATATTGATGAAATCATCTGAATCTATAATCATAATATATTTTGGACTAAACTGTAATCCAAATAATATTGAAGCACATAACTTTGATCCTTTATCTAGTCTAATATCTTCATAAGAAATTTTCCCAGTTTCTTTATAGGACTTAGGGATGTCAATATCTAGTTGTACTGCTTTAACAAAACTGGGAAAACGAATATCTGGAATTTCATTGAAACAAATAATTAATTTAAAATTCTGATTTTTTTGATGAGATAATGAATCTATTAATTTATTCAATAAGGAAATTTTTTTATTGTAGTCTTCACAAGCTTGGGGGTGAATCATAGAAGTAACAAATAATAACATATAGATACCGTAATTTGAGGCTTTAACCTTGTTCTACATTAACAATTTGCTTTTCATAATGCAATATTGGTTTTAGTTAAATTTTATGCTTTTATGATATATTTGTAATATAAAGAATTGTTTTCGTTGTGAAATAAGTAATCTGAGCATTTTATGCATTGGAATTGGCGCAAAAAAATGCTTCAATGCTCTCATCTTGATAGAACTGATTCTAGTAAAGAAAGTAGTTTGATTGGAAGAGTGGTTTTTATACGAAAACTTTTTAAGGTGTTGTGATGGGGTGGAAAACTCATGGTTTTTAATTTAATGCAAAGTGCATTTAATAAGCGTATTTTTGGTTGGAAACGTGGAGATAATCAACCTAATGTTGGTGATGAGCTAGCAATAAAAATTGTAAAAGAGATATTGGCTTTTAGAGATATCAATGAAAATTTTTTTAGGAATAGAAAAGGAAAGTTACTTTCAATTGGTTCTGTGATGCATTTTGCAAAAAATGGAGATGTTATTTGGGGTACAGGGGTAAATGGTAAAGTTAATGAAAATTTACATACTTTTTCCCGGTTGGATGTGAGAGCAGTTAGAGGTCCTAGAACCGCTAAGTTTTTAAAAGAGAGAGGGATAACTGTGAAGGAGGTGTATGGTGATCCAGCACTTCTAACACCACTTTTTTTCCCAAAAGAAGCATTTGTAGAGAATGAGCCAGAGAGAGATTTTATTATTATACCTCATATGAGTGAGATGGCTGAATTTTCTAAATCTTACTCTGAGGAAGTTTTATGTAGTCCTTTACAATTATCCTATCCATTTTTAAAGAAGCTGTTATCTGCCAAACAAGTATATTCCAGTTCACTTCATGGGATAATATTAGCAGAAGCATATGGTATTCCTGTAGTTTGGTTACAATCTGCAAATGGAGAAGATGATTTTAAGTATCATGATTATTATGAAGGAACGGGGCGTTTTTCATATGAGGAAACTTTTGTTTTTGAAAAATTTAAATGTATTAGATATAGTGAAATTAAGGATTTGTATTCGATACAAAAGGATTTATTGACAGTGTTTCCTTATGATTTTTGGGATAATGCATAGTTTAAATAAATGAGCTTTTAATAACATGAGTAAAATATATTATTTCCCTGAAGGTACTCAGACAAATGCATATTGTAAGCGTATGCAGGATTTACTTTCTAATTATGGTGAAATTTGTAAAGTCGAAAAATCAGAATTTATTAAAAACATGATGTTATTTAAGCGTCAAGATGTTTTTGTTGTTAATTGGCTGGAAAATAAGATTGTTAATAAAAAGGGAGGAATTAGTATTTATGGTTTCTTTAAAATACTGATATTTTTTTTGGTTTTTAGACTATTTTTCAGAAAATTTATTTTTGTTAGACATAATCACTATCCTCATGGTTGTACAAAAAAAAGTGCTCAAAATGCTAAATTTTTAGTGAATTTATTAGAATTGATATCACATGAAGTCATGATACATTCTCTTCCTGATGTGTCTGGTGGGCAAAAATATGTGCCTCATCCTTTATATAATAAGATTGAAGGTGTTCGACCTTTAAATATAGGCATTAATAATTTTGTTATTTTTGGTAGAATTATTCGGTATAAAAAAATTGAAGAAGTTATATTATCTTTTCCTAAACATTTGAAGCTAACGATTGCAGGAAAGTGTGAAGATGAGTTGTATTTACTAGAATTAAAGGAATTAATTAATAATAGGAAAAATATTGAAATCATTTCAGATTTTCTTTCGGATGAACAAGTAAAAGAATTGATTTTAAATAGTCAAGGTATGTTACTTACTCATAATGATAATGATATGATTGTATCCGGTAGTTTTTTTTATGCGATGTCTATATTGAGTAAAGTGTATAGTTTGCGTACTCCTTTTTTTAGTTGGGCTGAAAGTGAATTAGGTAATGGATATATAGAAGTATTTGATGAGTTACAGCAAATGTTATTAAGCATATCTTCTTCAGGTGAAAGATTTAAGAATGAATTTAAAAAATCACCAAATGAATTGTTTGGTGATGATATTGTGGTAGAAAAATTAGGTGAAATTTTAGGTTAGGCAGAAATATGGAAAAGATCACAATAGTAGGAACTGGTTATGTGGGATTATCTAATGCAATGTTGTTTAGTCAACAACATTATGTTATTGCACTAGATATAGACCCGGCACGTATTGAGCAGTTAAACAAAAAGATTTCTCCTATTCAGGACGATTTAATTGAACAGTATTTAAAACGGGTTATAAATTTTAAAGCAACACTGAATCCAAAAAGTGCATATCAAAATGCAGAAGTGATAATTATTGCAACACCAACTAATTATGATGAAGCAACCAACTATTTTGATACTAGTTCAATAGAACAGGTTTTACAGAATTTAAATGACTTTCAAAGTCAGGCAATTATTGTGATTAAATCTACTATTCCTGTCGGTTTTACTCAAAAAGTTCAAGCGCAATTTCCACAATTAAAAATTATTTTTTCACCTGAATTCCTGCGTGAAGGGAAAGCTTTGTATGATAATTTATATCCATCACGTATTGTTGTGGGAGATAAATCTGAAATAGGGCAAAAAATTGGTAATTTATTTAAGGAGAATTGTTTAAAACCAGAGGTCGAGGTTTTATTGATGGATGCTACTGAAGCAGAGGCAGTTAAATTATTCTCAAATACTTATTTGGCAATGCGAGTAGCTTACTTTAATGAGTTAGATACTTATTGTGCGTCTCGTGGATTAAATTCCAAGGATATCATTGAGGCTGTTGGTTTGGATCCTCGGATAGGAACACATTATAATAATCCATCATTTGGTTATGGAGGGTATTGCTTGCCAAAAGATACCAAACAATTACTTGCGAATTATAGTGATGTACCGCAAAATTTAATTAGTGCTATTATTTCTTCAAATACCACACGTAAAGACTTTATTGCGGAACAAATTTTGCTGCAAAATCCAAAGATTGTAGGTGTTTATCGGTTGGTGATGAAAGCAGGTTCAGATAATTTTAGGCAAAGTGCTATACAAGGTATTATGAAGCGCTTAAAAGCTAAGGGCGTAGAAGTGATTGTCTATGAGCCTGCTTTACGTGAAGCTAGTTTTTACAAATCTACTGTAGTTAAAGATTTAGAAGCTTTTAAACTACAGGCAGATGTAATTGTGACAAATCGTATGGTAAAAGAGTTATCAGATGTATGTGATAAAGTTTTTACACGCGATTTGTTTGGGGACAATTAATGCAAAAAAAAATAGTCTATTTTACACTACATGATATGTCTGATGTATCATCAGGTGTATCTAAGAAAATTAAATCTCAAATAAAGGCATTAGGGTGTTATGCTGATGTATATTTGGCATCTATAAATGATGATTATTTTATAATTCAGGATGTGAATGGTAAAGTAATTGAAAAAATAAAAATTGTTATACATAAGTATATTGAAAAGTATAAAATATATAATTTACTGCATGATTTTATTCAAAAAAACAATATAAATGTATTCTATATTAGGCAATTTTTTTCTGATTTTTTATTTATTAGATTATTAACTAAATTAAAAATCGAAAATCATAAAATATTTAATGTACTTGAAATACCTACTTATCCATATGATTATGAGTCTAAGACATTAATTAAGAAAATATTTAATGGTATTGATAAATTTTATAGAACTAAGTATTATTTAGTTTTGGATAAAATTGTAACATATAGTTCAGATCAATATATATTTGATGTGCCATGTATTAATATTTCTAATGGGATAGATGAGAGGGAAATATTAAATAACTTATTGAAAATTAAAAAAAATGCATCGATCAACTTTATTTCAGTATCTTCATTACAATATTGGCATGGTGTAGATCGGTTTATTGAAGGATTAAACAATTATTATAAAAATAATCCAGAAATAATAGTTAAAATTTTTATTGTAGGTCCAGATAATGAAGAATCTAAGAGTTTAAAAAATAAAGTTAAAGAATATAATATTGTAAAATATGTGGAATTTAGTGGATATATGTCTGGAGATAAATTAGAGGAAATATATCAGAATTCAAATGTTGGTTTGGGTAGTTTAGGAAGACATCGTACAGGAATTGCAGATTTAAGTTCTTTGAAAAATAAAGAATACTGTGCAAAAGGTTTACCATTTATATATTCGGAAAATGATCGTGATTTTGATCAAACACAGTTTATTTATAAAGTCTCTCCTGATGATAAGCCAATAGAAATAGATTCCGTTATCAAATGGTATAATAGTCATCAATTTAATTCAGAAGAAATTGCAGAATATGCAAAAAAATATATTTGGAAAAATCAAATGAAAGTGGTTCTCGATGATTTATATTGAATTAATTTCAATTGGCTCTAATGAATTGTGTTGAGGTATAGATGATTATTAAATATCGAACTATTTATCTAACTCTTATTTTAAGTTTTTTTATAGGAGTTTGTATACTTGGAGAGTTTGTTTTTTCGTCAACTATGGGCAAAGATGCCCTTCTTATTGCTAATATGGAAGTGGAAGATATTCAATTGGGTTCTTCTTATGGGATGATGGCATGGTTATACCAGATGATTCCTTCAAGTTTAATATTAGTTGTGACAATTTTTATCGGTAGTATGTTTATATTAAATGTCTTTAAAGATGCTAATAAAAACTATAATTTATTATTGCTTTTATTTCTTTGTAGTGTTCCATGTGTTTTAACGATATCTTCTTTCCAAAAAGATCTAATATTAGTATTGTTTATTATACCAGTAACAATGCTGATTTTATCAAATATAAATAATTTTGCAAAACTAATTCTAATATCCGCGATTTATATTTCCTATGCGGTAGTCTTTAGAAGTTATTATTATTTAATAACTATTTTATTTGTAGGAATTTATTTCTTTAAAGTTTCTAATGGCCATATCCGACTTTCAATTATTCTAGCTTCAATATGTGTGTTTCTTTTAATTCCTAATACTGTATATTACTCATTACAATCCTCACGAGATTTGGTAAATCTACACAGGGTTGGCGTTAATGGTGAAGGATATCGTACTGCATTTTTAAATCCATTATCGCCTGATTCTTTTTTTAATTTTTTATATAATTATGTATATGCTATTCTTCGGCTTAACTTTGGATTTTTCTTTAATTCTAGTATCAAAGATTTAGTTTTTATGATATATCCTCTTATTTACTATTATTATGTTTTTAAAGGCTTGATATCTCAACAGGTTGATAAAAACTTTTTTGCAGCATCTTTAGTTTTATCACATGCTTTGGTGTATTTTTTATTTGAACCGGATACGGGTTCTTATGCAAGACATTTATCATCCACATTGCCTTACTTGGCAATTGTTATTGCAAGTGGGTTTAATATGCAGAAAAAGTATAATTTTGATTGAAATTGATTTTGTTACATAAATTGATTTAGCCCTATAAATAATGAATGAACATAGGTAAGCATCCGGTTAATTCGGCTTAAAATCAAGCGGAATTAACTAGATAATTACTAAAATGTCAATAATCTAACACCTTAAAAATTATTGTAGATGTGGAATGTTTTTTTATTCATAATATCTTCTGTAAAGTTATCTTGAAATTTCTTTAATGTTTGATGTTTTATTGCTGAAAAATTAGTAGTTTCTAAAGCTTGAATCCGTTTTGCTAATGCACTGGCAGCACCACTTCTAAATAAAATACCGTTAACATTATGCTCAATAATTTCTTGAAAAGGTTTAATGTCGCTAGCAATGATAGGTATTCCATAGCTCATTGCTTCCAGTGGTACCATGGCAAAACCTTCCCAACGACTAGGTATGATAAGAGCATCTGCATTAAGATATTCTTTTTCTAATTTTTGAGGAGATAACCACCCATAATGAATAACTTTTACATATGAATTGTCTTTGAACTCAACTTTATCATTACTGTTTACATAATCTCCTATCAGTAAAAGATTTGCTGAAAAACTTAGTTTCTCTGTGGCAAGTATATCAATAGCATCTTTAAGAATATCAATTCCCTTCTGATAATCAAATCTACCTACAAATAATAAGTTTACATTTTTTTTATCAAATAACTTATTGTTTACTTTGTTTTTTTGTTTCACACCATTATGAATTAGAACGAGTTTGTTTTTTGCAAAATTTCGTTCAATGGCAGATTCATATTCTTCCGTACTGACGCATATAACTTTATCTGTAATTTTACTTAAAACTCTTTCCATTACAGCATAAATATCAGTTTTCCATTTACTGGTTTTCATTAGAAAAGAAAATGCATGGGGGCAATAGATTACTTTAATAGATTTTCTTTGCCCACTTATTAAGATGGCTATTCTTCCAAGAAGACCAGCGAATGAACTATGTAAATGTACAATATCTGGCTTCTCTTTTTTGATTAGATTAAAGATTGCTACTGCAAAAATTAACATACCAATGAAATTTCTACCATTACGTTTAAAAGTTTCTTTCCTAATATTGCAAGGAGCGATCAGATTATCTTCTTGATCAGAAGGTATAAGACATATAATTTTAGTAATTGTAGGTATTTTCGATTGATATTCCACAAGACTATTAATGACTGTGGCAACACCACCTTTAATTGTTTCAGCAGCATGTATAACTTTCATATATCAATAATCAATAAAGTGAATGTTAATTTAAAAGCATTTAAGAAACTTTTTAAATGCTTTTTAGTAAATTTATTTTGATAAGATTTAACACCGTCCATACAAATCTTCAAAACGGACAATATCATCTTCACCAAGATAAGAACCTGATTGTACTTCAATCAATTCTAATGGTACTTTGCCGGGGTTTTCCAGTGCATGGATTTCACCAAGGGGAATATAGGTGGACTGGTTTTCTGTGAGCAGAAAAGATTCTTTACCTTTATGAATTTTTGCAGTACCACTGACCACGATCCAGTGTTCAGAGCGATGATGATGCATCTGAATCGAAAGTTTTTGTCCCGGTTTTACCGTAATCCGCTTAACCTGATAACGCTCTGCCTGATCAATACTGTCATATTTGCCCCATGGACGGTATACTTCACGATGACAATAATGTTCTGTTCGCCCTTTTTGTTTTAATGTTTCTACAATCTTTTTAATATCCTGTACCTTGTCTTTATTTGCGACCAGTACAGCATCCTTGGTTTCAATGACGACTAGGTTATCTACGCCGAGTAAACTAACCAGTCTACTTTCTCCATAAATGTAGTTGTTCTCGCTCTTCACTGTAATCACATCACCATGAATCACATTGCCTTGATCATTCTTAGTTTGAATATCCCAAAGTGCAGACCATGAACCCACATCATTCCAGTTGGCGTCAAGTGGAACGACTACAGCATCTTGGGTATGTTCCATGACCGCATAATCAATGGATTCTGAACGACATTGACTAAATGCTTCTTTATCAATACGGATAAAATCCATATCTGGTTTTGTTTCCTTGATTGCTGCTGCACAAGATGTATAAATATCATCGGCATAATGTTGCAGCTCTTTTAAGTAAACATCGGCTTTAAACATAAACATGCCACTATTCCATAGGAATTGCTGGCTATCTAGATATTGTTGTGCAGTTGTGACATTTGGCTTTTCAACAAAACGTTTTACGACAAAGCCACTTAGTTTAGCTTGGCCTTTTTCGATATAACCATAACCTGTCTCAGCATGCGTAGGTACAATACCAAAAGTAACCAGTTTATTGTTTTTGGCTAGTTCAATGGCTTGTTGAACACTATGTTCAAAATTTTCTTGCTGGGTAATGACGTGATCGGCTGCAAGCACCAGCATGAAATTTTCTGATTCTGTTTGAGCTGATTGTATTTGATAAAGTGCTGCAAGGCTAATTGCAGGCGCTGTATTTTTGCCCTCAGGTTCTAGAATAATTTTGGCATGAACACCGATTTCTCGCATTTGTTCTGCCGCCAAAAAACGATGTTCTTCATTACAGATCAGAATTGGATCGGCACAATCCAAATTTTTTAGACGTAATAATGTGGATTGTAAAAGTGTGTAACCATCAGGAGAAAGTTTTAAGAATTGTTTAGGGTATTGAGTACGGGATAATGGCCATAACCGAGTACCACTACCGCCTGCCATAATTACCGGTAAAATTTTTGCTGCCATATCAAAACTTTTCCTATGCATTGAGCAATTAAATAAAAATATAGATTCAGTATTGCAAAATAAATCTAATAAGCAGACTTATTAATAAAACCTTTAAAAATGGTGAGAAAAATAATTTTAATGTCTAACCATAAACTCCAGTGTTTGATATACATTAAATCACATTCGACTCGTTTTTCCATTTTATCCAGTGTATCTGTTTCACCCCGCCAGCCCCGGATTTGTGCCAGTCCTGTAATGCCCGGTTTAACTTTATGTCGTAACATATAGCCGGGAATGAGTGCACGATATTGCTCATTATGTGATACTGCATGTGGGCGAGGTCCAACGATAGACATACTGCCAGATAACACATTAAAAAATTGTGGCAGTTCATCTAATGATGTTCGCCGTATAAAGGCACCGACTTTGGTTACCCGTGGATCATTTTTGGTGGCTTGTTTTACTTCTTGGCCATTTTCCATGACTTTCATGGATCTAAACTTAAATACTGTAATTGGTTTGCCATTTAAACCATTACGAGTTTGTTTAAATAATACAGGACCTTGTGATGTTAATTTGATGGCAAAAGCTACTGCGAGTAGGATAGGGGAAATCAAGATTAAAATCATTATTGAAAGTACAATATCTTCTAAGCGCTTGATAAAGCGGTTAAATCCATAGAACGGCGTATCAAATAATTTGATTAAAAATATGTCGTTAATCGTTTCTAATTTCGGATCGGATAGAAAATAGTCTTTGGTATTGAGATGAATTGTGTTGACTTGATTGGTATTAGAAATCAAAATGATAGAGCAGGTGGTGTTTTTTAATTGATCAATAATATTATTAATGGTAATTATCGATTCAAGATTAATATATACAATATCTATATTTTTAGTATTGATATCATCAAATAAAGTATTTAAGTTTCCGAGATATGGGTATCCATTGTTCTTAGTATTGTGATGTTCGTCATAATATCCTATAATTTTTACATGCGAGAAAGAGGGTTGATATATTTTATCAAGTGTGATTGGAGAGGAGCCAACCAAAACAGCATTTTTAATATCAAGGTGTAAGATAGCATTCATCTCTGAAATAATAATAAATGTATTTATATGGAATCGAATCATACTCGAAGTAAATACTGAAATCAAACAGAATTGCCTTTGATTTGTTTAGAATGTATTTAGAGAAAATTTATAAAATACATAAACTTATATTTTTTGGGGTTTTCCTTTCCCTTATACCCATATTTTGTGTCTTTTTAAGCTGTTCCTGTTTTGAAGTGTATATTTTTTTTAATTAAGTTGCTGTACTGTTACGGTTAAGATAAGATTTGGAAATGAAAAATTTGGATTTTACCGATATGTTTTTAAAAACAAAATCTGTAATAGCAATCTCTATTATAATCAGTAGTACTATTTCGTCTTTAGCTTTGGCTCAAGGCATCATTGTCAATAACAAAGCGTTGTCTACAGATTTAATCTGGTTAAATCAACAGGGCGTTGTTAACATTAGTACTTCTACATGGCCGTTAAGTGGCGACGAGATTGAGCGTGCACTTTCGCAGGCAAATATCTCTAATCCGATACAACAAAAAGTTGTAAATGCTGTCCTAAACGCCATTAAAGCCGATAATAATCAGGTTAAAGTTGGTTTGTTTGCAGAAAGTGATCAGAAAAATATTCCTCAATCATTCGGTGATGCTCAAAAAGCACAATATCAAGCCAATCTTGAATTAAATGCTGGCAGTGAGAATTGGGACGGAAAGCTTCGGGTCAATCTTGAAAAAGATCTTCAAATCGAGAATTCAGAAGATGTGAATGTTGAAGGATCCTATCTAGCAGGTAAGCTCTGGAATCAATGGATTATTGCTGGTCAGATTCCAACTTGGTGGGGCCCTGGCCATGATGGCAGTTTGATTCGTGGTGATGCGAGCAGACCAGTGTATGGTGTAACTGTACAGCGAGCTGTACAAGATGCATTTGAAACAAAATGGCTATCTTGGATTGGTCCATGGCAATATCAGGCATTTGCGGGTCAGTTAAAAGACTATGATGCAGTGCCAAATGCAAAACTTTTAGGTTTACGTGTAACTGCTCGACCACTACCTTATCTTGAGCTTGGTGCTTCACGGACTATACAAATTGGTGGTAAGGGACAACCAAATAGTTTTAATGCATATTGGAATGCGATTATTGGTAAAGATAATAATTGTGATGATCAAGGCTGTGTCAATGATAAAAATGCATCAAACCAACTTGCAGGATTTGATGCACGACTGAATTTGGTAAATTTAATTCAGGTGCCAGTTGGTCTGTATGCACAATATGTGGGAGAGGATGAGTCCGGGTTATTACCATCAAGGAAATTATATTTAGCTGGTCTGGATTTTTCTTCAAGCTATAAAAATATGCCTTATCAACTTTATGCAGAATGGGCAGATACCAAAACCAATGGAGATGTATGGGGATATTCTTATAACCATCATCAATATACTGATGGTTTTTATCAGCAAGGTTATCCATTAGCACATGCGATAGGTGGTGATGGTGAAATGTATTCGGTTGGTGGTCATATCCGTTTTGATCCGATGAATCGACTTGATGCTCGTGTTTTATACACCAAAGTCAATCAATCCAATTTAGCGATTAATCATGCTTTTCCGGAAAGTGACAAGATTAAGGCACTGGATATTACTTGGTCACATTATTTAAAGCCTGATGTCCCGTTAAAAATTAATGGCTGGATCAGTGATTCGGATCTTAAAGGTAATGACAGTGGTGTTTCGGTAGGCGTTGAATTTCCCCTAGATTTGAAAGCAATTGGCTTTTAGTAGGTCATTATTTGTATTAAAAAGAAGGCTCTATTTTTTAAATAGAGCTTTCTTGTTATGTGTAATTAGTCACGATAGCCATCAGGATTCTGGCTTTGCCAGCGCCATGCATCTTTTAACATGGTGTCTAAATCCAACGCCGTTACAAAATCCAATTCTTGTTTTGCTTTTTGATTATCGGCAAAATATACAGGGAGATCACCTGGTCGGCGTTCTACAAATTTATAATTTAGCTTGATTTGATTGACTTGTTCAAAGCGTTTAACCACCTCTAATATGCTGTAACCGACCCCAGTCCCGATGTTCCATATGTCAATCGATGGTTTGTTGGTGAATAGATATTGCAGTGCTTTTAAATGTGCATGCGCCAGATCCACGACATGGATGAAATCACGCACACATGTCCCATCTTGTGTCGGGTAGTCATTCCCAAAGATACTTAACTGTTCTCGCTTGCCCATGGCAGTTTGTGTGACAAAGGGAAGCAGATTGTTGGGAATATCGTTTGGATCTTCCCCAATCAGGCCGCTTTCATGTGCACCAATCGGATTAAAATAACGTAAGATCGCAAAAGACCATAAATCATTCGATTTGGCTGAAGTTTGAAGAATGTTTTCAGCAACCAGTTTTGAATAACCATAGTTGTTATTTGGCATATAAGTCGGCATGGATTCTTTATATGGCGATGGATTTTGTTCACCATACACAGTCGCAGATGAACTAAATACCAAAGTCCCAACTTGATATTGTTGCATCACTTCAAGTAAGCAAATCGTACCGGAAACATTATTATCATAATATTTCAATGGAAATTGCATACTTTCACCCACTGCCTTTAATCCTGCAAAATGAATCACAGCATCAATCGCATAGTTTTGGAATATATTTTCCAGCTGTGCTTTATCTCGTACGTCACCTTCAATAAAGGTCACATCTTTATTGGTAATGGTTTTGATACGGTCAAAAACCTTGATAGAACTGTTTGACAAATTATCGATCACAATCACATTGTAGTTGTTGTTTAGAAGTTCGACACAACAATGTGAACCAATATAGCCGGCACCACCAGTAACCAAAATATTTTTTTGCATACTTAAACCCTAACCATGAGAACACTGTAAATTATAGAAATAAATTTATTTTATCAGCCATAAGAAAAATACCATAGTACTAATCTGTGAGAAGGAATGTTTGGTTTAATTTATTGATGATCAACAAGGATAAAATATTATTTCTTTTTCTTTTCTTGATTGTAATGTTTAAAATTGGCTTCTTTTTTGCATTCTTGTGTAAAGTAAGCACATATGTGTTATCAAAATGGTGCAGATATGTATTCATTTTGGATTTGGATTGTGCACAACCATATGAGCAGCACTTTTTAATTTCGTCTAAGGGAAACATCATGAAGATAAGTAATTTTTTCTCTCTCCATTTTTTAATGCTTCTAGGTTCAAATCATTATTAGTCTGAATTTAGAAAAGTTGTAGATTATTTATTCTTTTAGGTCATATTTTTAAGGTAATTTCATATGAGTCATAGTGTATTTAAAAAAGTTGTTATGTTCTGTGGTCTGGGCACATTATGTGGTTCAGTCTTCGCATTACCTTTATCAACAGATGAATCTTGCAAAGCTTCAGCTGTCGGTGAGCTTTCCCAAATGTTTAGCTGCGGTACAGTTGAGGGAAGTTTACGGTTAAATTCATTTTCATTGAATAATGCTTATTTTTCTGGCTCAAGTCAGGATACAACTACGGCAGGTGGCTATTTGACCTATAAAACTGCCCGTTATAATGGATTGCAGTTGGCATTAGGTGTGGAAGGACAATATCGCCTTGCAGAAGGCGCAAATAATATTGCCGAGTTATCAGATGATACATTTGGAATTGGCGAGGCTTATTTAAACTGGACACAAGATAAGTTTTCGGTCACGATCGGTAATCAAAAGTTAAATCTACCATTTACTGGTGATTATTCTTATTATCGCGTTCAACCATGGCTTTATCAAGGAATTGATATGAAGTATGGTGATGCTGATAATTTTGTTCGTGCAACAAAAATTACAAAATATAAGAATTATGGTGATGATAACTTTAACAAAGGATCACGCTTAAAAGATGATGCTTTCTTATACGATAATAATGGCAATAAATATGATTCTGAAACTGATGGCATGATTGCTTTTGGTGTGGGTAAAAAATTTGATTTAAATGATAAATATTTAAAAGCTCAAGTATGGGCTGAACAATATCAGGATCTATTAAATCTATATTATGCTGAGTTTAATTTTGGTATGCCGAATCTGACTTGGAAACCAGAGTTTAGCGTGCAGGGTATTTATGGGGAAGATACAGGTGATGCGTATTTAGGTAAAGTAGACAGTACATCTATTGGTGCTCAGGTTGTACTTAAGCCTACAGATAAATTGACATGGAAACTTGGCTATGACCATGTATTTAAACAAAAAGATGCTTGGCATAATGGTTCCTTACCTACGCCATATGCGCATAATACATCTTCAGACCCATATTTTGCACAACCTTTCTTTACCAGTACCCAAGATTTAGGCGCAGGTGATTTTGTGAAAACAGAATTGTCTCGTCCATTTGGTGAAAACTTTTTTGGTGGTACAAAAATTAGTTATGCAAAAGCGGATAACACCCCGTATGCACCAAATAACAGCAATATGTATGAAGTCATGTTTTATGGATTTTATAACTTTACTGGTGCTTTAAAAGGATTAAGTATTGCAGAATTTGTTGGTGCACAAAAACATGAAGGTGATGCCAATGCGTTCTTACAAAATCGTCTTGCACTATCTTATAACTTTTAATAATTTGTGATGGCAGCGAGAAACTATATTAAATCTCTATGCCTGAATTTTCTATGAGAAGCCAAATAAAATTTTATTTGGCTTCTTTTATGATTTAGCTGCCACGATAGGTGGAATAGGCAAACGGGCTGATTAATAACGGAACATGATAGTGTTCATTCGGTTGATCGACAAAAAATTGTAAACACACTTGCGGAAAAAAGGTCTTACTGCCGAGCTGCTCAAAATACGGCAAAATGTCAAATACCAATTGATACATGCCGATAGGAAAGTCTTTGATGCCAAAGTCTTTAAGGCGACCATCAACATCAGTTTGTCCTTCGCCCAGCAATGTATTGCTATCGATATGTAATAATTTTACCGTTACACCTACGGCAGGTTTGCCGAGATTGGTGTCTAAAATATGGGTACTAATGCTCATAAAAATTCCTTATTCGGTGACAGCTTGAGAAAGGCGCAACAGAGCAATGCCCGCGAGATTCTGCTTAACAATGGTTTGTTCCTGCTCGGCTGAATGATTGAGACGCTGCTGAAGTTGTTCAAGAATTTGTTCGGCAGTTAAACCGGCGGCTTTAATTAAAAAGATATAGCCAAATTTTTGTTCATAGGCGATATTGCCCTGCAAAAGCTGCTGTTCGGTACTTGCGCTGAGCTGGACATTGGCTTGCTCCTGATTAGAGAAGGCTTCTTCCTGATTGGATAAGTCTTTTGCTGCCTTTTTCTCACCGATGCGTGGATGAGTATCTAACGCTGCTTTAATTTCCTGCCAGCTCCAGCTATCGGTCTGATTTTTTGCAAATGCTAATAATGCCTGCTGTGAGGCAAATGGACGTGCCTGACTAATTTGCGTAATCCATGATGGAATATTGACACAATGCTGTAAGCATAATTCTGCTTCGGATAAATCATGCTGATTAAATTCTGCAAGTTTCATAAAAGTTTCCTATACAGCCTTATTGAGCCGAAAACGGATGATGGTTCTGCCAATGTTGAGCGATATCGCCACGACGACAAATCCATGCCTGATCATGGCTTTGGACATAATCCAAGAAGCGTTGGAGTGCCTTAAAGCGGCCAGGGCGACCAAGAATCCGGCAGTGCATCCCAATTGACATCATTTTTGGTGAGGTTTCACCTTCAGCATATAAGACATCAAAACCATCTTTTAGATATTGAAAAAACTGCTCACCACTATTAAAGCCACCTGGTGAACAAAATTTCATATCATTACTTTCTAGGGTATAGGGAATAATCAGATGTGGTCGTGTATCGCCATGGCTGTCGGTTAATGTGGTCCAGAAGGGCAAATCATCGCCATAATGGTCACAATCGTATTGAATTTGCGGAAATTCTGCCAAGAGCTGTCTGGTGTTCGGACTGTCACGTCCGGTGTACCAGCCAATGGGTGCATGGCCGAATAATGTTTCAATTACAGAAATCGCCTGATCCATATATTGTTTTTCTAATGCAATCGGCATGTCCTGATAATGAATCCAGCGTTGTCCATGTGAAACCACGTCATAATTCGCTTTTTGGATAGCTTCCACTACATAAGGATTACGTACCAGCGCCATCCCTACGCCAAACACAGTCATTGGCAAGCCACGTTTTTCAAATTCCTGATAAATCCGCCAAAAACCGGCACGAGAGCCATATTCATACATGGAGTCCATCGACATATGTTGAGCAGGGTAACTCGCCGCACCAATAATATCCGATAAAAATTGTTCTGAACCTGCATCCCCATGTTCAATATGATTTTCACTGCCTTCTTCATAGTTCAATACAAACTGCACTGCAACTCTGGCCTGATTGGGCCATTGAACCTGTGGCAGTTGTCCATGGTAGCCAATCAAATCACGGGAGTAGGGTGTTTTTAAAATATCATCAATTAAGTTTTGTCCACGTAAGTATGAACTTTGCATTACAATTTCCTGAAAACAACACGATGTAAAGAAGTTAAGCATGTTTTATGCCGAGATTGAATAAAAAAATTGTACATTGACAAGTTATCTATTTGATGTATAAAAGAATTGAAAGACTTAGATTGTAATGAACGTTTGTGGTAAGCAAGATTACAAGTTCATTACAGTTTGTTGATGTACAACAACAGCATTTTAGCGCAAGCTAAAAGTGTAAATGATTCTTAGCTAAGTTGAGTAGAGAAAGAGGGACATTATTTATGAATATTGAAATCCGTACAGATAAGAACATTAACAGTAGTGATCGTTTGATTGATTATGTGAGAACTGAATTAAAACAAGAGTTTCAACGGTATAGTGAAAAAATTACGCATTTCGAAGTGCACTTAAGTGACATTAACGGCGATAAAGGTGGGGACGAAGACAAACGCTGTATGATTGAAGCCCGTCCAGCAGGATTAAAACCCGTTGCTGTGACACATAAGGCTGCCAATATTGATCAGGCCATTCATGGTGCAATTGATAAATTAAAACGCGGGATTGAACAAGTCTTTGCTAAGCGTGAGCCATTACGGGGCGTCAAACCGGAATGGGTTGAAGATGATGCTTCATAAGGGATCTTGATTGCACATAAAGAGAGCGTTATACGCTCTTTTTGTGTGCATGAATTTATATCTATATCAATTCGCCATTGTTTGAATCGCTCAAAGAAAAATAACAGGCTAGGCAGATTGGTATTGATGGATTAGACTGCTCTTTTTATCTAGGTAATATCTGTATGTTAAATTCACAACAGCAACAATTCGTACAGAGTATCGAACAATTAGATCTTGCACAAATACAGGCATTATTGGCACAAGGTCTGGATCCTAACTTTATTGATGCAGAAAAAGGACCACCGATCTCGATCTTATGTGATGGTTTGTTTTTATGGTGGGAGCGTATTTGTGAGGCCTATGAAGCCGGACAGCCATTATCTGAATCGGAAAAACAGCAACAATTACAAATATATCTGGATATTTTAGAGGCACTCATCAAGGCGAATGCTAATTTACATTTGTGGGACAGTGAAGAATTTTATGGCCCGCTTTGGGATGCTGCCAGTGCCGCCTGTGTCCCTGTGGTACAACGTCTGTTACAGCAGGGTGTAAATCCTAATACCATTGATGATCAGGATTTAACAATATTAAGTTCAATCAGTCAATTATGGTTCGATTGTGATTATGATGAAATCGACTGGAATGATGCTTTACCAGAAGAGCGCGCAACGCTTGAGTTACTGCGTGAGAATGATGCTAAAATGTCAAAAGAAATCTAAAGTGTAAGATATGATGATGCCCATGAAAAAGATTGTAGCAACGACCACAGCCATTTTTGCGGCTGGATTGATTAGCCAGATCACAAATGCCGACGCCTTTGGTTTTGATCGTCCCGGTGCAGGATTGGGAACAGATATTGTTCCCAAAGGCCACCTGGCATGGGAGCAATCCTTACCGAGCGCAAGCTATGATGATTATTCCGTAGATGGCGAAAAACATAGTGTGCTCACCATACAGGGCGATATGCTGGCCCGTATTGGTGTCGGTTCCGATCTTGAAGTACGTGTCGGTTGGGATGGTCCAGTCTGGCAAAGACTCAAACAGGGCGCAGTCAAGCATGAGACAGATGGTGTTGGTGATGTTACCCTTGGGTTGAAAAAAGCCATCAATACCCATGATGATGAGTTTAAATGGGCGGTGCTGGCACAGGTCAATCTTGCCAATGGCGATGATGAGTTCACGGTAGATAAAGAAATCTATACGCTGGGCTCCGCCGTTAGTTATCAGTTCAATGATATCGTAAGTACAGGGATGACCATGTATTATGATTATCAGGATGGTGATTTGGCATGGTCAGCGATTCCTTCATTACAATATAAGATTGCAGGTAATTTATCTGGTTTTTCGGAATATGTTTATCGTAAACAGGAAAGTCAGCATAAAGAATCGATCTTAAACAATGGTTTAATCTGGTCATTAAAAGATAATTTACAGCTTGATGCTTCGATTGGTTATAGTTTTAATCGACAAAATCCGAGATTGAATGCAGGATTAGGTGTTGCGTATTTATTCTAAGAATGCGTCTATGCACACTGTTTACACCTTGTTAAAAGGTCTAAATTCAGGTTGCTGCAACAGATTAAAATGGTGGTCTGCTCTACAGACCGCCATTTTTATATTGCTGATGATGGTGTGCTTGCCAATGGCATATGCCGAACAGCAATTTTTACCGAATGAACAGGCATTTCAGTTTGATGCACAATCTTTAAGTAAAAGTCAGGTTGAACTGAAGTGGAAAGTTGCGCCGGACTATTATTTATATCAACATCAATTTGCTGTACAGCAAGGGCAAAAAGCACTTGTATTAGATTTACCCCCAGCAAAAGCCAAACATGACGCATTTTTTGGTGATACCAAAGTGTATTATCAAACTGTTGCCTTTAATATTCAGGTACAACCCAATCAACATTATCATGTGACCTATCAGGGCTGTGCAGAAAAAGGCTTGTGCTATCCCATGAGTAAGGCAGATTTCCAGACCGATCAAGACGGGCTGGTCATTCTGGCTGATTCTGCTGCCCAGCAGGTTAAACCACATGGTTTATTGCAATCTTCCCAGCCATCTGTTTTTACCCAGACCACTGATGTCAATCGGCAAGGTCAAGCGTCACAGACAGCAACAGTTGATTCGACAGAAGATAACAGCAATCAAAAAGTTGCTATGAATGTGCAAAGTCAGGCACAGGATGAAATCTGGTCGAACCGGTTACATCAGCAATCGTTGTTCTGGAGTATTTTGTTATTTTTAGGACTCGGTATTTTATTGGCGTTTACGCCTTGCTCCTTACCGATGTTACCGATACTGTCGAGTTTATTGATTCGTAAGCATAATGGCGTTAAAGCAGGGCTGATCAGCTTGATTTTTGTGCTAAGTATGGCGTCGGTCTATGCCATGTTGGGCATCATGGCAGCAAGTGCAGGCAATAATTTTCAGCGTTGGTTACAACAGCCAACTGTATTGATTGCATTTAGTTCGATTTTTATTTTATTTGCCTTAAATTTATTTGGTGTCTTTGAGTTAAAGCTACCGCAGTCTTGGTCAAATAAGCTGGATCAGTTGCAATCGCGGCAAAAAGGCGGCACGTTGGTCGGTGCTGCCTTGATGGGCATGTTATCCGCTTTGCTGGTTGGCCCTTGTATGACGGCACCACTGGCAGGCACACTGCTTTATATTTCACAAAGTCAGAATATTTTCGCAGGCGCAGTCTTACTATTTTCCTTAGGTTTAGGCATGGGTGTGCCGTTGATTCTACTGAGTCTGATTGGTGAACGTGCGATTCCAAAACCGGGCATCTGGATGATGTATGTGCGGCATGTATTTGCATTTATCATGCTGGGGCTTAGTCTGTATTTTGTCCGGCCGTTGTTATCAATTGGTGTTTTTAATCTGTGTTTATTGCTTGTTGCCATCGCATTAGCACTTTATTTGATTTATCTTGTGTTGCGGGCACATCACTGGATTCGTTATACGGCCAGCCTTTGTCTGGTGATCTTGCTTGGCCTGTCAATCTGGAAAGGAACACAGTACTGGCAATATCAAACCCAGCAACAACAAATTTGGCAGGTAGTGACTACGCAAGCCGAATTTAATCAGGCTTTGCAACAGGCAAAACTTGAACAAAAACCGATTATTATTGATCTATATGCAGACTGGTGTATCGCATGTCAACCGATTGAACGCAATGTCTGGCATAATCCCGATGTACAGCAAAAACTTCAATCCATGACCAAGATCAAACTGGATTTAAGTCGTTATGATCAGAGTCAACAGGCTCTATTAAATGAGTGGCAAATTCTTGGGCCACCCACAGTATTATTCTTAGATGCACAAGCACAGGAACTGCGGCATTTACGTTTGACGGGTGAGTTTAATACGGAAAAACTATTAAGCCGAATCAATAATTAATCCGTAAATCACCAGCAAGTGAAGCAAGTGCTTTGACGTCAAAATACCAAGATGTTTTGCGTCAATATATCGCGATTATTTGGCTACAGCTGCAATCACTGTAATCTCAACCAGCACTTGAGGATGATAAAGTTTTGCCTCCACACAGGTACGTGGTGGTGCTTTAACATCTTTAAGCCAGTCATCCCAAATCTGATTCATAGCATCATAATCATCATCAATATGTTTAAGGTAGATTGTTGCAGAGAGAATATGCGCTTTATTGCTGCCGGCATCCTGCAAAAATTGATCAATGGTTGCTAGTGTTTCTTTGGTTTGCTGGATGATATCGCCCGTAAAATCAGTGGCAAGCTGGCCTGCAAGATAAACTGTGCCTTGATGGACGGTCGCTTCACTAAAGCGTTGAGTTGTGTGTAAATGTTGGATGGTCATTACGGTATGAATCATAAAAAATATAGAAAATATGATAAAAGAAATAATTGCCCTTATAAATCTTTATCTATATTAATTTTTAAAATGCTATTTCCAGATCAGTAAGGACAGAATTCCTGCCGCAATTAATGGGCCTACCGGAACGCCGCGTAAAAAAGCAACGCCAAGTATTGTCCCCACCAGTAATCCGGTCACAATCATCGGTTCTTGTGTCATCAGATGTGCGCCACGTCCACCTAACCATGCAACCAGAAGTCCAACGATGACGGCAACAAAGGTTTTCCAGTGGGTAAACACCTGTATTAAATCTTCGGTCTGGATTTTCCCACTGATCAGTGGTGAGAGCACGCCGATGGTGAGAATCACAATACCCAGCTTTAAACCATATTGTTCAATAAACGGAGCATACTGCACCAAAGGTGTTTGCTGAATTAGAAGCAGTATACACGCTGCAATCGTCACCGAATTGTTATTGCCAATAATACCGAGCGCAATAAACAGCAGTAATAACAGTGAGATTGAATGAGTGGCTAAAAAAGACATAAGACGATCACAGAAAAATGCTAGAGTGGGCAAATGTTGCCATAGTGCAGTTTATCGTGTTTTCGGTGAGAACAACAATCTGAATGAGCCCTGTAAAATCATGTAGAGGTACAAACAATACTTTACAGGACAATCAAATGATTTAAGCAATCGGGTTTAGGCTTAAATACCACTTACATCGGATAAAATACAAGCACAATAAGTTTACGCTTTTTTTAGCAAAAATCCAGTCTTTGTCTGTTTAGATGATGGAAGATTTGAGTTTTTGTTCAATAAATTTTGATGCGGTTTGATCAAGCAACCATATCGAAAATGCCACGTACACAAAAATTAAAAAATAGTCTTTTATGATGTGAATATAAAGATGCACTAAAAGAAATGGCATGCTAAATTAAGATCTGCTGATAATTTATTCAATAAATTGTGGTTGTACATAAAAATAGATGAGTATATCAATGAAAGTCATTCCTTTTATTCTACTGGCTAGCTGTATGATGTTCTCCAATACAAGTATGGCAAATCTTTGCCAGTTGCCTGTGGATATTCAATATATTCTAGAGCATCAACAGGTTCACCAAGAGGAACAGCAAAATCTGGTGGCATGCAGCAGCATGCCTGGTCAAAAAGGGGTAACATTGTTGGCAGCCGCCCATAAACTGACATTTGACAGTGAGTTTGATTATGACTTTCAAATCATATTTCTGGCAATCAATGATCAAACCCGAAAAGTACTTTGGCGCTATCAGGATCCTACGATTTATATTTCTGATGCTGTGGGCTTATATCAGATTCGTCTGGATACAGCCCCTTATCGATTAAATACCAAACTTCGTGCTGTCGGGCTGCGTATCAGCTATCGAGGTGCTTCACGTGTTAATCCGTATCATCCCACAACCCTAAATCTTTATGATTTGACCCGGAAGCGAAAATTGCTTGATCAATTGGTAGTGGTGAAAGACAGTGGAGAGTGGGACGGGAACTGTTACGGTGAATGGTATAATCAAAAATCCAGTATTCAGGTGCTGAAAAAACAGCATAATGGTTTTGCCGATTTACAAGTTAAAACCAATATGAAAAATCAAAGCAGTCAGGAAACTTTTGATCGCTGTACAACACAAAATGGAAAACAGTGGCAGGAAAGTTTTGTGTTGAAATTTGATGGACAACAGTATCAAATACCGGGAAAATATCGGCAGGAATATCAATATTAATATTCAGGTTATGCAAACGCATAACCTGAAAAACGTGCGTTTGACTAGGCAATTTTATAATCAATAATCACTGGCGCATGATCGCTAAACCATTGTTCTTTATATACCCATGCATTGACTGTACGGTCTTTCCAGTCAGGTGAGCAGGCCTGATAATCAATTCGCCAACCAACATTCTTGGCGCGGGCTTGTCCACGATTTGACCACCAGGAATATAATTCTGCTTCTTCACGTACTACACGGAAAGTATCTACATAACCTAATTCATCGTAGATATGATCCAGCCACGCACGTTCATGTGGTAAACAGCCGGACGATTTCTGATTACCCGACCAGTTTTTAATATCAATCCGTTTATGCACAATGTTGTAATCACCACAGACAATGATAGAACGATTTTGATCCCGCCATTGCTTTAACAATTGTTGATATTGTTCTAGGAAATGATCTTTACGGACCTGTGCTTCTTCACCCGATGAGCCGGATGGCAAATATAAAGAGGCAATTTCTACCGGTTTTTCCAAGCCAACATCGAACGAGGCAACGGTAAAGCGACCCTGCGTATCGGCCAGATCAAAACCCAATCCATCCTGAATATGCAAAAACGGTAATCTGCTATAAATTGCTGTGCCGGCATAACCTGCACGTTCGGCGGGGAATAGATGTGCATACCAGCCTTCGGGCTTAAAGGCATCAGTCCATTGATGATCGCTGATACGGGTTTCTTGCATACAAATAACATCAGCTTCGGATTGTTCAATCCATTCAAACAGACCTTTTTTATGAGAAGAACGTAGTCCATTGACGTTAATTGAAACCACACGAAGAATTTTTACATCACGCGGATAGTGATCCTTTGGTATCATGCGCAGGTTAAACCTCATTTTGTTATTTCAAAGATACGGAGCATAGCATGACCACGACAACTACATTTAATCCACAAGCATTTATCGATTTGGCATTGTCACGTGGTGTGCTTAAGTTTGGAGAGTTTACTTTAAAATCGGGTCGTGTGAGTCCTTATTTTTTTAATGCAGGCCTATTAAATGATGGTGAAGCCTTGTCATTACTAGCGCAAGGCTATGCCGACCAATTAATCAATTGTGAGCACGTAGATGTGATTTTTGGCCCAGCCTATAAAGGTATTCCGTTCGTCGCAGCGACCGCAGTCGCATTGATGCAGCATCATCAAAAAAGTGTGCCGTGGGGTTTTAATCGCAAAGAAGCCAAAGATCATGGTGAAGGTGGCGTGTTGGTTGGTGCTGCGGTTGCGGGTAAAAAAGTCTGGATTATTGATGACGTGATTACTGCGGGTACAGCCATTCGTGAAGTGGTGAATATTCTTAAACATGCCGGTGCGGAAATTGCTGGTGTATTGGTGGCACTGGATCGTCAGGAACGTGGACAGGGTGAATTATCTGCCATTCAGGAAGTTCAAAAAGAACTGGATATTCCTGTACATGCATTGATTAGCATGAAAGATTTAATGGATTATCTTGATGCAAAAGGGGAAGCACAGGCACTTGCAGCAATGCAGGCTTATCGTGCGCAATATGGTATTTAAATCATTACTTATGCCCGCCTATGGTGTCAATCATGCCTGTTTGTAAGAAATGACGTACACATCAATAGGCTTTTTACTCTATGCAGAATTCGGATCACAATATAGGATATATTAAACGCAAAAACTAAATAGATATTTTAGTATATCTAAAGAGTTGTGTGATTCTAAAAATAAATAACAATAACAGCGCAGCTCGAACCTAAATATGCAAATATTTAGGTTCTATTTTTTTACCTTTATTTTAACCAAAATGTCATTGCGCCATGCCATGATCCTGTCCAAATGAGCAGACGATATCTTCTATCTCAAGCCAGTTGAATTTTAGCTTTTGCATTCATGGCTAAATTCATTTAAAATAGTGCGCTTGCTGTAGTGATGCACGGCAAAAGTTTTTCTGGAATAGGAAAACTTAATCTTATCGCTTCTATTGAATTTTTAAGCATCTCGGAGAAAACGATGGCTTTAACTAACGAACAACGTGCAGAAATCATTGCAAAATTTGCACGCGCTGAAAACGATACTGGTTCACCAGAAGTGCAAGTTGCATTATTAAGTGCACAAATCAATGATTTACAAGGTCACTTCAAAACGCATAAACACGACCATCATAGTCGTCGTGGTTTGATCCGTATGGTAAACCAACGTCGTAAACTGCTTGACTACTTAAATGGTAAAGATCACGCACGTTATACAGCTTTGATCGGTGCATTAGGTTTACGTCGTTAATACCTAAAAGTAATACATTGATGCTAGGTGTTTTACCAAATTCATTATATTGTATTACTGCTGTGCTTAAGTTAGCTATGGTGATATGAGAAGGGGCGATTATGCCTCTTCTTTTTGTGTTAAAACTTGTGAAAGACTGGTAAGAAGCGGCTTCTAAGCTTTGTCATCACATCCCATCATTTGCTTAAAAATGATGTTGTGGATGGAATGCCAAACCTTAGGGGCCTTCAGCCAGCATAAAATTTAGGAAACAATAATACATGTCAATGTTTAATATCATTCGTAAAGAATTCCAATATGGTCAACATACCGTCGTACTTGAAACAGGTCGTGTGGCGCGTCAGGCAAAATCTGTTGTCATCACCATGGGTGGTGTCACTGTGCTGGTTGCTGTGGTTGCACAACCGACTGCAAAAGCAGGTCAGGATTTCTTTCCATTAACTGTGAATTATCAGGAAAAACAATATGCTGCTGGGCGTATCCCTGGTGGTTATGGTAAGCGTGAAGGTCGTGCTTCAGAGGCCGAGACTTTGATTTCTCGCCTGATTGACCGTCCAATTCGTCCATTGTTCCCGGAAGGCTATTACAACGAAATTCAGGTGACTGCAACCGTTGTATCTTCTGATAAAACCATGGATGCCGATATTGCAGCAATGCTGGGTACTTCGGCTGCGCTAGCGATTGCCGGTACACCGTTCCGTGGTCCGATTGCAGCAGCGCGTGTTGGTGTGATCAATGGTGAATATGTTTTAAACCCAAACTATGAACAACTCAAAGAATCTGACCTTGACCTTGTGGTTGCCGGTACAGATACTGCGGTATTAATGGTTGAGTCTGAAGCAAAAGAACTGTCTGAAGATCAAATGCTAGGTGCAGTTTTGTTTGGTCATGACGAAATGCAAATTGCTGTACAAGCGATTAAAGAATTTGCTGCTGCCGCAGGTGCGGTGCAATCTGACTGGGTTGCACCAGTGCATAACGAAGAATTGCGTGAGAAATTAAAACAATCTTTTGAAGCCAAAATTTCTGAAGCCTACACCATTGCAGAAAAACAGGATCGTTATGCAGCACTCGATGCATTACATGCCGAAGCAGTTGCACAGTTCGTTCCAGAAGAAGATGTAGATGGTGTTGCAGACGAAGTGGATTTTCTGTTTGAAGATCTAAAATATCGTACCGTGCGTGACAATATCCTGTCAGGCAAACCACGTATTGATGGTCGTGATACCAAAACTGTGCGTCAACTCGATGTACAGGTGGGTGTCTTGCCGCGTACCCATGGTTCTGCATTGTTTACCCGTGGTGAAACACAAGCCTTGGTTACCGCAACATTGGGTAATACCCGTGATGCCTTGATGGTCGATACATTATCAGGTACAAAAACTGATAATTTCATGTTGCACTATAATTTCCCTGCATATTCTGTCGGTGAAACAGGTCGTGAATCTGGACCAAAACGTCGTGAGATTGGTCATGGTCGTTTGGCTCGTCGTGGTGTATATGCGGTATTGCCACCAGTTGATCGTTTCCCATACGTCCTTCGTATCGTATCTGATATTACCGAATCGAATGGTTCATCTTCTATGGCATCTGTTTGTGGTGCATCTTTGGCATTGATGGATGCTGGTGTGCCGCTGAAAGCACCTGTCGCAGGGATCGCTATGGGGCTGGTTAAAGAAGGCGATCGTTTTGCCGTATTATCCGACATTCTGGGTGATGAAGATCATCTTGGTGATATGGACTTTAAAGTTGCCGGTTCTGCCAATGGTATTACTGCACTGCAAATGGACATCAAGATCGAAGGGATTACCGAAGAAATTATGGAAGTGGCACTGAATCAGGCATTTGCAGGTCGTATGCATATCCTGAACGAAATGAATAAAGTTATTTCTCGTGCACGTCCAGAAATCAATATGTTTGCACCAACATTCCAAGTGATTAATATCAATCCAGATAAGATTCGTGACGTGATTGGTAAGGGTGGTGCGACAATCCGTTCTATCACGGAAGAGACAGGTGCAGCGATTGATATCGAAGACAATGGTACTGTTCGTGTCTTTGGTGAGTCGAAAGCCTCTGCAAGTGCTGCGGTTGCCAAGATTCAAGCACTGACCGCAGAGATCGAACCAGGTAAAATCTACACAGGTAAAGTGATTCGTATTGTGGAATTTGGTGCATTTGTAAATATTATGCCGGGAACGGATGGTCTATTACATATTTCGCAAATTTCCAATGAACGTATTGCCAATGTGTCTGATGTCTTAACCGAAGGTCAGGAATTACAGGTTCAGGTACAGGATGTCGATAATCGTGGTCGTATTAAGCTCACGCTGAAAGATATCCCACAACTTGGACAAGTTCAAACCTAAGGACAAACTGCATCAATTATAAAGTTTCTTTGTAATATTTTGATGCAATATTTTTATTAAGTGCCGATTTATTGTTTAAATAAATCGGCGCTTTTTTTTGCCTTTATTTGTTTAATATAATTTATTATCTGTATGTTTTGTAAGTATTATTTTTATTAAAAATAATGAAAATATATTGATGTAGACTTAAGTGTGAGCTATTAGACATTAGTCTAGTTTTGTACTATCGGTGTTAAAATCACGTAAAATTCAGCAGATTTTTTTACACACCCACTTTCCCCTCATCGCAATAAACTGCACGACTTTTTGTATGCAAGGGAAAGAATTTTTTGAAAAAGGTGCATAAGATGCATATAGATGTTTCTTCAACGGGAGATCAGACCCCGAAAAAGCCACAAAAATTTTATCAAATTCTTTATGTGCAGGTTGTTTTTGCGATTGTAGCGGGGATTTTGCTGGGTCATTTTTATCCAGAGATTGGTGAGAGCTTAAAGCCACTTGGTGATGCCTTTATTAAGCTGGTGAAAATGATTATTGCCCCAGTGATCTTCTTAACTGTGGTCACGGGTATTGCCGGCATGAAAAATATCGGCAGTGTTGGCCGTGTCACCGGCAAGGCAATGATTTACTTTTTGACATTCTCAACGCTGGCACTGGTGATTGGTTTGGTGGTTGCCAATGTTGTTGAACCGGGTAGTGGCTTGAATATTGATCCAAGTACACTGCACAGTGACAAGGTAGATGAATATGCGGCTAAGGCGCATGAATCCACCATTACCGGCTTTTTGATGAATATCATTCCGGATACTTTGGTGAGCCCATTTGTCTCTGGTCAGATTCTGCAAGTGCTTTTTGTCGCGGTATTATTCGGTTTGGCACTGTCTAGAACCGGTGATCTGGGTCGTCCAATTGTTGAATTCCTACAACAACTGACTTCGCCAGTATTTACATTGGTGGGTATGTTGATGAAGTTTGCACCGATTGGTGCATTCGGGGCAATGGCATTTACCATTGGTAAATATGGTATTGGTTCAATTGGTAATTTGATGCTGTTGATTGCGACTTTCTATATCACTTCATTACTGTTTATCTTTATCGTACTGGGTGCTGTTGCACGCTACAATGGTTTTTCCATTCTCAATTTGATTCGTTATATCAAAGAAGAATTATGGCTGGTACTGGGTACCAGTTCTTCAGAAGCTGCTTTACCATCGCTGATGGCGAAAATGGAAAAAGCAGGCTGTGAAAAATCTGTGGTCGGTCTGGTGATCCCGACAGGTTATTCATTTAACCTAGACGGTACCAATATCTATATGACGCTGGCAGCACTATTTATTGCCCAAGCCTGTAATATTGAGCTTACCTTGATGCAGGAAATCACCATCTTGCTGGTTGCAATGCTAAGCTCAAAAGGTGCGGCAGGGATTACCGGTGCTGGCTTTATTACCCTTGCGGCCACCTTATCCGTTGTTCCGGATATCCCGGTTGCAGGTATGGCATTGATTCTGGGGATTGACCGGTTTATGTCTGAATGTCGTGCATTGACCAATCTGGTCGGAAATGCCTGTGCAACGATTGTTGTTGCACGATGGGATAATGCACTGGACAAGGAACAGCTTGATCGTACCCTGAAACAGCATAACGTCACACATGACTAAAGTAAGAAATAAGAAAGCTGCCAGATGGCAGCTTTTTTTATGCTTGGTCGGCTCGCTTTAGCATGACATACAGTTCATCTTTTAATTTTAGCTTTTGTCTTTTCAGTGTCTCAATATCATCAAGACCACTGGTGACAGGACTTTGTTCGAGGCGAATGATTTCATGATCAATCGCATTATGTTCATCAAATACTTTGGAAAAATGGGCATCTTCCTGTTTTAATTTGCTAATCAAAGTACGGTATTCCGGAAACATATTTTCACCTGCTTGTTGTTAAAACTGGGGTCTGTTGACATTTCATAAATGGATTGCGTTGTAGGCTAAAATTTCATCAGACTAGGCATGAAACGCAGGTAATGGTGGTTCCATTATCAAGTTTTATAACGAAGTATGAGGGAATTTTAGCCCCAACCTTTCAGGACAGGGTTGTTTTTTGACGCTACATCGTTATGAATAGTTCATTTAGAATAACTAAATTTCACTATTCATGTCTTGTATCGCCTAAAAAACGACCTCTGTCGCAAACATAGACGAAACGTCAACAGACCCTATCTTTTCAATTTTATTATCAGCTTATTTGGCAGAATTACGAGTCTATTGTGTAAACAGATCGTTCAATTTTATCCCTTAAAAGTTGTATGGCTTTATGCTATACTATGACAGCAAAATTAAACATGACTAACAATAAAAATCAGTTATAGTGATTTTAAGCGATCATTTAAATAACAATCGGATACCTGTTTTCTTATCCTTCATTATGAGCCTTTAATGCAGACATGAAACAATATTATTTTTATATTCATTCAGAATCGCAGACGATTTTCTTAAGTTCCAAACCTTTGGAAAATAAGCAACTGGTCTTTGTCTGGCTGGAGTGTACGCTGGAGGATCTGGTACATCCTGAACAATGGCAGCAGCAAGTCTATGAAAAAACCCATTTGATGATCAATGAATATCATATCGAAGATATTTGCAATATAGATCATCCTTCCAATTACGATACTACGGAAGATTATGATCTGTTGATCTTTCGCAAATTGGTCACACCTGAAGATGGTTTTGCCAAAGTATCATTGCCTGATCATGATGAAAAAATTAAAACATTTAATCCATCCGAACTATTAACCACGCCGATGAGTTTCTGTATTTCTCCTTCTTATTTGATCAGTATAAGAGATACAAATAATTTGGCGACCAAACAATATGTAGATCGTTTAAACAATATGCTGAATAAGGATATCAGCCAATTGGGAAAAAATATTCGCTTGCCCAGTTCACCTTTGGATCTGACCTTACGCTTGTTAAATATCGTGATAGATCGTTATCTGGATATTCGCTTACCTTTAACTCAGCGGGTGACATTTTGGCAAAATCAGTTATTACAAAGCTCGGCCAGATTTACCCAATGGCAGGATCTGTTTCAGGAAAATATGGCCTTACAGCAAATTGAATATTTGTGTGAGGAACAAATTGATGTGTTGCAAGAACTGCGTGATGATATTATGGAAAACCAAAGCCAGTTAACTGGTGAATTTTCCTTGGAAAGTCAGGATATTACACTGGTACGTGTGCATGATTTATTAAGTCATGTAGAGCGGGTACAAAAACACGTCTCCCGTCTGGAAGCAATGATTAAAACGGCGATAGATTTGCACTTTTCAGCTATTGCCAATCAAACCAACGAAAATATGCGCATTTTAGCCATTATTACCGCGATCTTCTCGCCACTTACCTTGCTCACGGGAATTTATGGGA
The DNA here is from genome assembly GCF_900096995.1 of Acinetobacter puyangensis. Classification (GTDB taxonomy): domain Bacteria; phylum Pseudomonadota; class Gammaproteobacteria; order Pseudomonadales; family Moraxellaceae; genus Acinetobacter; species Acinetobacter puyangensis. The sequence goes on from NZ_OANT01000003.1 coordinate 187,282, forward strand.
TGAACTTTGAGGTCATTCCCGGTTTAAAAAATCCGTATGGCTTTTGGTTGATGGTGATGACGATGATTTTAACTACATTGATCCTGATGTATATTTTTAGACGTAAACGCCTCATGGGTACCAGTCAGCGTAGTATTACCGAGTTATTATCGCAAAACCAAAGTCTGGATATTAAAAATATTAAATAAACACCCAACACGGTGCGTGTTGGGTGAAAAATATATATTTCAATGATGAGTCTTTTTACAAAGACAAATGAACTTATCTGATTTTTTTACGAAGATGCTGAACTTCATCAATCAGATCCAACATGACTGCAACTGCACGAAAACTGGCATCGAAATCACGTTGCAGGCGATAAGCCCGGCGTGCGCGGGCCAGATCTTCGCCTAGGAATTGATGGTGTTTCGGATCGTTTGTAGGACTAGACAAAATATCATATTCAAATAGTTGAAAGACCCAGGATTCATCCTGTCCGCAGGCTTGAACAAACTGGATAAAGTTCAAGCTACTGTGTTGATCCACAATTTCACTGTCACAAACATGTGGAATCTGGATCTCACGAATGGTGATTTTACTCATGGGAAACTCCTTATGCTCGTGGATTATAGGCGTTAAACGCTTGGGCTAACTGTTGATAGGCTTGTTTTTGTTCGTCATTTTGTGCAGTAGGCAGCACAATATTGATGATCAGGTATAAATTACCGGCTTCTTTGCTATTGGGAATACCTTTACCTTTTAAGCGTAATTGTTGGCCATTTTTGGCATTGGTTGGTAAGTTGATTTGTAAACGACCTGCCGGGGTATTCACTTCAACTTGTTCGCCCAGTGCAGCCTCCCAAGGGCTGACATCAACCGTAGCATAAACATCTGCATCTTCAACATAAAGACGTTTATCTTCTTTGTACTGAATTTCAATATAAAGATCACCGGCTTTACCTCCATTGACGCCGGCCTGCCCCTGTCCGGACAAACGAATTTGCTGGCCTTCTTTCATGCCTTTTGGAATTTTGACCTGTAAGGTTTTACGCTGAATTTCAGCTTCGCCATGGGCATTATAGGTTGGAATTTGCAGGGTGATCTGTTGTGTGGTGCCGGTATAGGCAACGTCTAAATCCACTTCAATTTTTGCATGTTGATCTTCACCCTGAAAACTCTGTTGCTGGCGACGACTGCCACTACCACCAAAACCTGCGCCAAAGCGACCAAATAGATCTTCAAAACCACTGAAATCTGCGTGTTCACCGCCGCCCGTGCTTTGACGATAAAATTGTGCGCCATCAAAGCCGCCTTGTCCTTGCGCCCCTTGTCCAAAGCCGGCAAAACCTTGTGGATTATCCAGCATCTGATCATATTCAGCTTTTTTTTCGGGATGACTCAAGGTATCGTAAGCCACATTGATGGCTTGCATTTTTTCCTCGGCATCGGCTTCTTTGCTGACATCGGGATGGTATTTTCGGGCAAGTTTACGATAACTTTTTTTGATTTCCTCGGCACTGGCATAACGGTCAACGCCAAGGGCTTGATAATAATTTTCTGCCATAATTTATATTCTCTATTTAATGTTCGTTTGACGTTAAATATGGGGGTGTATCTATTATTTTAAAGCATCAATGTTTGGTAAATAGATAAAATCACAAAAAATAACCCTGAATCTGGAGGGTGATTCAGGGCAAGAGAAAAATCAAGGCTTCGCCATCATGTGATCAAGCAATTACGATTAACTGACATGTCGTCCAAATAATCCCAATGCTTCTTCTGCGCTAAAGGTATATCTGCTGTTACAGAACTGACAATGCATTTCTATCGGGTTTTGCTCAAGCAGGGTTTCCTGAACTGCTTCTTCACCAATTTGGATCAAAGCATTGGCACAACGTTGTTTGGAACAGGTACAACCAAAACTCAGGACTTCACTGTCTGGTAAACGCACATCTTCTTCATTATACAAACGATAAAGAATTTCTTGAGCGGGCAGGGAAATCAATTCTTCTGCTTTTAAGGTTTCAGTCAACATGGTTAAACGCGGCCATAAATCCTGATCAACGCTTTCCTGTTCTTCCTCGGTACGGGGTAAAAGCTGGATGAGCAAACCACCTGCCGATTCTTCAGAACTTGCCAATACAATTCGGGTTGGGATTTGTGCGGACAAATCATAGTATTGCACCAGACATTGCGCCAATGTGGCATGTTCAAGCGGAACAATGCCCTGATAGCGTTCGCCCACATCGGGTTCAATGTTGATAAATAATACGCCGCCAACCAAATTGGATAAGGCCACACGGCTATCGGCCGCTTCTAAAAAGCGTGGGTCCTGTTCAAATTCTGCCAACGCACGCACTTCACCCAGATGATTACACTCGGCCATGGCCCATTTCAATGTACCAGTACTCTGGATTTGTATGCTTAAACGTCCCTTAATTTTTAAAGTACTCGCCAATAGACTGCTGGCAACCAGCATTTCCCCCAACAGCACTTTAATGGCTTGCGGGTAATCTCGTTGTGCCAAAATTGTTTTTAGCGCTTGTTTTAAATGCACAACTTCACCACGAACAGGACAATCATGGATATAAAAGCGTTGGCGGATATCAGACATAAATTTCTCCATTTAGGCTTTATATAGTGGCAAATCAAAAAATCTCAAGTCTTTATTATGCCGATGGATCAGAGGTTCGGGGTTGATCCGGATTGCCAGATGATGTTTCTTCAACCTGATTTTTTTCCTGTACAAATTCATCATTTTCAAACAGATTTTCAAGTTCATGCAGCATATCGCGATTGGATTCAAGCAATTTTTGCGGATCGGCATAGATGCCTTGCTGGCGTTGTAACAGTTGTTCATCATACTCAAAAAATTGTTGAATATGTTTTTTGGCAAGTTGAGGATCTGTACCGAGTGAGAGCAGTATTTGTTCACCCATGGCAAGTGCCGATAGATACGTTTCCCGCCAGATATGCGTAATGCCGAGTTCACGTAATAAATACACATGATGACGATCGCGTGCCCGTGCCAGAATAGGCAGTTCCGGATGATACAGGCGAACATGACGTGCGATATTCATCGAATCTTCTACATCATCAATGGCAAGGACCAGTAAACGTGCCGAAGATAATCCGGCGGAATGTAAAATTTCCGGAACAGTTGCATCGCCATAATAGACTTTGCCACCATATTTACGGACAAAATCAATATTGTCGATATTATTATCAATGGCGGTAAAGCGAACATGATGTAAATGGGCAATACGGGAAACAATTTGTCCGAAGCGGCCAAAACCGGCAACCACGATATGATTTTCATGTTGCGGTATTTCATCGTATTGTTTGGCTTGTTCATGTTTGGCAAATACAGGTTCAATCCAGCGATCCAGAATGGCAAATAATGCTGGGGTTAGCATCATGGAAAAAGTCACGATCAGCGTGAGTGGTGCCAGCATGGCAGCGCTAATCATTTTCTCTGATGCGGCGACACTAAACACCACAAAGGCAAATTCACCGCCTTGCGCCAATGCAACACCAAGACGAAAGCTATTGGCGAGGCTATGCTTTCGCAAATAGGCAATTAAAGTGACGCAAAGCAGCTTGATCAGGATCAGGGCAAACGTACCGGCAACAATCAACAGGGGGTGTTCGATAATAATATTCAGACTGATGCCCATGCCGACGGTCATAAAGAATAGACCGAGTAATAAGCCTTTAAAGGGTTGAATACTGCCTTCCAGTTCGTGACGAAATTCGGAATCTGCCAGTAAGACACCTGTTAAAAATGCGCCTAAGGTTGTACTGATGCCAATCGCATCCATGAGCACCACCACTGCCAGTACAATGAATAAACCGACCGCAGTGAGTAATTCGGTTGCACCGCTTTTTGCCACAAAGCGAAACAGGGGACGTAAAATATAACGGCTAAATAAAAACAAACCTGAAAATGTTGCAATCACTGCGGCAAAATAGGCAATGCCATGATGTGCGCCCTGATGACCTGCGAGCAATGGAATCAATGCCAATAACACCATTGCTGCGATATCTTGAAACAGTAAAATGGCAAAGGATTGTTGTCCGTAAAAGCTTTTTAATTGTTGTCGATCCCGCAGTAATTGCAAGACAAAGGCTGTAGAAGATAAGGCCAGCGCAAAGCCGACCACAAAACTGGCCGAAAAGGAAAAGGGCAGAAATAACCATAACAGTAGCATCAGCACACTGCCTGTTACCGCCATTTGCAAGCCACCCAGCACAAAGATGGATTGACGCATGTGCCAGAGCCGTTGCGGACGCAGTTCCAGACCAATCAGGAACATCAGCATGATGACCCCATATTCAGCCAGTTTCATAATCTCGTCAGGATCATTGGCGATATTGAATACACTAGGGCCAAGCAAAATACCGGTAAACAAATATCCCAAAACGGTCGGGATACCAATACGTTTGCCGAATGGCACCAGAATCAGCGCCGCAGCAATAAAAATAGTGATTTGTACGAGCATTGGCATAAGGCATATACGATAAAAATTACATCACTTTTAGTTTACTACGGTTTGCAAGGCTAAAATTCATAAAATCTTTTAAATTAGTCGCGGCATATTGATTGGCAGTAAAAATAATATCTAAAAAATTTTTAGCCCAGAAAATTAACGTAGCGAATGTTGCTGACAAAACATGAGTTCAACAAAGATATCGTATTCAGATGCAAATTATGCTCAATCAATTTTTATAATATTTTGAAAAATATAAAAATTTTAGTTGGCACATAAATTGACAATATCAACTGACAGTTCATTTCGGCTTTGACCATGGTTTGCCGACATTGATGATCCAAAATTATCAGAATCGGTCATGTCCGGATTTAAATCATGGCAAATATCATAAAGAGGAATTTATTACTATGACACAGTCAGGTCATACCACTACGCTTGCGCCAAATCTGAATTTAGATCCAAATACGAGTGGTTGGGGTGAAGCACCTTCTTCCCGTTACGAAACACTTGCACAACATTTTCGTACGGTATTCGCCCGTATTCAGCAACAGGCTTTACAACGGGAAGTTGAGCATATTTTGCCTTTTGAACAGATTCAATGGCTTAAAGAGAGTGGATTTACCCGTTTACGTTTACCAAAACATCATGGTGGCTTTGATGCAACCATTCCTGAATTATTTAAACTCATTAGCGAGCTGGCAGAAGCTGACTCGAATTTACCGCAGATATTAAGGGTACATTTTGGTTTCACCGAAGATATTCTGGTTTCAAAAGATGAAGAATTTAGACAACGTTGGCTAAACAGATTGGCAAAAGGAGAAATTATTGGCAGTGCTTGGTCTGAGGGTGGCAAGGAAGATCAAAATCAATTTCAGACTCATGTGTATAAAGATGAAATAGGTGCAATCCGACTTAGCGGGCAAAAATTTTATACCACGGGGAGTCTGTTTGCGGATTGGATTGAGGTCGGCATCAGTGATTTACAGGGGGAGTCTGCTTCGGTATTGGTCAGCCGGTATGCAGATGGTGTGTCTGTTGTTGATGACTGGAATGGCTTCGGACAGCAGTTGACCGCAAGTGGTACGGCTTTTTTTAATAAGGTGTTGGTAGATGCTCGTGAAATTCTAGCGGATGATGTGCGGTTTAAATATTCGGCAGCATTTTATCAATTGGTGCAATTGGCCATCATCACCGGTGTAGGACGTGGGGCAACACGCCATGTTTCTCAAACGGTGAACAGCAGAACACGTAACTATAGCCATGCCAATTCACAATTTATTAAAAATGATCCGCAAATTTTGCAAATCATTGGACAAATTCGCAGTGCTGCTTATACCGCAGGTGTACTGGTGGAGAAAGTCGCACAAAGTCTGCAACGTACTTATCTTGCAGCACTAGGTGACGATTTATATCACGAACAACAACAAAATGTTTTGGCAGAACTGGAAAGTGCACAGGCGCAATCTGTTATTACCTCTTTATTGTTAAATGCTTCAACCATTTTATTTGATGCACTGGGCGCATCAGCAACGGATAAACGCTTAGGTTTTGATCAGTATTGGCGCAATATCCGGACCTTGTCTTCCCATAATCCTCGAGTGTTCAAAGAACGGATTATCGGTGATTTTAGCGTGAATGGGACATTGCCACCGTATCAATGGCGGATTGGTGACGTTGCTAAAGCAGAGCGCGCTACGGCGTGATCCTCTTCATCGCATATTAAAAATAAAGCTGGCCTATGGTGATTGGTATTCAACCGCAATGATCCATGCCTCGTTTGTCTATTTCTCCCACGAGAAAAGTAATCCATTAAAAAACTTAATATTTTTCTCGGTTCTGTGATGTCTTGATATAGAGATAAAAAGGATAGTGTTATGAGCAGCGTATCTGAACTAGAAAGTCAACGCTATGAAATTAATAGCCCTAATGATGTGTCGTCATTGGTGTCAAAATTTGCCGGGCAGGGCAAAAGTAATAAAGTGATTTGGTTAGCATTAATCGGCGTATTTATTGATGCCTATGATCTAACCACTTTATCCTTTGGTATTGATCAGGTGGTGGAAGAGTTTTCCTTAACACCGGTAATGACCGGTGTCGTCGCATCGGCAATCATATGCGGTACCATTGTTGGGAATATTCTTGGTGGCTGGCTGACAGATAAGATCGGCCGTTATCGTGTATTTATGGCAGATATGGTGTTATTCGTGATTGCTGCCATTGTGGCCGGTTTTGCACCAAATGTATGGGTCTTGATTCTGGCACGATTTATTATGGGCATCAGTGTCGGGGTAGATTTACCAGTCGCTATGTCTTACTTGTCAGAGTTTTCAAAATTTAGTGGCAAAAGTAATAAAGCAGCACGTTTAGCAGCATGGTGCCCGATGTGGTATGCAGCATCTTCAGTGTGTTTTGGTATTGTCCTTGCGTTATATTTTTTACTTCCACCTGAACATATTAATTGGCTATGGCGAGCATCTCTGATTTTTGGTGCTGTACCTGCATTGTTGATTATTTTTATTCGGGGTAAATATTTGACCGAGTCACCGATTTGGTTGGCCAATCAGGGAGATCTGGCAGGGGCTGCCAAAGTGTTGCGTGAGTCCTATCATATTAATGCCCATGCCAATGTTGCTCGGGTAGAGAAGAAGCAGACTGAACGTAAACAAGAAGGTTTTTTGGTTTTATTTAACAAGACATATTTATCTCGTACTATCGTATCGATCGTGATTCATATTTCAGTGGCGTTTCAATACACCACCATTGCATTTTTCTTACCCTCTATTTTAAGCCGATTTTTTCATACCGATGTATTAACCACAATTTCTACGACGTTAGGGTTAAATCTTCTATTTGCCTTTACGGGTGGTTTACTCGGCGTTTATGTTGCGAGTCGGTTTGCTTCGCGGCATGTTTTGCTGGCAGGATTCGTTTTGCAGTTCATCGCACTTATTGTGCTGGCATGGATTGGACAGCCGGCAAATGCTGTCTTGCTTTATCTGGCGATCGGCATGTTGGGACTATGGCTGTTTTCGGAAGGCTTTGGCCCAGGTGCGCAAATGATGGTTTATCCGACCATGGCCTATCCCGCATCCATTCGTGGTGTGGGTGTCGGATTTAATCGTGCGGTAACTGGGGTGGCGCAAGCAATCGCAATGTTTGTATTGCCGATCTGGATGGCAAATTATAAAACCGATGTCTTTTTGATCATTTCTATTTTCGCAATTGTCCCGGTTATTGTCATTGGTTTCTTAATTAAATATGAACCGACAAAACAGGATGTCGATGCAGTGATTGAGGAAAATCAGGATAAAAAAATCGTAGGGCATGCGCTCCCTGATTAAGTTCAATTCACCTTGTGTTTGTTTTGATGAGCAGATGGATCGCTGTAGGACAAGAACATTATTCCAGTATGATTCACACATTTTAGGCTGTCATGTATAGGTTAAAATAATGGAGATTTGTGATATGTATAAATCTCCATTTTATTGTTTATTTACTCATATGCTTTTAAATCCCAATACTTTATTGCTAGATGGCAGAGTTAAGTTTATTCGCCAAAGAAATTTCATGTTCCTCTATCTTAGCTATAAATTCTTGATCATAAAATTACATTTAGATGAAATATCTGATGTAGGCATATAAAACGATAATATCCATTAGCACATTCAGACTTTAATGTTGCCCTTACAACAACAGTTCAACAATACAGCATAAATAGTATGCAAATTGTCTTTGAGATATAAATATAACAATATGAAAAATATATAAATTTTAGTTGGCATGTAAATTGAAGACATCACAATAATATTTATTTTTTAAATGGATAAAACCAAAACAGGTTTTGTCCTGTGAGGGGAAGTATTACACGATGTCAGATCACCTCCAAAGCCTTGCTACATTATTGGCATATCATGCACAGGTACGTCCGCATGCGATCGCATTACGCCATAAGCAATTGGGTTTGTGGCGGCAATGGTCATGGCAACAATTACTGGAGATGAGCCAGCGCTATGCATCGGCTTTAACCGCCTATGGTTTTCAAAAAGACCAGACCTTTTTTATCGCCAGTTCCCCTAATGTAGAGGTGGTGGCAATCAGTATTACGGTACAGGCGTTAGGTGGTCGGGTGCAATTACTGGATCAAGCCGCAGAAGAGCTGGATGCGGTACAACTCCATCAGGATTTAAATATTTTACAGCCTGATTATGTACTGGTTGAGCAGTTGCAACAACTCAGTCCGTTGGCTTCTTTGAATTATCATCCAACCTATATTTTTTATATTGAACAAAATAATTTAAGCGCATTTGATCATGAATATATTGTTGATCTTAAAACTTTATTTTCTGAATTAAAGCCACAGCATCAGATTGAATTCAAACAAATTCGTACACCCTTGATGCAAACTGCATTTAGTTTTGAAAAAGTTGAAGATGGACAGCGTTTTCGGGTGTATTACTCGCATCAGGAATTGATTGAAGAAGCGCAGCGCTTAGTAGATGCCTATCAGCTTGAGGCAACAGAACAGGCTTTTATCGCACGGGCATTTTCCAGTGTTGGACATATTCGTTATTTATGGTCGGCATGGTTATATGCCGGTTTCTGTTTGAATATCCCGGAATCATTACAAACACGCGATCAGGATCGGCAAGTGATTTCACCGAGTTTGGTGCTGGGTACCAAACAAACCTATGAACGGGTAGAGCAATTGATCATGGCACGCTTACCAAAATCCGATTCATGGCTATTCCATCAGTATCAGGCGGCAATTCAGCAAATTGGACAACAACGTACACCATCTTTGATACAGCGACTGGTATTTGCATTGTTTAAACAGGCGATTTTAGAAGAGCTGGGATTCTCACAGTTAAAAACTGCATTGATCGTAGGAGAACCGGTATCTGATCAAACAGCACAATTTTATCAGGCATTGGGTATTCAGTTACAACACTGGGGCCAACATGCAGCATGGCAGGCCATGACCTCTACGATGTCATTAAACCTCACATCATCTTCCACAATAACAATACATTAGGAGAATCTGGATGTCTGCCGTAATACAACAGGAAATTTTGCAGCTACAAGATATTGATCTATCGTTTGCAGCGTCTCAAGTCCTTAAAAAATTGAATTTTCAGGTGCGCACAGGGGAGATTTGCGCCTTGATTGGTCCCAATGGGGCTGGTAAAAGTTCGGTGATTAATATTATTAATGGGATTTATCGACCACAGGCTGGACAGATTATTTTTGCGGGTAAAGTACTCAAACAGTATAAAGCAAAGCATGCACCATATCTGGGGATCGCGCGAACCTTTCAGAATTTGGCCTTATTTAAGCATATGTCGGTGCTGGATAATGTGTTGACTGGTCGAGTGTTAAAAAGTCGTTATTCCGTGCTTGGTGCAATTTTACGTTTACCTAGGAGTAAACGAGATGAGGATTTACAACGCCTAAAAGTTGAAGAAATCCTGAAATTGCTGAATCTACAACAATATCGCGACAAGGTGGTAAGTACCTTGTCTTATGGTTTGCAAAAACGGGTTGAACTGGCTAGAGCACTGGCTGCGGAACCGAAACTGTTGCTCCTTGATGAACCGATGGCGGGCATGAATCATGAAGAAAAACAAAGTATCGCCGAGTTTGTAAAAAAAATAAATCTACGGCTCGGCATTACTGTACTGATGATTGAGCACGATTTGGCTGTGGTGATGGAGATTTCAGACCATATTGTGGTGCTGGATTACGGTAAAAAAATTGCCGATGGAACGCCACAGCATATTCAGCAACATCCGGAAGTATTGAGTGCCTATCTTGGGGTACAACGTGTTGATGTCACGCCTTCCCATTCGAATGAATTAAAAATATGAGGGTTTAGTATGTCATTTTTTTTAGAGGTTTTGCTGGGTGGCACACTTGCCGGGGTGATGTATTCACTGGTGGCAATCGGATTCGTGCTGATTTATCGGGCATCTGGCGTGTTTAATTTTGCTCAAGGGTCGCTGGTACTGTTTTCGGCATTGACCTTTGTCAATTTAACCGAACGTGGTGTGCCATTTGTGCTGGCATTTATTGCGACCATGCTGGTGATTTTTTTGCTGGTATTACTGATTGATGCCTTGATTTTAAAGCACTTGATCAATCGCTCGGTGATGACTTTATTTATGGCCACACTGGGTTTGAGCTACATCATCGAAGGTCTGGCACAAACTGTCTGGGGCACACAGGTTCATGGCTTGGATATTGGAATTTCCGATGCGCCGATGAATTTTTTTGGCATCATGCTGAGTAAATTTGATTTATTTGCTACAGCAATTGCCGGCAGTCTGGTGATTATTTTGTCGCTGCTATTTAGTAAAACCCGTTTTGGTATTGCCTTGCGGGCCGTTGCAGATGACCCATTGGCTGCACAGTCTGTCGGGATTCGGTTAAATAGAATCTGGATTTTGGTGTGGACCGTTGCAGGCTTTGTTGCACTGGTCGCAGGTTTGTTGTGGGGCGCACGTCTCGGTGTGCAGTTCTCATTGTCACTGGTAGTACTTAAGGCTTTACCTGTACTGATTATTGGTGGTTTTACCTCAATTTCAGGCGCTATTGTTGCAGGTTTGATTATTGGTGCAACCGAGAAACTGGCAGAAATTTATCTGGGTAGCATCATCGGCTCTGGGCTTGAAAACTGGTTTCCCTATGTGCTTGCCATACTTTTTTTATTGGTACGTCCAACGGGTTTGTTTGGTCAGCAACAGGTAGAGAGGGTCTAGCAGATGTTTTTATTTAGTCAGGCACGACAATTTACTCAGCATTATCAAGATGAACAGCGTATTTTTCGCTTAAAAGAACACCGTATTCTGTTTTTATTTGCCTTATTGATTGCCTTTGTTTTTGTCCCTTTTGTCGGTTCGGATTATTTATTTAATGCGATTCTGGTGCCTTATCTGGTGCTGGCACTTGCAGGTCTGGGACTTAATATTCTCACTGGCTATACCGGACAGTTGTCTTTAGGATCGGCGGCATTTATGGCAGTTGGGGCATTTGCCACCTATAACCTTGAGCTACGAATTCCACAATTACCTTTATTACTCAGTATTTTTCTGGGTGGTGTGATTGCTGCATTATTTGGTGTTCTGGTTGGCCTGCCAAGTCTAAGAATTAAAGGCTTTTATCTGATTGTATCGACGCTGGCTGCACAATTTTTTGTGCCTTGGTTATTTACCCAATATGGCTGGTTTACCAATCATAACGCTTCGGGGGTGATCACCGCACCCCGACTGGAGATTCTAGGATATTCCTTAAATAGTCCGGTCGGACATTATTTATTGACTTTAAGCATTGTCGTACTCCTCACCGTAGTAGCACGGCATTTAATCCAGAGCCAATATGGACGTAATTTTCGTGCAGTACGTGATATGGAAACAGCAGCGACCACATTGGGTATTCCTGTTGGACGGACCAAATTGTTCGCATTTGCTGTGAGCTCATTTTATCTGGGTATCGCAGGTGCATTATGGGCATTTGCTTATCTGGGAACGATTGAAGCCAATGGTCTGGATCTGAATCGTTCTTTTCAAATTTTATTCATCATCATTATTGGTGGTTTAGGCAGTCTGGCGGGCAGTTTTTACGGTGCCGCTTTTATCGTGCTATTGCCGATTGTGCTCAGCATTTTAGGTCAGGCGGTCTTTGGTCAAGCGATTGATCAAGCGTTATTACAAAACCTGCAAAAAATTATTTTTGGGGCTTTGATTATTTATTTTCTGATTAAAGAGCCAGAAGGGCTAAGCCGTTTATGCCGCAATGCATATCAACGACTGAGAACATGGCCGTTACGTTATTAATTATTTTTTAAAAGGTATGCGATGAAACTATTTAAATCTTTATGGTTTTGGCTAGCGGTGATTGCACTGATCTTAATTTTGATCGTGTTTTTAACCAGCAATAAAAAGACCAGTGAACAGCAGTCGGCACAGGCGCAGCAAGACACGGCAACAGGGGCACAAAGCACCTTGTCCGATCAAAATGCCCAGTATTTTCCTTTGCAAAGTTATCGGGTTGGTCCTTATGCAGCAGCGGGGACGGGCTTTTTTGGCGGATTTATTGATTATATGAAAGCCATTAATGCACAGGGCGGTGTTAATGGTGTCAAGCTGGTGTGGTCGGAATGTGAAACCGAATATGTGGTGGAAAAAGGTGTGGAGTGTTATGAGCGTTTGAAAAAAGGCCTGAATGGTGCGCCTGCCGCTGCAACTAATCCTTTGTCGGTGGGAATTGCTTATGCCACGCTGGAACGCTCAACGCAGGATAAACTGCCATTGATTACCATTAACCATGGGCGTACCGATTCGACTGATGGCCGGGTTTTTCCTTATGTATTCCCCTTACAGCTTAATCCCTACAGTGAAGTCTCAGCTATTATTAATTATTTGGGACAACAAAGTGGTGGATTGGATCAGCTAAAAGGCAAAAAAATTGTGGTGCTATATCACGGTTCGCCTTACGGTAAAGAAACCATTCCGGTGATTGATATTTTATCGAAGAAATATGGTTTTAGTGTGACGCATATCGAAGTGCCGCATCCTGGCAATGAACAGCAGTCACAATGGTTGAATATTCGTCGCATTCAACCTGATTGGGTAATCTTACGCGGATTTGGCGTGATGAATCCTGTGGCTTTAAAAACCGCACAAAAAGTCGGTTATCCCTCGGATAAAATTATTGGCAATATCTGGTCGAATTCTGAAGAAGATGCTGCGCCAGCGGGTGATGCGTCCAAAGGCTTTATTTCGATTACTACGCATCCATCAGGTACCAATTTTCCTGTCTTGCAACAAATCAAAAGCCTTGTGGTGGATAAAGGGCAATCTGATCTTAAAGATTCGAAACAGTTTGGTACGGTGAATTATAACCTAGGTGTGGTTAACGGGATTTTGAATGTGGAAGCGGTACGTGTGGCGCAAGAAAAATTTGGTCATCGTCCACTGAGTGGTGAAGAGGTACGCTGGGGCTTTGAAAATATTCATTTAACTGATGAACGTCTAAAAGAACTGGGTGCTTATGGCTTGGTTCAGCCTTTAAAACTGTCGTGTGAAGATCATGAAGGTGGCGGTGCAGTACGTTTTCAGCAATGGGATGGCACAAAGTGGAATGTGATCAGTGACTGGGTGCAGGCAGATCGCGCCTTATTACGTCCAATCATCGAAGAATCCTCACAGAAATATGCTAAAGAACAAGGCATTACTGTCCGTGACTGTGCTGCGGAAAGCTAAAAAGGAGTACGCTATGACCATACTGCTTGATGTACAAAACATTGAGGTAGTCTATGACCAAAGTATTTTAGCCGTCAAGCAGGTGAGTCTGGCTGTGCCACAAGGGGCAATTGTGGCATTGCTGGGCGCAAATGGTGCAGGCAAAAGTACCACACTCAAAGCAATTTCGCAGTTGATTGCGGCTGAGAATGGCCAGATTCATCGTGGAGAAATTATCTATCAGGGCGCGTCCATTCTTGGACAGAATCCCAGTGATATTGTCAAAAAAGGTTTGGTACAGGTACTTGAAGGTCGACATTGCTTTGCCCATCTGAGTGTAGAAGAAAATCTACTGACTGGCGGCTTTATCCATCGGCCATCACAGGCAAAATTACAGCAGGCATTGCAACAGGTTTATCATTATTTTCCGCGGTTGGCGGAGAAGAAAAATACTTTGGCTGGTTATACTTCTGGCGGTGAGCAACAAATGCTGGCGATTGGTCGGGCGTTGATGACGGATCCCAAACTGATCTTACTCGATGAACCCTCCATGGGACTGGCACCTAAAATTAGCCATGAGATTTTTGAATTGATTGGCAATTTACGAGCAGAGCAAGGGATGAGTTTTCTGGTTGCAGAACAGAATATCCAGTTGGCACAGGATTATACCGATAATGCCTACGTGATTGAAAATGGAGTAGTTCGCTTATCCGGACAAACCAAAGCACTATATGAAACAGGCGCAATTCAAAGGGCTTATCTTGGGCAAACGGCTTAGATTACTGCATTATTATGATGATAAAAGCACTGAACGGATATTTCGTCAGTGCTTTTATTTGTAGCACATTCTCTTATTTTCTAAATACATTTCAATCATTAATTTTATAGAGTGAGGAATTACCCAGAAAGGCTATACCGAAAATTGATATTCATTAAATTGTCGGCGTGTTAATTCAAGTGAATGTAATTCTTCAGATGAAAATTGGCTAAAATCTTTCAGTATTTCATTTTTGATATTGGTGAGTCTAAAATCTTCCCGATGTCTGGGATGCGGGACGTCAACAGGAATAATACGTTTAATGACACCAGGATTAGGTTGCATCACCACCACACGTTCGCCTAAAAATACGGCCTCTTCGATATCGTGGGTCACAATAATCATGGTAATTTTTTCAGTTTCCCAAATGCGTTGCAGCTCTTGTTGTAATTTTGCCCGAGTAAGCGCATCCAATGCACCAAAGGGTTCGTCTAGAAGCAGAATTTTAGGGCGATTGACCAATCCTCGAGCAATGGCAACACGTTGACTCATACCACCGGAAAGTTGTGAGGGGTAGGCATTTTGAAAAGCGGTCAAACCGACCAGTTCGATATGTTCATCAATGGTTTTATCCTGCTCTTCACGACTTAACGTGCTGTTTTGTAGGGCGACTCGGATGTTTTCTCGCACATTTAACCATGGAAACAGACGATGGTCCTGAAATACAATACCTCTTTCCAGACTGGCGCCTTGGATTGGTTTACCATCAATTAAAATGTCACCAGAAAACTCCTGTTCTAGTCCGATTAATAATCTTAATAAGGTAGATTTACCACAGCCGCTACTCCCCACGATACTGATAAACTCGCCAGGTTGAATATTTAAAGAGATATGATCAAGTACAGGTAAAGGTTGATTGTTTTTTTGCCGATAAAATTTACTGACATCTTTGATCGACACTGCACCAAGAAATTCTGCCATGAGGAACTCACCTTCTCGTTATTGTTTATAGTTTTGCTAAAGCGACTTCAGTTGCTTTAATCAGGACCACTACTTCATTTCCGACTTGGATATTTAAATCTTTTACCGAGCGTGTGGTAATAACTGAGGTAAATAATCCGGCAGGTGTTTCTACATCCACCTCGGAGACGACAGGACCTTCAATGATTTCCTTTACGATTCCCTTAAATTGATTACGTACATTAATTGCTTGAATAGTCATGAAAATAAAATACCTATATTAAAATAATTGAATAATTATATGGGGTTTATATTGATTTAAAAAATAATAATAACTGATATTAAATGCATAAAATGTATTAAGTGGTTTCTTTGAATAATTATATAGAAAAGCATTATATGTTCTATTGATATAAAACATATAATATATAGTCTGATTATAAAATAATATTGGGTTGTCTAATATTATTACGGACTCGGATTTGGATATTGTTGATGGATTTTTTCAATTTTTGAAAGTATATCTTCAGATAAATGAAGGTGAATACTATCAATATTGGTTTTTAGTTGCTCCAGATTGGTGGCACCGATAATATTACTCGTTACAAAACGCTGCTGATTAATATAAGCCAATGCCAATTGTGCTGGATCCAGATGATGGGCTTTGGCTAAATCGACATATAATTGGGTGGCTTTTACTGCATTTTCACTTTTATAACGACCAAAGCGTTGCCATTTTGTGATTCTCGCACCTTCAGGTAATGCACCATTGAGGTATTTTCCGGTCAGATGTCCAAAAGCCAAAGGTGAATACGCCAATAATCCAACCTTTTCCCGAATCGCAATTTCGGCATTACCAATTTCAAAGCTGCGATTCAATAAATTATAGGGATTTTGGATCGAAACAATACGGGCAAGATTGTGCTTTTCGGCAAGATGGAGAAATTGTGTTACACCCCATGGTGTTTCATTAGATAAACCAATATGACGAATTTTTCCTGCTTTGACCAAATCGTCCAGAACCGTTAATGTTTCCAGAATTGGAACAGTATATTCATCCTCGACATGATGATAACCTAACTGGCCAAAAAAATTAGTTGTGCGATCAGGCCAGTGTAATTGATATAAGTCAATATAATCAGTTTTTAAGCGTTTTAAGCTGTCGTGTAAAGCCTGTTCAATATTGGCTCGATTATGGCGACTTTTGCCTTCACGAATATGGTCTGTTCCTCCATTGGCAGCGGATGGGCCTGCAACTTTACTGGCAATAACGAGTTTGTCCCGTTGTTGGGATTTTTGGGCTAACCATGTTCCAATATAGCTTTCAGTCAGGCCCTGAGTTTCTGGTTTTGGCGGAACCGGATAGAGCTCGGCGGCATCAATAAAATTAACACCTTGATCAATGGCATAATCTAGTTGTGCATGGGCTTCTTGTTCAGTATTTTGTTCGCCCCATGTCATGGTGCCCAGTGCAATAATACTGACCTCTATCTCGGTTGTGCCTAATTTTTTGTATTGCATTACATCTTCCTGAACGAATTAAAATGTTGTTTCAACAGAAAATTTCCCTTCATAGGTAAATTGCTCAGTTGGGTGGCGGGTACTTGGAAATTCACGAGACTGGAGATGATCGGGTAGATTGTCTTTGTCTCCTTGTTTGCCGAGGACAATAATGGCCTGAATGGCATAGTTGTCAGGGATGGCTAAATTATGACGTACCTGATCTTGATCATAACCACCAATGGCATGTGTTTTCCAGCCTTTTAAATCGGCTTGTATGGCTAAATGTGACCAAGCAGCCCCTGTATCAAAAGCATGACTACGCAGTTGTTGCTCAGTATTTTGTCCGGGAACTAAAAAGTTGGTTTTAGAGATCACCACAATTAAAGCCGATGCATCTTTTGCCCAAGACTGATTGTATTCAGATAATGTAGCAAAGATATTGTCCCAATGTGGTGTATCTTTGCGTGCATAAATAAATCGCCAAGGCTGTGAATTCCATGCTGAAGGTGCCCAGCGAGCCGCTTCAAACAGTTGCTGTAATGTGGCTTGATCAATAACCGCTGGGCTAAAACTACGAGGCGACCAGCGTTGTAAAAAGAAATCTTCAATATCATGATTTGATTGGCGAATATAGGTCATTTTTATTTCCTCTATTTTTTAAGATACTTTATGGTGTTGCTGATGTAGAACATATTGATTTTGAGGACGCGCTAAGCCTAGATTTTCCCTTAGAGTATTGCCTTCATAAGCAGTGCGAAATAAACCGCGACGTTGTAATTCAGGCACAACCAGATCAACAAAATCATTTAAACCTTCTGGTGTGGTCGGTGGCAGTACATTAAATCCATCCGCCGCTTCATTTTCAAACCATTCCTGTAGTTGGTCTACCACTTGTTCCACTGTACCAATCAGTTGCCAATGCCCACGGACACCGGCAATCCATTCGTATAGTTGACGAATGGTGAAATTATTTTTTCTGGCAATATCAATAATTAATGCGCGACGACTGATTTGAGTTTCTGTTTCTGGTAACTCAGGTAAAGGTTGATCTAAATCATATTGAGATAAATCCCATCCACCTGCCAGCGCACTTAATAGCGATAGGCCTGCTTCAGGGCGGATTAATTTTGTCACCCGATCATATTTTTCACGCGCCTCTGCTTCGGTTTTACCGACAAAAGCCGATACGCCAGGTAAAATAAGCAATTGATCTGGCGTGCGCCCATATTTGGCGAGACGACTTTTAACATCACGATAAAATTCTTGTGCACTGGCCAATTCCTGATGCGCAGTAAAGATCACTTCAGCAAATTGTCCGGCAAGCTCACGACCCGGTTCAGATGAACCCGCCTGTACAATGACAGGATAACCTTGTGGTGGGCGTGCAATATTCAATGCACCTTTCACCGTATAATGTTTACTTTTGTGATTTGGATGATGCAATTTTTCAGGATCATAAAATTGTCCAGTTTCTTTATTATAAACAAAGGCATCATCTTCCCAGCTATCCCAGAGTTTTTGAATCAAACTTACATATTCTGCCGCGCGTTCATAGCGTTCTGCGTGAGTAGGTTGTGTATCATAACCAAAATTATATGCCGCAGCTTCAGATGCTGTGGTGACCACATTCCACCCCGCACGTCCTTTACTGATATGATCCAGCGACGCAAATTTACGCGCCAGTAGATACGGTTCTTCATAGGTGGTGGAAGCGGTGGCAATAAAGCCAAGATGTTTGGTCACAGCCGATAGGGCGGCAAATAAAGTGACAGGTTCAAAGCCCACCACTTTGTCGCTGGTACCATTATCTTTTAAATTACCAAAGTTGACAGACAGGCCATCTGCCAGAAAATAGGCATCGAACAAACCTCGTTCAGCAGTCTTTGCCAGTTCAATCAGATAGTCGATATCGAGCCCGCGATCTGCCTGAGATTCTGCCAAGCGCCAGCCAGCAGCATGTTGACTGGTGGCGGGGATAAATGCGCCTAATCGAATTTTTCTACTCATGATATGTTCCTTTTTTAAATATAGAAGACACTTTAAATGTATTTTAGTTATATCAATAAACATGCCATAAATTATTAATATATTAATCAATAACTTATTTTTTTATTTGATCAGGGGTGATGAATTTTAAACGTAAATGCTGATAAATGAACAGGTCAAAGCTGAATATGCGTAAGAATACGCACAATACTATTTTGTTTGGTTTTGAGCAGATAGGCGCAGAAAAATTTTAAAAGTAAAAATATGCGTATTTTTAAGCGTAGCATCAGCACAATCCTGATGAATAATCAGCATCTTATTTTTTTAAAAACATAACTATATGAAAATTATAAAAATAATAACTGGCATGTATTTTGACTAAGATAATGATGCTGAGCAAGTGATTTAAATAATTTTAATCGAATGGAGATTACAATGAGTAGAAAGATTAGATTGGGTGCTTTTCTGCCCGCAACCGGACAACATCTCGGTGCATGGCGACATCCAGAAGCTTCGCCTGAAAGACACTTGGATATTGATTATTTAATCGAAATTGCACAAACCGCAGAACGAGGTTTGTTCGATGCCTATTTTCTTGCTGATTCACCTGCCATTAATTTTGGTGGATCGGCTGGGATTGATCATGTCGGTGTCAGTAGTAAGGTCGCAGGTTTCGAACCTATTACTTTATTTGCTGCTTTATCGGCTGTGACTAAAAATATTGGTTTTATTGCCACTGCATCGACTACCTATGAAGCACCTTATTTACTGGCGCGTAAATTTGCGTCGCTAGATCATATCAGTAAAGGACGTGCAGGTTGGAATGTGGTTACCACTGCTTCGACTGAAGCTGCTTATAATTTTGGTTATGAGCAACAGATTCCGCATACCGAACGTTATGATCGGGCGCAAGAATATGTGGGATTGATTCAAAAACTCTGGGATAGCTGGGAAGATGATGCCTTTGTTTATAATAAAGAAACTGGACAATTTTATGATCCTGAAAAATTGCATCATCCAAATCACAAAGGTAAACATTATGCGGTGAAAGGTGCGCTCAATGTATCCCGTTCACCACAAGGTTATCCTGTGATTGTACAGGCGGGTTCATCTGAACCGGGTCGTGAACTGGCAGGGCGTTATGCAGAAGTCATTTTTACTGCACATCAGGAATTAGCCAGTGCGCAAGAGTTTTATCGTGATGTTAAAAGTCGTCTTGCCAAATATGGACGTACGCCGGATCAGTTACTGGTTTTACCCGGTGTATCTATTTTTGTCGGAAAAACCGAAGCAGAGGCACACGCAAAATATCAGGAGTTGACCCAGTTGATTCGTCCAGAAGCTGGTCTTGCTTTATTAAGTGGCTTAGCCGGTGGTATAGATTTTTCGGATTATGATTTAGATGCTCCATTCCCGGACATTCAAGCCGACGCTACAGTACGTAGTCGTCCTGCATTGATTGCTGATATTGCCAAGAAAAACAATTTTACGATTCGTCAATTGTATGAGTGGGTGGCGGGTGTCCGTGGGCATTGGCAACTAATTGGTACAGTGGAACAAGTGGCAGATCAACTACAGGAATGGTTTGAACATGAAGCGGCGGATGGCTTTAATATTTTACCGCCAAGCACGCCTGCGGGGTTAAATGACTTTGTTGATCTGGTTGTGCCTGAATTACAACGCCGTGGTTTATTTCGTACCGCATACGAAGGGACAACCTTACGGGAAAATTTAGGCTTGGCACGTCCGGAAAACCAGTATGTATTACAGCAGAAACAGACAAAAGTGTCTTAATATTGAAGGTGGCGTTAGATCCATCTGGGGCACTGGTTTTTATGAATAATAAAAATGAGTGCTCTGCTAATGCTCAGTCATGAGGTTATTAGGCACAAATTTTAGGAGAAAAATGAACGATATCATTTCACCAAATTGTAAGACCATATTCTTAGGTTTTTTAAAGCTGGGATTACTTGGTTTTGGTGGCGTTTTACCGCTGGCGCGATATATGATTGTTGACCAAAAAAAATGGTTAAGTGCAGATGAATTTACCGATTTATTAGGTATTTGTCAGATTTTACCGGGTGGAAATATCATCAATATGTCCATTGCGATAGGTCTGCAATTTGAGGGTATTAAAGGTGCAATAAGTGCAATTACCGGTTTATTTTGTGCACCTATCTTTATCGTGATCTTGATTTATCAATTTTATCTACAATTTCAGCATATTGTCTGGGTGCAACATTTTATTTTGGGAATGGCCGCCGCCGCCGCAGGATTATTAATTGCAACAGGCTTGAGAATGTTAAAACCGATACTGAAAGAAGATCTTACCATTATCACGTTGCTACTGACTTTTATCTTAATGATCGGGATGAAGCTACCGTTGATCATGACTTTATTATTATTGCTGGGCGTGAATTTATGCATGATTAGGATGAAAAAACACAAATATGGTATTGATTAGCCTAGCGATCATTTTTACGCAATTATCATTATTAGCTTTTGGTGGAGGAAATGCGATTCTTCCTGAGATGAAGCATCAAGTGGTAGATGCTCATCATTGGCTGACAGCACAACAATTTAGTGTCATGTTTGCCATGTCACAAGCTGCGCCTGGTCCTAATATGATGATTGTGCCGTTAATTGGATGGTATGTGGCAGGATTACCCGGCGTATTGGTGGCAACTTTGGCCAAATTAGTCCCGTCATCACTGATTATGATATTTTCCATGCAATCATTGGATAAAATCAAAGGTCATCTTTTTTATCGCTATTTTGAACGGGCCTTGAAACCGATTACAGTCAGTTTGATTCTAGTGAGTGGCTATCTTATTGCTGGAGCGGCTGCACAAAATTATTTATTGATAGCCATTATTTTACTCATAGCCTGTCTAAGTTATTTTAAAAATTTGCATCCATTTTGGCTAATGTTACTAGGTTCTGGTCTGGCTGTTTTGCTGCTACATTGACATATTGATCATTTAGACCAGTTTATTTTTATTAAAAAAGCATTGGTTGCGTATTTTTACGCATAGCAGCAACAATCTGTGCGTAAAGCAGCGGCCTATCGTTGTTGAGTTATTTTATTTATTTGAAAAATATAATTATTTTTTGTGGCATGAAAGTTGAATAGTTGATAAAGCAATGATTACTTGAACCTTGTATAACTGATTTAGGGTGAAAAATGGTCGATTTTAATAAGATAAAATATTCTACAGATAAACAGACATTTGACTTAAATGTGATTCATCGTTTTTTAAAAAATAGCTATTGGAGCAAAAATATTCCGCAGATTGTCGTTCAACAGGCCATTGAAAATTCGTTTTGTATTGCTGCATTTCTGGAAGAAGAACAGATAGGCTTTGCGCGTTTAATTACAGATTATGCGACATTTGCCTATTTAGCAGATGTTTTTATTATAGAAAAATATCAACGACACGGCATTGGTAGCATCTTGATTCATCATTTAATGAAAGAAGCCGAGACGATGAATTTAAGAAGAATATTATTAGCGACCCGAGATGCCCATGATTTATATACAAAATATGGTTTTTCATCATTAAAGCATCCACAAAATTTTATGGAGATTGTTCGTCCAAATATTTACGTGGCAGCAGGCTGATTTTGTAAAAGATGTCATGAATCCTATTTTAAGGTTCTGGCGAGATGACGACATAAACGTAATTATTTAACCATTAAAGGAACTCACTATGACAACACTTCAACCTTTACTCCAACAACGTTATGGTAATTCACAATCATTACCTGATGTTTTTCAACATGCAGATTTATCTGATTTTGATAATGCAGTATTGACGACTTTGCTATCACATGCGTCTTTACGACATTTTAGTGATCGTACCGTAAGCGCAGAAGTTCTATCCGTATTGATTGCAGCAGCACAATCTGCATCGACTTCTTCCAATTTACAAGCATGGAGTGTGATTGCAGTCCAAGATCCAACCCATAAGGCGCAATTATCGCAACTTGCGGCCAATCAGGCATTTATTCGTGAGGCACCTTTATTTTTAATTTGGACCATTGACCTCCATCGCCCGACTGAAGTGATTGAATTGGCTCAGCCAGATGGTGCAGTGGAGCAAGCTCTCGGCTTGGAATCGGTAGATAGCTTATTAATTGGTACAATTGATGCGGCATTGGCAGCACAAAATTTAACTATTGCCGCACATTCACTGGGGTTGGGTTCAGTTTATGTTGGTGCAATTCGTAATAATTTAGAAGAAATTATCAATTTATTAAAATTGCCTAAAGGGGTTATTCCAGTATTTGGTTTGGCTGTAGGATATCCACAAGACCATCTCCAAAAAAGTATAAAACCTCGTTTACCTCAACGGGTTATTTTACATCATGAAGTTTATCAGACAGACAACGATCTGGATGAAACAGCTTTAGGCCATTATGAGGCAATACTCAACCAGTTTCAGATACAGGCGGGTCAAGCACAAGATCGCTGGCGTGACAAGGTTTGGCAAAGATTGAATGCGTTGCATGGTCGTGAAAGGTTAGCCGCGACATTTAATCAACAGGGATTAAATATTTTTTCCGAAAAAAAAGATAAATAAATTTAATTAACTCAATATATTATTTTGAATGTAGATAATGTAGTATTTTTTTAATTTAGTCTGGCGAAGTAACATGATTACTTCGCTTTTTTATAATAAAGAATCGTATTATAAGAAAAATATTAAAGTTTATAATTTATTGTTCTGAGTAATGTTAAATAATTGACAAAGTGGATTATTTAAACCTTATAAACTGAATTTGTCAGTTGAGTTCAAACATTGTTTTGAGTCAATGTTTTAAATCAATATAATTAAAGGAAATTAAAATGAGCCAAATTCAATTAGCCAATCCATCTCAATCAGAATATGCATATCAACATATTCAGGTCAAACCGATTACCGGACGTATAGGTGCTGAAATCTCCGGTATCAAGCTAAGCGGTCAGTTAGAGGATCAAGTGGTGACGGAGATTAACCAAGCTTTATTACACTATAAAGTGATATTTTTCCGGGAACAACAGCATTTAACGGATCTCGAACAAGAGGCTTTTGCTGGATTATTAGGTACACCATTGAATCATCCCAGTGTGCCAATCAAAGATGAAACCAAACATACTTTAGCGATTGATTCACGTGGTGGCCGTGCATCTTCATGGCATACCGATATTACATTTTTAGCGAATTATCCGAAATATACGATTTTAAGAAATGTCGTTGCACCTGAAGTGGGTGGAGATACGGTTTGGGCAAATACCACCGCAGCCTATGAGGATTTAACGCCGGAATTGAAAACTTTGGCCGAAAGTTTACGTGCCATCCACACCAATGTTTACGATTATGCCAGTCGAGTAACTTCCGTAGAAGAGAAGGAAGGGCGTAAATTATTTACTACAGCTGTTGAGATTGAAACAGAGCATCCATTGGTCCGTGTACATCCTGAAACGGGTGAAAAAACACTGGTCCTCGGACATTTCTTTAAAAGTTTTACGGGTCTAAATAATGAAGACTCACGTTTATTATTTACTTTATTTCAAAACCATATCGTACGTTGGGAAAATATTGTACGCTGGCGCTGGGCAGTAGGTGATGTGGCGATCTGGGATAATCGTGCGACGCAGCACCGCGCAATTGATGACTATGGCGACGCGCTAAGAATTGCAACACGGGTAACCTTAGAAGGTGATATTCCGGTAGGTGTTGATGGTCGATCAAGTCAAATTATTAAAAATATTGTGAATCAGGATATTTCTGATTTACGCCGAGATGAAGGACGCATCTATAAAAAGGTTTCTTAAGCACAAGCAGATTAGCGATTATAAAATTTAAGTCAAGCTGGAACTGAAATCATGAATAAAGATAGCGAAAAATAATAGTTTATATTTCTAAGTACAAGACTTAATATCAAATGTGTATTAAGTCTTTTTTATTAGGTTAAATGTGGTTTTAATGGCAAAGGATCAGTTTAATTCCAGAGAGTGGCTGAAAAATATATTAAATGAGGATGCTGTTTTTACGGGATTTAGTCATGAGTCAAGACAACTAATACTCAAGCATGCTTCATTTCGGCGTTTTTTATCTGATCAGCTGATTCTGGATCACGGACAAATCATCGAAGATGTGTATATTCTATTAAATGGCACATTACAGGTGGGCTGGTTGCAAACCGATGGTCAGTTAAAACTGAATAATTATCTTGTGAATCAGAGTGTTTTTAATCTGGTTGCTTTTTTACAGAAAAAACCACTGAATTATGATTATTTTGCCATTGGCCAAGTTGAAATTTCGATCATTCCCGGAGCAGTATTTTTACAACAATTAAAACAACAACCCGATGCAATGTGGCATGTTTTACAATTGCTTAGCCAACGGATGTATACTTTATTTGAACAATCCCGCTATGTGCATACTGCAAATCTGATACAACGGATCGCCTATCATTTAAATCGTTTAGCCATACAATATGGTGATTGTCAGCATAATACCTGTTTGATTGGTATTCGTATTACACAACAAGAATTTGCAGAATTATTTGGTGTATCAAGACAAACATTACATAAAAATCTACAATTTTTTTTGGAACAAAATATATTGGAATGGAATTATAGTCAGATTTATATTTTGGATATGGCTCAATTAGAAAAAATTTGTGAACTTGAATAATTTTTTATAAAAACACTGAAGATTTATATGAGTTTTAATTATAAATTTCTAATAATTTTTAGTTGATATGATATATTTTATTTTAATAAAAGATGCTATTTTGGTGGTATTATTTAATCTTGTAGATTTGATTTAATTTTTTAACTTGTGCGTAATATTGGGCACGATGCGTAATATTAAGCACCATGTTGTTTTGTGAGCATATATAATAAAAATAAATTTAATAAAATCAATGGAATAAAGTTGGTATGTTTCTTGATTAATAATAAGTCAATTGAATTAATTTTAAACTTCAGTTCTTGGCTTAATTTGTTTGATATCACAATTTTGTATAAGTGCTCTTAATGTTTTTTTTGAGAATTTATGGTTTTTTATCTTTGATAAAAATAAACAGATTGTGTTGTGAAAATTGAGTGGGATTAATTCATTTTACATAAATTTTTTTACTAATTATTCTTGGAGCTATTGTGAAGCAAAATAATCTTGCAATATCTATTGCACTGGGTGTGACTTTATTATCAAGTAGCAATGTGGTATTTGCTGCCAACGAAGAAATATTGTTAAAACTACAAGCTCAAATTGATGCCTTGCAACAACAGGTTAAAAATTTGCAGCAAGGTAGTTTATCTGAGGAGAGTGTCCAACAGGTAACGGTTCGGGAAGAAGGGGAGGTTGTTGAAGAGGATAATAGTCGAGTCATTGCAACCAAAGCTGATGTTGAAGGGGTTCAGGCTGCATTAGAAAGTTATAAGTATGATCAGGATCGCTTGCGTGAACGTAGTACTGCAAAAACGACGCGTGATACAACCTTATTTGGTACAGTCCAGTTAAGGGCACAAAACGACAGTGTGCCTACCTCCGCAGGAAATAGTAATGACTATGAAACACGCAAGCTAAATTTTGAAGTGCCTTTAGCGCAATTTGGGGTACGAGGTAATCTGTATCGTGATTATAAGGAAGGTAAAAATCTAACCTATCAATTGTCATTTGCTTATGCCAAACGTACAGGCAGTAATACCAGTGATGTCAATCTACAGGATGCATGGTTGCAATATAGTTTTGCACCGACCAATGGTGGACTAGAAGATCCCAAGCTAACATTAACTTTCGGTCAACAGCAAATTCCATTTGGTCAGGAAGCACAGTCACCCGAAGATTTAAGACCAACGATAACTCAGGCTCGTGCCGTCGGGCAGCTGGGTTTGGGGACACGTCAAATCGGCCTAGTATTAAGAGGGGATATTAAACCTTATACCGATTACGCTGCCAATTATCGCGCGCCATTATTGGAATATGCCTTGGGCGTGACAAATGGGAATGGCTGGAATAGAACAGATGATAATAACAGCAAAGATTATGTCGGTCGTTTGGCATTCACCTTACCCGTCGACTATGCCAGTATTTTTCGTGAATTAAAATTCGGGGCATCCTATAAAAAGGGTACCAATAATATTTCAGGTGGTACATCAGTCGGTTTAATCACTGATAAAGGTAAAAATGATGTTTTAGGTCTGGATGTTTATTATAACCATGCGCCATTTGGTGTGACCTATGAATATTATAAAGGCACGCGGGATGCATTAATTTCAGGCACCACCGGTACGCAAGAAATAAAATCTGACGGTCAAACGGCAACCCTGTTTTATACCGTGGGTGATCAATTTTATAACAGTATAAAAGCAGCTGCCAAGTTTGACGACTTCTGGCCAAAATCTATTCAAGCCTATTATCGCTTTGACACCTTTGATCCGAATACCGCCACTGCAAAAGAAACAGGAGAGGTGGATATTCACTCTTTGGGTCTGAATTTCTTCTTCGCACAAACTACCAAGTTTCAATTGGGTCTAAGTCGCTGGAATTATGCCAGTCCTGATGTGAAAGACAACAATCAGGTACAAGCACAATTCCAGTATGGATTCTAAAGTGCTGCGTTCAATTTTAATTTTTAATCAAGAGAGATCTTTATGAAACAATTTATACAACGTCTTCTACTTGCCGCAACTGTTGTTGCCTCATTTATTCCATTTTCTACTGTTTTTGCAGCAGAGAATCCCACAGTAATCCGTTTTGGGGTACCCGGAGCCGGTGAAGGCGGACGACCAAAAACAGGTGGAAGTTTTAATGCGACAGCACATTTGCGTGGGATATTGGAACAAGAATTTAAAAAAGATGGGATTAAGGTGACTTGGTCTTTTTTCCCGGGTGCTGGCCCACAACAGAATGAGGCATTTGCCAACGGAAAAATAGATTTTGCCTCGCATGGTGATTTACCCGCCATTGTCGGGCGTTCTACCGGTTTAAAACATAAAGTAATCTTTTCACCAGGTCGCTTTACCAGTGCTTATTTTGTTGTGCCGGCTGACTCAACAGCAAAAAATATTCGGGATTTGAAAGGGAAGACAATTTCTATTTTTAAAGGCACCAATGGTCAGTTGGCTTTAGGCCGTCTATTGGAAAAACATGGCTTAAGTGAAAAAGATTTCCGTGTTATTAGTCAGGATACATTCTCTGTACGGACGTCATTAGCAACCGGAGATATTGACGGTACCATTACCACGCCTTGGTCTTTAGAAGCACGTGGTGTTGCCAAACGTATTTATGATGGCCGTAATGACCGTACGACTTATGGTCCAAACGTATTCTGGGTCAGCGAAGTGTTTGAGAAAAAATATCCGCATATCGTGCAACGGGTGGTCGATACTTTTGTGAAGCAAGCGTATTGGAGCACCTTGGAAGCAAATCGTGATACTCAATATCGGTTATGGGCGCAATCGGGTATTCCTTATTTAGATTATAAACGTGAATGGGATGGCGTGAATCTAAAAGAAAAACTGAATCCTTTACTAGACCAATATTTCTATGCAGCTACCAAGAAATCTGTTCAGCAATCAAAAAGTTATCGTTTGATTCGTCGCGATGTTGATGTCGATAACTGGGTTGAACCCAAGTATTTGAAAGTTTCTTTACAGAAGTTGGGTCTGGAAAATTATTGGCCGCAATTTGATGCCAATGCCAAGCAAATTGCAGGGACAGGGACTCAAACAAAACCGACCAAAGCGTGGTAATGCAGGATTAAAAATAATCAGGGAAGATTTTTATCAAATTTTGTAAATGGAAGTTATACCGCTGTTTTGTCGCTGGAAGATGATTTATGTCGAGGCTGATGATGCCAAAAATTTCTGATAATGCTCGTTTTATGCTGAGTTTTATCTTAGTTGCTTCAACTGCTGGTCTTGGAATAGGTACAGCGAAAGTTGCAACCTCATTGTTTGCTATTGAGTTAAATGCATCAGAATTTGAGATGGGGTTGGTGGCAGCTGCCCAGACCATTGGCATTTTATTTATGGGACTACCGACAGGCGCCTTAATTAATCGTTTCGGTCCATTAATACTGTTTAGTACAGGTAGTTTATTGTCCGGGCTGTGGTATGCCTTCACCCCGATGCTACAGCAAACATGGTTTTTGATTGTGTGCAGTACTTTAGTGAGTTTTTGTATGCCATTACGTTTTGTGTCATTGAATACAGTCTTTATGAGTCAGCTCTACCAGATTGGTGCTGCCAAAGCTGGCTGGTTTCGTGGTGCGCATATGATCGGCTTTATGTTACTGGGGCCCATGTTGGCAGTGTGGTTAGTCCATAGTCTGGGTTTTGTTGGTGCATTTTGGGCCTTGGCAACGCTGTTTATTGTGCCTGTTTTTATCGCGCCTTTTATGTTTCGTGATTATAAAGTAGATCGCAAAACGTCTCCTCGTATCAGTTGGAATGCCTTGATTGAGCCGCTTTCACTTTTGAAAAAGGAATTGGCCTTGCGCTATGCCGCATTGATTGAGTTTGCCAGTAATGCAGCCATGAGTTATTTCACCTTTTTTATTGTGGTGATTGCGATTCAAAGCTATGGCTTTCATCCCGCAGCAGCAGCGAGTTTGGTGACGTTATATGGACTGGTTTACATGGTGGCATTATTTGGTGTCGGCCTGTTATTGGCACGTATCGGTGAAAAACACTTTTATCAACTTGGTTTTGCAATTGTCGGGCTAGGCTTGTTGTGTTTAGGCGTACCTTTTACTGCATATTGGTTGTGGTTGGGCGCACCGATTTTGGGTCTGGGTTTGGGTATTGTCAATGTCGCAAATTTATCAGCATTTGCTCATATTGGCCAACGGGTGGGTATGGCCAACGTTTCAGCCTTGTCATCATTTTCTGGACCTGTCGGAAGTTTATTGGGCAGTATTTTAGGTGGGTTATTTGGACACATATGGGGATTACAAACACTATTTTTCCCCGTGGCAATTTTGTTTTTGGCTTTAATTATCTTATTACAGATTAAAGATCCATTTAGACAAAGTGGCCTTCAACAAACACATGATACAGAGATTGATATTTTAACGAATGTGGATGGGCAATGAGATGAGTATTGTGAATGAGCAAAAAATGAGTCACATCACCGAACAGGATAATCTGCATTCCCCTCGCATATTGGCCTCGGTGAAGCGTGGCTTGTTATGGTTGGGACGTTCGGGTTTGAGTGTAATCCTCGGATTGATTGTACCTATCTTACTGCTGGGATTTTGGCAGTATGTTTATCAAAAACAATGGTTACCCGAACAGATTTTGCCAAGTCCTGTCTTGGTGTGGCAAACGTTTTGGGAGCTTATAGAAACGGGCGAGTTAACTGAAAACTTAGTCATTAGCCTAAAACGAATTGGCTGGAGTGTATTACTGGGGGGCGGCATTGGCTTATTGCTTGGATTTGTCATTGGTTTATCACGTAAAGCTTATGCTTATTTATATCCAACCTTTAATTTGATTGCACAATTTCCAGTGATTGGCTGGATTCCGCTGTTACTCATTTTTCTTGGTATTGGTGAAAGTTTAAAAATTGTCGCGATTTCACTTGCTGTGGTCGTGCCAGTAATGGTGGCAACGTATAAAAGTGTTAGCAATGTTTCTGAAAAATTCATTGAAGTCTCAAAAGTTTATGAGTTTAGTCAGTGGCAAACTTTGCTAAAAGTGATTATCCCGGCAGGCTTGCCCAATATTGTCAGTGGATTGCGACAAGGCATCATGCAGGCATGGCTGGCATTGGTGTTTGTTGAGTTGTTGGCAAGTAGTGAAGGGATTGGTTATCTGATTGTATGGGGACGTCAGTTGTCGCAACCCGATATTATCTATATGTCGATTATTGTGATTGGGGTGATTGGTTATTTGCTGGATGGCATTTTACAACTGATTGAAAAACGGTTTAACCATTGGCAAAACCACGCATTCTAGGAGGTCATTCATGGCATTTATTCATCGAATTCAAACACTGAATTGGCAACACATCAATTGGCGTGGTTGGGTGATTCCGTTATTGTTTATCCTGCTATGGAGTGTTGCCTCTTGGCAAAACTGGGTTAATCCCAAGTTGATTCCAGCACCTATTGCCGTATTACATACGGCTTGGCAGCATATTTTCCAATTAGAATTCTGGCAAAGCATTGCAGCAAGTTTAGGACGTGATTTAAGCGGGTTTGCCATTGGCAGTTTCTTTGGTATTGCTTTTGGTATTTTGGTCGGTTCATCCAAAATAGCCAACTATTTGTTTTCTCCGAGTTTTAATGTATTGCGTCAAGTGTCTTTATTTGCATGGTTACCGTTGATTACCACCTTTTTGGACCATGGTAATGGTGCCAAGATTTTATTTATCAGTTTATCTGTATTTTATCCGGTTGCACTGCATACCATTGATGGCGTGCGAGGTATTTCCTCTAAGCAATATGAAGTCGCACAGGTCTACGCTTTTAGTCGTTGGCAGTTACTCCGTCAATTAATTTTACCCGCTGCGGCACCTCAGATTTTCGTTGGGCTACAGTTGGGCTTGATCTTTGCGTGGCTTGCGACCATCGGTTCGGAGTTCTTATTGGCAAGTTATGGCACTGGTTTAGGCAATCTGGTGATTCAGGGACGTGCTGCCATGGATGTGGCTTTGATTGTATTTGGCCTGATCGTGATTGGTCTGATTGGTATTTTATTAAATAGTCTTGCCAATCAGTTAGAGCGTCGCTGGCTACATTGGCGCAACCATTGAGGGGGAAAACAATGCACATCCGAAAAGTTGCTCCTCATGTATGGATCGCTGTATTGCTGCTCGGATTGAGTACCTTTCTTGTGGGTTGTCAGCAGTCAAATGAATCCACAAAAGGAAAAATCACTGAATTACGTTATCAGGGCACGCCGGGTGCGGTGGGTTTGCCTGAGCTTGCTGAAGATCTTGGCTATTTAGGTGAGCTAAAGCTGAATTATGTTGGCAGTACCCAAGGAGGGCCTGAAAATATGCAAGCCCTGATGAGTAAAGATGTTGACTATGCCAGTGCATTTAATGGTGCGATTGTGAAGCTGGCGCATGCGACACGTAATAGTCCCAACAGTATTGTTGCAGTAGTCGGATCATATGGCAGTGATCAACATACATGGACATGTTATTGCGTATTAGAAGATAGTCCGATCCGATCAGCACGGGATTTAATCGGTAAAAAGATTGCTGGAAATACTTTGGGTGCCCATTTCGAATTTATTATAAGAGAATGGTTGGCTCAGCAAGGCTTAACTCAGAATGAAATCAAGCAAGTGCAACTGGTGGTATTACCGCCAGTGAGTACTGAGCAGGCTTTACGTCAAGGTCAGATTCATGCAGCCTCCATGTCAACAATTTTAAGGGATAAAGCCTTTGCCCGTGGTGGGGTTCGTAAATTATTTGCCGATACTGATTTATATGGTGAATTTACTGCGGGGACCTATGTATTTACCCGTCAATTTACCCAGCAGCATCCTGAGGTGGTGAAGCAGTTTGTGTCAGGGGTTGGGCGTGCATTGGAGTGGAGTAGAAATAACCCACCTGAAGTGGTGCGTGAACGATTAACCCAAATTATTCGCAAACGCGGCCGCAATGAAAATGATCAATTGATTCAATACTGGAATAGTTATGGTGTGATTGAAACAGGCGGTTATGTGACAGCGCAGCAATTTCAGCCATGGATTGATTTTATGGTGAAAAATGGTGAATTAAAAGCCAATGACATCACCCCAGAAGATATTTTTAGCAACGAATTTAATTCTTTCGCACCGCAGCAGGTACAAGCATCAGGGGCGACAGAAACAGCAGCTTATAGCCAATCTACCGAACATGTAGAGGTTAAGCCATGAATATTTATCAGTTTTATAATTATTTTAAACCACGTCTAAATCTATTATTCCTCAGTCTTATCAGCTGTATATTCCTCTTAACCGGCTGTGACCGCAAGGCAGCAACGGATACCGATGGATTAGACAATAAAGATCAATCTTTTATCCTGCGTTATCAGGATTATCCAGGCCGAGTCAGCTTACCCGAGTTGGCCGAAGACTTGGGTTTTTTAGGCAATATTAGGCTGGATTACAAAGGTAGCATTCAGGGTGGTCCTGAAAATATGCAAGCCATGATCAGTGGTGATGTCGATTATTCCAGTGCATTTAATGGTGCCATTGTCAAATTGGCACTTGCGACAAGAAATAGTCCAAACAGTATTGTTGCCGTAGTGGGATCGAATGGCAGTGATAAAGAAACCTATTGGTGTTATTGCGTATTGGCAGACAGTCCGATCAGGACTGCACAGGATTTGATTGGCAAAAAAGTTGCGGGGAATACGCTGGGCGCACACGTTGAATTTATCTTGCGTGAATGGTTACAACAGAATGGTTTAAAGCGTGATGAAGCCAAACAAGTACAGTTGATTGCCTTGCCGCCTGTTGCCACAGAGCAAGCCTTACGACAAGGGCAAATTCAGGTGGCAGCCATGAATGATATTGTGCGTGACAAGGCATTGGAACGTGGAGGATTACGCCAGTTATTTGCGGATATTGATCTATATGGTGAGTTTACTTCAGCAAATTATGTCTTTACCCGTCGTTTTACCCAGCAACATCCAACAGTTGTCCAGCAATTTGTCAAAGGCGTTGCTCAAGCTTTGCAATGGAGTCGAGAGCAGCCCCGAGAAGTAGTACAGCAGCGTATGCGTAGCATTATTGCCAAGCGTAAACGCAATGAAAATGATGCATTGGTTCAATACTGGAAAAGTTATGGTGTGGTTGAAACCAATGCTTCCATTACGTCAAGCCAGTATCAGCCATGGATTGATTTTATGGTTACACAGGGTGAATTAAAAGCCAATGAAATTACCCCAGAAGATATTTTTAGCAATCAATTTAATCCTTTTGTGAATGACAGCCAGCATGCTGCATTGACAGCAAAGGAAGGAGTCAAAAATGAGCAGTAATTTAAGTATTCATCAAGTCTATAAAACCTTTCCTGCAAAAAAAGTAAAAGGCGCAATCGTTCCAGATTTTGTTGCAGTGGAAAATATCTCCTTAGAGGTAAAGGCTGGAGAGTTTCTGGTGATTGTTGGACCAAGTGGTTGTGGAAAATCAACTTTACTGGATTTATTGGCAGGCCTCAACACGCCCACTGGCGGTGAAATCAAAATCGATGGTAGAACGATTACTGGGCCGGGTTTGGACCGCGGCATTGTGTTTCAGCAATATGCTTTATTTCCTTGGTTGACTGCCTTACAAAATATTGAGTTTGGTTTGGAGGCGAAAGGCATTGCTAAAGAAGAACGTCAGAAAACTGCACAATATTTTCTGCAATTGGTGGGATTAACTGACTTTAAAGATCATTATCCAAGCGAACTGTCAGGGGGGATGAAACAGCGTGTGGCGATTGCCAGAAGTTTAGCCTATAACCCAGATGTGTTGTTAATGGATGAACCATTTGCCGCACTTGATGCGCAAACACGAGAAACGCTGCAAGGTGAATTATTAAGGATTTGGCAACAAACAGGAAAAACTGTGGTTTTTATCACGCATAGCATTGATGAAGCCATTTATTTAGGCCAGCGTATTGCAGTGATGACCTCTAAACCTGGTCGGATTGAAACCATTATTGATGTTCCAGAGGCCTTACGTAGTAATCAGGAAGATGTCCGTTCCACGCTGGAATTTGGTCAGCTTCGTCATCGGATCTGGAGTTTATTACGAGAAGAAGTCATAAAAGCACAAGAGCTAGAAAATTATAGTCAGTTGAGTGCTTCTTAATTTTAACAAGATAAATTTATTCAGGAGTTATGATCATGACAAGTTCAAAACAAGACATAATATCGACTGAACAGGCAATTCGATCTGATGTGCTTCAATCTGCCGTACATAAAGCCAGAAGCTATGATTGGACGTGGTTGTACAATGGTTTTAGACGCAGTATAGCAATTATCTTATTCTTTATTTTATGGGAATTATTACCACGGCTAGGGGTAGTCGATGAAGCATTCTTACCGCCCTTTAGCAAAGTATTGGCAGCAGGCTATCATTTGATTGTCAATGGACAATTCTTTGTGCATTTACAGGCCAGTCTGCTGCGATCACTTAGTGGCTTTATTATCGCTTTAGCGACAGCCATTCCCTTAGGTTTTGCGATTGGCTGGTATCGGGGATTTTCTGATTATTTAAATCCTTTACTGGAGTTATTGCGTAATACCAGTGCCTTGGCAGTATTGCCCGTATTTATGCTGTTTTTGGGAATTGGCGAATCATCGAAAATCGCATTGATTATTTTTGCCTGCGTTTGGCCGATTTTATTAAATACCATTTCTGCGGTACGTAATGTTGATCCATTATTGATTAAATCTGCCCGTACCTTGGGGCTAAGTGATGCGAAATTATTCCGTAAAGTGATTTTACCTGCGGCGGTGCCAACGATCTTTGTCGGTATCCGACTGGCGGGAACTTCTTGTATTTTGGTATTAGTGGCAGCTGAAATGATCGGTGCAAAAGCTGGATTAGGTTATTTGATTATTTATTCACAATATAACTTTCAGATACCAGAAATGTTTGTGGGGATTATCAGTATTACTGCATTTGGTTTTGCATTTAACTATCTTTTATTGGCTGTAGAAAAACATTTTACCGCATGGAATAGGACAGCAGGGTGATGTTAATGCATTTGAGCATATATAAAAAACCATTTCACATACTGCTCTATTTATTCTTTGGTGGTGTGCTATTGTTATTGAATGGCTGCACTAAAAACACAGAAATAGGCAGTGCAACAGGTGAATTAAATGTTGTCGGTAAGCCTTTGGAGACATTAAGTTTTAATTATTTAGGTTCGCCAGGTACAGTTACACCCTTGGAACTTGCTGAGGATCTTGGATATTTAGCACCTGTGAAATTGAATTATGTTGGCATTGCGACAGGCGGACCACAAGGATTACAAGCAGCTTTAACAGGTGATGTGGATATTAGTAGCACTTCATTTGTGGGATCAATTGTAAATATTGTCGCCAGTAATGCGCCAGTGGTTGCGGTGGTGGCAGCTTATGGTTCACCACCTGACGATAACAAGGGCTATTATGTGCTGGAAGGCAGTCCGATTAAACAGCAACGTGATTTAATTGGTAAAAAAGTTGCGGTCAATATTTTAGGGGCGCAAGCCGAAGTCATGTTAAAAGAATGGCTGAAACGAGGTGGGCTAACTGCAAGTGAAATTAATCAGGTAACCATGGTGGTTGTTCCACCTGGCAGTGGTGAACAGGCATTGCGCCAAGGGCATGTCGATGTTGCAGCATTAACAGGACCTGCCATAGATCGAGGTGGTGTACGGATACTTTATCGTGACTGGGAAATGTTTGGTAATAAAACATTGGGTGGCTATGCCATGTCCAAGCGTTATCTGGAGAAAAATCCGCATACTGCCCAGCAAGTGGTGACCGGTATTGGTCGAGCCTTGGATTGGGCAAATGCGCATAGCCGTGAAGAGGTAATTGCCCGTTTTGAACAAATAGTGCTAAAACGCCAGCGGCCAGAAAATACTGAAGCGTTACAATATTGGTATGGCTGGGGCGTTGCTGATGGTGGCAAGCTCAAAGATGAAGACTTTCAGATTTGGATTGATTGGTTGGTCAATGATGGACAGCTAAAAGCAGGGCAGGTGCAAGCCAGTCAGGTTTATCGTAATGATTATAATGTTGCAGATACCATTAAAAAGGCACATTAATTTTTTGAATGAAAACCATTTGCTGTAATCATGGATAACTAATACGGATTAATGATTTTTATCTCACATAAAATTAATGCATTATCACTAATTAAGATTTAAGATCAGGTATAAAGTTATGTCTATTTTAATTCATCCCGACTCACGTCGACTGATTAAATCTGAACGTGCCACAGCAATGGTGTATGAAGATAAAAGATCCCGTGCACTATTGGCAAGAATTGAACAAATTGCTTCGAGTGAAGCAAGTGTTTTAATTATTGGTGATACAGGCACAGGTAAAGAATTGGTGGCTAGACATGTCCATATGTTAAGTCACAGGAAAGATGGTCCCTTTGTTGCAGTCAACTGTGGTGCTTTTACTGAGTCATTGGCTGAAAGTGAGTTATTCGGGCACGAAAAAGGGGCCTTTACCGGCGCTTTATATCATAAAATGGGTTGGTTTGAAGCCGCCAATAATGGCACTTTATTTTTAGATGAAATCGGTGATTTATCTTTAAGCTTACAGGTCAAGTTATTACGCGTGTTACAGGAACGAGAGATTTATCGTGTTGGTTCATTAAAACCGATTAAATTAAATGTCCGTGTTATTGCGGCAACCAATGTACAATTAGATGAAGCAGTACAAGCAGGTAAATTTCGGGAAGATTTATTTTATCGCTTAAATGTGGTGAGATTAAAAATCTTACCTTTGGCTGATCGCCCAGATGATATCTTGCCGTTGGCGAATCATTTTGTCACCGAATATAGCCGTAGATTAGGTTATATTCGTCCAAAATTTAGTCCGGAAGCAGAAAGAAAATTATTAGGTTACCCTTACCCGGGTAATATTCGTGAACTGGAAAATGCTATTCATCATGCATTACTTGTCTGCAAGAATAATGAAATACAACCGACAGATTTTTGTTTTGCGACACTTGCACGGCAAGCAAGCCGCCCGGCTTATCGTACTATAGAAAGTAGTTTTGATAATATTCGATCAACAGAATTCTCACTTGAAAATACTGAAGATCTTTTACCCAAACAAATGTTACAACATGCATTATTAAAAATCTTCGAGTCGGGTTCAGCATTGTCACATGAAACGATAGACCGATTAATTGAAGAAACTACGATTCGAGTGGCCTATGAATATTGTCATCGTAATCAAATGCAGACAGCAAAGTTACTGGGCGTCAGTCGTAATGTGGTCAGAAATCGATTATTAAAATTTGGTATCATTGGTGATGAAATGCCATCTATTATCAATATTAATGCATTGTAAATACATATAGAATATTTCCCTGAAAAATTTAATTTTAAAATAAGAATAAATAATTAAAACTTCTTATTTTATCAGAATATAAATCTGATATGGTGTAATTAAAATCTCTAAACTTAATCATTTTTTTTAGAATAAACATCAATGAAATTTTAAATGTATTAAAAGCTGTATGTCTTGTTGGACATACACTTTATTTTATTGATATTGATTATAGCCTTTCTTAATGAGTTGGTATTTCATATAGGACGATCTATACACAGTGCATTAGTGCTTTTACTTATTCCATGCAAGGTGAAATAGACCATTTCACAGCAGAGAAAATCAAAACTCGACTGTTGTTCCAGCAACAGTTCATCAACACATCAGTGTAGATTAGCCCGACAAAGTACATTGATTAAATTTTAAATAATTGAAAAACAATGAAAAATAATTTGGCACGATTTTGGCGTATATAAACATATATCAGCACATTGCTCTGTCATTTATATTGAAAAATTAGGTTATATATTATGAGTTCAGTATCTTCAATTCGCCCTTTACGTTTGGTTGCCGTTTCTGGCGCAACAAGTTCACCTTCCAAAACCGAAGCCTTAATTGATGCGATCGTGGCACAGTTACAACAGCAAATTAATCTTGATATTGAGTATGTCAAATTAAGTCAGATTGGTCATTTACTACATGGTGCGGCACGACGTGATTTGCTTGCGCCAGAAATCCAACAGGCACTCGATCATATTGAAAGTGCAGATGCCTTAATTGTGGCCAGTCCGGTTTATCGTGCGTCATATACAGGATTATTTAAACATTTATTTGATTTTATTGATCAATTTGCATTGGTGGATAAACCTGTTCTGTTGGCAGCAACGGGCGGCAGCGAGCGTCATGCACTGGTGTTGGAACATCAGTTCCGTCCGTTATTTAGCTTTTTTCAAGCCCATACTTTACCGATTGGGGTGTTTGCTACCGATCAGGATTTTGCAAACTACCACGTAACAAATCCTGTATTGCTTGAACGTATCCAGTTGGCGGTCACACGGGCAATTCCCCAGTTTTTATTTGCCAGTCAGGTCAATGTTTCTGCTGAGGCACAGCTTGACAAGGCCTCATCACCATTGAAATTACATCAATTACTGACCACACAATTGCCAACCACATTGTTGGGTTCTATCAATCCACAAATTCAGAAGCTGGAAGTATCAGCCAGTTAAAATAGTGATCCATTAATCAGCCAACAAAAATCAATTTTTTTAACATTATACAATTTCAGGAGTTTTAATATGACAACAGTACATAAAGAGAGTTCACCAACAGAGATCCGTTTTGCTTATTGGGTGCCGAATGTAAGTGGTGGTTTGGTGGTCAGTAATATTGAACAACGCACCGACTGGGGTATTGATTATAACCGTCGTTTGGCACAGGCAGCCGAGCGTAATGGTTTTGATTATGCACTATCGCAAATTCGTTTTACCGCAGGGTATGGTGCGGAATATCAGCATGAATCGGTGTCTTTCAGTCATGCCATTTTGGCTGCAACAGATAAAATAAAAGTGATTGCTGCGATTTTACCTGGACCATGGAAGCCTGCATTGGCAGCAAAGCAATTGGCGACTATTGATCAACTGACCAATGGCCGGATTGCAGTCAATATTGTCAGTGGCTGGTTTAAAGGTGAGTTTGATGCGATTGGTGAGGAATGGCCAGAGCATGATGAACGTTATGTCCGTTCTGAGGAATTTATTCGGAGCTTAAAGGGCATTTGGACACAGGATAATTTTTCATTTGATGGTAAATATTATCAATTTAAAGACTACACATTAAAACCAAAACCATTACAACAACATCCAGAAATTTTTCAGGGCGGTAGTTCCCGTGCGGCACGTGATATGGCTGCTCGTGTTTCCGATTGGTATTTTACCAATGGCAATAGTGTTGAAGGAATCAAGGCCCAAGTCGATGATATTCGGGAAAAAGCCAAAGCCAATAACCATCATGTCAAGATTGGCGTAAATGCGTTCATTATCGCCCGTGATACCGAGGAACAAGCACAGGCTGTGTTACAGGAAATTATTGCCAAAGCCAATCCGGAAGCGGTCAATGCCTTTGGTGATGCCACCCGTGAAGCAGGTGCGGCAAGTCCGGAAGGTGAAGGGAACTGGGCAAAATCAACCTTTGATGATCTTGTGCAATATAACGATGGCTTTAAAACCAATCTGATCGGAACACCACAACAAGTTGCCGAAAGAATTGTGGCATTAAAAGCCGTGGGTGTGGATCTGGTACTGGCAGCCTTTTTACATTTTATTGAAGAAGTCGAATACTTTGGTGAAAAAGTCTTACCTTTGATACGTGAACTTGAAGCACAACAAAAAGCACAGCTTGAAGAAGCGGTTTAATGAAAGAATGAGGATCATAAAATGACAAGCTTACACGATATTCCAGCGATTGCGTATAGTACAGACTATAAAGCACTCGCACAAAAATACCGTCCGATCTTTGATCAAATTACTGCGGGTGCTCTACAACGGGAAAAAGAAAGAATTTTACCTTTTGAACCGATTCTGTGGCTTAAACAAGCAGGCTTTGGTGCGGTTCGTATCCCTGTTGAGCAGGGTGGTGATGGCGCTTCGATTCCCCAACTTTTTCAGCTATTAATTGAACTCTCCAAAGCAGATTCAAATGTCACGCAAGCCCTACGTGGACATTTCGCTTTTGTTGAAGATCGCTTGAATGCACAGCGAGATGCCGATCAAAGCCACTGGTTTAAACGCTTTGTTGCTGGTGAAATTGTCGGTAATGCATGGACAGAAATTGGCAATGTCAAAATCGGTGATGTGATTACCAAGGTCACCAAACAGGGTGAGCAATGGATTGTAAATGGTAAAAAATATTACACCACTGGTAGTATCTTTGCCGACTGGTTTGACCTGTTTGCCCAGATTGAGGAAACAGGTGAGTCTGTGATTGCTGCGACTCGAACGCAACAACAAGGCGTGACCATAGACGATGATTGGGATGGTTTTGGTCAACGCACCACAGGCAGCGGCACAGCGGTTTTAGTCAATGCTGAGGTAGAAGAAGTGATTCCTTTTGATTCACGTTTTAAATATCAAACTGCCTTTTATCAACTATTCCATCTATCAACATTAACAGGCATTGCCCAAGCCGCTGTGGCAGAGTTTACCCAGCAAGTACGACAACGTACCCGTGTCTTTAGTCATGGTAATGGTGATCGGGTCGATCAGGATGTACAAGTGCTGCAAGTGATTGGTAAAGCATCGGCACAAGCCTATGCAGCAGAAGCCATTACCATTCAGGCAGCACAGGCTTCACAACGGGCTTTTCATGCACATTTTTCCCAAGATGAAGAGGCTGAAAAGCACATCAATATTTTGGCAGAAATCGAATCTGCACAAGGGCAAGTCGTGATTGCTGATCTGGTCTTAGATTTGACCAGTAAATTGTTTAATGTACTTGGTGCTTCGGCAGCAAGTCGTGACAAAGCATTGGATCGCTTCTGGCGCAATGCACGTACTGTATCTTCTCATAATCCACTTATTTATAAAGAGAAAAGTATTGGCGACTGGGAGGTGAATGGTACAGAGCCAATTTATGCATGGCAGATTGGTGGTGGTAGTAAAGAGAACGGCTAGTCTTGTTTTTAAATAAAATGCTTATCGGCAGATGAGCGTTTTATTTTTGTAGAAAGTGTTATAAAATATTTTAGAGCTATACTCTTTTTTATATAATTTATTCATTATGTTATGGATTTTTATTTCGCATAAGAGATTTTATGTTAAATCTTAGGTTTGATAAATTTTATGATAAACCTCTCATTAGTTATTAAAAATCAATCTATTGATAGGTAATTTTTGCCTTTTATCAAATGATCGTTTGGGTATAGAACAATGATAGGCTAGTTGCCTAAAATTTCTCAAATGAAAGTCTCTTGCTAGTTCAGCACACATCACTATATCCTGAATACGAACTAGCTCTGGTTGATAATGTTTCATTTTACTTATTTTTATGTTATTAATATTTAAATTACTATTGTATGATGCAATGTCTAGACAAGTTTTACCTAGAGACATTAAGTTGCTTTATGGCTTATCAGCAGCTAGATGTAATATATGTGAAAAAGTACTATTTGAACCAAAAATCAATGAAGATGGATATGTTCATATAGGTCAAATGGCACATAATATTGCTTATTCAGAACATGAAAGTGCGCCTAGAGCTATTGATGGCTTATCAGGTGATAATTCATATCAAAACCTAATTTTACTCTGTGCTAATGATCATATTAGTGTTGATCAAAACACAGCCCTGTATACAATAGAATATATTAGAACTATCAAAAATAACTTTGAAAACTCTGTTAGAATTAGGTTGAATAATGCTGTTAGACCTGATAAATCTTTAGTTGATTTAATTCACTCAAATTATAATTTACAGGCTTTAATTTACAGCTTAAATTTTCCTTTAATTTTATTACCTTTTAACATTGGTGATATCATTGATATGGAAAACTTTTTATTAGAACCAAATAGACCTACTTCTTATCCATTCCGAGATGAAAGGTTAAATGGACTTATGCTGCCAATTCTAGAATTGGCTCATCAATTGAGTCCATATATAATTTCATATTATTCCCCTTCTAATGTTGGTGATTTAAGACCAATTAGAGAAAAACAGATCCCTGTTAATGAGCAGGCTGCTATAACAAATATTGTTCAGAACCTATTTCAATCAATATTTAATTGGCTTGAATATTGTCGAATTAACTATAGTTGATTTTGAGTGGGATTATATTTTCATTATCAGATCCCACTAATAGTGATGTGTGCTGAAAAACAGGATTGTTTAAAGTGGTAAATTATACATTCTGATTAGGCATTTTATCCCAAGTCTTGTCCGCAGAAATTGGGGATAATTTAGGCACTGTATGAATTGATAATACAGATGAAAAGTTAAATTTGACTAAAAAGAAACCAATTTATTGGCGAAATATATCAGAGCTGTATAAAAAAGAGCCGATATATTTCTATATCGGCTCTTTGCTGTTTATTAGGTTTTTATATTTATTTAAATATTTGATTTTAAATGAAAATATTTAATTAATTTCGCATAACCATAAGCACCATTATGTTAAATATGATTTAAGAAGTATGCTAATAATTTAATATAATTAGATCTTCCACGTCTCTATTGCATATGATTCCAAAACTTTGAGTTCACTAGATTTGATTACAATGCCTAAATGCATCATTGAATCAATCTTAAATTGAAGACCTTTACTTAAAATGATCTGACCAGAACTTGTGAACTGAGGACCCGCATATAAA
Organism: Acinetobacter puyangensis; assembly: GCF_900096995.1. Lineage (GTDB taxonomy): Bacteria > Pseudomonadota > Gammaproteobacteria > Pseudomonadales > Moraxellaceae > Acinetobacter > Acinetobacter puyangensis. Next base: position 230,552 of record NZ_OANT01000003.1, read on the forward strand.
ATACCCAATAATTTTAATCTTGATTGTCCCATCACAATACTTTGAGTTTTTCTATCTAAGTACCCATCTCTATTGTATAGAAAAACTGGTGAACCAGAAGATCCTGGGAAACACGCCATGTCTATCATGAATTCTTGATTACCATTATATGGTTTATTGGGACTAGTTGCCGTAATGCCCTGTCTTATAATAGGTAAATTATTTACAGTATCTGACAAACCATTTGGACAACCTACCATTGTTATTTCTTCTATGGCATCAAAATATTGCCAATCACCATCTTCGGGTATGATGTCCATTGTGATAGGAGCATAGAAAATTGGAGTACTTTGATGTATGGCTTGCTGTAGTATTGAACCAATAGATATAGCGCACAAATCTATATTTTGATTAGGATGATTGAGAAGTGTGTCATGTAAAAGGATATTAACATCTATTAAGCTTCCAGATGGTTTATAAACAGTTTGGTCTGCTATATGACATTTAATATGTATTTGGTCTGCTCCAGAAACAACGTGTTTATTTGTGATGAGAACAGGTATAAGAGAATCTTGGGTTTTATTAAAACATGTAAAAAATCCAGTTCCTGTGCCAATTATATTTCCCTGAGACAAGGCTGTAATTTTTACAGTGGAATAAAGTAAGCTTTCAGCTATAGATAATGAAAAATTCATGTGATTTTCCTAAAATAAACATAATACGTCTTATTCAAAATCAACGAAAATATTGTTTTAATTTATTGTTGGGAAAACAATGAACCATCCATTTTTCGCACCATAAAATAACAAGGATTAAAACTACTAAAAAGATGATTTCTAATTCCTTTATTTTTAAGTATTTATACAATTAACATAATACGGCTTATACGAAATATCCAATTTATCTTAGGTATTTCAATAAGTTGGCATGCACCTATTTTACCATCACAGCCGACAGTAACATGCCGGCTGTTTTTCGCCTTTCTGGTACATATCACCAAAAAATTTAGCAGTTTTATGCCAAAAGTGAATTCTATTATTAATTATAGTTTAAATTTTAATCTCCCCGTTTACTCACCACCAATTCTCCCAACTCGATTAATCTTGAACGAACCACATTGCGGCTTAGACCCAATAATTGAGCAGTTTTTACCTGATTTTGATGGCAATAATCATAGGCGACCCGTAATAATTGTTCTTCAAACTGTGAATACACTTTGCCTTCGTGTTGCTGAAATAAACCCTGAAAGACTTCTTTGAGTTTTGCATCAATCACAGGGCGTTTGGCTTCTTGCTGATGCTTATCGTTGGCACGCTGTGCAGGGGATTTTAACAAAGGCAAATCATCACTTTGAATGATGCCATTTTGGCAAATCAATAAGGCATGATGAATCATGTTTTCCAGCTCACGAATATTGCCGGGCCACCAGTAATCATTCAGTTTTTGTTTGGCTTGGGCTGAAAATTCGGCTTTGTCATAGCCCAGTTGTGCATGATATTTGTCAATAAAATGATAGGCCAATGGTAAAATATCACCTTTACGTTCTCGTAATGGTTTGATATTTAAGGTGACGACATTAAGGCGATAATATAAATCCTCACGGAACTGTTCGGCAATAATGGCTTGTTCCAGATTGACATTGGTGGCAGCTAAAACCCGTACATCGATGGCAATACTTTTACGTGAGCCTAAGCGTACCACTTCTCGTTCCTGTAAGACCCGTAATAATTTAACCTGAATGCGTTTAGATAAATCACCGATTTCATCGAGCAACAAGGTGCCGCCATTGGCCGCTTCAAACCAGCCCGCACTACTGGATAATGCGCCGGTAAAAGCACCTTTTTCATGTCCAAACAGTTCACTTTCCACCAGATTTTCAGAAAAGGCACCGCAGTTCACCGCGATAAATGGTTTGTGGCGACGATGACTATGTTCATGAATTTGCCTTGCAATCAATTCTTTGCCTGTACCTGTTTCACCATGAATCAGAACACTGGCTTCACTTGGCGCAATCTGTTTAATATATTCCAGTAATTTTTGTGATTCTGGATCATTAAAGACTTGTGCCGTCGCTTTGTGGGAATGACTACGTTGGGTAATTTCGGGCAAAGTAATAATATCTTGTCGCATTCCATTATATCCTTGTCACTATACGATGATTTAATGTTGAGATAAGGATCTCCTCAGCGGATCGTGCAGTATTGAAAAATGTCATCGTATCCATTATGAATAAAAAGATGCTTTGGGATAACGGTCATTTAAAGCCCATTGTCCAAGGTCTTTGAGTTTATATTCCACTGGATCGTGCAGGGTTTGGGTACGGACATTGCGCCAGAAGCGATCAAAACGTAAGGCGGCATGAGTGGCTCGTGCACCTGTCACTTCAAAGATACGACTACTAATATCCAGACTGGTTCGGGTCGCAGCTACTTTAGCAGTTGCAACAGCAAGTGCAACTTCACCACGTTGTTGTTCGGTTAAATCCTCAGCAATCTCCCATGCCCATTGCAATTTACTGATGGCATGTTGATTGAGCAAACGTAATGATTCAAGTTCTAGCCAGAACTCACCATAATGTCGCAGGATATATGGGTCATCGGTTGCATGTTCGACATCGGACAAAAACCATGCCCGGGTTTCTTTGCTGGTATATTGTTTGGCTTCAGCCAGTGCGCCTTCGGCAACGCCAAGGAACATATTGATAAAGATCAGTTGGGCGATTAATGGTCTTAATGAGGAAAAAGGCGTGCTAAGTGGACCCGGGTCGATCAGCATATCCTTGGCTTCAACACGGACACGTTCAAAAATGGCACTACCGCTATCGGTTTGGCGTTGTCCAATATTATCCCAGTCGTGATATAAGGTAATTCCTGAACGTGATGTTGGTACGGCAGCAATCAATAATTTTCCTGTATGTTCATCCAGACCTGAGGCAATCAGCATTTCAGAATCAAGTGCGCCGGAACAAAAACTTTTTTTACCGGAAAACTCGTACCAGCCGTCTTGATATTTAACGATGGTGCGTTTATCCAGTGGATTTAAGGCATTACCCCAAAACCATGATTTTTCGGCAGTGAGTTGATACCAGCGTTGCCACTGTGCGCTATTGCCAAACAAGCGTATGCTGGCTAAATGTAAATGATGAAAACCAAAAACGTGGGCAAGTGAGCTATCTGCTTGGGCAAAAATTCTTACCACATCTAAAGTTTGCTGCCATGAAGCAGAAAACCCGCCAAATTCTTCGGGAATTGATAAAGACAGTAAGCCACTTTGGCGAATTAAATCACGTTCATCTTTGGGTGTGCCGCCTTGCCGATCCCGTTCAATTGCGGTATGTGCAAATTGCTGTGCAAGTGCTTGTGCCACAGCACTTGCATCGGAAAGCTGGTTAATGCGATGCGTTTGATTAAAAACATTCATATTTTGTTATCCTGCAAAATATCGTGATCTTTTTTTAAAGGTAAAGGGCATGGGGCTGTATCTCTGACCATAATATTCATGTTTTGGCATAGATTTTAAAATGATTTATCCCTGTGCATTTTTGTGTGGTGGAACCACATCATTGGCAATCATTTCACCAAAGGGACCTGTGAGATTGGTTTGACCAAATTTAGCATAACTGGCATAGGGTTCCGGTAATAAAGGGAATACCAGTTCTGCAAAACGATAGGCTTCTTCAAGATGTGGGTAACCGGAAAAAATAAAACTTTCAATGCCCAGATCCGCATATTCTTTGATGCGTGCCACGATCATTTCCGGATCACCGACCAATGCGGTGCCTGCACCACCCCGTACCAATCCTACACCTGCCCAGAGATTTGGCGACACTTCCAGTTGATCACGTCGTCCCTGATGTAATTCTGCCATACGTTTTTGTCCGACGGAATCAAAACGGGCAAAAGAGGCTTGTGCCTTGGCAATGGTTTCATCGGAGATATGTTCAATCAGTTGATTGGCGGCTGCCCATGCCTCTTCATTGGTTCGGCGTACAATCACATGCAGACGAATACCGAATTTAACTTGCCGTCCTTGCTGTTCTGCTTTGGCTCGCACCTGTGCAATTTTTTCTGCGACCGCAGCAGGCGGTTCACCCCAGGTTAAATAAACATCGACCTGTTTGGCTGCCAAATCTTGTGCAACATCCGATGAACCACCAAAATACAGCGGTGGATAAGGTTTCTGTACAGGTGGATAGAGCACCTTGGCATTTTTAACAGTCAGATGTTTGCCTTCAAAATTCACTGCTTCGCCTTGTAAAACATGACGCCAGATGTGTAGAAATTCATCGGCAGCTTCATAGCGTTCAGTGTGGTTTAGAAATAAACCATCACCTAGATTCTCATCAGGATCGCCACCTGACACCACATTAATCAATAAACGTCCATTGGACAAACGATCCAGCGTGGCAGCCTGTCTGGCTGAAACTGTCGGAGAAATAATCCCTGGACGAATGGCCACAAGAAATTTTAATTTTTCGGTTAAAGGCACAAGTGCCGAAGCCACCACCCACGAATCTTCACAGGAACGACCGGTTGGAATCAATACAGCATAATAGCCAAGATAATCTGCTGCTTGCGCAATTTGTCTTAAATACGGTAGAGAAACGGGTCGGGCACTTTCACTTGTCCCCAAAAAATGCCCATCGCCATGCGTTGGTAAAAACCAGAAAATATTCATTGTAAGTTAACTCTGTTAAAACGTTATATTTACTTCTTTGCAATCTATATACCAATAATTTTATTTATATAAAACAATAGAGTAATAATTTAATATCGGTTGGTTTATTCGGTGTGTGGGAAAAGATGTTGATTCACTGTTGGTCATGCAACAGTTTTTTATCAAGCTTTCATCATCATCCTTTGAACATAAGAAACGTTAATAGTTAAACTGAATATTTTTAGCATTTAATCTTATTGGTATTACTCGAATAAAAAAATTAAATTAACTCAATATCATTAAGGCATGTTGCAGCGTTATTCATAAATATGCCAATTCGATTTGTCCTATGCTGCTTTCATCTTTTTTAATCATTTATCAAAGCATATAGGGTTTAAATTTTCTTGTTGATCACTACGAATCAGCATTTATGTTTTTGTTGATCGCTACTTTTGTTTGAGGCATTGCCATGCAATGTATCTGTCCTCATGAATTTTGGAGATAATTATGGAGATCGTCAAGCATCCCGAATCTCGTCAACTGGTTCGCACGGTCAAGGCCAGTGCCTATGTATTTGAAGATCAAAATTCAAAACGGCTGATGTCGTATATTGCACAAATTGCCCCGAGTGAAGCAACTGTATTAATTATTGGTGAAACAGGTACAGGTAAAGAACTGGTTGCCCGCCAGATTCATGCATTATCGAACCGTAAAAATAAACCCTTTGTTGCAGTGAATTGTGGTGCTTTGTCCGATACATTGGCCGAAGCAGAGCTATTTGGTCATGAGCGTGGTGCATTTACAGGCGCAATCAGTAATCAAATCGGCTGGTTTGAAGCTGCGCAGGGTGGAACGATTTTCCTTGATGAAATTGGTGATTTATCTCCAAGTATTCAGGTCAAATTACTGCGTATTCTACAAGAAAATGAAGTGGTACGCTTAGGTTCCAGACAGAGTAAAAAAATTGATGTACGGGTCATTGCAGCCACCAATATCAAACTGGAAGAAGCAGTTTATGCAGGAAATTTTCGGGAAGATTTATATTTTCGTTTAAAAGTTGCGTCTTTGCATATTTTGCCGTTACGTTTGCGTATTGGTGATATTCTGCCGTTAGCACAGCATTTTATTGAAGATTATTCCACTAGCCTTAAACGGCTTGCACCGGTTTTAAGTGAAGAGGCTCGGCAATTATTATGTGATTATCATTGGCCGGGGAATATTCGGGAACTGGAAAATGCCATACATCATGCTTTATTGATTTGTAAAAATGGCATCATTCAAAGCTATGATTTTCAATTGACAGGTTTTAAGCATAAGTTGTCTTTACACGATGCTGATTTATCCATTTATCAACCGGCGGGTCAGAACTTAAAACAAATTTTATTTGAATGGTTCGAGCAGGGCATTGAAGATTTAAATGAACAGCTGGAAGCGGAAATTACCGAAGCTGCTTATCAATATTGCCATGAAAACCAGCTACATACCGCAAAACTATTAGGTGTTAGTCGCAATATTATCCGTGCCCGATTAATCAAACATGGTTTGTTGTCACCCAATACCCGTACATCAACTGTGTCTTGATCATTGTTCTTCAAGAGGCATGTGATGGTGAAAAAATTTCACCATCACATTTTTTCTAGCGTTTATAACTTGCACCAACATGCGGTGCAGATAAATGATCTCCCTGACCAAATAACTTATGCCGCAATGTCCCTTCACGATAGGCTTGAGGATAAACCCCTCGTTTCTGTAATTCTGGCACCACATATTCAACCACGTCACTAAAGGTTTCATGTGCCACTGCATAGGCGAGATTAAAACCATCTACACCAGTTTCTTCTACCCATTCTTGCAAAACATCGGCAATGGTTGCAGCAGAACCGACAAATACAGGTCCATTACCGCCAATGCTGGTCCATTCTGCGACCTCATCGACAGTCCACGAGCGACTTGGATCGGCAGTGCTATAAGATTCCAATAGCGATTGAATGGCATTGGTTTTAATATATTGGATTCGGTCATCTTTGCCAAACTGGGCAAAATCAACACCACTCCAGCCAGATACCAGCGTTAATGCACCGTCATGACTAGCATATTTTTGATATTCCTTGAGCTTATCTTGAGCTTCTTGATCAGTTGCGCCGGTAATAATGGTCGCCAGCGTATAGATATAAACACTGTTTGGATCACGACCTTCGGCTTGTAGGCGTTGTCTGGTATCGTCCACAAAACGTTTTAATAGAACTTTTGATGGCACAGAAATAAAAATACATTCGGCATGTTTGGCAGCAAAGTTTTTACCACGGGATGATGCGCCAGCCTGATATAAAACGGGCGTTCTTTGTGGTGACGGTTCACTAATATGAATACCGGGGACTTTAAAATATTTACCTTCATGCTCAATCGGAAACACTTTATCAGCATGGGTAAAAATCCCTGATTCACGATCACGCACCACCGCATCATCCTGCCAGCTGCCTTGCCATAATTTATATAAGACTTCTAAATATTCATCGGCAATATCATAACGGTCATCATGAGATACTTGATCGTCCTGTCCGATATTTTTTGCACCACTGGATAAATAGGAGGTGACAATATTCCAGCCCGCCCGTCCCTTGGTTAAATGATCCAGTGTGGTGATACGACGGGCAAATGGATAAGGATGCTCAAAAGAGATAGAGGTCGTGATACCAAAGCCTAAATGTTTGGTTACTGCTGCCATTGCAGGTGCCAGTTGTAATGGATCATTGACTGGGACTTGTACCGCACCTTGTAGGGCATGGCGATTATCGCCATGGAAAACATCGTATGTGCCGAGGACATCGGCAATAAAAATACCATCAAAGATACCTTTTTCCAGAATTTGTGCCAAATCTGTCCAGTATTCAATGTCTTTATATTGCCATGAACGATCTCTCGGATGGCGCCATAGGCCCGGTGATTGATGGGCAACACAGTTCATTTCAAATGCATTAAAACGAATTTGTTTGGTCATGATCATTTCCTCTATTTTTTGATTGATTTTTCAATGGGATTATTCGGCAGATACCGGCGTTAACACATTTTTGACTAGAGGATCATCGGTAGTCCGTAAATATTCATCTAGACGTGGATCTGCAAAGGCTTGTTGTAATTTAATAATCTGTGGGTTTTTTAAATGCTCGGTTGCAACCACTAATCGAGATGCAAATGTTTTTGGCGCAGGTGGAAATAATATACCTTTACTTCGCGGAACTTTACCGGCATCAAATTGTAGAACATAACCAATGGCAGCATCTACGGAGTCCAGTACACGCGGTAATGACAGTAAATCAAGTTCTTTAAAAACGAAATTTTTTGGATTGTCCTGAATATCACGTAGTTTTGCCACCCGAGGTTCGATGGCTGGATTTAAGCCGATTGCACCGATACGTTGTAGTAACCACAATGCCTGTCCCTGATTGGCACCATCATTGGGAACAATAATCGTTGCGCCATCTGGTAGATCAGCAAAGTTTTTATAACGATCGGAATAAATGCCAAATGCCCATTGAAACACTTCAACGGTTGGCGTGAGCTTAAAATCATTTGCATCAACGACTTGTTTTAACCACCATTGATGCTGATAAATTGTTCCGGCATATTGGCCATCGTTTACCGCACGATTGGCCTGTACTGGATCTTGTAAGCCAACTGCTTCAATTTTTATACCGTAATCGGGTGCAATATTTTGACTAACAAATTCAATGATACGTTGTTCTCCTGCCATCGCAGGTTCAAAATGGACTTTAAGAACATCACCGAAATCACTGCTGTGTTGATTTTTTTTAAGGCTAAACACTGCGATTAGAATCACAATGATAAGAATCGCGATGCCGATCAGTAAGGGTTTTTTGCTGGATTTTTTTAATTCAAAATCAGTAGGGCTATTACTCATGGGAGAATCCTCAAGTTTATTTCATCTTGTTTAAGATTGGAAATTATTAAAATGCTCATGGTCGTGTTGCCCATTGGCTTAATTTTTGACCGACCAGTTGTACCACTTGAATGGTGATAATAAGGGTAATAATGGTGGCAATCATGATGTGATGATCAAAGCGCTGATAGCCGTAAACCACCGCCAGATAACCGATACCCCCTGCACCAATAGTGCCGGCAATGGCTGAATATTCGATCATGGTGATGGTGTTGAGTGTGGCTGCCGAGATTAAACTGGGGAGAGCTTCGGATAGTTGTACCGATTGAATAATTTGCAGATTTGATCCACCTGAAACACGACCTACAGCAGTGACTTCTTCGGGTAATTCACGCAAGGCGTTTTCAACCAAGCGCGCAAAAAATGGAATGCCTGCAATGGTCATAGGTACTACAGCCGCAGGAATACCAATTGTGGTGCCTGTGAGCCATTTGGTGAAAGGAATAATTGCCGCCATTAAGACCAGAAAAGGTAAAGAGCGCCCGATATTGACCAATATACTTAATACGTCATGAAGTGAACGATGAGGGAAAAGACCTTTTTTCGAGCTGTTGAACAAAAGCACACCCACAAAACCACCGATAATGATGACCAGCGTCATCACAATGCCAACCATTATCCATGTTTCCAAATAGGCAGGCAGTAACATCTCTGGCACTTCAGACCATGGCGTGTTTTGATTAAATGCAATGTCTGGTAAACGGTTTTCACTCATATGATTCTCATGGTTTATTTATTGTGTTTGCTGCTTGTATCGTCATATATTTTGATCTTAATGACAGGTTTGACTGTTATTCGCCCTCGTCTGATAGACTTGGGCTTGTATGTTGTGAGTCTTTAAGAATCTAATGGCTTGATCGCTATCAATACCTTTAAAACCAATTAACGCACGTGCCACGGTGGCTTTGGATATTTCTTCAATATTTGCTGCAAGTAACTGAACACCCTGATTAAACTGTTGTGAAAAATCATTTAACCAAGACTGTTCCTGATCACTTGCATGCGAATACAACACTTCCAGCAGGGTCAAATCGGCAGCAAGATGCTGAGGTTGCTTTAAGGGTAATAATTGTTTGCCAATGGTTGAGTCTGGATTAAGAATGAGTTGCTGTAATGCGCCTTGTTCTATGATTTGACCGGCATTGAGTACTGCAACCTGATCTGCAACTTGACGAACCACATCCATTTCGTGCGTGATCAACATGACAGAGAGTTCCAGTTCGTCTTTTAAACGATTAATCAAGTTGAGAATAGACTGAGTTGTTTCGGGATCTAGCCCGGAGGTCGCTTCATCTGCCAGTAAAATTTTGGGTTTAAGTGCCAAGGCGCGTGCAATACCGACACGCTGTTTTTGTCCGCCAGAGAGTTGACCTGGATAATGGTGTGCACGATCTGATAAGCCGACATTTTCCAATAATTCCTGTACCCGTTTAGCAATGGCCTGATCCGTCACACCGAGATAATGTAAGGGTAATGCAATATTTTCTGCCACTGTACGACGGCCAAGCAAAGAGGATGATTGAAAGATCACACCGATATTCCGTCGGTGAGTGCTTAATTCTTTTTCGGACAGATAGGTTAAATCTAAACCATCAACTTTAATGCTGCCTTGACTGGGCCGTTCTAATAAACTGACACATTTAGACAGTGTGGACTTTCCTGATCCACTCGGACCTAACACTGCGGTAATAGACTTTTTGGCCACATAGAGATTGATATCCTTTAATACTTGGACGTGTTCTGTCGCAGGATTTTGATAATTTTTATAAAGATGTTCAATTTGTAGCATATGTTGGCACCAAGGAGAAAATTCAAAAATAATTTGATATTGATTTGTTAATGCGGGAACCATGCCAATAATTTTTTATAATATTTTCAATTACTTATTTTTCTACCCAAGTCAAATTATCCTTTTGTTGTTGTCATAAATGTTTAATCACTGTTGAGTGAACAACACTTATCTATTTCCCAGTGATATAAGCATTAAGTTTTAATGCTGTTTCTAAGGCAACAGTCAATCATCAGGATCGATAAAAAAAGTACAGTCTAAGCATATATTTTTATAATAAAAATAGATTATTCAAAGATTTAAATTTGGCATGGCTGATGCACTATAAGCGTAAATAACCTTAGAAAGGTGAAGATATTTTCTAATGGCAGCATTAGAAAACTTTAATAATGTATTTTAAATAAGAGAGCAAATATATGGGTAACTTAAATATTGATCAATATATTCAGTCCACGCCAAAACAGACTGCACACCGTATTCAATCCGAAGCCGAAGCGATCGAGATTGCCAAACAACTAGCAGAAAAATTTAAACAGGGTGCGGCTGAACGTGACCAGAACCGACAATTGCCGATTGATGAATTAAATGAATATTCACAAAGTGGTTTATGGGCCATTCGAGTGCCAAAAGAATATGGTGGCATTGGTGCTTCCTATCGTACTGTGGTGGAAGTATTTAAAACCATTTCGTCAGCCGATGGTTCGCTTGGACAGATTCCACAAAATCATGTTGCGATTTTGGATACCCTGATTTTTGATGGTTCTGAACAGCAAAAACAGTTTTTTTATGATCTGGTATTACAAGGCAATCGTTTTGGTAATGCTTTTTCGGAAATTGGCAATAAACACGTCGCTGATTTTCAGACTAAAATTAGAAAAGAGGATGATGATTATATCGTAAATGGCAAGAAATTCTTTTCTACAGGGGCATTATTGGCACAGTGGATTCCGATTGTTACCGTAGATGATGAGGGCAATGCTTATCTGGCATTTACCCCAAGAGAAACCGAGGGTTTAACTATCATCAATGACTGGTCGAGCTTTGGTCAGAAAACCACAGCCAGCGGGACAGTGATTATTGAAAACGTACGGGTTCCTGCACAATATGTCGTACCGATTAACTCCTTTACCAATCCCACACCAACAGGAGCAATTTCACAAATTTTACAGGCAGCGATTGATGCAGGCTTGGCGCGTGGTGCGATTGAGGAAACCATCAATTACGTCAAACACTATACCCGTCCTTGGATTGATGCCAAACAGGAAAGTGCGACCGAAGATCATTTTAGCATTGCTGCAATTGGTGATTTAAAAACCCGATTGCTGGCAGCCGAAGCTGTTCTGGATCTGGCTGCGGATCAAGTTGATCTTGCGATTCAAGAACAAACTGAACAAAATTCGGCGCAAGCCTCTATTTTGGTGGCACAGGCCAAAATTTTAACCACCGAAATTGCAATTCTGGCGAGTAATAAATTATTTGAATTGGCAGGCACCCGTTCGACATTGGCAGAGCATAATTTGGATCGTCACTGGCGTAATGCTCGCACGCATACCTTACATGATCCGGTACGCTGGAAATATTATATTGTCGGTAATTATTATCTTAATGATATCCAACCTGAACGTCATGCATGGTTATAAGCAGTGATTTAATGCTAAATATTAAAAAGAATATTTGGTGTTTATTTAATTTATAATAGCCTATTATTCATAATAGGCTATTTTATTATTTAGATTAGAATGAAAATGATTTATTTAAACCCAGAATAATTTTATTATCATGACCATCGAGATCAATACCAACATAAGAAAATTTGGCAGAAAAACCTTCTTTAAACTGTTTATTTAAACTTAGCGAATAATTGATAAACTTATTCATGCCACCGACCTTTTTTTGATCCAGTGCATCGCCAAAAACGTAGCCAACTTGAGGGGTTAAAATCAGATCGGATTTTAATTGGATATCTGCTTGAGTTGTGACATACCATGCGGATTCATCCTGTGTTTTTGGGGAAGGCAAATAGCCATTACGATCAGGTGAGAAATAGACTCTGGCACTCAGGTTTGTGGGTACACTACCATCAATCTGATAATTTAAACTGGCAGAACCTTCAATAAAATTATATTTAGATGCATTGAGAAACGTAATATAACTAAGGTTAAGATCATAGCCGAGTTTATCCGTAATTTTATTAGCATAGCCGGTATAAAAATCCCATTCAACATCACTGTCAAATACGCCATCACCGGTTTTATCATACCATTTGATGTTTGAAGCAAAACTGCCGAGGTAAAATCCTGAAGCATTGTTATAATCAATATTGCCTTGAACACTGACGCCACCAGTTTGATCTAATCCCCTGGCATAATAATCACTCACCACACCAATATTTCCAGAAACATCTGCATAACTTAATATACTGAATAATGATGTAGAAAGAAATAATCCTGATTTAGTCATAGAATTGACTTGATTTTTAAAAAATAGCATATGTAAAATACCCTGAATATTAAATGGTATGATGCTATGGCATTTTTTATGCCAAAATTAATGCATTGAAAAATATATAAAAATTTATTTTTTATTGATGGTTGTTGTATATTTTTATGAGAATTTGTTTATTAACTGTTGTATTTTTCGGGTTAACTTAGTTCCTGTGGGTCAATATCAATAATAATGCGTAATTCAAATTTACGGGGTTGTTTAAATAGCCATTGCCACCACAAGCTGATTTGTTGTTGTAAAGCGACTCTTGAGCTACAGAACATCAGTAAATGTGCACGATAGGAACCTGCTTTACGCTGCATTGGCGCAGGAATTGGACCCCAGAATTCAACCTCGGTATTGCCAAAGTTTGGCCATATTTGTGCGGCCATCTGTAAAAATTCCAGATTAAACAGATCGTTTTGGCTTTCTGCACGGATTAATGCTGCATAGCGATAAGGTGGCAGTTGGGCAATTTTACGCTCAGCCAGAGATTTTTCTGCGAAGGCTGCATAACCTTCATGAATCAAGGTTTGTAATAATGGATGATCAGGACGGTAACTTTGCAATAATACTTGTCCAGCCACTTGTCCCCGACCAGCACGTCCAGCGACTTGCATGATCAATTGGGCAGTACGTTCCGGTGCCCGAAAATCGACACTCATCAGGCCTGCATCAATATCCAAAATGGTGACTAAACTGACATAGGGAAAATGGTGCCCTTTTGCCAGCATTTGTGTGCCCAAAAATATGGCTGCCCCCGAACGATAGGCACGCTGGTAGACTTTCTCCCAACTGTTTGATTGCATTGTGGTATCACGATCAACCCGAAAAATTGGATAGTCCGGAAATAATTCTTGTAAATGCTCCTCGATACGTGCAGTTCCGCTACCAATCGGTTTTAATTCTGTGGCCTGACAGGACGGGCAGGTGGTTGGTATAGGTTGTATTAAATCGCAATGATGGCATTGTAGTTGTGCCCGAGGATGATAATGCAGGGTTAAATGTGCATCACAACGCGGACAGTCGGCTTGCCATCCACAACTGGTACACATCAATACAGGTGCATAGCCCCGACGATTAATGAACACCAGTACTTGTTGCCCTTTTTCCAGTTGTTGTCTGATGGTTTCAATTAAGCTTTGTGCCAGACCATGTTGTTTTTCCGCAGATTTTAAATCGATTAGTTTAAAACTTGGCGGTTTGGCTGTTCCGGCACGATGTTTAAGTCTGAGATGGGTCATTTTTTGTTGTTGTACCAGATACAGACTTTCAAAACTTGGTGTGGCAGAACCCAGAACAACCGGACATTGTTGTTTAAAAGCACGATACAGCGCCACATCACGGGCATGGTAACGGAACATATCCTGTTGTTTATAGGAAAGATCATGTTCTTCATCCAGAATAATCAGTCCCAAACGTGGCAGGGGACAGAAAATTGCCAGTCGTGTACCGAGAATAATACTGGCTTTGCCGGTTTGTGCCTGCTGCCAGGCCTGTAAGCGTTGTGAGTCGGTCAGGCCGGAGTGTAAAAGAATGGTATCGGTCAGAAAGCGTGCTTTAAAACGTTCTACGGTTTGTGGTGTTAAACCGATTTCCGGCACCAGCACCAGCACCTGTTTATTGCGTTCCAGTGCAGTCTGGATCGCCTGTAAATAGACTTCTGTTTTACCACTGCCGGTGATTCCATCGAGTAGGAAACTCTCATACTTACCGAGTGCCTTGCGTATTTTTTTTATGGCGATGTCTTGTTCGGCATTGGCATCAAGTGGCATTTGTGCCAGTTGCATTGGTGTTGGACTAAAATCGATCGGTTGCATAAAATGCTCAACCAAACCACGCTTTTCCAGTTGTTTTAACTGACTGGTGCTGACGCCAGACATATTTAAAATTGATTCGGAAGCACCTTTTTTATGTAATTTTATGGATTGATAAGCGGCATAAAGTTTGCTGCCAGCTTTTGGCAGCTTGATTTCATCGCCTGCTTCATTATGAAGTTCAATTATTTTCCAGTAATAGGACAATAAGTGATATGGACGGCCTTGCCTTAAAATATTCGGTAATGCGGTTAGGACCACTTCTCCGATGGGCGACTGATAGTAATGAGCAGCCCAGCTTAAAACATGTAGACATTGCAGATCAAACAATGCCGGTTCTTTAAATAATTTGATAATAGGCTTGAGTTTAAACGGTTGGGTAAAGGCAATCTGACAATCAATTTTTTCGACAATAATGCCGATCATTTTTTTATTCATAAAGGGTACGGCAACCCTTGCGCCAATGGTGGCTTGTTCAAATTGTTCAGTCGTGACTTCATACTCGATCAGATCAAAAATAAATACGGCAATCGCCACACGAATGCGGTAGGGATGATCTTGTACGGTTGTTGTCATAAATGCTTTATCCAATTTAAAAAACAATCATAGCGAAAAAATGATTCGTCAGTTATGCTTAAATCTAACAATGTGTTATCGCAATAATCGTTACATCGTATGGAATTTTAATCAATATATCATTCAAATATGATAATAATGTCCATATTTTTCTGATTAATTTTTTGAGTAAGTGATGCCTGCCTATCAGTATTCTGCAATTGACGCAAATGGCAAACAACATAAAGGGTTGATGGATGGCGATTCTGCGCGTCAGATTCGCCAACAGTTGCGTGATCAACAGCTTACCCCGATTCAGGTTGAACCTGTCCTTGATCAAAATAAATCGACCAAATTCGGTTTTTTCCAGAAAACCCTGAGCGCCTATGATCTGGCATTAATGACCAGACAACTTTCGGTATTGATTGCTGCCAGTATTCCGTTAGAAGAAGCCATTCGTGCAGTGGCCAAGCAAAGCGAAAAACGTCATGTTCAAAGCTTACTCATGTCTGTGCGATCAAAAGTCCTAGAAGGCCATTCACTGGCTCAGGCATTACAACAAAGCTCAAGCTTTCCCTCTTTATATATTGCGACCATTGCCGCAGGAGAGCGATCAGGACATTTGGATCTTATTCTTGATCAGCTGGCAGACTACACCGAAAATCGTTACGCCATGCAAAAGAAAGTGCAGGGTGCAATGATTTATCCGATCATTCTGATGCTGATGTCTTTTGCCATCATCATGGGATTAATGACGTATGTTGTCCCTGATATTGTCAAGGTCTTTGCCAATACCAAACAGGCCCTGCCTTGGATCACACAAGTCCTGATGGTCAGTAGCGATATCATTCGTACGTTTTGGCCCTATATGTTGACGCTTAGTGTGCTCATATTGCTATTACTGGGAAAATTTTTAAGAACCAGTGCAGGACATTACACACTTGATCGTTTAATCCTCAAATTGCCATTAATTGGTAAATTATCTCGTGGTATAAATGCAGCACGTTTTGCCAGTACTTTATCAATTCTGACGCAATCCGGTGTACCGTTGGTCGATGCCTTAAAAATTGGCGCAGCGGTCAGCTCAAACTGGGTGATACGGGATGCGGTGAACATTGCCGCAGAAAAAGTGACAGAAGGTGGCAATCTGGCCAGTCAACTGGAAAAATCAGGTTATTTCCCACCGATGATGGTGCAAATGATCCGAAGCGGTGAAAGTTCCGGCGAGCTGGATCGTATGTTACAACGGGCATCAGATATGCAGGATCGTGAAGTGACCTCAACCATCACCACGTTATTGGCTTTACTTGAGCCATTAATGCTGGTATTTATGGCAGCAATTGTATTGGTCATCGTGATTGCAGTGATGTTACCCATTGTGAATATGAATAACTTAATTTAGTGTTTATGATAAGAGATGAAGATGAAAAAAAGACCTATGAAGTATGCAGACCGCATATATCACTTCGAGCATAGCTCTCCGTCTTGCGTTCGTGCAAAGCGATGCTTTGCTAACCCTCACTCAGGATTTACCTTGATCGAAGTAATGGTGGTGATCGTCATTCTTGGTGTTTTGGCAGCCTTAATTGTCCCCAATGTCATGGGACGTGGTGAAAAGGCTAAAGTGGATACCACCAATATTGCTTTAAAAAGTACAGCGGGTGCGCTGGATCAATACAAGTTGGACAATGGCCGTTATCCCAGTATGCAAGATGGTGGACTTGAAGCATTGGTTAACCAGCCTGCAACAGCAAAAAACTGGTTGCCGGGCGGATATGTCAAAGGTGGCTATCCGAAGGACAGTTGGGATAATGATTTTCAATATGTGATTCCCGGAACAGAAGGACGAAAATTTGATTTATATTCATTTGGTGCCGATGGTAAAGAAGGCGGCGAAGGCAATGATGCTGATATCTATTACCAACCATAAATGCGATCAAATATAAATGGCTTTTAATCATCAATCGTTCTCAACTATAAATTACTATCAAGCGTAAATGATTTTAAGTCTAAAATTTAAACGAGGATTCGGCCTTGAATTAAAATAAAAATTTAAGGCCGTAAAAATCTATACTATAAATAGAATAAAACGATTTTATTTAAAAAATTAATATTTATCAAATGTATATAAAACAACTGATAATAGTTATTAATGCTGGTATTTACAATATAGATAAAATATGAAGCAATATAGGCTTAACAATAAAAGATATTCTTTGCATAATGCTTCTAAGATATAAAAAGATGATGAAGGAGAATATGATGCGAGCATTTTTGATCACTGATCGATTAAATCAGTTGCATTGGGCCATGCTAAAATCAATCGCAGTCATTTTGGCTATTCTCCCGGTAAGTCATATTTTATTACAAGCCATGCAGAATGCCGAAGGGAGCAGTCAGATCATGATTGGTTTCTTTGCTTTAAGTATTTTAAGTACCAATTGTATTGTTTCATTTGTCACCGCATTACAAATCACGACTTGGCAGAATAATCTGGCGCAAAATAAAAGCGAAAGAGTGTTATTTAAGATATACCAACAAATTCCAATGTTATTTTTAACAGCGATACTGGTTTATGTGGTGATGTAAGTTACCATTCTCCTCATATATAAAAAAGCCGCTCAATACTGAAAATCGTATTGAACGGCTTTTTATATGTTTTATATGTCACTTAACGACGTTGTTTAAAGGCTGTGTTAACGACTTTGGGTCTAAATACAAAGCCCAGTGCCAATAACAAAGTACAGAACACTAGAATCATCCAGTCGCCAAAACGACTATAGAGTGTTTCGCCAGTATATGCTGGTAATTCGCCGCGTAAGACCATACGTTGATCGCTTGGAAGTTGTTTTACGATACGACCTTGCGCATCAATAAATGCAGTTACACCGGTATTGGTTGCACGAATAATCCATCTGCCATTTTCTTTGGCGCGCATTTGTACCATTTGTAGATGTTGCCAAGGACCGCTGGTCCCTGTAAACCATGCATCATTAGAAATCGTGATCAAAAAGTCATTGTCTTTGGCATTATTACGGGTTAGGTTCGGATAAGCGATTTCATAACAAATAGCCGATGCTAGACGATAATTTTTAATCAGTAAAGGCGCTTGATGGTCATGTCCGGCACTAAAGCCACTTAAGGTCACGTCATCCTGTAAGCCCGGTAATACCCAGCTTAATGTGCCAGAGAACGGAATATATTCACCAAAAGGTACAAGGCGTTGTTTGAAATATAAACCTGATGACTGACGACCCGATGCCATAATCGCATTGTAATAAAGTGGGTTACCCTGTTCGGAATTTTTAATGTCCCAGTAAGGAATTCCGGTCACCCAAGCTGAACCACGTTCTTCGGCATGTTTACTGATGACATCCAGAAAAGGCTGGATATCACTTTGAAACATTGGAATAGAGGCTTCCGGCCAAACCACCAGATCACGACCCCATTCGGTTTGACTGAGTGTGGCATAGATACGTAAGGTTTCAGTCTGGTATTCCACCAGCCATTTTAGGTCTTGTGGGATGTTGCCCTGAATCAAAGAAACGCTTAATGGTTTCTCATTTTTGGCTTCAACCCATTGAATATGTTTGGCTCCCCATGCGCCGAATAAAAGCAGGATAATCGGAACCAGCCAAAAGCGTTTGCCAAATAGGCATTCTGTCAACGCAGCAGCAATCACGATCACCACAAAGGACACACCAAAAATTCCAAATAATGGTGCATATTCATCTAAACCATAGGTGGTGAATGCATAACCGACGAACAGCCAAGGAAAACCTGTGAAAATCCAGGTTTTCATCCATTCAAACAATACCCAGAGCGGTGCAAAAGTCAGTGGTGTTTCCGGGAAGAACCGACGATATAGCCAGCATTGAATGGCATTGAACAGTCCCATGGCAATCGCCATAAAGGCTATCATCACGACAGCAAGGAATGCGGGTGTATCACCATAGACATGAATTGAGGTATAGAGCCAGAATGCACCGACAAACCATAAACCAATCCCGTAACTCCAGCCAATCCAAAAGGCGTGTCTGGCTGTACGTTGATGCAAGCAGGCATAAAGCAGTGCTGGGGAGAGGATGGCAAGCCACCAGCAATGATAAGGTGCCAAGGCAAATGGCAGGAGTATGCCTGCCATGAGTGAAATTAAACACACCAGACTTAAAGGAATGCGTTGTGCGGTTGTAGTGGATCGGGTGCTAGTGATTTTATGAAAAAATGATCTCATAGCCTTACTGCACGAATCAGTTGAATACTACGGGCATCTGCTTCGAGAATATCAAAACTCCAGCCATCCAATTCGATGACCTGACCTTCCAGATCATTCACCAAGCCAATTTCTTGTAATAATAATCCGCCCATGGTTTCGACTTCTTCATCGGAAAAATCTGTTCCTAAGAGGGTATTAAAATGTTCAATCGGGGTTAATGCCTGAACCAGCCAAGCATTTTGCAGTTCCGATTCCGGATCGGGCTGAATAAATTGTGCATATTGATCGGCTTCATCATGCTCATCTTCGATTTCACCGACAATTTCTTCCAAAATATCTTCCAGTGTGACAATGCCAGATGTTGTACCGTATTCATCAATCACAATGGCAATATGGGTTTGGGTATTTTTAAGCATGCGCAGCACTTGATCGGAACGGGCACTTTCCGGAACAAATAAAGGTTGACGCATCAATGCAGTAATATCGACTTTTTGTGATTGGCGTTCGGTTAAGAAGGGCAATAAATCTTTGGCCAGTAACACACCGATCACCGAATCATTGTTTTCTGCGGAAAAAACCGGGAAGCGGGAATGGGCAGACTCAATCAGTACATGAATGATATCCAGAAGATCATCATTTTCTTGCAGACTGATTAAGGATGTTCGAGGCGTCATGACTTCGCGAATTTTGGTCGCTGGTAAGTCAAGCACACCCTCAAGCATAGCCACAGTGTCTGGCTCTAAAAACTTTCTAGAATTTTGGACTAATTTCAATAATTCATCACGCGTTTCTGGTTCCGCATTCAGCCATTTTTTTAAACCACGGGTCCACGATGGGCTCGATTCTTCTTGCATGAGGTATCCTAAATAATGCAATTCAAGAAAAAGTCGTTTTCATCATACCGAAGAAAACGCCGACTTGCATCTAAAAACAGATTGAAATTGATGATCAAATTTTGATTAGGGTGATTTTCATTGATCATGATAAAATATTATTTTAATTGAGGGCACCTTATGGCAAGTATAGAAACATCCACAACAACTCCGATCAAGCAACTTGATACTCGAGGGTTACGTTGTCCGGAACCGGTTATGATGCTACATCAAGCCATTCGAAAATCACAAGGTGGCGATGTAATTGAAATTTTTGCCACAGATCCTTCAACCTCATGGGATATCCCCAAGTTTTGCATGCATCTGGGACATGAGTTGCTGGTGCAGGAACAACGAGATATAAACGGCAAAACCGAATACTATTATCAAGTGCAAAAAAAATCCTGAGATGACCTTATGCGATCATCTCAGATACATATTACTTTTGATTGACTGAATCTTCATGTAAGGATTCATTGAGTTGGTCGACAATGGTCGCCCAGTTATCATCAGCCGCAAGTTTTTCTTGAATAAATGCACGTTGTCCTTCATCCCAAAAATCGGCATCACTGATATAAGTATCTGCATCAAGTTGATGATTCTTAATGAAAGCTGCAATTGCATTCTCACTAGAATCCAAACCGAGTTGTTCGAATAAATTGGTCATTCTTGGCTGTACAGTGT
Source organism: Acinetobacter puyangensis (assembly GCF_900096995.1). Taxonomy (GTDB): domain Bacteria; phylum Pseudomonadota; class Gammaproteobacteria; order Pseudomonadales; family Moraxellaceae; genus Acinetobacter; species Acinetobacter puyangensis. The sequence continues at coordinate 251,562 of NZ_OANT01000003.1, forward strand.
TCATTGCGACACTCCTTTGCTTTTATAAAATAATATTTAAAGCATTAACATAGCATAAACTGGGTATAAATCGATGATGCTTAATCTAAAGTTTTAACAAAAAATTTCTAGGGTTGATCTTGAACGGATTTTGGCATAGCAGGGCGATAATATTCACCACGCTGTCCACGCCCTTCCCAGACAGGCAACAAAACATCTTGATGAATCTCCAGATATTGGGGCAGCATGATGGGCTGTCCGACAATATTGTTCAGTAAAATTTCAATAATGAGTGGTTGCGATTGATTTTTGGGTAAATTTACCCAAGTGAGTGCTTCATCCATATCTGGAAATGTTAAAGCTATAGCGGTGGGTGCAGTTTTTCGACGGGTGAATTGGGCCATATGTTGATCAATAGACTGTACTTGTGTTGTGCCATCTGTCCAGCGTAATACAATTGAAAATCCCTCCAGACTCATACCATATTGTTCTTCCAAGGCAAAAACATGTAATACATTGGCATTTTCTTTTTGCTGTTCAATTTGTTTTGCTTCTGCAAAAATCTCTTTTGTCCACTGATTCTGATGTTCTGACAACAACTGAAAATACTGGGATTGATTAGGGGTATCGACTGCCAGTCCGATACAATTGTATGTTGGATTTAGCCACCATTGCCCTTGAGCAGATTGATTCATAGCACCATATGCCAGCGTAAAATCAAATCGGCCATTACGATGCAATACAAGGGTAGAGCCTGTTTCCATGATGCCCTTAAGATAATATCGGCCAGACCATGTGTTGGCTTGCTCAACAAACTTGAGTTGTGGGCAAGTTGCGAAGTGTTGATTTTGCAAGGAAGCATCCGAATGAACTGTGCTTTCGTTTGTCTTATGATTGGTGACGGTTGGTTTTGCAAAAAGAAAGGGTGAAATCATGCATAAAACAGATATGCTTAACGCTCTGAGGGAAAGTTGTTTATCGTATTGCATGGCGAATCCTCGAGATTTAATATTTTATTTCCTTGAGATTTGTTGACAATTCATACAGGTAACATAGATAACATATCCACAAGGCTTAAATATGCAGATCATTTTTTAGATCGCAATGGAGATGAAGTGATGTCATTTAACGCAGTATTTCTGGATTATGCAACTTTGGATCAAGGGGATTTAAATTTTCAGTCTCTGCATAATCATTTTGGGCATTTGCAATTGTATCCCGAAACATTTGCGACACAAGTCATTGAACGTCTCAAAAATGTTGAGGTAGCCATTACCAATAAAGTGGTTTTAGATGCAGACATTATTCGGCAACTGCCTCGCTTAAAACTTATTCTGGTCGCTGCAACTGGGACCAATAATGTGGATTTAGAGGCAGCCAAAGCGCAAGGTATTGTGGTATGTAATTGTCAGGGATATGGCACGCATTCGGTGGCGCAGCATACTTTGGCTTTAATGCTGGCATTGACAACCAATCTGGTGAAATACGATCATGCAGTTAAACATGGTCGCTGGCAGCAGTCGGAACAATTCTGTTTTCTGGATTATCCGATTGTTGAGTTGTCAGGTAAAACACTGGGGATTATTGGTTATGGTGAACTGGGGCATGCGGTGGCACAATTGGCAAAAGCCTTTGGAATGCAGGTGATTCTGGGACAAATCCCCAATCGCCCGGCAAAGGCCGACCATTTACCTTTAGACGAATTTTTGCCACAGCTTGATGTTTTGAGTCTGCATTGTCCCTTAACCGATGAGACCCGAAACTTAATTGATGAAGCACAAATTAACTTGATGAAACCAAGTGCATTTATTGTCAATGTGGCGCGTGGCGGTATTATCAATGAGCAGGTACTCGCCGATGCCTTGAAAAAGGGGCGAATTGCTGGTGCTGCAACCGATGTACTCAGTGTGGAACCACCAAAAGACGGTAATGTTTTATTAAACTCCGATGTCCCCAATTTAATCATCACGCCACATTCTGCCTGGGGCAGTGTACAGGCACGGCAGAGGATTGTGGATCAATTGGTGGAAAATGTATTGGCCTTTCAACAAGGACAGGTGCTTCGGCAGGTTAATCCATAGTCTGTCATTTCTTCCTTATTATATTTCTTATTTTACCAATCAGATCGGTGCAACCCGCTGGTTGGTAAACCAGCACTAAAAATAAACAATAATGTTCGATTGGCACAATTATAGCTTTCAAATTTTATAGATTTACTAAAAAACTATGCATGATGCATGGTTTTTCGTACGTTTTTCGCAAAGTAAAGCGCATTAAAAACGGCACAGCAGTTGCAATGAGGAGTTCTCTTTCTATTGCGTTCTATCATTGAGGTGAACACATGAACCAGCAAGATGAACATCCTTTAAGTGAAACACCTTTATCACAGCGTAAAGGTTTCTTCCCGATTGCAATGGTGTTGTTTAGTTTTACATTTTTTACCGGCACCATGTTTGCGGGTGGAAAAATTGGCGTAGCCTTTAATTTTGTTGATATTTTATGGATCACGGCGCTTGGTAATTTTTTATTGGCAAGTTATGCCGCTTCTTTGGGGGTAATCTCTGCACGAAGTGGCCTTAATACGGTATTGATGGGTCGTTTTTGCTTTGGCAACCTTGGAAGCAAATTATCAGATGTGATTTTGGGTTTTGCAGAATTAGGCTGGTATGCTTGGGGAACAGCGACACTGGCCATTTCTCTGGTTAAAATTATTCATTTACCCGAAGCATTAACCATTCCATTGATGGTGCTTTTCGGACTGGGCTTTTCGATTACTGCCATTATTGGATTCAAGGGACTGGAAAGCTTGTCGAAAATTTCCATTCCTTTAATGGCGGCATTATTAATTGTTTCGATGTATCTTGCGACCAAAACCATTGGTGGATGGACTGGGCTAAATCAGGTTCAACCTACAGAGCATTTAACATTTTCTGCCGCCTTAACCATTGTCTTTGGTACCTTTGCCAGTGGGGCAACACAAATTACCAACTGGACTCGTATGGCCAAATCAAGCAGGGTTGCAGTCTGGGCTTGCTTAATCAGTTTTGTCATTGGTAATGGTCTTATGGTACTGGCGGGTGCGTGGATGGCAATCGTCTATCAACAACCTGATATTGTAGAAGTACTAATATTACAAGGTTTATCTATTGCTGCGGTGATTATGCTTTGCCTGAATTTATGGACTATTCAGGGGCCAACCATCTATAACGTTTCTGCGGCAGCCTGTCACCTGATTCGCAGTGAACGACGTAAAACGCTGGTCATGGTTTCGGCTATCATCGGAATTATTCTGGCTGTTGCAGGGATGTATGAATTATTAATTCCGTTTCTTTTATTGCTAGGTGCGATTATTCCACCAATTGGTGGAGTGATTATGGCGGATTACTGGTTTAAGTATAAAGGCCATTATCCAAATCTGGCAACGGCACATTTACCGCAATTTAACTGGATTGGTTTATCTTCCTATTTTATAGGGGCACTGGTTGCCTATAATTCGCCGTGGATTGCCCCGATTGTTGGTATCGTCGTGTCAGTAGTTTGTTATGTGGTCGGTATCAGTCTGTTTTCGGCAAAAACAGTTAAGCCGTCGCAACATCTTCATATTGATTAGACAGGATATAAACCATGGGATTATCCATTCATGATGTCTTAAATTTTCCTCAGTTGCAGCAAATGCGCCTACGCGCTGGGCATGACAATATTTATAAGGCAATCCGCTGGATATATATTGCAGAAAATGAAAATATTTTTGAATGGTTAAAAGGCGGAGAGCTGGTATTTATTACCGGAATAAATCACCAACGTAATGAACAAAATTTGCTGGAGTTGGTGTATCAAGGCTATCAGAAAAATATTGCGGGTTTAGTCATTTTGACCGGAGAGGAATGTATTCATTTTATTCCTGCAAGTGTAATTGCTTATGCCAATGAATTAAATGTACCGATTGTGGAGCAGCCTTACAGTCTTAAGATGATTGAGGTTACTCACATTATCGGGACTGCACTGGTTGAGCTGGAACAAACCCAGAATTCTATCGCTGATACCTTCTCCCGTCTGATTTTTGCTAATTATTCGTCTGAGGAAACGATTGCAATTCGGGCTAAGAACCTGAATCTAAATTTACAAGTCTCTTATCTCTTAGTCAGTATTAAAATGGCTGCCCATGATGAATTATTTATTTCTGATCAATATCTGGATCCGGAGAAAAAACTACGGGATAAAAAACAGTTTTTGATTGAACAACTAGATGCTTGGGCCAATGAAGAACAACTGAATTTTCCGGTTCTTAAATTTGGTGATGTTTTTGTGCTGGCATTTCCCCTACGCCATGAAGATATAGAAACATGGATAAGAAAGATGAATCATTTGATTCTACAACTAGCAGAAAAAACCAAACCACTCAAATTGTATATTGGGTTATCCAATATCGTTCAGTCTGTTGCATCTTTTCAGCGGGGTTTTGATGAAGCAACTCAGGCTCAAAAACTGGCGATAGACCTTCATCTTGAACATCGCTGTTTGCCTTATAACGATTTGGGAATCCTACGATTAATTAGTGCAATTCCGGATAAATCGGTTCCTCGCCAATTTATGCAGGAAACGCTGGGCTGTTTTTTCACAGCAGGAAAACGGCAGGCCGATATATATCTTAATACTTTGGACGCCTTGGTTCAGGAAAATTTTAACGTGATGAATACAGCTGTCAGATTGGGTATTCACCGCAATACCATCACACAGCGTATGCAAAAAATTGAAGCATTGACTGGATATTCGCTGGAAGATCCGAAATATCGTTTGCATCTTTCGGTTTCTCTCATCATCTGGCAACTATTCAGCCCTACATCATTACACTAGGACAAATTCATGAAAGTAATTAATGCGACTTTACGTGGCAAAGACGGGCTATACACTTTAGAAACTGCAAATGGTGTGATTCATGCCCTGACGCTGCAATCTGAAAAACTACCATCTTCTTCTCATCCTGAAATTATTGATGCAGAGGAAAACTTACTTATGGCTCCTTTTGTGGAGCCACATATCCATTTAGATGCTGTATTAACGGCAGGAGAACCGGAATGGAATATGTCCGGTACACTGTTTGAAGGCATTGAACGTTGGGGGCAACGCAAAGCCAGCATTACCGCAGAAGATACCAAGCAGCGTGCAACTAAAGTCATTCATATGCTTGCCCAACATGGTATTCAACATGTGCGTACGCATGTGGATGTAACAGATCCTCAGTTAATCGCTTTAACGGCTATGCTGGAACTAAAGGATTCAGTGAGAAACTTGATTAATTTGCAAATTGTGGCATTTCCGCAGGAAGGCATAGAATCCTTTCAACAGGGGCGAGAGTTAATGCAACGCGCAGTTGATATGGGGGTGGATGTGATAGGTGGAATTCCTCATTTTGAATATACACGGGATAAAGGTGTGAGTTCGGTTAAGTTTCTCATGGATTTGGCAGAACGACATGATAAATTGGTTGATGTCCATTGTGATGAAATTGATGATCCCAATTCACGATTTTTGGAAGTGCTGGCAGATGAAGCTCGTATTCGTGGTATGGGCGCGCATGTGACAGCCAGTCATACCACTGCTATGGGCTCATATGATAATGCCTATTGTTTTAAATTATTCCGCTTGCTAAAACGCTCAGGTATTAATTTTATCTCCTGTCCTACCGAAAGTATTCATTTACAGGGGCGCTTTGATACTTATCCCAAAAGGCGTGGATTAACACGTGTTTTTGAAATAGATCGTGCTGGCATGAATATCTGTTTTGCTCAAGACTCTATTCGTGATCCGTGGTATCCGATAGGAAATGGCAATATTATGCGGATACTGGATGCCGGATTACATATTTGTCATATGTTGGGTTACAAGGATTTGCAACGATGTCTGGATTTTATTTCAGATAATTCTGCCAAGGCATTAAATTTACAGGATCAATATGGTTTGGAAGTTCATCGACCTGCAAACTTTATTCTACTCAATGCAAAAAATGATTATGACGCACTGGCCAATCAGGCTAAAGCTTATCTCAGTGTGCGTCATGGTAAAATCATCATGCAAAGACAGAATGAACAGGTCACTTTAACTGCTTAAAAAGTGAAAAGGATTAAGGCTAATTTTCTGGTGTATTGGAAATATTGCCCTGATCTGCCGGTTGTATCGGCGTGGTTAATGGACGGGATTCAATTGGTGCAGTGCCGTTGTTGGGTGTACCAATGATGGCTTCTTTACCTTGTTGCCATTTTTCTTTGCCAAAAGTGGTCGCCTGTTGAGTCTTTTCCTTGGCAAATTGTGCAGTTGATGTCGCACCTTGTTCTACGCGTTCTCCAATATTCTGGTTTTGGATCGACTGACTGGTATTTTCGGCACCACGCTGAATCGCATCACCTGTTTTTGATAATGTTTGTCCTGATTTATAGGTTAAAACTCGCCATAAACTAGGATTATCAGGCAATCCATTGCTTGCTTGTGTTGCTGTGGTTTCTTCAGCAAAAGTCGTAGAGGCCAGTAATAATGTCGTGCCTAAAAGTAGTATTGTCTGTTTCATAATCATTTTATTTCCTTATATGCTTCTATTCATGACATCGGGTTTATTGACATTTCTGTAATTCATCGTCTTTAAAATAACCGAGCAATGACTGGAAATTCTTCTGTGTATCTGCATCATGGATATCAAAGTTTTTGTGTTGCTGTGAGGCGATCTTAATTGGTTGATCAAAGTTATTGGTTTGATTCAAACCGTGATCGACATAGGTACTGATGACAGATTTTGCAGACAGCAGTTGTTTACCTTGAAATGACCATGTTTCAGTCGCTTTACCTGTTTCATAAAAGCCAGTAAATTCAATGGCACAGCCTTTATCCAGTTGGTATAACTTGGCATCATTGCTGTCGCTTGCCGGTACAGCCTGTAGATTCTCGATTTTTTGAACCAGCTGTCCATTTTCCTTTGCATTATGCGTGGGAGCATGATGACAGGCTGCGAAGGCAATACAGCTTGCAGCCGTGAGTAAAATCAGTTTGATGTTCATATTTTCATAATGTGCTAAGGAATTGATTTTAGTATAGCGAGTTATGGCATATGGAAAATGTATGATTTTATATATTTTGTTATGCTGCGTTGTGATTCATTTATTCCAGTTTCCTGCATAAATTCGTAAGGACTGAAAATTAATTTTGCCTAATTTTAATGATAAAAATAAACCCCACTAATTTATAGCAGGGTTGGGTAATATCTTCAATAAAATTAAGGTCTAATGTTGCAATACACTGATGTCGGCAACCGCAGTAAACAAACCACGCAATTGCGCCAGTAAACGTAAGCGATTGGCTTTGAGTTCAGCATCATCTGCCATGACCATGACGTTTTCAAAGAAGGCATCAATCGGTGCACGTAATGCTGCCAGTTTGGATAAGGCTTCGGTATAGCTGCGATTATCCAGTAATGGTTGAACTTCGGTAGTCAGACTTTGCAACTGTTGATACAGTGCTTTTTCGGCATCTTCAACCAATTTGCTTTCAATCACTGCACCTTCTGGTGTTGCTTCTTTGGCAAGAATGTTGGCAACACGTTTATTGGCGGCTGCCAATGCTGTGGCTTCCGGCAGGGTACGGAAATGTTGCACCGCAGCAATTCGTTTGTCGAAATCCAGAGGTGATGCCGGTGACAATGCTTGTACGGCTTGAATTACATCAACATCAACACCCTGATCTTCATATTTGGCACGATAACGTCCTTCAAGGAACGCCACTGCATCAGCACGGGTCTTGGCATGATCTTTAATCACATCGCTATAACCGTCTAAAGTGAGTAACACCAATTCATCGAGTGTAACATCCAGTTCATTTTCAATGATGAGACGCAGAATCCCGATGGCCGAACGGCGTAAGGCAAACGGGTCTTTGGATCCTGTAGGCGCTTGACCAATACCAAAAATACCCACTAATGTCACCAGACGATCAGCAAGGGCAAGGGTGGTACCCGTTTTGGTTTGTGGTAATACATCGCCAGCAAATTTTGGTAAATATTGCTCGCCTAGTGCTTGTGCAACTTCATCATTTTCACCTTCAAGGCGGGCATAATAAGTACCTGCAATGCCCTGCAATTCAGGGAACTCACCGACCAGTTCAGAGGTTAAATCGCATTTGGACAGGAATGCAGCTTTTTCTGCATCGACTGCCTGGGCGCCAGTAATTTGTGAAAGTGCCACCGACAGTTTGGCGACACGTTCGGTTTTTTCCCAAAGTGTACCAAGCTGTGCTTGAAAGACCATATTTTTGAGTTTGTCTTTACGGCTGGCTAGCGGTTGTTTTTGATCCTGCAAGAAGAAAAATTCTGCATCGCTTAAACGTGGACGTACGACTTTTTCATTACCTTCAATGATTTGTGTCGGGTCTTTGGACTCAATATTAGAAATGGTAATGAAATAGGGTTGTAGTTTGTTATGGTGATCGACCAAACAGAAATATTTTTGGTTATCCTGCATGGTGGTGATCAATGCTTCCTGTGGTACGGCAAGGAAACGCTCTTCAAAGGTGGCGCGTAAGGCAACCGGTAATTCGACCAGTGCAGTGACTTCATCACGCAGATCAGCAGGGACAATGGCAATGGCATTGACCTCATCCGCCAGTTGTTTCACCTGTGCATCAATAATGGCCTGACGTTCTTCAAAACTGGCAATGACTTTGGCTTGACGCAGGGCCTCCAGATAATTATTGGCATGCTTGAGAGTAATTGCTTCCGGCGCATGGAAACGATGACCATATGTTACATTTCCGGTTTTAAAGTCTTGAATCGTCGCGTCAATAATCTGGTCATCTTTAAGCAACACTACCCATTGCACAGGGCGTACAAATTCGGTACGACTTGCTGCCGAGCGCATACGTTTGGCAATTGGTAAATTATCCAGTGCAGTTTGTAAAATTACGGGTAACAAGGTATCCAGATTTTGACCTTTAATGTCTTTGTAGTAGCAAACTTTTTCGACTTTACCTGCCTGAAAGGTAGAAACCTGTTCAGCGCTGATGCCCTGACCACGCATAAAGCCTTCCAGTGCTTTGGTTGGTTTGCCTTCGCTATCATAGGCAGCTTGCACAGCAGGGCCATCAAAGCGTTTTTGCGTATCGGGTTGCTGACCTTCTACTGCAACGATTTTGAGTGCCAAACGACGTGGTGCAGCATAAGCGTCAATGTGTTCGAATGCTAGACCTGCTGCCTGTAAGCCTTTTTCGACTTCACTTTTTAAGGCATCACGCAGGTTTTTAAGGCTTTTGGGTGGCAATTCTTCACAGCCAAGTTCAAATAATACAGTGTGTAAGCTCATGATTTAACCCTGATTCATTTCCGCATTGGCTTTATTGAGTAATGCTTCCGCATCGGCTTGTGCTTTTAACTGTGCCAATACTTCATCACGTAATGCTGGTTCTGCCATGGGGAAACCTAATTTGGCGCGGGATTGTACATAACTTTGTGCAATTGCTCGGGCAAGAGTACGCACGCGCAAGATGTAACGCTGACGTTCAGTTACCGAAATTGCGCCTCGAGCATCAAGTAGATTAAAGGTATGAGATGCTTTTAATACTTGTTCATAGGCAGGCAATGGTAATTCCGCTTGCATTAAACGATTCGATTCGGCTTCATAAAAATCAAATAATTCAAATAATTTTGCAACTGGTGCTTGTTCGAAATTATAGGTGGATTGTTCAACTTCATTTTGATGGAACACATCGCCATAGGTGACTGTACCAAACTGACCTTTGGTCCAGACCAGATCATAAACTGAATCTACACCTTGCAAATACATGGCCAGTCGTTCCAGACCATAAGTGATTTCACCGGTTACGGGATAGCATTCTACACCGCCAACTTGCTGAAAATAGGTAAATTGTGTTACTTCCATGCCATTGAGCCAGACTTCCCAGCCTAGTCCCCATGCACCTAAAGTAGGTGATTCCCAGTTATCTTCAACAAAACGGATGTCATGTACCAATGGATCAATGCCAATGGTTTTTAAGGAATCCAGATACAATTGCTGGATATTACTTGGGTTAGGTTTGAGTACCACCTGAAATTGATAATAATGTTGCAGACGGTTGGGGTTTTCACCATAGCGGCCATCTTTGGGGCGACGGGAAGGCTGTATATAGGCTGCATTCCAAGACTCTGGACCAAGCGCACGTAAGAAGGTTGCGGTATGGAATGTCCCAGCCCCCATTTCCTGATCATAAGGTTGTAATATTACACAGCCCTGTTCTGCCCAATAGTTTTGTAAGGCAAGGATTAAACCCTGAAAAGTATCAATATGTGATATGGCACGGCTCATGCTGTATCCGTTATAAGTCTAAGTAAAAATTGTGCTTAAGTATAAGGATTTTGTTGAGATGTGGCAAAGGCTATAAATCAGTTAATTTCTCAGCTAATATTAAGGCAGATATAATATCTGGATTAAAAATGCATATATTATCTTTTATGCGCATGAGTCTTTTAATAGTTGTTGCTATGCTCTCACAGGATTTGCTGGCGCAAACATTTGATTCTGCACAGTGGACCAAACTAAAACCTCTTCGAGATACAGCGCAGCTTGGGGATAATGTGGAATATCTCATTTCCTTTCCAAAAGATGCAGCAACTTATCAATGGCAGGTTGAAATTCGCATTAATGATAAAAATAAGAAAAAGCCACAAATTATTTTAAAAAATCCGCATCCAGAACTTATTCTGCTCAATCAGCATGTGCTTAAGCTGGCCAACACGATACAGGTTGAAACCTTGCCACAAATGTCGCAGTTGTATGAAAATAAAAAGACAAAAATCGTTGAAAGTGTCCGTCAGCCTTATCCACATTATTTGATGAATTATCGGTTTTTATCCAGACAGGATCAATTTGAGCCACCAAAGTTGGACCTCCAGCAACTGCGCTATGTGACGGCACAATACTGTAAGGTGAATACTCAAAAAGCAGATCAACCTTTAGTGGATTTAAAAGCATATATTGATGTTGATCAGACGGGTCAAGTGCAGGTTCGTTTGTCAGATTCTGAGGTACCATCACGCATCAAGGATGTCATTGAAGATGCGATTAAACGCCGTAAATTTGCCCGAGTTTATGATATCGACAAGGATCAATACCAGGCTTATCAATATATGATGCCTATTCGTTTGTTATGCGCATCATAAAAATATTTTATTTTGGGGTGTAAATGTAATAAAACCTGCGAATTTCTGACCATCTGGTTGAAACAATCATCTGATCGGTATAAATTTTACCTTCAAATTTAAAAGCATCTGGATCATCATGAATACTCGACAGACCTGGCAGCCATTTTTAATGGTCAGTCTGGCGCTTTGTGTCGGCACTTCGGGGACTGCATTATCTAGTCCTTTATATCCTATCTATGAATTATCATGGCATCTTTTACCTAGTCAGATTACCTATATCTTTGTTGCCTATATGTTTGGTTGTCTGGCGGCGCTGTTGTTTTTAGGACGGGTTTCCAATCATATTGGTTATGTTCGTACTCTACAGTTGGGTTTGTTGCTGTGTATTTTTGGTTTGGGATTATCGGCATTTGCACCGAACATATTCTGGTTGTCGATTGGACGCTTTATTATTGGTATTGCCTCGGGGTTAATTAATACCTCGGCAATGCTTGGTCTGTTTTATACCATTCCGGATTCTCATAAGGCTTATTCAGCACAGTTGAGTTCAATTATTACCGTGATGGGATTTGGTGTTGGGCCAGTGATTGGTGGCTTTATTGCCCAGTTTTTTGCTTATCCGCTGGTGACGCCTTATCTGCCGATTATTCTGTTGTCTTTATTGAGTCTGGTCAGTTTGTTTCGGTTAAAAGCGGATTTTACGCCGCAGAAGCTCACCTTTATGCCGCACCTAGAAATGCCGCAAGCAAAATATAGGTTGTTGTTTCTAATACTTGGCTTTTCAGCATTTAGTGCTTTTGGTTCCTTTAGTTTATTTGCCTCTCTGGCACCTTCTTTTATTAAGGAAGTGATTCCATGGCATGGCCCGTTGGTCAGTGGTATAACCATTTCCAGTATTTTACTGTTGTCGGCGTCTTCTCAGATTGTGGCAAAATCGCAAGAACCGCATAAAGGATTAAATCTAGGACTATACACCTTGATCGGTAGTTATTTGATTCTCACCCTGTGTATGCTGATGCAGTGGAGTATCTTGTTTTTTATCAGTGTGGTGGGTGTGGGAATCGGCCATGGTTTAACGCTGCTGGCAGCATTTTCACTGGTCAATAAAATGACGCAAACAGAAAATCGTGCGGCGGTCGTCTCCACTTATCTGTTTATGGCTTATCTAGGTACGATTCTACCGATTTTGGCGGTGGGATACCTTTCCGATCATTTTGGCATGATCTGGGGTGTAGTCAGTTTTTGTCTGGTGATGGGAATTTTATGTCTATCTTTGTTGTTACTGCATTTTAAGCAGATGCAACAACGCACTCATCCATAAGTTGATGGGTCTACCTATTGTCGGGATTCAGGCTTTATTCGTATCCAACAGAGCAAATTAGGTGTGAGATTCAAGCCAGTCTTTCAATTGATATTCTGAAATGACGTTAAAGCCGTATTGCCTGAACAGAGCGGTAGTCACGCCCATTCCGATGATTTTATGTCCATCAAATGAGCCATCATAAATCTGTTGACTACCACAGGACGGGCTATTTTCTTTTAACACGATACAGCTTGCACCTAAATCTTGTGCAATCTTCAGGGCTTTATAGGCCCCTTCCAGATATTGTGCGGTTACATCTTCACCCGCACAGTCCATGACTTTTGCCGTGCCGTTTAACACATCAAGCCCTGTGCCATTGATGATTTCGGCAGGCAAGCGGGGAATAGGAAAGCCGCCGAGTAATTCAGGACAGACAAATTTTGCTTTTCCCTGCTGGATCAATTGTCGAATTTTATCATGACCACTGTCCCGACCGTCGTAACGAACCGGTTCGCCTGCCAGACAGGCACTGACTAAAAGCATATGTCTGTAATACTCGATTTTTTGATTGATGCGTTGATTGCATTTTAAAGCAAGCGCAGAAGAAAATCAGGAATAAATAGGGTTTAAAGACTTGATGAAGTAGAGCAGGCTAAAATGAAATAAGCAGGTATAGATGACCTGCTTATTTTGATCAAGAACATAGAAATTAAGATTTGGTTTTCTGATCAACTTTTTGTTTTAGTTCTGTACTGGTCTTTGTTACGGTGGCTTTTGTTGCCGTTTTAGCTTCAGTTGGTTTTACTGCATTTTTGCTTGCAGCGACTTTGTTATCGAGTTTTTTGCTTTCAGTTTTTGTAGCAGCGCTTGCTTTGTTGCTGTTATTTTTAACAGCAGTTTTTGCTGTGCCGGTAGAGGTTTTTATTTTTTGCTCGGCTTTATGGGTCTGTGTTTTTGCGATGGAAACACACTTTCCTTTTTCTAGGCTTGTGCCTGTTGGACAAGCTGCCATTGCGGTTGCACTTAAGGTGGCAAAGGTAACTGCCATAATAGACGCGATAATTTTATTCATTAAGTTTTCACTATATTGATCAGGAGAGAGTACCTATCGCTTATTATTCATATTAATTATGAATTGATTAAGAATACAAGGCTTTAAATTGTAAAGTGAGGCTTTTTCAGCATTCTAGATAGACCTAAATTTAATCGATATAAACTTTATTAATGATTTATCAATCCATCAATTGCCCGATCTAGATCGCAATAAAAACCAAAACCACACGTCAAACTGCGTCGTTATGGTGTCTTATCGGGCTTAATTTCATATTTTTTTTAGGCTACTTTAAACCTTTAAAAAAAGGTACTGATGATGTCCGAGCGAATCCGAGAAAAACTACATATTCTTGCCGATGCTGCCAAATATGATGTGTCTTGTTCATCTAGTGGTAGCAATCGTAAAAATAAAGACAAAGGCTTAGGTGACGCAAGTCGATCAGGGATTTGTCATACCTTTACTGAAGATGGGCGCTGCGTCTCCTTATTAAAAATATTATTTAGCAATGTCTGTATTTATGACTGTGCTTATTGTGTGTCCCGACGTTCTAATGATGTGCAGCGGGCAGCCTTTACCGTGCAGGAAGTGGTGGATTTAACCATTAACTTTTATCGTCGTAATTATATTGAAGGTCTGTTTTTAAGTTCAGGCATTTTTAAGTCTGCTGACCATACTATGGAACGTATGATGCAGGTGGTTAGAAAACTACGTTTGGAAGAGAATTTTAACGGTTATATTCACTTAAAAACCATTCCCGGGGCATCGCCGGAACTGATTCACGAAGCTGGCCTATATGCCGATCGAATGAGTATCAATCTGGAAATGCCGACGGAAACAGGACTTAAAATTTATGCTCCAGAAAAATCGCATCATGAAGTACAGAAAGATTTGGGGCTGGTACGTGATCGGCTGATTCAACTGAAAGATGAACGGCAAATCATCAAGCATGTACCGAAATATGTACCTGCGGGACAAACCACGCAAATGGTGGTGGGGGCTCATCAGGAAAGTGATCAGGACGTATTGATGATGGCAGATCATCACTATCGGGAATTTAAACTAAAACGTGTCTATTATTCGGGCTATATTCCGATTAATGCTGAACATCAGTTATTACCGGCGGTTGGTTCTGCACCGCCTTTATTGCGAGAAAACCGTTTGTATCAAAGTGACTGGCTGATGCGGTTTTATGGGTTTGCTGCCAGTGAAATTGTTAATGATCAGCATCCCAATCTGGATTTGGATGTCGATCCGAAACTGAGCTGGGCTTTACGCTATCCTGAACAATTTCCGGTGGATTTAAATTGTGCTGATTATCGTATGATTTTGCGTGTACCTGGGATTGGGGTGAAATCTGCCAAAAAGATTGTAAAAGCCCGTCGCTTTGGCAAAATTCATACCGATTTATTGAAACGGCTTGGTGTTGCTTATTCCCGTGCCAGACATTTTATCCGCTGCGAAGATAGTCCTTCCTTTCAAAAAGAATTACAACCACATCAAATACGGCAAAATATTCTGGAGAATAGTCACTCCAAATATATCAAACAGCTTTCGCCACAGCTGAGTTTGGGCTTTTAAAATGGCAACATTAGCACTGCAACGCTATCATTTTGATGGTTCAATGCGCGGATTATTATGCTGTGTATTTCGGGCATTTCAGTTTAAACAGTTTTATGTGGAACTTTGCCATCAGGGCTTATCCCAAAGTCATCTATTTGAAGATTTTATAGACGTTCCCTGTGATGAAGCAAAAGCCCAGCGTGTCTGGGAAGCCCTTAAACAAAAAGTTTCTGCATCGGCTTTACGGCAGCTTTATTTTGCTTATTTATCCGAATCAATAGATGCGCATCAACATCTATTTCATTATTGTATTTATGTTTTTCGTCAGCAATCACAAGTAGAAAAAGATTATTCCCATCCCAGTGTTCTAGCGATTGCACAGTGGGCAAAAAAAGTTGGTCGTGAAAAGCATCGTATGGAAGCCTTTGTTCGCTTTAAGAAGACGGCTGATGGCTTGTTTCTCAGTTTGATTCAGCCTGATTTTAATGTTCTGCCTTTAATCCAGCCACATTTTAAACGACGTTATCAGGATCAACGCTGGTTGATTTACGATGAAAAACGTCACTATGGACTTTATTATGATTTGCAGGAAATTCACGAGGTATCACTTTGCGCCAAAGAGATTGATGCACATATAGAGATCGGTTCAAGTCAACATTTTGTGGTGGCACTCGATACAGAGGAAATGTTATACGATCAACTCTGGAAAGATTATTTTAGTAGTATCAATATTCGGGAACGACAAAACATCAAACTGCATGTGCAATATGTGCCAAAACGCTACTGGCGTTATCTGAATGAAAAAATAATCTAAAGGAGAAAATTTATTTATTTTTCATGCCAATGTCATACCAAAAAAATAAACTGGTTCGAACTTTTTCTAGGGCGATATGCGTAATGAAAAATTCGAAACACAATATTTTAATGCAATCTTTTTTGCTGCTCGGCGCATCTAGCTGTTTTACGTCGGCATATGCACAATTAATGTTTAGTAACTATATCCATGGAAGTGGCAATAACAAAGGAATGGAAGTTTATAATCCTGATGCGGCAACCGTGAATTTGGCTGATTATCAAATTAAGCTTTTTGCAAATGGCGCAGCCGCAGATAAGCCGACAACGACTGTGACTCTGGCAGGATATTTGGCGAGTAAAGGGAAATATTTGGTTGGCCATGCAGATTTAAAAACAACGCTAGGTGATGCGGTTAAACAAGTCGGCAATCTCAATATGAATGGTGATGATACGCTTGTGCTTTACTATAAAGGAATTCCTGTCGATATCTTCGGTCAGGTTGGGTTTAGACCGGATACAGGCTGGGCCGTTTCAGGCAGTATTTTAACCGCAAAAAATAGTTTTGAGCGAACCAAAACCAGTAATAATGTTTCGGGCAGTGGCATAGACATTTATCAAACATTTGATGTGAATGAATCATGGAAAATCTGGTCAAGTCCGACCGCATATTCAACTTACTTAACACTTGATACAACATCAACGACACCAGCAGAAGCATTAAGCTGCACCTCAACATATACATCAATTTCTGATGTGCGTAAAGGCAGCGAAAACACCAAATATAATGTGCGAGGCATCATTACTGCTGATTATCGCTACGCCAATGGACATGATGGCTTTTTTCTGCAAACACCAGATACGACGGCAAAATCTGGTGTAAGTAATGGTATTTTTGTCTATGTGCCTACCATTACAGATGCAAAAGTAGGTGATGACGTTATTTTGAATGGGACCTTGGGTAGCTATAACAATCAGCTTCAAATCAAAGATGTAAGCAAAGTCCGGACCTGTAATACTTCGCTTTCTGCACTGGTTAAACCCAAGTCACTCACTTTGCCACTGAGTAGCCTGAGTTTGCTCGAGCAGTATCAAGGTGAATTGATTGAATTCAAACCGACTCAGACTTTAACCATTAGTGAAAATTATAACTACGGACGTTATGGTGCCTTAAGCTTAACACCTTCTCGTTTGTTTATACCCACCCAGCTTTATCCGGCAGGCTCGTCCGAGGCAAAAACTTTGGCTGAACTCAATGAACGTTCGGAAATTAACCTTGACGATGGCTATGGTAAACAGAACATTAATCCATTATGGCCACTAAATTTTAGTTCAGCAAATACTTTGCGTGCAGGTGCACAGCTTAATGTCAATGTGAAAGGCGTGCTTTCCCGTATGGCCTATGGTTATGCGATCCAACCGATCTTAACTGAAAGTACCGTCGAAGTCGTAGCCGATAGTAATAAACGGCCGTCCATAGTTGCCAAAGACAGCAAGCAGATTCGGGTTGCAGCATTTAATGTTCTGAACTATGACAATGGGGCAGAACAAGGTTTTCCAACCGAGCGTGGTGCGACCACAGAAGCAGAATTTAAACGTCAGCATGCAAAAATTGTTGCAGCATTAAAGGACATTGATGCAGATGTCTATGGATTAATGGAAATTGCCAACAATGGTTATGATAAAGACAGTGCACTGGCATATTTAACCAATGCTTTAGGTGCCGACTGGCAATATGTTACGCCAAAATCTGCTGATAAACTGGGTGGCGATGCCATTGCCGTGGCGATTATCTATAACAGCAAACGCGTCAAACCTGTAAATGATCCGGTGACTTTTGATTTTGCAGATAATAAAACCCGTACCACCATTGCACAAAGTTTCCAGCCAATTTCGGGTGGAAAAACCTTTACGGTTGTTCCGCAGCATTTAAAATCAAAAAGTTGTTCCGGGGCGACCGATACAGAAGCGGATCAAAATGATGGGCAAAGCTGCTGGAATCCGACACGCAAAACTTCGGTCGAAAAATTAATACAATGGTTAGCAAAAAATCCGACAGGCGTAACAAAAAGCAATACGCTGATTCTGGGAGATATGAACAGTTATGCCAAAGAAGAACCGATTTTACTTTTGCAACAAGCAGGTTTTAAAACATTATTGACCGATGAAAATATTGGGGAAGGTAAAGCAGGGTACAGCTATGTCTTTGGTGTTGCCAGTAATAGCACAGGTCATGGTGGAGCAGGGAGTTTGGATCATGCGCTTGCTGATGCCGATCTCTATCCGCTGGTGAAGAAAACCTTTGCATGGCATATTAATGCCGATGAGCCAACAGTACTGGATTATAACGAAGAGTATAAAACTGATGAGCAAAAAGCATTATTCTATGCCGAAGATGCTTATCGTTCTTCTGATCATGATCCTGTGATTGTGGATCTGGATTTAAATGAGGCCAGTACCACAGGTAAAACCAGTTCGGGGAGTTTCGGGATTTGGACCATGTTTGGTTTGATCGGAATGGGATTGATCTCAACTCTTAGTCGTCGTAACAAATAGAGATGAAACAGTTTAATGTTTAAGAGGCTGTTATCGACTAATGTCGATGACAGCTTTTTTGTCATAAGTTGATAATCAAGACAGTGTAAATATACATTCAATTCGGTCATTAATTACATGATCAAAGTTGAGTATTGAAATCTAACGACTCGCAATACACTAAAACAAAACTTAACCACAATGAGCTTTTTGGTCAGTTATTTTACCGCAATTTTTTGTCATGATTAACTGTTAGCTTTTTTTGATGATGATTGTAATCGTATGGAGACGCATAATATGTCTACAAAAAATAATGATGGCATCCAGTTTCCTGTATTAGAACAGACCGGTAAACCCAGTACATCAGGTTTTGGTAAAACGGTTATTCATGCTGCATTACAGGCAGCTGCGGCACCGCAATCCGTAGATGTATTAAAAGAAAAAAACTGGCGCAGAAATTATCCCTACTATTTTAAAGCATTGGTACAGCATAGCATTCAGTCGGTCGATGCCGCATTGAAAATTGCCGAAAAAGGACTGCACACTGCACAGCAAGCCTTAGTTTTTCATCGTGATGGCAAAACTTATACATTGAATGATGCGATGCAGAGTCCACAAGATTTTAGCTTTGCCAAATTCACTTTAAAAGGTGAGGGAAATAAGGAAATTGCTGAATGGGGGATTCCCTATCATGGCAAGTTTTTAACCGGACAGGCCTTGTTAGAGCAAATCGATATTTGGCAGACCAATGGCATTATTGATCCAACCCATGCAGATGCATTAAAAACTGTTTATCAGCATCCAGAATGGTTCGATTTATCGCAACGTACAGTGGTATTGTTTGGCGCTGCTTCCGAAGCAGGACCTTTGACATGGTTGTCGAAATGGAAAGCCAATATCGTTGCCATTGATTTACCCAATGAAAAAATCTGGCAACGAATTCAGGATACCATCCGTAAGGGTAATGCCACATTGATTGCGCCAATGCAGCAAGGGAAAAATGGTGAGCGGGTTTTGGGTGTCGATTTACTGCAACAGGCGCCGGAAATTGCCAGCTGGCTGGCAAGTTTTAGGCAACAGCTGGATTTGGCTGGGATTGCCTATCTCGATGGTGAAAAGCATGTGCGTGTATCGCTTGCAATGATTTCGATTATGCAGAAAATCAGTCAGTTAAAATCTGACAGTAGCATTATGTTTATGCTCACCCCAACAGATATTTATGCCATTCCAAAGCGTGTGATAGAAGCCATTGAGCAGCGTAAACAAAAACGTACGCAGATCGAAAAGTTTTTATCCAAAGCTGTCAATAAAGTGTCGTTCTCACATTTCTTTCAACCTAATGACGAATCCTTGTATGCATCGGATAATGGTCAGCAATATGCCATTGCTGATTGTATGGTGGTAGAACAGGGGCCGAATTATGCTTTGGCCAAACGTTTACAACAATGGTATGCCTTAATTGCACGTCAGCAAGGACAAAAAGTATCGATTAATATTGCGCCATCGACCACAACCCGATCAGTGATTAAAAATCCATTGTTGAAAGCCGCTTTTGAAGGCGCAGATTTGTTTGGTGTGGAAGCTTTTAGTCCAGAAACCACCAATGCCATTATGGCGGCATTATGGATTTACGATCTTAATTGTCCAGATAGCGTGGCTAATCCACAAAATACGCTGGAACATCCATTAAAATTGATCATGGAAAATGCCAATCATGGCGGTTTGTGGTATGTGCCTTATCTGGCAAGAACAGCTTTACCTTTTGCAGCCATTTATGGGTTTACGCTGGGTAAATTGGCGAAATTGAAAAAGTAGCAGTTAATGTATGAATTAAATGGAATACGCATATCCCGTAAAGATGGGAAGCAAATCCATATTCGGTCTTTTCAAAACAAAGATTTGCCCGCAGTTTTTCAACTTTTGCAATCGCATGGCTGGTCACATCGAATAGTCAGTCAAGTATTTCTTGAGCAGCTTATTGCCAATTCACAATTGGTGTATGTGGTGGAGTGCCAGTCTCAAATCATAGGTTTTGCCCGGGCCATCACTGACTTCTTATCGAATGGCTATTTATCCATGCTGGTGGTGGATAGAACATTTCAGCGCCAAGGGATTGCCTCACAACTGATAAAAACATTGATGGCGCAGGCACCCGCAGTGACTTGGGTGCTACGTGCCGGACGAGAAGGTGCAGGCGACTTTTTCCAGTCTCAGGGATTTAAGTTTTCTGAGATTGCAATGGAACGTTCTAGACCTGAATAAAACAAACTATTTTAATAAGTATATCTTTTTTAGTTTTTTGCTGTTATACTTGCCGAACGCACGAATTTTCCGTTCTTACCTGAACATTTCCTTTTAAATACTACCTATAGTCTGCGTAGTCTGCGCGTGTTGTCCAATGAGAGGACGTTCCCTTCGCGCCGAATCGCCTAAGCGATTTTTCAGGTTGCAGCCGTAATCATGTGTGCGTTTATAGACCACATCGTCTTAAATCGGATATCTACTTGAAATAGTGGGTAAAAGCTTGAGCTTTGCCGCCTGATGCCGATGTATTACATACAAATTTTAAAATTGGAGCACCTGAATAGGTGGAACTCTCTATGAGCAAGACATTTGCAGATTTTTCTCTCGCAGAATCATTACAACTCGCCTTAACAGACTTAGGTTTTACTGCACCAACACCAGTACAAGAACAAGCAATTCCTGCTGCCCTAGAAGGTAAGGATTTATTGGTTTCTAGCCAAACAGGTTCAGGTAAAACAGTAGCATTTTTATTGCCAACATTAAATGCAATTGCACAAGAAGATACTTTTGTACCATTTAAAGAACGTATGCGTGCAGTACCTGCACCATCAATTCTGGTACTTTGCCCAACCCGTGAATTGGCACAGCAAGTTAGCCATGATGCTATTGATCTGGTTCGTCACATGAAAGGTGTGCGTGTCGCAGCTGTGATGGGTGGTATGCCATTTGCAAAACAAATTCAACAGTTAAAAGGTGCGCAGGTTTTAGTTGCGACTCCAGGACGTTTACTGGATTTAGTTAATCGTCGTCAATTAAAACTCAATCAGGTTAAAGCGTTAATCGTTGATGAAGCAGACCGTATGCTGGATCTGGGTTTCTCTGAAGATCTGGAAGCGATCAGTGATTTGGCTAGTGAGCGTGATCAAACTCTGATGTTCTCTGCAACATTTGCTGGTCGTATTATTTCACTTGCTGAACGCATGATGAATTCACCTGAGCGTATCGCAATTGAAACTGGCCATACCACCAATACTGATGTAACACAAACCTTGCATTGGACTGATGGTTTTGAACATAAGAAAAAATTACTGAATCACTGGTTAAGTGATGAAACGCTTGATCAAGCGGTTGTCTTTGCTTCTACCCAAGAAGATACTGATATGCTGGCTGAAGAGTTGGCTGAATCTGGTTTTTCTGTGGTTGCATTGCACGGTGCGATGCCACAATCGGTTCGTAACCGTCGTTTACGCAGCATCCGTGAAGGTAAAGCAAAAATTTTGGTGGCAACCGATGTTGCAGCACGTGGTTTAGACGTACCGACAATCTCTCACGTGATTAACTTTGGTCTTCCAATGAAAAATGAGGACTATGTTCACCGTGTGGGTCGTACTGGCCGTGCTGGTCGTTCAGGTCAGGCAGTCACTTTGGCGACTTACCGTGAACGTGGCAAAATTCGTGCATTGGAAGATTACTTGGAAACACGTTTAAATGTTTCTGAAATTGAAGGTTTAGAGCCATCTCCACCACAAGAACGTCCTCGTCGTAGTGGTGCCGGTGCTGGTGGTAAGAAACAAGGTGATCGCCGTGGTGGACGTGGTGGCTTTGATCGCTCTTCAGACCGTGGCGGACGTAGTGATCGTCCAGAAGGTCGCAGTTTTGGTGGTGGTTTCGCTGGTAAGCGTCGTGTTGAAGGCGAAGGTCACTTCAAACGTGATGAGCGTAGCCCACGTCGCGAATATGCATCGACTGATGCTGTAGGTCAATTTGCTGGTAAGCCACGTTCCGATAAACCACGTTTCAATAATGATGATAATCGTGGTAACCGTGCTGATTATCAACCACGTGGTGATCGTCCAGAAGGTCGTAGTTTTGGTCAGGGTGATCGTCCTGCACGTAAAGATTTTGGTGACCGTCCGCCACGTCGTGAATTTGGTAATGGCGATCGTCCAGCACCGCGTAAAGATTTTGGTGATCGTCCACCGCGTCGTGAATTTGGTAATGGCGATCGTCCAGCACCACGTAAAGATTTTGGTGATCGTCCACCGCGTCGTGAATTTGGTAATGGCGACCGTCCAGCACCACGTAAAGATTTTGGTGATCGTCCGGTTCGTCGTGAGTTTGGTAACAGTGAACGTCCAGCTCGTCGCGAATTTGGTCAACATGATAATACTGAACGTCGTTTTTCCCAAGGTGATCGTGGCGAACGTCGTAAATGGTCAAGCGATAAATCTTAATTTTTAGGGTTTATTAAAAAAACACGCTTTAGGGCGTGTTTTTTTATGGCTATTCTAAAAACAACGGCTATGTTAAAATATGTGATGATATATACATTTTTTTATTTTAAGGAGCATCTGTGCCGTATATTTTTGTTGCATTGGTCATGTTGAATGCTGTTTATCTCAGTTATTCGGTCATTAAAGAAAAATTTAAATCAAATGATGTACAATATGTCTTACATCTCCATCAAGATGTAGATAAAAAGTAATTTTTATCATAATTATAACGATATTTTCGACATTTCTTTGTAAGATATGCCTTTCCTATAATGGATAGATAATAGAAATATGAATCCATCTTTCCAATCTCAAGATTATGTACAAAATCATGCACTGGTCGAAGTGAAAAATCTAAGCTTCAATCGGGGCACACGTATTATTTATGACAATATTAATGTCACGATTCGTCGTGGGCAAATTACTGCATTTATGGGGCCTTCGGGTACAGGGAAAACGACACTATTGCGTTTAATTGGTGGGCAACTTAAGCCAGATCGAGGACATGTGCTGCTTGATGGTAAAGATATTGGCAGTATGTCACGTAAAGAATTGTTTGAAGCGCGTGCTCGTATGGGCATGTTATTTCAAAGTGGTGCTTTATTTACCGATATGAGTGTGTATGAGAATGTGGCGTTTCCAATTCGTGCACATACCAAATTGCCAGAAAATCTGATTGGCGAGATTGTCGGCTTAAAGCTTGAAGCAGTTGGATTACGTGGCGCAGAAAAATTAATGCCTTCAGAATTGTCAGGCGGGATGAATCGTCGTGTGGCTTTGGCGCGTGCAATTGCTCTGGATCCGGAATTGATCATGTATGATGAACCCTTTGCCGGACAGGATCCGATTGTGATGGGTGTGTTAAGCAGATTGATTCGTTCATTACGAGAAGCATTGGATTTGACCACGATTATTGTCTCGCATGATGTCGAGGAAACACTCTCTATTGCCGATTATATTTATGTGGTTGCAGAAGGCATTGTTCAGGGCGAGGGCACACCTGATGAACTTCGAGCACACCCAAATGCATTTGTACAACAGTTTCTAAACGGTTCAATTGATGGTCCTGTCGATTATCAGTTTAGCCATACACCTTATTTGGCACAGCAAGAGGTAGCACAATGAATGCAATAGCTTTGCTTGGACGGCGAGTGATTGAGAGAGTCCAGGGCATTGGTATGGCGACCCTCATGTTATTGCAAGTTTTTCTTTCAGTACCAACATGGCAAGGGGTGCGTTTGTTTATTTATCAAATGTATCGCGTTGGCGTGATGTCTTTGCTGATCATCAGCGTCTCCGGATTGTTTATTGGTGGTGTGCTAGGCTTGCAGATGTACAGTATTCTGGTGAATTTTGGTAGTGAAGCAATGTTAGGTACAGCTGTTGCCTTGACCTTGTTGCGAGAACTTGCACCCGTGGTTGCTGCGTTATTATTTGCAGGTCGGGCTGGTTCAGCACTGACCGCAGAAATTGGATCGATGAAACAAAGCGAGCAACTTGCCAGTATGGAAATGATTGGTGTTGATCCATTAAAGCAAATCATTTCACCACGGTTATGGGCGGGTATTGTCAGTTTACCGATGCTCTCCGTAGTCTTTGCGGCGGTAGGGATTATTGGCGGTAAATTGATAGGCGTCGATTTCTTGGGTGCGGATAGTGGTTCGTTCTGGAATAGCATGCAGGCATCCGTCGAATTTGGACAAGATGTGTTTAATGGCACCATCGTAAAAAGTATTGTCTTTGCTGTGATCTGTACATGGATTGCGGTTTATCAGGGTTATGCTTGTGAGCCTACACCTGAGGGTATTGCAACTTCTATGACGCGTACCGTTGTGTATTCGTCTTTGTGTGTTTTGGGTTTTGATTTTGTGTTGACTGCGGTCATGTTCGGAGTGAATTAAATGAAATCGCGTACAGTTGAGCTGGCCGTTGGCATATTTGTAATTCTATTTGCAGCGGCATTATTTTTGCTGGCAATGCGTGTCAGTGGTTTGGCTGGTAGTAATTTAGGCGAAACCTATACTTTAACTGCCAAGTTTGACAACATTAGTGGTTTAAAAGAGCGTGCAAAAGTGACGATTAGTGGGGTCAAGGTTGGACAAGTGCAAAAAATTGCGTTTGATCCGATGGTTGATCGTGCCATTGTGACTATTGCCATGGATAAAAAACTCACCACTTTTACTCCAGAGCAATTAAAGCAGGTGGAAAAAAATGCGCTTGAGGATTTGAAATACAGCTATGAGTATGAGCAGGCCGATGCTGCACAACAAAAAGCTATGGAAAAGCAACTCATTGATAACATGAAACACATCACCACCATTGATGAAGATGCTTATATAAAAGTCGCAACCAATGGCATTATTGGTGAAAAATATTTAAAGGTTGAGCCAGGTGGTGCGTTTACTTATATTGCTCAGGGTGGCAGTTTTCCAGACACCCAGACGCAGGGTACAGTGGAAATTGAAGATCTAGTGAATAAGTTTATTACCAATAGCTCGACCTCACAAAATACCAGTCAGGCGGCAGAGCAACAACCGGCTTCAAGCCCAGCGACGACTGCATCACAACAATCAAGTGATGATGCTGCATTATTTAAAGAATGATAGGAGACACAGTATGACAGCCATGAACAAAGTATTACTTGCGACGGCAGTAACAAGTATGTTGGCTAGCTCATTGACTTTTGCTGCGCCTAAAGAAGCGCCACCGGATTTTGTCAAACGTATTTCAGACCAAATGATTGCACAACTGAAGCAAAATAAAGGTCAGCTACAAAATTCTACGGTCATCAATAAACTGGTTTCACAGAATATTGAGCCTTATGTGGATGAACAAGGTTTTTCACGCTTGGTGATGGGGCAGTATTATTCCAACCAATATACAACGCCTGCACAACGTGGACAATTTACCAAAAATTTCCGTGACAGTATTATCAAAACCTACGCAAAAGGTTTGGCACAATACAGTAATGAAGGCTATACCTTGCGCCCTTATAGAGATACAGGCTCGCAATATCCAGTGGTCATGATGGATTTTAAAGCGACCAATGGTAATAAAATTCCAGTTGGATTCCAGTTGGTGGATAAAAACAACCAATGGAAAATCCGTAATATCAATGTAAGTGGTATCGACCTTGCCCTGACTTTCCGTGATCAGTTTAAATCAACGGTACAGCAAAACGGTGGCAACATTGATAAAGCCATTGCTAGCTTTAAACCTGATGCGGATGTCGCTAAAAAATAAGGATATAACGATGACAGCTGTTGAATTTAAAAATAATCAGCTTTATCTGAATGGTCAGGTTGATTTTGACAATGCGCAGCAAATTTATCAGCAAGGACTTGTGCAACTCAAACAACAGCAGTCTTGGCCTATACAGGTAAATCTGTCTAATTTAAAGCATGGTAATACACTGGTTTTAGCCATTTTCATTCAATGGTTAAGAGCATCCCCAAGCATGCAAAGTCTGAAATTAACAGCGGTACCCGAAAAAATGAGAGGCATTATCCGCGCTAGTAATTTACAGCAATTATTAGAAGCTTAGTTTTCTTTGTAATAAAAAAGCGAACTCTAATCTGTTCGCTTTTTTTATATCTTGAGATTAGAAAATACTATTAGGATGGACCTGCTCGGTATTATTGCCAGCATTCTGCTTGTTTTGCGGTGTCGCTTGGTTGATAGCTGGCGGTGTTGCACTATCCGGTATCAGAATTTCTTCACCGGGTAAATCGGAGAAATCATGATCACGTAGGTTATTCTGTGGATTGCTAATTGTTGGTGGACGATAGATCGGACGTGCAACTGGCGGTGTTTCTTTTTGCTGACGTAAATAGTCTTCATCGACCAAGCTGTTGTCCATCGTTTGTTGATCAATGGTTTTGTTTCCATTTTGATCTAGTTTTACCCAAGCCAGCGGTTGGTTTTTGAGTGCGCCTCCCATAAAGTCTGTCCAGATTGGCAGTGCTGCCACACCACCATATTCACGTCGACCTAAGGTACTTGGTGCATCAAAGCCTACCCATGCCACAGCAACCAAATTACCATTAAAACCGGCAAACCATGCATCTTTTGCATCATTGGTGGTTCCTGTTTTTCCGCCTAGATCGCTACGACCCAGTTTTAACGCTGCACGGCCTGTACCGTGTTGAATCACATCACGTAAAATATTTGCCATATCATAGGCAGAACTTGATTTTAAAATACGTTGTGCTTTGCGATATTGTCCGGAAATTTTTGCATCGGGATTTTGATCAGCATTTGAATTGACGTTTTGGTCATTGTTAGCTTGCGCAACAATGGTATTGTCTGCATTATTATTGGTCAGTAGCGTGACATTCTCATCATCTTGTGGATCTGTCTCGACATCTGCTTGCTGTGTGATGTTTTTTTCCTGTTCGATTACACAGCTAATACATGCGTAGGCAGGGTTTGCCTTGAAAATGGTTTGTCCAAAAGCATCATTAATATGATCGATAAAATAGGGTTGTACCCGATATCCGCCATTGGCAAAGGTAGCATAGCCAGTGGCCATCTGGATCGGTAATACCTGTGGTGTCCCTAAGGCAATGGTATAATTCCTTGGAATTTGATCTTCATGTAAGCCCATATCCATAAAGAATTGACGGGTACGTTCAATGCCTACATTCTGTAAAATTCTGACTGAAACCGTATTACGGGATAAATATAGTGCGCGGCGTAAAGGGATCATACCCAAATAACGTCCGTCAGAGTTTCTGGGTGACCATTTGCCAATCGTGATGGGCGCATCACTGAGCATGGTATAGGGTGTCATACCACGTTCTAATGCGAGCGCATAAACAAAAGGTTTAATCGTAGAACCCGGTTGACGCCAGCCTTGAACAGCACGATTGAATTTTGATTGGTAGAAATTGAAACCACCGGCAATGGCTTCAAGCGCACCACTATTGGGATTTAGGGCGATTAATTGGCCCTGTACTTTTGGCACTTGAACCAAGCTCCAGCTGGTTTTATCAGCATTGGGTCGGACACGAACAATATCATTGACTTTAACAATTTGTGAAGCCCGGCTTGCAGCGGGGCCCGGATTATTGGCATTTCTATATAATCTGACCCAGTTCATCCCAGACCATGGAATAGTGACTGTTGATCCGTCTTTGAGTTCTGCTTCGAAACTACTTTGATTGACTTTAATCACTTTGGCGGGCCACATATTGGCAAAAGTAATAAAGTCCTTTAACGGTTTGTCGTGTGCTTCTGCCCCTCGCCAGCCATGACGACGATCATAAGCTTCCAGACCAGAACGTACAGCTTCTTCTGCGAGTTCCTGACGATGACTATCCACTGTGGTATAGACTTGAAAACCGGAATTGATGACTTGTGGCCCAAATTGGCTTACCAGTTCTTTTCGTACCAGCTCTGCGAGGTAGGGGTATTTTTCTTGAATTTTACGGTTATAGAGTTTTAATTGGATTGGTTCGGCAATCGCCTGTTCATATTGTTGTTGTTCAATGTAGCCCAATTGCAGCATTCGGCCAAGAATCCAGTTGCGGCGTTCTAATGCGCGTTCTGGATTGGCGACGGGATTATATTTTGATGGTGCTTTAGGTAGACCTGCAATCATGGCCTTTTCGGCCAGTGTTAGTTGGCTTAGGGTTTTATTATAATAAATTTGTGCAGCTGCCTGAATGCCATAGGCATTTTTACCTAAAAAGATCTTATTGACATATAGGGTTAAAATTTCCTCTTTGCTTAGGTTTTCTTCTATTTTTCGTGCAAGAAAAATTTCAGTCAGTTTACGTCTTAAAGTACGTTCAGGGGTGAGGTAATAGTTTTTTGCGACTTGCATGGTGATGGTTGAGCCACCTGTCTGTGCAGCACCGCTGACAGTTTCTGTAATGGCACGGCCTAAACCTTTAAAACTTACACCGCTATGCTCAAAAAAAGATGAATCTTCGGCCGCTAAAAAAGCATGAATCAAATCGGGTGGGATATTTTGATATTGTACCGGCATGGACAGACGATCACCAAATTCGGCGATGAGTAATTGATCTTTGGTGAAGATCTGTAATGGTTTTTCTAAGGGTGCCTTTTGCAGGCTATTCATGCTGGGCAAAGACGGCGCGATATATAAATACATGCCATAAAATGCCATGGGAACAGATAATAATCCTAAAATTATAATTGAAAAAATCGGATGAATCTGTCCATGAGATGATAGCTTTTTCATAATAACTGGGTTTTAATAAGCACGATGTGTAGTGAAATTGGAAAGTACCTGTAAGTATAGCGATAAGCTATGCAGATTGTTAGCAATAAAATGCTGCGAAGATAAAAAATGGTGCAGATTCCATATTTCTCAGGGGATAAAAATAGGAAACGCATAGTGCTTAAATTAAATTCTAAAGCATCTAAGGGTGTTGTGGGTATAGATATTAGTTCTACTTCTGTAAAGTTAATACAACTTAGTGAAAAAAATGGCAAGTTTCAGGTTGAAGCATACGGGGTGTTGCCATTGGCGGAAAATGATGTAATGGATAAAACCATTATGCAGCCTGAAAATGTAGGGGAGGTTTTGGAGCGAACCTATAATTTGGCAAATCCGAGTCTTAAGCAAACAGCTGTTGCTGTGCCTACGATTTCAGCCATCACTAAAATTATTGAAATGGATGCAGACATGAATGATGATGAACGTGAAGTTCAGATTCGTATGGATGCAGAACAATATATTCCATATCCTTTGGATGAAGTCAGCCTGGATTTTGAAATTTTAAGGCGCAATACGCGCAATCCAAACAAAGTGGATGTCCTGCTGGTTGCAACACGGACCGAAAATGTCGAAAAACGGGTGGAAGTGGTTGAACTGGCTGGACTAAAAGCAAAAATTGTTGATGTTGAGTCTTATGCATTGGAGCGTTCTTACGCCTTGCTTGCAGACAGTTTGCCCATGGGCGCAAATTTAGTTGGTGTATTGGATATTGGCCATACACAAACTACACTTACTGTCCTAGACCGTGGCAAGGTGATCTATAGTCGGGAGCAAAGCTTTGGTGGAAAACAACTGACGCAGGAAGTTCAGCAACGTTATGGTCTGTCTTATGCAGAAGCAGGTTTTGCTAAAAAAGAACGTAATCTACCCGATGATTATGAAACTGAAATTCTTTATCCCTTTATGGACGCTTTGGCACAACAAGCTGCCCGATCATTACAATTTTTCTTTTCTTCTTCACAATACTCAGAGATTGATCATTTGTTATTGGCAGGGGGCGGTGCGAATATTCAGGGTTTACCCAAATTATTGCAAAATAATTTAGGCTATCGTGTCACAGTGGCAAACCCCTTCTTGCGCATGAGCTATGCGCCACAGGTAGATTTGAAAAAACTAGAAAAAGATGCTTCGTCTTTATTGGTGGCATGTGGGCTGGCATTAAGGAGTTTTGACTGATGGCGAAAATAAATTTATTGCCTTGGCGTGAAGAACGTCGAGCACAACGCAGAAAAGAATTTATCGCTGTCAGTACTGGCGTGGTGATATTAGGGATTATTTTATCAGCATTAATCTGGATGTCTTATAATCATCAACTTGATGAGCAAAATGCTGCAAATGAAAGTATCGTGAGGGAAAACCAGAAACTTAATCAACAGCTTAAAGCGCTTGATGGTTTGCAAGTACGTCGTGATGAAATTGTGGAACGTATGAAACTGATTCAGGATCTACAAGGTGTAAGACCTGTGATTGTGCATATATTTGATGAAATCTCAAAATTAACCCCACAAAATATGTATTTAACTGGTTTTTCAAGACAGGGCGATAAATTTTCGATTAGCGGAAAAGCTTTGGATCCAAATGTGGTTTCAGATTTTTTAAGAAATCTTGGTGGGTCACCATGGTTTAGAAATGCCTTTATGAATTCTTTTATTGCAGGTGAAATCAAGCCGCAGCAACAGGGTGCAGTCGCACCTCGTGTAGAAGATGCTTATGGTACCTTTTTGGTGACAGTAGATATGGGGGATATGAGTACCATTCTTGTCGCACCGCAGAAAAATGACGAGGTGGCACCATGAGTATGGAAGATATGGATCAAATTGATCAGGCAGAAGGAAAAGCCAAAAAAGGCTTTTCTTTTGAACGCTATGTTCAGCAGTTACAACAAATGGATATGGAAAACATTGGTGCTTGGCCAGCTTCAGTCAAGTTTACCATGTATGTATTTATCCTTGTTCTGATCTGTGTGTTGGCTTATTTTGTTCTTATTCGTGGGGTACAGGATAGGATTTCGCAAGCGGAAGCACAGCAGCAGAATTTATTAAATGAATTTCGTGATAAAAATTCCAAGTTGAGAAACTTGCAGCAATATCAGGCACAAGTGCAATTAATGGAGGTCCAATTCAATCAGCAACTGGATCAATTGCCAAAGGAAACTGAAATTCCTGATCTGGTTGAAGATATTAATATGGCCGGTGTTTCTTCGGGGCTTGAATTTAAAAATATCCAGTTATTGCCAGAAGTAAAACAGGAGATTTTTATCGAACAGCCGATTGATATTTCGGTATCGGGGCATTATCACAGTATGGGCGGTTTTGTCAGTGCGATTGCGGCTCTGCCACGTATTGTTACTTTACATGATTTTGATATCAAGGCTGAAGAGGTAAAAGGCAGTGAAGTGCCCAAGCTTTTGATGAATGTAAAGGCAAAAACCTATCGCTATATGACTGAAAATGATAAAAATAAACTTGAGGAGAGTAAGAAATGATAGATAAAGCTCGCCTCAGTCAGGTTGTTTTATTTGGGCTGGCTGCATTGATATTAGGTGGATGTGAATCACGTACAGAAAATGCAATGATCAAGATGCAGGAAATTCGCAATCAACCGCCTTTACCGGTTGAACCGCCACCTACATTTACGCCAGTCCCTAATTATATTTATAGCAGTTTTCAGCTAAAAAGTCCTTTTGTACCTACCAGTATTGCAAATGAGTTGAGGATTATGTCGGGTAAACGTGTTTATCCGAATCTCGCCCGTCCTTTACAGCCGCTTGAAAGTTATGCTTTGGAAGAGTTGTTGATGAAAGGTACCATGCGTGGTGCCTCCGGTAATATCATTGCTTTGGTAAGGACGCCTGATGGCGAAATTGAGCAGGTACAAAAGGGCAATTATATGGGTAAAAACCATGGCAGAATTGTAGGGATTACAGCAAATGAAATTTCCTTAATTGAGGTTGTGCCAGATGGTCAGGATGGGTTTATTGAACGTCCACGTAATCTGGTTCTATATGGCAATGCTCAATAGTAGGAAGAATACAATGAAAAAGATGAGCATATTTGAAAAAATGGGGTTGATGATGAATAGGGGTTTCACGATGAAAAATTTTGTCATGACGGCGGTTGCGATGGCCGTTGTACAAAGTGTAAGTGCTCAGGTGGGTATTACGCAGGTGATACCTTTGCAACTAGGGAATCAGGGTACCGAGTTACAAGTCGTGTTTGACGGATTACCCGTACAACCAAAAGCCTATCAGTTGGAAGGACCTACACGCTTAATTTTAGATTTTGAAGGTGCAAATAATAAACTCACCAATAATGATATTATCGTTAATAGTGCGGAAATTTCCAATATTGATGCACAGGTGGATAATGAACGTTCCAGATTAACCATTCATTTAAAACAACATGGCGCATTTACCACCCGTACCGAAGGCAATAGCTTTATTCTTAAAGTGTCTCCTGAATTGGAAACTCCGGTTGCTGTGCCATCTAATATTATTTCCCAGCCAATCACTACAAAAGCCAATGGTTTATCCAATATTGGTTTTGAACGAGGGGCACAAGGCGAAGGTTTAGTCAATATTCAGTTACTGAGTTCAAGTACTCCGGTTGATGTACAGCAACAAGGCAGTAAAGTTGTTATTCGATTATTAGGTTCTAAAGTCCCGACGAATCTTGCCAGACGTTTAAATGTCAATGATTTTGCTACCCCTGTTTCTTCGATTGATGCCTATAATGAAGGTAGCAATGGCGTGATAGTGATTCAGCCTACAGGTAGCTATGAATATATGGCTTATCAGGCAGAAGATAAACTCACCATTAGTGTAAAACGTCCTGTCGAAAATAATGCTGCTGTTAAACGTAATGCCCAAAATTATAGTGGTAAAAAGATCTCTCTGGATTTTCAAGATATTGAAGTACGACGTGTTTTGCAGTTGCTGGCAGATTTTACCGATGTCAATTTAGTGGCTGCCGATTCGGTACAGGGACAGATTACCATTCGGTTAAAAGAAGTGCCTTGGGACCAGGCGCTTGATATTATTTTAAAAAGCAAGAACCTGGATAAACGTCGCAATGGCAACGTGATCTGGATTGCACCGGTTTCCGAGCTCATTAAGGCAGAAGAAGATGAGGCCAAGGCTCAAGCACAAAGCGTTAAACTAGCACCGATTCAAACCGATTACATACAGTTGAATTATGCCAAAGTCGCTGATATCGAAAAGTTGATTACTACCCGTAATCGGTCATCTACAAATTCGGGGGGTACAAGTGCCTCAACCAATAGTGATGAGTTAACCGGTAGTTTGTTAAGTCCCCGCGGATCTATCTCCAGTGATATCCGTACTAACACCTTAATTGTTAACGATACGGCACAAAAAATTGATGAAATCCGTAAGATGATTAATCTGATTGATATCCCGGTTAAACAGGTGATGATTGAAGCAAGGGTAGTCCGAGCAACAAATACTTTTAGTAAAGATCTTGGAGTGAAGTGGGGTGTTGCTTCAAAAAATAGTAATTTCCTAGTGGCTGGTAGTCGATCTTCATTAAGTACATTGTCTAATTCTGATACCACTCAATATTCTGATTTATCTGATAATGTGAGTGTCGATCTGGGAGTTAGTAATGCATCAGGACAAATTTCATTTGGATTAATCAACTTCTCAAATTTTATGCTAGATTTGGAGTTATCGGCATCTGAAGCTGAAGGTTTAACAGAAATCGTTTCTACTCCAAAAGTTTTAACCGCAGATAAACAAAAAGCATTAATTAAATCAGGGGTTCAGATTCCATATCAAACGACAAGTGGTACGACTTCTGGTACAACGACGTCTACAGAGTTTAAAGATGCTGTATTGCAGTTAGAAGTTACTCCCAGCATTACCCCTGATGGTAAAGTGAATATGCAACTTAATATTGCCAAAGATGCTTTGGATAGTTATGCGCAAAATGGTGAGGCGATTATTTCAACCAATCAGATTACGACTAATGTATTAATTGATGATGGTGAGACAGTAGTATTAGGTGGTGTTTTTGAAAGCACAAAAGGTGATGCTGTCACAAAAATTCCACTCCTAGGTGATTTGCCCTATGTTGGTCGTTTATTTCGAAAAACTGAAAAGCAAGACGATAAAAATGAACTGCTTATTTTTGTCACACCTCGCATTGTAAATGACAATACTTCAACAAATCGTTAATATAGAGGCAATGAAAAAATTTGTTGGCATAGGTGGCACTTGATTAGCCATAATCATCACCTGGATCTACCAAATATTTATTTGGTGGGTCCAATGGGTGCAGGTAAAACAACTGTAGGGCGATATCTGGCAGAATTACTCAATCGTCAATTTATCGATAGTGATCACGAAATTGAATCACGTACAGGTGCAAGCATTCCCTGGATTTTTGAAAAGGAAGGGGAGGTGGGTTTTCGTATTCGAGAAAAAGCGATTATTCATGACCTCACCAATTTGGAAAATATTGTGCTTGCCACCGGCGGCGGCGCAGTTACACAACATGAAAACCGACAAAATCTTCATCATCGTGGTGTCGTGGTGTATCTTTATACCCCTGTCGAAATTCAATTGATGCGAACCAGTCGTGATCGTAACCGACCTTTACTGCAAGTGGAAAATCCAGAAAAGAAATTACGCGATTTACTGGAGATTCGGGATCCGCTTTATCGTGATGTTGCGCATTTTATTGTGGAAACCAATCACGGTTCTGCTCGTGATCTGGCACAAAAAATACTACAATTGATTCGTGAAAAACCGATAACATCAAACTTATGAATACTACTGCTATGCAAACTTTATATGTCGAATTGGGCAAACGCCGTTACCCGATTTTTATTGGTCAGTCCCTAGATAGTGCAGATCTCTTAGCCCCTTATATTTCTGGGCAACAGGTGATGATTGTTACAAATACCACAGTTGCGGCATTGTATTTGTCCTATTATCAGGCCCAGTTTGAGAAATTAGGCAAAAAAATAGCAGTTTGTATTTTGCCAGATGGTGAAAAATATAAAAATTTTGAGCATTTACATTTAATTTTTGATGCGTTGTTAGAGGCTGGTTTTAATCGTGACTGCACTGTGGTTGCACTGGGTGGTGGTGTAATCGGTGATATGGCGGGTTATGCCGCGGCATCGTTCCAGCGGGGTGTAAACTTTATTCAGATCCCAACCACTTTATTGTCGCAAGTCGATTCGAGCGTTGGTGGTAAAACCGGTATCAATCATCCATTAGGCAAAAACATGATTGGTGCGTTTAAGCAACCGGAAGCTGTGCTTGCAGATATGCGTGTATTGGAGACTTTGCCAGAACGTGAACTATCTGCGGGTATGGCAGAAGTGATTAAATACGCATTGTTATGCGATGCTGATTTTTTGCTCTGGTTGGAACAAAATATGCCGGCTCTCATGCAACGTGATCCAGCATTACTCGCTGAGGCGGTATATCGCTGCTGTGCGCATAAAGCCAGAATAGTTGCCAACGATGAAACTGAGAAAGGTGAGCGTGCTTTACTTAATCTTGGGCATACTTTTGGCCATGCGATAGAATCTTATCTGGGCTATGGTGTCTGGTTACATGGCGAAGCTGTCGCAACTGGTATGGTCATGGCGGCAACACTGTCTGAACAATTGGGCTGGTTAAATCATCAGGATGTACTTCGGGTAAAAAATATTTTAGTACAGGCGAAATTACCAGTAATCTGTCCATATATTCCTGTTGAGCAGTTTTTGGGTTATATGGCGCACGATAAAAAAGTTTTGAATGGTCAATTGCGTTTGATTCTATTAAAAAATCTGGGTCAGGCAGTGATTCATAATGAATTTGCACAGGATACCTTGATAAAATCCATTACTTTCAATCAGCTTCCCGCATAAATTTTAGATAGAGGTCTAAATGCTTACACCTAAACAAACATGGCAACTCATCAAAAACTCGACATGGATTGCTTTGGGTGTGGGATGTTTTGTGGTTGCATTTATCATCTGGATTTTACAGTTTAAAATTTCAGCCGTAGAAGAAGTCGTACCAGTTGAAGAAGAAGCACAGCAGTCATTGCGTCCGGTTCAGGCTGAAAAAGTTTCATTTAGTCAAGCCCTTGGTGGTTTTGCGACAGAAGTGCCTGCGATTGATTTGTCAAAGCGAACAGTGCTTCAAGGTAATCATGAACCTGAATTTCGGGGTGCCAAGTTTGTCAGTGAACAGAATAAACGCTGGACACTACAAATTATGAAAGTCACTGAGGAAGATATTATTCGCTCATATCTAGCCAAACGTGACGATCGTAAAAACTTTAATTATTTGCGTTTGAGTGACGGTAAAAATCCTGAACAATTTGTATTAATCTATGGCTTATATCAGAATGTGCAACAGGCCATGGAAGCCTCGCAGAAAATTGATTTTGAATTACCTGATAGCATAAAAATTCTGCCTGAAAAGATTTCGGTATATTCCGCTTTGGTCAATGATTTGGGCAGTGATGAGTTATCTTCGGGTGTTGCACTGCGATCTGTGGTATTACGTAAAGCCGCTTTACCGAAAATGGTGGACTTGTCGATTAAGTCATCTGAAGGGAATGTACCAAATCTAGCAGGTACGACCACGACGATTCAACGTAAAGATGAACGTGGTGAAATAAAAAGTACGCATGTTGAAAATTCATCAGTCGCACCAAAAAGTGAGGAAATGAAGCCAAATTCTGAGCAAAAAACTGCCCCTGCTGCAAAACCAACACAAACTGAACCACAAGTAATCGATCCATTTTAATAATTGCACCAAAAAAGAGCAAATTTAATCGTAAATTTATCACTGCATTGTGTTGGTGCAATTATTGTGGCAAATGTGGTGCGAAACGATTTTGGCTTATAAAAATAATGTTAGAAATCAATTGAGTGTAACTTGACATTAATGGCATGTTTTTTGCTTTTAGGAGGAAGTTTAATAGACTTAATTTCTTTATTTTGCATGAAATTTGCATTAAAAAAGTAAAATGTGGTCGAAAATGTACAAATTTAGTGCATTTTTTAATCAAATAAACAGTGTGTGTAGTTTACTGTTTGGGGTTAAACTACCTCTACAATCACAGTTTTGTTTGATGACCATCATTTAAAGTCTGTGCTTTGCTTGATTTAATTTGACTGTTAAAAAGTCATCATTGGAATAGAAGGGTACGCTATGCACATGCCATCGCTCAATACTGTAGCTCCCACTGAACAGCCAAATCAGGGTTTGTATCAGCCGCATGAATTTAAAGACAACTGTGGTTTTGGTTTGATTGCACATATGCAAGGGACACAAAGTCATCATTTGGTCAAAACAGCCATTCATAGTTTGAGCTGTATGACGCACCGTGGTGGTATTGCAGCAGATGGAAAGACAGGCGATGGTTGTGGTCTGTTATTGGCGATGCCAAAACAGTTCTTTCGTGCAGAGGCAGAAAAATTAAATGTGACTTTAACCGATATTTTTGCTGTCGGTACGGTATTTTTAAATCTTGATCCTGCACTTGCCGAAAATGCCAAAACAATTTTAAATAAAGAAGTTGAGGCGGAAGGCTTAACTGTTGCAACATGGCGTAAAGTACCGATTAATGTTGATATTCTAGGTGAAATCGCCTTACGTTCTTTGCCTGCATTTGAACAGATTTTAGTAAACTGTCCAGAAGGCACAACTGAGGTTGAATTTAACCGTAAGCTATTTCTGGCACGCCGCCGTGCAGAGCAGCAGTTGCAAAATGACCCATTATTTTATGTAACGACTTTGACTTCTACCGTCATTAGCTATAAAGGCTTGATGATGCCGGAAGCAATTGACGATTTTTATACCGATCTGGCAGATGAGCGTCTTGAATCGCATATCGTGGTTTTCCACCAACGCTTCTCTACCAATACCTTACCTCGTTGGCCGCTGGCACAACCTTTCCGCTATTTGGCACACAATGGTGAGATTAACACCATTACTGCAAACCGTAACTGGTCTGTGGCACGTACACCTAAATTTGAAAATCCATTGCTGCCAGGTTTGTTGGATATTAAACCGTTGGTGAACCGTACAGGTTCCGATTCTTCCAGTCTGGATAATATGCTGGAAATTCTGGTCGGTGGTGGAATGGATCTGTTCCGTGCCTTGCGTATGCTGGTACCGCCTGCTTGGCAGAATGTGGAAACACTGGATGCAGACTTACGTGCATTCTATGAATTTAACTCCAAACATATGGAGGCTTGGGACGGTCCTGCCGGCTTGGTGGTACAAAATGGTCGTCATGCCATCTGTATGCTGGATCGTAACGGCTTACGTCCTGCACGTTGGGTAATTACCAAAAATGGTTATATCACTCTTGCCTCTGAAATTGGTGTATGGGGTTATGAACCAGAAGACGTGGTGTCTAAAGGTCGTGTCGGTCCGGGACAAATCTTGGTTATCGATACTTACACTGGTAAATTATTAGACACCAAAGATGTCAGTAACCATCTGAAAAAAATGCGTCCTTATCGTGAGTGGTTGCGTGATCGTTCAGTCAAGCTTCAGGCAGATATGCAACTGGAAGAAAATCTGGCTGAAAAAGGTCTGACTGGTGATGCGTTAAAAGCTGCACAAAAAATGTTTATGGTGACATTTGAAGAGCGTGATCAAATGTTACGTCCAATTGCAGAAAGCGGACAGGAAGCGGTTGGTTCGATGGGTGATGATACGCCAATGGCAGTATTGTCTCGTCAGGTACGTCATGTGTCTGACTATTTCCGTCAGCAGTTTGCACAGGTGACAAACCCGCCAATTGATCCATTGCGTGAATCTATTGTGATGTCACTGGAAACCTGTTTTGGTCGTGAGCAGAATGTGTTTGAGCAAGGACCGGATCATGCAGAACGTCTGATCATTTCCAGTCCGGTGCTCTCTAATTCAAAAATGTATCAAATTCGTCATGTCGAGCGTAAAGGCTACGAGAATGCAGAAATTGATCTGAATTATCCGCAAGCAGAAGGTCTGGAAGCCGCGGTTCAGCGTATTTGTGAAGAATCTGCGCAGGCAATTCGTGATGGCAAAACCCTGCTTATTCTTTCTGATAAGAATATTCGTGAAGGCTATTTGCCAGCCAATGCACTCATGGTCACAGGCGCAGTACACCATCATTTAATTGATGTCGGTCTGCGTACCGATGCCAATATTATTGTAGAAACTGGTATTGCGCGTGATCCGCATCAATTTGCCGTATTACTTGGCTTTGGTGCAACAGCGATCTATCCATATCTGGCTTATGATGTGATTAATGATCTGGTTGCCAAAGGCGAATTGCTGGGTGATCCGATTCATGCTCAGGCCAACTTCCGTAAAGGGATTGATAAAGGCTTATTAAAAGTTTTATCAAAAATGGGTATTTCTACCGTTGCATCTTATCGTGGTGGACAGTTATTTGAAGCCGTTGGTTTATCTAAAGCGGTTGTGGACAAATGTTTTATTGGTGTACCAAGTCGTATTGAGGGTGCAACCTTTGAAGATCTGGAAAATGATCAGAAAAAATTGGCCGAACTGGCGTGGAAAGCACGTAAGCCAATTGATCAAGGTGGTATGCTGAAATTTGTCTTTGGCAAGGAATATCATGCGTTTAATCCAGATGTGATCAATACTTTGCATAAGGCGGTTCGCTCTGGCAAATATGAAGATTTTAAAGCATATGCCGAATTGGTGAATCACCGTCCGGTGGCAACCATCCGTGATTTGTTAACGCTTAAAACCGACAATTCTATTGATATTAGTCAGGTGGAAGCGGTTGAAGATATTTTACCACGCTTTGACTCTGCCGGTATGTCATTGGGTGCATTGTCACCAGAAGCGCATGAGTCGATTGCGATTGCCATGAATACCATTGGTGGTCGTTCAAATTCCGGTGAGGGCGGTGAAGATCCTGCACGTTACGGCACCATTCGTAACTCCAAAATCAAGCAGATTGCATCGGGTCGTTTTGGGGTGACACCAGCCTACCTGACTTCTGCGGAAGTGTTACAGATCAAAGTGGCACAAGGGGCGAAACCGGGCGAAGGTGGTCAGTTACCGGGTGGTAAGGTCAATAGTCTGATTGCACGTTTACGCTATTCTGTACCGGGCGTGACTCTGATTTCTCCACCACCACACCATGATATTTATTCGATTGAAGATTTATCACAATTGATTTTTGACTTAAAACAGGTCAATCCAAAAGCCATGGTGTCGGTAAAACTGGTGTCTGAACCGGGTGTAGGAACCATTGCTGCCGGTGTTGCCAAAGCCTATGCCGATTTTATTACGATCTCTGGTTACGATGGTGGTACTGCGGCATCGCCATTGTCTTCCATTCATCATGCTGGTTCACCATGGGAATTGGGTCTGTCAGAAGCGCATCAGGCACTACGTGTCAATGACCTGCGTGGTAAAGTTCGGGTGCAAACCGATGGTGGCTTAAAAACCGGTCTGGATGTAGTAAAAGCAGCGATTTTGGGTGCAGAAAGTTTTGGTTTTGGTTCCACACCAATGATTGCACTGGGTTGTAAATACCTGCGGATCTGTCATTTAAATAACTGTGCAACCGGTGTGGCAACACAGCAAGACCATTTGCGTCATGAACACTATATTGGCGAGCCGGAAATGCTGATCAATTTCTTCCGCTTTATTGCCGAAGAAACTCGTGAATGGCTGGCTGCGCTAGGTGTTGCATCACTCAAGGATTTGATTGGTCGTGTTGATCTACTTGATGTTTTACCAGGTGAAACTTCAAAACAGGCGCATCTGAATTTATTGCCATTGTTGCAATCGCATCCTTCGGCAGAAGGCAAAGCACAATACTGTCAGGTACAAGGCAACGAACCACACGACAAAGGTTTACTTGCTGAACGTATGGTGCGCGATATGTTACCTGCCATTGAAAATGGTACAAGTGGCGAGTTCTATTATCGAGTCGGTAACTGTGATCGTTCGATTGGTGCCCGTTTATCCGGTGAAATTGCCCGTCGTTATGGCAATTTGAGTATGGAAAGTGCACCTGTCACCTTGAAACTTGAGGGGACTGCTGGTCAGTCACTGGGTGTTTGGAACGCAGGCGGTTTACATATCAAACTCGAAGGTGATGCCAACGATTATGTCGGTAAAGGTATGGCAGGTGGTCGTATTTCGATCTTCCCACCAAAAGGTTCACCATTCCAGACCCAAAATACAGCGATTATTGGTAATACCTGTATGTATGGCGCAACTGGCGGTAAGTTGTTTGCGGCAGGTACAGCAGGCGAGCGTTTTGCGGTACGTAATTCCGGTGCATTCGCTGTGATTGAAGGTGCAGGCGACCACTGCTGTGAATATATGACCGGTGGTATTGTGACTGTACTGGGTAAAGTTGGTCATAACTTTGGTGCAGGCATGACCGGTGGTTTCGCCTATGTTCTGGACTTGGACAATGACTTCGTCGATTATTATAATCACGAACTGATTGATTTAACCCGTATTTCAACCGAGTCAATGGAAGAACATCAGCAATTCTTGATGAAAATTCTGGATGAGCACATCAAGGAAACAGGTAGTGCATGGGCCTACAAAATCCGTAACGAGTTTGATTATTACAGCCGTAAATTCTGGTTAGTCAAACCAAAAGCTGCAAACTTACTGACTTTGCTTAAAACCACTCAAGCTGATCCACAATAATCTAACTGCATTGACATAGGCAGGTGCGCAACTCAAACCAGTGCGCACTTACCCACGGAGAGACACATGGCACAACGCCTTAATAATGACTTTCAGTTTCTGGATGTTCCACGTCAAGAGCCAGAGAAAAAAGATATTACTGTCCGCAAAGCAGATTTTGTGGAAATTTATAAGCCATTTACTGCGGATGTGGCCACCAATCAGACCCATCGCTGTTTAGGCTGTGGTAACCCGTATTGTGAATGGAAATGTCCTGTACATAACTATATTCCAAACTGGCTCAAATTGATTGCTGAAGGCCAGATCTTTCGTGCTGCTGAACTTTGTCATCAAACCAATACTTTACCTGAAGTCTGTGGTCGTGTTTGTCCACAAGACCGTTTGTGTGAAGGTGCATGTACTTTAAATGACGGATTTGGTGCAGTGACCATCGGTAATGCCGAAAAATACATCAATGATACTGCGTTTGCACTGGGCTGGCGTCCAGACATGTCTTCCGTTAAATGGACAGACAAAAAAGTTGCCATCATTGGTGCAGGTCCCGCAGGCTTAGGTTGTGCAGATATTTTGGTACGTGGCGGTGTAAAGCCGGTGATTTTTGATAAACGCCCAGAAATTGGTGGTTTGCTGACCTTTGGTATTCCAGAATTTAAGATGGAAAAAGACGTGATGAAACGTCGCCGTGAAATCTTTACCGAAATGGGCATGGAATTCCGGTTAAATACCGAAATTGGCAAAGATGTTACGATTGATCAATTACTTGCAGAATATGATGCAGTCTTTATGGGCATGGGCACTTACACCTATATGAAAGGTGGTTTTCCTGGGGAAGAACTCGATGGTGTCTATGATGCACTGGATTTCCTGATTGCCAACGTCAATCGTTGTCAAAACTGGGAAAAGGATCCAAGTGAATACATCAGCATGGAAGGCAAGAAAGTGATCGTGCTGGGTGGTGGTGATACCGCCATGGACTGTAACCGTACCTCCATTCGTCAGAATGCCGAAACTGTCACGTGTGCTTATCGTCGTGATGAAGCCAACATGCCGGGTTCACGCCGTGAAGTTAAAAATGCCCGTGAAGAGGGTGTGGAATTCCTGTTTAACCGTCAACCGATTGAAGTTGTCGGTGAAAATGGTAAAGTCACTGGTGTAAAAGTCGTGACTACACAACTAGGTGAAGCGGATAGCCGCGGCCGTCGCAGTCCTGAGCCAATTCCCGGATCGGAAGAAGTTTTACCCGCAGATGCGGTATTATTGGCATTCGGTTTCCGTCCGAGTCCAGCAGACTGGTTTACTAATGTAAACATTGGTCTGGACGGTTCAGGTCGTGTTGTGGCACCAGAAGAACAGGAATTTATGTTCCAGACGTCTAATCCAAAAATCTTTGCTGGTGGCGATATGGTTCGTGGT
Organism: Acinetobacter puyangensis; assembly: GCF_900096995.1. Taxonomy (GTDB): domain Bacteria; phylum Pseudomonadota; class Gammaproteobacteria; order Pseudomonadales; family Moraxellaceae; genus Acinetobacter; species Acinetobacter puyangensis. The sequence continues at coordinate 294,808 of NZ_OANT01000003.1, forward strand.
TCGGATCTGGTGGTTACAGCGATTTGGGAAGGGCGTAAAGCTGCCGAAGGGATTCTGGATTATCTTGATGTGTAAACTGAAATTTAATTGATCGTGTAAAGCCCATAGTTTTAGAATTATGGGCTTTTTTATTGGTTTTGAAATAAAGCATTATTTTTTTCAGTTGAGCGTTTTTGCCAATATGTGCATATTTCCGCCATGGTTTGTGGGTGCGCAATCGTCAATAATCATGAATGAGCTTTCATGATGAGATATAAACCATGGCTTTTGCAGTAGCGGCAACAGAAAAAACTTATTTAAATCGCCCGAAAGCATTCGGTATCACGGTACGTCGACCACAGTTTAATCCGCAGGCGATTAAGCGACATTATTTTGCCAACTCCCCAGTGATGTCACATATGTTGACCGCACTATCTTCTACCTTTCCAATTGGTGAACAATTTTTTGTACATAGCGTGCGTAATGTGCGAAATCGTGTTGATGACGAAAAATTGCAGTCAGACATTGCTGCTTTTATTGGCCAAGAAGCCATGCATTCCAAAGCTCATGCTGAATTTAATGCCTCATGGCGCCAAGATGATTACCAACTGGATCGTTTTCAAGCATGGCTTGCCAGACAAGATCAGAAAGTGCGTGAATTGCCGTATAGTGTTCAGCTTGCAGTGACCTGTGCGTACGAACATTTTACTGCTTTGCTGGGTGGTTATATTTTAAAACATCCGGAAGTTCTACAAACGCTTGATGATGATGCAATCAAGTTATGGGTGTGGCATGCCATTGAGGAAATAGAACATCGGGCAGTAGCTTACAATACCTATCAGGCGGTTTATAGCAATCATAAATTACGTAAAAGCGTGATGCGTACTGTCACCACAGGCTTTGCCAGTTTGACATTTTATGCGACTTTCCGTTTATTTATGCAGGATAGAAAAGATAGTTTAACTAAAATTGGCGGTAATGTGTTTGGCCTGTATTTGTTGGCGAAAATGTTTATACAATTATTGCCGGAATATCTGGCTTACTATAAAGATGATTTTAACCCTGCCGAAATTGACTACAGTCGGGAAGTGGAATATTGGAAAAATAAACTGGCAAATGACTATCAAATGGCAGGTTTTGCTTAAAAAGACAAATTGATATTCAAAAAAATGCGTCGCTTTAATACACAAGAGCAACGCAATTTTTTATACAAAAATACATAAAATCATGATAATAATTGCGTAGAATGTAAATCAATACAATAGGCTAAATGCTATATTTGGGTGAATAGAATGAAATTATTGAAAAAAACATTATTAACAGCAACCGTTGTGTTGGCACTTAATCTTACCGGTTGTGGTTATAACACCTTGCAAGTCAAAGATGAAGCAGTCACAGCTTCATGGTCAGAAGTAGAAAACCAGTATCAACGCCGTGCCGATCTGGTGCCTAATTTGGTCAATGTGGTTAAAGGTTCTGCGGCACATGAAGAAAGTGTACTTACCGAAGTCACACAGGCTCGTTCCAATGTTGCCGGTTTAAAAGTCGATAAGGAAGTACTGGAAGATCCGGAACTGTTTAAAAAATATCAGGAAGCACAAAGCCAGTTAACCGGTGCATTATCACGGTTGATTGCCGTATCGGAAAATTATCCGGATTTAAAAGCCAATCAACAGTTCCAAGAATTACAGGTCCAGCTTGAAGGTACGGAAAACCGTATTGCCGTGGCTCGTAATCGCTATATTACCACTGTGCAGGATTACAACAGCTATGCACGTCAATTCCCTCAAGTAATGACGGCGAAAGTCATTGGCATGAAAACCAAACCAAACTTTAGTGCTGAAACCGGTGCAGAAAAAGCGCCTACAGTAAGTTTTAACTGATCATCATCTCATTCATTGTTGATCATAAAATAAGGTTGAGGCATGTTGACTAAGCTGGATATAACTGCGGATAAGCATATAAATGCATTTATGCAACAGATTGTGAGGGGACTTTTAGGCTTTGTCCTGTGTTTCAGTCTGCTTTGCATATCTGGCTTTGGCGCATCTGCCTTTGCCGAAACAGCAACGGCCACCGCATCTGATGACGGTACCGAAGCAGTGGTACTCAACAAAATTATCAACAATCAAAAACAGAATACGCAACAGCAAAGTGCACAAAATTCAGAGAGTCAAAATAGCACGGCACAATCGTCAGTATCCGCTGATGGTACAGATGAAAATATTATTCAGCGTGATATTCCACAGCTTAATCAACCGATTATTGATCAGGCAAATATTCTTACAGCAGAACAAAATCAGAGTCTAAGCCAATATATTCGCCAGATCTATGATTCAGGTAAGGCACAGATCGGTATGGTGATTGTACCGAGTACCGGGCAGGAAGATATTTTTAGTTATTCCATGCGTATTGCCGAGAAATGGCAACTCGGAACAGCCAAGCATGATAATGGTCTATTGATTGTGGTTGCGGTCAATGATCGTCGTATTCAGATTTTAACCGGTTATGGATTGGAAGGTGTGCTGCCCGATATCATGACCCATCGTATTATTCAGAATCAAATCACACCGTATTTTAAACAAGGACAGTATGCACAAGGTTTACAGTCCGGACTGGAAGAAATCAATCGTATTTTGAGTCAGGACCCTGATGTGGCCCGTCAGGCTGCGGAAAGTTTAAAAGAGCAGCAAGCTGCTGCACACCAAAAACAACAAGGCATGCAAAGTGCATTGGGTATTTCCATCGTTATTCTGGTGATTGCAGTGGTTTTATCCGCACTGATTGGACGCAAAATTTCTGCATTGGGTGCAGGCGTTGCCGGTACGGCGCTGGGTATGTTGAGTGGGCTCGGACTGGGTATGAGCCTGTTGCTCGGTGGTGGTTTATTCTTTTTGGTGATTAGTTCATTGGCACAATTGCTCTTTCAAGCCTTTGCCAGTTCTGGTGGTGGTCGAGGCGGAGGTGGTGGCTTTGGCGGAGGTGGCGGTTATAGTGGCGGAGGCGGCGGTTTTGGCGGTGGAGGAGCATCAGGTTCATGGTAAATCAAATCGAAACGCAAACGGTGATTAGCACCAAACATCTTGATGTGGTGAATAAACCCAGCTTAAAGCGTTGGTTTAAACATATCTTGTATTTTAAATCTGCCAAACATGCTTTAACTACACAGGACTGTGACAAGATTGCACAGGCTATTGAAGCGGCTGAAAATGGCCATCGCGGTGAAATTCAGGTGATTGTCGAGGGCAGTTTGCCTGGTCATTTCGCCTTGCAACATACCACGCAGCAACGTGCGGAATATCTATTTGCCAAATACCGTGTGTGGGATACCGAATGTAATAGCGGAATTTTGATTTATTTAAATCTATGCGAACATGCGGTGGAAATTGTTGCAGACCGAGGCATAGATGGTGCTGTGCATGAAAAGTGCTGGCAAGAGATTTGCCAGAGTATGCTGCCATTATTTAAGGCACAGCAATTTGGTGATGGGCTGTGTGTGGCGATTGAGCAATTAGGACAATTGTTTAGCCGGTATTATGGCAATAATACCCATGATCCCGAAGGCAATGAATTGTCGAATCGACCACGATTGATTTAGTTTTTATGATGCTTTAAATCCCGATATCAATTTTTATGATTGCCTAATTTGAGATATATCTGGTAAAGCAGCAATGATAGAAAATTCAGTATAAATAAGCCCACATTTGATCTAAATAGCTTGTTTTTAATCGTCTTTTTCGGTTTTTCGATAGGTGTTTATATGTACATTAAATAATCAGATCTTTATGATATTATATAGCTATTATGATGATTAGATAAGGGGACGTTAATGGATATGATTAACCGAACAGAATATCCGGCATTAGATCAAATTTTATGGGATAGCACAATACGTCAAATCCCTGCGGAAATGGCATTTCAATATTATGAGAAACGCTGGAAATATATTGATGAGGCACAGCTTACAGCAAAGGAAAAACAGCTTATTCATACCTTAACCAAAACAATTGGACATGGGCTATTTTTAACTCAATAAGATGGGGAAAGATGATACAGTATTACGGCAAATATTACGGCAAAAAAATCCATAAATTTTTACTATGCTAATATTTTAATTGATAAAATTGTTGTAAATATTGCGGCAAATATTTATAGTAAATATCAAAGTGTAATCGGAAGATAGCATGATTGGTATCACACCATTTTTATCACATCCCTCCAAATCTCTGGAACAAAAAATCCTAGACTTTCTTCAGCTTGATTCTGTTATTCCAAAAACAATTCGTCAGGATTTAATTTTTATATTGTTTTAAGTCACGATAGCAATTTTCATGACTGCCTAACTTGAGCAGACACAACGTTATTGCTGTGTAATCTATTCATCTACGTTAACATATATTGGATAACTTTCAGCGAATGATCAGGTACGTTTGATTCAACATTTCGATCTAAAATAAAAACAAAGAAAAATAGAATGCGTTTCAATATAAATGGTTTAAAGCACTGAATTGTTGACCGAATTGTTATATTTAATATTTCTGCTAGTAACTGACAAATATTGTCATTTTGTAACGATTGTAAACGCATGGAAAAACAAAAAATCGAACAATAAAAGTTTTATATTGCTTAATTTATTGTTTTATAATATAAAAAATATGAATCATAAAGTTGGCATAGCTTATGCTATAAAGTAATTAAGCGAAATTTAGCAAACAAATTTTACACAAATTTCCAGGAGAAATTTATGAACGCACAAAAGGGTTTTACCTTAATTGAATTGATGATTGTAATTGCGATCATTGGTATTTTGGCGGCAATTGCGATTCCTGCATATACGGACTATACCGTTCGTGCTCGTGTTACAGAGGCTCTCACAACTGCATCAGCAATGAAAGCAACTGTTTCTGAAAATATTATGAGTGCTGGTGGTACTACAATTGCAAGTTCAGCGTGTAATGGCGTAATTTCTGCAAGTGCAACTACAAATGTAGCATCATCAGCATGTTCAGGCAGTGGTGTAATTTCCGTTACTACGACTGCGGCTGCTAAAGGTATTGTTTTAACATTAACACCTAAATATACAGGTGGGAATGTAGCTTGGCAATGTACAACTACATCAGGCGATGCTCAAAAATATGTTCCTTCTGAATGTCGGACAACCTCATAATAAAATTTAAAAATAAAAAGAGCCTCAGATGGGGCTCTTTTTTTGGGATAATATATGAGCTTTTATTGTTATAAGTATTTAAATCTTTTTGGTATTTTTTTAATGGGTGTGGCGTATTTTTCAACAATAACGCTTTTTTTCTCTACTACTTTTTATAAAGAAATCTTTGCTGTTGCAGGGCTTTTATTCTTTTTAACAGCATTATGCTTTCAATACAAAATTGTCAGTACCCAATTGCTGTTATTTAATCTTGCTTTGCTTTTAATTCCAATGATTCAATATGCTTTTGGAATTATCTTTTTTTTGCAGGATGCATTGTTATCAACTGTTTATCTGTGTATTTTCTTATGCAGTATTTTAGTGGGAGTAAATTTTAAAGCCAATCATCAGACAAATATATTAAATATATTTTTAGCGATGCTTGTGTTTGTTGGATGTATATCTGTATTGATGGCATTTAATCAGCGTTTTATGTGGTTCAATAGTTATTTATTATTTTCCTCCTCTTATGGTAATCGTGCAACAGCAAATCTTGCACAACCCAATCAATTATCTACCTTGCTTATCATGAGCTTATTCTCATTGTTTTATTTGTACCAAGCACAAAAAATTAAAAAAATCATCATGTATGGTATTACGTTCATATTGTTGATTGGGATTGTGATGACCCAATCACGTTCAGCATGGGCATCATGCATCGTTTTAAGTGCGTTATATCTTTATTATTACCATCAAAAACAAGATATTATAAACGTTATAAAATTAAATGTTGTTTTTATTGGTTTAACACTATGTATTCCTTTTTTACTGAATGTTTTAACTTATTCCCAAGCGTCTACTGCGATAGATCGTTTACAAGGTGGATCAACACGTTTTAAAATTTGGCCACAATTGCTTCATGCAGTTATGGAGCAACCTTGGACTGGATACGGCTGGGGACAAGTCGATGTTGCACAGTTATCTACCATGACACCAACATCTACAAAAAAAGAATTATTTACTTATTCGCATAATTTGTTTTTAGACCTCCTACTATGGAATGGTTTGGTGCTTGGTACACTACTCAGTTTATTGATTATTTATATTTTATATCGTTGCTATATGAATCTGCAATATAAACAGGATTTATTATTGTTTTTAGGGTTTATGGCATTTTTTGTGCATTCTTGCTTGGAATATCCGTATGCATATACATATTTTCTAATTCCAGCCGGTATGTTTTTAGGTTATGTATCGTATCAACAAAATATTAAAGAGGTGTGATATGTTAATTCAGATTAATAAGAAATTATATGTGATATTTTTAATTTTATTATGTATTATATTTGGTTGTTTTTTAATTGAAGTAAATCACCTTAATGAAAAAAGTGATTTGTACGCACGGCAAAATTTATTTCATGAAAAAGTTGATTTTAATGACCAAAAATTTTATTTTTTGGATGGGTATAGTACATCCTTAGATTTTCAAACCATTCCATACTGCAATTTAGTTCAATATTATCCACTAATAACTTTTAAACAGATAGCTTATCGTTATCCATCTGCTTTAACTATTGCCAAATACTGGTTGTTTTCGCAAAAACAGCAACAGATGGTACGAGATGCTGAGCAGCTTAGACAGGCTTATGTATTATTAACTAAAAGTGGTCAGCATACTTTTAATAATAAAGTATGTAATTAAAGTTAATTTTTCTATCTAAGCTTAAAATTCTCCAACAAAGTCGTTAGATGACAAAAAATGTTAATTATTACCTATTTTTAAATCTTTTAAATTTATATCAGTTTTAAGTTTTTGAAAAATAAATATAAAATGTGTGGTATAAAAATTGTACTGATAAATCAGAATAAAAGAGTATTAAATATGAAAAGACAGCAGGGTTTTACCTTAATTGAAATCATGATTGCCATTGCAATTTTGGGAATTTTGGCTGCTATTGCAACAGTCAACTATACACTTTACACGAAGAAAACTATCCTTAGCGTTGCATTATCGGAAATATCAGCTTTAAAAACAGAATACGAAATGGCAGTTAACGAAAATTATTCAGGTCTAGGCAACTTGTCTAATATTGATATTAGTGCTTCAAAATACTGTATTTTAAACGTCAATGCACCAGATCCTACAACATTTATTGCAGACAAAGCATTGGTTTGTACTTTAAAAAATACCGCATTATTTGGCGAAAATGCACAGGTGTATTTATCCCGAAGTGCAACAGGGCAATATACTTGTCATGTCGAGAATATTGCACAGCAATATTTGCCGGCAACGTGTAATTAAACCGTTGGTGCGTATTGTATACACCAGATTTTTACATGTGTATGTTTGGGTCTATACAATAGACCCCTACGAATGTTTTTTAGAATTGATTTGAATCATTTGATCGTATGGCGGTAGGGGCGTATTGAATACGCCCAAAAATGTACGCCCAATAACATACGTCCGATTTTACATATGTATGTTTTGGGTCTATACAATAGACCCCTACGAATATTTTTTAGAATTGGCTTTAGATAATTTGATGATACGGTAGGGTGAGAAATATATTTCGCAAGGAATACGCCCAATAATGTATGGCCAATAACGATATGCAAGATTTTTACATGTGTTTATTTTGGGTCTATACAATAGACCCTTACGGAATATTTTAGAATTGATTTGAATCATTTTATTGTATGGTAGGGGCGTATTGCATACGCCCTATAACGATACGTCCCATAAAATATGCCATATTCTTGCATATATCCCATAAAATATGACAATATATTGAACAAAACAATTCAATAAACTGATTATGAAATACAATCCAGATATACATCATCGGCGAAGTATTCGATTAAAAGGTTATGATTATTCGCAAGCCGGCTATTATTTTATTACGATTTGTTGTGCTGATCGAGCATGTCTATTTGGAAATATTATAGATGATTCTATGTATTTAAATGATTTTGGAATAATTGCACATGATGAATGGTTAAAAACGGTAGAATTGAGAAAAAATGTTCTATTAGATGATTTTGTGATTATGCCAAATCATATGCATGCAATTATTATACTTACAGAAACTGATTTATCAGAGGAGTATAATGGATCAAGCATATCTGAATTGGGCGTATGCAATACGCCCCTACGGTCGCCATCAAATAATTTAGGTTCGATCATACGTGGTTATAAATCAGCGGTAACAAAGCAAATAAAACAACAGAATTTTCATGGGCAAGTATGGCAACGAAATTATCATGAACATATTATTCGTAATGAGCAATCATATCAAAAAATTTCACAATATATTGCGAATAATCCTACAACATGGAATGAGGACTGTTTTTATATATAGGATGTTAAAACGAATGCTATGAAGATCTATTATAGGAATAATTTTCTTGCTCATTTATTTATACAAAACTGTATAATCGATTGCAGTATTTAGAATACGAACAATGAAAATACAATTAGACTCGATACGGAAAAATATTGAATAGTTTTGATAGACACGTCTACGTATTCCCAAATCCGCCAGTTCATCAAAAATTTGAAATGCCTTGGGTATATCAGCAATAGATAGGCATTTTTGCTCTAGTTCTTGGGTAAAAGACAAAGCACGAATTGGATTGTCTTGGGCAATAAAATCTAAGATTTGTTCTAAATCAAATTCGGCTTGTTTCGTAAAAATCACTTTCATGATTTATCTGCGATTGCCTGATATTTTGCTTTCAAGCGAGCAAAAACATCTTCTGCTGGCGTTGTTTGTCCTGCTTCAATATCTGCCAGACCTTGTTTGATTAACGCCTTCAAAGCTTCCTGTTGTGTTTCTCTTTCTTGAATCATGCGTACGCCTTCACGCAGCACTTCACTTTTTGAGCCATACCTTCCACCATCAACGAGTTCTTGCACATAGCTTTCAAGTGATTTGCCTAAATCGGCACTAATCATGTTATCACCTACATTTGATAATAGTTAATAAAATCTTATCAACTATTATCAACTATGGCAATTCATGTTTGATCTTTGATCATGTCTGGAAACGATATAAATTGAAAAATATAATCCAGAAAGAAATTGTGGATACTTTGGTAAAATATCCACAAGTAACCGCATTTTTGCCGTTAAAAGTGATTACTGTTGATATGACGATATTGTTTGATGAGTACGGTAATGTACTTAAGGCTGGTGATTTAAGACCGTGGTGATCAGGATAAACGGTCTATAGGAAACGATCATAATTTGTTATATTCATGATTATTTGCATCGAATCTCTGCATCATGACAGACCTACAACTCATTACACTGATTGATCGTATTGTCGATACCAGTCAATTTTTTCGGCAACAAGCACAAAAACAGGTCAATGTAATGCTGACTTTGCGTAACTGGTGTATTGGTTACTATTTGGTGGAATATGAACAACAAGGTGCAGATCGTGCGATATATGGGGATAACACTTTAGAACAGATTGCTGTAGCGTTAAAACAGCAAGGTTTAAAAGGATTAGGGAAAACCAATCTTAAAATATTTAGACAGTTTTATCTAAATTATCCTCAAATTGGTCAGACACTGTCTGACCAATCCAGCCAGTTTTTATTGCCACAACATTTAGTCTTTAGAAATATTAGTGTAAAGTCGGAAACACAGGATATCCTCTATCAAATTGCACCCTTGACCTTGGTGAATCAACTTAGCTTTAGCCATTTTATTGAGTTACTCAAAATAGAAAATCCATTGCAACGCAGCTTTTATGAAAGTCAGACGATTAAAAATCATTGGTCTGTACGAGAACTACAACGGGCAATCAATAGTCTGTTATTTGAACGTACCGGATTAAGTCTGGATAAAGAAAAAGTACTGGAAAAACATGCAAAGGGCACAGGATTATCAGCTAAAGATGTATTTCGTAATCCCTATATGCTGGAATTTTTAGGTTTGCAGGAAAAAATAGAATACTATATTTTATCTTTAAATCGCATTGCAGGGAATATGACTGATCAACAAGGTAATGTCGTGAAAATTGTCGATTTAAGACTGTGAAATTTGCATCAATTCGCAGACATAAAAATATAGAAAAGCTATGCTATAGTGTAAAAAATCAAAATGACGAGAGGCTGAAAATATGGTCTTTGCCAACAAATATAGACTCAATCAACAAGAATATTTGCAGGGTGAGTTAAATAGCGACATTAAGCACGAATTAGTCAATGGTGAAGTCTTTGCCATGGTTGGTGCAAGTTCTGCGCATAATTTAATTAGCTTAAATATTGCAGGTGAGCTTCGTCATTATTTGAAAGGTAAGCCATGCCGTCCATATATCAATGATATGAAAGTAAAGATTGAAGATAATTTTTATTATCCAGATGTCGTAGTGGATTGTAGCCAGATTGCCAATGATGCTTACTTTGTAGAAACACCAATCTTGATTATTGAAGTGCTTTCTGCATCGACAAAAAGCTATGATAAAACCTTTAAACTCGAGCAATATAAAAAGATTCCGACCTTGCAGGAATATGTCATGATCGAACAGGACACACAGCTGGTTGAAGTGCTAAGCCGTCTGGACAACTGGCAACCGCATTATTATGAAGCGGGCGAGGACTTTATCTTACAGTCTGTAGGCTTAAAACTCGCAGTTGCTGATGTCTATGATGGGCTTCAATTATAATTTTTATGTTTGCTAAGGTATAAAAAAATCCCTCAAATAAATTGAAGGAATTTTAAACATTAGAAATAAGGAAGCGCCTTAATCGTCTTCAAGCTGGCTTTGGATATAGTTCTCAATGCCGACTTTGCCAATCAGATCAAGCTGAGTTTCTACCCAGTCGGTATATTCCTGTTCTTTGTCCAGAATACCTTTTAGCAGATCACGGGTGACATAATCCATTTCCTGCTCAGCCAGAACAATCGCCTTATTTAAAGACTCCATATTCTCATACACTTTACGTTGGTCACATTGCAATACTTCTTGGGTATGTTGGCCGATATACAGTTTACCCAGATTCTGTAAGTTGGGTAGACCTTCTAGAAATAAAATCCGTGCGATGACTTTGTCGGCATGTTTCATCTGGCGGATAGATTCTTTGTATTCTGCTTCACCTAGGTTTTCGATACCCCAGTCATTAAACATACGGGAATGTAAAAAATACTGGTTAATGGCTGTGAGTTCGTGATAAAGCACTTGATTCAAAAGTTGAATCACTTGTTTATTACCTTGCATCGCACTTCTCCAGAAAAATATAAGAATTTACATAATTTCAACATTGTAAAAGCTTAAGGTTTTTTTGGCGAGTTATTTTTAGAACAGCAAATGAGAATAGCAATGAATATAGCGTCTGTTGGCAATTCATTTATGAATCAATAATCAAATGCTCACTACAGAAAAAGAAACCCGCCTTGAGTCGTGGCGGGGAGGAGAAGTACTTGCTTTTAATAATTTCTTGTTATAGGAATTAGGCAGCGACGGAAATCCTGGCAGCAATGAGTGATAGCTCTTCTGAGATAATGGATTTCGCTTCTGGCGCACAACGTCCGCAGCAGGTGCCTAAATCTAACATATCGCGCACTTCACGGTAGCTTTGTGCTCCGTTTTGCATTGCGTCTTTAATGTCTTGGTCGGTAATTCCACGGCATAAACAAACATACATCTGGACAGTCCTGATGTGGTGAATACGATGACTTATATTATTGATAATTGTTATCGTTTGTCAATGAGTTTCATTGGAATTTTCAAAAATAGTTATTGAAAAAAAAGATAATGGTTAGGATATTTATTGAGCTTGAGAATGATAAAAGTAATCATTTGATAAAAAATATCCTCCAGATGCGGAGGATATTCTGAATGTTAAGATATTATTTTTCGATACAAACAATACCGTCCATTTCGACCAGTGCGCCTTTTGGCAGACTGGCAACACCCAGTGCAGCACGGGCAGGGTAAGGCTGGGCAAAATATTCACCCATGATCTGATTAACCAATTGAAAATGCGAGAGATCGGTAAGATAGATATTAAGTTTGGCAATGTCGGCAAATGTTGCATCTGCGGCGTGACACACAGCTTTGAGATTGTCGAAAACACGGCGGATTTGTGCTTCGATGCCATCAACAAGTTCCATGCTGTATGGATCTAGGCCAATCTGTCCGGATAAATACAGGGTGTTTTCAACCAGGATGGCTTGAGAGTAAGTGCCGATAGCAGCAGGAGCATGTTCTGTATGGATCACTTGTTTAGACATTGAAGGTCGTTCTCCCTTGGATAGAATAAATAATTTAGCTTACCCTTGCACTTTGGTGTGTTGCAAGTGGCATATGTAACCGAGTAATGCGTGGGAAATTAAGCATCATGCGTAAATCCCGAATGATCTGTGCAATATGATTACGATCTGTCACCACAATATTAAAATAGGTTTTTTCGTTTTCATGAATGACCGATTCTACCCCGGCATTGTCTTTACGCGCCTGATAAATGGCTTGTGACGCTTCTTCATCATCCAGATTACCATCAATCTGCAAATAAGCATGAAAACGAATGCCTTCGTGATTGGTACTTTGCCATAATAACGGCATGATGCTTTCCGGATGCTGGCGTTGTTCGTGCAATAAATTCTGGCATTGTGTGCGATGTACAATCAAACCACGGCGGGTTAAATGTCCAAGGATCGGGTCACCAAATACCGGGTTACAACAGTGTCCGTATTTAACTTCTACACCTTCTGTGCCCTGAATTAACGAATCGGATTCTAGGGTAATCTGATCGGTCAGGTTGAGCAGTTTGTTGGCCACCAGTTGCGGCAATAAATCGCCCACTGCAATTTGTTCAAAGATGGCTTCTTTATCGGGCAGATGATGCCATAACAATAAACATTGCCAATCATTATCACTAAGCTCCAGAATCGATTTGTGATAGGGTTTTAAGGCTCGATTCAGGGCTTGTTGTCCAATCAGGATTTGCTCATCATAATCTTGCTCACGCAAGATGTTCTGGATAGCACGACGGGCTTTTTGTGTATTCACAAAGCTCAGCCAGTCCGGATTTGGTGTGGCCAATACATCGGTAATCACTTCCACCACTTGCCCATTGCTAACAGCTGTAGATAAAGGCTTTTGTTCGCCATCAATTTTGCAGCCGACCGCATGATTGCCCAGAAATAAACTTGCTGCATAGGCAAAGTCGACCGCTGTTGCACCACGAGGCAGTTCATGTACATGCCCTTGCGGGGTGTAGGCGATAATTTTTTCCTGATGCAAATAATCCAGTAAATCGCTAAAGGTGGTTTTGGCACACTCTTCATCAATCAGATCATTCAGATTATGCAAAGACGCCTGAATGGCAGAGCGGCAAGCCTGCGGTGCGGCTTCACCGAGCACGACACCAAAACGGGCAGCTTTACGCATCAGTTCGGTTTGAATGGTGACTGATAAATAGGTTTTTTCGCCTTTTAAACGTAATAATAAGGCCTGATTACCACCCGGCATGGGTTTACGAATATGGTCGGTATAGCTGATGATGCTAAAATTTTGCGCCAATAGTTTTACCAGTTCATCACAATCTTGCACAGTGGTTAATATAATTTCAAAGGCATGGCTATGGGTAAGCTGGTTTAGATCAAGTTCATTTTTCACAAAGTGGCGGAGTAATTCGGTGTTATTATTTTTCTTTTTAACGCGACCTTCAATCTGGTGTTCTTGTAAAATCTGATTCAGGCGTTGTTCCCAGATGGTTTGATATTCACAGCGTTTGGGTTTGGTTTCGGTCAATGCCTGCTGAATCGTTGCATACATATCCAGATCAAGATTCTGATAGCAGAGATTTTCCAGCCAGTCAGCCATCTCGTTCATACCGACCAGACGAGCCATCGGCACGTAAATATCAAAGGTTTCCTGCGCAATGCGTTTGCGTTTGTCGGGACGTAATGCTTCAAGCGTGGTCATATTATGATAGCGATCTGAGAGCTTGATAATAATGACACGGGGATCTTGCAAGGTTGCCTGTAAAAACTTGCGGAAGGATGCAGCTTTATTAAATTGTTTGTCGCTAGAGCTGGTTAGTTTGGTCACACCATCAACAAGATGGGCAACAGTCGGATTATAGCGTTCGGTAATTTCTTCTTTGGTAATGGGCGTATCTTCAATCACATCATGTAATAAAGCCGCCATTAATGTATCGGCATCCATACGCATATGGGCCAGTAAACAGGCAACAGCAATCGGATGCAAAATATAGGGTTCACCACTTTTACGGGTCACACCTGCATGTGCTGCATCTGCAAAGTCGCTCGCATCCATGACTTCACGAATTTCATCGGAAGACAGGTAGGGCTCTATGATAGCCTGGAGCTGAAGCTTGGCATGACGGACTGCATCACCTAGCATAAATGAACTCATCCTGGGTCGTTATAGATAAAGTAGCTAAACGTATAATGAAAAACAATTTGAAGAAAATGTCAATGTATTCTCTTCATTTTAGATTATTTTTTTAGATGGCGGGGGTGAACGCATCACCCCGCTGGATGAGTTATTGAAAACTAAAATTTTCGAGATTAAGTGCATTGGCAGAGAGTGCCAAATCTAGATTGGAATGATGTAAGTCCTGATCACGTTGTTTCAGGATTTCTTTGGTGATTGAACCTGCTGCGATTTCACGTAAAGCGACAACAGTGGGCTTGTCATTATCCCAGTCTACAGTCGGATCAATGTTTTGACGAGCCAATTGACGAGCACGTTTACTTGCCACCAGTACCAACTCAAAACGATTATCAACGTTTTCCAAGCAATCTTCAACGGTTACGCGTGCCATTTTTAGCCTTATTAAATGATTAAAAATAATCCTCGATTATATCCATCTTGCGCATCTCACTCAAGCATCAAACTGTACACAGCAGCAAAAAGCCTAAATATCTTGTGTTGGTGTAAGCAGTTTGTAAATCAGCTCTTGGTGTTGCAGAGCTTGCTGCGTTAAAGTTAGGCGATTGGCGGTAATAATGGCTTCCAGTTCATGCAATGCACGATCAAAAGAATCATTAATAATCACATAGTCAAAATTGACATATTGTTGCATGTCTGCCACCGCACAACTTAAGCGCCGTTCGATCACTTCTACACTGTCTGAGCCACGATTGGACAAACGTTGACGTAGATCGTACTGGCTTGGCGGAAGAATAAAAATTTGAATGGAATGAGGAAATAATTTACGCACCTGCTCGGCACCTTGCCAGTCGATTTCTAGCAGCACATCATGGCCATTTTTTAATTGATTTGCGACTTCTGCCTGAGAGGTGCCATAATAATTGCCAAATACTTCGGCATATTCAATAAAACCATCTTCTCCGACTTGCGATAAAAATTCATCTTTTTCCACAAAATGATAATGCACACCGTGCAGTTCGCCAGGGCGCTGTGGGCGTGTGGTGTGCGATACGGAAACATGCAGATTGGTGGTGCGGTCAAGTAATGCCTTTACTAATGATGTCTTTCCCGTGCCCGAGGCCGCCGAAACCACAAAAAGTAAACCAGACATAATTATTTTCCTGTATCATCATCAATGGATAGTCAAGATTGTAGTAGAATCTGACACTAAACAAAACCCAAATTCCTCGTAGACTACTGGTCTTGTCGTTTTAGGTCATAAATTTAGGTGCATGACAATGGAAATTCTTTTAGCCAATCCCCGTGGTTTCTGTGCAGGCGTGGATCGAGCCATCGCAATTGTCAATCGGGCATTAGAATGTTTTGGCGCGCCAATTTATGTGCGCCATGAAGTTGTACATAATAAATTTGTGGTCAATGATCTAAAACAACGTGGCGCTATTTTTGTCGATGAACTGGATCAGGTGCCTGATGATGCCATCGTGATTTTTAGTGCACATGGTGTTTCCAAAACTGTGCAGAAAGAAGCGGAAGAACGGCAATTAAAAGTATTTGATGCGACTTGTCCTTTGGTCACAAAAGTACATCTGGAAGTCACCAAATACTCCCGTGAGGGCACCGAAGCGATTCTGATCGGACACCATGGACATCCTGAAGTCGAAGGGACTATGGGGCAATATGATCGCAAATATGGCGGCAATATCTATCTGGTTGAAGATGAAAATGATGTGGCGCAATTGCAAGTGACGCATCCAGATCAATTGGCTTTTGTGACACAAACCACCTTGTCGATTGATGATACTGCAAAAGTGATCGAGGCATTACGCAGCAAATTCCCCAATATTCAGGGACCGCGTAAAGATGATATTTGCTATGCCACTCAAAACCGTCAGGATGCAGTACGTGATCTTGCTTCACGCTGTGATGTGGTGCTTGTGGTTGGTTCGCCAAACTCATCAAACTCCAATCGACTGCGTGAATTGGCAGAGCGTATGGGTAAAAAAGCCTATCTCATTGACAATGCTGATGAAATGCAGCAGCAGTGGTTTGCCCAAAGTCAAAAAATTGGAGTAACAGCTGGTGCATCGGCCCCTGAAATTTTAATTAAACAGGTGTTAAATCGACTTCAGGAATGGGGCGCAAAAATTCCCGAAGAACTGGCTGGACGGGAAGAAAATATTACCTTTAGTTTGCCGAAAGAGTTAAGAATAAAAGCGATAGAAGTTTAATTCATTATCAGGGTTTATACAATAAACCCCTACAAAATCAATTGTATGGAATTGTACGGGCGTATTGCATACGCCCAATTATTTATGAATAATGATATAATAATTCAATGATTCGGATAACCATTATGGCGAATCTTACATCATCTTTAAAAATATCAGAACAGGACTATCTTGCTGGCGAACTGGTGAGTGAGATTAAACACGAATATATAGATGGCAAAGTCTTTGCAATGACTGATTTCAATGTGAATCATTGTTTATTAACTGGGAATATATTATTTGTTTTAGGTAATCATTTAAAAGGTCAACCTTGCCGTCCTTACGTAAGTAACATGAAAGTTAAAATCGAAACAAAATATTTTTATCCTGATGTCTTGGTGGATTGTTCTGATTTTAATGGAAAAGACAATTTTACCCAAACACCTATCTTGATCGTTGAAGTGCTTTCTGACAGTACACAAAAATATGATAAAACGCTTAAGCTGGAAACGTACTTAACCATTGCATCGTTACAGGAATATATTTTAATTGAACAGGATAAAGCCGAAGTACAGGTCTTGCGACGTAGTGAAGGCTGGAAGCCGAATTATTATTTTTTAGGTGATGAGGCGATATTTGAATCTGTTGGACTTAAGGTCGCTGTCGAAGATATTTATGATCGTATCCAAAATGAAGATGTCAGGGAGTGGCTTGAGTTAAAAGCGCAAGTTGATGGAGACAAAGAGGCGTTTTGAGTTTTAGCTTACAGGTTATTTTACAAACTTAAGTGATTAAAGAAAAACGCAATATACCTAGATTTTAAGTATATTGCGTTAAGTTTAATGGTCTTTGAAATTAGAGATAACGAGCCCATTTAATGGAGGCGGTGGTGGATGTACTATTTGTTCCACCTCCATTTTCTGTGTCAGTACTGCCTGAATTACCAATGGTACTTTTATCTACATTGGTTAAATCTATAGTTACCTTACTATTAAATGAAGATGAACTTTGTGAAGATGCTCCTAGATTTGCTGCTGTAATTCCACCTGCAACATAACTTGCACCGCTTGTATTAAAACGAGAACCTGCAATAACATTACCATAAATATAGGCATTTGAATTAAGTGTAATATTTCCACCCATATAAGTAGATTTACAAGTTGTCAAACTTGTGGAATCTGTACAAGACCCTGCCATTAAAGCAATATTCGCAACTGTAATTTTTGTTAATGTTGAAGATGAGCTACATAAATTAACAGGCATTTGATATCCAGATATATTGCACACTTTTCCCGCACCGGCATAATTAGGTGCATAAACTGCCGGAATTGATGCAATAATATCTCCAGTCGCAATTATAGTATTTGTATAAGCTCCTTGACCTACATTTAAATTACCATAAAAAAACATTACACCAGGTGCTAAAGATGGAACATCAGGTGCTATAGGGTTACTAGTAGAATTATAATTCCCAGTATCAGCCAAGCTCCATGTTTTACTACCAGTATCATAGGAAACATACTGCCCATTTGTAGTATTAGGTTCATTGGGAAATAGCTTAAGCTGATAAATATAATTTTTAAGTTGACCAATATTTGGGGTATTCTCGCAATATTCAAGTTCGTTGATATCTAAACTTTTACATAAATATCCTGTATAAGAATTACCCGCCCAATATTGATTACCCCCAAGTCTGATTTTACCAAGATAGTAATCACCGGAATAATCTATTGATTTACTTTGATTCCAGACATTTTGAACCTTGACTTTAATTCTACCATTTGTATCTGTATAAAAAATATAATTTGCATTGGATAAATAATCATATGCATTGACTTTAATTCCATCGTTTGTTGCCACGGTTTTTGTTGAACCAGTTGGAGTTGTAGGTTCATCGCTTGCAAAGGTTACGGATGGTATGGAATCTGTATTAATCCCTGAATTAGAGCTAGGGCAATTACTTACTCCACTGATTTTAGTTGCTTTAATTGAAATAAAAGTATTCCACCATTGCGTATTACAATAGAATGTCTGTTCTGTCGTAATATTAGTAAAAGTTGGATAATTACTTATCAAAATATTACCTTTAGCTAGAGCGTTTGTAATATTGCCGCCTGTCGCAGTAATTGTACCTTTAGCTTTAGCTGTTCCAATCGTGCCATTTCCAATTGTAATATTTGCTCCAGAAATAAGTGAAGTTGCCGAGCTTCCAGAAAAAGTAATATCTCCTTGAGCATTTGCTGTGCCTACAGAACCATTGCTAACTTTAATATAGCCACCTGCAACCGCAGTTGTTAACGTACCACCCCCACTTAACTCTATATTTGTAAATGTATTAGCAACTTTCACGCTACCATTAGTAATAATAATATCCTTGTTTGCATAAATTTCACCTTCTTGTTTACCACTATCGACTGTTACTGTACCTTTAGCATAAACATAGTCAACTTCACTGCCAGCTCCTAAATATACATTGCCATTAGATGTAATAGATGTAATTCTTTCCCCACCACCATTTAATTTCACATTCCCCGTTACATTCAACTCACTAACACCAGTAAAAGTATTACCGCTCGAAGTAAAATTACCATGAACATTAATCACAGCATTTTCTCCGCCTTTAACTTCAATACCACCACCTACATTTAAATCACCATAAATATCAATTACGTTAATTGTAGTAGTATCAACTATTGTTGAAGTGCCCCCACTCCCCAGATTAACCTCATAAGTTACTTGTACTTTTGAAGATGCTTTGGAAGCATTACTTATATTGGTAATTATCGCTGTAATCAAATAAGTGGTGCCATTCTGCTCTACATTATTAATCACTGCACTTAAAGAACCACTATTAGTCCCTGACGGTTTGCTTACTGTTAATGTTTGACCAGTTAAGGCTGTTAATTGTTCCGCAGTAGTTAGTTCTGCCAAATATCTCCTAACAATCTCAACACCATTCCATGCACCAGACTGAACATTCGTTAAAGCATGTCCGGAAACCAAACTACTTTGCGAGCTACGCAAATAATAAGCTGTTCCCAAAACAGAAGCACCCAAAGCTAACCCGACAAGCAATACCACCAGTATCGTAGCAAAGCCTTGTTGTGACGGTAAATTTTGTATTTTAGATTTATTCATATTGTCACCTTTTTATGCTACGACAATGTTTACTAAACACACTGTGATATTTACGGTTTGGTTGGTACTGGTTTTTGCAGAAATCGTCACATTAGGATGCTTGACTGTATTTATTTCACCTTCACCATACGGTGTACATGCTTTATCTGTGGTCGTGGAAGCCGTTGCACCAGAAAAACCAATTTGTGCAAGATTGGTTTTATCCGCAGAATAGTCATGTAAGTGTGCTAAGGTTCTTTCAACACTCCATGCAGTTACGTTATATGTCACAGTTCCACTACTTTGGCAGCCTGTTCCTTTTAATAAAACTAATTGCCGCTCTGCTGACACTGCAATATCTGCTAGACCATAACAGTGTGCCGTACCACCAATTGCATCCAGCTCTTTCCAAACTAAAGCATTAATTGTAGTACTATTTAGTGAAATACTTGTTGTTGCCACATTCCGAACTGTTGGATCCAGTCCAAACCCTGCATTTTGCAATAACATTTGCGCAGTGGTTAAACCATTTTGTAGCTGGGTATCATGTGTTGCTGCAATACGAGAATCTGCACCCACATATACTACAGTACGATAAATAGAAAGCACGGCAACCATACATAACATAGCAATGAGTAAACCAATTAATAGGCTAATTAATGTCACGCCTTTTTGCTTATTCATTACAATGTTTCTCCTACCGTTAATTTCCCACCTAGCAAAGCACTTTCTATTTCAAATTTAATAGGCTGTGTCATGGCAATTGTTTTATTATTACTGGCGGTACTATTGACTGTGACATTCACGGAAGCACAAGTCACTGTAATGTTCTGGGTGGTAGATTCGCCAGGTAAAGTAATTGTTGGTATTCCTGTCCCATCACACCAGTCTTTTTTTTCAGCTGTTGTTGCAGTTTGTAATTTTGTCCGTAACTCATTGATCACAATATATTGCATATTAGTTTGCTTTTGATTTGCCAAAATCCGACCTGTACTATAAGCAGCACCTAAAATCACAATACTAGATAACAACACCGCAACTAAGGCTTCAAGTAAACCAACGCCTTTTTGATATTGTCTAATCAAAGGTTTTACTCTCATTTAATGTACCATTACTAATGTTTAGCGTAAGACTGGTTGGGCAGCTTTCAGTTCCAGCGATAGATTTCGCACGAGAGTCAAAGGCAAAGCATGTAAAAGATGTGATATTGTCTGCCTTTTTGATCTCAATATTTTGACTTAGTGGGTAGCTATAAATTATTGTGCTGGTACAACTTGCAACACCTGTGTCCGTTGCTTCGCGTATCGTTAACACTTTATCTGTATTATTAAAACAGACTTGTCCCGTCACACTCTCTGCATCTTTTGCATATTGATTACGAATCGCAGTGGCTCTTGCCAGACTAATTGCACTTTGCAATGACCAAATGGCTTTATCTAATTCTGCTTGCTTTGACCATTGGGCAGTTAAAGCAGTTCCTGCTACAACAAGTATTCCCATTATTGCAATAGTGATCATTAGCTCAATCAAGCTAAAACCTCGTTGCATGTTCACAGACATTACCATGTCGTGCCTATATTGCAAGCGGTCGTCGCTGTACGACTATTCGCTTGATTTAGCGTTAACACACAATTGAGAAGATTACCGCTACCTGTTGCTGCTAACGTATAACTATTAGTGGTTGAAGTAGAATAAGTAAATGTGTTTTCACTGGGTTGCCATTGACTAAATACTGCTTTGATTGCTGCGGTATCTGCATAGGATGAAGTTGGATAGGATAAATTCCGCTGATAATGATTTTCCAATACCAAACCTAACGCCACCAAATCCGATTGTGCCGCCTTAATATGCGCTTTTTTAATGTAGCTACTATAAGAAGGCAATGCAATCATCGCCAAAATAGCAATAATCGCCACCACAATCATTAATTCAATTAAGGTAAAACCCCAAGCCCAAGAGGCCTTAAATGTACGGGTCATTTACAATCTCCCGTAACATTATTCGCCACTATAATTGCTATCATATCACCAATAAAAAAGCTGGAGTTTTCGGGAGAGACTGCGGTGCAATGATATAAAAACATTAAGCTGTTTTCCTTATATCGAACATAGAGCTGTTATTTAAAAATAAATTTCTTCCACTATAAGCATAAAACTTACTCTATACAAATCACAACAAGAAAATGACCAATACGATAAAAACCGGGATAAAAGGTAAATTTTCATTTTTGGTCGAAAATATAAACGTATACCGATACTTTGTATCCTATGTTGTATCCTGAGTAATTTGCAAAAATAGGAGATATACATCGTATGAGACGTTCAGAAATCAAGAAAAGACCTATCTCTGATACGGCACTTTCAAGTTTAAAGCCTGAACTATATGAATATCGGGAACATGATGGAAATGGCCTTTACTTTCGGGTAAAACCCAACGGTAAAAAATCTTGGCAATTGCGTTATAAAAAAACAAATGGTAAATGGTCATGGCTGGGTATAGGTCCCTATCCAGAAATTTCTGGGCAAATTGCACGACAAAAAGCCATAAAACTAAGAGATTCGATGACAAAGACTACAGTCGAAGTATCTATGTTGTATGAGGAACAATTTATCCCTCTAACACCTCAAAATAATTGTGAAACATTTGAACATTTAACTCATGAATGGCTAAGTGGAAAAGCAAATAAATGGACTCATAGCACGATGATTCGTCATTGTGGTGCACTACAAAATCATATATTGCCTGTGATGGGTAAACGTGATTATCGAGGAATTAAACCCGTGGAATGGTTCAATCTATTTAAAATGATTCAAACCGAAAAAAAAATTATCGAACAATCAAATCGAATTTATCGGTTATGCCATGATATATATGATTTAGCAAAAGTTACAGATCGTATTGACTACAATCCGCTGGAAGGTATTCATAAACATATTGCAAAAGCTCGATCTAAGAATCTGGCACATATTCCAATCCATGAATTACCAATATTATTACAGCATATTAAAAATTATCCTCAACCAGAAATTTCGATTGCTTTGCAATTATTAATAATGCTGTTCCCAAGACCCAGTGAGCTGAGACTAGCACAATGGAAACATTTCAATCTTGAAGACAAAGTATGGATTAGACCTGCCGAATTTATGAAAAAAAGAATTGAGCATGGTATACCTTTACCATTTCAGGCAATTAAATTATTAAAGAGATTGC
Source organism: Acinetobacter puyangensis (assembly GCF_900096995.1). Classification (GTDB taxonomy): domain Bacteria; phylum Pseudomonadota; class Gammaproteobacteria; order Pseudomonadales; family Moraxellaceae; genus Acinetobacter; species Acinetobacter puyangensis. Next base: position 317,841 of record NZ_OANT01000003.1, read on the forward strand.
GAAAATACAGCGGAGATTCTCCTTATCTGCTCCCAGGCTGTGTTAATCGCAACAAACCACGCTCTGACAAAGTTTTTGTTAATGCATTAAAGAAATTAGGATATGCGGGACAACAAACACCTCATGGCTTTCGGCATATTGCCAGTACCATTTTGAATAATGAATTTGATGACCGTGAACAGGTTGTCGAAGCTTGTCTGGCACATTTAAAAAGCGGAGTTAAGGGAACTTATGACAAAGGTTCTCATTTTAATGCTCGTATTCATATGATGCAGTGGTATGCCGATTATCTAGATGACAAATTAATAAATTATATTCATCGCTGTTCCTAATCATATTTATAAAACGGCTTGTTTTCTGTATAAATAATTGTATCCCATAATATAAAATTATAAATTTTCTTATAAAAATAAATTACTTGAATTTTAAATACGGGAGATTGTAAATGACCCGTACATTTAAATCCTCCCGAATCATGGGCTTTACCTTAATTGAGTTAATGATTGTGGTGGCGATTATTGCCATTCTAGCGACGATTGCGCTGCCTTCTTATAACAGCTATGTCAAAAAAGCGCATATTAAGGCGGCACAATCGGATTTGGTGGCGTTGGGGACATCTATTGAAGGGATTTATCAACGACAATTAGAATATCCAACTAAATGTGATCTTAGCGGTACTAATAAAACTTGTACAAATGGCACAACAGCAGCATCGATTAAATGGACTCCAAGCGAAAATATTTTTGATTATTCATATACCTATAATGCATCTGATGCTTATAGCTTGAAAGCTGTAGGCAAGAGTAATAGTAATTTAAAAGGCTGTAGTATCGAGTTAACCAGTGCAAATTCCAAAAAAATAACTGATTGTGGCAGCTTTAATAATGCAGATGCATGGTGATCAACATGCGAGTACAAGCAGCTTTTACCTTAATTGAGATGATGGTCGTAATTGCTATTATTGCGATATTGGCAGTGATGGGCGCGTCATTGGGATCGGGTTGGATTTATCAGGCGGAGTTAAATAAAGCCAATGCATCATTACAAAGTGCAATTAATCTTGCCAGAGCTACTGCCATTCGTAATTGTGCTGGTGTTATAGGTAATACTACTGCGGCAAGTGTTAGTTTTGAAAATAATAAATTAACTGTTTTGGATAACAATTGCTCTAACCAAAACCAAGCAACGAATACTTTTGATATTTCCGCAAAAATTACGATAACAGATGAGCAAAGCCATATTTTTAAGGAGTTTGGTTTTAATTCAGTGGGGGAAATTATTAAAAAAGATGATTTTGATTTGAGTTCTCCACTGATTATTAAACATTCAGGATTAAGTGAAGATGCAGGAGAAAAATATGAATTCTAATCGACTGCATCAATCTGGTTTTGCTCTACTGGAATCTCTTATTGCCATGGTAATTATTGCAATTGTTGCTTTAGGAACAGCTTTTGCACTGAGTAAAATTTTGCAAGTACAACGCCAATCGTCTGCCCAACAAATTGCGGTAAATCAATTACGCGAAAAATTACAAACAGGAGTTTGCGATCAAGCTCCATCACCTTTAGGTAAGCCATTAGCAAATGTCAGCGTAGCATGTGAAGATCCTACAATAATTAAAATGGATGGGGATATTAGCGTTTCAATTCCCCAATTAACGGTAACGGACGATGCCTTTGGTGGTGAAATGACCGTAGGAGGCAACTGATGAAAAATAAACAATATGGCATCAGTTTGGTCAGTTTATTGGTTGGTTTACTTATTTCCATGCTGTGTTTACTGGCTTTATTGGCAATATTCCGCACCGTAGTACAAACCAGTGTGGATTCACGTAAAGGTTCGGATCGGGATACCAGTATACAAAATAGCTTGATGGGTGTGCAAAACATGATTCAGAGTGCTGGTTTTGGTTTGGACAGTGGTACAAATATAGTTGTTTTAAAAGGCGCTAGTTTCACTGGTGACAACCTTTCAGGTGGTAATCCAATAGAATCAGGTGAAACAGTTTTATGGCGTTATGCTAATAATCTGAATGAAACTAGTTCGGTTATTTGTCAGGGTATTTATTATAATAATAGCAATAAACAACTCATTTTATTAAAAACAGATAAAAATACGGATACAGCAATGGATACTTGTCCTGAAACTAATTCATTAAATAATTCTGGCGTTAAATGGAAGAAAGAAGCCATTCTTGCCGATTTAAGCAAAACCAATATCAACAGTATTAGATTTAATTTATCTACAGATATTACAGATAAATGTTCACCTTATGGTTTTGATTCTACAAAATATCCAAAATTAACAATTACCGCCACCTATCCATTAGATCCAACTCCTACTAATAATAGTAAAGAAATGACGGTCAACTTCCCTGTTTGTCTGACCAATCCAGTTAATGCGACATCATCGTGAGGTTTACTATGTCTATTTATTCTAAATCACAACGGGGTATGGCGACCATTTTGATGGTGGCATTGGTAGGTTTTGCATTAGTATCGGCCTTACTGGGAACAGCCTATTATTTACGGATGAAACAACAGGCTGCCGTTGCTAGCCATGCCCTGACCAATGCCCAACAAGGTGCATGGGCTGGTGTGGAAATTGTACGGCAGTATTTGCAAAATCGTAATGCCACACAATTGGCAGCATACAAAACGGCTAGTCCGGCAGAGTTAACGATTACGCTTCCTACGGGTTCAAAAAATAATATTACTGCCAAAATTATTAAGGCTGAACCAAATTCTGACAGTAGCAGTTATGAAATTACTGCCCAGATTAAAAATAATAATACTGCGGCAAAATCTGCTTCTACAATACAAGTGGTTTATAAGGTTGATGTGACGAATTCAGGTGAAAATGGGAATGATGGAAATTCATCAACTAAAACTCAGGCTATTAATATTTACACCAATCTAAACTATTCAGGAACAAATACTTTAACAAATAATTCCGGAAAGGCTGTAGTAGTTAGTGTTGCAGGTAATGTAGAACTTCATGAAGTAACAAATATTAGTGATTTATATGCCACAGGGACTGTAAAATTAGCAAATACAACTACACAAGTAAATAATATTTATGCTAACGGAACAGTAACGCTTGAAGGTGGTATTGCTGTAAATAGTGTAAATACTAAAGCACAAATTAATTTTAAAAATGCGTATGCTAATATTTTAAAAGCTGGTACAGATATTCAAATTGATGGATCTGGATGGATTTATGAATATATGTATGCTAATAATAATATTAACGGCACAATGAATACAGTATTACATGGAGTATTAAGCGGCATTTCTTGTACGAAATATAATTCTTATCGTACAACAACATGTGATGATTCACGAATTTCTGAGAATGGTATTCTAACTATTACCATAAATAATATTACCCATACACATGCTAATGGTGATTTGCATGATGTGAAAGGCGATTCAGAAACTATTCAAGCCAAAGCAGGAGGGACATTTTATTGTAGTCAAGGAGATATTTCTAAAAATTATAGAATGATTGAAGCTCAAAATTTTGGAAGCAATTGTGAGTCATCAAATAATGCAATTGCAGCAGGACGTACTCAAATATCTTTAAGAGAAAGTCCAGTTATTGCAGAAAGTGAGTTGGGAGTTCCTGCTTCACATACACTTGTAGCACCTAAAGTTAATGCATGGTGTTACGATCTACAAGAACGTATTAAAAATACAGTAGAGTGTGAAAACAATTCTGTTTATAAATCAGATACAACCGTTACCACGAATAGTCAAAAAACCGATAATTTAAAAAATGACACGGCTAATTATGTCTTTTATGGTGCTACATCGGATAATAATCTAAATAATATACCTTTAGTTCGAGTTTATAATTTGGATAATTCTACACTAACTACCAATCAAAATACTCTTAAGGATGGAAACTCTTATTGTGTACTGACTGTAAATAAAAACTTAACACCACAAAATACAAATGACCATTGGGGATATTTGTATGCTTATAATGGATCAACGTGTGCAACTACAGCAAGTGGAAATATTGCAAGTGTTTATACTGAGAATAAAGATAAAATGCCAACGATTAGATATTCATCAGGTACATGGATTATGGAACAACATGATGTAAGTAATAATGTTGTTTGTTCTGGTACAGGGTTATCTGGTTATCCAGCAGCAAGTTATCCAGATTGTGGAAAAGGTCAATATAATGAAGATATCGTAGTCATTAATGAAGCCGATTATGAGAAAATATGGAAAACAAAAAACTCATCTTTTGCACCAGGAATTATGTTATTTGAAGGAAATTTAAATCTTGGAGAAGGCATTTTTTATAATAGCATTTTAGCAACAGGTAATATTCGTGGTGATGGTGAAGTGAATGGAAATTCTACGTTAATTACCGCACCAAATTACGCAGCAAGCAGTAGCAGAGCTGGTGTGGCTAAAGTGTGTAATGGAACAACAGGATTAACTGCTTATCCTAATTTCCCAAGACCAACCAATTTGTGTAAAAGTACAACTGAAATGAATGCGTTGGCTTTAGGCGATATTGCATTATTGGCGGGTTCGTATCGAGGTAGTTATAACAAAACGACATGCTCAAGTAGTACGACAACGAATTGTTATTATGGTGGTGATATTTATATGAAAACTCAAAGTCAGATTTTCGGTAATATCGTTGCAGGTAATTTATTTACATCATCTGGTACAGTAAAAATCTATGGCTTATTTTCAGCGATGGGACTAAGAGCATCTTTGACGGATCAAGTAAAATTAACAGATTTAAAAATAACAATTCCATCAGATGCAACAAATTATGATGCCGGTTCACCAAACAATGGTTCTGGCGGCGGCAGTGGTGGCGACCCAACAGTAACCGCCTCCATCAAATGGGCCCGTTATCTCTAATTAAAAAAGCATCACAAAAGCCAAGCAAGATCAGTCTTTGCTTGGCTTTTTGTTATTTGTACGTCAATCTTAACTTTTTTCATATTAAAAAACTATATAATTCAATATCTTGAAGTTTATCATACTTCATAAAATCCCCTCCAACTCCCCTTTTCCAAAGGGGAGAGCGTTGCGAATCATAAACTGTCATTAGATTCGAGGGAAGTCCCCCTTTGGAAAAGGGGGATTTAGGGGGGATTTCTGTAAAAAAGTAAGGGTATTTTATGAATTTAGACCAATTTAAAATTGAGATTGGCGTTATTTGTCTAAATTTTTTCAAAACATTGATCAGTTGTCCAAATCAAAACCATTCATCGCTTTTTAAAACAAAAAGTTTACAAAATATACGCCTTGTATAAAAATAAGTTGTATGAAAAAACAACAAGATGATCAACCAAAATTGAACAAATAGATGTCATGGTGCGCACTCGCCGTATTTGTAGCGTGCTATATCAAAACAGCACATCACGTTATAAAAAATCATTAGATTTTTGCAATCCATGTGCATCCATTGTTCAAATCTATGGACAGAATGAACAGTGATAAAACAACAGGGTGTTGGGTTAACAGAAGTACTGGTTGCATTGATTCTATTAAGTATTGCAGTGTTAGGTTTTGTTGCATTACAGATCAGAGCCTTGGCCGCAAGCTATGAAGCAGGACAACAGATTCAAGCCATCAATCTAGCACGGGATTTATCCGAAAGAATGCGGATTAATCGTGCCGGTCTACGCCATTATCAGGATATTTCAAGTCCGGCAACAACATGTGCCGCTGCATTTTGTACAGCCAATGAAATGGCTCAATATGACTTTGCCCAAGTCAAAAGCAGAGCCAGTGATCTGGGCATGCAAATCAATATATGGGACTGTCAGGGTTCTACTTTAAAACGTAAATGCATATATGTCGCATGGAGCGAGACCACTGCAAGCAATGGAAATGCAGCACCGCACTGTACCAATGGTACGGCATATGTACCGAATGCCAAGTGTATCATTATGGAGGTCTATAACTATGATTAGACCTCATACTCCTATCAAACCACGTCTTGCAACACGTTACAATGGTATTGAGTATCCCTCTCGGTCTTGCATGGGGGCAAGGCGATATCTTGCTGCTCCTCACGCAGGATTTACCTTGGTCGAGTTAATGATTGCTTTGGTGCTAGGTCTGCTGATTAGTGCGGCAGGCTTATCCATATTTCTAAGCAGCCAACGTGCGTTTAACTTACATGAAAGCATGGGGGAGTTGCAGCAAAATGCCAATTTTGCTTTGGCAGTATTCACGCAGGATTTACGCCATACCAATTTAAATACAGCATCCGATCAAAAGATTAATAATAAGATTGTCGGGGCAGGCATTATTTTTGCCAAAGAAAATGTACCCTTAACTTTAGATATGAAGGATCTGGAAACAAAATTTGTTTCTTTACAAGCACAGGATACAGATAGTACCACTGGAAAAAGTGATCGTTTGACCATTCAATATGTGCCACAAACCAGTCCAATCATCAATTGTGAAGGGCGAGAAGTCACCGATGCAACATCAAAAGTAATTGTGCAGCATTATTATTTAAAACAAAGTCCGCAGCAGATTAGTGGGCAACCGACAGCATATAGTTTGTATTGTGATGCTGGTTATTATCAATCTGGCGATACATCAATTACCAACATAAATCGTTCTGCACAGCAGATCATGCAGCGTGTAGATGCTTTTAAAGTACGTTTTGGAGTCAAAAGTCCGGCGGGCCAGTTACGTTATATGACCATTAATCAATATAAGACAGCAATGGCAAGTATCACAAATACAGCAGATGCACTCAATATTGTTTCCATTGAAGTGGGAATTTTGGCACGTTCAACCGGGAGAATTAGTGCGGAAGCAAATTTAAATAGCAATAAAGAATTTTCGCTTGCAGGACAAGTTGTGACTTTGGCGGGTGATGAGGCACAAAATCAAAAATATTTGCGTCAAGTGGTTAATCAGGTGGTTGCAATTAGAAATACCCTAGGAGCATCATGATGGAAAAACACGCTGGTGCCACATTAATTATTATTTTGATTATTTTGGTTGTGGTAACTCTGCTGGGGACGATTGCGGTAAGATCAGGAATTCTAGGTTTAAAAATTGCTACCAATAGCCAAATACGAGAATTATTATTAGAAAACTCGAATGCTGCACTGTTTAATATTGAGGATCCGGCTCAGGTCACTCGGCAATTGGCAGAAGATGGCATATTTGCTTATTTTAGATCGGCAGAGAATGCCCGAGATGAGTTGGTCTTTTGCTATCGTGCGTCGGAAAATGTATTTTTTTCTCGTGGCAAAGCCAGTGCAATCCTTGTCAATAATAATACCGTGACCATCACAAAACAGGGTGTAGATGGATTTTGTCAAGCACACCAGTTTGCTAGCGGACGTTCTGCAATTTTATCACAGGTATATGTCAGTAAAAATACCACATCTAGTCAACCTTTCGCCACTGTGCCTCGTGGCAGTAGTTTAGGCGAAGGGCAACAAACATCAATGCTTAATCCGATTCATGTCACGGTTATTTCAGTTTTGCCCAGTTTTTCAGCTGCCACTAAAGCACAGATTGAAACATGTTTTCGTAAACCTTCGTTGAAGCAGGGGGCGATTCAAACCGTAGCGAAATGTTTTAATGATCTCGATATGCCTTATAACATGCAGCATGCCGACTATATAGTGGGTGGCGAGCCAAAATTAATAGACCGATAGGCGATAACATAGAGGGAAAAATAATGAAAAAACACATATATAAAAAAGTAATGTTGATCGGACTGCCTATGTTTTTGGTCACTGTTGCGTGTACCCATTTATCCAATGCAAGTGATATTGAGATTTATCAGGATGCAACCCGTGGCACTGTTACCCTAATGTTAGCCATTGATACATCACGTAGTATGGAGGAAGCCGATGATGCCAAAACCACGGCGGATGATTATGAGCTAGGTTCAGCCTGTTACTTTGGAACCTATCAAGGGGCGGGAACCACCATTACGCGAGACAATGGTGATTTAAAAATTCAAAATGACAGGACGGTTTATAGCGAGATCAAAACACGTGGTGGGGTAAGCTATACACGTAAATATTGTCAGGTTGCGTATGCAACTGCGTCGACATCAGCATATGAAAAAAATAAAGATAGATGTGAAGTATTGGCAAACCAAGGCGGGATAAAGTGTTATGACCGTTTAACACGGGTCAAAGATGGTTTATTTGATTTATTACTGGGGAGTGAAGATGGCTCAATTGCACCGATAAGCGATGATAAGGTGATTGGACTATCGCATTTTGCTGTGATTCCGCGGGGTGATTCAGCCACAGGCACATTTGCAAATAATGCTAGTCCTGCAAAATTTACCCGAGGGGGAATGATTGCTGTGCCTGCCCGACCTTTAAAGGAAATCGTGGCCGGAAAAACGCAACGACGTATTTTGCTGGAAGGCATTGCACATTTGCATATTGATGGTAAAGGCGGGACACCTAGTGCGGCCTTATATGCTGAAACTGCGGCTTATTTATTGGGGACCAGCACATTGACCAGTGGTTTGACTGGACAGGAAAATTTTAGGTGGAATGCTGCGACCGGTCGCTGGCAACGTTGTATATCGTGGAATCCAATTTCAGTAAATGGTTTAAAGTCTTGTTCTTCGGTTTTGGGATGGTGGGATTTTAGCTTGGCTGATTTAAAGTATCAGCGTGGTGCATATAGTTCGAATGCAAAACAGACCAGCACCAAAGACTTTTATTTGAATGAAACCTTTAGACCCACAAAATATGCGGATGGCAATGATTATTATATTGGCCTAAATCATGAGGTAAGTAGTGGCTTTTTTAATTCTGTGCTGGAATCTAAATATGGCGCAGCTTATCAGCGACCAAGTTCTATTACAGAACAAATTGGAAAAAGTGACGAAATTAAGGCATGTCATGGGCAGGGAATTTATTTTTTAACGGATGGTGCAGCAAGCATAGCATCTGATACGGAAAATATAAGTAAAGCAGCTCTTGGCCCATCCTATGCCAGTGGCTTTAGTTGTAACAGTAGCGATAAATTTGATTGTTCCGATAAGCTAACCACCCGATTATTAACGGCATCGCAGAATCCTGTCGGTTTGAGTTTTAGAACAGCAATTATTGGTTTTGGCAAAGATTTTGAGCATATTTCTTCCTATGATGGCACACCCTTGATTGCTGGAGCGAAAAATGCCGATGGGACTATCGTGACAGAAGAGCAGGCCAGTACAAACGTGAATAATAATATTGCTGCCATTGACCATGCGAGCGTTGGAACAGACTTTAAAAATACCGCAAAATGGGGAATGAATGGACGTGGCGGCTGGTATTCTGGCAGTCGTTCGGCAGATGTTGTTTATAGCATCAATGCTTTTTTAAGCACAATTGAAGTCAATATTCCGACCATGGTCACAGGTTCTCCGACGATTCCAGCCGATGCTTTAAATCCATTACGCCTACAACCTTATGCTTACTATGCTGCATTTGAACCCAAACCACAGGCGCCTTATCGACTTTGGACCGGCGATCTGAATAAATATCATGTTCATCATGGTGAGTTATATAATCGTTCCAAAAGCTTACGCTTGATTCAGGCCAATGGTGCATTAAATACTGCTGCAAATGGCATCTGGGTAAATGGCATGAAAGGGCAATTATCGCTGGGCATGTCCACTACCGATGCTGTACAAACTGCAAACCGTAAAATTTTGACGAATCGTCAAATTAACAGTTCAGGATCGACATATAACGCGAATGCAGCGGCCAGTTTACAACCCGTCAATATCAATAGTTTATTTGGTGAAGGAGAAGGCGCTGCTTTTAAAAATGACCCGGATAAAAATTATTGGTTAAATTTGCTTGGTTACAATGTTTCTGTAACAGGAACAGCAACTAGCCTTGCTCATTTGACAGAAAAACCTGAACTTCGACAAGTGGGTGCCATATTACATTCTTCACCGATTTTATTAACTCAACAAGGTAAAGTGACGGTAGATAGTTATGGCGATTTAGATACCAGCAATCGGGATGATTACCTGTTATTTGGTAGTACGCAGGGCTTATTGCATGTGCTTGATGCAGATCATGGTCAAGAAGTCTTTGCTTTTGCACCACATGAAATGATGCAACGACAGAAACAGGCTTTTTTGGCGGAAAACAGCAGCACAGGCGGCAAGAATAAATTATTTTATGGCATAGATGCGCCATGGACAGCATATACACAATATGTCGCAAAATCAGATGGTACGCTCACAGTACGGGATTCTGGGCGTAAGATAGATTCAACAGACGATCATTCATCGAACCTTAAAGGTTTGCAATGGGTTTATGGTGGTTTACGTATGGGTGGCCGCAGTTACTATGCGCTGGATTTATCCAACATTAACAGTCCTTCCCTCAAATTCCATATTGATCCCGATGGTGCAACGCTGGGTACACCACTGAGTTATATGGGGCAAAGTTGGTCTAAACCCACGATAGCAAGAGTAAATTGGGGTGGTGAAGCGAAACTGGTGATGTTTGTGGGTGGTGGTTACGATGCAGAAGGTTTAACAGCATTGTGTAATTTAACCACAACAACGTGGGACACGCTGAAAAGCGTAGTCAATCATGCAGGTGGGCTTTTAGGTGGACTTCTCAATGCGAGTACACCACCAGCTGATCCAACCACGTTAGATTTATCTGCACTGGTGAGAAATAATCTTTTTGATTTTCAGGGCTATGAATGTAGTAAATATCTTCAAGTCAACAAAAAAGGTGCAGGCGTGTATATGTTTGATGCCGACACAGGAGATTTACTCTGGTGGGCAAGTGATAATGTGACGGCAAGTACATCAGCCACAACCAACTCGGGCACCATCGCAACCAAACATCATGATTTAAAATATAGTGTAGTCAGTCAGATTAATGCCATAGATCGAAATAATGATGGCTTGGTGGATCATTTATATTTTGGTGATTTGGGCGGTCAGGTATTTCGTGTCGATATAGATAATACGGTAACCACCACAGGCGGCTTTGCGAAACGAATTGAATTATTGTTTCAGTCTAATCTTGTGACAGAAGGTTTAACCAATCTCAACCTTCCCTTTGTTGCCAATCCGAGATTTTACGATATGCCCAGTATTTCAATTCATCAGGGGGGAAGTGGCGTATTTGCAGTTGTTGCTTTGAGTTCAGGAAATCGTAGTTCACCCTTGGCAGCAGGACTAGATGCAACAAATCGCGATGCGCTATATGTCTTGTATGATCATGATGTAGCACGCAATGATTTATATGCCAATGATTATGTACGTCGTAATCCTGATGCAAAACTTGCTGTACCTGCACCGGTCGGATCTGGTTTGGTGACATTAACCGCAAGAAATTTTGTGGAGAATCTCACCGGGATTGATATTGAGGAAATACAATTAGTAGGCGATAAGGCACCTCGGCTGGGCTGGAAATATTATTATGATGGTGCAGGTGGCGCGCCCTCTAGTTTAAATGAACTACAAACGCTGATGCCGGGGCGTTATAAAGGTATGAATGGCTTATACGCATTAGATCATATGCTATATGTCAATGTTTATGATCGGGACGGTATCGGGATTCTTGGTTCCTGTGGTGCAGGCGTAACAGGTGATTCGTACTTATATCAATTTTGCTTACCTTATGGTCGATGTCCATTTGACACGCCTAAGGCTGCATTTGGTTTATTAGAATATCCATATAAAGCCAAAATTGGGGCTGGCATACTTGGAGCGACGTTAGGATCGGCTGGAGACGACCAGTTTAAAAATATTGTTCGGAGTGATACTGCTTGTGATGCAGTTGATGTTAAAGGTAACAAATTGAATAAAAATAGACCCGAGTGTCAGGTATTTAAAACAACAGTGGGTTTACAACATCTACGCTGGTATCAAATTCGCTAAGGAAGGCGTCATGAAAAAAACCTCAAGCATAGTTTTTAGCTTTTCGGTACCGCGCCACTCGAAGCAAAGCATTTCGTTTTTTGTTCGGAAAAGGCAATGCTTTTCTAATCCTGCATTAGGCTTTACCTTAATTGAACTGATGGTCGTCGTGGTGATTATTACGGTTTTTGCTGCAATTGGCATTCCTTCTTATCAACGCTATATCGAAAGACGGGATTTGGCGGTGGCGAAACAGGAAGCACAGCGTATAGCAACAGAGTTAGAGCGATTTAAGGCCAAAAATTTCAGTTATAAAGGCTTTGATGCCAGTTATTTGTATCATGATAACACTATGGAGGACGACACGAAGCCAATTGCCAATAGTTATTATGATGCAGCTAAGGGTGAGTTATTACTACCAGTAGGTTCAACCTCGGCCAATGCCAAGTATATTCTTACCTTGCTGGATGCAAAGGAAAAACGTCCACTTTCTGCTGCGGATCTCGCACAAGATAAAGCACAAGGAACCTCTGCCAGTACAGTCTCTGGACTTCATTGGGTGATGAAAGTTGAACGCAACGTTGGGAGTGATCATTTGCCGAAACAACCGAATAATTATGATTTATTGCTGACCAGTACAGGCGTGCGTTGTATGACCAGAACTCAAAATGCCGTTGATGATTATACGGGTTGTGGTACGACAGATAGCGAGAATTGGTAATGAGCAAAAACATTTCAGGCTTTAGCTTGATCGAACTGATGATTGTGGTTGCAATTATTGGGATTCTGGCAGCGATTGCTTATCCATCATATACACAATATAAAATCCGTACCCATCGTGCCGATGTACAAACCGAAATGATGCGGATTGCGCAGCAATTACAAAGTTATCATGTGATCAAGCATAAATATACCGATGCAAAGCTTGATAATAGTCATACAATTCAGGATTATCCGATGTCAGCAGGTACTGTCTATACGCTTACTTTAGTGACTACCGATCAAACCTATACTTTAACTGCTACACCAATGAATTCCCAAGCTGGGGACGGTCATATTGTATTAGATAGCCAAGGGCAAAAATGCTGGACTAAAGGCAGTGATAGCGCTGGAACAGCTTGTTCACCATCGGCATCAACAAATTGGGATGGTCGTTAATCCTCATCGGTTTGTGCTTTTTGCTCAAGCCACTCGCTCATATCATCATTTTGTATCTGGTCATAAAGTTCTTCAACAGGGACGGTTAAGCCGACCGATTCAAACGTCACATCATCACCTAGAAAATAATAATTCGGTTGCCAGCCTTGCGTTCTGCGTAAAACCTGTATTTCGGCTTTGTCTTGTTCGATTAGTATGTATTCCAGCAAGGTATCAATTTTTAAATAATTTTTGAGTTTTAGCGTTTTGTCATATTGCTGCGTGCTTTTAAACAACACTTCAACAATCAATATCGGCGTCTGGGTAAAAATATCCTGTCCTGATATATTTGAACAATCAACTAGAACATCAGGATAAAAATATTTTGTTCCAATTTTGACTTTCATATCAGAGGTAAAGGGACGGCAGGGTTTGCCTTTTAGATGGTTTCCCAGTGCAAGGAATACATTACCTGCTAATGTATTATGATTGGCAGTTGAGCCCACCATGGCAAAAACTTCACCATCAATATATTCATGTTTGATTTCGCTATGCAATTCGCCAGCAAGGTAGTCTTGTTCTGATAGTTTTAGTGGTGATGCAAGATTCGCCATGATCGTATCCCAATCATTGAATTATTATACCATTATTCATAAATGATTGGGCGTATGCAATACGCCCGTACAATTCCATACAATTGATTTTGTAGGGGTTTATTGTATAAACCCTGATAACTTAATTTTAATGTTTGGTATTAGTTTGAGTATAAATATTTTTGCTTTCTTTTGTCTAAAATTTAACGTAAAATACCGCCCTCTATGAAAGGGGTTTGAAATGTTACCGATGGTCGGTGCAGGGATAATCCGTAAAAATTATAAGGTTTTTCTCATGGTAGTTATTCGTTTAACTCGTGGTGGCGCAAAAAAACGTCCGTTTTATCAAATCGTTGTAACAGACAGCCGTAATGCACGTGATGGCCGTTTTATCGAGCGTATTGGTTTCTTTAACCCGACTGCACAAGGTCAGGCAGAAAAAGTTCGTCTGGATACTGCACGTTTTGAGCATTGGGTTGCTCAAGGTGCTCAAGCATCTGATCGTGTTGCTGCATTGGCAAAACAAGTTCAAAAAGCAGCTGTTTAATCGATGAGTCAGACCTCCATGCAGAATGTACCTGAAGATCTTATTCAGATTGGGCAGTTACGTTCTCCGTATGGTTTGAATGGCTGGCTTTGGGTCTTTTCCAATACAGACCCAATCAGCAATATGTTTGATTATTTGCCTTGGTATATCAAGACTAAGGCAGGTTGGCAAACAGCCGATGTAAAACGCTGGAAACCACAGAGTAAAGGTTTGGTTGTTGCGCTTAAAGGTGTGAGTGATCGCACTGCGGCAGAGCAACTGGTCGGTGCCGAAATCTGGATTGAAAAATCACAATTGCCACAGGCAGGCATGGATGAATATTACTGGTCAGATTTAAAAGGTCTGATGGTGATGGGACTAGATGAATCAGAACATGAAGTCATTCTAGGTAAAATCCATGAGCTGTTTGAAACTGGTGCCAATGATGTCATGGTGGTTCACGCTACCGCTGACAGTGTTGATGCCGAGGAACGCATGATTCCATGGCATAAAGATGTGGTACAGCGTGTAGATATTGAAGCAGGTCGTATTTACGTCAATTGGGGCGTAGATTATTAAACATTCATTATTTATCCATGGATAAATAAAACAGGAAGGGAGCCTGCGATGTTTTTTGCAGTGATTACATTATTTCCTGAAATGTTTGATGCGATTACTGCGTATGGGATCAGCGGGCGTGCAGCAAAACGTGATGTGATTCAGTTGACCTGTATTAACCCACGGGATTTTGCCAAGGGCAACTATAAGCGAGTGGATGAACGTCCATTTGGTGGTGGTCCGGGTATGGTGATGATGGCGGAGCCTCTGGCACAAGCAATCGATCATGCCAAACAGCTTGCACAACAAGCAGGATGTGTTCATGCGCCTGTGGTGTATATGTCACCGCAAGGCAAAACCTTAAATGAACAGGCAGTACAAGATTTTGTCGAATATGATGGTTTGATTGTATTGTGTGGGCGTTATGAAGGGGTAGATGAGCGTTTAATCCAGTTGTATGTTGATCAGGAATGGTCAATTGGCGATTACGTATTATCCGGTGGTGAACTACCTGCGATGGTCTTACTTGACAGTATTATTCGGCGTTTACCAAATGTGATGTCGGATGATAAATCGGCGGAACAGGATTCTTTTGTGGATGGTTTACTGGATTGTCCACAATATACCAAGCCAGATCATTTTGAAGGGCTTGAAGTACCGGAAGTTTTAAAATCCGGACATCATGCCAATATTGAAAAATGGCGGTTTTTGCAGCGTTATCAACGCACTTTACAACGTCGTCCGGAACTGGTCGAAAAAGTTGAGTTGAGTCCGCAGCAAAAAAAATGGGTAAAAGATTTGGATTCGTAAGAATCATGAGTGAGTGCTTTAAATCATTAAGGTTTAAAGTGAAATATAAACGGGTTGATATGCGTCTTTAGCCTCTGTCCCCAGCGAAACCAAAAATTTCGCATAGTGGAGATTCCCACAATGAGTGGCAAACATCCTTTAATTCAAGTAATTGAAAACTCTCAATTAAAAACTGATATCCCTGCGTTTGCACCAGGTGATACAGTAATCGTACAAGTTAAGGTAAAAGAGGGTGAGCGTGAACGTCTTCAGGCATTTGAAGGTGTTGTCATCGCTAAGAAAAACCGTGGTTTAAACTCGGCTTTTACCGTACGTAAAATTTCTAGCGGTGTTGGTGTTGAGCGTGTATTCCAAACACATTCTCCAATCGTTGCTAAAATCGAAGTGAAACGTCGTGGTGATGTGCGCCGTGCTAAACTGTATTACCTGCGTGAATTGTCTGGTAAAGCTGCACGTATTCGTGAAAAATTGCCTGCTCGTAAAAAATAAGCTTTATTGCTGTTTTTTTAGAGTAAAAAATGCGCCAATTGAGGCGCATTTTTTTATGGCTTAAAAGCTATAAATGCTAATTTATAAACCCTGTAACTTAAGGCGATTGGCATGTTGCCGATAGATGGATAAAGGATCTGGTGCAAATAAGCCTCGAATTCCCAAGACTTGATTGACTTCATCCAGATGATTCCATGCATAGTCATCACGAATGGTTTTACCAAACTTGGCACTACAGCGTGAAACCAGTCCATCATTGGCATCCTTAGATGTGGTCAGGCTGGTGATTTGTAAGGCATAGTCGATTGGATCAAGTATATTGGTAAAAGGTTTTATGCCGGTAAAAGAATAGAGATAGATTCCTTTTTCCTGTGCTGCACCATCTCCACAGGCAGTACTTGGAATACCTATGGGGAATTTGCTATTAAAGGTATTAGAACCTGCTGTGGTTAAACTTTTGCCCGCACTTAATGCATCACTTGGAAAGGTGTTTGGATCCAGTGTTTGTGTAAACAAAATGATCTGTGAGAATAGATTGAGAACACCCACCAATGGACCTTCAAGAAGTGTTCCTTCTGCGGATACAACCAGATCGGCAGTACCAGAGCCTTTATGTGGGCCTGCCACTGCGGTTAATGAAGCGACTTTTTCCGGTGCAACACCGGCCACATAACGGATAGTTGGTCCGCCATGACTATGACCAATCAGGTTGACTTTTGCTTGTCCGGTGATGGCAAGGATTTCATCGACCTGTTGTAATAATTGTTCGCCACGGATTTCACTGGAATTCAAGGGGGATACCCGTGTGGTCCATACATTGGCACCATTGCGGGCCAAATCTGGCACAATTTGATACCAGTAATCTAATCCCAGTAGATCTGTACCTACCCGGTTAAAACCCGCCATGCCATGGGCAAAGACCAGTGGATATTTAGTTTTGGCATAGCTTGAGATGACAAAACTACTCTTATATTGTTCTGTATTACTGGCCTGTGCTTGGCTTGCCATGCATGCGGCAGCCAGTGTCAGCCCACTCAAAGCAGTTAAAAATTGATATTTCATATCCAACCTCTATTATTTTACCTATATTATCAATACAAATCCTTGTGTTGACCTATTTTTTAACAGGAATAGTCGCAACTATTCAGCAAATGGTAATGTTCCCCCTTTATCGTGGATCGATTCGAATGTCTGTAAACGCAGTTGTTCCTGTTGGGTTGCGAATTGTTGTGTTTGAAGCTGTGCAATCGCTTGTTGCTTGCCCGACTCACTTAAGCCACTGTTGAGAATAGAATCCCTGTCTGTGAGATATTGGTTGATTCGGCCTTTCCAGTCTTGACGCTCGACATCCAGATGTTCCAGTCGATTGGTTGCATCAGCACCCACCAGATTTAAACGCATCTGATGAAGTTCGTTGGCCGTACCGCCTCGGGCTTTCAGTGCTGCGGTAAGTTGTCTTAAATCTTCCAATACCGAAAGCTGTTGAATGTTTTCCTGCCAGTCTTGCGGTAGATCCTGAAATAGTGCATTTAATTGTTTGGCTTTTTCTGCTTCAGATAATGTGGTTTGTTCTAAAATTGCCATTCGATCTAGTGTGTATTGATCATAAACATTTTGAGTATTGAAAAGACCAGCGATTTCGGCAGTAGAAAAGAATTTTTTGCGTAAATTTTCTGTGGCTGCAAAAATTTCTTTTAAATATTGTGCACTTTGCGGATCGCCAGCGGGTGGTTTTAATTCACCGAGTTGTTTGCGATATTCAATATAGCGTGTCCATAAATCGATAATTTGTGCTAATGCAGGTTGCTGATAACTGTGCTGTGCATAAGCGATAAAACGTGTCTTGATTTCATCCAGATTGGCTTCGCCATATTGTGAAATAAAATATTCAAAACAATCCCGAGTTTGTGCATTAACAATCAGTCGATGACTGGCATCAAGCTGTAATTGACAGTTAATTTCGGTATCTTGCTGGCTCGGGCTTAATACGGGGGCAGTCTGGTGTTGGACAATCTGGCTCGGCTGATTAGCATCATGCGCTTGCTGATCGGATTGAGATGTAGGACTGAATAGCGTTTGCTGGCTATTACTAGGGCGAAGCCAGAAGATAAGCACACTCACGAGCACAAGTATTAACATCACGGTATATAGAAATACAGGGCTGCGCTTTTTACCCGACATACAAACGATCCTTGTTTGAGTCAATTTTTTAATAATTTGCCATAAAAAGTAAGCTGGCGAAAGTAAAATTCGCAAAACAACAGCGCAGATTTGTTACCATAGCCATTCAAAGATGGAAGTCAATTTACCATGTCAAAAAATGTTCGCCGCCATGTCCATGGCGTTTTTCTGTTAAATAAACCTTTGGGGATTAGTTCCAACGCTGCTTTGCAAAAAGTTCGCTGGTTGTATCGTGCGCATAAAGCTGGCCATACTGGTGCACTGGATCCGCTGGCAACGGGATTGTTACCGATTTGTTTGGGTGAAGCGACCAAGTTTTCGCACTACCTTCTTGATGCCAGTAAACGCTACCAGACCACAATTACCCTTGGGCATAGCACCACCACTGGTGATGTAGAAGGCGAAGTATTTGAGCAAGCAGATATTCCATCACTGAATGAAGACATGATTCAGCAGGTATTGAGCCAGTTTACCGGTGATATTTTACAGGTGCCACCGATGTATTCGGCACTGAAAAAAGATGGTCGACCCTTGTATGAACTGGCACGTCAGGGCATTGAAATTGACCGTCCGGCACGTCCAATCACGATTTATCAAATTGAATTATTAGGTTTTAATGAAAATAGTTTAACGCTGGATGTGACCTGCTCAAAAGGGACCTATATTCGGGTACTGGGTGAGGATATTGCCAAAGCACTTGCAACGTTTGGGCATTTAACCTATCTACATCGGGTACAAACAGGGCATTTTGAGTTAAATCCGCAAATGACGATTGACTATCTGGAAAGTCTGCAAGACTCTGAGCGTGATGCATTATTGTTGCCAGCCTTTGCTCCGGTACAAGATTTACCGCGGTTGGAACTTGCCGAAGAACGGGTTAAATATTTCCGTAATGGTCAGGAAAGTAATGTTGATTTTCCAGAAACCGAAGCTGTACTGGTATTTTTTTCTGGACTGTGTCTCGGGCTGGCAAAAGTCAATCAGTATGGACGTTTAATTCCACAACGGGTTTTAAATCTGGCCTAAGATCAGGCGTATGAGTTCAGAATTGAGGTGGTTGTGGATTTTGTAACAGTTATATCTTTGGTATTTTTTGCTTTTGCCGCAGGGCTGATCGATGCTGCGGTCGGTGGTGGTGGTTTGATTCAAATTCCTGCTTTGATGAACTTCTATCCCAATACATCTGCGGCAACCATTTTTGGGACCAATAAACTGGCGGCAATTTTTGGTACCGCAACATCTGCATTTAATTATGCGCGTCGGGTACCGTTTAATTTTAAACTGGTAGGTGTCGTTGCGGTATTTGCCGGTGCATTTTCTCTACTTGGCGCAAATTGTGTCAGTCTATTGCCACAACAGGTATTACGCCCCTTTGTTTTGATCATGTTGATTGCAATTGCCATCTATACTTTTAAACAAAAGCAATTTGGGATTTTGCATCAACAATTTGCGTGGTCTAAAAAAAGCTGTATTCTCGCCATGTTGGGTGCTGCCAGTATTGGATTTTATGATGGAGTGTTTGGACCTGGTACAGGCAGTTTTTTTATCTTCTTCTTTATTCGTTATTTGAGTTTTGATTTTTTACATGCTTCTGCTTTGTCTAAAATGGCAAATCTTACGACTAATTTGGCAGCATTGTCGTTCTTCATTCCTAGCGGGCATATTTTACTGCAACTGGGCTTAATTATGGCGGTTGCCAATATGGTAGGTTCGGTGATTGGGGTCAGAATGGCATTTAAATATGGGACACATTTTATTCGTAAGCTGTTTTTAGCCTTATTGGTCGTTTTGATTGGACGTTTGGCATGGCAAACATTCTCCGATTTTCTCTAAACATCTAACTTTAAAAAATGCTATATTTCAGCATTAAGTCTTTGGGTGTTCGGATGATTTATGAAACTACAACGGCAAGAAATTTATAAGGAAAGAGAGCAACAAATTGTCAGGGTTGCAGAAAATTTACTCTTGGAAAACCAAAATTTTACACTGGATGAAATTGCCAAAGAGCTGGACCTTGCCAAAGGCACACTCTATAAACATTTTTCCAGTAAAAATGAATTATTGATGCATCTGATTATTGAAAATGAAAATAAAGTATTAGAAATATCAAAAAACTATAATCATGATATCAAGGAATATATTCCGCGGTATATGCTTTATCATTTACTTGATCCGAAAAAAACCATTATTTTACATCAGATTGAAGAACATCTGACCATGACGGTATCGCAATCGAGTCTGGCTTTTGATGAGCTGTACCGTGTCCGTCAGGAACGGATTCTGTGTATTCGTGACATGATTGAGCAATATCTTAAAGTGATGAATTATGATATCTCGATTCGTGATTATTCATCTTACGTTTGGTCATTGACCTTTGGTGCAAGCCTGTTACTCAATTCCAGTTTCTATCAACGTTCGATTGGTTCACGTAAGAAACTGATTAATTTATATATCAATCAGGCCTTGGCCTTTCCTCAAAATCAAATTAATACCGACAGCTTTCTGGATGAAGAAATGGCCTAAACCGGACAGATTGTGGATAACTCCTATGTTATACACAATCGGAACGACATCATCTTTGGTCATGACAAAGCATAAATTGACAGACTGAATAAAACAGTTCAGGCTGAGATCATCACAGCAATTGACTTTGCATCGTATTCTATCGTGAATAGTTTAATTCAGTTATTTCAGCAATTTAAATCAAATTCCACCTTGATTTACTGTCTACAGATTTTGATTGTTCTGACAGGGACCACGCTTGGGCTGTATTTTTCCGGCTATGTGGAATGGATTGTTCCGGTCACACTCGGTGCAATTGCTACAGCATTAACAGATTTTGATGATCGCTTGAGTTTGCGCTTACGCAATTTGGGTGTTGTCTGTGTTTTATTTTTTACTGTCAGCACCATTTTACATTTTCTTTATCCTTATAAATTTCTATTTATTGTTTATCTCTCTTTGTCTAGTGCAGCCCTGATTCTAATGGGGGCTTTAGGGCAACGTTACGCAACCATTTCTTTTGGCACCATTCTTTTATCGATTTATACCATGTTTGGTTTGGGCGAATATCATGTCTGGTATTTTCAGCCGTTATGTTTTGTTGCCGGCGTGATCTGGTATGGGTTTACTTCGGTTATTTTCTATTTGATCAAGCCGACACAGGCGGTACAGGATAATCTTTCACAAAGTTTTGCACATATTGCCGAATTATTATTTGCCAAAGCCAAGCTATTTGATCCTGACAATAAGGACAATGTCGAGGCTTTATTGTTTGATTTATCCATTAAAAATGCTGATGTGGTACAAAGTTTTAATCGGACCAAGGCCTCTTTATTGACACGCTTAAAAGCCTCTCGTGCCAATAAACATACCATTTACTGGCTGAATTTATATTTTCTGGCGCAGGATATCCACGAACAGGCGAGTGCCAATTATCTGCATTATGAGCAGATTCAGCACAATTTTAGTCGTACTGATTTAATTTTCCGTATTCAAAAAAATGTGCGATTACTGGGATTGGCATGTCAGGAACTGGCGCAAAGTATTTTGCATGATCAACGTTATCAGCCCAGTATCGATCAAACCAATGCCTTACATAATCTGGAAAGTTCAATGGCTGACTGGATTCGGCAGAATCCACATAATATCGAAGTTAAAAATTTACAGCTGATTTTAAACAATTTAAAAAGTGTGCATGCCGATTTATACAATTTGCAGGATTTATCGCATAGTCAGCAGCAGCGTTATCAGCAACATATTGATAACTTAAATTTGCTCGATGATGATATTCACGATCACCACGATTTATGGCTTAAATTAAAACAACACTTAAGTCCGGAATCTGCATTATTCCGACATGCGGTGCGTATTGCCTTTGTCTTTGCGGTAGGGTCATTGATTTCCTTATTACCGTTTGCCAAAAATGGCTACTGGATTTTATTGACCAGTTTATTTGTTTGTCAGATGCGATACTTTGCCACCAAAAGTCGACTGAAAATGCGTACGCTGGGTACGTTATTGGGGGTGATTCTAGGTATTCCAATTCTGTATTTTGTGCCGAGTGTAGAAGGGCAATTATTCCTTACCATTATTTTTGGGGTATGTTTTTTCTACCTCAGTGCAAAAAAATATGCGATTGCCACTTTGATGGCGACCCTCATGGTACTCTTGATCTTTAACCTTAAAGGGGCAGGCTATGCGGTGATTTTGCCTCGTATTATTGATACCATTCTCGGCTGTTTAATTGCCTGGTTTGCGGTGAATTTTATCTGGCCGGATTGGAATTTTCGAAATATTTCCAACACCATTAAAAAAAGTAGCAAAGCCACTCTGGATTATTTTGATGCAGTGGTGGAGCAATATCAGCATGGCAAAACCAACAGTATTGATTATCGTAAAGCCAGACGTTATGCACATGATGCGCAAACCGAACTGTCTTCGATGATTTCCAGTTTAAGTACCGAACCTAATCCCGATCAGCAATTGATTCATTCTGCATTTCGCTATCTGGTGTATAGTCATAGCCAGTTAAGCTATGTATCGGCATTGGGTAGTGACCGTGAGCGGATCGAGGATCAACAGATTCTGGATTTGATGATTTGGTGTAAAAATACCTTAATCGCAGTATTGCTGGATCAACAGCCTTTGCCAGAACATGAGATCGGTGAGAAATTACAGCAAATTAAGGATTTAAGTACACAGGACAATTTATCTGAACATATGCTTTTGGTACTAAAACAAATCAGTTTATTATTGGAAACTTTACCTGAATTATTAAATCTACGTCGTACCTTACTGGCGTTGGAGATTAAATAATCCTGAAAGAATTTATTTATAAAAATATTCTTTAAGATGAATACTATATTCCGTTAAATACTGCTGTAACTGTTCAGGCTGATGCATTTTTTGCGGTATTGAGTGTGACAGAATTTCAATTTTTTCATTCAATAGGTTTAGAATCAATTGTTGTTCATTTTTAGGCAATTGCGCTTTTTCTTGTTGTTGCTTTTTAATCTCCAGATAATCTTCTGCCCAATGGCGTAAAGGATCCTCTTGATCAACTTGTTCAAATAAATGGGTAATCAATAATTCTGGCATGATGTGCTGCGTTGCCAGTTCTGCCGACATTAAGCCACGAATCGAATAAAATACTTTTTTATAGGTGAAATTCTCCGCAGTCTGCATGACTTTTATGCCACCTTTGGCAAGGGAAATATAGTGATGATATAAAGCACAATAATCAATTTTTTCCAGCAAACCTTTCTTAAACTTTTTTCCCATTCAGGAAAATCATTTAAATAAACGATGTGTGCCCGAACCCATTCCAATACAGTGGGGTTACTTTTTGCCAATAATCCAAACATTTTATCCAGATCATAAGAGACAAAATCAAAGTCACCATCCATAATTTCAATCAGATCACGATGTTTACGATAGTCATAATATTGTGCTTTCGAGGGTAAGTGAAAACCACGCACATCATAATCACTGTCAGGACTTGCCATGCCCCATAGACGACTGCCACTTTCAATATAAAATAGTGGGGTATCATCACGGCATTGGAATAGATTTTGGATTTCTTGATCGATGTTCATTTTAATACCATTGTGCTGAATCTTTAGCCAATTAAATAAAGTAATTTAATTTTGGTGTACAAAATAAATATAACCAATACACTGATTTTTCAAACTATAGACTTCAATTTTTTTAGAAATTAAAAGTTGATCTTCATTAATCATAAAGCTTGCGTAACAATGCAACTGTTCATTTAATATTAAAGGTGAGTGATCAATGAATGAAACTTTAAAAGAGTGATAAAATTCATCAATTTTTACTCTTAACATCATACTGATATATTTAATCGTATCTTCATTCCAATAGTAATCTACATAATCAGCATATAACTGATTTGAACTAAAAGAAATGTAGCCTTCTAAACTCACTTTATATTCCTAAAAATAAAAAACGCATCTATCGATGCGTTTTAGAGATTTATTTTAAATAAATCAACCGTTAAAGATCAAATAATTTCCCAGGATTCATTACGTCATTGGGATCAAAGACTTTTTTCAGGGCTTTCATATACTCGATTTCTTCGGCACTGCGGCTATAACCCAGATAAGGTTTTTTGGTCATCCCCACACCATGTTCGGCAGAAATCGAACCATTGTATTTTTTCACGGTTTCAAATACATATTTATTGACGACCTGACATTTGGCAAAGAATTCATCCTTGTTTAAATCGGCAGGTTTTAAAATATTTAAATGCAGGTTGCCATCACCAATATGCCCGAACCAGCAAATTTCAAAATCCGGATAATTGGCTGTGACGATGTCATCAATTTCCTTGATAAAAGCAGGAACGTGAGTAATTAACACAGAAATATCATTTTTATACGGGATAAAGGGTGCAATCGACTCGGAAATATCTTCACGCAAACGCCACAAGTTATGTAACTGTTCCAGATTCTGGCTCATCACGCCATCAAGTACCCAGCCCTGTTCCATGCAATGTTCAAAAATTTCCATGGCTTTATCCATGATCGGCTCATATGGCGCTTCAAATTCAAGCAATACATAGAAGGGGCATGCGGTTTCAAATGGACGTTGTACATGGCCGTTATCCAGCACTTTTTGCATGGCAAGTTCACCAAAGAACTCAAATGCAGTCAAATCAATTTTGCTTTGAAAAGCATGTAGAATCGGCATGATGGCATCAAAATCGGGAACACCGAGCACCAGCACCTGTAAATCATGTGGTTGTCGTTCCAGTTTTATTTCTGCTTCGGTGACAATACCCAGTGTACCTTCACCGCCGATGAAGAGATGTTGCAAGGCATAGCCAGTGGCATTTTTAATCATGCCTTTATTGAGATGCAAAATATCACCTTTACCAGTGACAACGGTTAAACCCAGAATCCAGTTACGGGTCATGCCATATTTAATTACTTTAATTCCACCGGCATTGGTACCGATATTGCCACCTAACTGGCTAGAGCCACTTGAGGCAAAATCAACCGGATAATAAAAGCCTTGTTCTTCGGCATAATTTTGCAATTGTTCGGTGATCATGCCTGCCTGAATATGGACCATGCGATCGGCTGGATAAAAATTTAGTACTTTATTCATGCGA
Source organism: Acinetobacter puyangensis (assembly GCF_900096995.1). Classification (GTDB taxonomy): domain Bacteria; phylum Pseudomonadota; class Gammaproteobacteria; order Pseudomonadales; family Moraxellaceae; genus Acinetobacter; species Acinetobacter puyangensis. Next base: position 343,132 of record NZ_OANT01000003.1, read on the forward strand.
TCCAAACTAATTACCATCTCGCCATTGGCTGCAACAGCACCCGCTGATAAACCGGTACGCCCACCCGATGGGGTAATGGCAATATGGTATTGATTGGCAAGTTTGACTAATTCGGCAACTTCCTCAGTAGTGGCTGGAAACACCACAACAGAAGGGTTTGGGTCGAAATGCTTGGTATGGTCTTTGCCCCATGTCATCAAGCTATCATGGTCGGTTTTGACACGTTGTTCACCAACAATGCTACGAATCGAGGTTAAAAAATCTTCAGAGATATGGACTGGGGCATTCATGACGTATGAACCTAATAACAATTAAACAAGTTATGAGCAATATGTTATCATACTGCGACTAAATAATTTGGCCTTTGTAGCGGAGCCGTAATGAGCCAACATCTTTCACTTCCAAAAGATAAAATCCGTTTCTTGTTATTAGAAGGCGTTCATCAAAACGCTATTGATACTTTAAACGCTGCGGGTTATACCAATATTGACTATCGTAAAACTGCACTTGAAGGCGAAGCTTTAAAAGAAGCTGCTAAAGATGCACATTTTATCGGTATTCGTTCACGTACTCAACTGACCGAAGAAGTCTTTGAGGCGGCAAATAAATTGATCGCTGTGGGTTGTTTCTGTATCGGGACCAATCAGGTGAATTTAAATGCTGCGATGATTCGCGGTATTCCGGTATTTAATGCACCGTATTCCAATACCCGTTCGGTGGCCGAACTGGTACTTGCAGAAGCGATTCTGTTATTGCGTCGTGTTCCGGAAAAATCTACAACCACGCATGCGGGTGGTTGGGAAAAATCTGCGGTCGGTTCATTTGAAACCCGCGGTAAAACTTTGGGGATCGTTGGTTACGGTTCAATCGGTTCACAGCTTTCTGTATTGGCAGAAAGTCTGGGTATGAAAGTGATTTATTATGATGTGGTGACCAAATTACCGCTTGGTAATGCACGTCAAGTGGGTTCATTGGGCGAATTGCTTGCCAATGCCGATGTAGTAACCCTGCATGTGCCTGATGTACCATCTACACGTAATTTCTTTACCAAAGATCAATTTGCGCAAATGAAAGAGGGTGCAATCTTCATCAATGCTGCGCGTGGTACTTGTGTGGTGATTGAGGATTTGGCTGATGCGATTAAATCTGGTCATTTGGCCGGCGCGGCAGTCGATGTATTCCCGAAAGAACCAAAAGCCAACGGTGAAGAGTTCCAATCACCATTGCGTGGTTTGGCAAATGTGATTTTAACCCCGCATGTTGGTGGTTCGACCATGGAAGCGCAAGCCAATATTGGTCTTGAAGTTTCTGAGAAATTTGTTGCTTATTCTGATAAAGGCATGACCTTATCGGCAGTCAACTTCCCGGAAATTGCCTTACCATTGACCGAAGGCAAACACCGTTTATTACACATCCACAAAAATATTCCGGGCGTACTGTCTAAAATCAATAGTCTATTCGCCGAGCATGGCATCAACATTTCCGGTCAGCAATTGATGACTCGTGGTGATGTTGGTTATCTGGTGATGGATGTTGATGCATCTGCTTCACAAGAAGCGTTGGATACCTTACACAATGTTGAAGGTACAATTCGCGTGCGTGTATTGTTCTAAATACTTTTATATGCTGTTTCAGCTAAAAATATTTGTACTTAAAACCATCTGATCTCTGGATCAGGTGGTTTTTTAATTTGAGTTATTGACACTGAAAATAACAGGCAATTTCGATATACTGCATCAAAATATTGTGGCGTTAAATATTGTGACGATTAAAATTCTGTGAATACCTCCCATCAATTTGTTGCCATGTTGTGTATGCTGGTTTCCATGCTGGCATACCAGCTCAGTGCTTCCTTTGCAAAATATTTATTTACGGTGCTTGATCCCACTTCGGTAACGGTATTACGTTTATGCTTTGCCAGTATTTTTGTCGGGTTGATGCTGCGTTCATGGCGTATTTTTGTCAAATTAAAATATATGCAATGGCGTAACTTGTTGTGTTATAGCTTTGCTCTGGGCTGTATGAACATGATGTTCTATCATGCTCTGGTGTTATTGCCACAAGGGATTGCAGTCGGTCTGGAATTTGTCGGACCGTTAGGTTTGGCGTTGTTTGCCGTGCAAAAGAAAAGCGATGTGATTTGGGTCATCTTTGCCATGATTGGTGTGGTTCTGCTGATGCCATGGTCGGGTCATGATAATATTTCATGGCTCGGCGTGGTATTGGCGCTGGGTGCTGGTTTTTGCTGGGCATTGTATATTTATTTTGGACAAAAAGTGATTCGGCAAAATTTAGGCATGCATAGTTTGACGTTAGCCATTGGCCTTGCTGCACTGATCTGGTTACCTGTAGGTTTGTGGAATAATGCGCAGGGAGTTTTAAATATACAGTATTGGGGATATGCTGCTGTGCTGGCAATTTTGGCGACTTCAATTCCGTATGCACTGGATTTATACGCATTAAAATATCTAAATCGGCTGAGTTATGGCACATTTACCAGCCTGTCTCCGGCAGTGGCTGCGCTGGCCGGATTGTTATTATTAAATGAGCATTTATCTGCATTACAATGGTTTGCTTTATTTTGTATTATGCTGGCTTCGATTGGTATAAGTATCAGAAATTATTATCAAACACCAAAACAAGGGGAAAGCGGATCAACTACATGACATGTTCGAGAACAGTCATGTAGCGTTTGCGTGAAAATTAATCAAGCTTCGGCAAGATATTTCTCATATTCCTGTAAGTATTTTTTTGCCAGTTTTTCCTTTTCACTATCATCAAGAATTTTCCCTGCCTGCTGAAAAAAACCGTGTTCTTCTTCCTTTAAATGATGATGAACCACACCGGCCAATTGTTTGGCAATGGCTAACCAGCCGGTATTGCTAAATTCAGTTTGCTCCAGTTTTTCCACCAACTCATCCATTTCGTGATGTTCGGCCAGCGCATGACGTGAGATATCCAGCCCGGTATCATTGAACATCAAAGGAATATACAAATAACGATCTTCTGCAACGGAATGAGCATAGAGTTCATGTTTAAGTGCGGTAAAAACCTTGTGTCGTTCTGTGGTATCACCATGGGTTTCAACCAGTTTGTCACACAGGTCACGTTGGCGCTCGTGGCTCTCTCGTAAGGCTTCAAATATTGTCGTCATTATGTTGTTCTCGCTTATGGCTAAAAATTAAAATGGCTTTAAGCAAATCATTCATTTTGCAATGATTTAATTATAAGTATAAAAAATAATCGACATTAGTGGTGTATAGCAGTTACATCATTTATGTTAATGGCTGGTTATCAATGGATAACAGTGGTTTAGCGTGGCGATGATGACCACCGCCACATTAGGATTATAGACTGCGAGAAATCAATTCTTTCATGATTTCATTGGTCCCTGCATAAATACGATTGGCCCGATTGTCGATATAGGCCCGGGCAATTGGGTATTCCAGCATATAGCCATATCCACCATGTAACTGCACACATTCATCAACAACTTTGGAATACATCTCGGAAATCTTATACTTTGCTGCTGCGGCGGCTTCCACTGTAAGTGTGCCTTCCAATTGGAGCTGCATACAGCGATCCAGATAAGCCCGACAAAAGTCAATTTCGGTACGCAGCTCGGCCAATTTAAAACGGGTGTTTTGAAAGGTGGCAATCGCTTTGCCGAATGCCTTGCGGTCTTTGGTATATTGTACCGTATGGGCAAAAGCTGCTTCTGCACCGGCTTGACAGATAATGGCAACAATCATGCGCTCCCAAGCCAGCTCTTTCATGAGCATAATAAAACCCATACCTTCGCTGCCGAGTAAATTTTCTTTGGGAACACGTACATTATCGAAAAACAGTTCACAGGTATCCTGTCCTTTCATGCCAACTTTTTTTAATGGTTGCCCCTTACTAAAGCCTGCACGGTCCGCTTCGATAATGAATAAGGATAAATTGGCAGCGCCTTTCTCATGGTTGCCGGTTTTACAGACCACGATCGCCATGTCACAGAGATAGCCGTTGGTAATAAAGATTTTTGAACCATTAATCACATAATCATCGCCATCGAGTACAGCACTGCTTCGTACTGCTTGTAAGTCTGATCCAGTGCCGGGTTCGGTCATGGCGATGGCAGTAATTACCTCGCCTGTGGCCATTTTGGGTAACCAATTTTGCTTTTGGCTTTCGTTGCCAAAATTATAAATATAATTGGCGACAATATCGGAATGTAAGGAAAATCCAGTACTTGAATCCATGGCATAGGCTTGTTCTTCAATCAGAATCATACTGTAAAGACGATCTACACCAGAACCACCATATTGTTCAGGCATGGTGGTACATAATAAGCCTAATTCACCTGCCTTGTTCCATAGATTACGATCAACATGTTGCTGTTGTTCATATTTTTCGATGTGCGGCACCACTTCTTTTTGATAGAAGCGACGTACAGTTTCACGGAAGGCATCATGTTCCGGATCGAATAGATGACGAGGCAACATATTGGCAAGTGGGCGAATCATTCCATCAGACATTGTTTTTTCCTGTATCGATATAAGCGCATATTGAATTGCAGTAAAAAATACTTTGTTGTCTGCTGCAATATGCGGATTGCTCAATTTATTTTTTTTATTGGTAACTTTTGCCAAAATGAGATTAGGGTCTGTTGACATTTCGTCTATGATTGCGACAGTAGTTGTTTTTTAGGCAATACAAGGCATGAATAGTGAAATTTAGTTATTCTAAATAAACTATTCATAACGTAGTAGTGTCAAAAAACAACCCTGTCCCAAAGGGTTGTGGCTAAAATTCCCCCATACGTCGTTACAAAGCTCGACAAGGGAATAGCCATTGCCTTCGCTTTGTGCCTAGTCTGAAGAAATTTTAGCCTACAACGCAATCTATTTATCAAATGTCAACAGACCCTATTTTATGCCTTAACTATTTTTAAGATTTAACTAGAGAAGAGAAGCATGCTTGCGTTACAATTCAAATTGCTATGTATGGTCAAGGAATAATAGGATGTCGTACGAACCTACTCTGGAAGAGCGCAAGGTCATTTATCGTTCTCGACGTGGTTTAAAAGAGCTCGATATTTATTTTGATCCTTATGTCAGAAATCATTATCTTACTGCATCAAGTGAAGAGAAAGCCTTATTTGCCGAGCTTATTGAGCAGGAAGATCCGGATTTACTGGATTGGTTTATGATGGTTGATGAACCGCCGAAGCCAGAATTAAAAGCACTCATTATTAAACTGAAAAAACAATTGCATGAGCAATGAGCTATCAACTTTTATATTTTCACTTAAGACCAAGCCTGCTAAAATTTTTTCTGCACAGCGTGGTATTGCTGTGTTTTGTCGTATTGGCTGCAATGATGTTACAGTCAATACTACTTTACGCTGCGATAGCCATATTGCTGGCGCTGGTATATGTATGTCGCGATAAAAATCAGATCGCTCAACTGGCATATCTGAGCGATGATATCTGGACCCTGCAACTGCAATCCAAGACTTGTCTGCCCATGCAGTTAAGCGCTGTACAGCAGTTGGGTTATTTTATGTTTTTACATTTTGTTGATGAAGATGGGCAACAATCACGATCCATCTGTATTGCCCGTGATCAGTTGAATTTAAAACAATGGCAGATGTTGAAACGTTTTATTTATTTAAGATAAATTATATTCCCCATTTTTTTGTTCAACAAAAAGCTGTTTTAAATAATATAAGAATTTGAATTTTAAGCATTAAAATATATTGTCTAACAATTTATTTAACCATTAATCGCCTTTAAAAAATTGTCAAACAAAACTGGGGGTTTCATCGATAAATATTGCTATGTTAGTTCATACATCAACTGAGATGTTTTTCTATTGGAGGTATAACATGGTGATTCCTACCTATGCATTTCTTGCAATCGCGATTGTTTTAGCCATTGTCATTGGCCGTGCTGGAACAATTTTAAGAGAAAGTATCACACATGAAATGAAAAAATCACGTCGTGAAAAGTTTCTTTAAGCTTTATTCATCTCTCAAATCCATACAAGCCTATTCTCCCATAGGCTTGTTTTTTATTAAAAAAGAATAAAAAATTAGCAGCAGTCATGGGACGTTGTCAGGCGATTGACTTTATTGCGCAGAATTTCTGGCAAAGTGGTCTTTTCATGCGCAATACTCTTTGTTAATGTGTGATAAAAGGACATTCATCAAGAAACGATTAGATAGAGGACGTCTACATGTCTAAAGTCCAAAAAATGTGCCAAGGTGTGGCGCTTGCTGTGACAACGATAGTTACTTTTTCGGGTTGTTCATATGTGGTCAAAACCGGTGCAAATGTAGGTTTGGGTTTTGCAGAAAATCATATTGTTCCGCCTATTCTGGCGATGGACGATGCCGATATGGTCTGTGCAACGGGTAATTCCTTGACACCGGCAATTATGTCAACTAAAGATATGGGTGCAGACCCAACCCGTATGGCGGTATTAATGTATTCTGCTGCGGGTTTGTGTGCAGAAAGTCATGCACTGGAATCCGAGTTACGTTATATTCGTTCTTCTAAGGTCGGCAATGTCACAGAGGCACAGGATGCCAGAGTGGAACAAAAGCGCTGGGCTGCTTTGGCGGCCAAACGTCAATATAGTGGTTACTTGCTTTTTGCCGAAACGTGGGAAAGTAAATATCGTTTTAAACTGGGCGAATCTTGTCCAAGTATGAAAAAAGATCTGGATAAAACAGTTTATTTGCTCGGTATGTTAAGTGGATTACAGGCCGTAACCAATGATATTAATTCTGGTGGTCAGGTCAATGTTCCCAAGGATATTGCGGCGATTGTTGAGCGCGGAATGGCCTGCCTGGATAATACCCAGTTCTGGGGCGCACCGAATGCAACACGTGCGGTGATCTGGACACTGTTACCGGGGGCTGGAGATAACAAACCCGAACCTTATCAAACCTTAAAACAATCTATGCAGTTGGGTGAACGTGGCGGCGTACGCTTATCACATGCTTTATATGCAGTTGCTGCACAAGCCAGCGGTGATAATGCCCGGATTCGTGACGCTTTACGTAGCTATGGTCAATCTCTTGGTGAGGATAAAGCTGTTAATCCAGATTATCGTTTACTAAATACTATGGCTGGTTTGATGGTTCGTGCTATTGCCGACCGCTACTGGACTGAAAATACTGGCGTGCGTATGACCGATGACAGTGGTTATACGACCTTTTGGGATGAAACACCTGATGATGGTTTAGGCGGTCTTGGCATTGATTTATTCGGTGATGATACATCGACACCCGCTTCAGATGAAACACCAATAGAAGAAGCGCAGGAAGCGCCAGAAATTGATCAGGACCAAAGTCAGGATTCTGAATCCGATCAATCTATTGATCAAGAATCCGAAGCACCTTGATGTTGTTAAAATATGATGTCTGTTGAACAACACCATAAAATACGCTTTATTGCAGCAAGTATCATCCTTGCTGCAATGCTTCAAATCAAACCTGAATGGTTTATCTATTCAAAATTTGAGATGTTATCGCAACCTTGGCGGTTTTTGACAGCGCATTGGGTCCATGTTGGATGGATGCATTATTTGCTGAATATGATTGCTTTTGTCTGCTTACCTTTTATTTTTCCGAAAATTAAAACCTCAATATTGTTAGGTCTGGTAATTTTATTACCTTTAGTGCTCAGTTTAATTTTTTATTTTGCTTATCCGAATATTGAACTGTATGCAGGTTTTTCCGGTGTATTACATGGTTTGTACTGTATGGCTGCACTGGTCAGTCTAAATGATGGTAAAGAGCGTGGTTTTGCACTTTTGATCTTGTTCGGTTTAATCATCAAGTTGCTGTGGGAAGCGATTGTGGGTGAGTTATCCGCAACAGCACGTTTAATTGGCAGTCCTGTATTGATTGAAGCGCATCAGTTGGGCGTTGGAATCAGTGTATTGTTATTTATTCTTTTGATGATATTTAAAAATAAAAACCCCAAAATAGATTCTAGGCAATTGACTAAATAATTTTTGTAAAGTGCTTTTAAAGCTATTTTTTTAAGGTTTGATTTAAGGCAGAGTGAGCGTAGGCATATCTATGCCGAAATGGACAGCAAGATCGTAGGACAACAATAAGAGCAGGCTATTGAAAGACATAGTGTGCATAAAAAAGTGGGATGCTTATGCAAGAGAATGCTTTAGATAAACAGGATCATGGCAAGCCAAAGAATGGCTATGAATGGCTGTCTACAGTCGTTATTTTTTTCCTTTTGGTTTTGACCCTCATTATTGGTACTGGCGAGATGATCCATGGGCAATTGCTGCGCATGGGCGAACAACTCTATGGTGATCCAGATACAGGAATGCAGTATTCATTCTTGCGAGCTGAACCACAACAACCGAGCTGTGAGCGTAATATCAATATTGATGCGCAAGTTCAAAAGCAAATGGCTGCCAATAAAAATGACGAGTTTGCAGATTTTTTTGGTGTGGCTTCTCCAGAAGAAATTCGTGCTTCTTTGGTGGCGGCTCAAGCTTCCTGTGAAGAAAAATACCAATTTTATGAACAAACATTAAAACATATTGAACATAATCCGAGTGTACGGACCTATCGTGCATTTGAAACCACGTTCTTTGGTATTTTTAAATTTGGAACCGAATATCGTGCGTTATTATTGATGGTGATGTTTGCCATTGCAGCGATTATGGCAACTCTGAATACGCATCATATTGGACTACGTGCACCAACGTCCAAGCTTGATTATAAAGTGTATGGTGTATTTATGATCCTCGGTAATTTATTTTTGCTGAGTGCATCTATTTTTCAATATCAGTCGGCGATGAATGCCGGTGTAGACGTCGCTCCAAGCTTACAAATCATTTACTGGATCTGGATGATCTTATTTAGTTTGCTCAGTCTGATCAGTTTATTCAAAATGATTAAGCCACCCGTAGCAACCACAACCCATCGTTCGATTGGCTTGGCATTGCTGAGTGTGCCGTTATACGCTTATATGGCCATTTTGACCGGTTCAGCCTTTAGTTTCTTTATGAACTATCCTATGGGACAGGCAATTTATCTCGGCCAGTTAATTGAGTTTTCAAATATTTTTCTCAGTTTATCACTGTTTATCTGGGCAGGTATGCTACTGAAACGGACGCGGGTGGTTGATTTATTCCTGAATATTTTACGTCCATGGAACTTTGCCCCGGAAACATTGACTTGGTTAATCCTGCTCGCCGCAGCATTACCGACCGCCTATACCGGTGCATCGGGTATTTTTGTGATTGCCGCCGGTGCGATTATTTACCGTGAAGTATGGAATGCGGGTGGTCGTCGTCAATATGCCATTGCAGCATCGGCAATGTCCGGATCCTTAGGTGTGGTTTTACGTCCATGTTTATTGATTGTGGTGATTGCCTCGCTGAATAAGGAAGTCACGACAGACTTGCTCTATCACTATGGGATCTATGTCTTTTTATTAACGTCTACAATTTTCTTATTCATTTCATTGATACTGGCCAAAGAGAAGTTTCGTATTGCGTCACCTGCGATTGCATTGCCGAATTCTGCGCGTGCCTTGGTGCCAGTATCGCCTTATATTCTGATTGGTATTCTGGTTTGGGCCTTTTATAAACTAGTACTTGATACCAATTTGAATGAGTTTACCGCACCTGTGATTATGCCGATTATCTTATTGGCACTGGTGTTATTTGATACCTTGCGCCGTGCGCCGGAACCTCTTCCACCTGTGGGACACTGGGATGAAACCTTACAGGATTATGAAACGGCCAATGCACCTTCACCGGAACCAAGAGAGCGTATCGGTTTCTTTAAATCTGTTGGTTATGCAACCAATGAAACGATTGGTCATATTGGTGCATTAATTGTGCTGATGGCATTGTCGGTGAGTGTCGGAGGTTTCTTTGAACGTGTTGAAATCATGCATGTGATGCCAACCGATTTAAGCAGTATTTTCCTGGCGATTACTTTACTTGCCGTGATGATGGTATTGGTGGGGATGGTCATGGATCCATTTGGTGCTGTGATTCTGATTACCGCTACAGTTGCGCCTGTGGCTTATGCCTATGGTATTGATCCTGTACATTTCTGGATGATTGCACTGGTGTCATTTGAGTTGGGTTATGTTTCTCCACCTGTAGCCTTGAATCAGTTATTGGCGAGGCAGGCGATTGGCGATGCCGAGGTTGCCCAAGCGGATGCGGAAGTCAAACATCTATCTTTCTACTACCGATATGAGCGATGGATATTACCATTGATGGTGATGATCCCGGCACTTTTTGTCGTGGCATATGTACCTTATCTGTTTAAGCTATTTGGCTGGTATCAGTAGTCAAAGTGATAGGGGAATTATAACAATCTAGTTTTTAACTCCGCACCCAGGAAGTTGGAAATTCCAACTTTCGGGGTGTTTTTTTAACGATTAAATTTTTGTTGAATGCTGGGATAACACATCAACAACGCCAACATGATCAATATAAAACCAATACAACTATAGAAATCGGGATATTCCTGCCATAAAACAGCCGCCCAAAGGCCTGCAAAAATAATCGCCAAATAATTTGCTGGACCGATTTTGCCTGCTGGTGCAAGTTTATAGGCATGTGACATCAGTAACTGACTTGATGTCGCCAGAAGTCCGGCAGCGATTAAATATAGCCATTCTTGTACGCTATAACTGCGCCAAGGCCAGAACATTGGAATTGCAGAGATCAGTGTTGAAATCAGACAAAAATAAAAGACAATTCTTACCGGTGGTTCGGTATCGGTTAATGCTCTTACCGTAACAAATGCCATTGCCGCACAGAAACTTGCCACTAAACCAACCAAAGACAATAGATTAAATAGTCCTTCATTGGGTTTGGCGACAAATAACACGCCAATTAAACCAACAACAGCCGTGATGCACATCCATACCGTCATTTTTTCCTTCAAAAAAAGCCAAGCAATTAAAGGAATAAAAATAGGCGAGGAATAGGTAAATACCATGGCATTGGAGAGCTTCATATGGGCAATGGCATAGAAAAAACCATACATTGCAATCAGACCAATAACGCTGCGCCACAGATGCATCCATAATTTTGTGGTTTTTAGATTATTAACACCTGAACGCAATACCAGTGGGAGAATAAATAGCAGGCCGATGGCATTACGGAAAAATACGATAGTGGCGTTGTCAACGGTAATTGAAGCCAGACGAATTAAGACACCCATGCTGGCAAATAAAAAAGCCGAACTTGCCAAAAGCAATAAGGCAACACGCAGGTTTGAGTTTTGATTCATGGGGGATAGCATAGATCGAGGTCATCTCACATTCTAAAGTAAATCCATGAACGTGTGAGATGATAAAATATAAAGAAAGTGATCGACTGATTTATTGTGAAGTAAGCTGTTTTTCCAGATCGGCCAGTTGTTGCTCTTTAAGCTGAATTAATTGATCTGCATCATGATGCTGTTGCTCTAGAATATCTTTCTGTTCTTTGAGCTGGCTTTGGATATCTTCTAACTGTTTTAATTCATCTTTAATCAGTGCAGGATCTTCAGCAATCGGTTGGGTGAGAATCGAATCATCAATTAAGCCTTCTGGCTCGGAGCTTTGCGCATTAGATATCGTATTCTGAGCAATTTTTGCCAATTCTTCATCATTGATTTGTGGCTGTATTGCTGCCGGTTTTGCTGTCTGATCTGGTGTTGCTTCTGAATGCTTATTGAGATAAAAATAGGCAAAAATCGTAATAAAAATAACAATGGTCAATAGTGCATAAACTATGCCTAGCGTTTTGTTGATTTTGAAATTCCCCAGCATCTTGCTACCTGAATATTGACATTATTTTTGACGTGGTTTGAATTGAATTACCCCTATATCATCTGGCACTACAGTTTCTTTAAACTCTTCTTCAGTTGGTCTACGTTCACTATAGTCACATTCGATGCATTCAATCCATTCGGCAGTATCGGTAGTAATCATCACGACTTTATCCTGCGCCTGACATCTTGGGCATTTTGCACCAGCAATAAAGCGTCGTTTGGTCATGATGATTTCCTACGGTTAAGCTGCATCTAGTTTATCGGATTAGTTTTTTATCGTCCAACCATTATGACGCAACAGGGCATCTATTTTTGGCTCTCTGCCACGGAATTGTTTAAACGCATCCAGTGCTTCAATTTGTCCACCGACTGCCAGAATGGCTTGACGAAATGCCTGACCAGTTTCGCGATTAAATACACCTTCCTGTTCGAAACGATCAAACGCATCGCTGGCCAATACTTCCGCCCATTTATAGGAATAATAACCCGCAGCATAACCACCAGCAAAAATATGGCTAAAGCTATGCTGGAAGCGGTTGTAGTCCGGTGTTTTGATGATCGCAACATTGGCTCGTACATCATCCAGAATATGCTGAATGCCCTGCACATCTGGTACAGGTACCGCATCATGGATATTTAAATCAAATAAGGCAAATTCTACCTGACGTAAAGTTTGCATACCGGTTTGGAAATAACGTGCAGCAAATAAGGCATCCAGTAAATCTTTAGCCAGTGGCTCACCGGATTCGATATGGGCACTGATCAGATCCAGACCTTGTGCCTCCCAAGCCCAGAATTCCATAAACTGGCTAGGTAATTCCACCGCATCCCAAGCAACTGCATGGGTACCGGCCACACCAATGTGATCCGCTTCGGTTAAAATATGGTGTAGACCGTGACCAAATTCATGGAACAGAGTGGTAATTTCATCATGGGTTAATTGTGCTGGTTGGTCACCCACAGGCGGTGCAAAGTTACATACCATAAAGGCAACCGGTTTTTGATCCTGATGCTGGTCTTTGACTTTAGAGCGGAAACCACTCATCCATGCACCGCCACGTTTGCTATCACGGGCATAAAGATCAAAGTAAAAGCCACCGATGATTCTGCCTTGCTCTTCGACTTCATAGTATTTGGCATTTTGATGCCAAAGATCGGCTTGTTTTTCTACAATCTGGATACCATAAAGTTTTTCTGCAATGGCAAATAAACCACTGACCACTTTATTGATTGGGAAGTACGGTTTTAAGGCTTCCTGTGAAAGATTGAAATTTTGCTGTTTCAGTTTTTCGGCATAATAACCAGTATCCCATGGTTGTAATGTGTCTATGTCATCTTCCGCAGCAAAAGCCTGCAATTCTGCAAATTCCGCTTTGGCCGGCGTCTTGGCTTTTTCGGCCAAATCCAGTAAAAATTCACGTACTTTTTCTACACCGGGTGCCATTTTACGTGCCAGAGACAGTTCGGCATAAGTGTTAAAACCCAGTAATTTGGCTTGTGCCTGACGCAATTGCAGGATTTCTTGCATCAATAGACCATTATCAAATTCCGGATGATCGGATAATTCTGAGGCGCGTGTGGTATAGGCATGATAAAGGGTTTCACGCAATTGGCGATCATCGGCATAGGTCATAATGGCAAGGTATGCGGGAATATCCAGTGTTGCCGCAGCCTGTGTTAAACCTTTTGTTTGACCATATTGTTTTAATAGGGCTTTGCTACTCTCTGGTAAACCTTGTAATTGTGATTCCTGCAAAGGCAATACATAGGCTTGTGTCGCATCTAGAACATGATTGGAAAAGTCAGATGAAAGCTGTGATAAACGTGCAGCATTTTTGGCAAATTCGGCTTTTTTATCGGCAGCTAATGCCACACCGGAGAGTTTAAAATCTTTAATGGCATGACGAATGGCACTTTGCAGTGCAGGACGTAATTGCTGAAATTCTGTTTGATCGGCCACATATTGATAGTTTTGATACAGTGTTTCGTTTTGCCCGATCTGGGTATAAAAATCACTGATTTGTGGTAAGAGTGCCTGATAGACTTCACGTAATTCTGGCGTATTCATCACCGCATTCAGATGTGAGAGTACACCAAATAATTCGCTAAAATTATTTTCAAATACATCAAAGCCTTCCACCGTATTTAAGGCCTGCTGAAAATCTGTAGCAGGTTGAACTTGTTCGAGTTGTTGCTTTCCTTGTCCAAGTAATTTTTCAATGTCTTGTTGAAGTGTATGGATATTTAAATCGCTAAATTGGGGTAAGGGTAAAGTGGCTTGGGCAAGGGTCATCGTTATTTCTCTCGGCATCGTTTTCTTTGTTATGTAATAAGTGCTTTATAGACAGAATTCAAGGTTTATCTACAAAAACAAAGTAATATTTTATGCTAATGATTGAACATAATTCATAAAACCAATCGAATGAATTGTGTTTGAGTGATGCAAGATTTCTAGGCAGAATGCTCTTATTCGCTATGTTGATGTGAGATGTTATGGATCGTCTGGATTGTAATCGCATGTTGATTGCTGTGATTGAGCAGGGCAGCTTTGCCAAAGCTGCGGAACAACGTGGTACCAGTGTTGCGCAGGCATCAAAAATGATTAGTCGTCTTGAGCAGCAATTGAGTGTGCAGCTGTTGCATCGTTCTACACGATCATTGACTCCGACCGAGGTTGGACAGGCTTATTATATACAGATTAAACACCTTGTTGCAGAACTGGACGAGCTAGAAACCAGTGTTAAAAACCAATCCAATGAGCCAAGTGGCCGCCTTAAAATTAGTGCGCCGAGTTCCTTTGGTGTGGTGCATCTGAGTCATATTCTGGTTGAGTTTGCCCGCTTATATCCGCAGATTGAACTTGATGTCAGTTTTACCGATCGTATGGTCAATGTGATCGAGGAAGGTTTTGATCTGGCCATTCGTATTGGGCAATTAAAAGACAGCAATTTAATTGCCCGTTATCTTGCAGATGTACATTTTAAGTTGGTTGCTGCACCTGCTTATCTCCAGCAATATGCATTGCCCAAGCACCCAGAGGATTTGGCGTCACATCTTTGTATTATCGACACGAATTTCAAAGATCCCAAACACTGGCAGTTCCATTCTTTACAACAACCCGAACAAATATTTCAGGTGAATGTCAATGGACATATTCAATTTGCCAATACTGAAGCATGTCATATTGCGGCATTGGCTGGTCTGGGGATTTGCCGTTTACCTGATTTTATTTGTAGACAGTCTTTACAACAGGGCAAGTTAGTGACGTTATTAAATGAATATAGCGTATATCGTAGCGGGGTCTATGCTGTATATCCACCGGCTCGCCATCTTGCGAATAAAGTCAGGGCATTGGTAGATTTTTTAAAGCAACATTATGAACAATACGCCACACAAAATAAGCTTTAATTGTTTCCAAAATGGAAACAATAATTTTCTTTTAGACGGATTAATTAAAATATAGAAAACAATTATGCTGTGTTCATTGAAATGAGAATGAGGAAAATATCATGAATACTGCTCGCACAGCACCTTATGCAGCCCTACTGTTACGCATTAGCTTGGCTGTTTTATTTTTGGCCCATGCAGGACTTAAACTTTTTGTTTTCACGCCAGCAGGAACTGCCCAGTTTTTCCAATCTGTGGGCGTGCCGGGCTGGATGGCATATGTCACCATTACATGGGAAATCATTGGTGCCATTGCATTATTGATAGGGTTTAAAGCACGACTTGCAGCGATTGCCTTAATTCCTGTTCTACTTGGTGCGATACTGACTGTCCATGGTCCGGCAGGCTTTTGGTTTACCAATGCCAATGGTGGCTGGGAATATCCTGCATTTTGGATTGTTGGGCTGATCAGTTTGACTTTAATTGGCGATGGTCCTTATCACGTTAAAGCATCATTTTCACAAAAATAATGTTCCGGTGTTTGCCATCTTATGCTGAGATGGCAGCACCTTTTAATTTTAAATGATTAATTTTCTAAAACATACTTATGCTACGACTGAAATGATAAAAGGGGAGCGCAATGTTAGTTAATGGTGTCTGGTCGGCCAATTGGCATCCTGTACAAGCTACAGATCAACAGGGTGGTTTTGTACGTCAAAGTTCCAGCTTTCGTAACTGGATTACCGTAAGTGGTGAAGCCGGACCTACAGGCGAAGCCGGTTTTAAAGCCGAAGCCAATCGCTATCATTTGTATGTTGCCCTGATTTGTCCATGGGCTTCACGTACATTAATAGCAAGAGAATTAAAAGGCTTGAGTTCGATTATCTCTATGTCAGTCGTAGAACCTTTTTTAACAGATAATGGCTGGCAGTTTGGAGGTTTTGCCGGGGCAACGCTGGATCAGGTCAATCATACAACCTTTATTCATGAAATTTATACCCTTGCCGATGTACACTATACAGGGCGTGCAACTGTGCCGATATTATGGGACAAACAGCGACAAACCATTGTCAATAATGAATCTGCCGATATTCTACGTATGCTGAATTCTGGCTTTGGCAGTTTGGCAAATACACAATATGATTTATATCCTGCACATTTGGCCACTCAGATTGATGCTTTTAATGACAGTATTTATCATCGTTTGAATAATGGTGTCTATCGTGCTGGTTTTGCCACCACGCAACAAGCCTATGATGAGGCTGTAGATGATGTATTTAATACCTTGCAGACGTTAGAACAACATTTTGCTTCGCATCAATTTGCGATGGGACAGCAATTCAGTGAAAGTGACATTCGTTTATTTGTCACATTAATTCGTTTTGATTTGGCCTATTATGGTTTATTTAAATGTAATCTTAAACTACTGGCGGACTATCCGCATTTAAGTCGCTATGTTCAAAATATTTTAAATATTCCCGGTGTTGCCAAAACGGTCAATATTGAGCATATCAAACAGGGTTATTATTCGATTAAAGATTTAAATCCGAATGCTATTGTACCTAAAGGCCCTATTCTGAATTTCCAGCTTATACAGACAGAGACACTGAAATGAAAAAATTAGTTATTATGTTACATGGTGTTGGCAGTAATGGTGCAGACCTTGAACCGATTGCAGAATTTTGGCAACAACAGCTTGAGGGCTTGCAAATTGCTTCTCCAGACGCACCATTTCCTTTTATGCATAGTCCGCAGGCATTTCAGTGGTTTAGTTTAAATGGCATCACTCAGGAAAACCGTTATCAGCGTATTGTTGATGCACGAGCGGCATTTGATCAGACCATTACCGATATTTTGAAACAGCACGAGATGCTTGAACAACTGGATCGGGTGGTATTTTGTGGTTTTTCTCAGGGTACTATTATGTCACTGGATGCCATTGCCTCAGGACGCTGGAATATTGCAGGTGTCATTGGTTTGTCGGGACGTCTGGCTTCGCCAATTGAACAAGATGCTGCATTAAAAAGTAAAATCCTATTGATGCACGGCAATGCCGATCAGGTGATTCCGGTGCAGGAAAGTCACTTGGCCTATCAAAAGTTTGAACAGGCGGGTTTTGATATCAAACTACAAACCTTTGATCATCTGGGACACGGCGTCAATCAGGCTGAAATTGAACAGGGTGGGCTATTTTTAAACACTTTATTTGATGTTTAAGCAGGTGTATGTTGTGCTCATGAAATTGATGTCATAGACATCTATTCTGTTATTTTTCTGTCTATGATATCTTTCAGGCCATGATTTTTGTACGCTGATAAAGACTGTCACCTACGAATGCAATGTAAGCTTGGCGTCATGACAGTAATTTTAAACATTGTAAAAGGTTGCCACGATGCACACAGATCAAAATTTGGATCAATTGATTGCAGAAATTCAAAAACTGACTCAGGCGGTAGAAAAATTGTCGGCTCCAAGTCAAGTATCACTTGATGTGCTGGATGAGGCCATCGCTTTTCGTTGGGACAAAGAAAATAACGCACCGGGCCAGTTTTTTGCCGTTAAAAAACCACAACTGATTTCGTTTCAAGACCTTTGTAATGTCGATACGCAGTTAAATAAAGTCAAGGACAATACCGAGGCCTTTGTCAAAGGTTATTTTGCCAATAATGTTTTGTTGACTGGTGCGCGTGGAACCGGCAAGTCCTCTATCGTCAAAGCCTGTTTGGCATCATTCCATCAGCAAGATTTGCGGGTGATTGAGTTGGAAAAAAAATATCTCGATGATTTACCCAAAATTGTGAACCTATTACAGGATAGACCAGAACGCTTTATTATTTTTTGTGATGATCTGACCTTTGAAGCAGGCGATACCAGTTATAGCGGATTAAAAACTGTATTGGATGGTTCGTTGGCAACCAGTGCAGCAAATACTTTGATTTATGCTACATCCAATCGTAAGCATATGGTGACAGAGTATAATAAAGATAATAGTGAAATCCACGTTGATGATGAGGGTGAATTACATCCTGGAGATACGATTGAACAAAAAGTTTCTCTAGCGGATCGTTTTGGTTTGCAACTGCATTTTTATTCATTCAATCAAAATCAATATCTGGATACGGTGGCATTCTGGTTGCAAAGCTACGGCTGGAATGAAGAAGAAATTGCAGACATTCGATTACTGGCAATTCAATATGCAACGCAAAAAGGCAATCGTTCCGGACGTGTAGCCAATCAGTTTGCAAAAATGATGGCCGGACAAAAATTATTAAAGGCGGAAAAGAATTAAGTGTTATTTAATAGTTTATCTTAAACAAGATATGGTTCCGCTTGTATAATTTATTTTACGCAATAATTTCAATGTGTTGATCATTGCTGATCGGCACTACGTTTTGCAGATGTTGATAGGTATGTAAAATATTTTTTGCAATGTCTGCAAAAGGTTCATCACCATAATGCGGTAGTGGGAAAAAGTCGATTACATTTAATGCTGAAAAATCGGTTAAATCCGGCGCTTTATTTTGATCGTCCATTTCAGCAATATATTCAATATTTGGTGCAAGTATGATACTACCGGCTGAAGTACCAATATAAGGTTTGCCTTGTTCAATTTGCGCAATGATCAGTTGGTCGGCACCTGATTTTTTTAATTCTTGCAATAAATAGAATGTATTGCCGCCTGAGATAAAAATATAATCATTTTGCTGTAATTTTTGTTGAATTTGCTCGGTTGTATGTTTGGAAATGTTTAGCTCATCAACAATAATACCTAATTTTTCAAACGCTTGCTTATCATCATCGACATAAAATGTAATGTCTTCAACCTTGCTGGCAGTTGGAATAAAAGTAACCGTTTTGCCTTGCAAGGCTGTGCCAATAAACTGCGGAAAATGCTGAGCAACATCTGCAAATGAGGCTGCTAAGAATAATTTTTTCACTTGATTTGTCCTGTTATAGATAGCATCGACTTAACCATCAGCTAAAGCAAAGCAATAGCTGATGGTAAGTGCTTGGATTTAATCCTCTGCCTTAGGCTTGGCATTGGATTTTTTACTTTTCTTTTCAGCTTTTTTTACTTTGTCTTTTTTCTTGGCCTTGTCTTTTGCTTTAACAGCTTTTTTGTCTTTGGTCTCAGTTTTTACTTTTTTCTTTTTCGCTGGTTTTACCTGCTCAAATACCTGCTCTTCACTCGGTGCCAATACCACAACATCTTCGACTACTGCGGCTGGTACTTTGTCTACGGCTGCTTTAACGCTACGTTTATTGCGTGCAGAAGAAGGCGCATTGTTTTGTGCTGCTACCATTGCTGGCGTTTGTGGATTTGTTGTTTTATTTTGAGCTGTACTATTATTGCGTCTTACTGGTTTTTTCGCAGTAGAGGTATTCGCTGGGCTGGTTTGACGTGCAGGCGATGTTTTTTGCGCTGCTGTCTTCGCAGTTGATGCTGCACCAGTACGAGGGGCTTTAGCACGTACAGCACGACCTGCGGTACTTAATTGTTTAACCAAGGCAAAATCAATTTTACGTTCTTCCAGATTGACTGCTGCAACTTTGATTTCGACTTTGTCACCAAGTGCAAAAATCTGACCATGATGTTGTCCGGTTAAACGTTGTAAGCCTGCATCATAGACAAAATAATCATCACCCAACTGGCTGATGTGAATCATGCCGTCGACATAGAGATCGGTTAAGGTGACAAACATACCAAAGTCGGTCACTGCTGTAATGACACCGCTAAATTCTTCACCAATATGCTGTTGCATATAATGGCATTTTAACCAAGTCGTGACATCACGAGAGGCTTCATCGGCACGACGTTCGGTTTGAGAGAAATGTTCGCCCGCGGCTTCAAGTGCAGCCCCTTGCAATGGATAAGGTTTGGCAGCAAGTTTGGCCTTGATCGCACGATGTAACAACAAATCTGGATAACGACGAATCGGTGAAGTAAAGTGTGTATAGGCATCATAGGCCAGACCATAATGTCCGGCATTTTTTGGCGTGTAATATGCTTGCATCATGGACCGTAGCAACACGGCATGGATACTGGTCGCATCAATACGGTCTTTAGTGGCTTCAATGACCCGTTGATAATCGGCTTGAGTCGGTTGTTCCGGGAAACTTAAACCGAGTAATTTAACGTAATCACGTACTTTCTGGATACGTGAAAACTCTGGTGGCTCATGCACACGATACAACATCGGTACTTCATTTTTAATGGCAAAGTCTGCGGCAGCGACATTGGCCAGTAACATACATTCTTCAATCAGACGATGGGCATCATTGCGTGTGCGTGGCAGAATTTGGGTAATGGCACCTTTGTCATCAAAGGTCATATAGGTTTCGACCGTTTCAAATTCCATCGCATGACGTTCGGCACGTAACTTCAATAAAGTCTGATACAGCTGGAATAAGGTGTTGACCGATTTATGTACCGCTTTGTTATCAGGAATTGCCTGTGTATCACCAGCCAGATAGCTGGCAACCTGTGTATAGGTCAGACGTGCCTGTGAATGCATCACTGCCGGATAAAACTCATATTTGGTGACTTTGCCTAAACGGGAAAGGGTTAAATCACAGACCATACACAAACGATCAACATCAGGATTAAGTGAGCATAATCCGTTAGACAATGCTTCAGGCAGCATCGGCAAGACATAATGCGGGAAATAGACAGAAGTACCGCGTTGTTGTGCTTCATCATCCAGTGGTTTACCGACTTTGACATAATGACTAACATCGGCAATCGCCACAATCACCCGATAACCACCGCCCGGGCGTTTTTCTGCATACACCGCATCATCAAAATCCCGTGCATCTTCACCATCAATGGTCACTAACGGCAATTCACGCAGATCAACCCGATCCTTGCGATCACGCACGCCCGGTTCTTTAAAACTTTCTGCTTCTTGAGTAACATCTTCTGGAAATTCGTAGGGCAGACCATATTCCAGAATCGTAGCAGGGATAATAATCTGGGTATCTGCTTCACCTGCCAGCGATTGTACAATATGACCTGTGGCAAATTCTTCACGTGTTGGGTAGTCATCAATGGCAATACGAACCGAATCACCTACTTTTAGGCCGGCATGATCGACCAGTTCTTTTTCTAGTGTAATCGGCTGGTGTGTATTGGGTGCAGACGGCTGAACATAAAACTCGCCTTCATGTTCACAGAGTTCACCAATCACTTCTTTTACCTGATGTTTGATGACTTCGTTGATAAAACCCTGTGTGCGACCACGACGATCAACACTGGTCGGACGTACCCGAATGCGGTCGCCATTAAACACCAAACGGAGTTCACGTTCAGTCAGTAATAAGTCATTATGTTCCTTGATGACAGCAAAACCCTGACCACGCTGGTTAATTTCAACCACCGCATCAAATTCCTGATCATCATTACACAGCTGATATGTCTGACCAATCCGAATGAGTTGTCCATCACGTACCATGGCACCTAGTCGGCGGCGTAATGCTTCCAGACTGTCTTCATCTTTTAATTGAAAAGATTCGGCCACATGATCATAAGTTAATCCCTGCTCTGATTTTTCGATCAGAGATGAAATCAGTGTCCGACTTGGGATAGGATTGTCGTAACGCTGGGATTCAAGCAAGGCCTCAGGATCATTCCATTTTTTCATCATTATTTATCACATTAAATTTAAGCTTTCATTTGAGTCTATCATACTTGTCTTAATCGAATCTGTGAATTTTGAAAGACTTTATATTGTATAAATTATTTAAAAATCGTACAAAAAATATATAACTAGTCAAAAAATAGAAAAAATATATTCCACAAGGCTTGAAGAAAGGGGATTAAGTTTGTATTATGGCGACCTCGTTACGGTGAGATGTCCGAGTGGCCGAAGGTGCTTCCCTGCTAAGGAGGTGTGGGCTTTATCTCCCACCGAGGGTTCGAATCCCTCTCTCACCGCCACGAGATAATCCTTTTAAGGCTATACTTTAAAAAGATTAGTTGTTTAAAGATAATTTCTTTGATGCGCTCATAGCTCAGCTGGATAGAGCACTTGGCTACGAACTAAGGGGTCGGGAGTTCGAATCTCTCTGAGCGCACCACTTTACAGTGAAATTGAAGATATTAGATTTAAAATGGTTTGCGCTCATAGCTCAGCTGGATAGAGCACTTGGCTACGAACTAAGGGGTCGGGAGTTCGAATCTCTCTGAGCGCACCACTTCCTGTATAAAGGAAACAAGCAACTGCAATCCAATCGGAGCTGCGGTTTTTTTGTGTTTAAAATTTGATATTTTTAAGTGTATTGGCTATTTGCTTTATATTAATAAGAAATATTTTTTAAAATTGGAGAAAATTAAAATGGCTGTACCTGAAAAAAAACAACAACTTTTATTGGCAATTGATAAAAACTTTAATCTTCTGATGAAAAAATTGCGGCAAGTACCTCCTCAATACGCATTTTTACAGGAATTGGAGGGACATGCCAAAAATACCCGTATGAGCGTGGCACAATTGGTATCTTATTTGATTGGCTGGGGTGAACTGGTGCTGTCTTGGCATGAAAAAGAACGTCAAGGTATTCATATTGATTTCCCGGAAACAGGTTATCAATGGAATCAACTGGGATTGTTGGCACAAAAATTTTATCAGGATTATGCGGATATTACGGATTATGAGGGGCTATTACAGAAGTTGCAGCAGAATAAAGATGCATTGGTCGCATTAATAGAAAGTTTTGATGATCAACAACTTTATATGCAAACTTGGTACGGCAAATGGACACGAGGCAGAATGATCCAGTTTAATACAGCATCTCCCTATAAAAATGCTGTAGCACGTTTAAATGTATGGTTTAAGCATGGTCAATTTCTTCAAAATTATTAAGGTTGTTTAGCAATTCGGCATTTAACGATATTATAGTTAAAAAATAGCTGGTATAAAATTTTGAATCCTCTATAATGCGCCCCACGATGCGCTCATAGCTCAGCTGGATAGAGCACTTGGCTACGAACTAAGGGGTCGGGAGTTCGAATCTCTCTGAGCGCACCACTTCCTATATAAAAGGAAGCAAGCAACTGCAATCCAGTCGGAGCTGCGGTTTTTTTGTGTCCAAAATTTGATTGAATGCAAATTTCGACCAATGTTGCATTTATTTTTCTCTTATTTTTGTTTATAGATAAAAAATCATTGCTCACGATGAGTAATAGACAAAGACGTATTCATAGAGGAATATCGCAAAAAGTACAGAACATTTGTATGCGAGATTAGAATGGAGTCGGACGCATGCGGAATAATTCACTGTTAAACAATGTGCAAAATCATCTGGTTTTACAACCGTATAAACACTGTTCGGAAGATTGGGAGGAGATCAAATGGTGGTCTGATCAAATGTATATGCCCTATACAGTACAACCGATGGGTCAAGGTTTAAAACCCCAGTCCAGTATGCATTCGGTACAGGTCGGTAGTATGATTGTGACTCGTTTTAAATATGGTATTCCGGTACATATTTATGACTGGGATCAGGCGGCAGGTAATATTTTATTATTGACGACATTGGAAGGTCAGGGCAGTCATGCAGTGAATTCTTCACAATGGCAAACCACAAAAATTGGTGAATCCTTTTTAGCCGATTGCAGTCGTAATGATGACTACGCCATTAAGTTTGATCCGGATCATTTGCAATTGAATTTGACCATTCCGCATCAAAGTATTGCCGAATTGGTACTACAAAATTTTGGGCATGAAGCGCCGGATCGTTTATGGCAATGTAAAACGTTTTTTGGTGGGGAAGGTTCAAGTTGGCTGGCATTATTAGGTTATCTGATGCAAAGCATTGCAGAGATTCCATCGGCACAGTTAACTCAGCGTGCCGGAGAGCATTTACAGCAGATGGTGAGTCTGCATATTTTAAATGAATGGGCAGTAAGGGCAAAAATAGATTTAACGCAAAAAGAAACAATTACACCGAAATATATTGAACGTGCCGAGCAATACATGCGGGAATATCTGCATTACAGTCCGACCATTGCCGAAGTAGCACAGGCAGTTGGGGTAAGTATCCGCACATTATCCGCAGGATTTAAAAAATATCGGCAGAGAACAGCCAGTGAAACCATTCGTGAAATGCGTTTGCAACAGGTTCGCCAGCAATTATTAAATGCAGAGAAGACACAAAATGTTGCCGAGATTGCCCATGGCTGCGGCTATATCAATCTGGGCGATTTTGCCCGACAATACCGTTTGCGATATGGTGAATTACCATCACAAACTTTAAAAAAATAATCAGTTGAAAAATATTTGCCGATTACCGATAAGGTTTGCCGATTTGCGGTAGCATTTTCAATGACCATTTCCTTACACTCAATCCAGATATCGGAGATATCCAGCAATTGATTGAGCCATATGGAATGGAGTATTGAAATGAAACAACAATTACAGCAAGCACTTGATCCTATCTTAAACCACATTACACAGGAAGATCATCCTGTTGCCGGAGTCGTTGCCGGGGTGATTGATCGCGATGAAGTATTGTATTTGAATCATGCCGGTGAGCGTGATTGTTCTACCCATAGTGCGATGACCGATGACAGTGTTTTTGCAATTTTCTCGACCACCAAAGCCATTACCACCACAGTTGCATTGCAGCAATATGAAAAAGGTTTACTGGATCTGGATGCGCCAGCCAGAGAATATGTACCGGAAATTGGTGAACTCCAAGTGCTCGAAGGATTTGATGCACAGGGCAAGCAAATCTTAAGAAAACCCAAACATGAAATTAGTACCCGTATGCTATTGTTGCATACGGCAGGGTTTGGCTATGATTTTTTTAACGAGAAATATTTAAAACTCACTTCCGAGCAGAATTATCCCAGCATTATTTCTGCGACAAAAGCATCTATCCAGACCCCATTGTTATTTGATCCCGGTACACAATGGGAATATGGCACCAATCTGGACTGGGCCGGTCTGATTACCGAAGCCGTAGGACAAAAACGTCTGGGTCAACTAATGCAGGAGCAGATCTTTGATCCCCTTGCCATGAATGATACCGCTTTTACCCTGACGCCAAGTATGCAGCAGCGGCGTGTCAGTATGCATCATCGTTTGCCGGATGGGATCTTGAGTGCTGATCCGGAGTTTATTTTGCCACAAGAACCGGAAATCCATATGGGCGGGCATGGCTTATACTCGACTGTCAGTGACTATCTAAAATTTATTCAAATGTGGCTGAATCGTGGCACGGTCAATGGCAAACAAATCTTGCAGGAAAGTACCATTGAACTGGCATTAAAAAATGGTCTGGGTGAGATCGCCATGAAAAATCTGCCGGGTGTTATTCCAACTTTGTCTAATGATGTGGTGATGTATCCAGAGGCGAAACAAGGCTGGACATTGGGTTTTATGATCAATGAGACAGCAACCCATTCCGGTCGTCCGGCAGGCACGATTGGCTGGTGCGGTTTGGCCAATCTATATTACTGGATTGATATTCAAAATAATATTGGCGGTTATTTTGCTACGCAGACCCTACCGTTTCTGGATGCCACAGCATATAACGGATTTTTGCAATTTGAACAGGCCGTAAATCGTATCGTCCAGCAGTAAAAAATAAATATTTAGCAATGATCAGTGAGATCAGTCGTTTGCACAAAGGAATGAACATGAAGAAATTAAATAATGTGGCATTAAGCCTGATGAGTCTATGTACAATCACCATGTCGGCACATGCAGTTGATGTCGATGCCGGTGATTATGATTATGCGCCAAGTGGGGTAAATCTCGGCATTCTTTATTACCAACATGCCACACGCGATGCGATTTATGCAGGAAGCGATAGAGTCGCGGGCAATCCTGAATTGACTTCAGATATTGGCATTGCCCGATATGTACATTATATGGATGTTGCAGGTGTACATATTGCACCACAAATTCTTGTCCCCTTTGGTCGTCTGGATGCAGGCAAGGATATCGCTGCATTAGGTAGTAGTAGCGGTATTGGTGATATTATTTTAGCCAATACATTTTTTGTCTATCATGATCCGCAATCCAGCACCACAGTAGGAATTACCCCTTATCTGTATTTACCCACCGGACAATATAATAAAAATGATGCTTTAAATCTGGGAGAGAATCGCTATAAGTTGATCTTACAAGGCGCCTATACCACCAAACTGAATCCACAACTTGCATGGGATGCGATTGCTGATGTCACGTTCTATGGAAAAAATGATGACATTGCTGGCGGTGGTGATTTAAAACAGGATATGGGCTATCAGTTACAAACCAATTTACGTTATAAAATAACCGATAAAGTGGATATACGCGGTGGCCTATCCTATGCTGATGCCGGGGATAGTAAACTCAATGGTATAGAATCGGACAGTAATACACAAAGCAAGTTCTGGATTGGTACAGGGATTAATCCGACTGCCAGTACACAATTGATCGTTAATTATGGTCAGGACTTTAAAGTGGAAAATGGCTTTAAGGAAGATAACCGGATTAACTTGCGCTTTATGAAAGTTTTTTAAACGCTGTTTAAAATATAATTCTCCTTAAAGAGAGGCTTCTTGTTCAGATCATGACAAGAAGCTTTTTTAATGACCAGCATCAAGGTTTCCTCTTGTCATCACTCCCGCCATACAGTAAGGTTAAGCCAAATTTTTAATGCATGTGATTACAATGACAGACATCGCACCAAGTTTTAGTTGCCGTTATCATTTAAGTCTGGAAGAGGCCAAAGAAGGCTTTGCGCTAGCAACATTCGGCAAGAAAAAATTTGCCCGTTATATTACGCCACTGATTAGTATTGCCATTATTATTTGGGGCATAACTTTGGGAATGACTGGCGTAGGCAAGTTTTATGTGGTGTTAGGGGCATCTTTTCTCGTCTTGCAGTTGGTTCTACGTTTTATCTTCTTGCCGAAAATGTTTTCAAGGCAATATACCAAATATAAATTTGGTGAAATGGAACAAGGGATCGATTTATATCAAAATCATGGGATATTAATTGCCGCAGGACGCCAGCAGAATTTTAACTATAGTGATGTGGTAAAGTTTATGGTTGGTAAAGTGAGTTATCTGATTGAGCTCAAAGACAAGACCGTGGTGATCTTATCTAAAGATGCGGTTGCAAAAACAGGTCAGCAGGCATTTTTTGAATCAGCATTTCATCAACGTTGAAATAACAAAGTCTGCTTTAATATAAAACACAAGGAGTCATCATGATGTCTGTTCAACCGTCAAAAATCGTCTGTGTTGGGCGTAATTATGCCGATCATGCCAAAGAATTAGGCAATGCCATTCCAGATTCTCCGGTACTTTTTATCAAGCCACCAAGCAGTCTAATTTCCCTGACAGACGGGATTGAATGGAATCAGGCATTGGGTGAATGTCATTTTGAATGCGAATTATGTTTGCGTATTGATCAGCCATTATCCAAACAAAATGATCCACAATTGGCATTGCAGGCTGTTGGTGCAGTGACACTGGGATTGGATCTGACTTTGCGTGATTTACAAAATACTTTAAAAAATAAAGGACAACCCTGGGAACGTGCCAAAGCTTTTGATGGTGCTTGTGTGCTTGCAGACTGGGTGGATGTCAGTGAGATTACCGACTGGCAAAATATCGAGTTTAGTTTTGCTCAAAATGGTCAAATCAAACAACAGAGTTTTACGCATGATATGCTGTTTGATGTGGCAACTTTATTGGTGGATATCAGTCAAAGTTTTAGCCTACAGGTCGGTGATGTGATTATGACCGGTACGCCAAAAGGTGTTGCTGCATTACATCCCAAAGATCAACTGCTACTGAGCTTAAAAACACAAAAAGCTTCGCATCAGTGGCAAACCTTTTGTAAATAAAATATAAACTTGATTTTTTCGATCCAGAAAGTATTTGTTTTATCAATTCAAATACTTTTTATATATTCATCTACGGGTAAGTGTGTTTCTGCGGGTAAAAACTTTTGTAAATATACAAGGTAGTCCTGAAAACCTTGTTCCAGTTTTATCGTATTTAGTTTCTGTTGGGCAATATCCGGGCTAATTTCCGTACCATAAAATGCAAAAAAAGACTGATAATCTGCATTAATATAACCAAAAGTTACTTCAAAAGGACGCAAAATTTCTGCAAGAGAATAATGGTAGCGACCTGCTTTTGAATAATCTTCTTCTCGAATTCCTGTTGAAACAGCTAAACCCACTTTTTTATTGAATAATTTTTTGCCTTGAGAACCATATGCCCAGCCATTACGTAACACCTGATCTAACCAACTTTTTAATAAAGGTGGACAATTAAACCAGTAGATGGGAAATTGTAAAACAATGCTATGATGTTGTTCAATTAATCGTTGTTCGGCAACAATATCAATTTTGCCATGAGGATAAATCTTATCAATATGATGCAAGGTAAACTGTTCAGGATAAGACTGTAATGCCTTAATCCATGTTTGATTGATAATAGAGTTTTCAATATCTGGATGAGCGATAATGATTAAAGTTTTATGCATGAAAAAAAACTCTGAAATTGATTAATTTTAGATTATCGAAATCAAAGCTCTTTGAGTAGTACGGTAAATGAGGTAAGCACTTACCTGAAGGTTAGTATAGATGCAAAATGAATTCATATGTAGTATTACAGATGTAGAGTTAAAAAATACACCTTTTGGTTATACTTTATCTCTTATTCAGGGTAAATATAAAATGATTATATTATATTGGTTAAATGAAAATAATGGCGTCATGCGATTTAATGCATTACAGCGAAAGATCGGAAATATATCTTATAAAACCTTAAGTAATACATTAAAAGAACTGGAGCAAGATCATTTGGTTTTACGCAAAGAATATGTACAAATTCCGCCAAAAGTAGAATATATCATGACAGCCCGTGGACTGTCATTAATACCTATTCTGGATATGATGTGTAATTGGGGTAAAGCACATCAAAATAAGGATTGAATATTGGAGATGATTCAATCCATTCGGTAGATATTTATTTTGTTTCAAAAATACGGGAAAGTGGCATAGACAATTTTGCCGATAAATATTCATCGGTTTCGGCAAGCGCTGGCCCCAGAACTTGCATCCACTCATCATCAGGATGGATATTGCCCAGATCTTTGCGATGTGGCAACTGGAAAGGCAGTGCAGTAGCAAAACTCCAGAAATCCACCTGACTTAAATTGCGAATAAGTACATATTCATTTTTATCGGTTTCGGCAATCAGCTTTTGCTTCTCCAGTAATTCAATATAATACGGCCAGCGACCAATTTCACTGCGGCCTAGAATATCCAGTGCTTCTTTATCTGATACCGATTCACCGATTTTTTGTTTTTTATAAAACAGTTCCAAAATATCTAATAACATCACAATCGGATGACGGGTAATGGTGGTTTTTGAGCTAAATGCGGTAATACCATAACTAATTTCTACACCCAGTAAAATGACATTCCAGGAAATAAAAATCCATAACAGGAAAATTGGAATTGCTGCAAATGCACCATAGACCAGTTGATAACTGGTAAAGTTACTCATGATAAAACCAAACAGGTTTTTCAGTAATTCAAATACGATACCGCTAAATATACCTGCAATAAATGCCGAGCGAATTGGCACACTACGATTGGGAATAGTCCAATATAACAAGCTAAAGCCCAGACAGGTAAGGAAGAAGGAAACTGAGCGCAGCACAAAGGCAAAATCCAGTTCATAACCGCCAATCGTATTGCTGAGTAAGTTGATTGAGGTGACGGTAGAAGAAAGCACAAATGCGGTGCCGAGGATAATGGGCCCCAAGGAAATAATGGTCCAGTAACGCATAAAGCCAATAATACCACCACGTGATTGGCGTACTCGCCAGATCCGGTTGAAGGCTTCTTCAATACTCGATAGCATCATCACTGTAGTGACAAACAGAAAAAGTATCCCGATAATGGTTAAATTACTGGAGTTGGCGGTAAATGAATTAAGCGCTTGATCAAAAGCAATCGAGGTTTTAGGTAAAAAGTTGTTATAAATCCATTCCTGTAATTGCTGGCGCGCAGGTTCCAGTGCCTTAATCGAAGAGATGATCACCAGAAAAACTGTGAGCATCGGAACCACTGCAAATAGGGTGGTATAGGTCAACGATCCGGCAAGTTCACGGCAACGATCAGCTTCAAAGCGACGAAAGATAAAAATAATAAATTGAACCCATTGCTGTTCCAAAATAGGCGAAGCTTTCAATTTTTCTAGCATAAATTCATTTCCCCATGAAAATTTAGCAGTGAATGGCAAGCATGCTTTTATCAGATTTGGCGTAACACTTAAAACTTTGTATGATGTGTTGTAAATCGATTATAAAGCTTTGAAAATGATGCAATGTTATATTTTGGTTCTATATTACAGTAAATATGGTAGCACACGAGAACTGGCACATTTGATTGCCGAGGGTATTGAAAATACAGGCTGTGCAGTCAAGATCCGCACCGTACCAGAAATCTATCCGTCAGTACAGCAGGTAGAACCGAGTATCCCTGCCGAAGGCGATTTGTATTGTACATTACAAGACTTACAAAACTGTGCGGGCTTGGCATTGGGTAGTCCCACACGTTTTGGCAATATGGCCAGTCAAATGAAATATTTCTGGGATCAAACCACCAGTCTTTGGTTAAGTGGCGCTTTACAGGATAAACCTGCGTGCGTATTCACCTCGACCGGTTCGATGCATGGTGGGCAGGAAACGACCTTACTGAGCATGTATCCGCCACTATTACATCATGGCATGTTGATCATGGGTCTAAGCAACGCAGAACCGGCATTATCTAACACCCGAACTGGCGGCACGCCCTATGGTGTCAGTCATGTGAGTGGGCCACGCCATGATCAGGGTTTATCTGAAGATGAAAAGCGTTTGTGCATCGTACAGGGTGAACGTTTGGCGAAGCTTGTGATGAAAATTAATGAGAAACTGTAGGGCAAGTTAAACTAACGTGAATTCGGGATAAGATGAGGAGAAGAAATTCGTTTCGTAGCAGCGTCCGCTGCTTGTACGAGGTCAGCAGATTATCTGCAAGATAATGTTTTTCAATCAATTTGTTTTTTAGCGGTATTTGACCGAGTTTGCAGCGGATAAATGGTTTTGCCTACTTTTCCCGAAAGAAAAGTAGGTCGAACCGAAGGTTTATCCTAAAATATGCCTAATTTTGTAAGACTCTGTCGTGATTCTTTCGTTAAAATTAATTTTATTCATACAAAACAAAGATTCTTATCCCGAACTGACGTTAAAGTATTCATAGCAATAATCATGTCATGAATTTAAGCAAGCCCTGATGCGGGATTATTTTTCGATAATAAAGGAAACTTTGCCGTCTGTCAGAGAGGCAACCCGAGCCAGCGATTCGACTTTAAAGCCTTTTTCATCCAGCAATTTACGACCAGTCTGGAATGATTTTTCGATCACGATACCAATTCCACAAACGGTTGCATTGGCTTGAGAAATTAAATCTACCAGTGCTAGTGCAGCATGTCCATTGGCTAAAAAGTCATCAATGATCAGTACTTTATCTTCGACATGTAAATATTTGTTGGAAATGGCAATGGTACTTTCAGTCTGTTTGGTGAATGAAAATACTTTTGAGCGATATAAGTCGTCTTTTAAAGTCAAAGACTGATATTTTCGTGCAAAGATCACAGGTACGCCTAGAACCAATCCAGTCATGACCGCTGGCGCAATGCCTGATGCTTCGATGGTAATGATTTTAGTGATACCAGCATCTTTAAAGCGTTCTGCAAATTCGACACCAATCTGCCGCATTAATTCCGGATCAATTTGATGGTTTAAAAAAGCATCAACTTTTAAAACCTGTTCAGAAAGAACAATACCTTCACTTAGTATTTTTTGTTGAAGTGCGTACACAGGAGAATCCTCTAAGACGGATGCTTTTTCGGGATTGTTAACATCTTGTGAGGAAAAAGTTAACAGTCCCTAAGCAAAGGCATATTTTAAAAAGTAGATTTTAAAAAGCAAGCCGCAAAAGAGAAATATTCACTGTTAATGTGCTTTTAACAATAAGCCATAGGATTGATCACCATCTTGATGTGTTACTTTCACAGGTAGATAATCCAGACTTGGTGCCAGCCAGAAAATGGTGTTTTTATTGGCACGATCATGTTTTAAACGAATTTTAACTGTATCATAGCTTTTCCCATCGGCAGCTTTGATCTTTTCTGAACCTTCCTTCACAAAATGCCGTGCTTCGACTTCTTTATAATCGGCAATCAGATAGCTGGATTTTAAACCACCTTGTTTGAGATCTTCACGCACTTGTAATTCGGCATTTAAATCATCCAGTACGCCATTTTGCCAAGTTAACACGCGTGATGTGCCTTTACGACTGGTCTGGATTTGTTTTTGTTGTGGTTTGAAATTCATATTGACCACATCATTATGTACCAGAATTTTGGTTTGACGCTGATAACTGACAGATTGGATTTGTCCCTGACTAAAGCCAAACTTACTGGTCTCAGTGGCACTGCCAATCACTGGAATTCTGGAACTAAATTGATATTGCCATAGATTGCCTTGCTGACTGAGTTTACGTGTCGCATCGCCCATGGTTTTATTGCCGTAGGTGAATTGATAGGTTGCCGAAAAAGGTGTCAAGGCATGGCTTGCTGCGGCAAAAGTGAAGCTTGCTGCGGTAAAGGTCGTCAATGCAAATGTCCGCATTGCAGCAGAAAAGGTCTTCATAAAGTGCCTCTCAAATATAATTGTTTGCTTTACTAGAGCTCAGCTTAAGAAGCGTGCATACAAATTACGATGGGATAAATGTATCGAAATGTGTGCGAAGTATTAAAATGTGAAGAAAACATCTGGTGAGTCCGAAACCCGCTAATCTTTAATCGGACTGATCGTGGTTTTACCATCGTCTTCCAGTTCAAAATCATCAAAGATATTGTCCTGTTTGTCCCGATTGAATATCCCGTCCAGATTGACATTGGCAAGCAGTACCAGTTCGGTTTCTTTTAAAATGCCATGATTGATATGCACCTTACGCAAAGTCCGCATTACGCTTTCTATATCGCCTAGCCAGCGATTTAGATCAAGATAAAGCAAGCCGTGTTTGACCTGCACAATATTATAATGCTGCAAGATTGGCCCTAAAGGATCTTTATCCAGTACTTTTTGAAATACGAATAAGGCAAAATTTGCGCCTAATTTTTTATACATTTTATCAAAGCGGGCTTCGATCACCTGAGTTTTGCTGATTTGTTCAAAGACAACCAGTTGAGTTCCCTTATTGAACTCCATTTGTACCAGTTTTAAATCAACAGAAAGTGCAGCATAGATACCGACGACATCGACAGTGGCATACAGTCTTAACCAGTCGTCATAGACATCGGCATGCAAGTCTTTGAGTAAATCGACATTGTCGGTAACATACTTTTTGAAGGTGGCATTGAGTAGATTTTGTGAAACCGAAAAGTCTCTTTCTTCTTCGATTAAATCTTCTGCACGTTGATAAAGTTGCTGGACAGATGATGTGATTTTAGAAAAAATACGCGACATACTGGCTCACTATAAAATAAGGTTGGCTGAT
Source organism: Acinetobacter puyangensis (assembly GCF_900096995.1). Taxonomy (GTDB): domain Bacteria; phylum Pseudomonadota; class Gammaproteobacteria; order Pseudomonadales; family Moraxellaceae; genus Acinetobacter; species Acinetobacter puyangensis. The sequence goes on from NZ_OANT01000003.1 coordinate 376,892, forward strand.
TGCAATGATCGCAGGTTTATATGCTATGCAGTTTGCTTTAATATAGATTGTGCTTAAAATACGTTTTTTATACAAGTGATCAAAAAGCGCTAATAAAACATGTATAAATCAACATGCAGTACGATTATACGTGTAAATCAATTGATTTCAATGTATCTAGGGGTAGGGATACTTGGCAGAACAGTCAAAGCAGGACTATTTACAGTTTTTACAGGCATCCGTGGTCAGCAAACACTGGTGGAAAGATCCTGTTTTTCTTGTGGCAATGATGATTGCAGTCCTTTTGCATCTTGCAATTCTGAGTATTCAGTTTATCTCCGGTTCATCTTCGCCGATGTCGACCAAAGATGTGACTATCGCTGTACATTTGAATAACGATAAAGTTGAAGATGCGGACTTTTTGGCACAAAAAGATCAAAAAGGCGATGGCGAACTGAAGCAAAAGCATAGCAAAACAACACCTATTCCGGTAACTGCACCAGACAGTTCCATGGGCGAACAACAACAGGAAATGCTGGAGCAATTGTCCCAGAAAAAAGCACTGGATTTTCAGGAAAGAATGTTGATGACCACATTAAGTTGGCAGAAACAGAGTCAGGATGAAGAACGTAAAAAAACACAGGATCAACTTGAAAGTCAACGCCAATCTCGTGCAGCCATGATCGCCAGTATCGAAGCACAGTTTGCACAGCGTCAGCAAATGTATGCCAAGAAACAAAAAGTGAAAACTGTGACAGATATTCAATCCAAACAGGATGCTTCGGCAGCCTATCTGGATCGTTTCCGTCAGAAAGTGGAACTGTTTGGTAATCGCTATTATCCGGATGCCGCAAAGCAACAAGGTTTGTCGGGTGATGTCCGTCTGATGGTTATTCTCAATGCACAAGGGGGAATACGTGCGATCCGCTTGCTGGAAAGCTCAGGACATCCGATTCTGGATGAAGCAGCAAAAGCATCGGTACGCCGGGCCATGCCATTTGGAAAGTTTGATGTTGGTATGAAAGATATTAGTGAACTACGGATTGTACGGACATGGCGTTTTGATGCAAAAGATTCGATGTTTAATGTGCAGTAGTAAAATTCCTGAACTTTGCACTGTATACCTGAGATGCGACTAAAGCATCGCAAGGCAGGAATGACGGAGTAATTCCAAGCATATTCCTTTTCCAGATATGAACGATGAAAACCAAAAGAACGTAGCTTTTGAGGTAAATTTTTCTTACCAAATGACTAACTCGAACGATTTTTTTTGATGTATGATTAACGTTGTTAATCATAGGAGAGTAGAACATGGCAGCAAATGCACTCGTCACCACTCGAATCAATGAAAATATTAAACATGAAGCAACAGAAGTTTTGGCAACGATGGGACTGACTGTATCTGATGCTGTCCGTTTAATGCTGACCAAAATTGCTAAAGAAAAAGCTTTACCATTTGAAATCTGGCAGCCGAATGCTGAGACCATAGCAGCCATACAAGAGGATCTGAGCGATGCCCCTGCATTTGAATCTGTAGATGATTTAGTGGCAAGTTTAAATGCGGACGATTAAATACACCACGGTCTTTAAAAAAGATTTCAAGCGAGAAAAGAAAGGGCAACATCGTAATACGGTACAAACCGAGTTAGAAACGGTTTTAAAGTTGTTACAGGCGGATTTGCCCTTACCAGAGAAATATCGAGATCATGCTTTATCCGGCAATTGGAAAGAGTATCGAGATTGTCATATTACGCCTGATTTAGTGCTAATCTATAAGAAGAATGAGGAAGGCGAACTCCTTATTTTACAGCTTATAAGGTTGGGAAGTCATAGTGAATTAGGCATTGCCTAGTTTTAACCTAACGAAGTAACTTTAGTTGTCATACTCTGAGCCATATATTGCGCGAGGAGCATCAAGAGCCAATGTAACTTGAATTAAATTCTAACCGCAGTTAAAAAGGCAGATTGATTTAATAAAGCCTAGAATGGGTGAACTTTGCACTGGATTCCTGAGATGCGACTAAAGCATCGTAAGGCAGGAATGACGGCGTAATTCTAGTCGCCATCGTCATGCCGGACTTGATCCGGCCTCCAGAGCTAAGATGACCGAAATGGTTATAGGTCAAAAAAGTATTTCATCGGTTGCATTTGTTGATGAAGTATCCTAATGATAAAAATACCATATTTCTGTGGACGGTAAAAAATAGCATGTTGATTGTGATCATGACGACGTATATTAAGCCCTATATCAGGACATTCGTGTCCCATTAGTGGGGCACTGGTCAAAAGATTAAAAATATTTTCTAAATTGTCAGTGTACTTATCGGCTTGAATAACACCAAATTTAAGCAATGTATATTCATAAATTGCTGCAAAATCTTCCGCAGCCAAATTAGATAGTTTATACATTGTGCTTGCGTTTCACTTGGGCAGCTATATCTTTTAAAGTAAGAGAACTTTCTCCACTTTCGTCACCGGCTTCAATTGCTTTTTTTAAGGCTATTGCTTGATTCTCCTGATGTTCTAATAATCTCAAAGCGGATCGCATGACTTCACTCGTTGAACCATATCGTCCAGATTCAATGAGTGTTTTGACAAATTCATCCAATTGTTGGCCGATAGTTACACTCGTTGTTCTAGCCATAAGAATTTCTCTGTGTATGAATAGATAACACAATGCTAACATGTATATTAAATTGAGATCAATTAAAGAACTCTCAAGTATGACGAAGTGGTAAGGTATGCCACACACACGACTCTGAATTAAAAGTAAAAAAACAAGATCGTGTAATTTCTCTAAATTTTTATGTAATTTTTTTGCGTAATTTTTTTATCTCATTCGTCATATTAAGTATAAACCAAGGATTTTTTCTTTATCGCTTTGGTTAATGATTATCATTTATTGCTGGAATGGGGCATGAGCACTTTTTTTAAAAAACCGAAACAATTGATTTTTAAACAGTTGAGTATCAGTATCTCACTTGCAATCGCATCTTCTGTGTTGGTTTTGCCTACACATGCGGCAGATAGCTCAACAGCAATAAATTACCAGATTCAACAAGGGAGTTTGACGGATGCGCTAAATGCAGTGGCACAGCGGGGCAATGTTAGCTTGCTATTAGATACCGCTAAAACCAATACTTATCAAGTTGAGGCTCTATCTGGGCAATATACAGTCGATCAGGCTTTACAGGCATTATTAAGCAATACGCCATTTCAGATCCATAAAACACCGGCGGGCTATATTGTGCAGGAAGCACCAGCCGGTGCTGTACAACAAAATAGCACGACAAATCCTGTTTTAGCGCAAGCAAATCAAACTGCCGAGAATAATAACAATATTACAGAACAGCAAGAGATTCAGCGCATACAACAAGAAGCAGTACAGCTTGCACCTTTAACCGTATATGGTGATAAAGACCGTGATACCCAAGGCTATGATGATGTTTATGATAAAAACTACAGTACTGTCTATGCCGGTAAGGATTTAATCGAACGTTTTAAAGGCACCACACCCTCGGATTTATTTAAGGGCATGTCCAATGTCTATAGTGGTGATGCTCGTAACAGTGGCGCACTTGATCCGAATATCCGGGGGATGCAAGGACAAGGTCGTGTACCTGTAACCATTGATGGCACAGAGCAATCTTTAACCGTATGGCGTGGATATGGTGGTGCTAATAGCCGTAGTTATATTGATCCAAATTTGATTAGTTCGATTGCGGTGGTAAAAGGTGCTTCTCTAGACAGCGAAGTAAAAACCGGGATTGCCGGTGGGGTAGCAGCAACCACCTTGCAGATCGATGATATTGTACGACCAGGACAAAAATATGGCGCAGAAATAAAAATAGAAGGTGCCACCAATAGCGTTAAAGAACGAGTACCAACGTCTTATACCGGACAGGACTATCGAGATGTACTAGATACACTTGGTATGGATAGCTGGAGCGTAACTGGATTCAATGATCCATTAAGTATGATAACGCCTAAAAGCAGTGATGATAATAAACTAAGTAACTGGGATGACAAGGCATTACGAATTGCAGTGGGAACTAAGCAGGAGTATTTTGATCTATTGGCAGCCTATGCTTACCGTAGCCGGGGCAATTATTTTGCTGGTAAAAAGGGCAGTGATTTTTATACTACTGATGATGGTACACGTCGAGATATTAGTAGTAGTACTGGTTTAGTACCCTATATGGCGACGGTATATGTTCCTGGTGGGGAAGTGACCAATACCTCGAACTGGATGGAATCTTATTTACTAAAAGGAACTTGGCGCCCCACCGATGATCAGGCATTACAATTGACCTATCGGGATAGTACTACCATCTATGGTGAAATCATGCCATCTCGAATTAGTTTATCTGATGATGGATTGTTACCACAATGGCCCTTAAGTAAAGTAGATACCAAAGCTTATAGTTTGGAGTATAAATATAATCCAGAAGATAATCGCTGGATTAATTTAAAACTCAACCTTTGGCAGAATGATACTGTTTCTGAAACCTATACTACAGGTGGGTTTATTAACTATGTCAAATTGGATGGTATCTACACTTATTGTCATCCAGATACAGCGAATTTAACCGCGACACAGGTTGCAACGTATGCTCTTTTATGTCGTACTTATCAGGCGAGAGGATATGATCGGGATTTAAATAATTCTTATATTTTAAAAAATACGGCTTATAGCTATGCCGAGAATACTCGTAAAGGTGCAAGCCTTAGCAATAAGTTTGAATTATTATCTAATTTGGGATTAACAGTTGGTGCAGATTTAACTCGTGAAAAACTGGAAACAACTGATGAATATGTCAATGATAGTACCGGAGCCGGTGCAGGATATCGTTCATTACCACGTGCAGGTAGACGCTCAGAAAATCAATACTGGTTTAATTTTGACTGGCAACCAACCTCATGGTTAAGCCTGACTGCCGGGGCAAAATCTACCTCTTATTGGTCATTTGATGATTATTTAAATGAGTCGACAGGCGGCACTTCAACCATTATTAAAGAAATTGGTAAAGATTTAAGTTATACTGTTGATGTCGATAATTATACACAAGAAATGTATGATACAGAATATAACTATTATACAGGAATGATGGAAAAATACCCTGGTGTTTCGACTTATAGATCTAGGCGAAATGAGCTAGCTAATAAGTTGGGAACATCGACAACTGTAACATATCATTATAATTGGTATGCAGATCCGGTTACCGGTAAATATAGTGCAGAAAATAATCCTTTACTTAATGGTACTATTGATATTAGTAATGAAAATATTACAACCAATGTAAATGGTGGCCCTACAATGGGTTATAGCTCAATTACGGAAACCGTTACGGAACAAGTTAAAAAGGAAAAAGATCGGACAAACTGGGCGCCATCATTTTCTGCTGCGTTTAAACTTAATCAAAACAATCGGTTTTATATTAATTATAGCGAAGCTTATCGCCTTCCAAGTCTGTTTGAAACTACCTTGGGTTTTTCTGCTTCGCAATCTGGTTACGATCTGGAACCGGAACATGCACATAACTGGGAATTGGCCTATGTCTATAATCTCAAAGAGCGATTAAAGTTGGAAAAGGGACAAGCTGATATCAAACTGGCTTATTTCCGTAATAAAACTGAAAATGTAATTGAACGAAATTATATATTGGTATTTTCTAATGTAGATCAGCAAAAGATTGCCGGTTTTGAACTTTCCGGTCGTTATGATAATGGCAAGTATTTTGGTGATTTATCTTTAGTTTGGAACAAACAAAATCAGGTTTGTGATGAAACATCTGTATTGTTAAATAGTTATAATGCATTGGGTTATACCAAAGCTGCTAGTAATTGTGTTGATTATGGTTTTTCTGCTGGTTACTTAATAAATATGGCTTTGCCGGAATATCAGGCGAATTTAACCCTAGGTACCCGTCTATTTGATCAAAAGCTGGAATTAGGCACGCGTATTACTTATTTTGAAGGTTTTAAAAATCCTTATATTGGAGTGACAAATGCAGCATGGTTTAATGCACCATTGCAATGGGATGATACTTGGGTAGTGGATGCCTATGCTAATTATAAATATAACGATCATTTAAGTTTGGACTTTGTTGGCACTAATCTAGGCAACCGCTATTATCTCGATCCGATTAGTCGATCTGCTGTTCCGGCACCGGGACGTACCTTTAAACTTGCGCTTACTTATACTTTTTAATGGAGCATAGCTTATCGAAAATAGAGATATCATTGTAATATATTAGAATTATTGCTGTATTAATCTTATTATTGATTGATAATAAGCTGTTGCATTTTATTCTAAATTTTTTATTATATTTTAGATTGATGTAATTATTAATAATTGCATCGATATTTTTTATTTTATTTTAATAGGTTTATTTTAATGTGGTTGTGGTTATATTTTGTTTCAATTATTTAAGTTGTTGATTTACTGTTAATTTAATATTTTAAATATAAAATTAATGGTATGGGGCTATTTTGTAATGGAATGTGTGATGGATTTATCTTTTATTATCTATAGATAAAGTTGATATAAGTTAAGTAAAAAATAAATATAAAAATGTCTTGATATTGTCATTATTATTTTATATCTTGAATAGGCGGGTTAATCTTATAAAAGAGATCAATCTGTAGGCTGCAAAATGTAAAAATTGATATATTAAGATTTTATCCTGATATGTCGATATAACGGGTGATTGTCGTTGTTATAAATAATCATCTTATCCCTGATAAAATAAAATGTTGTTTTCCATTTACACACTATAGATAGAAATGAGAAAAACATAGCATTTTATTTAAATAAGAATTACTAAGTTTATCATTATGATTTCTTGGTAAATTTTAATGAAATAAGAGGAAATACTCATGAAATTAAATCAAATTGCGTTTGCCCTAGTTGCGACACTAGGCATTATTGGTTCTGCGCACGCTGCAATTGGTTCTGGTCAAAGTTATGGTGGTTCAGATGGTGATGGTTTATTAAAACTATCTTCTACAGAGGTTAAAGCAGGTGTAGATGGTGCAGTAGTTACTACATCAAGTCCTACTGGTGGTTATGCAGATTTTGATCATCTAAAAACTTATATTAATTTAGGTTTAGCTGGTTCACATAACACCACGACTGATGTTTATCATTTTGCAGGAAGTGATCTTGCGTGGGTAAGTGCGCTTGGAGCACCAGATCATACTGGTTTAGGTGTGTGGGACTTTAAACAAGTGGGTGGTGAAGATATCTATTTTGGTAACTGGGCTAAAGAAGTAGGTACAACTGGTGTGGCTGACTCTTCAACTCATACAGTATTCTATATTGGTGACAATGTGGATAGTGCAATTAGTTCTGCCAACTATGGTGTAACTGCCAACTATACTGTTTCCGGTTTAAATAACGGCGATTACTATAGTGGTAATTATGCAGCTACCTTCGGTGCTACAGCTACAGGCACTGGTACGTTAACCGGTACTTTAACTGATGGTACCAGTACCTTTAATGTCGGTACTGCAACCATTGACAATGCGACAGCAGCGATTAGTGGTTCCGATGCATCATGGACCGGCGGTAAAACGGCTTCTGGTGGTGTGGTTTCTGGTAGCTTCTTCAATACACAAGCACAACTGGCCGGTATTGCTAAATTTGCCGACCGTTCTTATGACATCGCCTTTGGTGGTGTAAGACAATAATTTATATTAAGGAAAGACTTGCTTTGGCAGGTCTTTCTTTTTGATTTTTTATTTTGCTACCGGTATCTATTAATGAAAAAAACATTTTTGTTCTGTACATTATTATCGATCCAGCATTTTGTCTATGCTGCCGACAACGATACCCAGTTACGTCTAAATCAGGATATTCAGCAACAACAATTACAGCGTGAACAAAACATAAAAGCATTAAGAAAACAGGATACAGCTGAATTACCTTCAATCATTATTAATGGGGAATCGATTAAGGTTGGAGAAAGTCTTGAAGATATCGGACGTGCATTATATTTATCAGTTATGCAAAATCAATGGCAAGCCGTAACAATTTATCTGGATGCCTATTTAAAACTGCAAGGTTACGATCAATCGTTGGTATTATTTGCACAAGGTGCATTGGCGAGGGTGAAAGGGAATGCCAAACAAGCCGAACAAGATTTTAAGCAGGCACTCGAATTACAACCGCAAAATCAGATTATCAAGCTGGAATTGGCACGGGTATTGACAGAACAACAAAAAAATAAGGAAGCCAAACAGGTATTTCAACAAGTAAAAGATCATTTGGTAACATCTACCGATCGTACAGCACAAAATATTGTTAAAAATGTTGATGCGTATTTAAATGGATTAAAACAACGCGATGCATGGCAAGGGTCTATTGCTTTTGGTGGACGCTACGCAACTAATCTAAATAATTCGGCAGAGTATAATAATACCATTATTTGGTATGCAGCTGATGAGAATGGTGATTATAAGCTTGATGAGGATGGCAATAAAATCTTTGTTGCTGAAGAAAATCAGAGTAGTCCTGATCCGATTAATGTAACAGGACTGGATTATGAAGCAACCTTAAGTAAACGCTGGTCGCTTTCCGGCAATCATGGTGTTTCATTTCGGGGGCTAGGCTATGGACAGGTTTATCCGAATGAATGGGATTATAACGAACTCACCTTTAACTTTAATGCCGGTTATAGCTATCAGGATCAGAAAAACCAGATATTATTTGCTCCGGTATTTGAGCATAAATATTTTGGTCATGATCCTTATTATAATGCGTGGGGTGGACGGGCAGAATGGATGCGATTTATTGGTCAGGACAAAGCATTCAAGCTAGAAACAGAAATCAAGGATTTTAACTATTCAAATTACACCACGCAAAATGGTGTGGAATATTCGGCTTTTTCTACATTTTGGAAAATCTTGCCCAAGCAGTGGAGTTTGAATGCTGGGCTGGATTATGTCGATCATAATACCGAAGAACAATATTATACTGCTTATGAACAACAAGGTCTAAGACTAGGTGTCACCAAACAATTTAATGCCGGCTTTAATGCCTCACTTACCAATTCATATCGTTGGCGACAATATGATAAATATGTTGCAGTTTTTGGAACTAGACGCCATGATTTTGAACAAAGTTATAATTTAATTGTTTCTGCACCTAGATGGCAATTTTATGGTTTAACTCCAACATTAAATTATCGCTATATTCATAATAAAAGTAATGTAGAAAGATATTATAGTTTTGATAAACATAATATTAGTTTAAAACTGGAGCATCGGTTTTAAAGATAAATGCAATAAAAATCCGGGAGTAAAAATATCCGCCCCGGATCTTTGGGATGTCAACATATTAAATAATCAGCTTACTTAACGCTGTTGATTATTTTCATTTTGTTGATCAGGATTTTTTGGGTTTTGACCAGTCTGGTTTTGATTCGAATCTTTTTGATTTGAACCCGGTTGAGAGCGTTGATCATTTTGTTGCTGCTGCTGATTACGCTGCTGGTCATTTTGCTGTTGTTGGTTACCATTTTGCTGGTTACGTTGTTGATCGTTTTGATTAGCCATGATTCTTTACCTCAGATGTTATTAAAATTAATGACCTGATCTAAATCCATAGAGAATTTATCAGATGTATTCATTCAAACATAGATTCTGGCGCAATAGTTAATGTATGCTGTTAGCGAATATTTAATTGTAAAGCTTATAATTTAAGGCATTGAATTTAAATATAGTATTTTAATTTAAAACTTACATAAATAACAAAGCATAATAATTATTACCCTTAGGTGCAACAATTAAAAATAATTATCCGAATTTTATTGAGTAGATTTAATTAAAAATATTTATCTATTTTTTTAATATATATTTCTTATATTATTGGTTGACTAAAAATAATAGTTTTTATCAATAAATTATTTTTTATTAAATTCTAATATTTTACTCGCTCAGATTTTTAATTCTTGCATAAGTGACAAATTTACCTACTTGAATAAAGTCGATTTGGGGATATTGTGTTTTAAGTAAGCGCAATGTTGCATTTAAATCCTGTTGGGTATTGATAACACCAGTAACTTTAATCTCGCTTAAACTGTCCTGATCAAAAATAATATAGCTGTCGTAGTAGGCATTTAAGCGTGACAATAAATCCGAAAGCGGTAAGTCATTGGCTAGAATCTGGTGCTGTTGCCAAGCTATTTTTACCGATGCAGGATTGATGTGTTCAACTTTACCCAGACCTTGTTGATTGATATTGATTTGTTCGCCCATCGCAACGACTTGTGATGGCGGTCGCTGTAAGGCTGGAAGCGAGCTGTGATGTGCAGATACTTTGACTTTTGAATGTAACATGCTTAGGGTACTGCTGGTCGGATAACGATTCACAATAAATTGTGTACCCAATGCTTGAAAATCCGCTTGTGTTGTTTGCACGACTAATGGACGGGTCGCATCTTTGGCCACATCAATATAGAGATCGCCTTGAATTAGATGAATGCGACGTTCTGTGCTCGTATAATCAAGTTTAATCGCAGATTTTGCACTTAAGGTAATGCTTGAACCATCCGGTAACGTTAAATTTCTACTCTCTGCAATGCCGGTTCTATAGTCGGCAGTATAATATTGCAGTGGAAAATAAGCATAAAACAGATAACCAAGGCAGCTGATTCCAGCCAGAATAAAGGTGGTCTTACTTAAAATTTCTAAAATATTCGGTTGTTCTTTTTCGATTGCATCAAAGGTGTATTGTATTGTCTGGGCATTAATAGAATGTTGATGCGGTAAATTTTGCATTTCTGTATTAAAGTTTTTGAGTGCTTCAAAATGATGTACATGTTCTGGATGTTCAGCTTTCCATTGCTCAAATTCTTGTTGTATCTGTAGGCGTTCAACTGGATCATCGCAATTGAGGCGAATGACCCATAAGGCGATGTCTCTTTGTATATTTTGATCATGCCCCATAGCGATTTAACTCGGCATTGATTCTGTCACGTGCTTCGTAGCACAGGCTGAGACAATCTGCCAAATAACCCTGTATGCTGCGCAGGGAATGATTCATCATGTTGGCAATTTCTGTTTGACTGTAGCCTTCAAAATAATACATTACGAATGCCTGTCTTGCCTTGGCATGCGTTTGATCTAGTGCAACAGAGAGAAAATCTAATATCTGAACCACATCTTCAATGGCATTTTCCGGTAGAGCTTCTTCATCAATCAGCATTTGTTCACAGAGAGAATCTAAATAGCTCTTTTCAATGATATAGCGTCGATGTTGGTCAATTAGCACATGTTTGGCAATATTGACTAGATATGCTCTAGGTTCTTGTATTGCCGTAATTTTTTGTTTTGCTTGTAACAGTCGTAGGAATGTATCCTGTACGATATCTGCTGCACTTAATGGATAATTAATACGATATTTTAACCATTGTAAAAGCCAGTCATGATGTTTGAAATACATTTCACTGATGAGATGTTGCTGTGCTTTCGATGAAGTGGAGGAGGTCATAACATTACCTGCACAGTTCAAATAAGAATGATTATCTTTTAAATTGAAAAGAAATGCAATGCATTAAAATGATATTACAAATGAAAAAAATGATTAAGAAATAAATTTCACTATTTTTTTGCGTATTTTGCCGCGTTCATTCGTCAAACTTAATGAAGACAGTTGATTCTTTGATGAAGTTAATCATTCTTATTCACTTTTTATTCTATGGCAGAGTGAATTGTATTTTAACTTTTTGTTGATTGTTATGCGCATTTGGGAAGGTTACGTTTATTCATGTCTTATTCTGTTCATGCATCGCTAGGGCGTTCATTTAAGCCATTGAAAGAAAATAAAAAACGAAATCCTGTGGTTTTTGTTGTGGTTGTGTTTGGTCATGTTTTGGGATTATGGCTATTAATCTATTTACATCGGCCTTATCAACTGAGTGCGCCGCCGCAAGTGAATGCTATCAAAGTACATTTTGTGTCGATGAGCAAATCCGATGACGTTGCCAGACACAGTGCAACAGCACAACATGCTGCGCCTGAACAACCAACCCAACCACAACCCAAGTTAGAAAAACCAATTGCACCAGCCAAGACAAAACCAGTGGAACAGGTCAAAACGGTGACCAGTAGGCAATCGGATAAAACAGTCATTCGCTCGCAAGAAAAAAATGAACCTGTGCAAAAAAACGAATTGAAAGAAAGTACACCGGCAGCAAGTTCAGCGATTTCAATTCAAGAAAATAAAGTGATTCCCCAAATCCAGACTAGCCCAAATGCTGGAAAAGCAAAAGCTATAGAAGGTAGTAAACAACAAGAGCAGGGATCAGGTACGGCACAGGGTGAAGACCAACGTGCTGGTGGTAGCAAAGAAGGTCAAGATAAAATGCTGAGTCAGGCAAAAACTGCACCCCTTGCACAGGAAAGTCCAATACAGGTCAATAGCATTGATGTGCTGAGCTTTCCATTAAAATATCAGGATCGGGAACTACAAAATCAGGATAGACAAGGGATTCTAACCATTTTCGTAGACCGTCGGGGTTATACAACCAAGGTACTGATTAAACAAAGTACAGGTATTGATTATCTGGATCAACAAGCGGTCAAGGCTGCACAAAAAGCCCGATTTAAACCACATAAAGTCAATGGTCAAGCTGTTCCTATCTTTGTCAATTTACCAATAGATTTTCGGATGAATCAACGGGGGCGAGGCTGAAAATAATGATTTTAAATTCACTTTGTCACCTTTTTCATTTTAAACGGGTAAGTAAAGAAACAGTACCTAATGATACTAAACAAGGAGTAACACCATGAACGCAACAGTAGAAATAAGCAGCCTCTCACAACGGCTAAAAACTGAAACCAGCCACGAACATGACCGCATGGAACAGTTAATGGAAAAGGCACAGGTTTTTGCCAACAAAACCAATTATGCACAGCATACACTGGCGCAATATTACTTCCAGCAAGATGTAGAAAACCTGTATCGACATGCCGAGGTAGAAAAAATCATACCGGATCTTGACGTGCGGGGGCGTTCACAGGCAGCTTTACAGGATTTGGAAGATTTAGGGATCGAACCGCAAAGTGAAGAGATTGCGACATTAAATGTTGGTTATCCTGAAGCACTGGGCTGGATCTATGTCTCAGAAGGTTCGACGTTGGGCGCAGCCTTTTTATTTAAGGAAGCACAAGCGAAATTAGGTCTATCGGCAGAGTTTGGTGCAAGAAATTTGGCAGCTTATCCAGAAGGTCGTATGCGAGTCTGGAAACGTTTTAAACAGGCTTTGGATGATGCCAATTTTAGCAAGGAAGATCAGGATAAGGTGATTCAAGGTGCTTTGGACGGTTTTTCCCGTTTTGGTACCTTACTGGAAAATCTGGATCAATTACGCTAGGGACGTATCGCATACGTCCGATTTATTGTTTATGAAAAACGATATATTGGTATTTGGGTCTAAACAATAGCCCTTTACAAAGGCAATATAACAGAGGGATATCGGTGCAACATACCAAGCCGGATAATAAAATTGAAAAACAACCAAAACTGGCAAAATCAGCGATCATTCGCTGGTTATGTATCATTTTGGCTTGGTTGTGTATTGCTTTGGGGACCTTGGGAATTGTGATTCCGGGTTTGCCCACTATTGATTTTTATATCTTGGCAGGATTTTTTGCCGCAAAGGGTTCACAACGTTTACATTTCTGGATTTATCATAATCGTTTTATTGGGCCACTATTACAGCAATGGCATGAACATCGTAGTATTCCAAGAAAAGTAAAATATATATCCTTGATCAGTATGAGTTTTGCAGCGGCATTAATGATCTGGAAAGTGCCGCATCCATGGTTTGTCTGGATCACCATCGGCTGTATGGTGTTGGTACAGGTATGGTTGTGGACGAGGTCGGAGAAAACTTAATATTTGATTTTTATAAATTTTCTATATATATGATAAATATGATTTATATATCTTTATTTAAATTTTCCATCTTTGAAAAAGCAGGGCTGTCTTTGTGAGACAATGTTTCTTTATCCTAAAATTGGATTCATCATACTCTGAGAAATACCGTTTCATAAAGCGAGCATCCAGTGCGATCTTGGTAGAAAAACTGATATGAACGCTCTGGATTTCTGCTTTCGTAGAATACGGTATGTCAGGAGGCATCTTTTAGAAATCAAAAAATTGTCTTGTATAGAGATAGATTTTATTGCATTTAAACTTAATTAAAATAGTAATAATACTAGTATTTGGGTGGTAAATATTATGATAATCACTTCCATTTATAAATAAAGATTATTACAATGCTCAAGCATTTCAAAACTAGCATGTGTACTTGATTTATTATGGTCGAATCTATTAGTCATTTGGTTTGAGCTTTATGATTGGCATCATTTGAATACTACATATGTTATCTATCGATAAGTTATTGTTTTTAACAATAGAACATATCTCCATCATCTTGTTTTCAATGAAGGTTAATCTATGAACGGATCATCTGCCTTGAGTCGTTTTAATCGTTTATTTCTTGCAATTGCAGCGGTAACAGCCAGTGTTGCGCATGCAGAAGAAACATCAAATGTTCAAACTTTACCAGTCATTACAGTTGAGGCAGAGGATGATACATCTGTCACTGAGGGAACCGGAAGCTATACTGCCAAAAGTACAAATACAGCAACAAAATTAAATCTCTCGTTGCGTGAAACGCCTCAATCGGTAAAAGTTTTAACGCGTGAATATTTAGATGACACTAATACTAATACTTTACAGCAGATGCTTGGTAATTTAACTGGTGTAACCATTAATCAATTTGATGAGCGTGTTTATCCGACGGCACGTGGCTTTGATGTTGATTATTTTTTATATGATGGTGTGCCAAGTAGTAGCTCTATAGAAATGGATAATGCTACTGATCCAGATTTAAGTATGTATGATCGTATTGAAGTCGTCAAAGGTGCCAATGGTTTAACAACGGGTGCTGGTAACCCAGCTGTGGCAATTAACATGATACGTAAACATGCCAATGCCAAAGAATTAACAGGAAGTGTAAGTACCTCATTTGGTTCTTGGGGTGCATGGAGCAGTACAGCAGATGTGTCTAATGCATTGAATGCTGATGGTAGCATTCGCGGTCGTGTACTAGTTAAGCATGAGCAAAGTGGCTCTTCAGAAGATCGTTTTGATAAAGAAAATAATTTGATCTATGCTGTCTTAGATGCAGATTTAACCGACTCAACTTACGTATCTTTTGGTGCCGGTTATCAAGATTTACAACGCCAAGGTATTAAATGGGGCGGATTAACAGCTTTCTACTCCGATGGTACAAGAACTAATTTTGATCGTGGTTTGACAGTTTCTGATGATTGGACTTATTGGAATAACCAGACCACAACTGCCTTTGCTACCCTGAAACAAAAATTATTCAATGATATAACTTTGAATGTTGATTATTCATATCGTCGTTTGGATACCGATACCGCATTATTATATCCTTGGGTCAATGCTGGTGTTGACAAAGAAACGAATACTGCTTCTGGGTATTATGCATATTCCAGCAATGGTACATTCTTGCAGAACACAGCAGATGCCTATGTTTCATTACCATTTACTTTGGGTGATTTGGAGCAACAAATTATTGCAGGTATTTCATTTGATCAAAGTGAAAGAACAAATGCATATTATGGCAATCCGACTCTCGCTAGTTCACTCATAGATTACAATAACATTGATACTAAACTGATTGGTTCAATAAACAATCCCAATGTGAATCCATCTAACAGAACCATTCAGCGTAGTGCTTACCTAGCTGGTAAATTTAAGTTGCTTGATCCATTAAAATTAATCGCAGGTGTTCGTCTAACTAATTGGAAATTTAACAGTGCTGATGGCGCAGGTAATCGAGAATACAATGGAAAAATTAGCCCTTATGCTGGTTTGATATATGATTTGAATGATCAATATTCATGGTACGCCAGCTATACGGGCGTATTCAGACCTGATGATAAAAAAGACATCAATCAACAATACATTGATCCTCGTGAAGGTAAAAGTTATGAAACAGGTATCAAAGGAGAGTTTTTGGAGGGTAAGTTAAATGCGGCAATCGGAGTTTTTCAGACCAAGCTCGAAAATTTTGCTGAAACAACAGGTACAACTATTACAACGGCTGATGGCCTTCAAACAGTTTATCGTGCGACCGAAGTTGAAAGCAAAGGGGTCGAACTTGAATTGGACGGTAAGCTAACTGATCGTTGGAACCTGAGCTTGGGTATGTCACATTTTAATGCCAAAAATCCAACAGGCCAAAGAGTACAAACTACAGCTGCACGAACAAATGTTAATTTATTTACTAAATATCAGTTAGATAAGTTAAGTATTGGTGGTGGGATCAACTATAAGAGTAAAACTTATACTACAGATCCAAATTTCGGTTTGATCAACCAAGATGCCTATGTTTTGGCCAATCTAATGTTGGGTTATGATTTAACCGAGAACATCAAAGCACAAATTAACATCAATAATTTATTTGATGAAAAATATTACGATGGATTGGGGCAAAATGGTATGATTTATGGCGAACCCCGTAATGCAACTTTAACCCTACGTTATAATTTCTAGAAATTTGAGATGATTTATTATTTGCGTTAATCCAACAAATTTTCTCTAATAAAAAACGGCTGATTTTTCAGCCGTTTTTTTATGATTGAATGTTTTCTATATGGTTTGATTTTTAGCAAAACATGTGGGTTTTAGATTATATCAATAACAAATAGAGGATTAATACAAAACCTCAGGGTTGTTGGGCACGTTGTAAAAGTTGTTTTGCAGCGGTATGTGTCTGCTTAATAACTTCATCAGTGGATATATTTAAAAATTTACCGTCCTTTACGATTAGCTTACCATCAATAATGACTACCGAGATGTTGTCTTTCTTTGCAGAATAGACCAATAGGGCAGCAGGGTCTCCACCAGCATAGCCACTCATATTGAGAGTGTTGGGCTGAATAATTTGTAGATCTGCTCGTTTTCCTACAGCGAGACTACCGGTAATTTTTCCTAGGCCTATCGCTTCTGCACCACGACGTGTAGCAAGTTCCAAAAGTTGTCTGGGATCTGGTTTTGTTTCATCTTTATTGTAGCCACTCATGGTTAATGCCGCCAGACGAATATTATCGAACATATCACCACTGCCAGCCAATGTGTTGCCGTCTATACCTAACCCCTGACGTGAAACACGGCTAAAGTGTTCTATATGGGTAAGCCCATAACCTACACGGTGTTCACTTAAGGGTGTGAGGGATAAAGCAGCTCCTGTCTGTTCCAGTGCATCAAGTTGTTGGGGCGTTGCATCCGTAGCATGGACAACAGTCACCGCAGGGGATAGATATTTACGCTGGATGAGCGCATTGAACATGGCATTGGCATCACCGCTAATGTGGACTTGTATCGGTAAATTTTGTTTAATCGCCATTTTGTACTCAACATCACGCATCGCCCAATTGGTTTCATCTTGTAAATTACGGGGAATACGCCATGCCAAGCCCAGATTAACCCTAGATGTTGTTTGTTGTTTTAATTTTTGCAGATTGTTTAAATCGATTGGTTTTATCGTGGTTTTATCTGGTCCACCATAATACATAATGGCACGAATACCAGAATCCTGAAGTGCTTTTAAACCTGCTTCACCCCATGCAGGGCCATGAATATTATCAAAAAAATCTGCTGTTGTGGTAATCCCATTCGAGATCAATTCCAGTGCACCACTATACATGGCTAGATATGTATCCTGTGGCGTCATATTTTTAGCAAGTTCATTACTTATTGGAAAAAATTTACCTTCAGCATTTCGGAATTGTCCACGCATCAAATTAACCCATAAATGGGAGTGGGTATCGACAAAACCAGGAAGAACAAAACCACCGTTTGCATCAATGATAGTATCGGCTTTGGCATTCACCTGTGTGCCAATCGCTGTAATTTTATCATTTTCAATGAATATTTCTCCCACCGGGATATCTTTGCCATTCTGGGTCATTGGCATGATATAGGCATTCTTAATCAGAATTGTATGCGCTTGAATATGCAGAGAGAACAAAGATAAACATGTGATAGATAAAAAAGAAAAACTTAACTTTTTGAAACCTGATTTCATATGCTGCCCTGAACTTTATGATGTGTTAAATCATATACTAGGGGGAAACTGATCTGATGTTTTATAAAAAATGCATTATTATGTAAACATTAAACATGCTTAAAAAATTTTTGATCTAACAAAATTTGAGCTTAGGCTAGAGATAATTTCGATGTATCTGAAAATACAGTTTTCATAAAAAGGGTTGATTGATTTCAACCGTTTTTATTTTAGAGATTGGCAAATTTCTACAGAGCAGGTGCTATACCATTTTTCATGGCCCAATTGCTGTGCCAAAAGATGTTCAGGATCATTTTTCCATGCCTGAATATCTTCCAAACTGAGCCAGTAAGATAAGGCAATTTCTTGTTGATTCTCTGTATAACTTTCAAATTTTTGACAATGATATTCTGCAAAAGCTTTCTGTCTTAAATTTTGCGCCATGATGCTGTATTGCGGATCCAATTGTCTGATAGTTGCTTTAAAAATCACAATATACATGGATAAATCGACTATTGCTCTAGATACGGATTTTTTAAGCCAAGTTTTGCTAAAATCTCAATTTCCAAGGCTTCCATTTCTTCGGCTTCCTGTTCACCTAGTTCATGGTCATAACCGAGTAAATGTAATACACCGTGTACCAGTAAGTGGCTGAAATGATCCATATTGGATTTTTGCTGTTGTTCGGCTTCGCTTAAAACCACAGGAATACAAATGACTAAATCGCCAAGTGGTCGGGCATCAAGCATGGGCAGAATTTCTGCGGGAATATCGCTTGGAAATGACAGCACATTGGTCGGTTTGTCTTTCTGACGATACAGTAGATTCAGTTCGTGACTGGCGGCAAGATCTACACAGGCAAGACCAATTTCACAATTATCCGTGATATTGACATGGCGTAATGTGGTTTCGATGATCTTTTTCAAGTCGCTGCGTTTAGGTTTAAGCAGGGGCGTGTTAAACCCCTGTTGTATGGATAGGCTGATTTTCACAGGTTATTCTTCATCGCTGTTTAGATGCTGGGCATCGGCAGCCTGATTATGTTCATTCATCAAGACCTCCTGTAATGCTTTACGTTCAGCACGTTTTTCGGCACTGAGGCGTTGTTGTTCATCATCAAATTCTTCGTAGGCTTCCACGATTTTTTGTACCAGTTGATGACGTACCACATCACGAGAATGGAAACGGGTAATATGAATTTCCTTGATATTTTCCAGTACCCGTAAAGTATGTGCCAATCCTGATTGATGACCACGCGGTAAATCGACCTGCGTAATATCGCCTGTGATCACCGCACGGGAACCAAAACCAAGACGGGTCAGGAACATTTTCATTTGTTCCGGTGTAGTGTTTTGTGCTTCGTCGAGGATGACAAAAGAATGGTTGAGGGTACGACCACGCATATAAGCCAGTGGGGCAACTTCAATCACTTGACGTTCAATTAGTTTGGCCACTTTTTCAAAACCCAGCATTTCATACAGGGCATCGTAGAGTGGGCGCAAATAGGGATCAATTTTCTGGGTTAGATCACCCGGCAGGAAACCGAGTTTCTCTCCGGCTTCAACTGCCGGACGTACGAGCAGGATCCGCTGGATTTCGTTGCGTTCCAGCATATCCACAGCAGCGGCGACAGCAAGATAGGTTTTACCTGTCCCTGCCGGACCGACACCAAAGGAAATATCACTTTGCAAAATGCGCTGTACATAACGACGCTGATTGGCACCGCGTGGATTGATGCGACCTTTACGGGTTTGCAAATACACATCTAGAGGCGCTTCATGATTTTCAGGTTCTTCACCGATCAACTCAAAATCCCGTTCAGTCTGACTGCCCTGAATCATTAAATGAAGTTGATCTGCACTGATACTCTGGGTGTTTTCTGATTCTTCAAAGAGACGCTGTAAAATGGCTTCGGTGCGTTCGACCTGATCCATATCACCTTCGATAAAGAAACTGTCACCACGCTGTGTAATGGCAGTCTGTAGCCGTTGTTCGATCTGTCGCAGGTGGGCGTTGTATGCACCCAGCATGCTTTTTAATTGTTCAAGAGGAATGCCCGCAAATTGTACCGTACGACGAATTGTAGCAGTCAAAGATGAATCCTTTTTAAGTGATTGGCGTATGCTTATACATTACGCCACGTCAGGCTCAATATTCAAGAGTTCACCATAAACTAAATTCAAAGTTTTAATTTCAGTGATTTCAATTTCGGCAAAACGACCAATCCATGCTGCATCACCAATAAAGCTCACCAAACGGGTGTTGTCGGCAGTCCCAATCAACATATTTGGATCGTGATCAGAGATTTTTTCGATCAGTACCCGTTCAATTTTACCTAGCATGGCATCAGTTTTGGCAATACTGGATTGTTTAATGACTTGTTGTACTTGCGCCAGACGGGCTTTTTTGATCAGATCGGGCGTATGGTCTTCCAGTTCTGCTGCCGGTGTACCAGGGCGTTTTGAATAGATAAAACTGTAGGAATGATCAAAATCCAGATCCTTAATAAATTGTAAGGTTTCCTGAAAGTTGTCATCGGTTTCGCCGGGAAAGCCAATAATAAAGTCGCTGGATAAATGCATATCCGGACGAATTTTGCGTAAGCGGGCAATTTTATCGATATAAACATCAATGCTGTGATTACGCTTCATGGCTTTGAGTACATCATTTGAGCCGCTTTGGACCGGTAAATGCAGATGAGACACCATTTGTGGTAAATCACGGTAGCATTCGATCAACTCATCGGAAAATTCTAAAGGATGCGATGTGGTATAGCGAATACGCCCAATGCCCGGAATCTCAGCGACCAGACGAATCAGTTCGGCAAAGCTACAAATCCCGCCTTCAAAGGTTTCGCCACGATAACCATTAACATTTTGACCCAACAAGTTAACTTCACGTACACCTTTTTCTGCCAGTGTTGCGATTTCTGCCAGTACATCATCCAGTGGTCGAGATACTTCTTCACCACGGGTATAGGGCACCACACAAAATGAACAGTATTTTGAACAGCCTTCCATGATCGATACAAACGCTTTGTAGCCTTCAACTCGAGGTTCAGGTAAAAAATCAAATTTTTCGATATCCGGAAAAGAAATATCAACCAGTTTGATTTTATCCTGCTTGGGTTTGTGGATTTGTTCGTGATGCTGATCCAGCATTTGTGGCAGGCGATGCAGAGTTTGCGGACCAAATACCATATCGACATATGGTGCACGTTTTTGAATGGTATCGCCTTCTTGTGATGCCACACAACCACCGACACCGATAATTAAATCCGGATTTTGTTCCTTGAGTTTGCGCCAGCGCCCCAATTCACTAAAGACTTTTTCTTGCGCTTTTTCACGAATGGAGCAGGTATTCATTAAGAGAATATCGGCGTCTTTTGGATCTTTGGTTAAAATATAACCATGCGAGTCGCCAAGTAAGTCTGCCATACGGTGACTGTCGTATTCATTCATCTGACATCCTTGCGTTTCAATATACAGTTTTTTGACTGTAATATTGTCTTCATTAGGGATGTGCGATGGCTGGTGAACAGTGTTTTCTGAGGCAGCTACAGCATTGGGAATGAAGGTTTGAACCGTCATGTAGGCTCCTAAATTTGATGCGAACTGTGCCAAACGAATGACACAATAAAAAATAAGCCGCATATTTTAACAGTTTATTGAGATAAAGGTGAGCAAAACCCCGTAAAAAAACAATTTTAAAATTCATAAGAAGTGATAAGAACGTTTATTTTAGGGCGAACCAAGACTTATTCTGATTTAGGCGCTGTATAGCGTTGTGTTATGGCTCAAGTGATATCGTGAGGAACTTTCAAAGGAGCTAACGGAAATGCAATAGAATGGGCAGTTTAAATTTATTGGGATAAGTTACACAACGATACAAAAAAAACGAGGTAAGCTGTTTAAAATGCAGCTATTCATCAAGTCAGTTTTGATCTGTCAAGTTGTTAATCACACGTTGTTATTCAAAGGTATTGAGGAATTTTGCGCATGCTGCGAGTTTGGATCAGGCTATTCAAAGAAAAACGACTCAAAGAAAAGCGACAGCCGAATTTGAAAATACCAGCGCGTTTGACCATGTTGAGCGTATTTCTAGCAGCAAGTTCTAACAGTTTTTGCTCTGATGAAGTCTTTAATGATGCCTATAAAGTCAGTAATAGTGGCAATGCCGCATTGCTAGATCAATACCAGTATTCAATGCAGGACAGTACTTTGCAGTATTATCCTGAGTATTGGAAACTCAATGCTAATCTGGTACTTCAACCAGCAGCCAGCATCGTTGCTTTTGCACGAAAATATCCCAATTCCGCAATGGCAGAAAAACTTGCCGCAGATTATGTTGAAGAAAAAGTAAAAGCGGGTGATTTTAATTCTGCCGTGCCTGTGTTGCCTTATGTCAGCAATGCGGATGATGCAGAAGCCTGTGCAGTGGCTCAGGTACGTACCAGCACGGGTGATCCATTGGCTTTAGCCGAGTTTAAAGACAAAATCTGGTTAAAAACAGACTCTCAGCCGGATTCCTGTATTGGTCTGGCAAGAATGATGTTAAGTAGCCCGTTGATTTCCGATCAGGACAAACAGCAGCGTTTATTCAGTTTGCTACGAGCAGGGCAGATGGGGCAGGCATTTGCAACTGCGGCAAATATGGGGATTCCGATTTCCCTGACCCAGCTAAATCAAATCCAGTCCAGTCCGCTAAATTATTTATGGACAGCCCCTAAAGCCACACAACAGGACTATCTCTATTTAATTTTTGCCTTGGGACGTCTGGCGGATAGTGATTTAAATAATGCCATTTCCATGGTGGATCGGGTGGCGCAGGGTACCCCAGAGTACGTACAGAAGTATTTATACCGAACTGTTGCATATGTTGGCGGTACAACGGTTTTAAAGAATAATTTTAACTCGGCATTACCACAGTATTTTGATAAAAGTTATGGTTATCCGTTTAGTCCGGAAGAAGCCGAAATTTATGCGCGTCAGTCCATTCGTTTTAGCAATTGGGAAGGATTGATTCGTGCCATTGACAGTATGTCTGTATCACAGAAACAAGAAGATCGTTGGCAATATTGGTTGGCGCGAGCCACCGAGCAACGGAATGATACCAGTAGTAAAAAATATGCACAGTCGATCTATAAAAAGTTAGCTGAATCTGATGATTATCACGGATTACTGGCCAAAACACGATTGAATGAAGGCTATTCGCAATTTCCTAAAAATCATGAGCCATCCAATCGTGATTTTGAGCGTCTGGCACAGGATATTAATTTTCGTCGTGCATTTGCCTTAAAGAATATTCAGGCACCGGACAACTATACCAATCGTGAATGGAACTGGGCAGTACGACAAGCCTATTTGAAAAAGGAGGACGGCTTAATTCTAGCTGCGGCAAAACGTGCCAATGATATGGGCTGGCTGGACCGCTCAATCTATGCTTCAGATCGTACAATTGATAAACATAATTATGCCTTACGTTATCCGACACCATACAAAAACTATGTGGTCAATCATAGCCAGTCTGCCAATATTGATCCATCATGGGCTTATGGTCTGATGCGTCAGGAAAGCCGTTTTAATACCGCGGCAAGATCTGGTGTGGGTGCTGGTGGACTCATGCAGGTGATGCCGACCACAGCACAGCAAATCGCCAGACAACTGGGCGAAAGCTATAGTAGTGCGGCTTTAACCAATATGAATACTAATGTACGTTACGGAACTTATTACCTTGGTATGATTCAAAGCCAGTTAAGTGGTCATCCAGTTCTGGCGACAGCTGGTTATAATGCCGGTCCTAATCGTGCAAAACGATGGCAACCCGCATCTCAACCGCTTGCGGCTGATCAATATACAGAATCCATTCCTATTCTTGAAACTCGTGATTATGTAAAACATGTACTGACCAATGCCGTACATTATGGTGTGGTACTTGGAAAAGGTCCGCAAACAATTAGTCATTTTATGTACCCCGTACCTCAACAGTTTTGATGCATAAATGAATGAAAAAGGAAGTAGCGGTTCGATGAAGCAATTAATCTGGCTAATTTACGCAACAAAATGGTTGTTAGCAGGTACGTTCGGGTGTTTTTTGGCAAGTACCGTTTGGGCGGCACCGACAGGTTTTGTATTGCAAATTGAGTTATCGCCAGCTGTTTGTACCCTTGATAGCAGTCAAAGAAGAACACGGCAATGTCTGGAGGGATATTCGCTGACTGTATCAGGATTAATGCCTGAAGGCGTCAGTGGAAAAAGTTGTGAAACCTCCAGTGTGCCCACACTTACGCCCGTACAAAAACGGGTGTTGATGCGGATTATGCCAGATGAACATGCACAGGCAAGATTATGGCGTTCGGTGGGCGGTTGTGTCTCTATGAATGCCAGCCAATATTTCCGTACCATGGTAAATTTTGCCGAAAAACTGAATATGCCGGCAGAGGTCACTTCGCCCACCAGTATTCGTGTCAATCGAGAATGGTTACAACAACGCTTTTCACAATTAAATGCAGGTATGCCATCGTCTGCATTACAGCTAGGATGTGATAGTGCCAGTCGTAACTCTGCCACATTACTGACCGATATTCGGGTGTGTTATCAAACCAATGGCCGTTACAAAACCTGTCATGTTGAGCGTGTATCAAGCTGTCCAAGTCAATTTGTCATCCAAGGTTCATATTAATTCCAACAGGCCGTTATTATCTTGAGCGATAGCCCGGCATTCGACTTTTGTTGAAAATCATTGTCTTTTAGATGCAACTCTGATGCGAATGGAGTACAATCTTGTCCGTTTATATAATTCAGATTAAGAACTAAAAACACTTCTTAATCCGTGTGGACGAAGCTCTCAATTGGAGAAATTACATGTCAAAGCAACCCGTTCGTGTTGCCGTTACAGGCGCTGCTGGTCAAATTGGTTATAGCTTGTTGTTCCGTATTGCAAGTGGTGAAATGTTAGGTAAAGATCAACCTGTTATTTTACAATTGCTTGAGATCCCGGTTGAGAAAGCTCAACAAGCGCTTAAAGGCGTAATCATGGAGCTTGATGACTGCGCATTTCCATTGCTTGCAGGGGTAATTGGTACTGATGACCCTAAAGTTGCTTTCAAAGATGCAGACTATGCATTATTAGTGGGTTCTCGTCCACGTGGTCCAGGTATGGAACGTGCTGACTTGTTGAAAGTGAACGGTGAAATTTTCATCGGTCAAGGTCAAGCATTAAATGAAGTGGCTAGCCGTGATGTGAAAGTACTGGTTGTTGGTAACCCTGCCAATACCAATGCATACATCGCAATGAAATCTGCACCTGATCTTCCAGCGAAAAACTTCACTGCAATGTTACGTCTTGATCACAACCGTGCTTTGACTCAAATTGCTCAAAAAGCGGGTGTTGCGGTTGCCGATATTGAAAAATTAACAGTTTGGGGTAACCACTCTCCAACAATGTATGCAGATTACCGTTTTGCAACAGCAAATGGTGAAAACCTAAAAGACAAAATCAACGATGCTGAATGGAACAAAAACGTATTCCTGCCAACCGTTGGTAAACGTGGTGCGGCAATTATCGAAGCACGTGGTTTGTCTTCTGCTGCATCTGCCGCAAATGCTGCAATCGACCATATGCGTGATTGGGCTTTGGGTACAAATGGCAAATGGGTAACCATGGGTATTCCATCTGACGGTTCTTATGGTATTCCGGAAGGCATCATCTACGGTGTACCTGTTACCACTGAAAATGGCGAATACACACGTGTTGAAGGTCTTGAAATTGACGAATTCAGCCGTGAACGTATGGATGCTACACTGCAAGAACTTGAAGATGAGCGTGCAGCAATTGCTGATATGTTAAAATAATCTTTGAATTAAGATGATAAAAAAACACTCCGTTTCGGGGTGTTTTTTTATGGGGTAACAGGATAAAAAATAACAAGATAAAACAATAAATCATCATGCCAAAAAACAAAATGTTTTACACTAAAACCATCAATAACCAAGATAAACAACGAGGTCAAAATGTTAGGTGATACCGAACCTACTTTCGAATTATTATTTGAGCAACTGGGATTGGCTTCCGATGCAGCATCGATTGATCAATTTATTAAAACCCATCAGATTGCAGCGGATGTTCGTCTGGTCGATGCGCCGTTCTGGAATCAGGGACAACGCGATTTTCTTTCACAACAACTCAATCGCGACAGTCAATGGGCACTCATTGTTGATGGCTTAAATGAGCAACTCCATCAGGACAGTCAGTCATAATAACCTAATTGAATCCAGATGCTGGAGTCGTATCAGTGTATTTTTCGTTTGATCAGTAATTTGAACCAGTCCTTATTGCGTAGTTCAATAAAGGCTGGATGGGTCTGTAGTAACTCAGGATCAAAGTCTGCTGTTGCTGCATACTTCTTAAGCCAGTGTTGAGCCAGCGAAAATTCTTTTTTTGAGGCGGAAGCATACGCTAATAAAAAATAAATTTCTGCATCGGCATGATGTGCCAAGGGTTTTAAAATTTGTTGGGTAATTAACGCTAAATGATGTTCTTTATTGATTTCAAAATACATCATATAGGCTTTTGCCAGAAGCAAAGATAAATCCAGATATAAACGCAAGGGGATTTCATCATATTCAATTCTGGCTTGTTCCAGCAGCACAATAGCTTCTTGTATAAAATGCAACTGTTCCTGACGAACATGACTCAGGCAAACCAATTGTAAGCGTAAATCTGCCCGTTCAAGCGCCAGTTCAGGTGTGTTTTCTTGTAAAAATAATTGATCGGTTTCCCCAACGCGTTGAATGAGTTGTTTTGCTGTCGTCATATGTTAATCCCCAGTGATTCAGGTTTATATGAGGACAAGACGATCTAATTTAAAGGCAGGCTTTTTTTGTATTGATAAAAAATTCCGTGTAATCGCAGATTTGTGATGATCATGCAGTTTTTTTAGATGATATGCGGCCTATGTTTATTCAGGATGGGATTAAACAAAAAAACCTTCGTAGGGATGGTCGGTAATTCTGACCTGCACTTCCAGACGACCAGGTTGTACACGTAAATCACTAATTTCAAACTGTTCAGCCAATTGCTGTACCAGTGCTTTACTTTCTCTTAAAATATTCAATCCGGGTAAAATACTAAAATCAGTCAAACTGATCAGTTTATCCACCATCCAGTTGGGGTTATTAATAAAGTCAATAAATCCGGCTTTTTGCAGATCAATATACCAATGGCGATGTTTTTCCTGCTGGATACCGGGGATGTCCCGTATTAAATGGTTGATCAGCGTGACCAGCGGTAAATGGTTGATAATTTCAAACCCGATATTTCCGACACGACGCGTTGCCCAGTTGGTGACGGAACCCGAATGTCGTAATTGCAAATCAAGTTTTTCATCATTTTGCAGTAAGCGTAAATACTTTTTTTGTCCGATCCGACATTCCAGCACATGAAAGTCCAGAGTCAGGCGGTACAAAAATTTGCGGTAATGTCCGTCAATTTCAATTTGAAAACGATTATTCCCACATTGTACGGTGATGTGATCAATATCATCGGGATTGATGCGTTTACGAATTTGATTATTTAATAACAGTTCGGGCAGATAGAGTGTGATCGGGGTTTTGTCGAGAAAAGTTTTGGCCATATGCAAAGCCACGTCACGCGCAACTTCACTGGTTTCTGAAACCATGCCTCGCACTGTTTGCGCAGAATATTGTCCAAGTTCATTGACACTGCGTTTGGTCTTACTGCTCACCTGATCAAAGCGCTCTTTGGTAAAATCAGTGGCCTGACCAATCAACTGGCGCACATCACCTGTAGTATCGGAGGCAAAATCAATTGCGCCTTTGGCATGTTGCAGTGTTTTGTCTACCGTTCTGTTAAGAATGCGTTTGGATCGAGCAGTCAATTCAGCAAAGTCTAAATCACTGCTTGAAGAGGGAAGGGCATTTGCTTCGGGTTTATGTGTTTTACTCATACAATGTTCCTAGATTATTTTTATTACCACTGTAACGGATAAAAGAGATTGTTTTTTACAGCAAAGAGTGACTTTATCCATATCCTTCTTTGCTTTTCAGTTTAATATAAAGGTTGAAAATCACGCGCATAGATTGTTTATATCTTGCTTAATATTTTGTCAAAGATCAATTCCAAATCGGATTGTTATTGCGTAACCATGCGGTAATGGACAAGCGCTGTTGTTTGGCAACTAATACTTCGTGTAATAAATCACTTTGAAATAAAGCAATACGATTGGTTTTTGGTGTAATAATGTGCCAACTGCCATGTTTATCCTGTAAGCGTAATTCTCCACCCCAGTCATCTTGCCAGTCGGTATGCAGATAAAACACCACTGAGATCACACGATCATTTTTTTGCTGTGGATTATCACGATGTAGAGCATAAAATTCACCAGCGTTATAACAGGCAAAGTGCGCTTCGACTTCTTTAATGCCAAAAAAGAAAGCACGATTTAATTGCTGGGAAAAATGTTCTAAACTCAGTATATGTTGATGGGCAATGGGCAACTGATCATTAATCCATAAGATATGATCGCTACGAATGTTGCTGACTACACCATTTTGAATTGCAGCGTCCCGGAAGCGTTGTAGATTATCAATACATTCCTCACTTATCGCCTGTAAATAATCCACAGGATAGGCATTATCAATTAAAGCAAAACCGTATTGATTTAAATCATCTAAAATATCATCGATATTCCAAGAGTTTAGAACAGAAAGCTGCTGCATGAGCGATCACTTCATTGAAAGTAAATAAACTCGGCTAGTTTAGTTGAATAGAAGGATAAAAAAGAACTTTTTTTTCATGCTAAAATGATATTTGAATTAAGGAATCCCAGATACAATGAATTATCGCCACCATTTCCATGCAGGCAATTTTGCTGATGTCATGAAGCATGTATTATTGCTGCAACTTTTGAACCGTTTAAATCTCAAAGATAAGCCTTATCGCTATATCGATACGCATGGGGGGGCAGGTAAATACAATTTATCTGAGGCACCAGCACAAAAATCAGGTGAATTCCTCACAGGGATTCATCGCTTGGCGCAACTTGATCAAGCACAGAAAAAAAATGCACCTGAAGCAATTCAGCAATATTTAACATTGGTTGACACTTTACGAGATCAGGAAGGTAAAGGCACCTATCCAGGTTCACCATGGTTTGCTTTACAGGCTATGCGTGAAATTGACAAAGCCACGATTTTTGAAATGCAGCCAGATGTATTCCAGCAATTATATTATCATATTCGGGATCGACGGGCAGGTTTGCATGAACGCGATGCTTATGAGGGATTATTGGCGGTCATTCCACCCAAAGAAAAGCGTGGTGTCGTGATGATTGATCCACCTTATGAACTTGAACGCAAAGATTTTCCACAACTGGTAGAATTATTGAAAAATGCCTATAAAAAATGGGCAACTGGTGTATTTGTGGTTTGGTATCCGATTAAAGACCGAGCCATGATTGAACGCTTTGAAAAGAAAATGATGAAAACCGGTATTCGTCGCCAACTGATTTGTGAAATATGTGTTTGGCCCGATGATACGCCTGTGGGGCTAAATGGCTGTGGACTTCTTGTGATTAATCCACCATGGCAATTTGCAGAACAAGCAGATCAAATACTACAATGGCTATTACCACATTTAAAAATGACAGAAGTAGGCGCGAGCGCAACCGTGCGCTGGTTGGTTGGCGAGTAAGCACATATCAAGAAGGTACACATGCAAAACCAAAGCAATAAAGATCATGAAGACGACTTTGATGGTATTACTTTTGAAGTAGTAGAAGAAGAACATACTGAAACGGGTAAAGTCCGTCATCGGGGCATTTATCTTTGGCCAAATTTAATTACCACAGCGGCATTGCTATGTGGGTTTTACTCGATTATTGCCAGTATGAACGGTCATTTTCAACAAGCCGTTTACGCTATTATTTTGGCGGCTTTGTTTGATGGATTGGACGGTCGTGTGGCACGTGCCATTGGTGCACAAAGTGCGTTTGGTGAACAATACGACTCATTATCTGACTTGCTGGCTTTTGGTGTTGCACCTGCGATTTTGATGTATAGCTGGAGCACCCATGATCTGGGTCGTATAGGACTTGCCTGTTGTTTTATCTATACGGCTTGTGCAGCGTTTCGATTGGCACGATTTAATGTGCAGATTGGCATTGTGGATAAACGTTATTTTATTGGCGTCGCCAGTCCACTGGCTGCAATCATTGTAATCTGTTCGGTCTGGGTACAAAAAGATTTTGCTGCAATTATTGATTTCAATCAATTGTGGATACAGGCTGTAAATGCAGCGACCATGGTGATTGTCGGTTTACTGATGATTTCCAACCTAAAGTACTATTCGTTTAAAGTTATGGACCGTAAACGTGTACCGTTTGTGATCATGTTGCCGGTGGTCTTGATTCTTGCTGCCATTACTTACAATATTCCTGTCGGAATTTTAATTGTGTCAGTGATTTATGCTTTTTCCGGTATCGTGACCACAATCATGAGCCGTAAGACTGCTTAAAATAAGCAGATAAGTATTTATTTAAGGCTAAGATTATAAAATCTTAGCCTTTTTTATTGCCCATTCATTATAAAAATCAGGATAAACGGGTTGCGACCAAATAAACTACATGACTACTAAAACTGCCATCAGGCTGAATCGCAAAATACTGCTTCACATTATCTGCGACATGTTGCTGTAAAAAATGTAGTGTTTGAATCTGTTCCGGCGCTGTATCCATCCGTCTTACCCAAGCCTGAAAATCCAGTGCCAGTTTCTGCTGTTCAATTCGTGCGATGTCAAAATTCGTATATTCACATAAATTCGTCCATTCACTTAAACTATAGTCTCGCACATGGCTAGGGTCCCGAATAAATTCAATACTTTGTAAAAAAGTATCAAACATGGGAATATCCGAACCTAAAATATCAATCAGAATCAATTTTCCATTTGGTTTTAAAACCCGATGAACTTCTTGCAAAGCCTGTCCGACATGTTGCCAGTGATGTGCAGAATAGCGACTAACCACCAGATCAAAGTGATGATCAGCAAAAGGTAAATGTTCAGCAGTACCTTGTTGCAATGAAATATTGGATAAATTTCTATCCCGAGCAGTTTGTTTTACCGTATCAAGCATTTCAGATGATAAATCATAAGCAACAATAGTATTAACATAAGGTGCAAGCTGATAACTGACATGACCACCACCGCAGCCCAAATCCAGAACATCTATTTTACTTTCGGCAAAACCGGAAATTTCCTCCACAATTTTTTGAAATTCGATTCCTTGCGCATGAACTGAACTTTCCAAATAGTGTTGAGATTTATCACTGTATTGATTCTTACTGATATCGTGCTGTGTTTTCATGATGTTTTCTCCAAAAAAATCAGCATAGGGAAGGAAATATCAAAATAAAAATGATTAATTTTTTAGAAATACATAAAAACTAGGAATAAAACGACGGAAATTCGGAATAAAACGACATATTTGCCGAGAAAATGAGCGATTGATAGTGGAATTTGAAAAAAAGTAAAGAATGGGGTTGCGTTGGTATGTGAATGCTGTAGAATGCACATCCATCGGCGGTGATGCAGATTAAAACTTGTTGAAAAACAGGGTGTTAGTTGGGACTT
>NZ_OANT01000009.1 GCF_900096995.1 Acinetobacter puyangensis
GTATCGGTATGCTGCCAAGTGGTGGTTATACGCTGGACGTGGATTTATTTGTCGAAATTACCGGCCTTTCTCAGGAAAATGCGGAAAAATTAGTTGCAGCAACACACCAAGTTTGTCCGTACTCCAATGCAACGCACGGCAATATTGATGTCCGTTTGCACACTACTGCCATTTAAGCACAGGATAAAGTCATATGATGAAAGCCATTACACATACCCAATTTGGGGAACCTGAAAATGTTTTGTTTGTAGGTGAACATCCTGTTCCACAACCAGCTGCGAATGAAGTTCGCATTAAAACTATTCTTGCACCTATTCATAATCATGATATCTGGACAGTACGGGGTCGCTATGGTTATCAACCAAGCTTCCCTGCCATTGGTGGTAGTGAAGCAGTCGGAATTATTGATGCCATTGGTGAAGATGTTCATCATCTACAGATTGGTCAACGTGTTTCAGTTGCTTCCGTACATGGCACATGGGCAGAATATTTTATTGCGCCTGCCCGTATGGTCATTGCAATACCTGACAATATACCAGATGAACTTGCTGCACAATTGATTGCTATGCCACTGAGTTCATTAATGTTATTAGAATTTCTTAATCTACAGTCGGGAGAATGGCTTATCCAAAATGCTGCAAGCGGTGCAGTGGGTAAGACCGTGGCCATGTTGGCACAAAAACGAGGTATTCATAATATCAGCCTAGTACGTCGTGATGATGCAATTACTGAATTGAAAGCACTCGGTATTCAACATATTGTCTCTACAACACAACATGACTGGAAAGAACAGGTAAAAGCCATTGTAGGTCAACATTCGATCACCGCAGCAGTTGATTCTATCGGCGGAACCGCCAGTACCGATCTGGTTCAACTTCTAGGTGAAAATAGCACCTTAGTTTCCTTTGGTACAATGAAAGGTGAACCTATGCAAATCCCCTCTGGCGATTTAATTTTTAAACAAATTGTCTTAAAAGGTTTTTGGGGCAGTAAAGTCAGCCAGAACATGAGCATTGAAAATAAAAAACGCTTGGTGAGTGAATTATTACATGATGCGGCTGATCAAACCTTACAATTACCTGTTGAGGGGATTTTTAATTTTCAAGAGATTAAACAGGCAATTGCTGCAAGCTTAAAATCCGCTAAAGCGGGTAAAGTCTTGTTGGTCGCGTAATTCATTTATTTTTATTCATAATTTTGAATAGGATAAAGTATGATTGATCATTTAGAATGACATAAGTGATTAATCTTACGCCCTCAATTTTCGTAAACTGTCTAATCTATTTTGAAAAGAAGTTAGGGTGGATAATATAATTTTACCTAAAATCAATACTCTGATGATAAAATAGTTAAGATTTACCAGAATATCAAAAAAAACCTTAATTTTCATATGAGTCTACATTATTCTCTCATGACCATCGTAAAAAATCATATCTAGAAACTAAGATATTTTCTTTCAAATGCCTAAAACAGAATGTACTTAGTCGTGGCTTCAACCATCATTTGGTAGATTTGCAAATTAAAGTAAATATCATAATTTTTACGCATTTGGATAGTGCTAAAACATTGGCTGTTGCATACATACCAATAACTGGAGAGCTTTTAAGCTAATTACATGTATGCAATAAAGCCAATCAACATTTATTTAAAATATGGATTGAAAGCTTCAGTAAAATATGACTGAACTGATTTACCTTTTGGTAATCGACCGATTTCTGCTTCTAAATCATAGGTTGCTTGTAATCCATTAATCATTGCTAAATCAACCGGAATACCATAACTTGAACCGCTCCATTTCATGTAACGCTGAAGTGGTGGCGCATCTGTTTTAAAAACCTTTGCCATAATTTCACCGAGTTGTTCTGGATTAGCATTTGCCCACTCAAAACTCTGATCAACCCGTTTAATATAATCCAATACTGCTGCCAAACGGACAATATCTTTAAAAGCGTTATGATGAATACCCCAGTAATTTTGCCCAATCCAACGGCCATCTTCACCATCAACCAATGAACGCGCATAACCATCTAAGATGGTGCCATTATACGCTTCATGACAACCTACCCAAGCATCAACTCGTCCATTTAAAAAAGCTAGACGAGCATCTGCAAGCGTCTTCATCTCAATCACATTCGCATCTTTAAAGAAATTAAGACCATATTCTTTAAAGGCACGGATTGCGATAATTTCAGATGAAAATCCTGTGGTATTAGCAATATTTTTTCCTTTCAGCTGCGTAATACTCGTAATGGGTGAGTCTTTTCTGACTGCAATACCACAAGGCTTAGCTGGACGTTGCATACCATGGACAATCGTTAAAGGCACATCCGCTGCGACAATGCCTGCAAAAGAAATATCACCATAAACATTTAAATCAGCCCGTCCAGATAATAATAATGCCATCTGATCACTGGCATTCATGGCCTGAATAAAATTAATTTGATACGGGGTATCATCTAATCCGGCTGGTTTAAGCTGCAACGACCCAAATAGACCATCAATCACATTAATCGTTACACCTTTCATCTGTTCAGGCGTAACTTGCTGCACTTGTTTCAAAATATCTTCATAATTGAGTGCGGCTTGAGTATTTATAGAAGACTCGCTAGAAGATGTATTCTTATTCTGTGAACAAGCCATTAATGTTGCACAAATTGCAAGCAATGCAATTTTTATTACATAAAAGCGCATATTAAACCTCTCATCAAACTTTAATTGGGTTGCCGTTGTTCAAGAGGAACTTGTAAATCATCTAACAGGCGTTCCTGCAAAGCCAAAATGTCTTTTGCAGAATGATGATTGAATTGCTGTTGTATATTGATGTCTGAAATAAATTGGCCATCTCTCATCACTAATATACGATCGGCTAGACGTATTGCTTCTGAAACATCATGCGTCACTAGAATAGTCGCTGGATTGTGTATCTTGCATAAATCTCGCACTAATTTCTGCATTTGTAACTTAGTCAAAGCATCCAATGCCGCAAAAGGTTCATCTAGTAACAATAAATCTGGTTCTCGAATTAACGCACGTGCTAATGCAACACGTTGAGCCTGACCACCTGACAATGTCAATGGATATGCATCAATATGGTCTG
Source organism: Acinetobacter puyangensis (assembly GCF_900096995.1). Classification (GTDB taxonomy): domain Bacteria; phylum Pseudomonadota; class Gammaproteobacteria; order Pseudomonadales; family Moraxellaceae; genus Acinetobacter; species Acinetobacter puyangensis. The sequence continues at coordinate 3,098 of NZ_OANT01000009.1, forward strand.
ATAATCCAACTTCTTCTAATGTTTCTAGTGCTTTTATTCTAGATGCTGTATTTTCATAATCACCAAACTGAACATTGAATAATACATTCCGCCAAGGTAATAATCTTGGATCCTGAAAAACAACTGATTTTTGTTCTGGCGCGATCACTTTCCCCGCATCAACCGCCTCTAATCCTGCGATAGTACGTAGGAGCGTTGTTTTACCACAACCACTACGTCCTAGTAGGCAAACGAATTGTCCATAAGGCACCTCTAAATCAAGTTGGTTGATTACGACTTTGCCACCGAAACTACGAACTAAACCTTTAATCGATACACCTTGCGACATATTTAGTTCCCCTTAAATTCCTGACGCCATGACAACAATCTTTGCTCTAAAAAACGCACCAAAAGATCTGAAGCAACACCAAATAATGCATAAATAATTAAACACATAAAAATAATGTCAGATTGACCAAATTGCTGCCCTTGCATCATCAAGAAACCAATACCTGAACTGGTATTAATCGTTTCAGCAACAAAAAGTGCAAAAATCGAAACAGTCAATGCAAAACGTAAACCCACCAAAGCTTGTGGCAAAGCTGCTGGCAATAAAATATGCCGTACAATCACTCGTCTTTTGACATTCATGGTTTTTGCCATCTCAATTAAGCGGTTATCGGCATTACGAATACCTGCGAAAACATTAATATATGTTGGGAAAAAACACGCCATAGCGATCAAAAGAATTTTAGATAACTCACCATAGCCAAACCAAACAATAAACAGTGAAGTTAAGGCAATTACAGGAATATTTCTTAAAATTTGAATACTTGAATCAAATGTTTCCTCACTTGCTCGCCATAAACCATTTGCAACGCCTAAAGCAACGCCAGCTAATAATCCAACAAACAGGCCCGAGAATGATCGACTGAGTGAAATCAAAATACTTTCAATCAAACTACCATCGGCTATAGATTCCCCAAATTTTAGTGCAATCCGTTCAGGTGAGGAAAATAGCCGTAAATCGACCACACCCGTACTCGCCCCAAGTTGCCATAACACCAATACAACCAAGGGCAATAGATAGCGCTTCATCAAGCAATCTCCAAATCTGAAATTGATGAATAACGATTCTTTGGCTTGGGAACCCCTAGATGTTCACGTAAGGTCGTACCTGTATATTCATGACGGAATACCCCTCGACGCTGTAAAATAGGTACGACTTCACTTACAAAATCCTGGACGCCTGAAGGCATACGTTCTGGAATAATATTGAAACCATCTGCTGCGCCTGCTTCAAACCATGACTGCATAGAATCAGCAATCTGTTCAGGTGTACCTACCAATAAACGATGTCCCACCAAAATCTGTCTAGCCATATCTCGAACAGTCAGTTTTCGTTCACGAGCCAATGCTAAATGTGCATCAATAAATCCATGAGAGCCACTATTATGTTCAGGTTGTTGCTGTAATAAATCCCATGGTATTTCTTTATCAATACTTAATTCAGAAGGGGGTAAACCAATACGCATTGCAACTTGAAGAATCTGTCTTTGTTCATCAATATGCTGCTGTACATCTTCAAAACGCTGTCTTGCTTCAGCTTCCGTACCGCCAATCACCGTACATAACCCCGGCATAATTTTGATATGCTGAGGATTACGACCAAATCTTGTCGCTCTAGCTTTCATATCCTGATAAAAATTCAACGCAGAATCTAATGTCGTTTGTGAGGTAAAAATAATATCTGCATGCTCTGCACCAAGATTTTTTCCCGCTTCTGATGAACCTGCTTGTACCAATACAGGCTGTCCTTGTGGTGTACGAGGAACATTCAAAGGCCCTTTAACCGAAAAGTATTGTCCTTGATGATTAATGGCATGGAGTTTATTTACATCTCCAAAAACACCATTATGTAAATCACCAATGATCGCCTTATCTTCCCAACTGTCCCATAATGCTTTAACAATTTGAATAAACTCATCTGCTCTTTCGTAACGCTTGTGACGTAATATTGCCTCTGTCAATCCAAAGTTTTGCGCTGCAACATCTGTCACTGTTGTTACCACATTCCATGCAGCCCGTCCTTTTGAAACAATATCTAAACTGGCAATACGCCGTGCCAAATTATATGGGTCATTATAAGTAGAAGAAGCCGTTGCAATCACACCTATATTTTTTGTAGCTTCAGCGATTAAAGTTAAAGTAATTAAAGGATCTAAGCGTCCGACAGGCACTTTACTAAAATCGCCTGCACATGCAGGTACATCAGCAATAAATACTGCGTCTAACTTACCTTCCTCAGAAATTCGGGCCAATTGACGATAATATTCAGGATCAAAATATGCATCTGCACGAACCTCACCTGAACGCCACGCTTCGGGATGTGCACCTAAATCAATAAGATTCATGCCTATACTCATCTGTGGTTTAAGCTGAGTCATCTTTATTCCTTAATTTCTTTCAATACGATTCGGTTGAGTTGGATCTAAGTAAGGTCTACATCAAGCTAAGATGGCAAGCTCACTGATTCTTTCACTTGCAGTTTCTCTGTAACTGCTTGTTGTAAAACATGTAATGCAACCGTCGGTTCAACATTATTCAAGTAAAAATTTCCCAAAGCCTGTTCACGTTGGCTGGCTGGATTATGTGAAGCTAAAGTTCTAACATTGCGCCAGTGTCGATCCAGTTGTAATTTTCGACTGACGGATGAAGCCCCACCCACTTCAAAAATTAATCCGGATGCTTCTTGTGCCAATCCCAAAATAATTTGTTGTGCTTGATACACACGGACATCAATTGGTTCTTCTACATTAGATACACCAATGGGACGATGCTGCCCTTGGATATATTGTTCAAGTGATCCTGCATTTTGACGCACGATGGCATCAATCGCATATGCAATACTGGAAATTCGACCAATAATACGTTGCACCAAAGGATCTTGTCGCGGGCTCGTTTCTCCGGGAACACGGAAAGTTCTAGTTCGACTAAGTGTGTAAGCAATTGCATCTCTTAATTCTGCCTGAACAATACCTGCAAGTGTTGCCAAATGATAAAGCTGAAAATATGCAGCCATGAATTCACCAGAAGGCATTCCATCTTTGCCAAAAAAACGAATCAAATGATGTTCCGGAATATCTACATGGTCATATATAGTTGTACCACTACCTGTTAGCCGTTGCCCAAAACCATCCCAGTCATCCAGTCTAGTCACACCTTGAGCAGTCGTTTGAACCATGACAATTGCCAATTCATTTTCATATTTGGCATATACCGTCATCCAATCTGCATACAGAGTACCCGTGCTATAGTATTTTTTGCCATTTAATATCCATCCGCCCTCTTCTTTCTTTTCAAGGTAAACTGTGACATCAGTAGCAGCTATCTTTTCTGACATTGCTGCACCAATAAAGCCACCCTGAACCAATATTGGGAACCAACGTTCTTGTATCTCTACATTGTTTTGCAATAATTCAGCTTCAATAAATGCAGAATGTGCTCTAAATATTTGGGCAATATTGGAATCAGCTTTGGCTAATGCTGTCAGCAATAATAAATACTGTGGCAACGACGCACCAAAACCACCTCGGTCAACAGGAATGCGTACTCGTCCAAAACCTGCATCTAATAGCTGTTTGACTTGCTCAAAAGGAAGTTGCCGATGTATTTCTCGTTCGACTGCACCACGTTCAATATCATTAAAAATAGGTTGAAATCTTGCTAATAGCGAACTCCAATTTGCTTCTTGAATATTTGATACAGTCATAATGTTATACATCTCATACATGAAAAACTCATGGAAATGAACTATACATGAGCATCTCATCAAAGATTTATACCGATTTTCTATATATTAATCAGCTAAAAATAGAGTAGTTCATTAATGATAATTAAATTACTTAACAGCTCTAAACTAATGATGAAGTTGGTGATATTCAAAGAATATATATCTATATAAAAATTTTAAATTCTGCATTTAGAATCGGCAAATCTCAATATTTTCTGGTTATTCAAAAATGCCAAATCATTTAACTCCTCAAGATTCTCACCTTGCTCAGATCGGCAAATTTAATGGGCGTAAAACAGCACTTATCATTGCAATAAGCAGTTGTATATTTACACAGTTTTCTTCAGCTAAAGATTCCCTGGCAGAAGAGGAAGATGTCATTCGCTTAGATGAAATCGTGGTACAGGCCACAGCAAATGTACGTACAGCGCAAAATAAAAAGGTCAATCTGGGTGCGCTAGGTGACGGAAAAATACTTGACCAGCCCTTCTCTGTAAATGTTATTTCAGCCGCAGAGATAGCAGAAAAACAAGCCATCGATGTCAGTAGTGTCTTTAATTATGATGCATCAACATCTGCAAGCAATAGTGGTCGATCTACCCAAAACGGTTCTCGGGTACTTGTCCGTGGTCTAGTCCCAGGTCCATTAGATAGCTATAAAATTGATGGATTAGCTTTTCCAAACTGGTTTTTAGATCTTGATTTAGGTCATTTTGACAGTATTGAATTACTTAAAGGCGTAAGTGGTTTTGCTTACGGCGTTGGTGTGCCTTCAGGTGTTTTTAACTACACGACAAAAAAACCAACAGACGAACGTACAGCAAGTATTGACTTTGGCTATAAATCAGATCGTATTTTTAGTACACATCTTGATTTAGGTGGACACTTTGATCAGGATAATCGTTTTGGCTATCGCCTGAACGCGATTAAAGAAAAAGGCACAAGCTTTAATGAAGGTTATGTTGATAAAGCGTCTGCATCTTTAACACTTGATGCGCAGTTAACCGATGAGTTAAAAGCCTATTTTAATGGTCATGTGCTTGATTATGATTTAGACGGATTTTCTGGAGGAATCATTCAATTAGCCAATTTCACGGATAACAATACGATTAGTGGTAAGATCAAAACAGGAATTCGTGGATTATATAAACAAAGTAAAATGCAACTTGCCACAGCAGGTATTGATTGGAATTTTGCTCCAGACTGGTCATTAGAAACAGCGTATCGTTATGCATTTTTTAATATGATTAATGCCAATATTGTTCAGTTTGTACTCAATAATGAGGGGGATTATCGGACTAATCGTTCTTTTTCCGAACGTAAATTTTATTACAATCAACTCCAAACAAACTTAAAAGGTCAATTTAATACAGGTCATCTAACGCATCAGATTAATATTGGATTGCAATATCAAAAGATTGATCAAGATGATGACCGTAATCAGGATTCCAGTACAGTCATTGGTTTTGGTAATTTACGTGAACCGAATAACCTTACCCACGCATATACCTTTAATCCATCGTTATATCGCATGGCTGAATATGAGCAAAAAGCCATTACCATCAATGATACCATTGCTTTTAATGATCAATGGTCTGTTCTACTTGGTGGACGTTATACGGACTATAGCCAAAATAATTACAATACGCTTGAACAACGGATCATGGATTATAATGGCGGTCATTTTACCCCAACAGCTGCCTTAATTTTTAAACCCAGAGAGCATACAACGCTTTACACCAGCTGGGTAAGAAATGCATTACAGTCTGGTGGCGGCAGTATTTCTCCAACAATTGCCAATTATGGTGAGCCTTTTCCGCCAATGGCGAGTAAGCAAATCGAAGTGGGCATAAAAACAGAACATGATCGTTGGTATGCGAATGCTGCATTGTATGAATTAGAAAAAGAAACCGAATACGTCAATAGTGCAAACCGCTTGGTTCAAGATGGTATCGTCCGTAATCGTGGTTTAGAAATCGCCGCAGGTTATCGCCCAACCCGAAGCTTCCAGCTTGATACCAGCCTTGCCTTACTAGATGCCAAATATATTCAGGCACAACCTTCTTTCATAGGCAATCGTCTAGAAGGTGCTGCTCGCTTACAAGCCACCGCTTTTGCCCGTTACGATATTCCAAATGTTGAAGGTTTGAGTGTTAATGGCGGTGTACGTCATACAGGCAAAGTATTCTCTGATCCTGCCAATACTAAACCATTTGATGCTTATACCTTGGCTGATATCGGCTTTAGCTACAAAACCAATGTCAAAAACCATCCTGTGACTTTTGGTGGTGCAATAAGAAACTTGTTTAATAAACAGTATTGGGTGACTTCAGGTGCATCATGGTTACAACCTGGAGATCCACGAGATCTAGTATTGAATGTGAAATTTGACTTCTAACATCATTTTTAAAGGGTAAATATGACTATTTTTATTACTAAAAATCCTATTGAACATGTCCAAGTCTATATTGCTGTACGTGGAAATGAACCAGAAAATTTTGAAGCAGCATATCGGTCTGGTGCAGATGCCGTTGTATTTGACCTTGATAAACCTGTCCCAGTCGAAGATAAGGTGAAAGCACGTAATGCTGTCGCAGAGTTTTTACAAATAAAACCTGCTTTGCCAACACTGGTTCGCATTAATGGTCCAGATACGCCTTTTACTCAGGATGACTTAGCAATGATCATACAACCTGGAGTAAGCGCACTGCGCTTACCTCGGGTAGAAAGTTCGATTTGGATTAGAGATATTGCTCAAATCGTAGAATTGAAACGCCAACAGGCAGGAATAATTCCGACCATTGGTTTAGAAGTTTATCCCGGCACAGCAAAAGGTTTAATCAATGTTTTAGATCTTGCGAACGCAACACATACGATTTGGAGATTAGGACTTGCAGAAGAATCACTCTACCAAAGTATACAAAGTTCTACTGATCAAGCCATGCTACTTGCTCGATTACAAGTTGTACAGGCATCACAAGCCTTTGGATTAACTGGTCCTGTACAAAAGTCATTTGTGCCACATTGGTCTGATGAATATATGTACGAATCCTCGTTATTGGGATTGCAGTTAGGTTATACGGCACGTACTGTTTGGAAAGCAGAACATGTAGCGATCTGGAAACAAGCATATCATGACTTTATCCACTCACCTATTCGAACCCAGTCAGGCTTAAGAAAGTCAATATAGCAACACCTTATCGCGAGATTATTAAATATGTCTGATCTGATATATCTACCTGAGCATCCTGTTCAGCCAAAATGCAAATCGATACTTGATGAACTGTCTCCATTAAGACCCATACGTAGCTATCTCTATATTGCTGGTCACCGTCTAGATATTCTCGACAGCGTAGACGTAAATTCTGCTGATGCCATTGTTTTTGATTTGGAAGATCTAGTTCCTGATGAATACAAAAATACAGCCCGACAGGCTGTTTCAAATTATTTGCAGACCCAGACTGAATCCACGCATAGAATACTCGTTCGTATTAATGGATCAGATTCACCTCACCATGATCAAGATATTCAGGCCGTCATACATTCTAAATTAACTGCTATTCGAGTGCCTAAATCTGAATCGGTTGAACAAATACAATTATTAGCACGTAAAATTGATTTTTTTCGCAATGAACATAAGGTATTAAACAGTATTGGCTTACAACTTATGATTGAAAGCGCAGAAGGCTTAAAAAACCTAGATCAATTAGTAAGAGCAAGCCATTTAGTCTGGTCACTTGGTCTAGGAGAAGGCGATTTGACCCATGATCTTGGTGTATTTAGTGATGAAGGATTGGCATTTGCAAGAAGCAAATTGGTGTTGGCTAGCCGAACAGCAAATTTACCTCCACCAGTACAAGTAACAGCCTTGCCAAATATTACAATTAGCGATTTAATACAAAATACTCTCCTTGGAAAAAGCCTAGGCTTTGCAAGTCGCTCTTTACTCAATCCTCAACATCTTATATTGGTCAATCAAATTTATAATCATTGATAGTAGGTGATTACTGAATGTCGAGACAAAAAGGACAATTATTGTACCAGACTAAAACTATGCCCCCTTCAAAAGTCATCAACACATCTGCACAATTGCAGATGATGTTCATGCAACTTGAACGGATTCTACGTCAGGAATATCGTCGTAATGGCACTGTAAGACATTCAGAAACTATTGGTCCAATTCTAGGATTACTTCATGAGTTTGAAGCAGTTACGCCAAGTGAAATTGCGAACCTAACCTCATTAGCTATGCCTTCTGTTTCACGTGCGCTTAATCATTTATTAATCGCACGTGAAATTAGCCATCATACAAATCCCATAGACAGACGATCTTCAATTTTCTATATCAATCAACATGGACAAGATCATGTACAAGAAATGAGAGCACTAAATTATGCTGTATTAACTGGACCAAAAAATTTATTTAAAAGTACAGATACGGAAATAATACAAGATAGTGTCAATATTATTATCAGTATGCTCATAAAGATTAACCAAAATCACTCAACTGATCATTTATTATCTGAGCAGATATATAACTCAGAACATTCAACAGGCACATTACGTATGCTCACTATGCATATGTCCAAGTATATGAGACAAGGAAAATTAAACTCACGCCTCCATCCAACACAAACAACCATCTTACAAATAATTGAAAATTATGAACAAATAACCCCTAGTGAATTAGGAAATATGGAATATTTACAACGATCAGCAGTAACGCAAATGCTTAGCCCCTTATTAAGTATGGGTTTGATTGAAAAGCTAGGGGGTTCTACAGATGGTAGATATCGTTATCTGGGCTTAACTGATTCAGGTAAAAAATTTTTATTTCATATAAAAGAAGAACAGCGCCAACATTTAACAAATATCATGACTGGACTCAATACAAGTGAACTTGCCAAACTCAATAAGTGTACTTCTATCATTAATTCTATTACCGCTCTAAGCAATTCTTGTGAAAATTAGATATCCTAGACACCTCAATTAAACTAGTTGTTCTGTAGCATGCATAATTAAAATCCCTTGTTACTCTTCAATGGAAGATAGGGAATTCTTAATTGCTGAATAGTTAACGAGGTAATTGAGATGTAATGTATAGATCTCAACTTTGATTTTGGCTTATTCAGCTCAATAATTTCTTGATTCAATCGCTCCAATTGTAACTGTAATTCTTGCTCTTTTATTTGAACTTCATTTAGCTTGCTAGTCATTAATTCTTGTAATTCTGAAAGTTTTAACTCTTTTTCAACATCATTTTGTATCTGCTGAATTAACTTTTTCAATTTGTTATAAAATTTTATACCATAACGAATGGCTTGTAGTAACTGTTCAGGACCAAGTACAATAAGTGCGATTACTAAAAATAGTAATAATTCACCCATTCCAATATTGAACATAGATTAATCCCAAAACGCATTTTAATTTATTTTTTGCTGGATTTATCTGAAGGATATATATCCGTATTTTTACTATCAGATGGCACCTTTGAATCATCAGTATTTAAAGTATTCTTAAAATCTTTAAGTGCACCACCTAAATCCTTTCCTAGATTTCTAAGTTTTGATGTCCCAAATAGTAAAACAGCGACAAGCAAAAATAATAAGATATGCCAAATGGATAAGCCCATAATAATTCTCGCTCAAAAAAATATAGAGTATATAACAATGAACTAAAATATCACTAATAGTCTATATAATAAATAAAAAATTTCATAATTCCCTCTTTAAAATAAAAATATATTCATTTTTGGCATAAATTTTGCTAATAACTATTTGTAAATTACAAGGTAAGAAGTGCTATGAAACCTCAAACTTTGAATGAAAATGACTGGACTTTTTCTACTCATAACTTTGAGATTACCGAACAGAAAAATGTTTGGCAAAATGCCATGGAAAAGGTATTTTTATCTGTACCAACATATCACTCTGACAATCTGTCTGGCGAGATTAATTATAAAAAAACACCTTTGGGTTTAGAGTTCGTGATGTTGTCAGGATCACCTCAAACCATCATTGGGAACTATCCTGATATTACAGAAAGTTTGTGGTTAGCTATTATTTTAGAAGGTGAAGCCGAACTAAAAATAAATCACGAAGTTCTTGATTTGAGAAATAAAAATATTTTATATGGTTCAAGTGGTAATATTGATTACGTTGAACTCAATATGTATAGTGAGTTTAAAATATTAACCATTGAAATTCCAAACACAGTTTTCTATAAACGGCTGATCAATCCACTGTCAATTCGTGCTGGCGTATTAGAACCAAATTCTGGTATGAGTGCATTACTTTCAGAATTTTTACAAAGCATTAGTAAACATATTCAGCATTTGAAAATAGATAAATTCCATGCTATTGAAACATCATTAACTGAATTATTCCTATCAAATTTATCTGACAAAATCACTATACAAAGTTTCACCAATAAAACCCATGCTGAGAGTTTTAAGCATGTATGCCATCTTATAGAAGAAAATATACATAATCCTGCACTCAATTTGACCTTCCTAGCACAAAAAAATCATGTATCTACGCGATATATTCAAAAATTATTTAATGAAGCGAATTTAAGTATTAATCAATATATTCGTGAAAGAAGACTCGAGTTATGTAAACGAGATTTATCAAATCATATGCATCAACATTTATCTATTTCAGAGATATGTTACCGTTGGGGATTCAATGATCTCGCTTATTTTAGCCGAGTCTTTAGTCAATATGTCGGCATGTGTCCATCAGATTACCGTAACAAAGCAATTCAAAAAATATAATTAAAAATATTAGGGTTTGTTCTGGATGGCGATTACCATTTTACAGACCCTAAAATCACATTAAATAAACTGCCCTTTATGAAAAATTAAAGGTAATTGCATATCGGTCTGTAAAAGCGAAAGTGGTTTACCAACCAATATTTTATGATCGCCACCATCATGGACTGCTGTTAACTCACATTCGATACTGACACAGGTATTTTTTAACAAAGGTAAACCGTACTGACCTAGCACATACTCAATACAATCAAATTTATCATTACTTTTTGAACCACATAGAAAAGCCATTTCTTTTTGATCCTTGGATAAGATATTAACTGCAAAATTTTCCTGTCTTTGGATATGGCCAAGTGTCCGACTACGATTGTCTAAACAAACTAATAGCAGCATTGGATCTAGAGATAGAGAACTAAAAGCACTGACCGTTGAACCCACTGCATTGCCAAGTTCGTCTAAAGAGGTGATGATCGTTACACCACTGGCAAAATTTGCCATAGTATCGCGCCATTTTCTTCCATCTAAATCTGATGCCAGTAATCTTAAACCGATATCCTGAGTATTGAGTACGAGATTAGGTTGCATACAAAGTCTGGACATATTTTTACCTCAAAAACTAGTGTTTAAATTTTTACGCGCCTCGATAACGACCACAAATAGAGAGCATAGTTAAAGCATAGAGATAGGCACAATTCACCATATCTGATGCAGATGGTTTGTCTCTCGGCATTCCACAGGTGACTGCGGGGATATTATTCATGTTAAAAACATTATGATCACGCCACATGCTTGAATAGACAGGATGAGCGGGTTGAATATCTTTTTGAAAGACCGTTTGCATCGCATCATTGAGTGACTTCACCAAAGGATAAACATTGTGATCTGCTTCAAATCCATGTCTCACCAGTAAAGGAGTAATCTCGTATTTCCCAATATTTAATTGGTTTAGACATTGTTTCAGAGATCGCTCGATCACACTTGCTTTTAAATGTGGCGGGATGATGACATCCAGATAAACATGACAGATTTCTGTACCTGCACCAAAGGTATGAGGCAATCCTGCCCGAATGGAATCAATTTGTGCTTTAGGAATCGAGGTTCCAGCCTCGGATTTATAGGTAAACTCCAGTTCGTATGCTTTAGCCCATTCTGTTAATGCCTCAGTCACAAAACCAAGACGATGAAGTGGATTCGGATGTTGCTTAAGATCATGTGGATGTGACAATACAGGGGTAAATATTCCCTCCCCAAATAAGGTGATTTTAAAAAGAGAATAACCACTTGCTTGCCATGTAATACCAAAATCAGTACCTTCAGCCACTACCGCATAATCAGGACACACACCACCATGATTAAATAGAAACTGGGTACCAATCTCCTTACCTAAATATGATATGCCTTGAAATTCTTCAATCGGTTCTGGTCCTATTTCGCCAGGAGAAGCTGTTAAATAAAGCTTCCCATCAAGCTCAATCCCTGCTGTTTTTAATGCTTTTGCAGCAATTAAAAAACAACTCATCGGACCTCGATCATTGGTAATCGGAAATCCATGTAACACATCATCTTCAATCCAGCATTTCGTCCAGTCGGGTAATGCTACTGTTTTTTTGCTGTATTTAAGATCATCAAGCTGTGGGTCAAAGGTCGGACTTTCTGTATCAAGATGCGCATTAAAGAGTAGATTTGATCCTGTTGTTCCATGCCCCCCATATTCACCAATAACATTCGGTCGTTCTGGCGTAACACCAATCATTTTTGCTTTAAAGCCTTGTGTAAGCAGCCATTGATACACAAACTGTGCAGCTTGCAGTTCCTGACCTGACTGGCTTGGAATATTTCCCAGCTGGAGTGATAAATTGACTAACTCATCTTGATGAATCGCAGTCTGTATGGCAGATTTCTCTTGATCGCTAATTGGATATAAAGAAGGATAGCTTTGCTCAAAGATATGTTTAAACATAATGCACACCTTTATCTGATGTTTCGTATTTTGATAAAGCTGCAATCATTGCATGCGTATCAAAGTTAATCGAGAAGCTTTCAGCTAATACCGCCAAACTCACGTCATGATAATCTTGTCGATATGCTGCACATGCGTCATTGACTAAAAATACGCTGAAATCAAGTTGTGCTGCATCTCTCACAGTTGAGTCCACGCAACACTCCGTGGTCAGTCCACATGTGATTAAAGTATCGATGCCCTTACTGCGTAACAATTCTGCAAAATGTGTATCGGCAAAAGCACTGTATTTCGGTTTATAAAAAATAATATCCCGATCCGAAGGCAAGATTTCATAAAATGACTCCCCAATTGTATCCTTACGACATACAGCATATGCCTTGTCAGGATCTTGTCCACAGCGCATCATGCGCTGTTTCCAAGGAATTGAGTCGGTTTTTGGTGACGTTTGTAATCCGATAAAAATGACAGGCATACCAATTTTATTCGCAGCTTCACGCAGTCTTTTCATGTTTTCTATCGCTGGATAGATGCTCTTCATTTCAACATCATATTGACTCATCGCACCATCTGGACTGGCAAAATCGTATTGAACGTCAATAATACAAAGTGCAGTGGAAGATGGATCAATCCAGTCATGGAGGTTTTCACTCATAAAACTGCCTCCTCTGTTGCGGAACTAAATTCTGCTTTGAGCTCAGGCAGAATATACTTGCCAAATTTGGTCAAGCCATCGACATAATCTGGAAAGATCAGCATTACACCATCAAGATCGCATTCTTCAATCAATGACTGGATTTGTGCTTTACATGATGCTGCACTTCCAATCGCAGTATGTGTCATAAATGCATTTTTGGCTTGTTCAAACATACTTTGTGCACTTTCAATATCGACACCAAAACTCCGCATCATGCCTTTCACTGCATCAACATCAAGACCTTCTTTATAATAACTGGCTAAAGCTTCTGCTTTTTCATCTGTATCCGCAATGATGACTGTGCACATACAAAAAACTTTAATTGAGGTGTCATATTCTTTCGCAAGACTTCTGGCTAAGTTGCTAATTTTTTTGGTTTCTGCTTCATTTTTGCCACCAATAAAACATGCATCTGTATTTTGTACTGTAAAACGTAGTCCTTTTTCCGACTGTCCAGCACAAATCATATAAGGACGTGGTTTAGACACAGGTTTTGGTTCAGAAACACAGTTTTTAAGGTGAAAATACTTTCCGTCCATGTTGACACTTGGCTCTGACCATAAACGCTTAATTGCTGTCGTCCATTCCTGTGTCATTTCATAACGGTCATCATGTAAAAGTGAAGCATCCCATGCGCCCATTTGATCAAATTCATCTTTAAATGAACCTGAAACGATGTTTAAACCCGCACGTCCATGGCTGATTTGATCCAATGTCGCAATCATTTTTGCAGTAACAGCAGGATTGTGTAAACCGGCATGCATCGTTGCAATTAATTTTGCATTTTTGGTGGCCTCAGCTATACCCGCCATCATGGTTACTGATTCTAAAGAAGTGCCCCAATGACCTGTTTCGCCACCAAAACCACGCCATTTGCCCATTGACATAATGAAGTCTAAACCAATGTCATCAGCAAGTATCGCAGCCGCTTTATTTTGTTCATAAGATGCATCCAGTATTGGTGTGTTTTTTGAAATAATCCATCCACCGTTGGCTATAGGTAAGAATACACCGAATTGTTTTGTACATTGAGTTGTCATGATCTGGCTCCTTAAAGTTGCTTATATTTTTGTTGCCATTGAAATATCAGTATTAGATACTTCTTTCTGGCGAGGATGTTTCATAAAAATTACAATAATCAAAATCACAAACGGGATGATGGCATAGAGTAGAAATGCGGAAGAAAAACTACCCATAGAATCTTTGATCATGCCTGCAACCAATGGTCCAAAACATGCTATGGTCGAGATCAGGTTCATCACCGAAAATAATTCCAGATAAGGTGCTCGCCCGTAGTAATTGGTCAATAATATGCTGGTTGATAAGAAAGTCATGCCATAGCCCACACCAATTCCCACTGTAAATAGCATCAGCATCAACCATGAGTTGGCAAAACTAATCGCAATCATGCCAATTAAAATTGTAGTCAAACTAATGATGAGCAATTTTTTAGGCTCAATAAATTCGCCTAAAATCCCGCCACCTACCCGAGAAAATGCGTTAATAAATGCTTGCGCACTTAAAAGGCTTGCAGCAACTGCCGCAGCAAATCCATGATCTGTAATATGTGCCACTGCAAAGCTATTTACAGTAATTCCGCAAAGTAGGAATGAAGTATAGGCGGCAGCAATCACATAAAACTGCCATGTTTTTAATGCACCTGAGGCAGTCCATATTTGTTCTGAGCGGTAAATATTACTTTTGCTATCATCGTTTTTTAGTGACGAAATCAAGTCAGCATGTTGTTTCTCCGCGTGGTTTTCTTTAATCACAAACATGCTGACAATCAAAGTAAGTAGTAATGCAATACCGCAGATTGCCCAATGCATACGCCAGTCGTGCCAGACATTGATGGAAAGAAAATAAATCGCCGGTCCAATTACACCGCCTAAGCCGCCCACAGTAAAATAGATCCCAAAGATCAAGGATTGTTTTTCAAATAATCGACTAAGTACAAAAGTCCCAGGTACGGTTGCAACGAAGCTAAAACCTATACCCAGTAAAGTCGTGCCGATGAAATACCCTGTAATTGTTTCTACAAGATATAAACTCGTAAACCCAGCCACCAAAATCACCATGCCCAATAGTAATGTGATTCTTACACCAAATTTTCTAATCGTGTGTGCAGGCACATAACTTGATAAACCACAAGCCAGACCCAATAAGGTGAAACCAAATCCGGCACTGGTCCAGCTCCATCCCAACTCTTCAATCATACTGGGCAGTACAACACCTAATGACGTAAAGGTCGCAGCTGTAATCAGAAAAAATAACAAACTAAAAAGGACTAAAACTGACCAACAATACGCTTTACTTAACGGTTTTTGCGCTACATTTTCCATAAGGAACTCCTAAAAGTGAATTGAAATCAAATGTACGAATTACCATTTTGAATAAGAAAAGCTATATCGAACCATTAATCCATAGTTAGATTGATTCGTTCTAAAATATGGAGAGTCTTCAATTTTGTATTTATTCTTGGTCGGATTAATCACAGCACCAACCCAGAGATGCCCAGGCTTATTTCCCAAAGCTTTACCCAAGTCATAATGAATCTCAGGCTTAAAATCGATCATAGTCGGATTATCACCTTTACCAAAAGTTTGGTCATAAGTTCCAACAATCCGAAAGTCACCAATTTTGGTACTGAATGGATAGCCATAATCAATATGTAAACGTTGGTCATCCCATCCCTTTCCAGGATTATGTTCAAAATAATAAATTGTTCTTAACCACATAAACCCCGGGACATTCCAATCCAATGCAATCCCAGGCATATAGGTAAAGTCATAGCCTTTAGTTTTAGACACCCATAATGCTGCTGAAGCATCTTTAAATATGCCTTTAGAGATGTCTTTGTTTATATTTTTGCCTAAGCTCAATCGAGGCACAAACTTATAATAGTAAGTGCTATCGTCACCTTGATAATCACTTTCTAAAGAATTTTGCCAAATACCATAAACATACATATCGCCAAAACTATAGTCTCCCCAAGCTTCAACAACTGGCGAAATCGTTCTTTCAGGATCTATCCTGTTCTTGTCAAACACATATAGGCTTGTATCCAAAGACTGAAAGTTAACAATATCTTGTGCTTGTACTTTTGAAGCACCCAAGCATAATAGAGAGATACTTAATAATGATTTAGTCGTCGCTAAATGCTGCTTAAGTATGGTTTTGGTTTGGTTTATGATTAACTGTTGAACCATATTTGTGCTCCAAAAACATCATGAATTTAACTGTTACTTGCAATGAGCATGCAAACCTTTCCAACAATGACCCGATCTCTAATTTGAATAAAAAAGCATAAGATCTGCATCGTTGATAAATAGATACTAAGCAACACTGGACTTTAGACGTTTGTAGAAATGCGCATATCAATTTGTCAAAATAATCAGATATTTCATTTTTCTGTTTAATAAATTGATTTTTATTAACTTTGTTGAATTCTTTGTTAGCATGGATATTGCATAAACATTCATATCTTAATGGTCATTGCAAATTCGACATACAAATGACAGAGAAGTATCGATGAGTTATATGGACTGCATGTCGCGAGTAAAAATACCCATAATGCTGTGTTTAGCCCTATTTAAATATCTAAACATATTGTTTTGGGTGTCTTTAATTTTATTTATTATTTTAAGATTAATGCCTCTGGATCCATCAGGCATGCTCATCCCTCCTACAGCAACGCCCCAGGATGTCGCAATAATTCGCCACAATTTAGGACTTGATCAGCCTATTTGGGTGCAATATAAAATCTGGATCATCAACTTACTCTCTGGTGACTTTGGCGTCTCAATTCAAACAGGTGAACCAGTTATTCAAAGCCTAAAAAACGCCATTCCCATTACTTCACTGCTTGTTTTTTGTGCAATTATAATTGGCATATGCTTGGGTTTGGTGCTTACTTTATTTGCATTTTATTTTCAGAACACATGGATTAGCCGTAGTATTGAAGTGTTCAATAATATGACTTTATCTATTCCTGAGTTCCTTTGGTCAATTTTATTAATCTTTATCTTTGGGCTGATATTAAATTGGTTACCATTTTTTGGCTTAATTGACCCAAGTATACAACTACACCCCTTATCCGATAACTTACTCATCAACATCTTGTTAAATCATGATTTAAGCGTTTTAAGCAATCTGATTACTCATCTTTTTATGCCAATTATGGTATTGGCAATGAGTATTCTGCCGATGATTGTCAAAACATTATACGTACAGCTCCAACTTGTTTATCAACAGGATTTTATTAAATTTGCTCAATTAAGAGGACATCCGAAACGCTACATTTTACTACGCCATGCTTTGCCTAATGCAATTTATCCAACGATTGCACTGATTGCAGTGCAAGCCAGTATGCTTGTTGGAGGAACCTTATTGGTGGAAACAATTTTTGGATTGCCGGGCTTGGGGGCATTAATGCTAAAAGGCATTACCAATCAGGATTTGCCGATTATTCAATCTGTTGCATTATGTTATGGCATAGCTGTGTTGTTCATCAACATTGTCATAAAATTCATTTCCTTACATTTTGAGTCACACTAAATGGAGGACTTAAAGTGAAAAGATATGGCACATTATTAAGTTTACAACATCGGCGTACTAAAGTGGGTCTTTGCCTATGGTCGTTGATTATTCTGCTTGCGATTTTAGCCCCAATGATTAGCCCACATGATCCCAACCAACAGGATTTACAGCACGCTTTATTGCCACCTGTATGGTTCGAACAGGGTCAATGGTCATATCTTCTCGGCACAAATATTTTAGGGCAATGCCAGCTTTCACAACTGCTATATGGTTTTCAGGTTGCGGTGATTGTAGCGATAGCAGCCGCTATACTTACCGCATTAATTGGTTGTTTTTTGGGAATCTGTGCGGGTTATTTTGAGCATCTATTTGAAAGAATAATTACATCTGTGGTTGAAATGTGGATGACCTTCCCAGCGGTAGTGCTTGCATTACTGATTATGGTGGCATTATCACCTGGACTCACCAATATTATTATTGCGATTGTTCTAGTGGACTGGACACGATTTTGCAAAGTCATCTTAAATGAAACTAAGCAACTCAAACAGCGTGAATTTATCGCAGCAGCAAGAATCGCTGGTGCCTCCCACCTTCATGTTATTGTTAAAGATATTTTACCCAATTTAATACCGAGCATTGTGGTGCTGATTTCAATTGAGCTGAGTATTGCAGTCGTTGTGGAAAGTACGCTTGCCTTTGTGGGTATTTCAGTACAACCTGAAATGCCCTCTTGGGGAGGAATGATCGCTGCTGGTCTTGAATCTGTCTTTACTGCCCCTTGGCTAGTTCTTCCCCCAATGCTATGCATTATTTTTGTGGTTTTCGTGTCAACATTGCTCAGTGATGGTTTAAACCAACAGAAAATCAACGGTCAAATGCTTGGGAATAAATCATGAATATGAATAAATCAAGTTTAACCTTATCTTATCAAATGCCAGAGGTGGATTGTCTTCAACCTATCATTGAAGTCAGCCATTTATCCATTGATTTACATGATCAAAACGTCAATATTGCCATTTTAAAAGATATTAATTTCACATTATTATCCGGTAAAAGTCTAGGCTTGGTTGGAGAGTCTGGCGCAGGAAAAAGTATTCTATTAAAAAGTCTTGTTCAACAGCTTCCCAAATATTTCAAACAATCCAACGGAAAAGTAGCATTATTAGGTCAGGCGATTGATACATTTGAGCAGAACTATCTAGGACGAGAAGTCACATTTATTCCACAGGATCCAATGACTGCTCTTAATCCCAAATTAACTGTACGCCGACATTTACAGGAACAACTTGAACTGACCAATATTCCACATCATGATTTTTCAAGATTGATTGCATCAATTTTACAGGAAGTCAATTTATCATTAGAAATTTTAGATCAGTTGCCTACTCAGCTTTCTGGTGGGATGTGTCAACGCGTTATGATCGCTTTGGCTTTTATTACACGCCCCAAGTTGGTGATCTGTGATGAAGTAACAACAGCACTGGATCATGAGAATTGTCAAAAAGTGGTTCAATTAATTCAAAAAATGCAACACATGCATCAAACCAGCATTATTTTTGTAACCCATGATTTACCTTTAGCTGCGGAAATTTGTCATGATATTATCGTACTATATGCTGGAGAAGTCATCGAACACGCTGCCGCAGAAACACTATTTACTCAGCCATCACATCCTTATACCGAAGCATTATTAAGAGCCCGTCCACAGTTTAAACGGGAATGGCAAATGCTACATCCACTCTCGGGACATATGCCCTCACCACTCGATTTATTAGATATAGCAGGATGTCGATTCTATGATCGCTGTCCCTATCATAAAGAAACAATATGCTCAAATCATGCAATAAAATTAAAAAATTTAGCTCATGATCATAATCCACATTTATCTCGTTGTGTTGTGGATATTGAGTTGACACAAAAAAATGAAGTAAGCTCTTCTACATTAGCAGAAAATGATGTATTTACCCAATTAGGCACGGCAACACCATTTTTTATTGTTGAAAATCTACATAAAAGCTATTACTACAAAAAATGGTTTAGACAAATAAAACAGGAGGTATTACACGATATCAGCTTTTCGATTGTACCAGGTGAGTTTGTCGGTATTATTGGTGAAAGTGGGAGTGGCAAATCCACACTAGCAAAAGTTTTGATGGGTCTGGAAAATTTTGATCGGGGTCAAATTCGTTTAAATCAACAATTACTCCATAATAAGCAGCAAGGCTGGTCAACAATAATCCAATCCCTACAAATGATTTTTCAAAATAATTACCATGCACTTAATCCAACCTACACTGTAAAAGAGATTCTGACACAAAACATGGAATACCGCCTCCATCTATATAAAGATCGGGATAGGATTGCCAAAGAACTCCTTCAGGCAGTCGATTTATCAGAAAATTTACTCGATCGTTATCCACAACAACTTTCCGGTGGACAACGGCAAAGGATTAATATTGGCAGAGCTTTATGCAATGCACCACAATTACTGATTGCAGATGAAATTGTGTCCGGTCTTGATGTTTCAGTCCAAGCCAAAATTCTCAACCTTCTTTTAGAATTAAGACATCAATATAAAATCGCTTTACTACTCATCTCGCATGATCTAAATGTGGTGAATTATTTATGTAGTAAAGTCATCGTGATGCAAAAAGGTCATATCGTAGAACAAGGCCCAACAAAAACCGTTTTTTTTAATCCCCAACATCCCTACACACGATCTTTAGTGCAGCAATTCAATGCTGACAACATGCGTTATCAGGAGGCATGATCATGTCTTTAACACGTCGAGAATTTTTGGGATTAAGTGCCATATTACTGTCAGGCGCTTCTTTAGGCTTAATCAAATCCAAACCGCCCCATAGGAATATCAATAAAAATATTTTAAACATTGCCTATCCAACAGATATTGCAGGCTGGGAACCCAGTCAGGCAACGCCTTTACAATCAAGTATTCTCAAGTGTGTATTTGATCAACCATTAGAGCTCGATAAAAACTTAAATCTGACACCGAGTATTGTGACTGATTATCAATGGCTTGATCGACATGGACAACGTTTAAAATTGCATTTTAGAAATAACATCCGTTTTCAAAATGGAGATTTATTCACAGCTTTGGATTTTAAGTTTTCATTCTTTGATCGGGTAAAACTTTTGCCAAATACCCTGTTGGCAGGGATCTGGGGTGCAATCGATAAAATAGAATTACCGGATTTATATACTGCTGTTGTACATTTCCAATACCCCATGGTCAACGCCATCTCAATGTTGGCAGATATTCCTGCATATATTTTACCGCATCAGTATTATCTAAAAGTAGGAGAAAAACAATTTAGGCGTAAGCCCATTGGTTCTGGCCCATTCCAGTTGGTAGAATATCAACCGGAACAACGTATTGTATTAGAAGCCAATCCAGTCTATTGGCAGAGTAAACCGTATTTTTCGCAATTAAATATTTTAATTGTCAAAGATCATATTTCTAGAGCCGTCATGCTTGAGTCAGGACAGGTTGATTTAAGTTTAAATTTTTCTAGTTATACTGCCCATAAACTTGGAGAGACACCTGCGCTTGATGCAAAATTCCAACCAACAACAGGGATCATGTTATTGCAGTTGGTCAATCAAGGAATTTTAAAAGATAAAAGCGTTCGTCTTGCCTTACACTACGCCATCAATAAGCCTTTACTTTCACAAGCGCTTTATCAAGGCCACGCAAACCCAATATATACACCTGCTGGCGTTGGCATGCCGGCATATGATGAAAATTTTAGCCTGTTATATAATCCTGCATATGCCAAACAATTGCTGCGAGCATCGGGTATTGATTTTAACAAACAGCAACCACTCAATATTTATACAACCAAAGGAATTCTGCCTAATGATTTGGAATTGGTGAAAGCAATTGCGCAGATGTGGAACAATATCGGGATTAAAACCAAAATTAATGTCATGACCCAAACCATGATCACTGCATACCAAAACGGACATAAGTTTGACGGCCCTGTATTATATGGCTGGAATCCAGCTACAGGAGATCCATCAACTTATTCAGGTTTTTTAATGAACCCTAATATTACATTTAGTCTATGGCAAAGTGATGACATAAAAACCCATATCTCCCCTGCACTGGCTGCATTAGATATGCCATCACGTATTCAGGCATTTAAAAAATTTGATCGTTGGCAAGTAAGCCAAGGATATTCCATTCCATTGTTTCAAAATTTTAGTGCGATTGTGTCACG
Source organism: Acinetobacter puyangensis (assembly GCF_900096995.1). Lineage (GTDB taxonomy): Bacteria > Pseudomonadota > Gammaproteobacteria > Pseudomonadales > Moraxellaceae > Acinetobacter > Acinetobacter puyangensis. The sequence goes on from NZ_OANT01000009.1 coordinate 25,079, forward strand.
TAATTCACTGAATATTCCCGAAACTGCAAATGGCATACTGGATATGAAATTGATCAAGAGAGTATAATTTGAATACAATTTAATATTACACATTCAAACTCATCCAGCCACCACTACACCTTGCGCAATTAATGGCGCCAAATTACTTTCCAATTGGGCAGATAAACCCAGTTCTTTAAATAAATTATCTAATGCTGTTTTTTCTTCGACAGTCATACTTTATCAAAATCCGCTACTTTCATTCTCTCAATCGCTCTATCTGAAAGTGCTTTACGAATTATCGTTTGTTGATCAATTGAGCTAAATCTTTTAATTATTTACAGATCAATTCAATTATTTGCTATTCTTTCAGCATGTTTATTTTTGATTCTTGATCAAGAAACGCATCATCATTTAAACTCAAAACTTTATGTTTTTTACTTTTATAGAAAAACATATAGATTTAAATTTCGCTCCACTTTTTAATGGATAGTCTATCTATGAATAAAGGCTTGAACATGCTTAAAAATAAAGGATTTAAATAGAATGAGTACGAATAATAACAAGCCAGACTTATCCTCCCACACGCCTATGATGCGGCAATTCCTTGAAGTTAAAGCAGAATATCCCCATGCTTTGCTATTTTACCGTATGGGCGATTTTTACGAATTATTTTTTGAAGATGCCCGTCGTGCAGTTAAAATTTTAGGCATCACCCTGACTCATCGTGGTAAATCTGATGGTCAACCGATTCCCATGGCTGGCGTACCATATCACTCTGCCGAAGGTTATCTGGCACGTCTGGTTAAAGCTGGACAAACCGTTGCAATTTGTGAGCAAGTGGGTGAGGTTACCGGTAAAGGTCCTGTTGAGCGCAAAGTAGTACGTATTTTAACCCCGGGAACTTTAACCGATGATGCCCTATTAAGCAGCACCCAAAATATCAATCTGGTTGCATTATCAATTAAACAAAATCAGATGGGTATTGCCATTCTGGATTTGAGCGCAGGTCTTTTTCGGGTACAACAGCAGGATTTTAAGCCTGATCAAATCGGACTGGAAATGGCGCGTATTGCACCGAATGAATTGATTATTGATGAAGATTTGGTTGATAAAAATATTATCGATTTTATTAAACAGAGTATCGACTGCCCGATTACCACCCGTCCAAATGTAGATTTTAATCTTAAAAATGCCTATAAAACCTTATGTGATCAATTTGCGGTAAAGTCTTTGGCCGGCTTTGGATTAGATGGTCTGGAGCTAGCACAAGCATCTGCGGCAGCACTCATTCATTATGCCAAAGAAACGCAAAAATCAGCTTTACCTCATCTCACCAGTATTAAAGTTGAACAGCCTGAACAATTCATTGCACTGGATCCAACCACCCGACGTAATCTGGAAATTATTGAACCATTATTTGAACATGGCACCTCCCTCTTTCATTTGGTGAATGATTGTAAAACTGCTATGGGGGCACGGCTTTTGGCACGTCATTTGACCCAGCCAATCCGAGATACAGCACAACTAGAATTACGTCTAAATGCAGTACACACCTTATTAAGAGGATTCCATGAAGAACCATTACGTCTGGTATTAAAAGAAATTGGCGACATTGAACGTGTATTATCTCGGATTGCTTTAGGCACTGCTCGTCCCCGCGATCTGGTTCAATTACGTCAATCCTGTGGCCAGCTTCCATTTGTCCATCATGCGTTAAAACCAGCCTTGCAACATGATCAAGCCTTGCAACGTATTGCACAGGAGTTGGGACAGTTCGATCATATTTATGAGCGTCTGGCCGCTGCTATCGTCGAAATGCCACCTGTACTACTACGAGAAGGTGGTGTGATTGCTGAAGGTTTTGATCATGAACTTGATGAACTGCGTAAAATTCGTGATCATGCCGGACAATATCTGGTTGATTTGGAAACAAGGGAACGTGAAACGACAGGCATTAATACCTTAAAAATTGGCTACAATCGTGTCAGTGGTTATTATATTGAACTGACTCGGGCACAAGCAGCTCAGGCACCGGCACATTTTATTCGCCGTCAAACCCTTAAAAATGCAGAACGTTATATCACGCCCGAATTAAAAGAATTTGAGGATAAAGTTTTATCCAGTGAATCACGCGCTTTGAACCGTGAAAAAGCACTGTATGAATTACTTTTACAGGAATTACGCGAAGAAATTCTGTCCTTGCAAATCATGAGTCGAGCAATTGCTGAGTTAGATGTGTATGCCAACTGGGCAGCACAAGCAAGATTGCGGCATTGGAATCGACCAGAATTTCAACTTGAGGCGGGTATTCATATTCAGGCTGGGCGCCATCCTGTGGTTGAAGCATTAATTAAAACGCCGTATGCGCAAAATGATACTCAACTGGATGCACAGCACCGTTTGGCGATTATTACCGGTCCCAACATGGGTGGCAAATCAACCTATATGCGCCAAACTGCATTAATAGTACTACTGGCACATTGCGGTAGCTTTGTACCCGCTCAAATCACCAAAATGAGTAGCATAGACCGAATATTTACCCGAATTGGTTCGGCTGATGATTTATCTTCCGGAAAATCCACTTTTATGGTTGAAATGACGGAAACTGCACAAATCCTGCATCATGCCACCAATCAATCTTTGGTATTGATGGATGAAGTTGGTCGAGGCACCAGCACCTATGATGGCTTGTCTTTGGCATGGGCATGTGTGCTGGATTTGGCCAAACGCATTAAATGTTTATGTATGTTTGCAACTCATTATTTTGAACTCACCGAGCTTGGTTCGGAAAGTGGCATTGATAATTATCATGTTGTTGCAAAAGAAATTAATGGGCAATTGATTCTTTTACATAAAGTACAAAAAGGTCCGGCCAGCCAAAGTCATGGTTTGCAAGTCGCCAAACTGGCAGGTATTCCACAAAATGTGATTAAGACCGCGCAAAAAAAATTATCGCAATTGGAACATCAACAGCAATTGTTACCTCAACATCCACAAGCAGATTTATTTAGTCAAATTGCCGATGATGTGGTGAATGAGCCGATTGTAGAATATGTTGAAATTGCTGCAACCTCAAAGGTTGAAGAAGAGTTAAAAGGTCTGGATATCGACAATTTAACCCCTCGGCAAGCACTTGATGCATTATACCAACTTAAACAGCAGCTTAATTGAGCTGCTGGTGTTAAAACAATAAGGTTATGGAGATTCAATTTTCTTCTTGTCTCTGATCAAATTCCTCAGAAAAATCATGAAGTCGTCTATTCACAGCAAGCCAAGAAATATATGAACCATTTAAAAATCGTGAGCTAACTCTTCCGCACCCTTTTCTATCCCTACTTTTGCGGCTTTTAAGGCACCAAAACTGGCGCCAATATTGTAAGAATTGGGATACTGTTTCACCACTTTTGCTTCAATTAACTGTTGGTTTTTTGCATCATAGATTTCAACGACATACATTACAGCCCCCATAAAAGCACCTTCTTTTCCTCTAATACTTTGTACACCATTATATAGTGAGCCTCCTAAATCAAATTTAGTCATAGGACCCAAAAAAGTATTTGTTTTAGTTGCACCTGTTAAAACTAATTTAATGACTAAAGTTTTGGGCTGAAGTGTAGAAACCATCTGAAAACGATTTGATAATGCTTCTTCAAATTTTTGTTGCATATACTGAGCAAGTTCTTGTTGTTGTTGCTTGTCCAAGTCAGTAAATTGATGATCTTGTCCTTGATAAATTTCTACAGGAACAATAATGGCTCGGTTATAAGATTTCCAGTTTACTTCCGTTTTATAGACGTAAGGCTCTTTATATTCTTTTTTATTATGATTTTCTTTTAAATATGGAGATGATGCAAGATGGCGATATGCTATAGGTTTCGTTGTAGCACATGCTGTTAATAAGCCTGTAAGCATACATACCAGTAAATTCTGATTAAATTTTTTCATATCTCACCACCTTATCTCATAAAAGATTAAAAAATGCTTTGCTTTACCCATCAAACCATTTCATTACATTAGCACTTAATAAAAAAACCGTCTAGTCTGTTTTTATAAAATAAGTTTAATTTTTTGCTTAACATTGAGTGCTTCAAGATGCATTTATTGAATCAGGAGAATTTATCCTTAAATAAGGATTGTCTAATTAAATCTTATTATGCTTAAGTGCCTGCCACTGTTTATTATCTTTTAAACGTTCAAATAATTTCTGACTTTCTTTTTCCGAAAGAATATTCCCTCCCAATAGAGAAAAAATTGCTAAGCCTCTTGCTGCCATCCATCTCAAGATTGCCAATTCTGGATCTTCAGCCTCAGCTTTAATGGACTGAATAACTTCAGAATCTCTCTGCAACGTGGGTAAAAGAAGCATTGGGTTTTCCATTAATGCACCCAAAATTGCAAAAGCAATCGGATCAGGCTTACTATATATTTCATATAAAGTTGAAATTTGAGCAATCAAATTGGCTTCTGCATGATCCCGACCAAGCGCTTTAAGATGCTGCTGATGTTGAGCACCAAAATACGTTATTTGGTGCTCTAATAAAGCTTTGATAATTTCTTCTTTATTTTTAAAGTGATGGGTCAACCTTCCCTTGCTAATTCCACTTTCTTTTGCGATCGCATCTAAAGTGAGTCTAGCTGCACCATCACGTGCAATAATCGTTAATGCTGACTGGATAATCAGATTACGAGATTGTTCAGAACGAAAACTATTTTTCATTTATTTAGATCAGCATACCAAAAGTTCAAAATTAGAAATATTCCATTATTTTCAATGCAGAGTATATAGGATTTATGAAGCAAACAAAAATTTATAAGTGATGAACTGTAAATGTAAAATTTAAATCAGAGCAGCTGAGACGGTTAAAGATTAGCAAATGTACATTGTTTACCTAGGGCCAGTAAATGCTTCTACCCCTCTTGATTTCTTGATTAATGCTATAATTTAAATTGCCTTAAATAAGAAATGGCAATGGAAAAATTATATAAACTGCTCAAAATATGCATTTATAACCTATAATTGATATAAGACCAATCTCAACTTTTATATAAAACTGAATTTACTTATAAGTTTTTAATAAATCTATCTTTTAGCAATTTTTGTCGTCTACGCCAACAAAAAATTGCATGAGATGAGGTGTACGTCGCAAGGGCAAAGCCCCCCCCAAAAGCCGTCCTCGCCAAACTACTGAAGGTGAGTCGCACTGCGATGCAAGGGCAAGTTAATTTTTTGAAGAAAACGAAAACTTATACATATTCCTCTAATTGATTGAGCACATTTCTTGAATAATAAATGATAAATTAAAGTTGCATTTGGCGTTCATATCGTAAATTTTATTGTGTCTTGATTTCTTTTTGTGGCTATAAATGAAGGGTAGAGATCCAGTCTGCACCTATACGTTGCACTACATGAGATATATCATCGCGCTTACATAATGCTTCATAGCGCATTTTTGCTAATTCAACAGTGTCAACACAAATTAAGCCTCTCTCTCTTCTCTTATCCTGTTCAGCTATTATCCATAGATTAAACGCATCTAAAGGCTTCCCCTTCAAATGGGGCTCACCGTAAATACTGAATAAACCTAAGTGCAAATATTTACGATGAATTTTCCAAACAATCTGTTTTGAAATATGCATGCTTTCAGATATTTCAGAAGTGGTTTTTCCTAATGAATATTGATGTAGAATCAATAGTCGTATTTTTGCTCGTAGACTTTCCTCCTGCGTAGACAGTTTCTCAAAATTATACGCAGTAATTTCATATTTGCAGATTTTTTCACTCATTTTCGTTATTTAGCCTATGCAAATACCAATATACAATTTGATTTCAAAATATGCTTTTGACTATGATGGATTTATACTAGACCGATAGTCATTTAGAATAAATAAACCAAATACAAGTACCAACAAACCTTTTAGTGAGATTACACATGAGAAAATCAAATCACTATTATAATGTTTGAAAATGAGCAAAATTGTCTGAAGCCGTTTCACCAAATAATTCTGCCCCAAAGATTGCAGGGTAAGGTTTCCATTGGCGTATAGAAACCCCACCAGCACCGTTACTTAATGCTTTGACCCGACCATCTTTATATTTAAACTGACCTGCAACCTCACTCCAATTTAATGTTGCCACTGGATTATCTGGGACATGACCGGTTACCCCCCATACTGTTGCACCTACAACTTTGGCACTAAATGTTAAAACACCCGCTTCAGTTTCTATATTTACCACATAAACTGTGGGAATAAATGCCCCAAGTTGAGGAAGATACGCCCATTGCTGATGTTCAATTTTAAATGTGCCAGTAGAATAATATTGATTTTCTTCAACCAGATTGATTGAGAAGTCCTTATTACCTAAACGCATTTCATATAAACTGCCAAATACTTCATCAAAATGAAACCACCCCCAATCTTCCCAGCCACCAATTTCTGCTGCTGACGAATCTACAGCAATATAACGCTCACGAATTCCTTTTCCTTTAAAGTGAATTTCTTTTCCCTGAATAGTAAATTTACCTTGAACTTTTCCAGACCAATTATAGCCATACGCAATACTATGAGATGTAAGATAGGAGGGTTTCTCTTTACCATACCATGTCGGAAAACCTACACCTGCATGAATAAATTCCGCTTTAAAATCCTGAGCAGGATAACTAAAAGAATAATGCCAAGTATGATCAGATTTACAAATCACTTTAAAATGTTCTGAAACTGTTATATGAACCTCATCTGTATACCGAATAATTTGCAATGTACCTTCTGGAAAAACCTGCTGACCAGTCAGATTTACAGGAGGAAAGATTGCAATTTGATAAATTGAATGTGGTGATTGACGAACTTGTCCCGTGTCCCAGCATAATTCAAAATGCCACATGTCACGATGCTCCGCAGCAAGTGAAAGCGGTGAACAACCAAACCAATATGTTTTACCATCATCACCAGTTGCAACAAAAGAACATAACCAATCCAGAAAAGCCGCCTCTTTGGCATCCTCAGGAATACCATGACCTTCAATATCAAGCGTTACTTCTGGATTTTCTACAATCTTGGATAAAGGTTTCATATCTTTTTACATAATTATTTAGAATATCTCATAATTTATAAGGGAATAACTATGTATGAAAGGTCATTTCTCCTATATGATTGGTCTAAAGTTCTCTATCTTTCAATGCAGATAAGAAAATGAATGACATCATTTTTCCATTTTCAAAACATGATCATTTTGAAGATTTAGTCATTAATTCTCTTGGGGAAGATTTCGCTCTTATTCAGTCAAGATTTCTCCCTGCAGAGTTTTTTAAAGTTTTCAGACCTGATTGCACGATAGCCATCATTTGTGAGCCTACTCGCCTCTGTGGTTCCATTGGTATAACTTCATTTGAACTATCTAGCCCCAGTTTAATCATTTTAATGCCAAATCAAATGGTAAAATTTGATCAATTCAATAATGATTGCACACTTTTTTTTATTTTTATGTCCAAAACATTTACTGATAATTTGAGTATTGAAAACCGTTTTTCCATCTTTCAAAATGTCCATTATCAGCCTTGTATTGAAATAAGTCAGGCTGAATTTTTAGCACTACTTGATTATTATCGAATGCTTAAGAAAACCATATTACATAAAGATCCTGAGATGAGTTTAAAAATTGCAAAACATTTAACCAGTGCATTCTATTATGGAATAGGTTATGAAATGCATATGCAAAGCAAAAATATTATTCATAACAAAAAGGAAATTGTTCTCGAAAAATTTATTGATTTAGTGCAAAAAAATTATAATCAACACAGACACTTAAATTTTTATGCTGAAAAATTAGGCATGAGCAGCAAATATTTATCAAAAATGATTAAGGATAATAGTGGTATTGCTGCAAGTGACTGGATTGATAACTATATTATTGCTGAAAGTAAAGTATTATTAAAATCTACGCCTATGTCAATACAACAAATCAGTGATAAAATGAACTTCCCATCTCAAACATTTTTTGGAAAATATTTTAAACGTCATACAAGTATGTCACCCAGTCAATATAGAAATCATTCTAGTGACTAAAAAAGAAAGACCTTATTAATGAATATATGCTTTAAATATTTAAATCTTACTCTTGCTTAAGACTCAACAAAATCCTTGTCAGAATTTTAATACGTGCTGTATATTTATCATCCGTTGCAATAATATGCCACGGTGCATAACTGGTACTCGTATAAAAAAACATATCAGAAGCAGCCTGAATATAGTCATCCCATTTTTCCCGATTACGCCAATCCTCAGCTGTAATTTTAAATTTTTTCTGAGGCGTATTCTCTCTCATTTCAAAACGCTTTAGTTGTTCTTCTTTAGAGATCATTAACCAAAATTTGATGATCACAGTATTATTATCGGTTAAAATTTTCTCAAATTGATTGATTTCTTTAAAAGAACTTTGCCAATCTTGAGCTTCAATCAGTTCTTCTACTCGTTCTACTAAAACACGACCATACCAGCTACGATCAAAAATATGAATGGCTGACTTTTTACTTAACTTATTATAAAATCGCCATAAATATGGATAATGCTTTTCATGATCCTCAGGCTTCGCAATACAATGAATATTGTATTCATAGGGACTAACATATTTGATAATCCGTTTAATAATTCCACCCTTACCTGCTGCATCTACCCCTTCAAATAACAGAATAATTTTTCTAGAATCATAACGTAAAACTTCTGCAATTTCTTTTTGCAATTTTTTTAATAGACATTGATAATGTTTTTTCTGCATTTTTTCTTGAGAAGAAAATAATAATTCTGGATATAATTCAGCAGATTGATAATCAAAAGATGATGATTTATGTTCTATCTCAATCGGTGCTTTTAATGCTTTTAAAATAATTTGTGAAAATTGATAGTTACGTAATTCTGGTTGCTCACTATTAATGACAATCCAATCAGCAGTAAATTTTTTTCGAATATGATCAATCTCCTTAAACAAATGCTTGTTGAGCCATTGGGTTGTGGGGAAATTATCCCATGCAAAATGGGGTACTTTATGTAAGACTTTAGTGATATTCAGATCATTCACAAATTCTTGACAATATTCCCAAGATATATCAAACCAGACTTTGATAATATCAATCCCATGATTTTTTAGATATTGCTCAAAATCAGAAATTTGTAATAACATACCAGAAAGCTGTTTTTCTGAATAATTTTGCTGGTTGGAAAATTGTGATGCTAATAAATCTGTATACCAATTGCCATAAAACAACATGATTTGCCCATAGCTAGGCAAATCTGCAATATACGGCAACCAGAATGGTTGATACTGATCATATTTTTGTGGAATATCGGCTTTAATATATAGATAACGTGGATCCATTAACTCTCTTAATTGATGAATCGCCTGCCCTTTTCCGGAAAACTCAACACCTCCTATCAGAACCAATAAAGCTCTGGCATTGGTTTTTCCCCGACTATTTTTTAGCGCATATTGTGCTTCTATTATATCCAGAGAAATTTTTTTTAAATCATTTTTTTTTGGTTTTAACATCGATATTTTTTCCTCTAGAGCTTGTCATGATATAAGACTTCTATCACTGTTGGATCCTCAGATTGATAAATTTCCGTCAAACTCTCGAACAATACATTTGAAAATTTATAGGTATGAGCAATTACTCGCTCTATCCAACGTTGGCATGACAGTAATTCAAGATTTTTAGCAGCACTTAACTGCTGTTTAACAGCATATTCCTGCAAATGATTTCTAGTTTCGACACGATGTACAGATGTCCATTTTTTTAAATGGCTTAGCTCCGTTCTTAAATCAGAAATATTTTCACGAGAACCAAACGTATTTATGTCATGAATATGATTTTCTAAAATATTTGAATAATCCAAGGCCAGTTGATACATGATAGGCTGCGTCCGAATTAATCTGATATTTTTAATCGTTTCCAGATCACTACGTAATACACGCAAGTAAACAGTGACCCTTAATAAAGTCAGATAACGTAATTTATCAAATTGTTTTTCAGGTACAATTATTTTTTCCAAAAAAGTATTTAAATGTTGAATGACATCATCAATTTGTCTCAATTTTAAGTGATTAGGCAGTAAATCATCACGAATTGCGTGATTAAAAATGGAAAAAATATTAAATAAAGTAATATAAATCACCCGCTCTGCTGCCTGAAGAGCAGTCGTTGAGTGTTCTAGACTTGCATCTGATAAATACTTTAGAACTGAAGGCGATGTATCGGGCAATACTTTTACAATATGGCATTCTATTTTTGTTAAATTAGGCATCATCAGTAATGCGCCAAATACGCTAAAGGCGGTGTGAAAAGCGGCAAGGACAATCACGGCATCTAAAGAACCCATCCAGGTATACTGATACCCCCAGATAAATAAAGGCACGAGCACAAAAAAAGCAGCAATTGCACTGACTATATTAAAAATAACATTTACGGCAACCGTACGTTTAACTTCGACTGATGCACCAATTACCGACAACACAGTAATACTCACGGCACCCACATTTTGTCCGATAACTAAATACATTGCCTGTGATAAATCAATGGTTCCCGTTGCCACAGCAGCTAATGTTGCAGTGACTGTGGCACTTGACGATTGAAGAATAACGGCCAAAATGATGCCAATCAATACCAGTAATAATTTCGACCATAGGTTCCGATAACCAAGAAAAGACAAATCTATATTCTGTGAAAAATCGGACATTGCCGTTTGCAGGATATCAATACCAAAAAACAATAAACCAAAACCAGCAATCACGAAACCGAATAAAGCTGCTTTTCCCTTCAACAATAAACGCATGATTGCGCCTAACCCAATTAATGGTAAGGCAAACATCGCAAGAGAAAACTTAACACCAAGTAAAGCAACTATCCAGCCGGTACTGGTGGTACCAATATTTGCACCAATTACCACACCTATCGCTTGTGCAAAGTTCAATGCACCAGCACTGACAAAACCAATTGTCGTCACAATAGTTGCGGTCGAAGACTGTACCAATAGTGTTAAACCCATACCAGACAACATCGCTTTAAATGGTGTACTGGTAAATTTGGTCAGCCATTGCCTTAAAGTATCACCTGCAATGTTTTTCAAATTGTCTGTCATTAATGTCATGCCGATTAAAAATAATCCGATGCCACCACATAGTTGTGCAATGCTCTGAAACATTTTTATCCCACTTCCTTCTTTTATAGGAGGACAAATTTCTACATCAAAAAATCTCCGCCATATCCATTATTAAGGAATAATTTTAAATCAACACCTTGAACAAAATTAAAACATCTTGAATGACTAATCCAGACAGCATTAAATCAATGAATGCTAGGTTATGAAATAAATAGCATTCATTATCGTTCTTAGCCCTAACTATTTTTTCATAGATATTCAAAATCACGCCATGGTATGAATCGTCTCTTTAAATCGTTTGAAAGAAAAATAGAAAAATACCATACCGATTAATATCATGAATAAAAAAGGCTTCCACACAACGTCTATACCCGCCCCTCTAAACAAAATCGCTTGTCCAATATCAACAAAATGTGTAGTCGGTGCAAAGAACATAATATTTTGTACCATGTCCGGCATATTTTCTCTGGGCGTAGTTCCTCCAGATAACATTTGTAATGGCATTAAAATCAAAACAATTAATAATCCAAACTGCGGCATGGATTTGGCCACAGTGGCCAAAAAAATTCCCATAGACGTTGTCGCAAATAATGATAATGCTGCACCACAAATAAACAAGGCAACTGATCCCTGCACAGGAATATCCAATATTCCCATGACCACAAAATATAAAGATGCAGAAGATGCAACGAGTACCACCAACCCCATCGACCAGATTTTGGCCAGCATAATTTCAAAAACCGTTACAGGCATCACCAATAGATGCTCAACCGTACCATGTTCCCGTTCACGAATCAGTGCCGCCCCCGTCAGGATAATCGATAACATGGTGACGTTATTGACAATCTGCATCAACGAACCAAACCATTTTTTTTCTAAGGCCGGATTAAACTGTGCTCTCAGCTCAAGCTCAACAGGTAAGACACTGGTGGTTCGATAACCTGCAACAAATTCATTTACTTCCGACTGAATAATTTGTTGAATATAACCACTACCAGAAAATGCCTGTGTCATACGCGTTGCATCCACATTCAGTTGTAGTGCAGAACTCTTGCCAGCCAGCACATCTCGCTGAAAATTTGCAGGGATATTTAAGGCAAAGGTATACTGTCCTGCATCCATTCCTGTATCCATTTCATTAATATTAATCATTTCAGGCTGAGTAAAATAAGGCGGATAAAATGCAGACACAATACGCTGGGAAAGTGGTGACTGGTCTTCATCCACAATCGCAATCGGTGCATTATTCAAGGTTTCAGGTGTCGATGATGCAGACGAATAAACCGCAAACGTGAAAATAAAAATAATCAGAAACAACATGGCAGGATCCCGCCACAGACTCCAGAGTTCCTTAACGCCAAGTCTGTAAATATTTTCTAGTTTTTTCCAGAACATTCTATTTCTCCTGCTTTTTTAGCAAGAAAATTGCTAGTAACATAATCACCGGCACAGTCATCAGCAGTGACCAGATAGACTGATGCAAATCTTTAAAAAATAATGCTTTATTGAAAACTCCACGACTAATATCAACCATATGGCTTGCAGGATAAATCTTACCGATCATCTGACCACTACCATTTAAAGAAGAGACAGGATCAATCAAACCTGAAAATTGTGTGGCAGGCAATAAAGTGCCCATCATCGCTACAAACATGGCTGCAATCTGGCTGTTGGTAAGCGCAGATGCAACCAGTCCCATACCTGTTGCAATGGTGACATATAACAATGTTGCAATGGTTAAAGTCATAAAGCTACCTGTGATCGGTACTTTAAAAATGATCACGATAATCAGACACATCAGAAAATAATTCAGCATTGCCAAAGCAATATAAGGCAATTGTTTCCCGATTAAAAACTCGGTTCGGGTGGTTGGTGTGACATATAAATTCACAATTGAGCCCAATTCCTTTTCACGTACAACGGCTAGTGCCGTCAACATGGCAGGAAACATGAGTAATAAAATGGGTAAAATAGCAGGCACCATCGAAGGCAAACTTTGCATGTCTGGGTTATAGCGAAAGCGTGTCTCAATATCGACCGCCGATGTCAAATCTGCTCCAGTATTGGCCTTGATTTGTTGCACCAACCAATGCTGATGAATCCCCTGAACATAACCCAGTACAGTTTCCGCCCTTGCTGGCATGGAACCATCAATCCACGCTCCGACCTTCACTGTTTCACCACGGGCAATGTCCTGAGCAAAATCAGGTGGAATCTCTATAGCCAGAGAAATATTGCCGTTGCGCATACGTTGATCAATTTCTGCATAATCATTGAGCGGCGCCTGTTCAGAAAAATAACGTGATCCGGATAAACTTAGACTATAGCTTTGACTCAACTGACTTTGATCTCGATCCAGTATGGCATAACTAAGATCTTCAACATCCATACTAATCCCAAAGCCCATGACAAACAGCAAAATAATTGAACCAATCAATGCAATGGTTGCCCTTATGGGATCTCGGACCAACTCCAAAGATTCACGCCAGGCAAAACTGAATAAACGTTGTAAACTAAACCCACTTTGCTGAACTAAGGTTGTATTTGTAGAATGAATTTCAGAATCATTTTGTGTTTCAGTCGTGGTACTGCTTGTGCCTGCGCCGGCATCCAGAAGATAACCAATAAAAGCTTGCTCTAACGTATCCGCATGACGTTTTCTGATCAATGCTGACGGAGCATCACTATCCAGTACTTTACCGGCATGCATCATTGACATTCGGTCACAACGCATTGCTTCGTTCATAAAATGCGTGGAAATAAAAATGGTCACTTTGTCCTGTCTAGACAAATGCACCAAATGCCGCCAGAAATTATCCCGTGCAATTGGATCTACGCCCGAAGTCGGTTCATCCAGAATCAAAATTTCTGGTCGATGTACCATGGCAACAGCAAGCGATAACCGCTGTTTCACACCCAAAGGCAGCTCATCTGGTAAACTGTGTTTGACTTGATGTAAATCAAAACGATCCAGCATTTCCTCAACACGAACATCAATCTGCTCAACAGGGACATGAAAGAGCTGTGCATGCAAAACAAGATTTTGTAATACCGTTAATTCTGTATAAAGTGAAAAGGCCTGCGACATGTAGCCAACTTTACGACGAATTTCAATATTCTCGCCCTGTACTTCTTGGCCAAATAACCAAGCTTGGCCTTCTGAAGCAGGTAAAAGTCCAGTCAGGACTTTCATGGTGGTCGATTTACCACAACCATTTGAACCTAAAAAACCAAAAATTTCACCACGACGAATCTTGAAATTAACATGATCTACGGCGGTAAAATCACCAAAACGTACTGTTAGTTGCTCAGCTTCAATGGCATAATCCTGATCTACATTTTGTTCAAGCGCTGGAATGATGACGGGTTGATAGCCTTGCTTTTTTTCTTCTGGTAATAATTGAATAAACGCATCTTCAAGATTGGCGGTTTGGGTTGCACTTAATAATTCTGCTGGTGTGCCTGTTTCTAGCACCTTACCCTCGTCCATCATCACCAGCCAGTCAAAACCTTGTGCTTCGTCCATATAAGCCGTGGCAACAATAACACTCATCTGGGGACGAGTGATACGAATACGATCAATTAATTCCCAGAACTGCGCCCGTGCCAAAGGATCAACCCCTGTAGTTGGCTCATCTAAAATCAAGAAATCTGGATCATGGATCAAGGCACAACATAAGCTCAATTTCTGCTTCATACCTCCGGAAAGTTTTCCTGCCGGACGATCCAAAAAAGCATATAGTCCTGTACTTTTGGTTAAATCATCAATGCGCTTACGCCGTTCGGTCGCATCATGACCAAACAAACGCGCAAAAAACTGTAAATTTTCCTCAACCGATAATGTTTTATATAGATTTTTACCTAAGCCTTGCGGCATATAGGCAATACGTGGGCAAGCCTGTTCACGATGACGACGACTTGCCATATCACCATCTAATACACTGACTTTACCTTGCTGAATTACCCTTGCGCCGGCAAGTAAAGACAATAGACTTGATTTGCCAACACCATCTGGACCGATTAAGCCAATCATGCAATGTGCAGGAAACTCCAAACTAATTGCTTTGAGTGCCTGAACTTTTCCGTATGAGAGGCGGACCTGTTCAACATGGGCAACAATCTGTTTGAGGTTGGATTGTTGCTGCATCATTATTCAGCCTTTTTTGAAAGTTGTTGTGGCCATGCCTGCTCAGGGTCAAGTTTAATCCAGGCAACGCCAGGCAACCCTGTCTTGACCTGTTTAATATTTTTGGTCAATAAGTCAGAATCAATTCTGGCTTTGACTTTAAACATTAATTTTTGTCGCTCGCTCTCGGTTTCCACAGTTTTAGGGGTAAATTGTGCAGTATCTGCAACATTTGACACTCGTGCCGGAATAGCAATATTGGGCGCAATATCCAGTAAAATACGCACCTCTGTACCTAAGGCCACGCGTCCTGCAACCGTTTCAGGCAAGAAAAAGGTCATATATACATCAGATAAGTCAATTAAATTCATGACTTTTCCACCCGCAGCAATCATTTCTCCAGGCTGGGCAACACGATATTGTACACGTGCTTTCAAGGGAGATTTCAGCTGACTATCATCAATATCAGACTGGATACGTTCAATCGTTGCCTGAACTGCTTCCACATTGGATTTTGCACCAGTGACTTGCGCTTTTGCAGCAGCAATAGATGCTTCGGCATTGGCAACCTGTGCTTTGGCTGCACTGATGGCGGCAATCGCACTTTGTACAGTGCTTCGCTCATCATCTAATTGCTGTTTGGATACCGCATTATCCTTCACTAGAATTTCTGTTCGTGCCAGACGTTTTTGTGCAGCCTGTAATTCTGTCTGGCGTTGATCAACGACTGCCAGACTGGCCAGTTTATCACTTTGACGCATGGCAACCTGCGCATCTGCGGTCACAATCGCATCTTTGGCTTGCTGTAATTGCGCCTCTGCTTCACGAAGCTGCGCCTCTAAAGCAGAAATTTTAACTTTTGCCAGCAACTGACCAGCCTCAACAAAATCACCTTCATTGACATAAATATCTTCTAATTGTCCTGACAACTTACTGGCAATATCGATTTCTGTCGCTTCAATACGCCCATTACCACTGACTAATCCTTCAGTATCAGGTGTATTAAAATATTGCCAAGCTATATATGCAGCCAATAGAACCACAATTGCTGCAACAATCAGTACAATTTTTTTCCGCTTCATAATAATATTCACCCCGATTTTTTAAATAATATTGATAAGTTTGTTACATCAGATGACTGACAAAACCAATTGTTAAAACCAATTAACCAGCGAAATTCCCAGACCGACATAAGTTGCACGATGATTGTAATCAATCAAACTTTCGCCATAACCATCAAATATTTGGAAATGCCCACGTAATGAACCTGCCAACGGAAATGCCCAGTCAAATTGCACTGCACCATGACTATCTTCCCCACCTTTTAAACTATGACGCAGCATCAAAGAAAATTGGTGTGAGTTCCATTTATAATGCGCAGTTAAATCACCACGTCCGATATAATCTTCAATATCCGCATTTTCATCTTTTGAATCCGAATCTGGAAGGCGATACCATGGACGCAACATCAGCACAAAATTATCTTTTTCAAAACCCAAATTCATAATTGCCCGATTCCAGCTACGGGAAAAAGGATCAGATCGACCATTGGATTGATGGTTAAAACTCAACCCTAATAATCGGCCATTTAAACCCAGCACGTTATAATTGGTTCTAAGAACGAACATGGCTTCGGGTTCATAATTAGTTTCCCTAAAAGGTCTGGAATCATCTTCATTATAAACCTGCCAGCGTGAAGACTGGGTATAACCGATCCATACATCACCATTATCACCAAAAACATTTTCTAATGCCTTGGTTTTAAATGAAATCTGAAACTTAGCTTCGGTGCTTTTCAAATCCTGCGATTCTGTCACCGTATTTTCTGGATTGGGACTATGAGGTAAACTATTCTTATCGGACATCCACATCGCTGGAAATAAATAAAGCGGTTGGTATCCGCGAAGTTGCCAAGTCCCTAATTTGGCCTGGCTAGACAATTCCCAGCGCTGATCAAGCAAAGAAGTCGTGGTATCAAAATTCCCCACTGGTTCTTTAAATAATGTCCTGATATTTTTAGATTCATTTAAAGCATCAAATGCTATTGCACTGCTCTTTTCTCCATAATCGTGATCATCTTTTCTATGCTCCTCCAACGGCTTTCCTATCGTAGGCAATTTATACAAAGCGTCATAACATGCTAGTCTTGCACTGTTAAATGTTAAGCCAATACATGCTTCAGGGCTATTTGGCGTGGGTAAATAGTCAGGTAGCGCAATCTTTGGTTCGGCATATGCTGTTCTGCTTAAACCCATGATCAAAATTAAACATAAAGTGTATGAAGCGTTCAATGTTGGTCTATATTTATAAAGCATGTCTATTCTCCCCAATACGCAACTTCTTCATACAGCGAAGCATGTTTACACACCAAAAAAATTTGAATTCTAATCAGGCGGTGTAAGCGGTCTTGGATTTTAAATTCAGGATCCAGTAACCATTGATTAAAAAGACCAGCGGATTGACCAATAATAAAATCCACCACCAATTCCGTATCGATCTTGTGTGAGATTTCACCTAATTCCTGTGCCTGTAATAGCCAGAATTGATGTTGTTCCCGACTCTTTTTTGAAAGCTGTAGCAATTCATTTTTGACTACTGAATTGGTTTCAAGCGTATACGCCCACAAAATAAATAAAGCACGATAATACTCTGGATGAGTTTTGATACGGGAAGTTGCTTGATCAATCGCAAAACAAATTGCTGCGATTCCTTTTTTAGAATTTTCAACATCCTTTACAGTACTTAAACACCATCTGGCCAAGTAATTTAAAACACGTAGTAATAATTGATCTTTAGATCCGTAACGACGTGTTACCAATCCTCTACTATAACCCGCACGCTTTCCAACAGCTTCCAGTGTAACTGCCTTCACTCCACCTTCACAGAGTAATAAGATGGTTTGCTCTACCATTCGAGCATCAGAATCAATCGCTCTTTGTTGCATGTTTACCCCGATGTAAATCTAAAAACAGATTTAAAAATTATTCTATTTTCATAGTACTGGAAAAAGTTGTTATCAACAACTTTTTAGTTTCGCAAAGCTTTCACTTAGTATGTTATTAAAAAAATGAATAATTTTTGGGAAATTCAATATAAACTCAGATCAGATTGTTTTTTAAACATGTTTGGTAACAAAAAATACAGTGCGGTAATTACAGTAAATTAACCACTTATCGTATTGTCTAAAATTCTCCAGTATGTGATGAGCTATTCTATTGCCTATTTCTTCTCAAAGTTTTTCCCTACAATCAACTCATTGAACTTGACTAAAATACATAAACCCTCTTGCCACTATAATTAAATTTTTAAAAATCATGCAGTTAAAAATCATTTAAAGTTTATAATTCCATTGTAGAAAACAATAAGTTCAAATATTGTGGTGGCAGCTAAGTTTTATTAATTTTCAACTTATCGCAAGGATCACCCCCTAAGTAACAGAATTAATCAGACAACGCCCCATAGCAAAATGGACTAAAACTTTTAATTTATAAGATTTGAAAAACAAAAAAGTATTTACAATGTTGTGCTCAGTCCTGCTCTTGCACTGATAGATATATAAATTTCTTTCCGCTTATAGTGATTAAAGTCTAAGCAATTATTTCCGATCAAGTGAACTTTACTTTACCTGACTGCAATTTTTGCCTATGATGTGCAACCATCATCATGCGCTCATAGCTCAACTGGATAGAGTACAGGTCTCCGAAGCCTGTGGCGTGGGTTCGAGTCCCGCTGAGCGCACCATATTTTTTTATTTAGAATATAACCCACTATCGTCCTATATATAGTCGACAATCAAAGAAGACTTCTAATCTTTCATCAATTTAATTCATTTTAAAAAATCAGCATTCAGTTATTTCATTCATTGAATTTTTTGTGCTTTGTTTGATATGTTCTTTTTTTATAAGGGTTAAAGCGAATAAACTCACTTTAACCCAAAATATTTTTGATCTTAACTAAAAATCTGCTCAACTTTACCTTGTAATTGGGTACCCAGTAATGGCGTATTTTTACCATTAGATAAAATCGTATGTTTATCCAATACCCATTGTTGCTCGGGATTTACCAAGACCCAACCCGACTGTTGCTGCCAAACTTTGGTTAGATCAAAGATTTTTGCAGCTTGTGTGGTGACTTTCTCCACCCATTGCAAAGGACTTAATAAATCATCTTTGACCAATTGTACACCTAAAGCAACAAAGCTATCAAAAGCACTAAAACCGGATTCAGTTTCTGCAAAAGGTGCCATTTTTGCAGAAGCACTCAAGGGTTCATGATGGGTACAGATTGCATCTATCACACCAGATTTAACACCTTCACGTAGTTTGATCTTGTCTTGTTCCGATCGTAATGGAGGACGAACATGTGCCAGCGAATTGAAACCATCAATAATGATATCGGTTAAATGCAGTTGATGCATGGCCACATCGGCTGTAACAGGCAAACCTTTGGCTTTGGCTTGTGCGATCAACTCAACCGAAGCACCGCAGGATAACAAACCAAAATGCGCACTGACACCCGTTGCTTCAATCATTTGCAAATATTTGGCAATTGCTACTGTTTCTGCCATTGGCGGAATCATCGGTAATCCCTGACGTGACGCAATAAAGCCTTCATGCACACAGCCATCTTTGGCGATTTCAGGTTCTTCTGCATAAAAGACAACTTTAAGTCCCAGACCCGCTGCATATTCCAGTGTACGAATGACCACATCATCATCGGCAAAAGCTGCATTGGCATTGGAAACCGCAATACAACCACCCTTTTGAAGTCCAGCCATATTCGCCGGTTGCTGTCCTTTAAGACCTTGCGTTTGTGCCCCGATAATATGCAGGTAAATGCCACCATCTTTTAAGGCTTTTTCCTTTAGTCCTTGAATTAATGCACCATTATCCTGCACGATTGGTTTACTGTCCGGTGGCGTAATGACATGTAAGATACCATTCTGACGCGCAGCATAGCCTTCCGATGTTAAGGTTCCATGTTGCTGTTGGCCTGGTTCACGTAAACGAGCACACAAATCCAGCATGGTCGGCATCAACCATTTATCTGTACCATCTATATGGGTTATCTGTTCTTGATCAATATCAGTTTCAGCAATGATTTTACCGTCATTCAAATAAACGGTTTGTACCTGATCAGTCTGCGTTACCGGGTTTAAAACACGTACATTTTCAATTTTTACAATATTGCTCATGTCATCTTATCCTTTAAACCGTCTAAATCGCCAACGCGTCACTTAAACCCTGTGCTTGCAGTTGCCCTTGCATAGATAAAGCAAGTACAGCCATACGCACTGCAATACCATTGGTCACCTGTTTTAGAATCACAGATTGCGCACCATCTGCAACTCCAGAAGCAATTTCAACACCACGATTCATTGGACCGGGATGCATGACAATCGCATCAGGTTTGGCCAATGCCAAACGCCGTTCATCCAAACCGAACAATTTATAAAATTCCTGCTGGGAAGATAAAGCCGGAGAATCAATACGTTCATTCTGGATTCGCAGTGCAATAATCACATCACAGTCTTTGACCCCTTCATCCATATGACTGAATAAGCGGACATCAGGTGCATACTCTTCAAAGCCCACTGGCAATAAAGTACGTGGACCAATCACACGGATATCTTTACAGCCCAATGTCTGTAATGCAGCAACATCAGAACGCGCAACACGTGAATGTTTAATATCACCAATAATCGCCACACTGATGTCTGAAAAAGGTTTTTTTGCTTCACGCTGAATGGTCAGCATATCCAGCATGGCCTGCGTTGGATGGGCATGTCGCCCATCACCAGCATTAATAATGGCAATCTCCGGACAAACGGTCTGCGCAATAAAATGTGCTGCACCTGAAGCAGAGTGTCGTACCACAAAAATATCCGCAGCCATCGCTTGAAGATTCCACAAGGTATCTCTTAAAGTTTCACCTTTAGAGGTACTGGAACGGGCAATATCAATATTCAGTACATTGGCAGACAATCGTTTTGCAGCGGCTTCGAATGTGGTGCGGGTACGAGTGGAATTTTCAAAGAAGAGATTCATTACAGTTCGCCCTTCAAGTAACGGCGATGTAATTAAATTATTATTATCATCAAAAAAACTTTGTGCAGTATCTAAAATCTTGTGGAGCGTGTCTTTATTCAGACCTTCAATGGTTAAGAAATGTTTTAAATTTCCTTGATCATTCAGTTGTATCTGACTTGGCTGATGTTGGGCAGCGATATGCATGATGGATTCCTATGCTCGAATCACGAAAACGCCCATAGTTTAGCTGAAAATGAGAATATTTAGCAGCCCAAGTTTTCATGGTTTTTACAAAGTTTATCCATTTAAATCTATTCAGCATTCAAAAACTGCCAATTTAGACTGACAGCATTTGATGAAGTATGATGATTTTAACCAATCCGACGTTTTAGACCGGTCATCTGTAAAATACGAGTAGAAATTTCTTCAATCGACATTTCAGAAACGTTTAAAAATGGAATGCCTTCAGAAATATAAATGCCTTCCACAGCACGCAACTCCATTTGACACTGGCTAAAGCTGGCATAGCGACTATTGGCTTTACGCTCGGTACGAATAGCAACCAAACGCTCCGCATCAATCATCAGGCCAAATAATTTATGTTTATGGGGCCGCAAGACTGCCGGCAAGCGATTGTCATCCAGATCTTCTTCCGTCAACGGGTAATTTGCCACTCGTATACCAAACTGTAATGACAAATAAATAGAAGTCGGTGTTTTACCAGAACGAGAGACGCCAATCAAAATAATATCTGCCTGATCATAATGCCGGGTACGTGCGCCATCATCATTATCCAGTGCAAAATGTACCGCATCAATACGGGCCTTATAATATTCAGAATCAATCACCGCATGGGTTTGTCCGACTAAAGTTGTAGCCTTAATATCCAGCTCGGTTTCAATCTTACTGATCAACCCTTCAAACACATCAAGATTGACCGCATGGGCAGTATTAATAATCTCCCGAACCACAGGGTTAACCAAGGTATCAAAGACCAATGGCAAATTGCCCTCTTTCGCTGCGGTACTGTTAATTTCAAGCACAACATTTAATGCACTTTCTTCCGAATCAACGTAGGGTTTGATATGAATATCAAACTTAACATTTGGAAATTGCGCCAATAAAGAATGACCTAAGGTTTCAGCTGTAATCGCTGTTCCATCGGAAATAAAAAATACACTGCGGCGAATCAAGTTACTTTCTGACATGTTTTTTTTCACCTTAAACATTTGTCTTAATGGCACAGAATCTTTATAGTAAACACATGTTGAAAATCTGTCGCCTATTATCGGCTAAAATATAGGCACACAAAGCTTGTTTTGGCAATTTATTCATGAATAGTATTGATATAATATCTATCATGTTCTTTTAAACTTTTTTAAATTTTTTACTTACATCACAGTGGAGTAACGATCTTGGAAGCACGCGTTATTGGTCTGGAAAAATTAGGCAAACATGATGTTGAACGGGTGGGTGGAAAAAATGCCTCTTTAGGTGAAATGATTAGCCATCTATCCAATGTTGGAGTATCAGTGCCTGGTGGTTTTGCCACTACTGCCGACGCTTACCGTGAGTTTCTTGAAAAAAGTGGTCTAAAAGCCAAAATTCAAGCCGAGCTTGCAAGCTTAAATGTTGATGATATTGCAACACTCACAGAAACTGGCGCCAAAATCCGTAAATGGATCGTCGATTCACCACTGACTTCGGAACTGGAACAAGAAGTTCGTGATGCATTTACAGCAATGTCAAATGGCAATCCTAATATCTCTGTTGCAGTACGTTCATCAGCGACAGCAGAAGACTTACCAGATGCATCTTTTGCCGGACAACAAGAAACTTTCCTGAATATTCGTGGTATTGATAATGTTCTGATTGCAATTAAAGAAGTATTTGCATCTTTATATAATGACCGTGCCATTGCCTACCGTGTCCATCAAGGTTTTGACCATGACATCGTTGCACTTTCTGCTGGTGTACAACGCATGGTACGCTCAGAAACAGGTGCTGCTGGTGTAATGTTTACGCTGGATACCGAATCTGGCTTCCGTGATGTGGTCTTTATTACTGCCTCTTATGGTCTGGGTGAAATGGTGGTTCAGGGTGCAGTCAACCCGGATGAATTCTATCTTTCAAAACCATTACTGAATGCAGGACGACATTCTGTCTTACGTCGTAATCTTGGTTCAAAACATAAGAAAATGGTTTACACCACAGATGGCGCTGCGGGTCGTTCAGTTGAAATCGTTGATGTGGAAAAACAGGATCGCCAACAATTTGCATTAAATGATCATGAATTACAAGAACTTGCCAAACAAGCACTGATCATTGAACAACATTATGGCGCACCGATGGACATCGAATGGGCCAAAGATGGTGATGATCAACAAATCTATATCGTTCAAGCACGCCCAGAAACTGTAAAAAGCCGTCAGTCTGCTGGCACAATGGAACGTTACCTGCTTAAACAAAAAGGTAATGTCCTATGCGAAGGTCGTTCAATCGGTCAGCGTATCGGTTCTGGTAAAGTCCGTATCGTGACCAGCATCAAAGAAATGGACAAAGTGCAACCAGGTGATGTACTGGTGTCCGACATGACAGATCCAGACTGGGAACCCGTCATGAAACGTGCTGCTGCCATCATTACCAATCGTGGAGGTCGTACCTGTCACGCAGCAATTATTGCTCGTGAACTTGGCGTACCAGCGATTGTCGGTTGTGGTAATGCAACCGAAGTATTAAAAGATGATCAGGAAGTAACCGTTTCCTGTGCCGAAGGTGATACTGGCTTTATTTATGAAGGTGCTCTGGATTTTGAGGTGCAACGAAATTCAATCGAATCCATGCCTTCACTTGCATTTAAGATCATGATGAATGTTGGTAATCCGGATCGTGCCTTTGATTTTGCCCAAATTCCAAATGCTGGTATTGGTCTGGCACGTCTGGAATTCATCATCAACCGTATGATCGGCGTACATCCAAAAGCTTTAATCAATATTGACAGCTTACCACGTGAAACCCGTGCTGCTGTCGCTGCACGTACTGCTGGTTATTCTTCTCCAGTTGAATTCTATGTTGAAAAACTGGTTGAAGGTATTGCAACACTGGCTGCTGCGTTTGCCGACAAACCTGTCATTGTGCGTATGTCTGATTTTAAATCAAATGAATATGCCAATTTGATTGGTGGTAAATTATATGAACCGGAAGAAGAAAACCCAATGTTGGGCTTCCGTGGTGCAAGCCGTTATGTGTCTGATAACTTCCGTGATTGTTTCGAATTGGAATGTCGTGCGCTGAAAAAAGCACGTGATGAGATGGGCTTAACCAATATTCAAATCATGATTCCTTTCGTGCGTACAGTTGCCGAAGCAAAACGTGTGATTGAGTTGTTGGCATTAAACGGCCTAAAACGTGGTGAAAATGGTCTTAAAGTCATCATGATGTGCGAATTGCCAACCAATGCATTATTGGCTGAACAATTCCTTGAACATTTTGATGGTTTCTCTATTGGTTCAAACGATTTGACACAATTAACATTAGGTCTGGATCGTGACTCTGGTATTGTCTCGCATTTATTTGATGAACGTGATCCAGCAGTAAAAGCCCTGCTGTCCATGGCAATTCATGCGTGTCGCAAAGCAGGTAAATATGTCGGTATCTGTGGACAAGGTCCTTCAGACCATCCGGATCTGGCAAAATGGCTAATGGAACAAGGTATCGAATCCGTGTCATTAAACCCAGATTCTGTGCTGGATACATGGTTCTTCCTGGCAGAAGAAAAAGCCAATAACCAATAAGACTTGTTATTTTCCTAAAAGACCCTATATTACTTAGGGTCTTTTTTTATTTTTTATCTGTTTTTGAGATTTAATGATGCAAATTTATTTGGCGAGAAATAACCAACAAGCAGGTCCTTATACTGTCGAGCAACTCAATCAAATGCTCGCAAGCCAACAAGTTCTTCTCACAGATTTAATTTGGCACATTGGCATGACCGAATGGAAAACAGTGGGCGAAGTGACACAGGGACAATCACACTATTATCCAGAAGCACCCCAAACTGCCGAAGTGGCGCCTACACCTAGTCCATTCAATCCAATACCTCAACAGAATACTGCCTCCGCAAAAATAGCCATTGAAAAAAAACCCGCTGCGCTAGCGTCCCTCTCAAAACGTGCATTTGCAAAATTTATTGACCTCTGTCTATGGATTCCTGCCGGTTTGTTTAGCACTGCTTTTATGAGTACAGAACAAAAATCTCAAGTCGCAACGCTTCAAAGTGAAATTTTCACCCTCATCAGTCAGGATAAAGTAGATCAGGCAAATCAATTGTCTTATCAGGTAATTGCCTTGGTGCCACAAAGTGTCTGGCTCGCTATGGCTGCTTACATTCTTGCCATGCTCATCTTACAGGCGATTTTATTACACAAGACAGGTCAAAGCGTGGGTAAAAAAGTATTAGGGATTCAAATTGTTGATGCCAATACAAAAACGCCTGTGAATATCACACGCAGCTTCCTGCTGCGTAGTATTTGTTTTATTATTTTAAATTATTTTATTACCCCGATTTTTTCTCTGATTGACTGGGTATTTGCTTTTGGGAAAAAACGTCAGGCATTACATGATCGCCTAGCAAAAACAGTGGTAATAGACAAAAAATAACCAATCAATCAGTTTTACAAAAAAACCCTATCAAATTTAGGGTTTTTTATTTTAACTTAAATCCAATGCATATTTATCAAAACATAATTTCAACCATTAATAGAGCTTAACCATTTGATTTTATATACTTTATAATAAAATTTAA
This sequence comes from Acinetobacter puyangensis, assembly GCF_900096995.1. Classification (GTDB taxonomy): domain Bacteria; phylum Pseudomonadota; class Gammaproteobacteria; order Pseudomonadales; family Moraxellaceae; genus Acinetobacter; species Acinetobacter puyangensis. Next base: position 51,168 of record NZ_OANT01000009.1, read on the forward strand.
GTAAAAAATGTGACACATGCCCCAGCCTGTAAAATGATGATAAAATTTGCTTATCTCAATTAAAATATCATTTCATATAATATCTTTAAATATAATATTTTTACATATAAAATATTTTATTAACAACAATAACCCGATGATTTATAAAAACTATTTGTAAATTTTCAAACATCAAACATTATACTTTAAAGTATAGTGTTGGATAATCGTCTGATTTAGCTCTCTCTTTTTGCCGGATTTTCGTAAGTTTTGTTATAGCTTAGTTGCTTGTAATCAGGCATAATGCCCTACAACGTAGCGGTGCCACATAGGCTTAAGGATTTTCCTTATTCACACGTGCAGCACTCAAATCGCTATCCCATAATTTATTTAAATGGGTCTCTTCACCGAGGTTGTATCATGAGACAAACGACATTAGCTGTATTGTCTTTATTAACAGCTGCTACAGTCTTAACTGGCTGTGGTGGTGATATTGTACTTCTCAATCCTGAAGGGTCAGTTGCAGAAGGTCTTTCTGGTCTAATGATGACAGCAATCTATACGATGCTGCTTGTTGTTATTCCGTCGATCATCATGGCAATCTGGTTCGGTTGGAAGTATCGTAAAGCTAATAAAGATGCAGACTATCAGCCAAATTGGGCTCACTCTACTGCAATTGAAATTGTAGTATGGGGTATTCCTATTATAATTATTGCATTCTTGGCTTATCTTGCTTGGAAAGGCTCGCACGAATACGATCCGTATAAATCTCGTGCGCAGGATCCATCGCAGGATTTAACAATTCAAGTTATTGCTGAGCAATTTAAATGGATATTTATTTATCCAGAACAAAATATTGCTACGATCAATGAAGTTCGCTTCCCGGAAAAGCAGCCGATTGGATTCCGTGTTACATCTAACTTTACAATGAACTCATTTTTCATTCCAAAGTTGGCGGGTCAAATCTATGCCATGGCAGGTATGCAAACTCAATTACACTTAATTGCCGATAATACTGGTGTATATCGCGGTTTCTCTGCGAACTACAGCGGTTATGGCTTCTCCCAAATGCACTTTAAAGCACATAGTGTGACTCAAGCTGAATTTGAACAATGGGTACAAACCATTAAAGAAGGCAAAGGCAATACAGTTGTTGTTGACGATAAAGGTACAACTGCAATTCAAAAAGGTCTATTAGATCAAACTGAATTGGCGACCCTTAAAGATGGCGACCGTTCTAAGCATCAAATCGAAGCATTGGTTAAAGAAGCGACACGTAAAGGTGATGCTGAAGCATTAGCTAAAGCAGAAGCAATGACGCCATATCCAAGCAAACCTGCGCCTGTGACATACTACTCTTCTGTGCAACCTGAACTATTTAAAGCTGTGATTAATACTTATATGAGTAACTATCATGGTGATCATGGACAGGCACATGTAGCATCTCACGAGCAAGTGGCTCATGAAGCAACACCTTCAATTGAAGCGACTGCAAGCGAAGATACAGCTACTGCAACTGCTGTAGCGGGAGAATAAAATATGTCTTTTTTATTCGGTAAATTAGGTCCCGAAGCAATTCCTCAAGAACCGATTGTACTTGTGACCATGGTCATTATGATCCTTGGCGCAATTCTGGTTGTTGGCGCGGTGACTTACTTTAAGCTTTGGGGCTATCTGTGGAAAGAATGGTTTACATCAGTAGACCATAAACGTATTGGTATTATGTACTTCATTGTATCGGTCATCATGCTGGTACGTGGTTTTGCAGATGCCCTGATGATGCGTTTACAGCTTTTCCTTGCTGGCCCTGGTGGCGAAGGCTATTTACATCCAGACCATTACGATCAGATCTTTACGGCACACGGTGTCATCATGATCTTCTTCGTTGCCATGGGTCTGGTTGTGGGTATGTGGAACATTACAGTGCCATTACAAATTGGTGCACGTGACGTTGCTTTCCCACTATTAAACTCTTTGAGTTTTTGGCTCTTTGTAGGTGGTGCCGGTTTAGTCATGGCATCATTGGTACTGGGTGAATTTGCTGCTACAGGTTGGTTGGCCTACCCTCCTCTGTCAGGTGTTCAATATAGTCCTGGCGTGGGTGTAGATTACTATATCTGGGCATTACAGCTCTCTGGTCTGGGTTCATTGCTATCTGGTGTTAACTTCTTTGTGACCATCATTAAAATGCGTGCGCCTGGCATGAAGCTCATGGATATGCCGGTATCGACATGGACCACCTTATGTGCGTCTGTATTGATTATTGCGACATTCCCAGTACTCACAGCAACGCTTGCAATGTTGTCACTTGATCGTTACTTTGGTTTCCATTTCTTCACCAATGAGCTTGGCGGTAGTCCAATGCTGTATGTGAACCTGATTTGGACATGGGGTCACCCAGAAGTATATATCCTCGTATTGCCTGCATTTGGTTTATATTCTGAAATTGTGTCTACGTTTAGTCGCAAACCTTTGTTTGGTTATAAATCAATGGTTTATGCAACTATTGCAATTACCATTCTATCGCTGGTTGTATGGGTTCACCACTTCTTTACCATGGGTGCCGGTGCGAATGTCAACGCATTCTTCGGTATCATGACCATGATTATCGCCATTCCAACTGGTGTAAAAATGTTCTCTTGGTTATTCACGATGTATCGTGGCCAGATTACTTTTGCATCACCGATGTATTGGACCATGGGCTTCTTGGTTACCTTCGGTATCGGTGGTCTGACTGGTGTATTGATGGCGGTTCCACCTGCTGACTTCTTGGTACATAACTCATTATTCCTGATCGCTCACTTCCATAACGTGATTATTGGTGGTGTGGTATTTGGTTTCTTTGCTGGTCTTACCTTCTACTGGCCAAAAATGTTTGGCTGGAAATTGGATGAGTTTTGGAACAAAGTTGCGTTCTGGTTCTGGTTCTTCGGTTTCTATTTTGCATTCATGCCACTGTATGTCCTTGGTTTCATGGGTATGACACGTCGCTTGAATACTTATGACAACCCGGAATGGACACCATTTCTGGACATCGCAATGATTGGTGCTGTATTGGTAGCAATCGGTGTTGTGTGCTTGTTACTCACCTTTGGTGTTGGTTTCTTGAAACGTAAACAAACCATTGACTATACAGGTGATTCATGGGGTGATGGCCGTACATTTGAATGGTCTACTTCATCTCCTGCGCCATTTTATAACTTTGCAACTGAGCTTGAAGGCGAAGGTATTGATCGCTTCTGGTCAGACAAAGAAAATGGTGTTGCATACAAACGTCCTGCAAAATATACCGATATCCATATGCCAACCAACCGTGATGCTGGTTTTGTGATCGCAATGATCCTGACTGTATTAGGTTTTGCATTAATCTGGCATATCTGGTGGTTGGTGGTTGTTAGCTTTGTTGCTGCGATCATTGCATTCATTCGTAGCTCATTTACCAAAGAAGTAGATTACTATGTACCTGCTGCTGAAGTAGAGCGTATCGAGAATGAGCGTTTTGCATTACTCGAAAAACATTTGAAGAAGGACTAAGACGATGGCTGAAGTACTTCATCACGACGACCACGGACATGATGATCATCATCACCATGATGATACGCCTATTACCGTCTTTGGTTTTTGGACATACTTGATGAGTGACCTTGTACTTTTTGGTACACTCTTCATCGCCTTCGCTGTACTGAGTGGTCATATCCCACCCGGTACACCGAGTGCAAAAGAATTGTTCGGTGATTCATTAGGTTTTGTTTTAACTGAAACAATGGCCCTTTTGATTTCATCTGTAACATTTGGTTTTGCAGTGCTTGCGCGCTATAAAAATGATGTAAGTGGTGTGCTGAAATGGCTCATCATTACCTTTATTTTTGGTGCAGCGTTCATTGGTATGGAAATCTATGAATTCCATCACCTTGTCCATGCTGGTCATGGTCCAAGCACTAGCGCATTTTTATCTGCTTTCTTTACTTTAGTTGGTACACACGGTATTCACGTGACATCTGGCTTGGTATGGATGCTGGTATTGATGTACCAAATCAAGAAAAATGGCTTAACCTTACCAAATACACGTCGTTTGGCATGTTTAAGTCTGTTCTGGCATTTCCTTGATATCGTTTGGATTTGTGTATTTAGCTTAGTTTACTTAAAAGGAGTTCTTGCATGAGTCACGATGTAAATAACCCTGGTGCAGCGCACGGTAGCTCTAAGCAATACACGATTGGTTTCATTCTGTCTATTATCTTGACCATCATCCCATTTGGGATGGTGATGTCAGGTATGACTGGAACTGCTGTGTTGGCAACAATTGCAATTACTGCAATTGCCCAGATCCTAGTACAGTTAATTTACTTCTTACACTTAAATGGTTCTGAAGAACAACGCTGGGATACTATTGCATTTATTTATACAGTCCTTACAATTGCGATTCTTTTTGTCGGTTCAATCTGGATCATGAATTATCTACACGCTAACATGATGCTCTAAACGACTGTCATGCTAAAGCAATACCTATTCCTGACTAAGCCAGGGATTCTCTTTGGTAACTTCGTTACCACCTTGGGCGGCTTCTTCTTAGCCGCACAAGGCCAAGTTGATCTCCCCCTTCTTATCATTACCCTCATTGGCACTACACTTGTGGTGGCATCTGGTTGCGTCTTTAATAATATTATCGACCAAGATATTGACCAAAAAATGCAACGTACGCGTACGCGGGCGTTGGTGAAAAAGACCATTTCTGTACCGGTTGCATTCCTATTTGCAAACGTACTCGGTCTTGCCGGTTTTGCCATTTTGTTTTTTATGGTGAATATCTACTCTTTTCTATTCGCTGCACTGGGTTTTTTTGTTTATGTGGTGCTATATAGTTTATGGACAAAGCGCACAAGCATTCATCAAACCATTGTAGGCAGTATTTCTGGGGCTTGCCCTCCTGTCATCGGTTATTGCGCTGTAGCGAATCAATTTGATTATGCTGCACTGATTCTGTTAATTGGTTATGCATTTTGGCAAATGCCGCATTCATGGGGTATTGCAATCTATCGTTTTGATGATTATCACAATGCGCATATTCCGATTTTACCTGTCGCACGCTCTATCAAACGTACCAAAATAGAATCGACGATTTATGTAATTTTATTTATGGTATGTATGAATCTGCTGTATTATTTTGACTATACAAATATTTGGTATGCCGCAATCCTGAATGTCTTATGTGTATACTGGATCTATTTAAGTTTGATTGGTTTTAAAGCAGAAAATGACCAAGTCTGGGCACGTACATATTTCCTATTCTCAGTCAAACTGATCACAATTATTAGTTTAGGCTTTTATTTTACGGCAGGTGCACCAAATCAAGCACTGATCATTCATTTGCCATTTTTATAAGTTATCCTTGTTTTTACTTCACTTTGCCTCATTGAAGCTTGAAAGAAATCTTCCCTACCCTGTCAAAGCAGGGTTAGAGTGACTTACCACCCAATAAAATAAATTGAATCGCATTAAAAATAATGTTCAGATTATCTTCTCTCTGATAAAATTTGATGAATCAACAAAGAAACTTACCACCAGTGTTCAACCTGAACGTCAAAATTTGAACCGTGATTAGAACCTATAAAAGCATTTTCAGGATTTAAATCCCTTAATGCCTGCTCATGCTTGTTCCATTTAGTATATATAATACAGGCGCACTTTAAGCCTATCGTAAAAAATCTATAACTTTCAATAATCAAGTGGTACAAGGGTAAATTTGCTTAGACTACGAGGAATTACGATAGATGAAAAATTCATTTTTGCTTTATAGAATTTCTGCCATCACTCAAATAAAAAAGAACACTTAACTTAATAAGTGTTCTTTGAGATCAGATATTGCAACCACAAAATAGCAATAATATTCTTGATTATATCTGCATATTTTGTGGTGTATTCTAAAGATAAGTTAAAACACGACTTATCTAAAATACTTCAATTAAACAAACTGTAAAAATAACCAATATAATCCACCGGATAAAATAATCGTAGTTGGTAAAGTTAAAACCCATGCCGATAAAATTGTTTTCACCGTTGACATTTGTAAACCGGATTTATTGGCTACCATGGTTCCTGCGACCGCACTATTTAATACATGTGTAGTGGATACCGGCATACCAAAACCATCCGCAGCGGCAATGGTACTCATCGCCACAAGCTCGGCAGACATGCCTTGACCATAAGTCATATGATGTTTACCAATACGCTCACCAACTGTCACCACGATCCGCTTCCAGCCAACCATTGTACCCAGACCCAATGCCAATGCGACTGCAACCTTCACCCAAGTCGGAATATACTGTAAAAAGCTATCCAGGTGCTTGCGATAAGATTTCAATACTTCCTGATTTTCCGCTGTCATTTCAGGGAATTGCTCTGCTTTTTCCAGACGTTTAAATGCAGTGGTACTTAAATACATATCATTACGGAAAGCACTGACTTCTTGTTCAGGAATATTATTCAGATCTGGATATTTTGCCAAACGCTCACCCAGATGATTGGTCAAACTTGCCAATGCAGGTACCACTTGCGCATTACTTTCTTTGGTTTGGATATACGATGTAATGATTGTTCGTGCCTGTTCATCGCTGATATTTTCATAATTAGGATAAATTGCGACAGCTGCCTGATTGGATAACTGTTCAAATGACTGTATATGTGCTTGGTCCAAGTTTTTGTTGAGCGAATATGCCAATGGCACCAGACCAATCAGAATTAGCATGATTAATCCCATGCCCTTTTGTCCATCATTGGAACCATGCGCAAAACTCACACCGGTACAGGTAAAGATAAGAATTGCACGAATAACTGGTGGTGGTGGTGTATTGCCAACAGGGGGCTTAAACAAATCCATTTGTTTTTTAAATATAATCTTCACCAGAAAAAACAGCAATGCGGCAAAGGCAAAACCAATCAGAGGAGAAAACAGCAATGCCTTACCCACTTTAATAATTTGATCCACATCAACACCACTCGTTCCGCCGGTGCCAGAGTGAATCAACTGATTCATCAATCCCACACCCACAATCGAACCAATCAATGTATGTGAACTAGAAGCCGGAATACCAAAGAACCATGTTCCCAGATTCCAGATAATGGCTGCCAGCAGTAAAGCAAATACCATAGCAAAGCCGGCACCACTACTGACATTCATGATCAATTCAACGGGGAGTAATGCAATAATACCGTATGCAACTGCACCACTGGCAACCATCACTCCAAGAAAATTACAAAAGCCAGCCCACATAACCGCCACTGGTGCTGACAATGCATTGGTATAAATCACCGTTGCTACTGCATTGGCTGTGTCATGGAAGCCGTTAACAAACTCAAAGGCTAAGGCAATAAAAAGCGCAACGCCCAGCAAAATCACAGAATAGAGATGCAATGGCGGGACATGGGAAAGATCATTTGAAACCTGAACCCCGATATAAATCAATGTGCCAAAAATGATGGCAAGAAATACCGGAAGGAAAAACTTCGGTGGTTTTACATGAACATTGGTAGACTTCTGATGAGTCGATTCTTGATTTGAAGGTGTCATTTGTGCAGTCATAAAAGTGCAACAATTGTAAAATTAAGCGTAGTGTTATCTTATTTTATGACATTTATATGACAAATAGCGTCAAAACTTCGCCAATTAGATAAAATAAACCCATAAAAAATACTTATATAATTGATATTAAACAATTTTAATATTTAAAATTTTTTTATAATTTATGATGCTATCGTTTTAATATTTCAGTTTGATGAAATATATTGAAACTGGTGCTGTTGTTTTCCTGTGAACTGTTCGACATTTTCATCAACTGTATGATTTTTACGATATTCAATCAAATTTTTGATACGGTCAATGTGATCTAAAGTAGACTTCTCTCCGGCTATAATTGTTTCTTTACGTGATTTGGTCGAAAAAACATGTTGTTTTTCCCGAACATCAGGCTGTATCAAAATATCGGCCTGTTCAGCTGCATAATATGCCAATCGATTCTGCATTACATTAATATTTTGATTAAATAACCCCCACATATTACTGGTTTCTGTATATTCCGGTTTGGCCAGAATATTAACTGCAATAATAATATCTGCGCCTAACTTCTTAGCCACCTCAACCGGGACAGGACTGACCAGTCCACCATCGACATATTCTTCATCACCAATTTTTGTGGGTACAAACATGCTTGGAATACTGGTAGAAGCGCGGACTGCTTTACCAGTATTTCCTTGATAAAACACTGTTTCTTTGCCTGTTTTAAGCTCAGTTGCCACCACATAAAGCGGTATTTTCAGATTTTCCAATGACTGTACATCAACCAGTTTATTAATATAGTCTTCAATTTTTTGTCCATCAAAAAAACCTTGCTTACTGAAGGTAAAATCCCGAACATCTGAGACTTTTAATGCCATGGCAATTTCCTCAAGCTGTTTTGAAGTTTTACCACTGGCATATAATGCCCCGACAATACTGCCCGCACTGGTCCCGACAATAAAATCCGGAGTGATACCATTTTCTTCCAGCACTTTAATCACACCGATATGGGCATAACCCCTCGCTCCCCCACTGCCTAACACCAGTGCAATTTTAGGCCGAGGAATTTCAATGCGCTTAATCTCTGAAATACTAATATTGTTATTAAGTGTTTGAACTTGATGAAGCATAAATGAATCATTGCTACTATGGGAAGCAGCCTGTACAGATGCGACGGCAAAAATACTCAAGCTCGCCATCAATACACGGCGAATTAAAAACAGTTTACTTAGACTTGAATAATGTCGCATAGCCACTCCTCATCATGAGAATGTATCTTAATGCAAACTGTGTATCGAGTGCGCAGTATTATGTTTATCATCTTGTAGTTTATTTATCTTCTCTTTCCTCGTTATTCAACGGATCAGATGATATGAGGCTTGTAATACTGCAAGTTAATTCAACTTTCTCGCCAGATAGATGAGTTATCATTACTGACCTTAAAACTTTTTGCTGGTTTGCGTAATAAATACACGACTAAATAGATCTTTTTGCGCTAAGATATTGTTCGTTTTTCTAAAATACATTTTTAATCCCTACATAGAAGGAATGCTGCCGTGGACGTACGTCTATCAGATCGTGTCAATGCCATCAAACCATCCCCTACGCTTGCAGTGACCAATAAAGCTGCGGAATTAAAAGCAGCGGGTAAAAACGTCATTGGTTTAGGCGCAGGTGAACCTGATTTTGATACCCCTCAACATATTAAAGATGCAGCAATTAAAGCCATTAACGATGGTTTTACCAAATATACTGCGGTAGATGGTACGCCTAGTCTAAAAAAAGCCATCATTGCAAAATTCAAACGTGATAATAATCTTGATTACCAAGCCAATCAGATTCTGGTGTCTTGTGGTGGGAAACAATCTTTCTTTAATTTAGCATTGGCTTTATTAAACAAAGGTGACGAAGTGATTATTCCTGCACCTTACTGGGTAAGCTATCCAGATATGGTGATCATCGCTGAAGGTACACCTGTAATTGTAAAATGTGGTGAAGAACAACGTTTTAAAATTACCCCAGAACAACTGGAAGCGGCAATTACCCCAAATACCCGTTTACTGGTATTAAATAGCCCGTCCAACCCTACCGGCATGATCTATAGCAAAGCAGAACTTGAAGCGTTGGCAGAAGTATTACGTCGTCATCCGCAAGTTTTTGTTGCATCTGATGACATGTATGAACCTATCCGTTGGGAAGATGAGTTCTATAACATCGTAACAGTTGCGCCAGACTTATATGACCGTACGTTCGTATTAAACGGTGTATCCAAAGCCTATGCCATGACCGGATGGCGTATTGGTTATGCTGCTGGTCCTGCAAAAGTGATCGGTGCGATGAAAAAAATCCAGTCACAATCAACGTCTAATCCGACTTCAATTTCGCAAGTCGCTGCGGAAGCTGCCCTGAATGGTCCACAAGATGTATTACAACCAATGATTGCAGCGTTTAAACGTCGTCATGATCTGGTCGTAAAAGGCTTAAATGACATTAAAGGTATCACCTGTCTGCCTGCTGATGGTGCATTCTATGCTTACGCCAATATTCGTCCACTGATTCGTGCCAAAGGTTTGAAGTCTTGTACAGAGTTTTCTGAGTGGTTATTAGAAGAAACAGGCGTAGCTGTGGTACCGGGTGATGCATTCGGTCTAGGTGGCTTTATACGTATCTCTTATGCGACTGCCGATGAAGTTCTGGTGGATGCACTTGCACGTATCAAAAAAGCAGCTGATTCTATTGATGGTGTAGATGAAGCAATTGCTTCAATCGAAGCAGAGAAAAAAGCGTAACCGATAATAGCACCGTACACTTTTATCAGGCCCATGATGCATAACACTGTGTCATGGGTTTTTTTAATGCTCCCTCATTTTGAGATTTATCCTTCCTATTCTTTAGTATGAGTCTGGTTACAAAGCAATAAACTTTTTTTATCTAATCACAACATGCCTGGCACTATAAATGCTTATTATAAATTGAACAATAAACATGCAATGGAGTTTGACATGAATATTCAGCAAAATCTACACTGTTTAGGCAATTTAAAACAAATCAAGCTATTACATGAAGCTGGCATCGACCATGCGGTGATTGCCCATTTTTTTCAATCGGAAAATATTCCATTACAAACCCATCACATCAACAGCATTCTTGAATCAATTGATGTACTAAATAAACAGCAAATTTCTGGAACTAAACTCACTGCCCTGATGAATGCAAAAGCCGATTTGGCCGAATCAGAACAAATCCCTTGTCCTGTTTAAACGTAACCTCGACCTTCACATTTTTCATTGCAGTCCCAAGTGGCATTAAAGCCACTTTTTAATGCTCATTAAAAAAACACTTAGATAGAAATCTCATATTTATCCTGTGAAATGCTTGACCCTGTCGTAAATCTCTCTATAATCGCTTTCACATTCTCCCATAGCTCAGTCGGTAGAGCGACGGACTGTTAATCCGCAGGTCCCTGGTTCGAGCCCAGGTGGGAGAGCCAAAATTCTAAAAGCCCGCTTTTCATCAGCGGGCTTTTTTATGCGCATTTATTTCCCTGTGTACCATTAAAGAAACATTTCAAGTTGATCAATCTATAGTCGAAGACTTATCTTTAGAATTTACGTGATTGCTCGACTACATAAATATATCATTCCGTTTTATCTCCCCTGCGCTAATATCGATCATCATCGTTACCATAAAGTCTATCTACACTGACTGATCACGACAAAACACCCTAAATGTATTGTACTAAAGATATATTAAGGTGATGATAAAAAATACAATTAATTCTTTTTTAAGAGATTTGACTTGACCCCCCATAAAATTTCTCTATAATTCTTCACACATTCTCCCATAGCTCAGTCGGTAGAGCGACGGACTGTTAATCCGCAGGTCCCTGGTTCGAGCCCAGGTGGGAGAGCCAAAATTCTAAAAGCTCACTGTTTATCAGTGGGCTTTTTTTATGCTTCATTCTTTTGTCATATAAACAAAGACAATCTATGTGTTCTATGCACACTGATCTTATCGATCTAAAAGGTAGTATTTCAAAAGTTATAGATTGAATTGTCTAATGTTTATTTTTAATCCATTCAAACTTTTTTCATTCTATTTTCATCATAATATGCTTGACCTTCTCCTGATTCACCCCTAAAATTCCCCACACATTCTCCCATAGCTCAGTCGGTAGAGCGACGGACTGTTAATCCGCAGGTCCCTGGTTCGAGCCCAGGTGGGAGAGCCAAAATTCTAAAAAAGCTCACTGTTTATCAGTGGGCTTTTTTTATTAAGAAGTGATTTTATTTTGCGCATCATGTGGTTTCTACTCCCCTGCCTACTTTTACTAGGCATTATTCTTTTCTACAAACTAAAATATAAACAACAATACTTTGCCCGAAGATTAATGACAGCCTTTGAACAAAAAATGTTTGCCCAGCTTAAACGAGCTTTTCCGGAATATGATGTGTTATGTCAGGTGGCATTTAGTGCGTTAATCACCAATGATCATTATAAGATTCGTAGTCGCTTTAATCGTAAAGTCACCGATTTTGTATTAATCAATTCGGATTGTGATGTCATTGCAATTATCGAACTCGATGATCCCTCTCATTTAAATAAAGTTGCAGAAGATCAGTTTCGGGATAAAATGCTCAATGAAGCTGGCTATACAGTCTATAGATTCTGTGCCATACCCTCGGTTCAGGAATTACGCAAATCAGTCACAACTAAGAAAAGTTATAAATGGGTGAGTTAAAATCAAGCCATTAAAAAACCAGAAATCTCTCGATTTCTGGCTGGTTATTTCACTGTATTTCCATATCGCTATGAATTTGGCAAGATTTCCTGAATAAATTCTACAATCTCGTCATTACGCTGTACAATGGCTTGAGTATGGCCTGCATCTTCCACCAATTCAAATTTCACCTGTGGCGAAGTCCCTAAAGCATTTAAACCAGTCACCAAAGCTTGAGTTACCTGATATGGGACAGCCATATCCAGTTTACCCTGTACCACAAATACCGGCTTATTCAGCTTTTGGGTTCCGGGTTGTGAGTCCTGTAAAAATTTTGCGACTGTGGCATTGCTAAGAAAATCTGCTTTTAATGCAGGATAATCCGTCACGTTTTGTCCCGGATTCTCAATCAGATAAGCCTGGATATCCTGTTGATATTTTGTCATCATATCGCCCAGACATAAGCCATTATCACCGGTTGTCCCTTCTGCATTAGCGGCAATCAATCCTGAACGGTTTTCAAATAGAGACTGATAATCAAAAGTTGGTGTATAGGCTTTGATCCCTACTGTGGTATACGCCGCATAAGCTAACAGTTCGGAATATACTGCAATTGCTACTTCTCGTTTTCCACCTGTCTCCAAATCTGCAATTGCTTGTGGTGCAATCTGACTGATAATATAGCCCAGACTAGAGGCTGGTGCAGTTGCTACAGCCCCACGATAATCTGCATCATCATTGGCAAATTGAGCAATGCCCAGTGATGCATGTCCGCCTTGTGACTGACCAATAGACATCCATGTACCTTTTAATTGGGAACTATATTTCTCTTTGACTGCTTTAACCGCATAAATTGCCGATTGCGCTTCACTTTCAAGATTAAGATATGGATGAATACCTGCTTCACCTAAACCTTCGTAATCCGGTGCCACAATCACATAGCCCAGTTTTAATAGACTATTGGCCAGTAGTGAAAAATTATCGCCAATTGGATTTTTGCTTGGTGCACAGGCATCGCCCACACCTGTCGTCCCATGTGCCCAGACCACCACTCGCCAGCCATCTTTAGGTCGCTCAGTTTTTGGAAACATCACCATGGCGGTGGCTTTTTCAGTTTTACCTGTCACATATGGCATGCGATAGGTCATAACATCGACTTGACTTGCTTCTGTGGGGATTGCCCCTGCACGGTAGGCAACTTCGGAAGAATAATATTGATAACCCTGATAGCGGTCATCATCATCATCTGAATTACAGCCTGCCAGTCCTATGGCAGTAGATAATAACGTCGCAACAGCAAAAACTTTTATTCCATTAAAATGCTTATTTAACATCGCTGTACTCCTTACCTCACGATTTATTCCATGTTAAGCATCTGTATTAAGCCATAAAAAAAGTGCTTTGTAATGAGCACTTTGTAATTAATATCAGGAAAGTAAGCCAAGATTCATTAGCCCATTGACCAATATGCACTGGCAATACCAAGCCAGATCACCAATCCCACCCAACGATTATGCCGAAATGCCCAGAAACAAATCTGTGGATCACGATGTCGGGTTTGCCATGCCTGATAAATAAAATCCAGTGCAACCACACCTAAGGCGATCAATACATAGGGAAATAATTCTTCACGCCATCCTGCATAACCAATCAGAATCAGGCTAGAAATTTGTAATGCAGCAATAATATGTAAATCATAACGACCAAATAAAATTGCGGTAGATTTCACACCAATTTTTAAATCATCTTCACGGTCGGTAATCGCATATTGCGTATCATAGGCCACTGTCCACGCCAAATTACCAAAATACAGTAACCAACAGGTTAAATCAGGGGTTTGCCCAACGGCAACATATGCCATGGGAATTGACCATGAAAATGCAGCACCTAAAAACACCTGCGGTAAATGGGTATATCGCTTCATAAAGGGATATATAAAAGCCAATGCCAATGCGCCAAATGACCAATAGAAGGTTTCAATCGGCAGAAAAAATAGCAGACAGGCACTCGCAGCCACCAACACCAGAAAAACCCAGATTGCTTCAATCGGTTGAATGATCCCCGCCGCAAGTGGCCGCTGTTTGGTGCGTGCCACATGACCATCAACTTTACGATCAGCAAAATCATTGATGGCACAGCCTGCTGCCCGCATAAAAATTACACCTAAAATCATCAGGACTAAAACCTTAAGATCAGGCATACCTCGTGCGGCAATCCATAATGCCCACATGGTTGGCCAAAAAACCAATTCGGTTCCGATCGGTTTATCAAAACGACAAAGATAATAATAGGCCTGTAAACGCTCGCGCCAAGTGGTTACGACTTGAGTGGTCATAGAGTTGTCCGAATGAGTTTAATTAACTGCTTTTAAAACTATTTTTCAATAAAGGCGGCAAACTGTGCCAGAAAGGTTTCTTGTACTATAAATTTACAGCCATGCCAAGTATAACAGCTCTGTCGGGTCCAGCCTTCGTCAAGATAAATCACTCTACGCTGACATTTCGGTGTAGTGCGCTGAAACAGAAAATGTCCAATCGGCTGCCGTCCAATATGCTTAAAGATTCTCGCCTTTGCCTGTAAACTCAATATGGGGAAAATACTTTTAGCTTTGACCCATGGCTGTGTCTGTGAACCATATAAATAACTTTCCCGTACCCAAGCAAGATGCTGATGCGGCATACCCAACCAGCGGGCATCATGGATGCTTAATTTTTGATAATGTTCGTTAATGGGTTCAACACGGAATTGCCCTGCTGCTAGATGCGTTAATTGCTGCGTGAGAGAGCCTTCCGCCAATAACCATTGTCTTAATCCAGTCGGCAGGTTTTGATGAGAATCATGACTGGTCTGAAAATGGTGCATATCTTCTTGTTACCGAAAAAATATGTCTTAGTTTAACCGAAAAATCACATCTTCGAATTATTTTTCAAGTGATGTATTTCGTTAACTTTGCTATCTTCAACAATATTTAAAATCTTTTGACTTTAAAAATGAATAAAGATAAACGGTGAATAAATCCATCAAATTATTAAGATATTTTAGACATTAAAAAAGCCCGCACGAATGCGAGCTTCCCTTACAGATTTTCTTCCATTTACACACTATAATACATATCAAACTCAACTGGATGAGTTGTCGTATTCAGACGACGTACATCTTCAGTTTTTAATTCGATGTAAGCATCTAACATTTCTTTAGTGAATACGCCGCCTTTTAACAGGAACTCGTGATCTGCTTCCAAAGCTTCCAAAGCCATTTCTAGGCTATGTGCCACGGTTGGGATTTTCGCTTCTTCTTCAGGAGGCAAGTCATATAAGTTTTTGTCTGCTGCTTCACCTGGGTGGATTTTGCTTTGAATACCATCAAGACCAGCCATCAACAAGGCAGCAAATGCCAAGTATGGGTTACATGCTGGATCAGGGAAACGTGCTTCGATACGTTTACCTTTCGGGCTAGATACGTATGGAATACGGATAGAAGCAGAACGGTTACGTGCTGAGTAAGCCAGCATGATTGGTGCTTCAAAGTGTGGAACCAGACGCTTATATGAGTTGGTTGACGGGTTAGTAATCGCATTCAACGCACGCGCATGCTTGATCACACCACCAATGAAGTAAAGTGCAAGTTCAGAAAGACCTGCATATTCATCACCAGCAAACAGGTTTTTGCCGTCTTTGGAGATTGACATATGCACGTGCATACCAGAACCGTTATCACCTACCAATGGTTTTGGCATGAAAGTCGCAGTTTTTGCAAATTGATGTGCAACATTATGAACAGCATATTTAAACTGTTGTACTTCATCTGCTTTACGAACCAGCGTGTTAAAGCTTACACCAATTTCCATCTGACAAGATGCAACTTCATGATGATGTACTTCTACACGGCCTTCACCCATGATCTCTTCGATTTTGCTACACATTTCTGCACGCATATCTTGACCAGAATCAACTGGAGGAACTGGAAAGTAACCGCCTTTAACACGTGGACGGTGACCAGAGTTACCAGCATCATATTCTTTGCCAGTTGACCATGCAGCTTCTTCTGCACTGATCGTCAAACGCGCCCCAGACATGTCAATGTCCCATTTCACATCATCAAATACAAAGAATTCTGGTTCTGGACCAAAGAATGCAGTATCACCAATGCCTGTAGATTTTAAATACTCTTCTGCACGACGAGCAATAGAACGTGGATCACGTTCATAACCTTGACCAGTTGAAGGTTCGATTACATCACAAGTCACAACAACTGTTGGTTCAGCAAAGAACGGATCGATAAAGGCAGTTTCTGCATCTGGACGTAAAATCATGTCAGACGCTTCAATACCTTTCCAGCCTGCGATAGATGAACCATCAAACATTTTACCATCTTCAAAAGTATCTTCGTCGATGGTATCGGCAGGATATGTCACATGCTGCTCTTTACCTTTGGTATCCGTAAAACGGAAATCTACCCACTTTGCTCCACCTTCTTGGATTAATTTAAGAACCTTATTTGACATGTGCAATATGCTCCAGTGTAATTTATATGCACTTAGTGAGTGCGCTTTTCAGTTGCTAGTAATATAGCAAAACCCATACCAACTTTTGGTTACTTATCTAAAACATTGAAATCTTTATAAGAAATTATATCTTAGATAGACTGAATGATTGCTATTATACTGTCCGCACAATAAAATGCACCATATATAAACACAAGGATAATAAATTAAAAATCATTGCAAATTTATGCACTTTTTTGTTGCAAATTAGGTATCAGTCAGATTTTATGCACCAAAATTTGGCAAAAATTGCCTTTTTGTTTGTTGAGTAAAAAAATTCAGATATTTTTATAAAGACATGAAAGACGCAAATCATCAATTTATCCGCTTGTTTTGCTAATTTGTTTCCTTATCTGCTCCACAACAGCACTGACATATCTTGCTCTCAAGCATCAACTGATAAAAATTTATTTCAAGTCGAGAATTTGTACAAAAATTCAGAATTGCTAACTTTATTTTATCGTCATTCACTGTCTGTATGGCTTGACACTGTCTGCATCTAATCGTGATATCAGCATGAGAGTGTGATAATGAAAATCAAGCCTGCTCAGTATTTATTTTATAACGTTGTGCCAACCCGCTATTTTGGTAGATTTTTTAAAGTGCTATAAATTGTCACCCAATTAAGCCGGTGATTTTGTTGTAGCAAAATATCTTCAATTTCATATGCAGTCATCGCATGAGAGGATTGCTGCATCACTTTGTAAATCATTAGCCGAGGCAACGTCACCTTGATGTGCTTATGTTTCAGTAAATCTCGAATAGCATTTGTATCATTTAAATTTATTGTCATATTTTAACACTCAAAACTTAATAACTCTAAATAGTAAATGTTAGCCATCACTAAATCGCCATCAACGGTAATTTAGATTTAAAACAAGCAGACAATACTGTGCTTCATCTATTCATTGACCTATACTTTTTCCAATCGCCAGTATCCTTTAATATGATTATTCTTACCTTTTAATTGTCGTTGATTACGCAAATAATGGCGAATTTGTTTAGCTGCCTCATTTTCGAGTGCACCCCAGACATTTTCAATCAAGGTTTTTTGTTTAAGAATTGCAATGACTTTCTCCGCCTGCAATGAAGTCTGACTGCTTATTTTATAAATTTCACTCTGTGGCGGAAAATTAAAATGATCAAAATAAGCATGATCCCGAATATCAGAAGCCAGCAAAATCACCAAGGGTGGCACAGGATTTTTCCAGAAATCCAAAATACCAGCCACTGCTGGATAGGCTGTTTCATCAGCAATCAATACGGTCTGCCCTTGCTCTAAATGAGCATGTTTATCATCTGTTTCGGTACGACTGGATATGAGTGTACCTGCCTGTAAAACTTCTACCCATTGGCTTCCTGCACTATCACCATGAGTAAAAATATCAATATATCCATAACTTAGGCCTTCTGTACCTAGTGGATTAAACGCCTGCCGTAAAGTATATAAGCGAATATCTTTATTGATGGATTCCAATAATTTTTGTCGCTTTTGCCGAGATAGATATTTCATTATCCATAAAAATCCTCGATCAAATCTGTTTTTAAATAGATTGTTTTTTTTGAAGATGTTGTTTTTTTTGACTGGAGGCATTTTTTGTAGTGTCTTTAAGATAAAACCGTATGCATACCCAGCGTAATATTGTGGTAAAGCTGTTTGGCTTTTTACCATAAGACGCATAAAATTTGGGGTAATTCTGCTTTTATCCACAATTTCAAAATAATTTCTGGCATTATGATCCAATTCAATATTTTGCTTAACGAAAGAATGATAGGCCAAATAAAGAATTTGTTCTTCAAGATCACCTTTCAATTCAAACGCTACAAATAATTCCTGTATCTCTCGATTTATCTCACATCTTATATGTAATAAAATGCCTTCTTCAAAAATATCAGTAATAGAAGCATAATAAATATCACGATTCTTGCCATAGGATTGGGCAATAATTAATAATTCTTTACTATGATCCTGATTAACATGATCCATAATATCCAGCTTTCGATCATCATCTTGAATTACGGTTAAACTTTTCATCATCTTAATATAACTTTAAAAATCCATAAAAACATCTAAATCAAATCATTCATTTACTCAAACTTTGCCAGCAGCTTTAAATGTGACGGCTAATAATCGCCTTGCCAATAGGGCAACCAACATGGCACATATAAAGGTTAAAATCACCACCCACATATAGCCAATATGCTGTGCAAGCATTAAACCCGCAGCAGAATAGGCAAACCCCATAAAGACGATTAAACTTAATTGCAGACTAAAAAAAGTTGCTTTGGCTGGCATCATTGCTGCCCGATCCATAATCATGGTTGAGAGTGTCGCCATTAATCCTGGATTGGCAATAAAATAAGCAAATATCGCAAAATAAACCAAGGGTTTACTGGTATAACCCAATGTTAATGGAATAAAACTTAGCAGAGCCACACCCTGTAATAGCGTAAACCCAATTAATGCAGATTTACGTCCATGTTTATTGATGACTAACGTGGCTAAAAAAGCTGAAATAATCCCGATAAGAGAACCAAAAACTTTAGTGGCAAAGCCAATATCTGGTAAAGACCACTTTGCATCTACCAGCATAGGATTTAGCATGCCAAAAACCGCAGTAAAACCAATTGGATAAAGAAACAATAATATAAACCAGTGACGATGCTGTTTTACAAAAACACTTATTTGCTGTGCAAGACTGCTAAAACGGGAAGCAATATGTTTATGTGAGTTGTTAAATATATTTTCAGGTTCTTTAAAAAATATTAACTGGATACTGGTAATCGCAGTTAAACCAGTCAACACCCACAATGCGCCCTGCCATTGCAACCACGGATAAAGCATTAATAAAGCTCCACCACCAATGATATTTCCCAGTAAATTACTGGCATATTGAATACTATTGGCAAATTGACGTTGTGATTCATCAAATAATTTACAGGCTAATCCATCAATTGATACATCCTGCAAGCTCATAAATAAGGTATAAACAATCAATAAAATTAGAATGGTGGAAAACTGTTGTTGAATATCAAGCAATCCGCAAATAAACAACAGCACCGTCATAGCCATTTGTGCACAGATCAGCCAGCTACGGTATTGCCCCTGAAAGAATAATCGAAAATTATCAACAAAAGGGGCATATAACACTTTACCCAACATTGGAATAGCAATTAAATTCAGTAAAGCAAGTTTATCCAAGGCAATACCACTTTGCCGCAAAATCGCAAATGCAGCTGAAATGATAAATGCCACGCCAATATATTGGGTGGTATAGATACTGATTAACAGCACCCAAGGCTTTTTATTTTCCGTCATGCTTCAATTCCAGATATATTTATTTTAATCTTAAAAATCAATTTGCATAGAAAACTTATAGCTACGAGGTGTGCCACTCACGGCAACAAAACCATTCCACACACCAGCCCAATGTTGTTGATCAAAAAGATTATCAATGCCGCCCCTAAAAGTCACAGCGTGATTAGCAATAGTGGTGAAGTAACGCCCACCTAAATTGACTTCTGTCCAATCTGGAAGTTTTTGTGTATTTGCATTGTCTGCATACATATGCCCTGTATAAATTGTATTGGCAGACAAGGTTAATCCCTGTAATTGTGCAACATCCCATTCTATGCCCAGATTAGATTGCCAATGTGGAATCCCCATCACATCACGACCATTCAACTGTCCTGCTGTGGTTTTGGTATGTTCCGCATCCATATAGACTACCCCACCCAATACACGAATGTTTTCAAAGATTTCTCCCGCTGTCGTCCACTCCACGCCACGATTACGTTGTTCACCATCGTCACTGTAACGATTAATAGCTTCATTTTTAATCATTGTCGGCTTGGTGATTTGATATACACTCAACGTATTTCTAAAATGACCCATATCCCATTTTGTACCAATTTCATATTGTCTGGATTGATAAGGGGCAAAATTCTGTCCATAATTCTCAGCTGTTGTATCCGATACAGAATCACCTTGTGATAATCCTTCGATATAGTTTGCATAAATAGATACCGATGAATCCCACGGCTTTACCACCACACCCAGCGCAGGCGTTAGAGCATTTTCATTGTAAGCAGGTCCGGAAGATTGACCTGAAAAAATATTAAAACTTTCTGATTTCACTTGTTGATAACGAATACCAAGGATTAACTGATATTTTTCCTGTAAAAATGAAAGGGTATCGGCTAAAGCAACACTGCTTAATGTCATATCCGAAGTTTTGGGTATATATGTGGGTCTGGCTGCCAAAGCAGTCGGTTGTGTTGGTGCATAGATATTTGATACCCATGATGGCGTATCAGGGTTTAAACCCATTCTTACTTTTTGATCAATAATATTACTGCTCAGTACCAATGTATGCTGAATAGCACCTGTGTCAAATTGTCCCCGAATACCCGTTTCTGCTGCATGTGTATCGGTTTTATTGGCTGTAACCCGTGATACAGCAATATAGTCACCATTTGCTTGAGCCATTCTACCCAAGGCATTATTGGCAAAGTAACCATAGCCTTCTTGATGTTTCGTCCCCATGGTCATGTAAGCTAGCCAGTTTTCTGCAAAATCATATTCAAGATTTGCAATTGCAGCTTTGGTACTTGAATAGCCATCTGCACCTGACATCGTATTAATGGTTGAATCGGGTGCTTGGGGAATATTGGCAGATGCAAAAGATACCATCAAAGGCATACCCCCTGTATATTCCTCCCGAATATCGTAAAGATCCAGAGATGCTCGCAAATTGGAACCACGATAATCCAGTGCAATCGAACCTAGACGACGATCTTCGGTCTGATCATCAAGTGAAGTATCACCATGCGATCTCAAAGCATTCACACGAATACCATATTGATGCTTTTCACCAAACCGCCGTCCTAAATCCACATGTGCACCCAAGTTTGCATCTGAAGAAAAAGTTGTGGTTAAACGGGTTAAGGGCACTTCATCTGCACGTTTTGGTACAACATTAATTACACCACCTACTGCTCCCCCCAAAGACATTCCATTGAGTAAAGCACTTGTTCCCCTAAATACTTCTAACCGTTCTAAAAACTCTGTAGGGACACGATTATGTGGTACCAGACCAAATAAACCATTCCATGACAGTTCATGACTTTGAGTATATAAACCACGAATATTAAAATATTCTCCCAATCCATTACCTGAAAAGACATTTCTAACAGAAGGTTCACTGACCAATGCTTTCGCAACAGATGTTGCCTGCTGATCTTCTATATATTTATCAGAATAACTGGTAATACTAAATGGAATATCCATGACATCTTTATCACCAAATAAACCCATCTGGCTTTTACGGTTAATTTGACCAGCTGAAATCGCCTCTTGTTCTGCATTGACAACAATAACAGGTAACTGTGTTGTCGCTATATTGTTATCTTGTTCGGTTATTTCCGCCCTAGCCAATTGTGATACTGCACATATCATGCTGATCGTCAATATGGATACTTTAAAATAAAATTGATTTGGCATTTATTTCCCCCATTTATACTTCATCAGTAAAGTATTTTTTGTTAAGCAATTTGCATCCTATGAATAGCAAATCGACAATCAAGGCACAAAGTTTATTGATATTCATTCTCAATAAATAGCAATAAAGGGAATAATTTATAAAAATCAGGAAAGCCATTGATTATTCATTATTATTTAAGAAAAAAGGAAATCTGCTGTGTAAGATATACAACAATTGACAAATCAGCTGTAAAAGTTTTAAATTGAAAATGATTCTCAATTCTTTATATTGTCGGATAACGCTATGTCTTCCATGTCCAGATTTATTGATGCACATAAACAAGTTGTGAGTCAGGTGGGCGATCTATATATTGAAACCAATTCAACGCTACCTAACTATTATTATAATTTGTTTAATCCACTAGAAGGTCATGGATATAGCGAACTGTATGATTTTGGTCGTGCCTGTCTTGGCAGAGGTCAGTATCAATTAAAACACCCCAAACAAATGACAGCCAATACACCAGTATATTGTTTCGGACTTACTGTTTTTCTGTCTGGTACTCATCACCTTAAAAATCATCAAACCAATAGAACTTATATTTTACAATCGCCCTGCATTATTTTACGCAAGGGGTATCTAGGTGTACAAACCATTTATTTACCTGCATATAAACAAATGTCGTTGATTACTATCGATTTTGATGAAAATTTTTTCGATAATATTCAACATACTCCCGAATATAACGACTTGGTTAGATTTTTTTTAGACATAGATGCAACGGGCATTAAAACTTTTGAAATTCCTAGTCAACATATCATTCATCAGGCACAACATCTTTTAAAATTACCCCAGATCAAAACAAAAATAGATTTATTACATCTGGAAGGTGCAGCTTTAGAATTGCTAAGCATGTTATTACAACTCACTAAAAAATGTAAGGCATCACAATTTACAGCAATTGAGCAGGCTATTTCTATCCTCGAAAATCAATTTGAGCAAAAAATTACGATTCCACAACTATCCAAACAGGTTGGACTCAATGAATGTGATTTAAAGAAAGTATTCAAACAACATACAGGTATGACAATTGGTCAGTTTTTGCTGGAAAAACGCATGAAACAAGCATTGATTTTGCTTAAAGAGGGACAGGCAAGTGCTAAAGTTGCTTATGCTTTGGGCTATAATAATCCACAATATTTTAAACGTGTTTTCCTAAAATATTTTGGTTATGAACCTTAACCTTATCAACGACTAGACTTATTTAAAGGAAGTTGTTACATGATCGTCAAATTCTGCTAAAGTAGCCGCTTAATGAAGCGGCTTTTTATTGCCATCTCAATTATAATACTTTCTTTTTTGTAAGTAAGATTGTGAGTAAAAATAAGCAGCCCCCTCAAGAATTGTTTTAAAATCAATAAGGTTAGTTCAAAATGCTTCTAATGATCGACAATTATGACTCCTTTACTTATAACATCGTGCAATATTTTGGCGAGTTGGATCAAGATGTAAAAGTTGTTCGCAATGATCAAGTCACATTAGAAGATATTGAACGATGGCAGCCCAAATATTTAGTGATTGGACCGGGTCCCTGCTCACCCAGTGAAGCCGGTATTTCGATTCCAGCAATTCAGCATTTTGCCGGTAAAATTCCATTATTGGGCGTATGTCTAGGACACCAATCTATTGGTCAGGCTTTTGGTGGCAATATTGTCCGTGCCAAAACCGTAATGCATGGTCGTCTGTCCGATATGTATCATTTGGATAAAGGGATTTTTAGCCACTTACCCGATCCATTTTCGGCGACACGTTATCATTCGCTAGTGATTGATCAAGCGACCCTGCCCGATTGTCTGGAAGTCACTTGCTGGACACAAGAAAAAGATGGCTCAATAGAAGAAATCATGGGTGTAAAACATAAGACATTGCCGGTAGAAGGTGTGCAGTTTCATCCTGAATCGATTTTAAGCCAGCATGGTCATCAGGTTTTTAAGAATTTTTTAGAGATTTATGCATAAATGAACATTCAACAAGCACTTCACAATATTACCAAAAATATCCATTTGACCCAGCCACAAATGGAAGATGTCATGCGCACCATCATGAATGGTGAAGCCAGTGATGCACAAATTGGTGCATTAATGATAGGTCTGCGTATGAAAGGCGAAAGTATCGATGAAATTACCGCTGCGGCACGTGTGATGCGGGAATTTGCCATTAAAATTGATGTCAGTGAAATTCCGCATTTAATTGATATTGTCGGTACAGGTGGCGATGGACAAAACCTGTTTAACGTTTCCACTGCTTCGAGTTTTGTGATTGCTGCCGCAGGCGCCACCATTGCCAAACATGGCAATCGAGGTGTATCCAGTATATCCGGATCTTCGGATTTACTGGAACAGGCTGGCATACGTCTGGATCTGGATATGCAACAAACCGAACGCTGTATTCGTGAGATGGGCATTGGTTTTCTGTTTGCACCCAATCATCATAAAGCCATGAAATATGCGGTTGCACCTCGTCGTGAACTCGGTATTCGTAGTTTCTTTAATTTACTCGGACCTTTGACCAATCCGGCTGGGGTCAAACGCTATGTGATTGGTGTTTTTTCTGATGAGTTATGTCGTCCCATAGCAGAAGTGCTGCAACAATTAGGCGCAGAACATGTCTTGGTCGTGCATTCCAAAGATGGGCTGGACGAAATCAGTCTAGCGGCTCCAACCAGTGTTGCCGAGCTAAAAAATGGTGAAATCACCGAGTGGACCATTGTGCCCGAAGATGTAAGCATCACCTCGCAAACACTGACCGGATTATCAGTTGAAGATGCCACAGCCAGTCTAAAAATGATCAAGGATGCACTCGGGCGAAAAAAATCCGAACTCGGCGATAAAGCTGCCAATATGATTGCACTAAATGCAGGTGCTGGTATCTATGTGTCAGGCCTGGCCAATAGCTATAAACAAGGTGTGGCATTGGCACATGACATTATTTATGGTGGACAGGCACTGGAAAAAATGAGTGTCATGAGTGAATTTACCCGCACTTTAAAGCAACTGGAACAATCGAACTAAACAGGAATCGATGATGCATATTGATATTCAAAATACTATTTTAGGTACGATTGTTGAGCGCAAATTTGTAGAAATCTCGGCAAAACAAAAACAGTTTAGCCTAAGCAATTTGGAAGAACTGGCAAAACAGGCAACGCCTACCCGTGGTTTTGCCAAAGCTTTACAGCATAAATCCCCTGCCATTATTGCCGAAATCAAAAAAGCGTCCCCCTCCAAAGGCATTATTCGGGAAAACTTTAATCCTGATGAAATTGCCAAAGAATATGAGCAAGCAGGTGCAGCCTGTTTATCAGTCTTGACTGATGTCGATTTTTTCCAAGGCCATCATGATAATCTGCGTATCGCACGGGAAGCCTGTACCTTACCAGCGTTACGTAAAGACTTTATGGTCGATCCCTACCATATTGTCGAAAGTCGTGCACTGCATGCCGATTGCATTTTATTGATTGTGGCTTGCCTTTCCGATGCACAATTACAGGAACTGGCCAGTGTGGCTTTTGCATACGGCATGGACGTACTGGTTGAAGTCCATAATGAACAGGAAATGGAGCGCGCACTACAATTACCTGAACAATGCTTGTTAGGGGTAAATAATCGTAATTTAAAAACCTTTGAAGTCAATTTAAATACCACAGTACGTTTAAAGGATATGGCCGGTTCAGCACGTCAGATCATTACCGAAAGTGGTATTAGTACCTCTGAACAGGTGCAGTTTATGCAAAATCACGGTATTGACCGTTTTCTGGTGGGTGAAGGTTTTATGAAACAACCACATGCGGGTCAGGCATTGAATCGGTTATTTGGTATACCGAAGGTCATTTAAATTGACTTAAATAAACAATAGTAAGTTGAACATTTGCTATTGTTTTCCATCTCGGTTAAATATATTTTCTTGACTAATTAACAATAATTCTTAAAATTTTTGATTGATTTAAGCCCTTATTTTAAAAATCATATAACTCCAAACAAACATGTTAGTGTGAAGCACTGCAACAAGTATAAATAAAAAAACAATTTTTTAAAAACGTACCCACATTTACTAAGTTTCCACCCACTAACTATTTCATACTATACTAGACTTAAATAAACCTGTTTTATACTTCCCACATTATGAGCAAAGATACCTCCCTCTCCAAAGCACAGCTTGATTTATTAAAGCAGTTTAAAAAGCAGGTCGGTGCCGATCAAACTGCAACTCAAGCACAAAAAACCAGTAAGCAACCTGAGCAACTTAGTTCCGCAAGACAAGCTCAAGCGGAACAGCAAGATGATAGCCAAATTTTTGCCAATGCCATGCAAGGTGTGAAGAAAATAGATTCTAGTGATCTGGCCAACATTGCCAGTACTACAAAAGCGAAAAAAATTGATGCACAAACGCTGGCAAAACGTATTGCGGCTGAAGGTACGACTGAAACTGATAACACCGTGTTATCAGATACACAGGCTTTATTAAATCCAGTTGCCAGTCAGGCATTTTTAAGCTATCGCATTGCGACCTTGCAAAATCGTGTCTTTGAAGATTTAAAAGCCGGTAAATTACGCTGGTTTGAAGCAGTGGATTTACATGGCTGTACCATGGAACAGGCGCGAACAGCAGTTTTACAATTGATTCAACTGGCCAAAGATGACAATCAAAATGTGATTAAGATTGTGCATGGTAAAGGCCCGGAAGGTATTTTAAAGACCTGCGTCAATGGCTGGTTACGTCAGCATCGTGATGTATTGGCATTTGTTAGTGCACCAGAGAATCAAGGTGGCACTGGTGCTGTTCTGGTTTTATTAAAACGTGCCGAGAAAAATCCGAAATATACGCAGGACAACAAAGCCTAAATCTTAGATCAGTGATGGGCAGAAAGAATCTGTTTATCACTGATAAGACGTTGTTCAAAATGTTGCAATAATTGTGCTACCACTGCAATCGCAATAATATTCGGTTGTTTGGAATGAATGCCCGCTATCCCGATCGGGCAAATCAGCCGTTGTAAATCCTGTGCCAAATAATCACGAGCTTTTAGGCGTTTTTCAAAAACTGCGCGTTTACTTTTTGAGCCAATCATACCCACATAGCTAAAATTTACTGGCCGAGGTTTTAATGCGGCAAAGCACAAGTGTAAATCCTGTTGATGATCATGGGTTAAAATTAAAATTGCCCCATACGGCGTAAATTGTTCAATTTCAACCTCTGGCGTATCCGTGGCAATACAATGTACCTGTGACTGTAAATCGACAGGAAATATGTCATCTCGAGTATCTACCCAGCGAATATGGGCACCCACAGGCAGCAGGCAACGCACAATTGCTTCGCCAACATGCCCTGCACCAAATAACAATACATGAAATCCCTGCGGTTGAATTATCTGCCGGAATGTCCAATGTTGTTCTGGAGATTGTTGTAAAACAGATTGTTTATCCTTTTCCGCTGTGATGTGCCACTGTGAAGCAATTCCATCACTCAGTCCACGAATGATGGCATGTCCTTGTACATATTGCGCTGTATACTGCTGTAATTGTGCTGCATACGCCTGCCCTGCCTGTGCTTCGATTTTCTCGAAAGTCAACCACATCACACCGCCACAACATTGTCCTAGTCTGGCACTGAGATTAAACCGCTCAAGGTGTGGCAATTGCTGTCTGGGAGTATTGAGCATGGTTTCGGCAATCGCAATGGCTTGCCATTCCAAATGCCCGCCACCAATCGTATCTGACTGCTGCAACTGCCCCATGTCATCATAACGTAATAGCATGCTGGCACCCACTTCACGCGGGGTAGAACCTTCAATTTTGGCAACTGTCACCAAAACCAAAGCCCGATCCTGAGTCAACCATTGGCAAAAATCAGTCCACCACTGTAATGTGTATGACATCGCGACTTAAGCCTGCGGTTTGGGACGATCTGCCAAGGCATGACCACGCCCCAAGGCAATGGCACGCAAGATTTCTTCGGCAGTTGCAGGTGCATTCAGCTGTAGCGGCGCATCTGCGGGAATCGCAGCCTGAACAGCCTGTCGAATGGCAGAAAAAACCGATAAACTCAGCATAAAAGGCGGCTCGCCGACAGCTTTGGAACGGTAAATCGTGTCCGAGCTATTTTCATTGTCAAACAAACTCACATTAAATACCGGTGGGATATCAACACTGGTTGGAATTTTATAGGTGGAAGGTGCATGGGTAAATAATCGTCCGGCATGTTCCCCTGTCGGTTGCCAATACAATTCCTCATTGGTTAACCAGCCCATACCCTGAATAAAGCCACCTTCAATCTGTCCGATATCAATGGCAGGATTAATCGAACGCCCCACATCATGCAGGATATCGACACGTAACACTTTCATTTCACCTGTGAGGGTATCAATTGCTACTTCACTGACTGATGCGCCATAAGCGTAATAAAAAAATGGACGACCCAAATGATTGACCTGATCATAATGAATTTCAGGCGTTTTATAAAACCCACTGTCCCACAATTGAATCCTTGCCATATAGGCACGATTGACCAGATCTGCAAATGTCCAGGCCATGCCATTATCCGCCGTGACCAAATGATTTTCAAAGCGGATATGCTCGGCAGTAGTCTGACTTAAACCGGCTGCAAATTCTGCCAAACGCTGACGAATCTTGATACAGGCATTTTGCACGGCCTTACCATTTAAATCTGCCCCACTGGATGCAGCAGTTGCCGAAGTATTCGGTACTCGGGAGGTATCCGTTGGTAATAGACGTACTTCATCAATGGGCAGCCCTAACTCGTTGGCCGCAATTTGACGGACTTTGGTATACAAGCCCTGCCCCATTTCTGTACCACCATGGGTAATCGCTACTGTACCGTCCATATAGATATACACCAAAGCCCCGGCCTGATTATAATGTACGGCATTAAAGGAGATACCGAACATTAATGGGGTTAAAGCAATCCCGCGTTTGATCCATGCGTTGTTCTGATTAAACTGCATGATCTCCTGTTTACGCGCATAATACTGACTCCTTTCTAGTAATTGTGCCACGATTTTTGGTGCGACATTATCCCGTACTTCCGCACCGTAATGGGTATGATCACGGCCTTGTCCTGCCTGCTCGGCAAAAAAATTGACCTGACGCACCTGTACCGGATCACATTTTAGATAATGGGCAATATCATCAAGGATATTCTCAATCACAAACATCCCTTGTGGCCCCCCAAAACCACGAAATGCAGTATTAGACACGGTATTGGTCTTACAGCGTAAATTCTGAATCTGTACCGCATTGAGATAATAGGCATTACCAACATGGCAAATGGCACGTTCATTGACAGGCGCAGATAAATCCGCTGAAAATCCACAATTGGAGGCAAGCTGGACTTTTAAGCCCTGCAATACACCCTGCTGATCAAATGCCACGTCCCATTCATAACTAAAGCCATGTCTTTTACCGGTCGAACGCATATCATCATCACGATCCAGACGTAATTTTACAGGGCGACCCAGTCGATGTGCAAACAGTGCAGCAATACAAGCCCATTGTGCCGATTGCGATTCTTTACCGCCAAAACCACCACCCATACGACGGCTTTCCACACTGATCTGATGCGCACGCAATCCCAAAGCATGACAAATCAAATGCTGCATCTCGGTCGGATGCTGGGTTGAACAATACACTTTTAACGTTTGATCTTCCTGTGGAATGGCATAGGAAATTTGCCCTTCCAGATAAAAATGTTCCTGTCCGCCCAATGCAATTGAACCGGATAAATGATGCGCTGCTTGATGAAATGCCTGTGCCACATCACCTTGACTAAATTCTACAGGTGGAATCACCCAAGCTTGTTGTGCAATCGCCTGTTCAATGGTGAGAATCGGTGTTTCAGCTTCATATTCAATTTGTGCCAGTCGTACCGCCTGCCTTGCCTGTTGATAGCTTCGTGCAGCAACGGCAAATAATGCCTGTCCATAAAACTCAACCTGATCGACTGCAAAAATCGGATCATCTTTTAAAATTGGACCACAGTTATTTTCCGCAGGAATATCCTGTGCAGTGAACACAGCATATACGCCTGATGCAGCACGTACTGCGTCCAGATTCATCTGTTTGATTTTACCCCGTGCGCACTGGGAAAAACCGACTGCGACATACAACGTATTTTCCAGCTCAGGTAAATCATCAATATAAATTGCCTGACCCGTCACATGTAAATGTGCGCTTTCATGGGGAATAGATTGGCCCGCTTTGGCAGAGGACTTGGCTTTTAACACATCAAGAGATTGATTCATGTTAAACCTCCTGTACTGTAATTAAATCGTCCAAACGTAGCACGCCGACGTTATTTTGATCTTGTTGCTCAAGATAAAAACGCTGTAAACAGTTTTGTGCACTATACAGACGATAAGCTGAACTGGCCCGACCATCATCAAGCGGTTGATAATCCAGTGCCAGTTGCTGCTGTGCCTGAGTAATTAATTCCTGTGTCAGTACTTTAGCCAGTAAAAATTGTTCAGTATGCAAAGCCCGCTTTGGAATTGCCGCCATACCGCCATAGGCAATCTTGATCGACTGTATCACCTGCTGGTCATCGAGTTGCATACTAAACGCTGCACACACGGCAGAAATATCCTGCTCAAAGCGTTTGGAAATTTTATAGCTTGCCACTTTAAAATAATCTTTTTGTGCGGGTTCAATCACAGGAATAATCAGAGTGTCGACAAATTCACCCTGCTGCAAGGCGGTTTTTTGATAGCCTAAATAAAAATCTTCCAGTGCAATTTCCCGGGTTTGATCACCCTGTCTTAAACGTAAGCGACTATTCAGGGTAATCAAGGCCGGCATAGAATCACCAATAGGTGAACCATTGGCAATATTCCCACCCAATGTCCCTGCATTTTTAATCGGCATGGAAGCAAAGCGTCGTGCCAGTTCATGTAACTCTGGATAATGCTGAGTGATCACATCAAAGGCATCGTTTAAACAAACGCTTGCACCGATCTCGATCGTTTGCTGCAAAGTTTTAATCTGTTTTAATTCGGCAACTTTACCAATATACAGCATGTCGCCTAAATCACGTCCCAGCTTAGTCACCCATAAACCAACATCGGTGCTACCTGCAACAATACGGGCTTGTGGATATTGCTGGCGTAACTGGGCAAAGCGTTGCACACTGGTCGGCGCAAAATAATTTTGTTTTTCAGTATGATATTCCAAATCCGGCAATCGTTGTAAGGCCTGTAATGCTAGTTCAATTTGCTGTTTTTGTAACCGCACAGGTGCATAATCATATGTCTTTAAAGCGGCTTCCAAAATTGGGCGATAACCGGTACAACGACATAAATTCCCTGATAAATAATGGCTAATCGTCGCTTTATTTGGCGTGTTCAACTCATTTTCATACATCGCCCACAAAGACATAATAAATCCGGGTGTACAAAAACCACATTGCGATCCATGACACTCAACCATGGCATGCTGTACAGGATGTAAATCATGCGGAGTAGACGCAGGTAAAAATTGCTGTAAATCTTCAACTGTAAACAATGCCTTGCCATCAAGGGTTGACAAAAACTGAATACAGGCATTGACATTACGTAACTGTAATTTGCCTGCAACCAGTTCACCCACCACAACGGTACATGCACCACAATCGCCCTCTGCACAACCTTCTTTGGTACCAGTTTGCCGTGTTTTCCCAGCAGATGTTGTTAACTCACGCAAATATTGTAAAACCGTTAAAGTCGGTGCAACATCAACAATTTGTTGACATTGTCCACGAAACCAAAACGAAATTGGACGCGTAAACATATCTCTTCCTTTATATTTGCATACTGCTATATCCCTGATCATGCAGCAAATATAATGCCAATAGCAACTTAAAAAACAAGCAATTAAATAATAACAAATATCATTTAAACAAGCATATAAAAGCAAAACATTTGATCATTGATGATAGTGTAACGACAAAACCTCAATAATTTTTAAATTTCTATTCTTCTATAAAAATATAAACTTCGATTCTCTGAACATCAAGTCGGTTTTCTGCTACAATGCGCAACTTGTTTTAATAGCCAAGTACGACTTTACGATGAGTATGCAGCAATCTTATTCAGATATTTTAACCGCCATTGGTGAAGATCTTGATCGCCCTGGTTTAAAAGACACGCCAATCCGTGCTGCAAAGGCATTTACTTTCCTTACTTCTGGCTATCAAAAAGATCTAAAAGAAGTCACCAATGATGCTGTATTCCCATCAGAGAATCGGGAAATGGTCTTGGTGAAGAATATCGAATTCTATTCCCTTTGCGAACATCATTTATTACCATTTTATGGACGAGTACATATTGGCTATTTACCTGAAGGTCAGGTATTAGGCTTATCTAAATTTGCCCGCATTACCGAAATGTTTGCCCGTCGTTTACAAATTCAAGAAAATTTAACTCAGCAAATTGCTGAGGCTATTGTTGAAGTGACTGGTGCACGTGGCGCAGCGGTCGTCATTGATTCTGCGCATATGTGTATGATGATGCGTGGTGTCGGTAAACAACAATCGACTACACGTACTGTGTGTTTTCTGGGTGAACTGAAAAACAATGAACAGGCACGCCGTGAGTTTTTAAGCGCTGTCCCAGAAAGCTACTAAATCTTATTTCTGATCTAAAAATGCCAAGTCCGTCGACTTGGCATTTTTGTTTAATGAAAATTTTCACTTACTATGAATACTTAATAGTCCAGAAAGGTGACTTCACCGGTTTCCAGCGAATATTCAGCCCCAACCACCACTAATTTCCCCTGCTCAATTAATTTTTCCAGCACCGCTGAACCATGTCGTAACTGATTCACCGATGCAAATACATTGGCACGTACTGCATGTTTGGATAACTTCTCAATATCATTTTTGAGTTCAGTATGAAATAAAATCTCGACCGATGGGCGCACCCGATTCACAATTGACATTAGATTTTGCGAAGGTAGTTTATCCGGATTCTGTAAAGTTTCAATGGTTGCCTGAACTGCACCACAATGGCTATGTCCAAGAACGACAACTACAGGGCAATCATAGCGTTCGGCAGCAAACTCTACACTTCCCACCTGCGAAGGTGCCACAATATTACCTGCTACACGAATCACAAATAAATCACCCAATCCCTGATCAAATACCATTTCTGCTGGCACTCGGGAATCTGAACAGCCCAGAATAATGGCAAAAGGATTCTGATCTTCTGCTAATTCTGCACGTTCCTGATGAGAAAGATGCTTATAACCGACTTTACCCTGAATAAAGTTTTGATTGCCTGCTTTAAGACGTTGTAAGGCTTCTTGAGCACTTAACATGAAAATTCCCGTAACTTGCAAATGTTCGATCATTTTAAGAGGGTTACTGGTAATTGTCATTAGACAAAAACTACCTTTTCAACAAAATATGTTTAGCGCTTATCCAGATTTATTGTTTTGATAGAAAACAGACCTTGTCCCTTTTTTCTCCTTTTCATATCTTTTTTAAAATTAAAATATGGATTGAAATATATAGATTCAGATAAGCTTTTTATCTTTTGCTGTTAAATGAAGAAGTTGTAATTTATGATTGATGGACTTATTGATTCCGAATCTACCGTTTTTAATTCAGGTTTATTTTTATGCACAGCAAAGCTCAAGCACTACTCGAAGCACATCTCGCCTTTATTAAAAATCAATTACAGCAAGGTGAGATCGTGACACAAGAAGTATTGGGCTTTTTTGACTGGTTTAAAACTCAGAAAATCACTGACCTATGGTGTTCACAGCACATTACAGCCCTATTGCAACAACAAATTTTATTGACACCTGCCACCGATCATCTTATTCAGCAAATCCAGCAGCATATTACACTTGCCCTGCAACATCCGCATAATGAACATACAACCATTGAAGAAGTTTTACCTGTTGAAACTATTGACCAGATTGCTCAGTACATTGCCTCAAAATCTAACCATCGTAAAAAACTCATCAAACAACTGGTTCATAATCCTGTTTATATCGAACTTATCAGCAATCTAGTACAACAAAGCCTACAAGACTATGTAGATCAATCCGTAGTGGCTAAAAAAATCCCGGGTGTCGGTTCTTTTATGAAAATGGGAAAATCCGTGATTGAACGCGCCACTGATCGCACATTCGATGATGCACTGCGACTTTATTTACATAAAAATTTCAATAAATTAAGCCAATTAAGTGAAAAACTCATTACCCAACACCTTGATGATGACAAACTCTATCAATTACAGGCAAAACTTTGGCACAAAATTAAAAAAGCTCCTTTATCTACTTTGCAACACTATATTGTGATTGAAGATCTTCCACAAACCGTGGCAATGGGTGAACAAGTCTGGAATCATATCCGTCAGACAGATTATCTTCAGGCACAAATCACATCGGGGGTAGATGCTTGGGTAGAACGCCATGCACAGGATACTTTTGCACAGGCCTTGCAGGATATCAATATCGACGAAAACTTATTAAGAACAGAACTTTATCAACTCATTATGCCCATTTTAAATCAAGTCATTGATCAGGGTTATTTATTGGATCGCGCAAGATTTTATCTGGAACAGTTTTATAATTCTGATGAAGTGAAGCATATTTTAGATCAATAAAAAGCGACCTCTATTGAGATCGCTTTTCAACCTATGAAAATAAACTTAGAAAGAATATTTTAAAGAAGCATAATAAGCTCGACCCGGCTCATTATAAGTTTGGTTAACTGTTGTATCACGTAATTTTTGTTCATCAAATAAATTACTTACCCCAAGTCGCCCGCTAAAATTCTGATTGAATTTATAACCAAAATTAATTCCCACTAAACTATAACTTTTGATTGATGTGGTGGTAATACCTGTACGATTTTCAAGAGAAGTTTCCGCATACTCGCGAGGTTTTTGACGACCATATTGAGTATAAACAAAGTTTACATCTGCCTTGTCAGTAACTTTATAATTAAAAATAGAGTTAATGGTATAATTGGGTACAATTGAAAGTCGGTTACCAGTTTTTTTATTGATGGAGTCTTTCATCCAAGTAAAATTATTGGTCCAACTGATGTCCCCCCAGTCTAGCCCTATACTTCCTTCTACACCTTGTACTAATGCTTCAGGAATGTTAACCCAATCTAAGACATTATATGTGGTTGTACCAATTGTAGTTTGGCTTACAACTGTATCCCCCGCAGTGATTTTATTTTTATAATCGTTACGGAACCATGCCAAACTTGCACTCACAATATCCTTCTGAAATTGAATCCCGATTTCTTTATTGACAGATGTTTCAGGTTTCAAATCGGCATCGCCCTGTAATACACACTGAGTTAATCCAATTGGACAACCATTACCAGAAGTGGATAATAAATATCCTTCAGCATTTTGATACATATTAGGTGCTTTATAGGCACGGGCAATGCCGCCTTTTAAAGTAAAATAATCATTTAAACTATGAGTAATATTTAAACTTGGACTCCAGTTTGAACCTGATTTACTGTGGTCATCGAACCGTAATGCAAGTACCACATCGGTGCTATCTGTTACTTTAATATTATCTTCAAGATAGGCAGAGGCAATACGAGAATCCATTTTAGTCCTATCACCAGTTGTTAATACTTCAGCAAGACTAGCAGATGAAGTTGAACCGGTCGTATTTGCAGTATCCGTGAAATCGTCTTCAACCCATTCTACGCCTATTGTTAGATTTTGTGGAAACTGTACTTCAAATGGAATATTAGCTTCAGCATTAAAACGTAAAGTATCCAAAATAGATGTCGGGCGATCTGTTGTACTATTAATAGTGCCTTCTACTC
Organism: Acinetobacter puyangensis; assembly: GCF_900096995.1. GTDB lineage: Bacteria > Pseudomonadota > Gammaproteobacteria > Pseudomonadales > Moraxellaceae > Acinetobacter > Acinetobacter puyangensis. The sequence goes on from NZ_OANT01000009.1 coordinate 87,299, forward strand.
GTCCAGTAGTTCCTTCAGTTAAACGCTTATTTCTGGTTTGGTCATACGATGCAAGCAATTTTGTTTTCCCCCAATCCCAATCTCCTTCATGGGTGAGCGCAAAACTTGTACGATACATCGTATTGGTTTCAGTACCAATTAAGGATAATAGGTCTGAATTGGTTGTAAAATCACTGTTACTATTTTGTGTATCTCCAGCATAGTCGTTACCTTGACGGCTTGAACCAACATCTAATAATAATGTCTGATGATCTGTTACCTGCCATGCCAGACGAGCATTAATATCTTTATTCCTTACCCCTTCCTTACCAGCTGCACGAGTTCCCGATTCATTTACAGGATTAAGATCGGCTGCATCGCCTTCACTCTTATTATAATTTCCATATAATCGATAAGATAATACATCCTTAAGAATTGGCCCACTTAAATTGAACCCAACACGATAGGACGAACCTTCTTTAGAATTTTCTGGTTGATTGGTATATGTTTCAATAGAACCATGCGTTTCATTGGTCACTTTTTTAGTAATGATATTAACTACGCCACCCATTGCGCCATTACCATAGCGTGCGGCAGCTGGACCACGTAATACTTCAATTGACTCAATTGCTTCAGCTGGAACCCAGTTAGAATCGCCACGAGTATCACGCTCTCCACGCCAACCATAACGTACCGAATTACGAGACGTTACGGGCTTTCCATCAATTAAAATCAAGGTATTTTCCGGTCCCATACCACGGATATCGATTTGACGATTATTTCCGCGCTGTCCTGTTGCACTATTTCCTGTCAAGTTTACACCCGGCATACGGCGAATAATTTCGGAAATATCATTTACGACAGGCGTTTGCTCTAAATCTTCGGCTGTGATTGTAGAAGCCCCTAATGATTGTTTTACCTGCTCTTCAGCGGTCACTACAATCGTATTTAATTTGACAATATTTTCTTCCGGTATGTCTTCTGCGGCAAAAATCTGGTTGCTTGCCATACCCGCTAAAATAATTGAAAGAGAAAGCACATTTTTTGCAAACTGATGATTCATCATCAAACTCCTACAAATACTACAAAATAGATAAAAAAGTTTAGAGAATGTTAACAAAGTAAATCTAAATTAAATACTGATGAATAATAATTCTTATTAACAAACACGAATAAATCTATTTTACCGATCACATTAACATTTCCGCCTAAAAAAACACCATAATTGTGCAAAAATATCTTTTGTGATTTCATAGTCAATAAATATAATATTTATAAAAAACAATTAATTATATTTATATGTATATATTTTATACAAAAAAATAAATTATCAATATTTGAAAAATAATGGATTTTTTGTTTATTTTTGTAAGTTAAATTATCAAAAATAGTGTCAGATTGCTATTTAGAAACAAAAATCCATTTATTAACGATGTTGTGAACAGACTAGGTATGTGAAAAGTTCAACTAAACTTTTAAGATACATAGAATTTTACTTTAATCTATACTTTTTTATAGTGAATACGGTAGTCTCAACTTTAATTTATCTTTTTTGTTCAATAAATATACCTAAATAGATAAATAAGTATAAATTTCAACCTTTTAAAAAATTAACTCACCTCACTGCCGAAGGCAGTGAGGTGAGAGGGAGTTGGGGGCGTGCGCCCCCAACTCCCTCTCAATTTTGGTTGCCTACGGCAACCAAAATTTCAAAAATATAAGATTATTAGTGTCTTAGTGAAAAATGATATTCTTAAATAAATTGAGATTAACGTTATATTAGAATCTCACATTCATACCAAAAGTATATCTTCTTCCATCAAGAACAGCACCATATTCATCATTTGTAATTTCTTTATTCGCAAGATTATAAACTCCAGCTTTTAGGCTTAAAGTATCTGTCGCATGGAAAACCACGCCTGCATCAAAAGTACCATAACCTGGTGTTCCTTGAGACATAGAGACTCTACTTAGATAATCACTGGTTTTTCCTCGATAATTATACTGTGTCCAAGCATTCCAATCGTCTGAAATATCATAATCAAATCCAATATTGAGCATATTTTTTGGGATTTTATTTAAAGGTTGTCCTTTAAAATCACCACTTTTCTGTTCAGATTTGGTATAGGTATAACTTGTATTTGCGGTCAAATTATCTAGCAAATCATAATCCAAAGTAAACTCGATACCTTTTATTTCGGCATCTTGAATATTTTCATATGAACTTAAGAACAAATAATTATTTGCACCTTGTCTACATGTCCAAGTAGATGGATCCTGTCTATCTCCGCCATTATCACAAATTCTTGATTCAGATATTTTATCTTTATAGTCTGTTTGGAAGATCATCAAACTACTAAATAATCCATTATCTGAATCTGAATAATTAAATCCAAACTCATAACTCACACTTTTTTCGGGATCCAAGTCAGGGTTACCTAATATTAAGGCCCTTGGATGTGGTGCAGGAGACCCACTGCCACCAGTCCCCTGTCCAAAACCTTCGGTAACTTGTGCAATATTTGGTTGTTTATAGCCTGTACTTACCCCACCTTTTAAGGTAAATCCATCGGTTAAATGATAAACACCGTAAATCCTTGGTGTGAACTCACCACCAAACAACTCATCATCGTTATATCGAATACCAGTTGTCAGGATAAAATTTGCAATATTCCATTCATCTTCTAAGAATAATGCACCTTGCCATCTGTCTGCTTCTCTTACCGCAAACTCAACAGTACCAATTAAACCATTTGATTCATTGGTAAATTTCTCTTTTTGATATTGCCCACCAAAAGTTAAAACATGGCTACCAATGTTATATGAGGATTGGGTATTAAATATATCAAACCTTTCTTCTATGCTTTTATCTTGTACTTTTTCGGTATCTTCTCTCTGGAAATATGTATTTGTGACTAGATTATCGTATGCACCCTGATGTCCAATCATATAAACATTTTTATTTATTTTAGAATAAGTTGTTGCATCAGATGATGCAATACCTGTTAAAGGCTTACTTTTACCAGCAGTTGAAGTATATTCCTGTTTTATAGTGTCATATCTGAGCGTTAAATCATTTTCATCATTAACATTCCACGTTAATTCAGTACCTAATTTTCTGACTTTCTTCTCAGTTTTAGCACCATCACTTTTATTGGCTTCTCCAACAGCATCTGGATTTTTAGCTGCCAAATCACTTTCATCATTGCCCTGAAAAGCGCCATCTAAACTGAGAGATAATTTATCTTGGATCAGTGGACCTGTTAAAAACGCACTTACACTGTACTCATCATTTGATATATCATTTGCTGACTTTGTATATTGAGGAGTAATACTTCCACCCCAAGTATCAGAAGAGGCCTTTTTGGTAATAATATTAATCACCCCGCCCATCGCTTCTGAACCATATAATGAACTCATTGGTCCACGTACTACTTCTATTCGTTCAATTTGATCAATAGGAGGTAAATAAGCCCCGATTTTTCCACCATCTGTCCCATTGGTATTTATAGATCGCCCTGCACTTATTGATCTTCCATTAACCAGGTATTTTGTATAACCTGCTCCCATACCTCTAATTAAAATATCTTGATTATTTCCACCACCAGATACAGAAACTCCAGGAATATTTTTAACTGCATCGATCACATCAGTATAGGCTTTCTTTTGTAATTCCTCAGCGGTAATCACTGAAATGGAAGCAGGAGCATCCGCAACATTTTGCTCTGATCCAGATGCAGTTATCACAATTGTTTCCAGTTTTTTTATATTTTCATTTGAATCTGCTGCAATTGCTGGTGTAATTCCAGAAATTGAGAGCAATATTGAAAAAGACAGTACACTTCTTGGCAATTGTTTAACCATTACAAAACCCTATATCTAATTTAACAAACTGTAATATTGTCTCCATAATATCAAAATATTATTGTTATTAGAAGTTAATGAGAAACTCTTTTATTAACTTTTAGTATATGGTAAATTATTATTTTCGAGATAAAAAAAGCACCCTTATGCGGATGCTTTTCAATCAAATATCGGTGATTTATTTCATATACGCATCGGCATTTTGAGTATGGTCAGTTTTGTCTATCACACGCCCAAGCTCTGGGATATGTGACTGTAAAGTGGTTTCCACACCCTGCTTCAATGTAATATCAATGGCGGAACAGCCCTGACAACCACCACCGAACTGTAAAACAGCAGTTAGACCATGTTCTGGATCTTCGAATACTTCTACCAGACTACAATTGCCACCATGCCCTGCCAGTCCCGGATTAATTTCTGCCTGTAATACATAGGCAATACGCTCTTCAATAGAGGCATCCGGTCCAACACGCGGCACTTTGGAGTTTGGCGCCTTAAAGGTTAACTGACCACCGAAACGGTCTTTGTTGTAATCAATCACTGCATCTTTTAAATACGGGATAGATGGCGTATCAATAAAAACCGGAAAATCAGGATAGTCCTGTTTGTAATCTGTCGGCACCACATCTTCTGGCGAACTATAGGCCATGCAGCATTCGGCACGCGCAGTTCCCGGACTTTCTACAAAAATACGTACACCAATATCAGGAGTATTTTGCTTCGCCAATAAGTCTTTCAAATACTCCTGTGCCGATGGTGTAATCATCAAATTTGGTATTTCTTCAGCCACAGTTGAATTTGCAACGATTTCTGACATCAATCTTACTCCTCAAATATCTATGACTATCATACATCATCTTTAAATAAATTTTGAGTAAAACAGTCGGATTAATTTTATTCTCATAAGATGTAAAAAAGGACGCTTAAACGCCCTTTTCTGCAACTGTATATTATACAGGTTTGTATTCAATCACAAAATGTCGCCAATGATCGCGCAGTTGCGGTGTAAGTTCCAGCGATTGTTCATCAAATACCATACCATCGGTATCTCTTGCCATTAAACCGGCAAGGCTCACCATCATATCAAAACCTGTGACTGCATGCGGATTGGGTAATGCCAGAAAGAATGCCAGTCCTTTTACTTCTTCAGAAGGTAAGCTTTCCAGATCAAACCCTGAAGGTGCACCATCTTCATTAATTCGCAGTACACTAAACATTAAGGGACTAGGTTTATCAGCATCTTCATAACGATGGAAACATGACATTTCACCATAACGTAAACCATATTTAAGCAGCATTTTTAAGGTTCGCTCACCCGACAATGCGCGCCCCGGATTGGGATACATGTACAATGCAATCAGTTGTTGCGCCTTAGCCAGCGCACTTTCTTCATCCTGACGGTTCTGTTCGCTTAAATGTGCATCAATCACATCTGCTTCATCTTGCCATTCAACCGCCTCAATAGCATTGACTGAAATTTTTTCGGCCGCATCTTTTTCTTCAATCTCAATATTTTCAACAATCACATCTTGTGGGCTATTATCTTGCGTTTTTTCAACCTCAAGCGTATCAATAATCTCTATTTCAGGTGTTGAATCCTGATTCACAATGACCTGCTTGGCATCATCTACCAGCTCGGCTTCATCTTTTAACTGCTCAATGATCTGGTCTAGTTCATCCGGCTCGGCAGAATGTTTAGCTTTATCCGAAATCGATGACGTTTCAGCATCATGTTCTGCTTTTGATTCAGTTGCTACATTCTGCCCAGTTGCTTGCTCAGCATTTGATTGTGATGCTAATTCCTGATTAGGCAGCGATGCAGAGGCAGCCGATGTTGTTTCTCCTGTGGTTGTTACAGGTGCCAACTTGACTGCTTCTGGCCGTAAATGACGAGGCACAATAGGTTGTTGACTTTGTGCATCAACAATCAGTTCCGTTTGTTCGATGGGTTGCGATGTTTGCGGTTTTTTAAATAATAAACGTAAACCAATGATCACCATCAGAACAGCAATAACAATTCCAATGATTTCCCACGCTTGATCCATAATCTACTCCATCGTCATACCATAGGCTTCAGCTTGTTCCAAACTGACTGCAACTAATTTGGAACTGCCTGCTTCCGGCATTGTAACCCCTAATAAGTCGGTTGCCATTGTCATTGCCAGTTTATTATGTGTAATGTAAATGAATTGTACCTGTTGCGATAGCTCTTTTACCAAATTACAAAATCGATTTACATTTGCATCGTCTAATGGCGCATCTACTTCATCCAAAACACAAAATGGTGCCGGATTTAATCTAAAAATTGCAAACACCAAAGCCAAAGCTGTTAAGGTCTTTTCTCCACCGGACAATAACGCCAATGTGCTATTCCGTTTACCGGGTGGACGAGCCATCAGGCGCACGCCCGATTGCCAGCCATCTTCCAGACTTAAGCTGGCTTCCCCGCCAGTAAATACTTTGGGGAATAATTCCTGTAACTCCCTATTGACCAGATCAAAGGTTTTCATAAATAACTGTTTGGTTTCTTGGTCAATGGCCTTCATAGCTTCTTGTAATTGTTCGATGGTTTGTTGCAAATCCTGAATTTGATGGTCCAATTCATCATAACGACCTTGCAGCAATTGTAATTCTTCAAATGCAGCCAGATTAATGGCACCAATTTTGGCAAATTGCTGTTCTGCTTTTTCCAGTGCCCGGCTGACCTGAACAGTATCGATCTGTAGTTCAATTGGTTTTGGCTGTCCAAGTTGTTGTAGCTGCTCCAATACATGATGCTGTTCGGCTTTATGCTGCTGCCAGTCTAGACGCGTCTGTTCCAGTTGATCACGTAAGGCATTTTCCTGTTGCTGCAAAGTGATACGCTGTGCATTAAAACCTTGCTGTTGCTGTTGTAACTGCTCGATTTGCTGTTGCCAGTCCAGCCATAATTGCTGTTGCTGATCGGCTTTGGTTTTAGCCAATTGCTCTTTCTCGGTTGCTTCCTGCATCCGATCAGTCAGACGTTGTAATTGCTGCCTGCAATCCAATAATTGTTCCGAGATATGCTCTATTTTCTGTTCCCGAAACTGATCTTCCTGTTGTAATAGCGCATGTCTAGATTGTTGTTGCTGCAATTGTGACTGTAATTGATAGACTTGTTGCTGATCTTGCTGTGCCTGTTGTTTCAATTCATTCAGGCGTATTTTATTCTGTTCAAATTGCTCCTGTTTCGCCATAACTTGTGGCTGAATCTGATCAATTTTCAGCTGTAGGCTAACGATATCGTATTGCAGTTGTTCCTGTTCCTGCCCATCTTCTGCAATCTGACTTTGTAATTGCTGTGCCTGCTGTTTTAGTTGCAATAGATTCTGTTCATGTTGCGCTAAAATCGCCTGAAGTCTAACTTGTTCGGTCAGTAATTTTTGTTGTTGCTGTTGTTGTTGCTTGAGGTGTTGCTGCATTTGCTGCAAGGCATCTTTACTTTGCTGATATTGTGACTGTAGCGCTGCAAGCTGCTGCTGGGCTGGCTGTTTCTGGCTTACAACCTGTTCCAGTTGCTGCTGCAATGCTTTTAAATGAGTATGATAATGTAACTGTCCCTGCGCCGGACCTGTCTGATTTTTTGCATCATCAGATACCTGATCATCCAGATTTAAATTAATCCACCAGTCTGTTGCCAGCCAATATCCATCTTCTGTGACAATACTGCTGATTGCATCAAGTTGTTGCAAATACTGTTTTGCCTGCTCCAGATCCTGTGCAATATAAATAGATTGCCATAAACGATGTAGCGGCGCTTTAATCCACGTTTCAATTGTCGGCAAATCTATTGAAGTAGAGTCTGTTGGGCTGTCCATCTGGCCAGCATTACATTGCAGTTGTCTTGCCCCTTGATAGGTCAAGTCGATTTGACCACTGGTTTCTGCATATAACCATTTTGCCAAAATTCGTTCAATCAAGTGGCTGTATTGCTGTCCCTGATACGTCAGTTGCAATTGTTGTAATAAGGGCTGTTTTGCAACCACGCCTTGTCCTTGCTGTAAATGCCCCAGTAATTTTTCGGTTTGTTCAATTTCCCGTTGTAAATTTTTTTCGGTCATTGCCAGTTCTTGGCATTGCTGCTGAAGCTCGTCTTTTTGGACTTGATGATGTTGCAGTTGCTGACTCAATTGCTGTTCTGATTGCTGGCTTTGCTCAAGTTTGATCTGAATATTGGCCAGTTCGATATTTAAATCATCCAGTTGCATGGCTGTATCATCATTTCGATGACGTTGTTGCTGAGCTTGTAATTGCTGTAATAATTGCTCGGAACGCAAACCGGTTTTTTGCATCTGTTCCAGTTGATAATGTAATTGCTTTTGTTGTTGCTGTAATTGATTCAGATACTGCTGCTCTTTGTTAAACTCCTGTTCCTGTTGAGTAAAACAGCTGTTTAAAGCACTCAGATCCTGTTCACTTTCTTTTTGAATTTGCTCTACATCTTGGAGTTGTTGCTGGCTTGCAATCATCTGTGCCGACAATTGTTCCAGTTCCTGCGCAATCTTGACATGTTCATCCTGCAACACTTGATGTTGCTGTTCAAAACCCTGAATACTCTGGCCAATTTGCGCTTGCTGAGCCTGATCCTGTTGCAATTGCCAAAGTACCTGTTGATGCTGTTGTTGTGCCTGTTGCCAATTCTGCTGCAACACTTCAGCCTGTGGTAACTGCTGCTGAATTTTTTGCTGAAGTAAATGCCCTTCTATTTCAATTTGCTCTAGCGCCTTATGTTGTTGCTGATACTGTTCGGTCAATTCTGTGAGTTGCTTGGTCAACCGTTCGACCTGACTTAAGGCCTGAATATACTGCTGTGATAACAACTGGATTTTATAACTAACAATTTCCTGTTTTAATTTCTGATATTTTTCTGCCTGTTCTGCCTGACGTTTTAAGGCCTTAATCTGACTATTTAATTCCAGTGCAATATCATTTAAACGGGATAAATTACTTTGTGTATGTTCAAGATGTTGTAAGGTTTCCCGACGACGCGCCTGATAACGGGAAATCCCAGCCGCTTCCTCAATAAATACACGCATTTCTTCGGGTTTGGCATCCACCAATCGGTTGATCATACCTTGTTCAATGACGGCATAAGAACGTGGCCCCAAACCGGTACCAAGGAAAATATCGGTAATATCCTTGCGACGACAACGAGTGCCATTTAAAAAATATTCGGATTTTCCTTCACGATTGACCTGACGTTTTACACTGAGTTCGGAATAGGCATTATAGGCACCACCCAGCTTGCCATAGGTATTTTCAAAACGCAGTTCTACACTGGCCACACCTACAGGCTTCCGCTGCGATGTTCCGGCAAAAATCACATCCTGCATATTGCCACCACGCAATTGCTTGGCACTCGACTCACCCATGACCCATCGAATGGCATCAATCACATTGGACTTGCCACAGCCATTTGGCCCCACAATGGCTGAGCGGCTATCCTTAAAATGTAAGGTGGTACTTTCGGCAAATGACTTAAAGCCAACCAGTTTTAAACTACTTAAACGCATATCATCTCAATTAGCGGCGAGAGCGACGAGCCCATGCCAATTCAATCTGTTTCATCCGTGCCAGCGAGTCCAGCACGAGGTTGCGTAAGTGTCGGCAAAAATCTTCCATAAATAAAGCGGCTTGTTGTGGTTTTCTGATCAATATAGCATCAATCACCAACCTAAACAGCTCAAACGCCTCTTGCAACTCCCGTCGAGAGGTATTTAGCGTTAAAAAGTAACTGCGCCGGATCGATGGTAAAAGCGTCTGATAGATACTCGATAAGTATGGATTATCAATACGTTCGCTTTGTACACTTAAAAAATCAAAGATGGCATCATAAAATCGCTCTATATCCCCTAAGCGGACAATTTCGGCAAGTTGCTCACTTAATTGCTGCATTTGATCTGCATCCTGTTGACGCCAGATTTCACTGCTGCGTTGCACCAGATGTCCCAGAATCACAATGCTGGTATCGAACAACATTTTAATCTGATGGGCCGACATTTCCGATACAATTGCCCCACGTCTCGGAAAAATATCAATTAAATAGGTCCGTTGTAATAGTAACAAGGCTTCTCGAACCGACCCCCTGCTCACATCGAGTTCTTTGGCAATACGCAATTCCTGAATACGCTCGCCCTCAACCAGTTCTCCAGTAATAATTTGTTCGGCAATCTGTCTGGCAATTTGTTCGGCTAAGCCTTCCGAGGAATGATCCGCTTTCATAACACCTCTTATTTTTAATATGGGTATGTGTGCATGATTCACATCATGGCGTTTTACTTGTATCTAGTCGGGTTTATTGACCTATCACCAATACATGACCCTATCAGTTAAAATGTCAACAGAGCCTAATATAAAACAATAATTATGGCTTTGTCTGACAATTTCCTGTGATTTCGTGCCATTTTTCGGAAAATATGAAAAAATATCGGATAAAAGGACTTTATCAATTGATGCAATAAGCTTTGAATTAAATTCCACCTTAGAACAAGTACCATAGCATTGCTTCATACAAGAAGAACACACCAATACAGCTTAACAACGTGGCAAAACAGCGTTTTAACATCATGGGAGAAAGTTTATGCGCCACTTTTGCACCGATTTTTGCCGTAAAAAAACTCATCACGCTAATCCCGATGAACGCATAAATATGTACATAGCCAATTGCGCCTTTGATCGGTTGGGAATTGGCTGCACCAAACACCATAAAGCCAATCGCTCCAGCAATTGCAATCGGTAAACCACATGCAGCAGATGTAGCAACAGCCTTTTGCATGATCACACCATGCCGGTTTAGATAGGGAACCGTTAAACTACCACCGCCAATACCAAAAATTGCAGATGCAATGCCAATACCGCCACCTGCCATTAACTGCATATTTTTCGGCGGTAATTGACGACTGGCATCCACCAGCACTTGTGCACCAGCAAACATACGATAAGCCACCCAGATGGCAAAAATTCCCATCATTAACTGTAATGCATGACTCGGTAACAGATCAGCAATCGCAGCACCTAAAAATGAACCCAGCATCAAACCCGGCGCCAGATTTTTTACCACTTGCCAGAGTACTGCGCCTTTTTTATGATGTGCAGATACCGAACTGATCGAGGTAATGATAATGGTTGCCAATGACGTACCCAGTGCCATATGCATAATATAATCGGGATTATATCCCTGCTGGGTAAAAGCCCAATACAAAATAGGCACAATGATGAGTCCGCCACCAACACCAAAAAGCCCTGCGGTAAATCCTGCACAAGCACCAATTGCCAAATAGATGAGTATTTCCATGACCATTCCATTGTCTCCTATCGCACCCGAGCTTGAGCAGCAACGACTGACTTTTCAACTACAAGCTGCACATGCTACGCCACAAATCATTCAATGCAAATCAGAAACTGTCTCCACCAATGACGATATCCTCAAACTTTATCACGCCGGCTATCGCTCAGCGCTAGCGGTCAGTCAAATACAGCATCAGGGGAGAGGTCAACATCAACGCCAATGGATTTCCAATCCGGGCAATATTTTTCTCAGTGCATTGATTGAATTACAACGTCCGGTTGATGGCCGCTTTGCCCTTGAATGCGGCCTAAATCTGATTCATAGTCCTACATTAAATACACTCCCCGATCTGCAAATTAAATGGGCCAACGATCTATACAGTTCACAAGGAAAATGGGGTGGCATTCTGGTTGAACCTATCAATCCGCATCAGGTAATTGTCGGCATTGGTATTAATATTTTCCCAGTTGAGCAGCAAATGGGTCAGGCCACAACCAGTCTCACACAATTGGGATTGACATATTATGATCGTGTCCAGTTTTTGGCAGAAATCTATCTAGCCCTACTCCAGGCCGCACAATGGTTTAACTACAATAGTCAAAATTTGGCACAACGCTTTAATCATATTGCTGCATTCAAGGATCAATGGGTCAAAATGCAACGCAATCATCAAGCAGATCTTCATGGTTTTTTTCGGGGCATTCAGGATGACGGTGCCATCTTAATTCAACAATCGGCTGATCAAATCGCAACAGTTTGTTATGATGGGCGATTGCACCTTTCCACATCAAGTGATGCAGAACAATTATGAATCATCTTTGGTTAGACTTAGGGAATACCCGTTTAAAATACTGGATCAGTAATCCCGAACAACAGATCATTGAGCATGGCGCAGAATTACATTTACAGTCGCCTATTGATTTATTACTGGGTTTAAGCCAACATTTTAAATCGCTCAATATTAGCTCGATTGGCATTTCCTCGGTCTTGGACAACAGCACCAATCAACGCTTGAAAAAAATCCTTAACCGGCTAAATGCACCCATTTATTTTGCCGAAGTACAGGCGCAATATGCAGGACTAATTACCGGCTATGACCAGCCCAAACAACTGGGGATTGATCGCTGGTTACAGGTCTTAGCAATGACCCGATCACCGAATAAATATTGCATTATTGGTTGTGGTACTGCATTGACGATTGATCTATTAGACCATTACCACCACCAAGGCGGATATATTTTACCCAGCCTCTATCTACAACATGATGCACTGACACAGGGCACCAAAGGCATTAAAATCCCCGAACAGGCATTTGAAAATCTCGCTGCCGGGCGTAATACCAGTGATGCAGTTCATCATGGCATTTTATTAGGTCTACTGGGCGCGATTCGTTACACTTTAACACTGCATCCCGATTATCAACTGATTTTTACCGGTGGAGATGCGCCCTTATTTATGCAGTTTTTACAAGACTATCAACTAAGGCAGGAAGCAGATTTACTGCTAACAGGATTGCAGTATTATGTACAACAGCAGCAAACCTAAATCAAAAAATGACTTATTGAACATTGATTCTTTTAAACTAATACCAAACATTAAAATTAAATTATCAGGGTTTATACAATAAACCCCTACCAAATCAATTGTATGGAATTGTACGGGCGTATTGCATACGCCCAATTATTTATGAATTATGGTATAACTCTCTGCCAGTATTGGGACTTCACTTAGTATTTTAAATTGAACCGGAATTATTATGAAAATGTCACCCTTCCCGTTTGTGACTACCGATTGGGACGATATTGCAGTTACAATACATCAAGGCGAAACTGGTTGTGCATATTGGCGTACACAATATTTTGGCGAAGAAAATAATAAAATTAGAGTGCGTATGGTTGAATATTCTCCCGAATATTTGGCCGACCATTGGTGTAAAAAAGGACATATTCTTTTTTGTCTTGAAGGAGAATTTGAAAGTAGACTAGCAGATGGACGAGTCTTCATATTAACGCAAGGCATGAGCTATCAGGTAGGTGATAACTCTGAACCACATCAATCATATACAAAAAATGGTGTTAAATTATTAATCATAGATTAACGATATAAAGCAATTAACGTCCTCATAAAAAATGGGGCACTGTGCCCCACTTTTAATTGCTTTAGTAGTGATGTGCTCAATGACTATTTTTTCTGATCATTACCACCAAATAACGGTCCAACACCACCACTATTGCCACCACCCATTTTGTTCTGCATGCCCTGAATACCACGTAGCATCTTACTGATACCTGATGGATTAGAGAATTTTTTCATCATCTTCGCCATCTGAGAATGTTGTTTCAGCAAGCGATTCACATCCTGAATCTCCATACCACACCCTGCGGCAATACGTTTTTTACGACTTGGATTGATAATGTCAGGATTACGACGTTCTTTAATGGTCATCGACTGGATAATCGCTTCCATTTTTTTCACCTGATTTTCTGGCTGGGCCTTATCCAGTGCTTCCTGAATACCAGAACCGCTCATCCCGGGTAATTTATCCAGAAAACCTGCCATACCGCCCATTTTTTTCATCTGCTCAAATTGGGTCAACATATCTTCCAGATTGAATGTCCCGCCTTTTTGCAGCTTCTTCGCCATTTTTTCGGCTTTGTCACGGTCGATTTTACGTTCAACTTCTTCAACCAGAGACAGTACATCACCCATACCGAGAATACGCTGTGCCACACGTTCTGGATGGAAAGGTTCAAGGGCATCAAGTTTTTCACCCATACCCAGAAACTTGATCGGCTTACCGGTAATCGCACGTACCGATAAGGCAGCCCCACCCCGCGCATCACCATCAGTTTTGGTCAGAATCACACCAGTCAAAGGCAAGGCATCATTAAAGGCTTTTGCCGTATTGGCCGCATCCTGACCTGTCATGGCATCCACCACAAACAGGGTTTCGGTTGGATGAATTGCCGCATGTAATGCTTTAATTTCATCCATCATGTCATCATCGACATGCAAACGACCGGCTGTATCGACAATCAGGACATCAGCAAATTTAATTTTTGCTTGTGCAATAGCACGATTAACAATATCTATCGGCTGTTCACTGGCATCAGAAGGAATAAATTCTGCACCGACCTCTCCAGACACTGTTTGTAATTGCTTAATTGCTGCCGGACGATAGACATCGGCAGAAACCGTCATGACTTTTTTCTTCTGACGTTCTTTTAAATAACGCGCCAATTTTGCTGCGGTTGTGGTTTTACCTGCCCCCTGCAAACCAGCCAATAAAATTACCACGGGTGGTTTGGCTGCCAAATCTAGCGATTCATTCGCCTCACCCATCATTTTGGTCAATTCGTCATAGACGATTTTGACAAATGCCTGACCAGGTGAAAGTTGTTGCAGAACTTCCTGACCTAACGCTTGTTCTTTGACTTTGGCAATGAATTCACGGGTTACGGGCAATGCAACATCGGCTTCAAGAAGTGCCATACGCACTTCACGTAACGTGTCCTTGATGTTGTCTTCTGTCAACTGACCAGTGCCAGTGACATTTCTTAAACTCTGCGTGAGTCGATCGGTTAATGTATCAAACATTGCAAATTCCGCTTAAAATGGCTAGTTGCAAAAAAATCTTTCCAACAATAGATAAATTATGCATAAGATGCTATAGGATACTTGAGTTCGGAAAGAAATTATACTTAGTTTATGAATATTCTCGCACGTATTATAGGTTTGGCATGTTGAATTTGCCCGTCATTTTCACCGTATTGGCATTAATTGCTTATATAACTGGTTTTTTATACCTGTTAAAACAGTTTCTTGATAAAACCACCACCAATCCATTTCTGGTTTGGTCATCGTTGCTTACGGGCTTAATCCTGCATGGATTGGTGCTAAGTATCGATATGATGACACCTCTGGGAATTAATTATGATGTCTTTAATCTAATTTCTTTTACCTCAGGATTAATGCTTTTACTCAGCATTATTTTTAGTATGTATCGCCCGGTGATCATTCTAAATTTAATCGCTACGCCTGTTGCCATGCTAGGTATGGTGATCGGTGCATCACTTAGCACCCCTAATCACGTCATTCGTGAACAAGGTGTAGGTATTGATATTCATATCATCTTGTCACTAGCAGCCTATGCAGTCCTATTTATGGCAACAATTCATGCCATTTTAATCTGGTTTCAAAATCGTGAGCTTAAGAAGAAACAAAAGAAACGGATCTGGGTGAATTTGCTTCCTTCTCTGCAAACTATGGAATCCTTACTGTTTGATTTAATCTTTGTCGGCTTCCTATTGCTAACAGTTGCATTGGGTTTTGGTTTCTTTACCATTGATGACTTTTTCGGTCAGCATCTTGCTCATAAAACTGTATTTAGTGTGATTTCATGGTTTATTTACGGTGGTTTATTGCTTGGACACTGGAAACTGGGATGGCGTGGCAAAAAAGCCATTCAATTTACCTTATTAGGATTTTTCCTGCTGGCTTTGGGTTTTATTGGCAGTAAGTTTGTGCTGGAAATTATTTTAATGAAAACTTAATGACAATAATAACAGCGTATTGCATATGGTATGGACTGATAATTAATTAACCGATAAGACCAAATATAGCAAAATTCAAAATGTAAGCTACATTTGTGTCATGCCGGACTTGATCCGGCATCCAGAGTTAACGTATCCTAAATCAAACTCTATAAAGCTAAAGCCTAGGTCTTAAGAACTTTGCTCTGGATACTTGCTTTCGCAAGTATGACGAGATGATATGTAGCCTATAAACCGAATTTTGCTATAGCAATACGCCAAGTATAAAAAAGTGAAACCTTCATCCAGATAGAAACAGTAATCTCTGATTAAATGAATTAAAAGTTATTGAAATTGCAAAGGTAATACCAGTTTTGCAATCACCGGCTGTCCATTTATTTTGGGTACTTCGAATTGCCAACGCTTAATCGCTGTTAATGCCAGCCACCCCTGTTCTTCAGCATCATAGGATAATAACTTCGGTAATTGTACCAATCCATCTTTATCCAGATAAAATTCAATTTGTACATAATTTTTGCTGCCATCTTTGGACTTGGCCGGCATGGGTGCATAGAGTGGTTTCGGAATATAATCCAGTTCCGTCAGCGTGCTAAAATCTTTTTTATTTTTCTTGATATTTTCGAGAATCTGGATAGCTGATGCAGATAACCGACTATCTCGATTAAAGAGATTAAAATCATATTCTTTAGTCATCACGGACCAACTATTCTCATGATCTTTCTTGGCAGGATAAAATTCCCAAGACTGAAAAGATGCTTTTGCAGCAAGGCCAAATTCTGGTGAAGATGCCGATAACACTTCTGATTTTAGCACTTTTCCGGTTGGATCAATCAGCACATAAATTTTTGCTTTACCCTTTTGGTTTTTCTGTAATAAATTTAATGGATAGACCAGCGGTGCAGCGACTTTAATGACGGGTGGCTCATCATATTGCAGATGTTCTGGTAATTTTTTAGATGCTTTTGGCATTTTAAATGGATCGACTGCATTTGGACCGATAGACCCGATATTTTTTTGTATCCCAAATCCGACTTTTTGTATTGCACAACGTGCTTCTGTATCGTTGGAAGGTGGAAACTGGGCATGTAATATGCCTTGTACAGCAGCTTGTTCTAAATCCGGATGGATAGATTCTAAAACCTTAATTCTTTCAATGTGCCCCATTTTATCGATTAATAAACCTAACTCAACATCCCCTTTATTACCAAATTCTTGAATATTATGAGGATAAATAATCTTAGGTTTAATCACATAAGAGAGGACTGGACGGTCAGGAGAAGGAGGACTTAAAGACAAACGCTTCTGTTGCTCCAAGCATGTTAAAAAATCTCCATTTAGCATAGAACCTGCCCAAGTCTGGCTATACATCAAAGCTGTGATCGCCATTAAATACATAATTTTCATTTTTTAGTCGCCTATTTTCATATCAATATTATTTTGGCTAATCTAATGATTTTGCTGTTTTAATTCTAGTTAAGACACCCCATGATTACAATATACATCCTAATGAAAATGTCTAGTCCTGAAATAAGTTGACACTGATTTCAACTATAAAACGCCTGATGAACCTCATTGGGCGTTTTGTATTTTAAGGCAAAGTGAGGTCGC
>NZ_OANT01000001.1 GCF_900096995.1 Acinetobacter puyangensis
ACCCAATCGCAATGGACCCAGGTCTGCGTTTTGCGATTCGTGAAGGTGGTCGTACTGTAGGTGCTGGTGTTGTTGCGAAAGTAACTGCATAATCAAAAATGTAGGGGTGCATGATTGCACCCTGATTCAGATCGGGAGATTATTCCCGATCTGCCTTATAGGTCAGTAGTTCAATTGGTAGAGCGTCGGTCTCCAAAACCGAATGTTGGGGGTTCGAGTCCCTCCTGACCTGCCAATTTAAAATTTCTTGCTTAATGCAGGCTGAATTGTTCTATAATAAAGCGCGAATTTAGCGACGAGTAAAAAAATGTCGAATGATAAGTCGCGTGACGCATCTAGCGAAGCGCCAATCCCACAACGAAACAATCCGGCAGAACTGGTTAAAAATGGTTCGCCATTTGATGCTGTGTTATGGATTGTTGCGATAGTCTTACTTATTTGCGCAACGATGGTCAATCAGTATCTACCGCAATATTGGCAACCAGCAGCGAATGTTTGGGTGCGTATCGGTGCGATTGCCACTTGTATTGTTGTGGCATTAGGTTTATTATACGCCACCCACCAAGGTAAGGGTTTTGTTCGCTTACTCAAAGATTCACGTATAGAGTTAAAGCGTGTCACTTGGCCAACCAAGCAAGAAACGGTCACAACGTCTTGGCAAGTGTTGGTTGTCGTTATTATTACCTCATTAGTACTTTGGGGTTTTGATTATGTTTTGGGTTGGTTGATTAAGCTGATTATTGGTTAAATTAATTATCGGATAAGTTGCTATGAAGCGTTGGTATATTATTCATGCCTACTCTGGCTATGAAAAACAAGTCATGCGTTCTTTGAATGATCGTATTGCACGTAGCACTGTTGCCGATAGCTTTGGTGAAGTTCTTGTTCCTACGGAAGAAGTCGTAGAAATGAAGGACGGCAAAAAGCGCAAGTCAGAGCGTAAATTCTTTCCGGGCTATGTATTGGTCGAAATGGAAATGAATGATGATACTTGGCATATCGTAAAAGAATGCCCAAAAGTATTGGGTTTTATTGGTGGTACACCAGAAAAACCTGCGCCGATTACACAGCGTGAAGCTGATGCAATTCTGGCACGTGTTGCAAACAAAGGCGAAGCTCCACGTCCTAAAACAATGTTTGAGCCAGGCGAAGAGTTATTGGTTGTTGATGGTCCATTTACCGACTTTAAAGGTGTGGTGGAAGAAGTCCAATACGAAAAATCTCGTTTGACATTAACGATTAATGTATTTAATCGCCCAACGCAAGTTGAACTCGAATTCCGTCAGGTTGAAAAAGCGTACTAATTTTTAATCTGCAAATCGTTGCCCGACTAATTCTTCTGGAATATGTTCGGGTTTATGTGTTTTTTACATTTGATGCAAATTGAATGTATAGAAATATTGGGGAGCCTCACGGCGTTTGTACCCAGAGGTAATTAAAATGGCGAAGAAGATTGACGGCTATATCAAGCTGCAAGTTCCAGCTGGTAAAGCGAATCCATCTCCACCAATTGGTCCTGCATTGGGTCAACGTGGTGTGAACATCATGGCGTTCTGTAAAGAATTCAATGCTGCAACACAAAAGCTTGAAGTTGGTTTACCAATTCCAGTCGTGATCACTGTGTATAACGATAAATCGTTTACATTTATCATGAAAACTCCACCTGCTGCTATTTTACTTAAGAAAGCTGCGGGTATCCAAAAAGGCTCTGCTGTACCAAACAAAACTAAAGTTGGTAAGTTGACTCGTGCTCAATTGGAAGAAATCGCAACTACTAAAGAACCAGATTTAACTGGTGCTGATTTAGATGCGCGTGTGCGTACCATTGCTGGTTCTGCACGTTCTATGGGCTTGGAAGTGGAGCTATAAGACATGGCAAAGTTAACGAAACGTCAAAAAGCCATTGCTGCTGCTGTTGAAGCAAACAAAGTTTACACTTTGGATGAAGCAGTTCAAGTTCTGAACAGTCTTCCAGCTGTGAAGTTTAAAGAATCTTTAGATATCGCAATCAACCTAGGTGTTGATCCGCGTAAATCTGATCAAGTAGTTCGTGGTGCAACCACATTGCCAGCGGGTACAGGTAAAACTGTACGTGTTGCAGTATTTGCTCAAGGCGCTGCTGCTGAAGCTGCAAAAGCTGAAGGCGCAGATATCGTTGGTTTTGACGATCTTGCTGAATCTATTCAACAAGGTAATCTTGATTTCGACGTTGTGATTGCTGCACCGGATGCAATGCGTGTTGTGGGTAAGCTGGGTACAATTTTGGGTCCTCGTGGTTTAATGCCAAACCCGAAAGTTGGTACAGTGACGCCTGATGTTGCAACTGCGGTTAAAAATGCCAAAGCTGGTCAAGCACGTTACCGTGTAGACAAAGCTGGTATTATCCATGCTGCGATTGGTCAGATTGGTTTTGATGCGGCTGCGGTTCGTCAAAACGTTGAAACTTTAGTTGCTGATTTGAAAAGATTAAAACCAGCTACATCTAAAGGTGTTTATATCAAGAAGATCACTTTGAGCTCAACAATGGGTCCTGGTCTTGCTGTTGATGTGAGCAACGTATCTAATTAAGTTTATGAGTAGGGGCGTATGGTATACGCCCTGAATTGGTTTTTTTGCTAGATCGAAAAAGGGTTTATGCAATAAACCCCTACTTTGAATTGGTAAATGAAAATTTATCAGCGTCAAAGACCTCAGGCGAAAGGGGATTCCGATCCTCTGTCTTAAAAGATTTGTAAGAATCAGCCTGCGTAGACGCGGTGGTGTGATGTGTTCCTCCTCCGCGTGTAAGTCGAAAGGCTTACGAATTGGGAGTGTATCGACAACGGTACATAAATCACCTTAGGAGGTTTTACAGTGGCTCTACGTTTAGAGGACAAAAAAGAAATCGTTGCGGCAGTAAGCGAAACTGCAAGCAAAGCTTTCTCTACTGTTGTTGCCGACTATCAAGGTTTAACTGTTGAACAATTGACTCAACTTCGTGTGCAAGCGCGTCAAAATAATGTGTACTTACGTATCGTTCGTAACACTTTGGCAAAACGTGCACTTGAAGGTACTCAGTTTGACATCTTGAACGATATCTTGACTGGTCCAACAATTCTCGGTTTTTCAACGTCTGAAGATGACATGGGTGCAGCTGCACGCTTGTTTGAAGATTTTGCAAAAACAAACAAAGCATTTGAATTAAAAGCTGCCGCATTTGATGGCAAAGTGTATCAAGGTGAAGAAGTCAGCGTTATTGCTAATCTTCCAAACCAAGAGAAAGCACTTACCATGCTTGCCAGTGTTCTTCAAGCGCCTATTTCGAAATTGGGTCGTCTGGTTACAGCACTCAAAGAGAAAAACGAGCAAGAAGCTGCTTGAGCTTAAATACATCATTCACACACCATTCAATATCCATTTGGAGTTATTCTCATGGCTTTAACTAACGAAGAAATCTTAAACGCAGTTGCTGAAAAAACTGTTCTTGAACTTGTTGAATTAATTTCTGCATTCGAAGAAAAATTCAATGTATCTGCTGCTGCTGTTGCAGTTGCTGCTGGTCCTGCTGCCGCAGCTGCCGCTGAAGAGCAAACAGAATTCAATGTTGAATTGACAAGCTTTGGTGCGAACAAAGTTGCTGTAATTAAAGCAGTTCGTGAAGCAACTGGTCTTGGCTTGAAAGAAGCGAAAGATTTAGTTGAAGGTGCTCCACAAGTTCTGAAAGAAGGCGTGAGCAAAGAAGATGGTGAAGAACTTAAGAAAAAACTTGAAGCAGCTGGTGCTACAGTTACACTTAAGTAATTCATTCGGGAGTCGGTTTTTAATAATCGGCTCCAAAAATGGCTGGTGGCCCTTGGGTCATCAGCCTTTTTGCGTTACAATAATCGGCTCGCTTTTTGGCGAAGATTGAGCGCTGCGACAAGAAGACGTGCAAATGAATGTTTAGCAATGTTTTTGTAGGAAATTTCTTATCAACTTTCTTGTAAAAAAATATTGCTAAACATTTTATTGTTGCTTTTAGTCTTTGCAGCTTTGAAAAAAGCGACGGTCATTATCGACCATACGATAACTTTTGCTAAGCGTCGTTCTGCAGGCGGCCTTAGATTACTGTCCGAGGAATCCAAATGGCATACTCTTATACCGAAAAAAAACGGATCCGCAAAAATTTTGGTAAATTGCCCACTATTATGGATGTTCCATACTTGCTCGCCATTCAGGTGGACTCGTATCGAGCATTTTTGCAAGATGGCAAATCTCCAAAAAACCGGGAAGATTTAGGTTTACAATCAGCATTCCGTTCGGTTTTTCCAATTGAAAGCTATTCTGGTAATGCGGCTTTAGAGTTTGTTGAGTATACCCTTGGCAAGCCTGAATTTGATGTGCGCGAATGTATTTTGCGTGGTTCAACTTATGCTGCGCCAATGCGTGTCAAAATTCGTCTGATTTTACGTGATCGCGACACCAAGGCTATCAAAGACGTACGTGAACAAGAAGTCTATATGGGCGAAATGCCTCTGATGACAGATAACGGTACGTTCGTGATCAATGGTACAGAGCGGGTAATTGTGTCGCAATTACACCGTTCACCTGGTGTATTCTTCGATCATGATAAAGGTAAAACGCATTCTAGCGGTAAAGTGCTGTATTCGGCACGTATCATTCCTTACCGTGGTTCATGGTTGGATTTTGAATTTGATGCGAAAGATTTGGTCTATGTCCGTATCGACCGTCGTCGTAAATTATTGGCATCTGTTATTTTACGTGCATTGAACTATAGCACCGTACAAATTTTAGATTTGTTCTATGAAAAAGTCCCTGTCTACATTGATATGGGTACTTATCAGATCGATTTGATTCCAGAGCGTCTGCGTGGCGAAATGGCGCAATTCGATATTACCGATGGTGCAGGTAAAGTTATCGTAGAGCAAGGTAAACGTATCAATGCGCGTCACGTACGTCAAATGGAAGCTGCAAATTTAAGCAAGCTGCCTGTACCTGACGAATATTTATATGAACGTATTACCGCAGAAGATATCAGCTTAAAAGACGGTGAAATTCTACCTGCCAACACGGTAGTTTCGCATGATATTTTGGTGAAAATTGCTGAATCCGGCATTAAACAGTTTAATATTCTGTTCACCAATGACATCGACCGTGGCTCGTATGTTGCCGATACCGTTCGTGCAGATGTAACTCGTGATCGTGATGATGCACTGGTTGAAATCTATAAAGTGATGCGTCCAGGTGAGCCGCCAACCAAAGATGCTGCCGAGAACCTGTTTAACAACCTGTTCTTTAGTCCAGAACGTTATGACTTGTCTCCTGTCGGTCGTATGAAATTCAACCGTCGTCTGGGTCGTCCGTATGAAGTTGGTACGGATCATAAGACACGTCAGGTTGAAGGTATTCTGTCCAATGACGACATCATTGATGTACTGCGTACTTTAGTTGAAATTCGTAACGGTAAAGGTGAAGTCGACGATATCGATCACTTGGGTAACCGTCGTGTCCGTTCTGTTGGTGAAATGACCGAAAACCAATTCCGTGTGGGCTTGGTTCGTGTAGAACGTGCTGTAAAAGAGCGTTTAAGTCAGGCAGAAACAGATAATCTTTCTCCACAAGATCTGATCAATGCCAAACCTGTTGCAGCGGCAATCAAAGAATTCTTTGGTTCTAGCCAGTTGTCACAGTTTATGGATCAGAACAACCCGTTGTCTGAAATCACGCATAAACGTCGTGTATCTGCATTGGGGCCAGGTGGTTTGACACGTGAACGTGCCGGCTTTGAGGTGCGTGACGTACATCAAACCCATTATGGCCGTGTTTGTCCAATTGAAACACCGGAAGGTCCAAACATTGGTTTGATCAACTCGCTTTCTGTGTATGCCAAAACCAATAACTTTGGTTTCTTGGAAACACCGTATCGTCGTGTGGTTGATGGCCGTGTAACTGATGACATCGAATATCTGTCTGCGATTGAAGAAGTGGGTACTGTGATTGCACAGGCCGACTCTGCTGTAGATAGCGAAGGTAACTTAACTGAAGAAGTGGTTTCCGTCCGTCATCAGGGTGAATTTGTACGTATGCCACCGGAAAAAGTGACGCATATGGATGTTTCACCACAACAAGTGGTTTCTGTTGCAGCATCGCTGATTCCGTTCCTTGAACACGATGATGCGAACCGTGCCTTGATGGGTTCCAACATGCAACGTCAGGCTGTACCAACTTTACGTGCTGACAAACCATTGGTCGGAACAGGTATGGAACGTCACGTGGCACGTGACTCTGGTGTGTGTGTGGTTGCGGGTCGTGGTGGTCGCATTGACTATGTGGATGCTTCCCGTATCGTGATTCGTGTCAACGAAGACGAAATGATTGCTGGTGAAGCAGGTGTAGATATCTATAACCTGATCAAATACACCCGTTCTAACCAGAATACCTGTATTAACCAGAACATTATCGTTAATCAGGGTGATGTGGTTGCGTGTGGTGATATTCTTGCCGATGGTCCATCAACAGATATGGGTGAATTGGCACTGGGTCAAAACATGCGTGTTGCATTTATGACCTGGAACGGTTTTAACTACGAAGATTCGATTCTTTTATCCGAACGTGTCCTTCAGGAAGATCGCTTAACCTCAATTCATATTCAGGAATTGTCATGTGTTGCGCGTGATACCAAACTGGGTCAGGAAGAGATTACTGCCGATATCCCGAATGTGGGCGAAGCAGCATTATCAAAACTTGATGAATCCGGTATCGTGTATATCGGTGCAGAAGTAACTGCTGGCGATATTTTGGTGGGTAAAGTGACACCAAAAGGTGAAACCCAACTGACCCCTGAAGAAAAACTGTTACGTGCTATTTTTGGTGAAAAAGCAGCAGACGTGAAAGACTCCTCTTTACGTGTACCATCAGGTACCAAAGGGACAGTGATTGACGTTCAGGTGTTTACCCGTGATGGCGTGGAAAAAGATGAGCGTGCTCTAGCGATTGAAAAAGCGCAGCTTGATGCTTATCGTAAAGATTTGAAAGAAGAATTCAAAATCTTTGAAGAAGCGTCTCGTGAACGTATGATCCGTTTATTGACAGGTCAAACCTCTAATGGTGGCGGTACCACAAAACGTGGCGATAAATTAACTGCGGATTTCCTTGCTGGTCTAGACTTTGTTGACCTGAAAGAAATTCAGCCAAGTGATGAAGCTATCGCTGAACGTTTGTCGCAGATTCTGGTGTTCTTGCAAGAGAAAAGTCAGGAAATCGACGAGAAATTTGCCGAGAAAAAACGCAAACTTTCAACTGGCGATGAATTGACACATGGCGTATTGAAAGTTGTGAAAGTTTATCTGGCAGTTAAACGTCGTATCCAGCCGGGTGATAAAATGGCAGGTCGTCACGGGAACAAAGGTGTTGTCTCCAACATCCTTCCTGTAGAAGATATGCCACATGATGCCAATGGTGTGCCGGTTGACGTGGTGTTGAACCCACTGGGTGTACCATCACGTATGAACGTAGGACAGATTCTTGAAACGCATTTAGGTTTGGCAGCAAAAGGTTTGGGTGAGCAGATCGATAAGATGCTGCAACAACAACGTACCATTGCCGAACTGCGTGACTTCATGGACAAAATCTACAACAAAGTAGGTGGTGAGCAAGAGGAACTGAACAGTTTATCTGATGAAGAAGTTCTGAAGCTTGCGGGTAACTTGCGTGGTGGTGTGCCATTGGCAACCCCAGTATTTGATGGTGCAGAAGAGTCACAGATCAAAGAGTTACTTGAACTTGCCGAGTTGCCACGTACGGGTCAGCAAACTTTGTTTGACGGACGTACTGGTGAGAAGTTTGACCGTCCTGTCACTGTAGGTTATATGTACATGCTGAAACTCAACCACTTGGTTGATGATAAGATGCATGCGCGTTCTACCGGTTCATACTCTCTGGTCACACAACAACCATTGGGTGGTAAAGCTCAATTCGGTGGTCAGCGTTTCGGTGAGATGGAGGTCTGGGCACTTGAAGCTTATGGTGCAGCCTACACGCTACAAGAAATGCTCACCGTGAAATCGGATGATGTTGAAGGTCGTACCCGTATCTATAAGAATATCGTAGATGGTAATCACTATATGGATCCTGGCATGCCAGAATCGTTTAACGTATTGACCAAAGAGATCCGTTCTTTAGGTATCAACATTGAACTGAAAAATGGTGAATAAGCTTACGGGCTAACACAATTACTATTTCAGATATAACCAGTTTTGACCCAGCCGGGAACCTAAAAGCTTCTCGGCACACGGAGAAAAAAATTGAAAGACTTGCTCGATATCATGCGTAAAAAAACGGACTCTGATGGTCATACACCACTTGAGTTCGATCGTATCCGTATTGGCTTAGCATCACCAGAAGTAATTAAATCCTGGTCTCATGGCGAAGTAAAAAAACCTGAAACGATTAACTATCGTACCTTTAAACCGGAACGTGACGGTTTATTCTGTGCCAAAATTTTTGGGCCAGTCAAAGATTACGAATGCTTGTGTGGTAAATACAAGCGTATGAAGTACAAAGGCGTCATTTGTGAAAAATGTGGCGTTGAGGTCACAACTGCGAAAGTACGTCGTGAACGTATGGGGCATATTGACCTTGCTTCACCCGTTGCACATATCTGGTTCTTGAAATCGTTACCGTCCCGTATTGGTTTATTGCTTGATATGACATTACGTGATATTGAACGCGTATTGTATTTTGAATCTTATGTTGTGACCGATCCGGGCATGACGACGCTGGAAAAATATCAGCTTTTAACCGATGAAGAATACTTCAATGCACTAGAAGAATACGGCGATGAATTTGCCGCAAAAATGGGTGCAGAAGCCGTTCAGGACTTGTTAAAAGACATCGACTTGGAAGCAGAAGTTTCCCGTTTACGTGAAGAAATTCCACAAACAACCTCTGAAACTAAGTTGAAAAAAGCATCTAAACGCTTGAAATTAATGGAAGCGTTTAAAGACTCAAACAACAAGCCAGAATGGATGGTGATGAATGTACTGCCGGTACTTCCACCAGATTTACGTCCATTGGTACCGCTTGAAGGTGGCCGTTTTGCAACATCTGATCTAAACGATTTGTATCGTCGTGTGATCAACCGTAACAACCGTTTAAAACGTCTTTTAGACCTTGCTGCACCCGATATTATCGTACGCAACGAAAAACGTATGTTACAAGAATCTGTGGATGCCTTGCTGGACAACGGTCGTCGTGGTCGTGCCATTACCGGTTCAAACAAACGTCCATTGAAATCTTTGGCCGATATGATCAAAGGTAAACAAGGTCGGTTCCGTCAGAACTTGCTGGGTAAACGTGTGGATTATTCAGGTCGTTCGGTGATTACTGTTGGTCCTACACTGCGTTTACATCAATGTGGTTTACCGAAGAAAATGGCGCTTGAATTATTCAAACCATTTATCTTTGCCAAATTACAGGCATCTGGTCAGGCAACGACGATTAAAGCTGCCAAAAAAATGGTTGAGCGGGAAACGCCAGAAGTCTGGGACGTTTTGGCCAATGTGATTCGTCAACATCCAGTGATGTTAAACCGTGCACCAACACTTCACCGTTTGGGTCTGCAAGCATTTGAACCTGTGTTGATTGAAGGTAAGGCAATCCGTTTGCATCCATTGGTCTGTGCTGCGTTTAACGCCGACTTCGATGGTGACCAGATGGCGGTACACGTACCGTTAACGCTTGAAGCACAGCTTGAAGCACGTGCCTTAATGATGTCAACCAACAACATCCTGTCACCTGCCAATGGTGAACCGATTATCGTTCCTTCTCAGGACGTGGTCTTAGGCCTTTATTACATCACACGTGATGCAATCAATGCCAAAGGTGAGGGCATGGTGTTTGCTGATACGCACGAAGTCAACCGTGCTTTGGCAACTGGCCAAGTGAATATGCATGCGCGTGTAAAAGTGCGTGTACACCAGACTGTAATCAGTGAAGATGGCGAACGCATTAAAGAAACATTGATCGTGGATACTACACCAGGTCGCTGTTTGCTTTGGGAAGTTGTACCAGCAGGTTTAAGTTTTGAATCAATTAACCTTGAGATGACCAAAAAGAACATCTCAAAATTGATCAACACTTGTTATCGTAAACTGGGTCTAAAAGATACTGTTATCTTTGCCGATCAGTTGATGTATCTTGGTTTCCGTCAAGCAACCCGTTCGGGTGTTTCGGTGGGTATGGAAGACATGTTGATTCCACCAACCAAAGAAGAAATCATCAACAAGGCAGAAGCAGAAGTTCGTGAAATCGAACATCAGTTTGAGCAAGGTTTCGTGACCGCAGGTGAACGTTATAACAAAGTGGTCGATATTTGGGCTCGTACCAACGACCAAGTTGCCAAAGCGATGATGGATAACTTGTCTTTTACCACTGTTAAAAACAAACAGGGTGAAGATGAGAAACAAAAATCCTTCAACAGCATCTATATGATGTCTGACTCTGGTGCCCGTGGTAGTGCGGCACAGATTCGTCAGCTTGCCGGTATGCGTGGTTTGATGGCAAAACCGGATGGTTCGATCATTGAAACACCAATTAAAGCCAACTTCCGTGAAGGTTTGACTGTACTTCAGTACTTCATCTCAACACACGGTGCACGTAAAGGTTTGGCCGATACAGCATTAAAAACTGCGAACTCAGGTTATCTGACTCGTCGTCTGGTTGATGTGGCACAGGATTTGGTGATTACCGAACCGGATTGTGGCACACTCGATGGTTTGGTAATGACACCATTAATTCAAGGTGGCGATGTTATCGAACCGTTGAAAGATCGTGTACTGGGTCGTGTGATTGCTGAAGATGTAAAACGTTTGGGTACTGATGAAGTGATCTTCCCACGTAATACATTTATCGATGAACGCCTTGCTGCACAAATCGAAGAAGCGGGTGTCGACGAAATCAAGGTTCGTTCAGTTGTGAACTGTGAATCAACATTTGGTGTTTGTGCGAAATGTTATGGTCGTGATCTGGCGCGTGGTCACTTGGTGAATCCAGGTGAATCCGTTGGTGTTATGGCGGCACAATCCATTGGTGAGCCGGGTACACAGTTAACCATGCGTACTTTCCACGTGGGTGGTGCTGCAAGCCGAACATCTGCTGCCAACAGCATTCAAGTACGTAACAAAGGTATTGTACGTTTCCACAATATCAAAACAGTACAACATACCAAGGGGCACTTGGTGACCACATCCCGTTCTGGTGAAATCGGTATTGCTGATGATCTAGGCCGTGAACGTGAACGCTATAAAGTTCCTTATGGTGCCTCCATTCTGATTAAGGATGGTGAACCAGTAGAAGGCGGTGGTATCGTTGCAACATGGGATCCGCATACACATCCATTGGTAACAGAAGTTGCTGGTAAAGCACGCTTCTCACAAATTGCTGATGGCGTAACTGCAACATCAAAAACTGATGATGCAACAGGGATGACCACTGTTGAAATTTTACCGGTGACGTCACGTCCTGCTTCTGGTAAGGATCTACGTCCAGCTGTGGTATTGGACATGGCCGATGGTAGTGAACAGTTCTACTTCCTGCCACAAAATACCATTGTGACTGTGCGTGATGGTGAAACCATTGGTGTCGGTGACGTGATTGGTCGTGTACCACAAGAATCGTCACGTACCCGTGATATTACCGGTGGTTTACCACGTGTTGCCGACTTGTTCGAAGCACGTAAGCCAAAAGAATACGCAATTCTGGCAGAAGTGTCAGGTGTGGTCAGTTTTGGTAAGGAAACTAAAGGTAAAAACCGTTTGGTGATTACACCTGATGATGGTTCTGAAATTTACGAAGAGTTGATTCCAAAATGGCGTCAAATCAACATGTTTGAAGGTGAACATGTTGAGCGTGGTGAAGTGGTTGCCGATGGTCCACAAAACCCGCATGATATCCTGCGCTTAAAAGGCGAAGTGGCATTAACCAACTATATCGTGAATGAAGTTCAGGACGTTTACCGCCTACAAGGGGTAAAAATCAACGATAAACACATCGAAGTGATTGTTCGTCAGATGTTGCGTAAAGTTGAAATTACCGACGGTGGTGATTCTAGCTTTATCAAAGGTGAGCAAGTGGATTACATCCGTGTGGTTCAGGAAAATCAGGCAGTATTGGCGCAAAACAAATTCCCTGCGAAATTTGAACGTCAATTGATGGGTATTACCAAAGCCTCATTGTCTACCGACTCGTTCATCTCTGCTGCATCGTTCCAGGAAACCACACGTGTGTTAACTGAAGCGGCTGTAACAGGTAAAGAAGATGATCTACGTGGTCTAAAAGAAAACGTGGTTGTGGGTCGTTTGATTCCTGCGGGTACTGGTCTGGCGTATCATTTGGAACGTCGTCGTCAGGAAGCAGAAGCTGCTGAGCAAGAATTAGTAAATGATTTTAGCGAAGTTGATCAGGCACTTAGCCAAGCATTTAATGAAGAACAGTTTTAAGCTGTAATTGATTGATGTTAAAAAGAGTCCTTCGGGGCTCTTTTTTTATGTTGAATAAGGCTCTATTTTTTTGATTGATGTAAAGTATTGATCAAGGTGTTTAAGTGTTGGCTATGTGCCTTGGCTTTTGCTTGGATCTGTATTTCTGAATGACCTATAGCTGTCGAAATATCATATAAAAAAACAGGATCAACATAATCCATTTGTGCATATTGAGCAGATGCTTGTACTGCCTTTAAAAAACTCTGCATTAAATGATTCTTTTGATCGACAATGAAATTTTGTTCAGGTTGTCCCACGGTTAAACTTGCTAAGAGTTTTTTGTGTTTAAGCTTATCTCCCTTTGAACCATAGGCAAACTGATAGCTAAAAACCTGATCAAACCATATTTTGAGGATTGCAGGCATATTAAACCAGTACATTGGGTATTGCAGAATAATTAAATCATGTCTGAGCAAAGCTGCCTGTTCTGCTGCAATATCAATTTGATAATCAGGATATAGCTCATAAATATGACGTACCTCAAGGTCATGTTGTTGTTTTATTAATTCAGTGACAATGGTTTTATTGGCGATTGATTGCTCGAAATTGGGATGAGAGAGGATCATAAGTGTCATCGTGTATTCACCTGATAAGAGAATGATAAAATTAAGCTATCAAAAAGATAGTCACTATAATTATTTTATTCAAAATATGATCAGGTACAATAACTATCAAACTTGATAGCGGAGGCGATATAGGATGGCCTATAGAGAAAATGAGTGTAGTGTTACTGTTAATGGCAAGACATATCCTTGTCCAATTAGTATGGCCATGGATCTTATTGGTGGAAAATGGAAAGGTGTTATTCTGTATTATCTCAAAGACGGCAAAAAGCGCTTTAGTGAATTAAGACATGATATGCCAGAGATTACTGAAATGACGTTAAGCTTACAGCTTAAGCAACTGGAAACGAGTGGTTTTATTTCACGTACAGTATATGGAGAAAAAGCTCCGATCAGGGTGGTTTATCAATTAACTGAATTTGGTGAATCCTTTAAACCAGTTTTAGACACACTCTCAATCTGGGCGCATAAAGTTGCGATGGATGCCGAAAATTAATACATTCGTGTAAGCTTTGGCTTACAAATACTTGCGTCTTTTGCCACTTATCGAGTCACTTATCTTTGCATATTATAAGCATATAACGAAACAGGACGTTTCGAGCTCAGTGTAAGGATACACGCTGTACATGGACGTACAGGTATGACAGGACGTTATATTGCAAGTAGAATTTCAGAAAGCCCCGACAGGAAGTTGGGGCTTTTTGTTATTTATATTGGGTTAAACAGGATTGATTTCTATACTGGCATGTACAATTTCGTCATGTATCGACAATGCCTGCTTTACAACAAGCGGTGTTAATCGGGTATTGCTTGTCTGCAAGGCCAGAATACATGAAAATTTCCCTCTACCCACTTTCCAGACATGTAAATCAACGATATCGATGGATCGGTCCAGATCTGCGATAACTTCCCGTATTTCATCAACTACAGGCTCTGTCATTTCTGCATCCAAGAGTGTTTTCCCGGTTTGAATGATGAGACCACAAGCCCATTTTGAAACCAGTAGGGCACCGACAATGCCTAGTACTGCATCCAAAAAATTCCAGCCAAAGTATTTGGCAGCAAATAAAGCGATGATTGCAAGAACCGACGTCGTGGCATCGGCAATGACATGTAGAAAAGCAGCTTTTTGATTTAGATCCTGATGATGGTGATGCTCATGCTGGGCATGGCTGTGATGTATATGATCATGATGAGAATGGTCAGGGTGATCGTCATGTAATAACCATGCACAAATTAAATTTACCACCAAACCAATGATTGCAATGAAAATAGCTTTGTTATAATGGATTTCTACGGGATGAAATAATCTTTCAATGGCACTGTAACCCATCATCACCGCAACCATCATTAATAAAATGGCACTGCTATAGCCAGCCAGTATTTCAATTTTCCATGTACCAAAACAGAATCTTTGATCATTACGGTAGTGGCGTGCAGCTCTATAGGCTATATAGGCCAGACCCAAAGCCAGCATATGCGAACTCATATGCCAGCCATCGGCAAGTAACGCCATGGAATTAAAGATTAATCCGCCTGAAATTTCAGCAATCATCATGGTGGCTGTTAACAGGGTTGCCAGCAGAATCTTTTTCTGGGCTAAAGGATTACCTTCATCGAAATGATGTGAATGTTGCTGTTTTAATGATGTATTCATTTGCATACTACAATGTTAAAATACTCTATATAGTATATTTACTTTGCTGGAAATAATTCAATGAGTCACTTACAAAAAAATAGAAAAGTTTTAAACCGTATCAGTCGTATGCAAGGGCAGATGAATGCCATGTATAAAACTGTTTTGGACGGTGAAGCTGAGTGTATCGATGTATTACAGCAAATGGCTGCCATTCGGGGGGCTGTACAGGGCTTAATGAATGAGTTACTGGAGGAACATTTAAAAAATCATGTCTTGCCAGAAGATTATGATGAAAAAGAGCTAGAAGATTTTTTGCTCTTATTAAAAAAATATAAGTAGTTTCTATGCAAAATTACATTTTATTCAAATAGGGGCTGTCAGCGAAGCGCTTTATAGCTGGGCATTGATGCTGTTTAATCTAGAGATGCCAAAATGTTTTGTGCTGCCTCTATTCCGCTTAAATAGGCGCCATGTACTGTACCGGCATATTGTGCATTACAGTGCTCGCCTGCAAAACCTAAGCGGTGGTCAATCAACTGTTGTAATGCCTGTACCCATTTGACCTGATGATGCGGTTGTGGAAAGCTAAATGAACCCCGGCTAAAAGGATCTGCTCCCCAGCGCGTGACCAGAATATGTTTGGGCTGGGTTAGAATATCGGTAAAATTGGCATTTAAACTATCATAGATTAAATGCCAGACGTCCGAATCCGTGGCATGGTCAATATATTCTGAAGGCGCTCCACCCAATAGCATGAGATAGGTCGGTTTTTGATAAATTACCGATAAATCTAGAAGATTAAACCATTTATTCTAGTATAAATAAAAATCACTGTGATGGGATTGCTTTTGTCTAAACGCCAAACTTTTATCGAATTGTAGAAAAACTTTATTAAATGAACCAAAGCCAATATTGTCGATAGCCTGGTGTATATTTTCCGGCAAAGGTGGAATAAAGCGAACCTGCTGATGTTTTAAAACGCCCAAAGGCACGGTCACGATCACTTTACTGGCATAATGTTTTTGTCCGTTTTGATCTAGCAGTTGAATATGGTCGCTGTTTAATGTGATGGACTGGATATTGGTTTGGGTTTGAATCTGAATATTCTGATTTAAGACCTCAATGATTTGCTGATAACCTTGCGGAAAGATCACCTCATCACCAGAGAAATATCCCTCATATTGTGCAGAAAGGTTGGCCAGTGATGTTGCAAAAGGATCATTGGCAAAATGTTCAAAATAAGCAAGTAATAAGCTTTTTAATTGTGATGTATTAAAATTAGATTGATCAGGATCAAAATCATCTAAAATATAAAGAATCGCATCTCGTGCAGTGTTCTGATCATTGTATGGAAGTTGTCTAAGCTGTTGTTCAATCGATTGTATTGCAGCGGTAAATGTCTGGGTTTCCTGTGCGGAAAAAGGCTTGCCATTTTCATGATAAAAATTTGCAGCATCATAATTAAAAACAGTCGTTGAAATGTTATGTTGGGTGGCAATATCCCAAATAGGATTGTTATGAATGCCATGAATCCATGAAGCACCTAAATCAAAAGTATCCTCATCCTGACAAAGCGAATGAATACGTCCGCCAATCCGGGTATTCGCTTCGACAACCAATACCTGTTTACCTGCTTGTGTAAGGTTCTGGCACAAGCGAGTCCGGCAATACCCGCACCAATCACGATAATAGGAAGCGTAGTGTTTTTATTTTGCATAATCATCATCTGGAATTAAAAGCGGATTAGATTGTTGTGTACTAACAGCAAGATTGATGGATGATAAGGGAAAAATAAAGACCTGCTCTGTAAACAGTGAACGAGAACAAGCGAATTGATCTATGGATCGATATTTATGCAGTGTTGTACGTTTTGGCTTACATAGACTGATGGTATTATCCTCTTATCAATGTGCTTAGCTTTTACTAAGATATGTTTATTACGAAACAGGACGTTTCTTGATTGTGTAAGGATACACAGGTATTACAGGACGTGATACAAAACCGTATTTGAAAAAGCCCCGACAGGATGTTGGGGCTTTTTCTTTTCAGCATCTTTTTTCATAGGCTATTTTCAACTTCAATTTATTTTCATATAAAAATATGATTCAAGCTGTGACGCATTATTGGCAATGTTCAGATCGCCAGTTTTGTGGTGTTTGACCGGTCCAGTGTTTAAATGCACGTTGAAAGGCACTTTGTTCGGAATATCCTAACAATAGCGCAATATCCAGCAGGCTAAGGTGCTGGTCTTTTAAATATTGCTGGGCAAGCATCAAACGTAATGCCTGAACACGCTGTTGGAATGTGGTATTTTGCAGTTGTAGATGCCGTTGCAACTTACGGATAGACATATTGAGTTGCGTGGCGATGTCTTCGATTTGACAGTGATGTTTTTGCAAGCCTTTTAAGATTGCTTGTTGTAATCGTTCATCCAGTTCTGATGAGTTGGGTAGTTTTGCCAGTAATGCTTGAGCTTGATGGGTCAGTAATTCCTGTAAGGTTTGATCGGCATGGCGGATTGGTTTGCCAAGTAAGCTGATCGGCACTTTAATCTGGGCAAAAGGTTGAGAAAACTTCACCTGACAGCGGAAATATTGGGCATAGTAATGGGCATTTTTGGGTGCGGCATGCACAAAGCTGACTTCACTGAGTTCGATATCATCAATATGTAAGAAGTGTAAAAGAAATTGATTCATCAGGGCGATAGCAATTTCATTGGTAATTTGTGTTGTGAAGATTTCGGGCACATCCCAGCGTATGCTGAGGTAATTGGATTCGGCTTGAATAATCAGCGGGCTACCGTCATACACCAGCCGATGGAAATCGTGATAGCGTTGTAGGGCCTCGCCCAGATTTACGCAGGATTGTGCCAGATAACCCAGTACCCCCAAATGTTTGAGTTGTACATAGTGAGCAATTT
This sequence comes from Acinetobacter puyangensis, assembly GCF_900096995.1. Lineage (GTDB taxonomy): Bacteria > Pseudomonadota > Gammaproteobacteria > Pseudomonadales > Moraxellaceae > Acinetobacter > Acinetobacter puyangensis. The sequence continues at coordinate 17,641 of NZ_OANT01000001.1, forward strand.
CCAGACCTAAAGCCGGTTGCTGTAATTGGTTATCGATTTCTGTCAGTATTTCCCGCCACAAACTGTAATCAAAACGTTCCAGATTTTGGATTTGTTGCAGTTTTTCCGGCATCACAATTTGCCTTGCTTGGCAAAAAGTTCGGAGCAAATCGCTCAAACCACCATATACAGAACCGGGAGGTTGGGTTGTAGCTTGCATTCCTTGCATTGCCCTTGTCGTGTTTTGTCAATGAATGATGTGTTTCAAGTCAATATTTATCACAAAACACAGTCTATATTCAATAGTATGGACATAGAAGGGACGATGTCATGATTAAGGGTTTTATTGTTGGATTGGCGGTTGCCAATGCATTTGAGTGGGTTGCTCATAAATATATTTTACATGGTACGCACCGACCCGGGCAGCCACGTTATAGTCCGGTGCCACGCAGCATGAAGTCGCATTGGGAGCATCACCGTGAAGTACGCAAGCAGCACTTTGCCGACGATGGCTATGTACAGGGATTTTCTAACTGGCGTACCCGTAATGAAGTTGGGTCACTTGCGGTAGTGGCGGTTGCTGCTACTGTGGTTTTCTATCCTGTTTCCAAAGGCATGGTGGCTGCGGCATGGTATAGTGCATTTAATTATTACTCTATCCATCGTCGTGCGCATTTAGAACCGGATTGGGCAAAACGTAAAATACCTTGGCATTATGATCATCAAATGAATGCCAATCAGGACGCCAATTGGTGTGTGACCAAGCCTTGGTTTGATTATGTGATGGGTACACGTGTGGTTTCATCAGACCAACTCCAAGAAGACAATCCGCTTGGCATTGCCTTGCCGGCGGCTGTAGCTCAGGCTTTGACACAGTGGGTGAATCAACATTTTCCGGCAAAATATGTAGAACAAAAAAGCAAGGTGATTGAAACAGAGATGCATCCGGAGAGAAAAATACAAACGCTGGCAGGTGAGTAGAAGATGTAAAATCTCTTATCTCGTATAGGGCGGAAAATTTTGGCTTAAAACAATAAATTCCTTTGCCATGTTCTTCAGTTTCACTTCAGCTTGACGTGTTTTAATGCTCATCATTGAACAACGATGAAAAATATCTTGAAGGAGATAAATCATGAAAAACATGTTATTACCGCTATTTACCGCAAGTGCATTGATGATGGGCACAGCGACAGTTTCTGCTGCACCTGTAAATCAACAGGCATTAACACCAACCACAGTCACCAGTGTAAAACAGGCACATCAACTCAAAGATGACAGCAAAGTATTATTGAAAGGCCAAGTGGTGAAAAGTCTTGGTGATGAAAAATATGAATTCCGTGACAGCACTGGCACCATCAAAGTCGAGATTGATGATGAATTGTGGGGTGGCCGTGCACTTTCTCCAACGCAAACGGTTACACTCTTGGGTGAAATCGATATAGACTATAAACCAACCAAACGTGTTGAAGTCGATGTTGACGAAGTTCGTTTTTAATCTGGTTAGATGAACTTGACCAAGAATAGATTGATTAGATACGCAGTTGATGAACTGCGTATTTTTGTATGGGAAAACGGTTATGCGTATTTTATTGGCAGAGGACGATACCTCATTGGGCGATACCATTCAGGCATGGCTGGAAATGGACGGTTATGTGGTGGACTGGGTGAAAAAAGGGTCTTATGCCGAGGCTGCACTACAAAGTCATGAATATGCATGTATTTTGCTGGATCGTGGTTTGCCGGAATTATCAGGGGATCAGATTTTAACGGCGATTAGGCAAAAGAATAATGGTATTCCGGTCTTAATGATCACAGCCCGCGATAGCATTAAGGACCGTGTTGAAGGACTGGATTTAGGTGCAGATGATTATCTGGTCAAACCTTTTGATCTGGAGGAGTTATCGGCACGGATTCGTGCGGCGATTCGAAAGCAGAATGCACAGGCGCAACCACAATTGAGCTTCGGAAATATTGTCCTTGATCCTGTTGCCAAAACAGTGAAACAAAATGATCAACTGATTAACCTGACTGCCCGTGAATATGTGGTGTTGTATAAATTATTACGTCATCCCGAACATATCGTTTCGAAAGAACAACTGGAAGATGAGCTTTACGGTTGGGGTGAAGAAATTGAAAGTAATGCCATTGAAGTTTATGTCTATAATCTAAGGAAAAAAATCGGTAATGATTTTATCCGTACTATTCGTAGGCAGGGCTATACACTGGCTGCACAGGCATAACATTGAGCTAAATGACCAATACCGTATCCAATTAACCCGACAAATTAAATTTCTAGCGTATTAAAGCAGTATCACCTTATGTCAAAGCCAAAGACCTCACCATCTTATTCAGGCAAAATTGTGTCACTACAAAACCGACTGATGAGTAGTACGTTGATCAGCAGTATTCTGACCGGATTACTGAGTCTGGTGATTTTGATTGGTGTTGTTGGCTATGATATGCATGAATTGTTTGATGATATTTTAGAAGAAAATAGCAAATTATGGCTAGAAGAACAAAATAGCGCGAATGCCCAGATGAAGTATTATCTGGGAGAATATAATGAAGAGCTGGATCTGGATTATCAATGGATTGATGCCAAAGGGCAAATTCAGCAAAAAAGTGAAGATGCCCCGGAAACCGTATTTATTGCCAATGCCGAAGATGACCGGTTCTATAATATTTATCATGACCGCAAGTGGTGGCGTGTCTATGTCAAGAAACGTCCCGATAGTCTGGTTCAGATTCAGGTGGCGCAACCGTGGCAGCAGCGTTATGAACATTTGTTACCTGCTATCGGGCATTTTAGCTGGTTGATGCTATTGTTATGGATGGTTTTGCTTATAGGAAACTGGTTGGCAATTCGACGTGGTCTAAAAACCTTTACCCGCATTAGTGAGCAAATTGCTCAAAAGAATGTACAGAATTTATCGCCAATACAACCGACAGAAATATATACAGAATTGCAGCCGATGATTGCAGCAATCAATGCTTTGTTATTACGTCTGGATCAGGCCTTGCAGGCTGAACAGCGTTTTACTGCCGATGCTGCCCATGAGCTGCGTACACCATTATCTGCCATTCAGATGAAATTGCAATTGATGCAACGTCGGCATAAGACCTTACTTGAACCGATACAACCGGAACTGGAACAATTAAAACAGGATGTACAGCGCAGTACCGCAGTGGTTGAGAATTTATTATTTTTGGCTCGGCTGGATCCACAGCAAAGTCAGGCATTACCTAGGACAAAATTTCCACTTATGTCGCTACTACAAGAGGTCTGGCAAAATATTGCGCTAGCAGCGCAACAGAAAAATATTGAATTGATTCAGGATTGGCAAATAGCAAGCGATCTGACCTGTATCGCCAATCGTGAATTATGTTTTACGGCATTACGCAATTTACTCGACAATGCAATTCGCTATAGTCATGTGAATGCTAAAGTTAAGTTCAGTGTTTTTGCTGAACATGAACAGATTATTTTTCAAATACAGGATAATGGACAGGGCGTAGCTCCAGATCAACTGGCACGATTAACACAGCGTTTTTATCGGGTATTGGGGACAGAACAGCAGGGTTCGGGACTGGGCTTATCGATTGTGCAACATATTGTAGCGTTACATCATGGCAATTTAGATTTTATTGAAGGGTTAGACAATACTGGTTTTGGTGTTCGAATGGCCTTAGCACGGTATATGGATTAAAACATGTGAGTGTCGTGTGTATCTGGGTTGTAGGTTAAATGCTATACAAAATTGTGGATAACTTTCTGGCTATCCACATGTGCGATACGCATCTATTTCTAAATTATTGATTTTGCCATTCATGCTGGCATTCACGACATTTCCATTGTTTTTGCGATTGCATAAAGCTTTGCATGGAAATTTTAAAATTCGGTAAGTCACGCCAGAACATAAAACCTGAAACAATACAGCTTAAAACGACGAGAATGGTTGCCCCGTTTAATACCGGGCCAGCACTTTTATCCAGAATCAGAAATACAATGCTAATCGCCAGTAATAAGGCCAGCAGCAGAATACTTGGCACCAAAATTAACAGACTCTTGGGAACTTGTGGACGGGGGCCAGTTGCAGATGCCATCGGTATAATTTTGGTACTTTGACATTTGGGACAACGATAATTCATAGATAAAATCTCAAAAAAGAAAAAACAATCTACTTTTCAATGTATGGGTTGCTCAGGCAAATATCAAGCAATAACCTAGGTACAATTTCAGACATAAAAAAGCCGTTGACTGATCAATGCAACGGCTTTTTTGAATTTGGCGTCCCTACGGGGATTCGAACCCCGGTTACCGCCGTGAAAGGGCGATGTCCTAGGCCTCTAGACGATAGGGACAAATTTGAGGCTATTCTAATGATTGTGATCACCACACTTTAAATAAAGTTCGCTTTAAAGAACTGACTTAAAGTGGCGTCCCTACGGGGATTCGAACCCCGGTTACCGCCGTGAAAGGGCGATGTCCTAGGCCTCTAGACGATAGGGACGCAGAGAAACAAGTTGCGATGCCGCTTGTTTAGAACGAGGTGCATTGTAATGGCATATTTTAGGTGATGCAAATATTTTTAAAGGAAATTTATGCTAATCGCATTTTTTTTGTACGTTAAATTGTTGTTTTTATGGATTGTGGCGAATTGCTCGCCACAAGTTCATGATCTAAGGAAATTATTCCTTAAAAATGCTACAGGAAATATGCGTGTTTTGCTGTTGCAAGCGTAATTTTTTACGTTGTTCTGCGGCTTCAAAACGGCAGCGTTTTAAATCACTATCTAGAATTAAAGGTGGTATGCGTTTGGGCTTATTATTTTCATCTACAGCAACCATGGTGAAATAACAGCTATTGGTATGGCGGATACTACGTTTCTGAATATTTTGCGCTTCTACCCGAATACCAATTTCCATTGACGATGTACCAACATGGTTCACACATGCCAGAAACGTCACCAGTTCACCAACATGGATTGGTTCTTTGAACAGTACCTTATCTACAGACAATGTGACAACATAGCTGGCCGAATAACGGCTGGCACAGGCAAAAGCAACCTGATCAAGTAACTTTAGAATGGTTCCACCATGTACATTACCGGAAAAGTTTGCCATATCGGGCGTCATTAAAACAGACATTGATAACTCGGCTTGTTCTTCAGCCTGAGTTAAGGGATCTAGAGGAGTCATAATATTCCTCAAATATATGAAGGAAGTGGAGAGTGAACATATTATAAGAAGTTTTACGACTTTTGGGGCATATCATTTTTATCAAACTTATGGTTTGGCCCTATTTTTGTATAAAAAATAACACAATGATTGCTAAAGTGACGTATAACTTTAAAAGATGATCCAGAATTATGGTGCAAGATGGATAAAGGCAGACAACTTATGTCGTTTAGCCTTGCAAAGGCTCTTGCTGATTTTAGATGGACAACTTAGCATAGCAGTTTATAGAGAACTTAGATTAAAGGATAAAACAATCGCATGAGCAGCCTTGTGCATCACGCTACCGAAAATCGTTCAGTTGCTGAGTTTACCGAACAGGCTTATTTGAATTATGCCATGTACGTCATTATGGATCGTGCCTTACCGCATATTAGTGATGGCTTAAAACCGGTACAACGTCGTATTGTGTATGCGATGAGTGAACTGGGTTTAAAAAATTCTGGCAAACCAAAAAAATCTGCCCGTACGGTCGGTGATGTATTGGGTAAGTATCATCCACATGGTGACAGTGCCTGTTATGAAGCCATGGTCTTAATGGCGCAACCGTTTAGTTATCGCTATCCTTTTATTGAAGGACAGGGCAACTGGGGATCACCAGATGATCCGAAATCCTTTGCGGCCATGCGTTATACCGAAGCCAAACTCTCGCTATATAGTGAAGTGTTGTTAAGTGAACTGGGGCAGGGTACATGTGAGTGGCAGGACAATTTTGACGGCAGTTTAAAGGAGCCGGTAAATTTACCTGCGCGAGTGCCGAATATTTTACTCAATGGTACAACGGGAATTGCCGTGGGTATGGCAACAGATATTCCGCCGCATAATTTACGTGAAGTGATTAAGGGCACCGTTGCCCTCATTAAAAATCCAGCATTAAGCGATGAAAAATTGCAACAATTCATTCCTGCACCGGATTTACCCACGCATGCCGAAATTATTACTTCGCCGCAAGAATTACTAAAAATCCAAAGCACTGGGCGTGGCAGCTATCGTATGCGTGCGGTGTATACCGTCGAAAAAAATGAAATCATTATTGAGCATTTACCCTATCAGGTCTCTGGTTCCAAACTAATTGCACAAATTGCCGATCAGATGCAGGCAAAAAAACTGCCATTTGTCACCGATTTGCGTGATGAGTCTGACCATAAAAATCCGACGCGACTGGTGATTGTACTGCGTTCCAATCGTGTTGATATCGATGCAATTATGAGCCATCTTTTTGCCACCACTGATTTGGAAAGTAGCTATCGGGTCAATCTGAATATGATTGGTGCAGATGGTCGTCCACAGGTGAAATCGATTCGCAAGATTTTGCTGGAATGGATTGAGATCCGTACCGAAATCATTACCAACCGTTTAAAGTATCATCTGAATAAAATTGATAAACGCCTGCATATTCTGGCGGGTTTGTTGATTGCTTATCTGGATATTGATACGGTGATCAAAATTATTCGTGAAGAAGATCAGCCAAAACCAGTATTAATGGCGCATTTTGCGATTGATGAAATTCAGGCGGAAGCCATTTTGGAGTTAAAACTACGCCATTTGGCCAGACTCGAAGAAATGGAAATTCGCAAGGAACAGGATGAACTGTCAGAACGCGCAGCAGTGATTCGCGAACAACTGGAAAATCCGGAATCGCTGAAAAAATTGATGATCAATGAACTCAATGACGATGCCAAAAAATTTGGTGATGATCGCCGCTCGCCGATTGTGCATCGTAGCGATGCGGTACAAATGAAAGAATCCGATTTTACCCCTGCGGAAACAGTGACGGTTGCATTGTCTGAAGCAGGCTGGATTCGTATGGCTAAAGGTGAAATTGATGCGACCCAGTTGAATTATCGGGCGGGGGATAGTTATCAGGATTCTGTGGTTGGCAAGAGTAATCAGCGGGTCTATATCCTTGATCAAACAGGGCGTAGTTATGCGCTGACAGCGAATCATTTGCCATCTGCCCGGGGGCAGGGTGAACCTTTAACTTCCAAATTAAATCCAGCTTCGGGAACGCAGTTTATTCAGGTTATCATGGGTGAGGACGAGCAACAGATTATTAGTCTTAGTTCACAGGGCTATGGTTTTAAAACCCAGCTGAAACAACTGGATACCACTGCAAAAGCGGGTAAGGCATTTTTATCCGTTGCCAATGGCTTTAATGCCTTGCCGATTATTTTCAGTACAGACAAAGCACAACTTGCGCTGTTAAGTAAACAGGGGCGCTTATTGATTGTTGATCAAAGTCATATTCCGGAATTGAGTAAGGGCAAAGGAAACAAATTGATGCAATTGGAAGCGGGTGATGAACTAATCAGTCACATTGCACTTAACCTTGAGCAAGATGTGTTAAAAATACAAGTAGGTACGCGTTTTCTAAGCCTTAAAGGTAATGATTTACAGACCTACTACGGCAAAAAAGCGACCAAAGGCAAACTTTTGCCACGGGGTTATCAGAAAGCGCAAAGATTATTACTTGATCTCTGATCTATATTCACCGTATAGTCGGAGTGTTGGGTAAGATTTTATAAATGATTGCAGGCAGTATGTGATTGAAAAAGCCTGTCTGCAAAAGTGGTTTGCATAAAAAGTGTAAATTCAATTCGTGCAGTAGGGTAAGTAAGAACGTACAGGACTGTATGATCGAACAAAACAGGATTGGGAGTAGTGGCAATTATGGAAAAAGTTTGGCTGAAAACTTATGAAAAATTTGGAATTCAAAAAGATATTTCATTGCCAGCAGAGAATACATCTTTAGTTGATGTATTTGAAAATAATTTTAAAAAATATGGATCACGAGAAGCGTTTTTGTTTATGGACAAAACTTTAACCTTCTCCGACTTGGCGCAGTATAGTCGTCAGTTTGCTGCTTATCTGCAAAGTCTGGGTTTGGCAAAAGGATCACGTGTTGCAGTGATGATGCCGAATGTTTTCCAATATCCGATTGCTGCATTGGGAACTTTTTTGGCAGGATATGTTCTGGTCAATGTTAACCCACTTTATACTACACGTGAACTGGAACATCAGTTAAATGATTCCGGTGCAGAAGCCTTGATTATCATTGAAAATTTTGCACACGTATATCAGCCTATTCATGGTAAAACACCAGTAAAACATGTGGTTGTGACTGGTGTTGGTGATATGCTTGGCCTATTAAAAGGTACCATTGTCAATTTTGTTTTGCGTAAGGTACGTAAACAGGTACCTGCATGGACGATTTCCGGACATACTTCGTTTAAATCTGCTTTATCTAAAGGGTCGTCGGCAAAATATACTCGCCCTCAATTGACTTTAAGTGATACTGCGGTATTGCAATATACGGGTGGTACTACAGGTGTTTCCAAAGGTGCAGAATTAACGCATAGAAACCTGATTGCCAATATGCTGCAAGTCGATGCGATTTTTGCCAGTAAGTTTGGTGGCGGCGATAGTCTGGTGGGTGAGCGGATTGTCTGTGCATTACCGCTCTATCATATTTTTGCCTTTACGGTGTGCGCGCTGTATGGCATGTATCGCGGTGCAACCAATATTCTGATTCCAAATCCACGTGACTTGCCTGCCGTGGTAGGTGAGCTGCGTAAATATAAACCGGCATTCTTCCCGGCTGTAAACACGCTGTTCAATGCACTGGTGCATAATGAAGAGTTTAAACAGCTCGACCACAGCAATTTGAAAATTGCGATTGGTGGTGGGATGGCGGTATTGCCTTCAACTGCCGAAGCATGGCATAAAGTGACGGGTTCCATCATTATTGAAGGCTATGGTTTATCGGAAACTTCACCATTGGCATCGGTGAATCCGCCAATTAATACCGCATTTACAGGTACCATTGGTATTCCTGCACCAGATACCGATATTGCGATTCTGGATGATGATGGTAATGAGGTTGCCATTGGTGAACAGGGTGAAATCTCGATTCGTGGTCCACAGGTCATGAAAGGTTACTGGAATCGTCCGGATGAAACAGCCAAGGTAATGACTGACGACGGTTTCTTCCGTTCGGGCGATGTGGGAATCATGAATGATGAAGGCTATGTCAAAATCGTAGACCGTAAAAAGGATATGATTCTGGTGTCCGGCTTTAATGTTTATCCAAGTGAAATTGAAGAGATTGTGGCCAAGCATCCGAAAGTATTGGAAGTGGCAACGATTGGTGTACCGGATGAGAGATCCGGTGAAGTACCAAAATTATTTATTGTGAAAAAAGATGCTAGCCTAACTGCCGAAGAAATTCTGGCTTATGCCAAAGAGAATTTAACGGGCTATAAACGTCCACGTTATGTTGAATTTCTTGATGAATTGCCGAAATCCAATGTCGGTAAAATCTTGCGTAAAGATTTACGCAAATAATCGAGTTTTATTCAAGAAGCTGTATCATTATGCAATGATGCAGCTTTTTTGTTTAAGCATTACTCATAAAGTATTTATGCGGGTTGTTGTAAGTTGACACCAGTGAGCGCCTGAACTTGATCAAAGGTAACCTCATCAGCTAATTCAATCACTTTGATACCGTCAGCAGTAATATCAAATACGCCCAACTCGCTGATAATACGATTCACTACAGCTTTGCCTGTCAGCGGAAGTTGACATTCTTTTAAAATTTTAGCACTGCCATCTTTTGCAAAATGCTCCATTAGTACAACGACTTTTTGGACACCGGCAACCAAATCCATTGCACCGCCCATCCCCTTAACTTTTTTACCCGGAATCATCCAGTTGGCAAGATCTCCTTGTTCGGAGACTTCCATCGCACCCAAAATTGCGATATCAACATGTCCACCACGAATCATGGCAAAAGATTCACTACTCGAAAAAAAAGCCGCACCTGGTCTAGCGGTAACTGTTTGTTTACCAGCATTAATCAGATCGGCATCTACAGTTTCTTCTGTAGGAAATTCACCGATACCCAATAAGCCATTTTCTGATTGTAACCAAACATCCATATTTTCAGGGATATAGTTTGCGACGAGAGTGGGTAGCCCAATGCCTAGATTGACGTAGAATCCATCGTGTAACTCTTGTGCAGCACGTTGTGCCATCTGATTTCTTGTCCAGCTCATGAGTGTTCATCCTTGTGTTTTAGTGTCACTTGTTCGATATGTTTCTTTATGGCGTTATTAACGATGATTCGATCTACATAAATTCCTGCTAGATGGATTTCATCGGGATCGATTGTGCCGACCTCCACCAAATGTTCAACTTCTACGACAGTAATTTTAGCGGCAGTAGCACATTCAGGGTTAAAGTTGCGCGCAGTTTTACGGAAAACTAAATTACCAGCTTTGTCTGCTTTGTAGGCTTTCACTAATGCGACATCTGCGGTCAAAGAGGGTTCAAGAATATATTCTTTATCGTTAAAAATACGGGTTTCTTTGCCCTCTGCAATCAGTGTTCCAACGCCTGCCTGAGTATAAAATGCAGGAATGCCAGCACCACCTGCACGTAATTTTTCTGCTAAAGTGCCTTGTGGTGTAAGTTCAACTTCAAGTTCACCACTCAGATATTGTTGTTCAAATTCTTTATTTTCACCAACATAAGATGAAATCATTTTTTTAATTTGTTTGCTGCGTAATAAAATTCCCAAACCATAATCATCTACACCGGCATTATTGGAGATACAGGTCAAATCGCGACAATCTGTATCTTTTAATGCTTGTATCAATGCCTCTGGAATTCCACATAGGCCGAAGCCTCCAACTGCCAAAGTTTGTCCATCTTGGATAATGCCTGCTAAAGCTTGATTTGCATCCTGATATACTTTATTTCGCATAATTCCCTCTACGATATTTTAATGATGAATGAAAAAATTAACGTGACGCATGGATTAGCTACATTGCTGCCAATATGCATTGGCATAATGAGACTGATTGGTTCTATGCAATAATTCACTAATATTTCTGCTGGCCTGCATCAGCGCTGGGAGATTAATTCCAGTTTCAAAGCCCATCTGACTCACGAGATAAAACAAGTCTTCAGTCGAAACATTGCCAGAAGCACCTTTGGCATAAGGGCAGCCACCCAAACCTGCAATTGATGAATCAAAGGTACGAATACCCTGTAAAATCGATTGATGAATATTGGCAATGGCCATGCCATAGGTATTATGAAAATGCCCAGCGAGCTGATCTGTGGGCACTTCAGCCAAACATGCTTCCCAGACTTTTTTAATTCGGTCAGGGGTCGCAGTACCGATGGTTTCGCCCAATGAAACTTCATAGCAACCCATGTCTAATAGGGCTTTCACTACTTTTACAACGTGTTGGGGCTCGATTGCGCCTTCATAAGGGCAATCAACCATACAAGAAACATAGCCCCGAACCAGGATATGCTGTTGCTTGGCGAGTTGAATCAGTTCGGAAAAATTTTCAAGACTTTCCTCAATTGTGCAATTAATGTTTTTGTGGGTGAAGCTTTGCGAGGCCGCAGTAAATACCGCCACTTCTTTGCAATTGACGGCTTGAGCAGCTTGAAAACCTTTAATATTGGGCGTTAATAAACTAAATTGAACACCGTTACGTTTAGGAAGTTGTTGAAATAGTTCAGTACTGTTTGCCATTTGTGGTACCCACTTGGCGGATACACAAGATCCGACCTCAATATGCCGAAGCCCTGCTTGGATTAAATCTTCAATTAATGCCATTCGCTGAGGAACTGTTAAATGATGTTTTTCATTTTGCAGGCCATCACGTGGACCGACTTCAACAATTTTAATACTTTCATCCATGATTAAGTCTCCACTGCAAGCTCAAAGTCTACTAATTCGTCATTAACTTTGACCTGATCACCCGCTTTAAAATAAGCTTCACGCACGATGCCGTCCTGTGGTGCACGAATGGTATATTCAATTTTCATTGCTTCAAGCGTTAATAAAATATCATTTTTTTTGACGCTTTGGTTTGCATCAACAAAGACCTGAGTGATGGTACCGGGCATGGGGGCTTTTAAAAGGTTTTCGCTATCACTGCTATCTTCCGTATCATAAGAATGTTTAATAAATTCAAAATTAAGCGTTTTGGCATGTTTATAAAGGGTGATACTTGTTGGGCTAAGATTAAAAGAAACTTTACTCTGTATACCTTCACTGCTGATTTCAGCCGTATGTGCATCAATTAAATTTCCATCGATGGAATAGGATTGTCCTAAATAATCAATATAATAGGTATTTTCTGCTCGACCAATATTGAGTTGAATATCAGTCTGTTGATATTTGAGTTTAATGCTTTGTTTGGTTTCTATATTTAAACGCCATAAACACTGATCTTGCCAGACGGAGGTGTTTGTAGCATTCTCACGACGTGTCTCCGATAGAAATTTAATAAAGGCTGCATGGATCACATCTTGCGTTTTAATACTGATGTTTGGATTGAACAGATGGTCGTGTTCACGCTCAATGAGGCTAGTATCCAATTTAGCTTGTTGAAAGCTATCACATTGAATAATTCGGTCGAGAAAGGCAATGTTATTACCTAAGCCATCGACATGGAATTGTTGCAGTGCGTGATGCATTTGTACCAAAGCTGCATCACGATTTTTCCCCCATACAATTAGTTTTGCGATCATTGGGTCGTAATAGGTGGTGATTTCATCACCTTGTACAATGCCGCTGTCTATACGAACATTTTGGTTTTGTTCGGGATAGTGTAAATAGTTGATTTTGCCAATAGCTGGCAAGTAGCCTTGTTCGGGAACTTCAGCATATATCCGTGCTTCAATCGCATGACCTAGACACTGGATCTGTTGTTGCGTTTTGGGTAAAGGTTCGCCATAAGCGATGCGTAACTGCCATTCTACCAGATCTTCACCTGTCACCATTTCAGTAACGGGATGCTCAACCTGTAGACGAGTATTCATTTCCATAAAGTAGGCAGTACCATCTTGTTCGACGATAAATTCTACTGTACCTGCACCAACGTAATTGACTGCTTTAGCAGCATCAATGGCTGCTTGACGCATGGTTGCCAATTTGTCTTGTGATATTTCGGGTGCGGGCGCTTCTTCTAATACTTTTTGATGGCGACGTTGTACTGAACAATCACGCTCAAATAGATGTACATAATTGCCATGCGAATCGCCAAATACTTGCACTTCAATATGACGTGGCTGAATTACATAGCGTTCAATTAATACATCATCATTACCAAAACTAGATTTTGCTTCACGTTTACAAGAGGCAAGGGCATCGAGAAAAACTGTACTGGATTCAACCAGACTCATACCTTTTCCACCACCGCCAGCACTGGCTTTAATTAATACCGGATAACCAATTTGATCGGCTTGTTGCTTTAAAAAGCTTGGATCTTGATTGTCACCGTGATAACCCGGAGTCAAGGGGACGCCAGCTTTTTCCATCAGTGCCTTGGAGGTCGCTTTTAATCCCATGGCCAAAATTGCAGACACTGGAGGTCCGATAAAACAAATATTATTTTGTTCACAAGCAAGCGCAAATTGATCATTTTCTGATAAGAATCCATAACCTGGATGGATCGCTTGGCTACCAGTACGATTGGCAGCTGCAATAATTTTGTCAATCTGCAAATAGCTTTGATTGGGTTGCGATTGTCCGATGTAGATGGCTTCATCAGCCAGTTTGACATGTTGAGCCTGAGCATCTGCATCTGAGTAAACTACAACTGTGGCAATGCCTAATTTTTTTGCAGTGCGAATCACCCGACACGCGATTTCACCACGATTTGCAATGAGAATTTTTGTAAACATAGTCATGATCCTTTGTTATTTTGTTGATGCTACAATCCATGGCGCAGTCTGTTTATTTAAAAATGCGTTTAATCCATCTTTGGCTTCTTGACCTTGACGTATATCCGCAATGTGATTGGCGGTGGCGATCCTGAGTGACTCTGTAAGGGGATGTTGGCTTACCATTTGGATTAATTGTTTTGAAGCTGCCTGTGCCTGAGGCGCACCTTGTAATAAAGCGGCAATAATCTGATCCAATTGCTGATCCAACTGTTCTGGATGACTGATTTCATGCACTAAGCCAATATGTTTTGCTTGTTCTGCACTGATCCGTTCTGCGGTTAAAAAGTAACGTGATGCCTGACGTGTGCCGATTGCCGCAATAACATATGGACTGATGGTAGACGGGGCAAGTCCTAAACGTACCTCAGACGTCGCAAATTGTGCCTGAGTTGATGCAATACAGATATCACATGCTGCCGCTAGACCCATACCACCACCAAAGGCAATGCCATGTACTCGGGCAATGGTAGGCTGTTTTAATGTGGCTAAAGTATTAAGCATTTTTGCAAGTTTTAGTGCATCCGCTTGATTGTCTATATGAGCGGCCTGACCTGCCTGTTTCATCCAGTTTAAATCTGCACCGGCGGAAAAACTTTTGCCTCGTCCTGCCAATACGACAACACGTATATCAACACGTTGATTTAAATCATGTAGACACTGATCAAGCTCCTCAATGACCTGGGTATTAAAAGCATTATGCAGGTCTGCGCGATTAAGCCAGACTGTTGCAACCTGTTGTTGTAAAGTTAGTTCTAAATATTGATATGACATTTCGTTCTCCCTTTACATCCTGAATACGCCAAATTTTGTACTCTGAATTGGTGCATTCAGTGCAGCAGATAGGCTAAGTGCTAGCACATGACGACTTTGTGCAGGATCAATTATGCCATCATCCCAAAGCCGGGCAGAGGCATAGTACGGATGACCCTGTTGCTCAAATTGGTCACGAATGGGCTGTTTAAACTGTTCTTCCTCTTGTGTTGACCATTGCTGACCATTGTTTTCAATTTGTTCGCGTTTGAGGGTGGAGAGTACGCTGGCAGCTTGTTCACCGCCCATGACTGAAATACGTGAGTTTGGCCAAGTCCATAAAAAACGAGGTGAATAGGCTCGTCCACACATACCATAATTACCAGCGCCAAATGAACCGCCGATGATCAATGTGATTTTAGGGACATTGGCCGTGGCGACAGCCATCACCAGTTTGGCACCATTTTTAGCGATTCCTTCATTTTCATATTGACGACCCACCATAAAGCCGGTGATATTCTGTATGAAAATCAACGGAATACTACGTTGGCAGCAAAGTTCGATGAAATGAGCGCCTTTTTGCGCTGATTCTGAAAATAAAATTCCATTATTGGCAATGATTCCCACAGGCATACCATATAATTGGGCAAAACCGGTGACCAAGGTTGTGCCAAAACGTGTCTTAAACTCGTCAAATCTTGAACCATCGACAATTCTTGCAATGACTTCACGTACATCAAAAGGTTGACGACTATCAACCGGAACAATGCCATACAGTTCTTGGGCATCAAATAGTGGTGATTCAATTTGCTTTGCTTGGGTTTGCGGGGACTTATTTAAATTGGCAACGATAGTTCTTGCAATGGCTATGGCATGTTCATCATTTTCGGCAAGATGATCAGCGACACCGGATAAACGTGTGTGTACGTCACCGCCACCCAAATCCTCACTACTGACCACTTCACCTGTTGCCGCTTTGACCAATGGCGGCCCGCCAAGAAAAATGGTACCTTGGTTACGCACAATAATTGTCTCATCAGACATAGCAGGCACATATGCACCGCCTGCGGTACAACTGCCCATGACCACTGCAATTTGAGCAATGCCTAGGCTTGACATACGGGCCTGATTGTAAAAGATACGTCCAAAATGATCGCGATCTGGAAAAACCTGTTCTTGTAACGGTAAATATGCACCACCGGAATCGACCATATAAATGCATGGCAAATGATTTTGTTCGGCGATTTCTTGCGCACGTAAATGTTTTTTGACTGTGAGAGGATAATACGTACCGCCTTTAACAGTCGCATCATTGGCAACAATCATGCAGGCGATACCATTCACTAAACCAATCCCTGCTACGACCCCCGCAGCAGGAATATCAGTATCATAGACATGATAGGCAGCCAGTTGACCAATTTCTAGAAATGCAGTACCTGAATCAATCAATTGATTAATTCGTTCCCGTACTGGCAGTTTGCCCCGTGCAATGTGTTTTTGGCGTGCAATTTCTCCACCGCCCAGTGCGATATGGTTAGTCAGATTTTTAAGATCGTTTACTAATGTTTGCATAGCGAGTTGATTTTCTTTAAAACTTTCACTACGTACATTAATTTTGCTGGAGAGTTGGTTCATGGTCATGTCATCCTTTTCTTTTCCTATAATTCTTATTTGGTTTCGTTAAATAACTCACGACCAATCAGCATCCGACGAATTTCTGAGGTACCTGCACCAATTTCATAAAGTTTGGCATCACGCCATAATCGGCCTGCCGGATATTCATTGATATAGCCATTGCCACCTAAGGTTTGAATGGCTTCACCTGCCATCCATGTGGCTTTTTCAGCAGCATATAAAATGGCACTGGCTGCATCTTTACGTAAACTACGATCGTGATCGACTTGATCACAGGCTTGACCCACAGCATAGACTAAAGCTTTACATGCCAGCCAAGTCGAATACATATCTGCAAGCTTGCCTTGCATCAACTGAAATTCACCTAATGCTTGTCCAAACTGTTCACGATCATGTAAGTAGGGAATTACCACATCCATACAGGCATCCATGATGCCGAGTGGACCTGCGCTTAAGACTGCACGTTCATAATCCAATCCACTCATTAATACTTTGACACCATTACCTATTCCCCCTAATACGTTTTCTTTGGGGACGACCACATTATCAAAAAATAGTGGATAGGTATTTGAACCCCGCATCCCTAACTTATCTAGATGTGTGCCATGACTAAAACCAGCCATGTCTTTTTCAACTAAAAAGGCTGTAATTCCTTTATTTCCGCCTTTCAGATCAGTTTTTGCATAGACCACTAATACATCAGCTTCACCGCCATTGGTAATCCACATTTTTGCGCCATTTAATACAAAGTGATCACCTTTATCTTCGGCATATAATCGCATACTGACCACATCTGAGCCTGCATTCGGTTCCGACATGGCAAGAGCACCAATATATTCACCAGATACCAGCTTAGGTAAAAAACGCTGTTTTTGCTGTTCGTTGGCATTACGATTGATTTGGTTGACACACAAATTGGAGTGAGCCCCATAGGATAAGGCAACCGCAGCGGAGGCTCTTGAGATTTCCTGCATCACAATAATGTGTGCAAGATAGCCTAAATTACTGCCACCATATTGTTCGCTCACTGTCATTCCGAGCAAACCCATATCTCCAAATTTTTTCCATAGATGTGCAGGAAATTTATTTTCTCTATCAATTTGTTGGGCAAGAGGTGCAATTTCTTTTTGGCAAAATGCTGCTACAGAGTCTCTAAATGCTAATAAGGTGTCGTCTAGTCCGAAATTTAAAGTTTTAAACGTCATTTGCTGTATCCTTCCATTGGTTTTCCATCGACATTTATCTGTCGTAAACTTATTTGATAGATTTACGATACTCCTTTTTTTTAAAAAAGTGAATATTGATTCAAAAAATGATTTACAATTCATTTTAAATGGGTGAGAATAAATTATGAGCTATAAACGATCATCTTTGATGCAAGAACGTATTGAGCAAAATCGTAAAGCGATATTGCAATCTGCAAAGCAGCTCATTGCTCAAGGCGGTTTCAAAGAGGCACAGGTGCAAGCCATTGCCGAGCTGGCTGGTGTTTCAAGTGGCTTGGTGTATCGTTACTTTGATAATAAGAGTCAAATCTTAATTGAAGTACTTTCTCAAGCGATTCACTTCGAGGTAGACATTTTGCATGTGATTTCATTGCAAGAGTTGCCAATCGAGCAGAAACTTCACAAAGCAGTGGCAACATTTGTAAAACGTGCCCTAAATAGCCCACAGCTTTCATATTCGTTAATGTTGGAACCTGTTGATGCTGAGGTCGAATACGAACGATTTAAAAGCAAAAAATTGATTAAAGATGCTATTTATCGCATTTTGGAAGAAGGTCATACCAAGGGTGTGTTTGAGTTTGAAGATTTGAATACCACCGCACTTTGTATGGTAGGTGCGATGACTTTTTCTGTCATTGAACCACTTGATCCAGTGCAGAAAAATAATTTTAATCAAGCACATAAAGACTATTTTAGTAAACAAGTGGCTGATTTCTGTTTGAATTCAGTACGAATTGAAAAGAAGTTTTTAGGTGAAGATAGAGAGGTATAAATAAGTTAGGTTGGCTTAGCAGTTAGGAATAAGTAAGTCAAAAAGAATCAAGGAGCGTGATTCAATGGAACCGGTAAAGTTAAGTTATCTATCAGGGAAGAGTTCGCAACCACTCATTGGCATGACGATTGGTGAACTGTTTGATAAAGCTTGTGACGACTACGCTGATCAAGATGCATTGATCAGCGTTTTTCAAAATAAACGACTAACCTATCAAGAGTTACAGGTAAAAGTAGAAGCTTTTGCGTGTAGCCTAATCGCATTAGGATTTCAAAAAGGGGATCGGCTGGGTATTTGGTCACCAAATTGCTGGGAGTGGACGGTTGCTCAGTTTGCCGCTTTTAAAATAGGCGTGATTCTGGTCAATTTAAATCCTGCCTATAAAGCGCAAGAACTGCATTATGTTCTCAATAAAGTAGGCTGTAAGGGCTTAGTGATTGCCTCAAAATTTAAAAGCACTGATTATCAACAAGTGCTGACCCAAATTTCCCCAGAAATTCTCCAGACAAGTGATAAAAAGCTTAAGCTACAACAACTGCCGCAATTAGAAGTCGTAATTAAAATCGATCACTCCGTACCAGAGATGTTTTATCGGTTTCAGGATTTACTTGAGCAACCTTTAGATCAGCAACGTATGCAGGTTGCCAAAATTGCGGGGACTTTACAATTTGATGATACGGTCAATATTCAATTCACTTCAGGTACGACAGGTAATCCGAAAGGTACCATGTTGACGCACCATAATATTTTAAATAATGGTTTTTTTGTCGGCGAAGGAATTGGCTTAACCGCTCAGGATAAAGTCTGTATTTCAGTGCCGCTGTTTCATTGTTTTGGGATGGTGATGGGGAATTTGGCATGTATTAGCCATGGTGCGACGATGGTTTATCCTGCCGCAGTATTCAATGCCAGAGAATCTTTAAATACCATTCATCAAGAACACTGTACAGCAGCTTATGGTGTTCCCACCATGTTTATTGCGATGCTGGAACAGGAAGATTTTGAACAATATGATCTTTCCTCATTACGTACAGGAATTATGGCGGGGAGTCCCTGTCCCAAAGAGATTATGCAGCGCGTAATGGAGCGTATGCATATGTCTGAAATTACCATCTGCTATGGTATGACCGAAACCTCACCAGTCAGTGTACAGAGCTATATCGATGATCCAATAGATAAACGGGTGAGTACTGTAGGACATGTTCATCCGCATGTGGAAATAAAAATTGTTGATCCAGAGGGCAATATTGTGCCATTGGGAATTTCAGGAGAATTATGCGTACGTGGTTATTCTGTTATGGCGGGATATTGGGCTGAACCTGAAAAGACCCATGAGGTAATTGATCTCAATAACTGGATGCATACGGGCGATATTGCACAAATGGATGAAGAGGGTTATATCAAAATCAAGGGACGTATGAAAGATATGGTAATACGTGGGGGAGAAAATCTCTTTCCAAAAGAAATAGAGGATTTTCTATATACCCATCCAGAAATTTCAGATGTCCAAGTGGTTGGTTTACCTGATGAACGATATGGTGAAGAATTATGTGCCTGTATTATTTTGCATGAAGGTCGCAGCTGTAGTGAAGAAGCGATTCGTATATTTTGTAAGGACAAAATTTCACATAATAAAATTCCACGTTACGTCAAATTTTTAACTGAATTTCCAATGACTGCTTCTGGTAAGGCGCAAAAATTTAAATTGCAAGAAATGATGTGCATGGAATTTAATCTCAATGCAGATGTGTTCTAGACCAGAATTAAAAGCCCAATTCAACCTTAGGTGAGTAACTGTAGGATGTCAGACATGTTAAGAAATGATTGGACACGAGATCAGATTCAACATATTTATCAACAACCGTTGCTGGATCTATTATTTGAAGCACAAAGTGTACATCGCCAGCACTTTACAGCCAACACCATACAAATTAGTACGCTGTTATCAATAAAAACAGGAAAATGCCCAGAAGATTGTAAATATTGTTCGCAATCTGCACATTATGATTCGGGTCTGGAGGCAGAAAAGCGTATTGCCATTGATAGGGTGATTATGGAAGCCAAACAGGCGAAAGCCTCGGGTTCTATGCGATTTTGTATGGGCGCTGCCTGGCGTAATCCACATGAACGTGATATGCCATATGTGCTTGATTTGGTAAAACAAGTTAAAGCACTTGGACTGGAAACCTGCATGACGCTGGGGATGTTAAGCGGTTCACAAGCACAGCGTCTTAAACAGGCAGGTCTGGATTATTACAACCATAATTTAGATACTTCACGAGAATATTATTCACATATCATTTCTACTCGCAGTTTTGATGATCGGTTAGATACCCTCGAACAGGTACGTCAGGCTGGTTTAAAGGTTTGTAGTGGCGGTATTGTTGGTTTAGGAGAAAAGAATCAGGATCGGATCGGTTTGTTGCTTGAACTGGCGACATTGCCACAACATCCACAGTCGGTACCGATCAATATGCTGGTTCCGATTGCGGGTACGCCATTAGCAGATGTAGAAAAACTGGATGTGATTGAATGGATCAGGACGATTGCTACTGCAAGAATAATTATGCCGGAAAGTTATATTCGTCTTTCTGCGGGGAGGGAATCATTAACGCATTCTGATCAAGCCATGGCGTTTATGGCAGGTGCGAATTCGATTTTTTCTGGCGATAAATTATTAACGACGCCGAATGCTGGGCTTAATTCCGATCAAATTTTATTTGAAAAATTGGGATTGATTACCGAGTCTAAACAGCTAAAACCACAACCATTAGCCATAGATGCCATGGCAGGTTAAGTGCATTTTAAGCTTATTATTCTCGGAGAAAGTTGATATGAGTAAAGATTTTAACCATCCACAGATCGTGTCGAGTTATGACCAGCATATTCGTCAGCTTATTCCTGGTTATGAAACCATGCATCAACAGGTCAAGGCAATTCTCAACGCAGCGATGCCAGACCATGCTCAGATATTGATTATAGGTTGTGGCACTGGACATGAGCTACACGAGTTGCTCAATCTCAATCACACTTGGCATTTTACCGCAATTGATGTTTCTGAAAATATGCTGGATCAAGCGCGGAAAAATATTGCGCCACTGAATGAAAATTCTCGTGTGCAGTTTGTACTTGGCGATGCATCGGTACTTGCAGCGTCAGCCAAATTTCACAGTATTTTAGTACTTTTAGTTGCACATTTTATTGAATTTACGGCAAAGCTGCCATTTTTTCAGATTTTAAATCAACATTGTTTGCGACAAGCAATGTTGCTGACTTACGATCTGATGCAGATGGCGCAACCTGCACTGTGGCAAGCCTTACCTTATTTATGTCAAAGCAATGGACTAAGCCAAAAGCAGACAGACACGATGATGACACGGTTGCCACAAGACTTTTTTTTAGTAAATGAACAGGAGTACTGTGACATTTTACAGCAGGCTGGATTTAATGAGACTTACTGCTTTAGTCAAGCCCTCACTTATCAAGGATTTATAGCCAAAAATTTTGATTAGGTACCCGAGAATCCCAGTTTAACTATTTTACAACTGGTTTAAAATTAGCCATTAACGGTAATTAGGGAAATGCATATTTCACCTAAGGAGGTGACTTATGCAAAAAATTACATCGTTATATGATACAGGAAGTACATATATGCATATTTGTTTTAAAAAAAAGCTGTATGGTTTGGTTGGATTATTTTTGCCATTAAGCCTACCCGGAATTGCTGTCGCTGATAGTTCCAGCGAAATCGCACAGCTACGGGCAGAAATTCAAGAGTTACGTGAAATATTAAATCTTAAACAAACACAGATCGTTTCACCTTCTACAATAAATCCAGCAACAGAACCTGCACCGAAAGCAAGTTTATTAAAATCGGATATGTCATTTAATCTCTATGGCTATATCCGTGCTGATGCTTCCTATCAGATGAAGGGAGCATCGACAATGTACAACGCAATCAATACTGTACCATTGCAACATGGTAATGAGGCACAGCAACAAGCAGATCAATTTAGAACAACTGTCAATGTAACGCGTTTGGGCATGGATTTTAAAGTGCCTATTGACGATCAGAACCTCAGTGCAAAGTTAGAATTAGATTTTTTTGGCGGAGCAACTAGAGATCAGTTCCGTATCCGCCACGCTTATCTAAATTATGGTGATTGGCTGGTTGGGCAAACCTGGTCGAACTTTATTGCATCAGAATATTTACCAGAAACAATTGATGCAGCGACTTATGTGGGCGGCGCACTGCAACGTACCCCAATGGTTAAATATACCCACCACTTATCTGATCACACCAGTTTTGCATTCAGTGCAGAAGATCCAAGATATACTGCAACCTCAGATCCGGTGCATAAAACAAGTGGACCGGCATTGGTTGGGCGCTTAAACCACGCATTTAATCAGGGGGCTAAATTATCTGCACGAACATTTATGGCTCAGAAAAAAACCTATGCTGATGATGCATTAGCTTGGGGTATTGGTCTTGGTGGCACATATCCATTAACTGAGCACACTCAATTTAAAGCAGATTATTATCATGTCAAAGGAGATGGCCGCTTTATTCTGTGGACCAACAGTGCCTATGCGCTGGATGATCAGCACAATATGCATTTGAATGAATTTGATGTGTTTAGTCTGGGATTAATCCATCAATTTACCACAAAACTACGCTCGACGATTGGTTACGGCTATATGCGTGCAGAAGATAGTAATGAATTTGCTCAGTTACAACACAATAATTCTAATCAAAATAAAAGCCTTTGGCAGGGATGGGTAAATGCGATGTATTCGCCGATTACACCGATAAGTTTTGGCGTTGAATATGTTTATGGTGAACGCGAAACCTTTAATGCCATTAAAGGACAGGATAATCGGTTCAACTTTACAGCAATCTATCAATTTTAATAGGTGTGCAAGCAAACTTGGTGTTGATCACAGTGTGTTTCCTGATTCATTGGCAACACAGTTTAAAAATCTTTTGAATGGAAAATTCGAAATTAACCATAGTGAGGAAAGATTCTGAATGCTGTGCTAAACCATGTCTAAAGGACGGACATTAAAGGCAAAGAGGGATCAACTTCATGCTCACATAGGAGGTGAGAACATGGCTAGGGATACATTAAATGTCAATTCAGTAATTGACGAAGCAAAATTTGGTAAATTTCACTGGGGGGTTCTATTCTGGTGTTTACTTATTATCATTTTTGATGGCTATGACTTGGTGATTTATGGGGTTGCATTACCATTATTAATGCAAGAGTGGTCGTTAACCTCAGTACAAGCTGGTATGTTAGCCAGTACTGCATTGTGCGGTATGATGTTTGGTGCAATGGCATTTGGTACTTTAGCTGACAAATTCGGACGTAAAAAAATTATTTTAGCTTGCGTGACTTGTTTTAGTGGATTTACTTTTTTAGGTGCATTTGCTTCGACGCCCGTAGAGTTTGCGATTTTACGTTTCTTGGCCGGGCTGGGTATAGGTGGTGTTATGCCAAATCTGGTGGCTTTGACATCAGAATATGCACCGAAAAAAATCAGATCAACGATGGTTGCAGTGATGTTTAGCGGTTATGCGATTGGTGGCATTATTTCTGCATTACTCGGCTCAATTCTGGTACAGGATCATGGTTGGCAAATCATGTTCTTAATTGCAGGTATTCCGCTTCTTGGCTTTCCGCTTATCTGGAAATATTTACCTGAATCGTTAACATATCTGGTTAAAGATCAGCAGTATGAGTCGGCACGTGTGATTGTCAATAAAATTACGTCTGATGGTGTCGTATCGAAAGATACACAGCTCATCTTAAATGAATCGACAGACAGCTCAGATGGCTCTGTAAAAGTCTTGTTTAAAGAGGGGCGTACATTTAGTACCTTGATGTTTTGGACAGCTTTTTTTATGTGTTTACTCATGGTATATGCGTTAAGTAGTTGGTTACCCAAACTGATGCTTGCCGCTGGTTATTCATTGGGTGCAAGTATTCTATTTTTATTGGCATTAAATGTAGGTGCAATGATTGGAGCAATTCTGGGTGGGGTTTTGGCAGACAAATTTCATCTTAAACCTGTCGTTGTTAGCATGTGTGTCTTAGCAGCCTTGTCTTTGATTGGACTGGGTTTTAATTCCCCCACGATTATTTTATATAGTTTAGTTGGCGTTGCAGGCGCTACGACTATTGGGACATCGATATTATTATATAGTTATGTTGCACAGTATTATCCTCTGGTTGCACTGTCCACAGGTATTGGTTGGGCATCTGCAATAGGACGGGTCGGTGCAATTGTCGGACCAGTATTGACCGGAATGTTATTGACGTTAAATTTGCCGCATACGACCAATTTTCTCATGATCAGTATTCCTGCAATATTGGCGGCTATCTCAATCGCCGTCTTAAAAAGACACGATAATGATAGCATTGCAACTGTGAATAATATTCCATCGCAGAAGTTGGAAAAAAGCTAAGAAAGAGCACGTGTTGAGCGTTAATGACAGTATTAAATTTAAGTTGGAAATACAGCATTCTATATTCCACGGTTAAATGAAAAATGCCTGAATTAGCCTTAGACAGAGTTAATGGATTGGGCAATATATACATTGTATTGGTTATATCGAATGTTTTGTTTAATTGCTTACTTTTCGCATTTTTCATTCTAAAGATTGAAGTTTAATATTTTTTTAATTAAAAAAGGCAAAAATTGAAAAGCACCTTTCAAATTGGACATTTCTAGTCTCATTTGAAGGGTGCTTTTCTATGTCAACATATTCCCATGAATTCAAAACTATCGCTTAATAGCCAATCTTTAGGTCTCATCTGACGAAATTTTAGCTGAAAATATAATTCATGGATGACGTATCAATAGATTTTATTTTTTCTGTTTACTAGCCCAATAGGTTGCAAGGGCAGGGCCTGAAATATTGTGCCATAAGCTAAAGATTGCACTGGGCACCGCGGTAATTGGCGATGCTGCAAAATGCACTGCGGCCAGCGCAACACCTAATCCGGAGTTTTGCATACCCACTTCGATTGCAATGGCTTTGTTATCTGCATAAGACAGTTTAAATAAGCGACCTGCCCAATAACCAAATAAATAACCAAAACCATTATGCAGTATCACTACCAATAAAATCAGTGCACCGGAGCTTAATATCTGTGCTTTATTGCCACCAATAATGGCAGCGACAATCGCCACAATGGCAACGACCGAAATAATTGGCATGACTTGCAGATAATAGTCAATTTTGCTTTTAAAAATCGTGCGAACAATCAGCCCTAAAACAATCGGTACCAAGACCACCTGCAAAATCGAGCTAAACATGGATAATGCATCAATCTGAATCCATTCACTTGCCAATAAATAGAAAATCGCCGGGGTGAGAATCGGTGCAATACAGGTGGAAACACAGCTACAGGCAACCGACAAAGGTGTATTGCCTTTTGCCATATAGGTAATGACATTGGATGCGGTTCCACTTGGACAACAACCTACCAGCAAGACACCAATGGCAATCTCCTGTGGCAGGGCAAAAATTTTACATAGTGCATAAGCAACCAAGGGCATAATCAGAAAATGGGCAAATACACCAATCCACACGGCTTTTGGATAACGTAAAACTTCCTTGAAATCATTCAAGGTCATGGTCATGCCCATACCGAACATGATAATGCCGAGAATGAATGGGATAAAAGGCAATAACCAAGTAAACAGTGACGGCTGGTACATGGCGATCGCGGCAAAAAGAATGACCCACAATGCAAAAGTTTTCTGGATAAATTGACTGAATCGAATAAAAGCGGACATAAAATTTATTTCAAAATATCGTATGAGTGAATACGGTGTACACCAGCATTTTGCACATTACGCCATGCTTCGGCAAGAGAACCATTTAAATCAATGCCACGACAGGCATCTTCGATCACGTAAGTTTCAAAGCCGAATTTTCGGGCATCGAGTGCACTCCATGCGACGCAAAAATCGGTTGCCAGTCCCACAAGAAAAACCGTATCAATCTGGCGTTCTTTTAGATAGCTGCTTAAGCCAGTCTGGGTCTGTTGATCAGCTTCAATAAAGGCCGAATAGCTATCAATATGGGCATGAAAACCCTTGCGTAGGATCAGTTGTGCGCTTGCCAACTTTAAGTCGGGATGCAGTTCGGCATCATGGCTACCCTGTACACAATGACTTGGCCACAGCACTTGTAGGCCATAATCCAGTGTAATGGTTTCAAAGGGGTGTTTACCCGGATGATTCTCTGCAAAGGAAATATGATTGTCGGGATGCCAATCCTGTGTGATCACAATATTGGCAAAATGCTCGGCCAGTTGATTGATCAGCGAGACGATCTGGTCACCTTCGGCAACTGCTAAATGGCCGCCTGGACAAAAGCCATTTTGGACATCGATCACGATCAAGGCACTGTGTTGATTGATTTGCATTGCTGACATCTTGTTGTTATACAATTTTATTATGCTAGCATAAAGCAATATCATACTGCTTGAATTGACGAAAAATTGCTGATTTTTCTTTGATAAGAAAATCTAAAGATTTTTAGGAAAAAGAAAATTAAATTAAATAATACTTGAATTTTTTAAAAAACTGGTTATATTATGCCCTCAGACATTAAGTTGTCTGTAATCTCTCTTTATTTGAATTTGATTTCATAAGCTTATCCACCCTCGGATAAGCTTTTTTTTAACCAAATTTTGGCTTTGTTGCAGATTAAATACTTGAAACTACCAGTTTTAATGCAAATCCAAAAAACAAGATTCCTACCGATGCAATGCCCAATGTCGAGAGTATTCGATGTGATTTAAAGAAATCCGCCATTTTTGCTCCTGCGAAAATCAGGCTGCTTAAATAGGTCAAACTACAGATCTGGAGTAAAATACCTAGGATCAAAAAACTTAAACTTGGATAGGGATAGGTTGGATCAACAAACTGAATAAAAAAAGATAGAAAAAATAAAATCGCTTTTGGATTGAGTAGGCTAATACTCATTGCCCGAGCAAAATACTGGTTTGAGGCAGTGGACGGCTCAAAGGCAATCTGTTCGGCTAAATGACGGGATCGCCAGCGTTGTAATGCTGCACGTAATAATTGACTGCCTAACCAGCCAAGATAAATTGCACCAATGACTTTGAGTATAATGAATAACATTGGTACCGCTTTTAACAATGAGGCGGCACCGATCACGGTGAGTAACATTAGAATTGTATCGCCCGTCAAAACCCCCCATGCAGCACGATAACCTGCTTTTTGTCCATTGCGGGACGCAACAGACATGACATATAAAGAGTTTGGACCGGGCAGGAGAATAATTAAAATTGTACCGATTAAATAGGTAGTTAAATCTGTAATACCAAACATGTGTATGTAGCAAAAATAAGAAAAATTAAGATTAAGACTTTATCGATAAAAATACCAGTCATGCGCTAAATCTGACATGATTTTATAAGCTTTTAGTCAAATCAACGGCAGAAAATCGATTAAATAAAACCTGCGACCACGTTGATGAGAATCGCGAGTAAAGAGGTATTAAAACAAAAGGATAGCGTACAGTGAAAAATATTCAGTAGCCGCATTTTACGGGTGGTAATCGAGACATCGGCAGTTTGTGCAGATGTACCAATAATATAGCTAAAATAGATAAAATCCGGATAAGTTGGATATTCTGTATTGGGAAAGGTTAATCCACCATCGTGTTGTTTTAGTCTGGCAATATAAAAATCATGTGCATAATGGATGGCAAAGATGGTATGCATCATCAACCATGAAGATACAATGGTAAAAATGGCAATGATGATGTGCCCGACTTTGGTTGGACCCTGTTCAGGCAAATCCGATAAGCCAGCAATAATGGCAATCATTGACATGATCAAAGAAAGTAATACAATCAACATAATGATCCATTTACTTTCATCCTGTTTTTGTGCGCGTTGCTGGATATCCTGATGTTCGGATTGCCAGATTTTCTGAAATAACATGATCAGATAAAACCAGACCACACTGTTCCAGCCCAGTAGGACGATAGTTGACCATGTCCAGTGGGTAAGCAAGCTCAGGATTAAGCTAATGACAATGCCAAGACTGGCAGCAATGAAGAAAGTCGGACGATTCTGGATACCACTTTGAATCAGATGGAGTATTCTGATATTCATGAAGTATCCTCCGAAATACGCTAAAAAGATTTATAATATAAAGGCTTGCCAGACATCATTGTGATTATCCCAGTAGCTTAACTGTGCCTGTGTTAAATCATCAAGCTTAATCCAGCAATCCTTGCCGACTTTATCATTAAATCCGGTACTGATTAATAAGGCTTCATCGGTGATTTCCATAATCCAGCCTTGAAGCACTTGACCATTGGCAAGAATGATTTTTTGTTGGTTACCTGCTTCGGCAAAGTCGATTAAGCGCTGTGTAATATCCATGGAAAATCCTGATTATCTGAGATAGGGATAAGGGTTGATGGCACCACGACCTTTTCCACTTAAATAAATACCATAATGTAAATGCGGAGCAGTATGGCGAGCATTGCCGGTATTGCCGACATAACCGATTAAATCGCCTTTGCGAATATAATCACCTTCATTTAGGCTACGTTTATGCTTGGACAGATGTGCATAATAGTGCCATGAGCCGGATGGACCGATGATCCAGATCACTGTCCCACCAAGATTATTTCCTTTTAGGCTGGCCACCAGACCGTCTGTTGTACTATAAACTTTTGTGCCTTTTTCTGCCAGAATATCAATACCTTCATGCGAACGTCCCTGACTTCGGGCTGCACCCCAGGTATCATTGAGCTGCTTGCGGGATACGCCCTGTACCGGAACCGGCAGACGGCTAGACAAAGGTTGCTGCTGTAATTGACGGATCATGTTTTGATTTAATGGCGTGGATTTGATGGGCTTTGATACACAGCCGGCAATCAGCAACAACATCATGCTCATGAAAATAAAAAAAATATTTCGAGTTTTAAATATAGTATTGAACATGAGTTGCCAAACCGATCCTTTTACATATTAAAATTGAGCAATCACTTTTTGCATGGCTGTGGGAATCGCACCTTGTTGAATTTGTTCAGTCAAATAAGGCCTAGCCTGAAAATAAGCTGCCAATTGGGCGCTCGTTGCAGCATCTACAGAAAATTTATGACACTTTAACTGCCATGTAAAGTGGGTAAACTGATGTTGAACCTGACTTTGACCATTTTCCTGTAACTGCCACTTGTCCAGAAAATGTATCAATTCCTGTTCATCTTCGATAATCGGCAAGCTATATAAGCCGCCCCATAAGCCTTGATTTGGCCGTTTCAGCCATAGCCATTGTGCTGCATGTTCAAAGATCATGACATGTCCCTGACGCGTCGGTACAGTCTTTTTGGCTTTTTTCTCGGGATATGCCAGTACATTATTTTGTTGATATGCCTG
This sequence comes from Acinetobacter puyangensis, assembly GCF_900096995.1. Classification (GTDB taxonomy): domain Bacteria; phylum Pseudomonadota; class Gammaproteobacteria; order Pseudomonadales; family Moraxellaceae; genus Acinetobacter; species Acinetobacter puyangensis. The sequence continues at coordinate 47,427 of NZ_OANT01000001.1, forward strand.
ACAATCTTCTTGCATCGGACAATACAGACAGAGTGGTTTTTTCGGTGTGCAAATGGTTGCGCCCAGATCCATGATGGCCTGAGTATAGTCGGCATGACGATCCTGCGGCACAAGTTCGGTGGCAAGCTGCCATAATTCCTTGTCTTTGGCAGGTTTGGATAAGTCCCCTGAAATTGCAAAATAACGGGATAGTACACGTTTGACATTGCCATCAAGGATTACACCAAATTGTCCTAAGCCCAAAGACATCATGGCGCCGGCAGTAGAACGTCCAATTCCGGATAAGCCGATCCAGCCTTCAAGGTCTTTTGGAAAATCACCTTGTTCGACCACCTGTTGTGAGGCTTTATGCAGGTTTCTGGCACGGGCATAGTAACCTAGTCCGGCCCAATAGGGGGCGACCTCGTCCCAGCTTGCCTGTGCCAATGCCGCGACTGTAGGAAATCGGGTGATAAAGCGATCATAATATTGCAGCACAGTTTTGACTTGGGTTTGCTGCAACATGATTTCAGATACCCAGACTTTATAGGGATCATTTTTAATCTGCCAAGGTAAATCATGGCGACCGTGAACATCAAACCAGTGTAAAAGTTTGCCGGCAAAAGAGCTGTGATCAGACATCAATGAATCGTGATAGGTATATGCAGAAAGTGCAGAGCATAGCAGTATTTTGTATGCTTGCCTAATCAAAATATGTGGGTTTTTTAGCGGGCTGATATGAGCATACTACACCAGTAAGATCATATCAGATGGGGGCGATTAGGTTTCGACAATGCCTTTTAAGGTGTACATATCGGCATCGTGTAAATGCTCATGCGCTTCTTCAATAATTTCCTCGATTTTGCAGTCCTGTATATTATCTCGTTCAGGATATAACCAGCGTGTGATTTGCTCTGCCACACTGGAATGATATTGAATCTCCATGTGATTTAAACCATAGAAAATGGCTTTATGTGACTCCGGAACCTTGAGCTGATATTTGATATTGGGATGTTCACCCAAGGCACTGCTGACACTAACCAAATAATCTCCGATCATTTCCAGTGTTTTGGAATGGTTTGGTTTGAGTTCGATACTGCCAGCAACCAAAAAGGTATTAATTCGGCTCGGGATTGGGGCCGGTTTACGCACATCTTGCAGCGTACCTGAGCGACCCTCCAAATATTCCCAGTCATCATCACGTACACTGCCATAACGCAAATCCATAATGCCATCACTACGAACCTGGGTAAGGCGACCAATACGATCCAGAATCGGTAAGCGCCCCAGATTATCCTGAAGCATAAAGCCAAGTCGTTCCAGTACGGCACCATGATGCGGTGAACCGATACAGACCAGATTGCCGACTTTGTTGATCCAGTGGTGGACATTCTGTTTGCCATAAAACAAAGCACTACGCGTCACCAGACCACCCATACTGTGCCCAATCAAATCAATACTGGTGATGCGAGGATTGCGCTGGATTAAATCTTCAATTAACCATGCAAAGGTTTTGCCATTGGCAGAAATACGTCGTCCTGTATTGTAATTGAGATAAAGCATGATGTTATTATCACGTTGTGCCAAGAGTTTCTCGCCCACACCGCCATAATTGCCGTGCGACCAGGACAAATGGCTCATACACAGACCATGCACCATAATCACCACGCGACCCGCAATTTCACCACTTTGCCGTTGACCGTAATGATCGTAAAACACCATCGGCAGTGCCAGCGGATTCTGATGTTGAAACAGGTAATTTCCCAATACACCATTTAATGCGCCAATAAAGTAATGCAATGCTGGATTGAGCGGTTTTTGTTGTAAATTTGGAAAGCGGAAATTCAAGTGACGTAAAGCCGGTGCAATAATATGCTGTCCATAGCCTTGGGCAAACCGATAGCCTTGACGAAAGAGTTTTTGTACAAATGGACGAGCTAGAATCCGGTTAGATTGTTCCTGAGTAAAACCCAGTGTTTTTAATAAAATTTCTCGATGAATCATTTGAATAACATCATGTACACCGAGTAAATTGACTGTAACCAGCTGTGCTAAACCTTCAATCACATCCGCTTGATTGGGTGGAGTGGAATCCCAGCGGCAATAGGTTTCGTGTAATGGTGTTAACCTTGGCATCGTTGCGATCCTCGCCTATACAATTTTACCCTGGCTATTTTAATCATTCAAAATAGGGCAACTTAACTTTTTACATTTTCCGCAGCTATCGTTTTAAAATGCTGATATGGTTTTAAAATAACGCATCAGTCGTCTACGTCATCAAGTTTTTGTCTGACAATGTATCTAAATGTCATGCTGTCTGTCCCTGCACTTTATGACCCTAATGATTGTTTTAAACCAAAAACAGGGTTTGGTAAAGTAGCTAATGAAAATAAATACTTTGTTTGTGAAATTACAATGAAATGAGATTTTTCGCACAGATAAATTGACAAGATCAATGAAAATTTACCTAGAATAATGTCATAACTTGTCGTGTGTTTTGCAATTTATGCATCTAGGCATGTTTTTTTACCAAAAAATATTATACTGTACAGGCGCAATCTCATTAAATTCTTGCTTGTTAGATAAAGGGAACCTCAACACGTGTCGCAATATACTGCACAATCACTCGAAGTTTTATCCGGTTTAGATCCTGTACGTCGTCGTCCAGGTATGTACACCGATACCACTCGACCAAACCATCTGGCACAGGAAGTGATTGATAATGCAGTCGATGAAGCACTGGCAGGACATGCCAATAAAATTAAAGTGGTGGTCTATGCTGATGGTTCATTATCGGTTGAAGACAATGGCCGAGGCATGCCGGTTGATATTCATCCGGAATACGGACAAAGCGGGATTGAAATTATCCTGACCAAACTACATGCCGGCGGTAAATTCAGCGATAAAAACTACGAATTCTCGGGCGGCTTGCATGGTGTCGGGATTTCTGTGGTGAATGCGTTATCAACCAAAGTAGAGGTGACGGTACAGCGTGATGGCAATCTTTATCAAATGCATTTTGCTGATGGTGAAGTGACACAGCCATTACAGGTTTTTGAAGGTAAGGCACCCAAACGCACTAGCGGGACAGTGGTACATTTCTGGCCTAATCCTAAATATTTTGACAGTGCTAAATTTGCTTTAAAGGCACTCAAGCATAATTTAAAAGCTAAGGCGGTACTTGCCGCAGGTTTGCATATTGAATATATCGACGAAATTAACCACGAAAAACTGGCATGGCAATTTGAAAATGGCCTCCTGGATTATTTGAAGGATGAAGTTCAGGATCGCGACATTTTGCCAGAGATTCCTTTTATTTCTCAAGGCAAGGTGGATAAGTCCAGTTGCGAGTTTGCCATCTGCTGGAATGTCGACGGTGGCGAGCAGGTTCAGGAAAGCTATGTCAATTTAATTCCGACTGCACAGGGCGGTACCCACGTCAATGGTTTACGTGCAGGAATTACCGACGCATTGCGGGAATTTTGTGAGTTACGTAGTTTATTACCACGCAATTTAAAACTGTCTCCCGAAGATGTCTGGGATGGCGTGAATTATATTTTGTCACTCAAGTTTCAGGAACCACAGTTTTCCGGACAAACCAAAGAGCGGTTATCCAGTCGTGAAGCATCGGGTGTCGTACAAAATATTGCCAAAGATGCCTTTGCCCTTTGGCTCAATCAATATCCGGAAGTTGCCACACAACTGGCTGAGCTTGCCATTACCAAAGCTGGTCGTCGCTTAAAAGCAGCTAAAAAAGTTGAGCGTAAAAAAATTACCTCTGGTCCGGCTTTACCCGGAAAACTGGCTGATTGCTCAGGATTAACACGTGAAGATTCCGAACTATTTATTGTCGAAGGAGATTCCGCAGGGGGAAGTGCCAAGCAGGCTCGGGATAAGAATTTTCAGGCCATCATGCCCATTCGAGGGAAAATTTTAAATACTTGGGAAGTTGCCTCCGATGAAGTTTTGGCTTCAGAGGAAGTACATAATATTGCCATTGCCATCGGGGTAGATCCTGGCAGTGATGATTTATCAGAATTGCGTTATGGCAAAATCTGTATTCTTGCCGATGCCGATTCTGATGGTCTGCATATTGCCACTTTGCTTTGTGCCTTATTTGTTAAACATTTTCCAGCATTGGTGGAGGAGGGGCATTTGTTCGTTGCCATGCCACCGCTGTATCGAATTGATATTGGCAAAGATGTACATTATGCGCTTGATGATGATGAACTGGACGGTATTTTGAAAAAAGTCAAAGGCAATAAAAATCCGCAAATTACCCGATTTAAAGGATTGGGTGAAATGAATGCGATTCAGTTGCGTGAAACCACTATGGACCCAAATACACGTCGTCTAGTCCAGCTTGATCTGGATGATATGCAGTTTACCGCAATTTTGCTGGATAAATTGCTAGCCAAGAAACGTGCACCAGACCGTAAGCAATGGTTGGAACAAAAAGGTAATCTGGCGGATATTGGGATTTGATCGAAAACGCCTGTTATATGCCTAATCAATTCTTAATCTACAGAAAAATATATTGATTCATCTTCGACTTGCCAGATTCATGTCTGGCTAAGAAAATTTGCTAAACTGTCAATATGCTGTAATTCATGATCATATAAGACATAGTTATCGAGATAGCCATGATTTTCAATGCGATTGATTTGCAAAAAGTCATGTGCTGTACACCAGCTGATAATTAAACCAGATTTTAATTCAGGGAATAAGCGTACCGACACATAAAGATGTTTGGGCCGGCAATAAAACTGTTCCATAATTTCCAGTGTTCTGCTTTTAATCTCTGGATTCTGCTCAGTTTTCTATGTTTAATTTTCGACTTTTAGATAGCTACCGTCCGCATAAACCCCAAAACCAAAACCACATTCAGCATCAGCCTTATTTTGTATAACGTCAATGCGTTCTCCTTGTGCATTTGCTGGTAGAAATTTTAACTGAATGATGCAATTTTCATGGCGATATTCAGCTAAAGACGCATTTTTGTGCATGGTGATACTAAATTCGCCCAGATTTGGACCATAAATTAAACCATTAATGCCCATTCTTAGACCATTGAAATCAAGTTGGTAAAGATTCCCTTTGTTGGTGATTTCAACGGTGTTCCATTGTCCCTGTCCGGCATAACGCACATAAGTACCTTGTTTGGATTTACTGGCTTGCACTGACGGTAATTTCTTTAAATTAAACTGACTTTTTGCCGAGTCTGGTGTTAATTCAAACCAAGCACGTGCCCAGCGCGGTTGTCCAAGTTTTACATAGCTTAAACCTACATTATTATAGGCCGTGGCAAGTTGCTCATCACTAATTTTTTTCCCGATAATATCGGTTTGATAGAGGCAGAAATGTGTCCATGCTGCCTGATCCAAAAATGCGTCACGTGCTTTTTGATAATGCTTTTGCTGATAAAATTTTGCACCTCGCTGGGCATATTGCGATAACTTTTGACAGCCTGTAATGATTTCCTGTTCACTGTTGGCGTGGCTTAAAGAAGTCAGTCCTAAACTGAATAAAAGAATACTGAGGCATAGTATTTTTTTTCTTAACATTATTCTCTCCCCAAGTCTTAAATATTGTGCACTATTTTAGCTCATATTATTGTGCGCAAATTTTACTTTTATTGATCAATATTTGTATATGCAATGATGGGGATTTGTAAAAAATGATAATTTTATAACTAACAGAATGAATTATATATAAAAAATAAAGTTGGCATAGAAATTGAATTTATACAGACAGTTTTAGATCGCTACAAAAATCCTTGACGGAGTCAAACATGATTAAGCAACGTATAATGCCACTGTCTTTTTTAGTCGCAGCAATGATGGGAAGTTTAACATTAGTTGGGTGTTCAAAGCCTGCTTCAACCACAGAAGAAAAAGCGGCAACAGAAACAACGGCACCGGCGGCCAGTGGCGATACCATCAAAGTGGGTATCTTACATTCCTTATCTGGCACCATGGCAATTTCAGAAACCTCACTGAAAGATACAGCATTGATGACTATTAATGAAATCAATGCTGCTGGTGGTGTATTAGGTAAAAAACTAGAACCTGTGGTGGTGGATCCGGCATCAGACTGGCCATTATTTGCCGAGCGTACCCGCCAATTATTGACACAGAATAAAGTCGATGTGATTTTTGGTTGCTGGACATCCGTTTCGCGTAAATCGGTTTTACCCGTGGTTGAAGAGTTAAACGGTTTGTTGTTCTATCCTGTACAGTACGAAGGACAGGAACAGTCTAAAAATATTTTCTATACCGGTGCTGCGCCAAACCAACAGGCAATTCCTGCGGTTGAATATCTAATGAGTGATGAAGGTGGCAAGGCAGAGCGCTTTGTATTGCTTGGCACAGATTATGTTTACCCACGTACCACCAATCAGATTTTACGTGCATTCCTGAAATCCAAAGGTGTAGCTGAAAAAGACATCATGGAAGAATACACGCCGTTTGGTCATAGTAACTATCAAACCATTGTTGGCAATGTGAAAAAATTTGCTGCGGGTAAAAAGACCGCAGTGATTTCCACCATCAATGGTGACTCTAATGTGCCGTTCTATCGTGAACTGGGTAATCAGGGCATCAAGGCTTCTGATATTCCGGTGATGGCATTCTCGGTGGGTGAAGAAGAGTTACGTGGTATTGATACCAAACCACTGGTGGGTCATCTGGCCGCATGGAACTACTTCATGTCGGTAAAAAATCCAACCAATGCCAAATTTATTAAAGATTACAAACAGTTTGCTGTCGATTATAAACTTCCAAATGCCGATAAAGTGGTGACTAACGATCCAATGGAAGCGACTTATGTCGGTATCCATATGTGGAAACAAGCAGTTGAAAAAGCTGGTTCTACTGAGGTTGATAAGGTACGTGAAGCCATGAAAGGTCAGACTTATGCTGCGCCATCAGGCTATACCCTGAAAATGGATGAAGAAAATCATCATTTATGGAAACCTGTGATGATTGGTCAGATTCGTGCTGACGGTCAGTTTGACGTTGTGTACAAAACACCAGAAGTGATTCGTGCAGAAAACTGGAGTCCATATATTCCTAAATAGTTTTGTAGCCCACCTGCTGCCCCTCTTGCGGCAGGTGATTTTTTTATTCTCCTTGCAACTCAAGCATCTTGGTCATTCCTGATATAAATAAATTCTTTCCCTGAATGATCAAGATGTCAAAACTCCAATATGCTCTATGAGGAGTGGCTTATTATGCAGCTCTCTACTTTGCTACACAGTATCGCAAGTCTATGTTTATTGATGCAATTTTCTATGCAACCAGCATGGGCAGACAATAGCTCAATCAGTACGAATGCTGTTTTGTCTACAAGCACAGAAAATAATTCCGAAGTCGTGTTACCTGCAACGCAGGGCGATGCAATCCAGCAATTTGTTAAAGGTGATTTTAATACTCGTCGTGTCATGTTGAATCAATGGCCAGGCAGTATTGAGCAGTTTGATCAACTGGTTGAATTAATCGATAAAAATGAACTGTATCAGGATGGTGCAGGCAATACCTACATTCTGGAAAATGATGAAAAACTATTTTCTTATCCTGCAAAACAGGAATTAAGTCGTTGGCCGAATGATTTATCACAAGTGATTCTTGCCAATACCTTGCGTCAGGCGTTGGGTTTTGGACAAGCAAAAGCAAAATTACAGTCCGATGATGCAAAACAACGCCTGCAAGCGGTCAAAATTCTGGAATCTAATATTGCAGAATTGGACAGTAAAACCATCGATGATTTATATCTAAAAGAACAAAATAATAAGGTGAAGGCTGCTTTGGCGCAGTTGAAGGCACGGATTGATTTTCAGTCTGACGATGTCTTAACCAAGATTAATGCAGTGAAGGTACTCAAAGACAGTAATAGTCCAGATGTACTGGCAATGCTGCAAAGTGCTGCACAACAGAAAAATCTTAATCCCGATCTAAAAGCGGCCTTACAGGATGCACAAAGTAGCATTAAAACTCGGATTCAAGCCAGTGAGTGGACAGGGCATGTCTTTTCAGGTTTAAGTACGGCCAGTGTGTTATTGCTTGCCGCTTTAGGTCTGGCGATTACCTATGGTTTGCTCGGTGTGATTAATATGGCACATGGTGAGTTGATCATGATCGGTGCCTATACCACCTATGTGGTGCAAAGCCTGTTTAAAACCTATCTGGGTGATATGGTCAACTGGTATTTGGTGATTGCCATTCCTGCGGCATTTCTGGTCAGTGCAATTATTGGCATGATCATTGAGCGATTGGTGATTCGTCCTTTATATGGTCGTCAGCTTGAAACTCTACTTGCCACTTTCGGTGTAAGTTTGATTCTAATGCAACTGGTGCGAATGATTTTTGGCGCACAAAATGTCGAAGTCTCGAATATTTCTTGGTTGAGTGGGGCAATTGAAATTACCCCAAGTCTGATGCTGCCTTATAACCGTATTGCCATTATTGGTTTTACCGTGGTGGTGTTATTACTTCTGGTCTTCTTGTTGAATAAAACCCGTTTCGGTCTATTTGTACGCACTGTAACACAAAACCGTCAAATGGCACGCGCCGTCGGGATTCGTTCAGCACGGATTGATATGCTGGCTTTTGGTTTGGGGTCTGGCCTTGCAGGTCTTGCAGGCTGTGCGTTGGCACAAATCGGTAATGTCGGGCCAGATCTGGGACAACGTTATATTATTGATGCGTTCCTAGTGGTTGTAGTCGGTGGTGTCGGTCAGGTCTGGGGCGCGGTATTGGCAGCGTTAGGTCTGGGCATCAGTGGTACTGTGCTGGAAATCGGCATGGGTGCTGTACTTGCCAAAATTATCCTGTTGGTTCTTGTGATTCTGTTTATTCAGAAACGTCCACAAGGTTTATTCGCCATTAAAGGTCGTTTTGTGGAGTAGACAGCATGAGTATGATACAACTTTTAGCAGATAAGCCACGTAGTGCGATTTTAATTGGTGTTTGTTTTGCCATTCTTCTGATCTTACCGTGGTTTCATCTTTTACCACCCGATTCAGCCATGCATCTGTCTGCTTACTGGGTTACATTGATTGGCAAAATCATGTGTCTGGCGATGGTGGCTTTGGCACTGGATTTGGTCTGGGGCTATGCCGGAATTTTAAGTCTGGGCCATGGCTTGTACTTTGCACTTGGTGGCTACGCCTTCGGCATGTATTTGATGCGTCAAAGTGCAGGTGATAGCTTGCCTGACTTTATGCGTTTTTTAAGCTGGACGGAAATGCCGTGGTATTGGGCTGGGACACAACATTTTTGGTGGGCGATCATTCTGGTGGTATTGGTGCCGGGACTGGTGGCATTTATCTTTGGTTTCTTCGCCTTTCGTTCCAAAATTAAAGGTGTGTATTTTTCCATTATCACGCAAGCAATGGTTTTTGCCGCAGCATTATTGTTCTTCCGTAATGAAACAGGCTTTGGTGGTAATAATGGTTTTACCGGCTTTAAAACAATTTTAGGTTTTGATATTACCTCTGCATCGACTCGTGCCGTGCTGTGTTTTGCGACAGCTTTAATTTTACTGCTGTGTTATATGGGGTTACGTCATTTGATGAATCAACCCTATGGACGGGTATTGGGCGCGATTCGTGACAGTGAAAACCGCTTGCAATATTTGGGCTATCGTACCTTGTGGTACAAACTTTCTGCATGGACATTGTCTGCGGTGATTGCCGGGATTGCCGGTGCATTATATGTACCGCAAGTGGGGATTATTAACCCAAGTGAAATGAACCCTGTCAATTCGATTGAAATGGCGGTCTGGGTTGCAGCGGGTGGACGTGGCACATTGATTGGTGCGATCCTTGGCGCAGGTGTCATTAATGGCGTGAAAACCTACTTTACTGTGGCTTATCCAGAAGCATGGCTATTGATTTTAGGTGCATTATTTGTGGTGGTGACCTTATTTTTACCGAAAGGCATTATTGGCATCTTTGACCGTTTTAAAAAGGAGGGCTAAGCAATGACAAGTATTATACACAGCCATACCGCACGCCCTGAACAAAATTCTATCGCACATTTGGCACAACAAGACGCATCGCAAGAACATGGTGGTCATGCCGCAGATGGTTATGGTCGCCCTAAAGAAGAGGGTGCAGATTTTACTCACGGTATCGCCCTTTATCTGGAAAAAGTTAGTGTTTGGTTTGACTCTTTCCGTGCCCTGAATGATTTATCACTCTATATTGATGAAGGCGAATTACGCTGTATTATTGGTCCCAATGGTGCAGGTAAAACCACCTTGATGGATGTGATTACCGGTAAAACCCGTCCCACCGAAGGTTCGGCATTTTTTGGACAAAATTACAATCTTGCCAAAATGACCACCGAACAAATTGCCGAGGCGGGGATTGGACGTAAATTCCAGAAACCCACGGTATTTGAAAATTTTACCGTGATGGAAAATCTATTACTGGCTGCGCCTCGAGATAAGCGTGTAGCAAAAAGCCTGTTTTCCAAACTTGATCCCGATGCGCAACTGGCATTGGAGGAAACCTTAGTTCAGATTCGTTTACAGGAATTTGTCGGTAAGCAGGCAGGGTTATTGTCGCATGGCCAGAAGCAATGGCTGGAAATCGGCATGCTGTTAATGCAACGTCCAAAACTGATTTTGCTGGACGAACCCGTGGCAGGCATGACGGATGCCGAAACTGAACGTACCGCAGAACTTTGTCTGGAATTAAAGAAAAACCATACACTTGTGGTGGTGGAACACGACATGAGCTTTATTGATACCATCAGTGAAAAAGTCACCGTTCTGGCGCAAGGTGCAATCCTTGCTGAGGGCACATTGGCTGAAGTACAGGCCAATGAAGATGTGATTGAAAAATATCTGGGGCGTTAAGGAGAGCAGCATGTTAGAAATACGTGAAATTAACCAATATTATGGTGGTAGTCATATTCTGCGTGATGTCTCGTTGGATGCACCTGTTGGCGAATGTTCGGTCATATTGGGACGCAATGGTGTGGGTAAAACGACATTATTAAAATGCCTGATGGGAATTTTGCCAATTAAATCGGGACAAATTTTGCTAGATGGCAAAGACATTTCCAAAATGTCACCAGAACAGCGGGTGCGTGCGGGCTTAGGCTATGTACCGCAAGGGCGGGATATTTTTTCGACCTTGACTGTTGAAGAAAATATTTTGATTGGCATGGCAAAATTTTCCGGGGCGAAAACCCGTAAAGTACCGGAGCATCTGTATGAAATTTTTCCGGTACTGGAAGAAATGAAACATCGCCGTGGTGGTGATCTTTCAGGTGGGCAACAACAACAATTGGCGATTGCCCGCGCACTGGCATCAGAACCCCGAGTATTGATTTTGGATGAGCCAACCGAAGGGATTCAGCCTTCAATTATCAAGGATATCGGACGAGTGATTCGTAAACTGGCAGATCAGGGCGATATGGCAATTGTACTGGTTGAACAGTTTTATGATTTTGCCGAAGAGCTGGCGGATAATTATACCGTGATGGCACGTGGTCAAGTGATTGCACAAGGGATTGGCAGTGAAATGCCAGAGAAAGGCATTAAGGAAATGGTGGCCATTTAAGCGTTGATTTTGCCTTTTCTCACGTTGAGGCAGTATTTTTGTGGTCATGACAGCATTGTGGTGTGCAATCTAGCATGCCATGATGTTGAAATATGACTCATCATAAGGGCTCGTCAGAATACCTAATAATAAAATATCGACAGGCTGCTCATCTGAGGAAAAAAACACAGATTTTAGGATTGGTTCGGCATATGATACGCCTCAAGATTCGTGACTGAGTAAGTAACATGCCCATTGCATTTAAATTGGCTGGCTTTTATTTTTGCTATTATGCAATTGTGGGTACGTTTTTACCGTACTGGAGTCTGTATCTAGAACATGAGAATTTCAGCCATTTTGAAATTGGCTTACTGAGTACCATTGCTATTCTAACACGCTTTGTGGCGCCATTTGTATGGGGCTGGCTGGCAGATCGTACCGGCAAGCGTATGGTATGGATTCGGCTGGCAACGTTTGTCGAAGCCGGAGTATGGTTGACCATTTTTTTTATCTCTAAAAATTTTCAGACCATTGCCATCATTATGCTGATTTTTAGCTTTTTTCAAAATGCGATTCTGGCGCAATTTGAAGGCGTTACTTTATTCTGGCTCGGTGAGAAAAGACAGCAGCTTTATGGCAAAGTGCGTAAATGGGGATCGATTGGTTTTATTGCCGGTGTGTTTATCATTGGGTTGATTTTGCAACATGTGTCGATCAGCATGTTGCCTATTTTATTGCTGGTCATCGCGATCTTTGCTTTTATCTGGTCATTTAGTATTGCTGAACCAGAAAATGCGCCCTCTGCACAGCAGCAATTAGAGCCAATATTACCGATTTTAAAACGGCCCGTGGTGGCAAGTTTTCTAATTATCGAGTTTATTCTATTATTTTCCCATGCGCCTTTTTATAGTTTTTATAGTAACTATCTGCAACAGGCAGGCTATAACACCGCAGAAATTGGTTTTTTATGGTCAACTGGCGTACTGGCCGAAATTATAATGTTTGCCATTGCCAATTACTTTTTTCAGCGATTTTCCTGGCGTAGTCTGATTATCCTGTGCCTTTTACTGACTGCGGTACGCTGGTTTATGGTCGGATTATTTCCACAATTTTTTGTCTTGCAATTTTTGGCACAATGTATTCATGCCTTTAGTTTTGGTCTATTTCATTTGATTGCCATGCGGATTATTTTTCAGAATTTTAGTGCCAGACAGCAAGGTCGAGGGCAGGCGTTATATGGCACCATGTGGGGACTCGGCGTGGCATGTGGTAGTGTTTTGGCTGGACGATATTGGGACATATTGTCTGGTGAAATCATTTTTATGCTGGCAGGTCTATCCAGTTTGATTGGATTATTCTGGGTCATGGGATTACCTAAAACCATTCAAAAGGCGGAATAGAATGGATAGATTCAAAAAGTATTTATTTGATCAAGTCTTTTAACTTTTCTAGATCAAGGACATGAATCTGATGATATCGAACTTTAACGATTCCTTGTTGTGCCAGAATAGAAAGTTCTTTATTAATATTCTTTCTTGATGTATTGAGCAACTCGGCAAAATTTTCCTGACTCAGTTTGATCTGAATTTTAATGTTTGAATCGAGTTGTAACGAAAAGAATTCGACTAAATAAATTAATTCCCGAGCCAGACGTATTTGTAAGGGTTGGGTCGATTGATAATAAGAATCAAAGTAGTGTAAATGGGAGCGATGACAAATGAGCTGAAAAATAACATAGAGAACTTTGGGATTTTTTTCTAAAATGTTTAAAAGAATGTCTCCAGGTATAGTAGCAACGACAGTTGGTTCGTGGCTGATATGATCATGCCCAAAGTACTGATGTGTCACGACGGGTACAATATTGGTTAATAATCCGGTAGGTAGGAATTTATAAATATGATGTTTACCTTCCGGCGTTGTCCACGCTGTCCTAATGATACCTTTTAGAATGACAGTGACTTCATGACAGGTTTGATTGGCTGTATAAATATAGTGTCCTGTTGGATAATGCAAAATTTTTAAATGTTGATGAATTTTTTGTTTTTCTTCTTCGCTGCACAATTGAAAGAATTTAAATTCGCTGAGTTGCTCAATCGCAAGTTGATAATAATCAGTTGTTATTTTATGGCTAGCTTGTTTTACAGTCTGGCTCTGAGCAATTTTTTCAGGAGAAATACCGATATCCTGCGAAGATGGATAATTAAAAGTATTCATATATAGCTATCCTTACGCATGTATTAAGGACTTAATAGCATGAGATCAGTTGATAATATCGTATGTTGCTTAAAAATTCTAACGGAAATATGTGGGTTTATAATGCATAAAAATGACTTAACTTATATCAGAAAAAGAAATCATTGTGCCCGATGATACAGTAATAAATAACAGTTTTTAGCTGACAAAACTGTCTAATTTAGGCATATATTTTTTATCACTATCTAAATCATGAAATACTAAAACATCTGGGGTAAATGCTACAGATTAGTTCTTTATATATCGTTTAAATTGGCCGCCATGGCATCATCAGTATCCTCTTGCTTGTTTATTATGAGGATATGAGATGGTTGCAAAATATTCATGGGGATAAGGTAATGAAAAATATAATCCGATTCTATTCATCTGTGATGGTATTGCTGTTGCTTATGTGTTCACAGACACTTTTTGCCCAAGCACCCAAGGTGATCCGTATTGGGACGCCGGATGTCAGTGCTGGTACTAAGAGTGCAGGTGGTGGTGTAGTTGATGTGCTTTATGTCAATCAATGGTTAGAGAAAGAATTTGCCAAAAAAAATATCAAAGTAGAATGGTTGTTTTTTAAAGGTGCTGGTCCGGCAATTAATGAAGCTCTGGCAAATAATCAAGTCGATTTTGCTTTTTTAGGTGATTTTCCTTTAATTATTGGTAAAGCAGGTGGACTTGATACACAGTTATTGATTGCCGCCGGTCGTGGTGGTACCAATTATCTGGCTGTACGTTCAGATCTAAATATCAAAAACTTATCCGAACTGAAGGGTAAACGTGTTGGTCTGCTCCGTGGTACAGCAGATGAGTTGGGTTTTATTAGTGCATTAAATAGTCATGGTTTAAGCATCAAGGATATTCGCATTGTCAATCTGGATTTTAATGCGGTTAATGCGGCATTAGTGGCCAAAAAAATTGATGCGTCATGGGGACCTGCACGATTTTTTGCTTTACGTGATAAAGGCATTGTTAAATTACCGGTAAATAGTAATCAGCTGAATGGCGCAGGTTCTAGCCAAGGTGGATTTATAGGACGTCGAGCTTTTATCGAAACGCATCCAGCAGAAACGCAGCAAGTTGTGAATCAAATTGTTCGAGGGGTTCATTGGTTATCTCAGGAACAAAATAGAATACCTCAAATTGCTTTGTTCTTTACGCAGGCGTCTTATCCAGCTTCCATTTATGCACAAGCTTTACATGGAACAAATCTAAAATTTGCCTATTCACCATTATTTGATCCTTATTATTTAAATCAATTACAAAGTAAAATTAAGCTAGCCAAACAACAAAACTTAATTCGTCAAAATGTTGATGTTAATGCTTGGGTCAATCAAAGATTTTTAAATCATGCTTTAAATGAATTGAAACTGAAAGATTATTGGCAGCCGACTTCTCAATATCAGCCCCGTATTCAGAAATGATATTGATTACATTATGCAAATAAATTGTAAAAATTAAGATTGAGGAGCTCCAATGATATTATCTAATACACTGTCATCATTAAAATTTGCTAAGCCTTATATTCGATTTGGGCTGAAATATAGTTTGTTAACCAGTAGTATTTTGTTTTGTGTACAACAGGGTTATGCACAGGAACAGATCAGTAAGGAAGTTGATAAAAAAATAAACACGCAAAGCCAGCAAGATGTGATTCAACTGGATACAGTGGTGGTCACTGCAACTCGGCGTGAACAATCCTTGCAGAAAGTCCCTGTTGCTGTATCGATCGTCAATGGTAAAGAGTTGGACGAGAAACAGCAAAATTCTCTGGAGGCGATTGTCAAGGAAGTCCCTTCGGTCAATTTTAACGCGACCTCTACCAATAAGGATTCTTCGTTATTTATTCGTGGGATTGGTACCATCTCGACCTCTCCCGGGGTAGAACCTTCTGTATCTACTGTGATTGATGGCGTGGTATTGAGTCGGCCAGGACAGGCGACACTGGATTTATTGGATATAGAACGAGTGGAAGTGCTTCGTGGACCACAGGGTACCTTGTTTGGTAAAAACTCTACTGCTGGTGTGGTCAATATTGTCACCAAAAATCCGACGGAAAAGCCTTCTGGTTATGTTGATGTTTATTTTACCGATGACCATGAACAGCGTATTAAATTGGGTGCCTCAGGTGCATTAATTCCGGGTGTGCTAAAAGCCAATGTTAGTGCATTACTCAGTAACTATGATGGCAATGTATATAACTATCATACCCAGCAAGATGTCAATGGCTATCGTACCCAAGGTATTCGCAGTAAATTTGAATATAATCCGAGTGATAATTTAACACTTGGTTTGTCTGTGGATTATGTTCATAAAGACAGTACTGCATCGCTGGGAAGTTTGGTCAATAGCTCCAACGCCGACTATTTACAAGCCATTGCCCCCGTTGTTGCGGGTCAGGAGAATCGTAAAGTAAATAGCCCACAGGAAACAGTTGATGATACCAATCAGGGGATTTCTTTTACAGCAGACTGGTTTCTGGATCGGCATCAAATCTCTTCGATTACGGCTTTAAGACAGTGGAAGAATGTGCAACAGCCTTATTATAATTATCTACCAGAAGCGACAACACAATTTGCATTACTTCATGATCGTGGTGAAGTGGATTCCAAACAGCTTTCACAGGAATTGCGTATTGCCAGTCTGGAAGATGGCTTTGTCAATTATGTGGCAGGTGTCTATTTCTCCAAAAATGATAATGATGAAAAAACCCAGCGTTATGCGCACTGGTATGATAGCAGTATACAAGCCTATGACGATGATTATGCCGTTGCATATTTTGGTACAGAAAGCCGAAACTATGCCATTTTTGGTGAAGGGACATGGAATTTGAGTGATAGATTACGTCTGATTACCGGATTACGTTTAACGCGGGACGAGCTGTCTTTTTATCACAACAGAAATTCCACGATTCCATCGACACTGGAATCCCGTAATTCTATTCGTAATGCGGTTGCCAATTCCGGTTCTACATCAGAAACCGGCGTATCTGGGCGTGCAGGCGTACAATTCGATATTTCTTCGGATATTAATAGCTATTTTACTTATTCACGTGGCTATAAAGGGCCAGCCTATAACGTGTACTTTAATATGAGAAATATTGATACGCCCGTGATTGATCCAGAAACCTCCAATTCATTTGAGTTGGGATTTAAATCACAATGGTTGAATAATCGTTTACGTTTAAATCTGGCTGCATTTTATACCGAGTATGAAAATTTTCAGGCCAATTTTCGTGTCGTGGATAGTGGTGGCGGGATTAGTACCCGGTTGATCAATGCCGGAGAAGTGTCAACCAAAGGGCTTGAACTGGATAGTAGTTATCAGGTCAATGAAAATCTACGCTTGAATCTGGCTGCTGCCAATATTCATGCCCGGATTGATAATTTTAAATGCCCACCAGCCGATTCGGCCTGCCCGGATGTTAATGGTAAACCGCTGCCAAACTCTCCAGACTGGAAATTAAATGCGCAGATAAATCAATCTTTTCCAATTGCCAATAATCGGCGTATTGAACTGTCTTCACAGTATGCATGGCAAAGCAAAATCCAGTTTGATATTGGACAAAATGAACAAACCATACAGCCGTCTTATGGTATCTGGAATGCCAGTATTGCTCTGGCCGATACAGCATCTGATTGGCGGGTAGCATTTTTAGTCCGCAACGTATTGGATAAGTCCTACAACGCCAGACTGGCAACAGGGGGCTATGGTTTATATCGTACCGTCCCAAGAGATGATGAGCGTTATTTCGGCTTGTCCTTCCGTAAAGATTTTTAAGCATACATCACGGCATGATCTATCGCTTGCGTACTTTGGATGGCAAGTGATAGATCCGATCAAATAATAACTTATCTCTTGTGGAATAAGCATGAAACCTAATTTTGTCATTATTGTGGCCGATCAATTACGTGTTGATGCATTGCCTGTATTTGGAAATCCTGTGGTGAAAACACCACACCTTGATGCCTTAGCCCAGCAAGGAATTGCATTTTCCGAAGTTTTTACTCAGCATAGTGTTTGTTCACCATCACGTGTCTCTTTTATCACGGGGCATTATCCGCATGTGCATGGTAATCGTACTTTAAATAATCTGATTCAACCGAATCAAGAAAATTTTCTCAAAGACTTTAAACAGCATGGTTATGATGTGGTACATATCGGTGGAAGAGGCGATACCTTTGCTGAACATGCGACCGAGGAATCGGTGAGCTATCATGGCTTTTCCGACCCAGAACTAGAAGATCTAAGCAGTTTTTTTGCAAAGAAAAAGCAAAAAATTCAAGCGCAGGATTTACAGCATTATATTGATCAAAATCCGTTAATTCGTGCTTTTTATCATGGGCAAAAAAACGATGATGATTTAACTTTTGATGCGGCCTGTGTTGAAACCGTGCAGCAATGGGTTAGTAAGCCTAAAGATAAACCTTGGGTACTATACATTCCTTTAGTTGATCCACACCCTCCTTTTGAAGTTGAAGAACCGTGGTTTTCCATGTATGACCGCGATGCCATGGCATTACCCCGTCAAGGACAGGGTTACCAGCCCAAGTATTTGGAGGCATTACGGAAAACCCATGGCTGGGATCAATATAGTGATGCAGACTGGCAGGAAATCAAAGCGGTTTATTATGGCATGGTGTCCAGATTCGATGACAATGTCGGCAAAATTAGACAGGCTATTCAGGATCATCAATTAGATGATAACACCTATTTTGTTGTGTTCTCGGATCATGGTGAATATCTCGGTGATTATGGTGTAGTCGAAAAATGGCCAAGTGGTGTACATGAATGTTTGACCCGTACACCCCTCATTATTTCCGGCAAAGACATTCAACAGGGCAAAACGTCTGATGCATTGATTGAATTGCTTGATGTCTTCCCGACCTTACTGGAGTTGGCCGGGATACAAAGTCAGCATCGGCATTATGGTCAAAGTTTTAAAGCACTTCTTTCTTCTCCAGAACTGTCACATCGAGAAGCGGTATTTAGTGAAGGCGGTTTTAATGCCAATGAAAAGGATGTTTTGGAAGATCCCCCCTTTCCTTATGATTTAAAAGGTAAGGTTCAGCATATGGATCCACAATTCGTGGGGAAGGTTGCCTGTATTCGTACTCGTGACTGGACTTATGTCTGGCGTTTATATGAACAGCATGAATTATATGATCGGCATAATGATCCACATGAAACCATCAATTTGATTGATCAATCGGAAAATGCACCGATTATTCAGCAATTACAACAACAATTGCTGCATTGGCTGGTCTACAGCGCAGATGAAATACCAAAATTATCGGAAACACGATTTGTAGCAGTAGATTTAGAGCGACCTTAAAAGCATTGTGAAATCCTGTGTTTACCGTGGATTTGCTATTTAAAAAATCTAATTGAACCTATTTTTTTGGAACAAAGATGAAACCTAACTTTGTCATTATTGTGGCCGATCAATTAAGAGCAGATGCATTGCCAGCGTTTGGAAATGCTGTGGTGAAAACACCCCATATCGATGCCTTAGCCCAACAGGGGATTGCATTTTCCCAAGCTTTTACCCAGCATAGTGTTTGTTCGCCATCACGGGTATCTTTTATCTCGGGCTATTATCCTCATGTGCATGGCAATCGTACATTGGTCAATCTAATTCAACCAAACCAGCCCAATTTTTTGAAAGATTTTAAACAGCATGGCTATGATGTGATCCATATTGGTGAACGAGGACATACTTTTGAAGAATATGCTGCCGAGCAATCAGTCACTTACCATGGTTTTTCCCATTCTGATCGCCACAATTTAAAAAGTTTTTCGCAAGGAAAAGTGTTTAAGACCGATCCAGAAGAGGTAAGACAAGCCATCGATAGACACCGTTTGTCCCGTGCTTTTTATCATGGACGAAAAGAAGATAACGATTTAAATATTGATACGGCCTGTGTTGAAACTGTACAGCAATGGGTCAGTAAACCCAAAGATAAACCTTGGGTACTGTATATTCCTCTGTTTGATCCACATCCTCCTTTTGATGTTGAAGAACCGTGGTTTTCCATGTATGGCCGCGATGCCATGGCATTACCCCGTCAAGGACAGGGTTACCAGCCCAAATATCTGCAAGCATTGCGCCAGACGCATGGTTGGGATCAATATAGCGATGCGGACTGGCAGGAAATCAAAGCGGTTTATTATGGCATGGTGTCCAGATTCGATGACAATGTCGGCAAAATCAGGCAGGCCATTCAGGATCATCAGTTGGATGAAAACACCTATTTTGTTTTATTCTCGGATCATGGTGAATATCTCGGTGATTATGGTGTGGTGGAAAAATGGCCGAGTGGTGTACATGAATGTCTTACCCGTACACCACTCATTATTTCCGGCAAAGATATTCAACAGGGTAAAACGTCTGATGCATTGATTGAATTACTTGATGTCTTCCCGACCTTATTGGAGTTGGCAGGAATCAAAAGTCAGCATCGGCATTATGGTCGAAGTTTTAAAAATCTTTTAACTGCACCTGAACTGCCGCATCGAGAGGCGGTATTTAGTGAAGGCGGTTTTAATGCCAATGAGAAGGATATTCTGGAAGATCCACCATTTCCTTATGATTTAAAAGGTAAGGTCCAGCACATGGATCCAAAATTGGTGGGGAAGGTTGCCTGTATCCGTACTCGTAACTGGACTTATGTCTGGCGTTTATATGAACAGCATGAATTATATGATCGTCACAGTGATCCACATGAAAGCATCAATTTGATCGAGGATACCAAATATATTGAGATTATCCATGCGTTAAGAGATCAACTGTTGCAGTGGTTGCTGGAAACAGAAGATGAGATTCCACCTACACCAAGAGTACATTGGCCTAAAGTGAATTTGCCTACACCATGATTGTATTTTTTATGCGGCAAGATTTTATCTCTTTGGATTCAATTCTTATCGCATCACTGACAGGAATGATACACAACAGTTTGCAAAGCCTCTTACACTAAAAATAAATGTAAGAGAAAAACTGAACAATGAAAACTGCATATCTATTGATTGGTCTGGGCATGGTGACAACCTTGTCTTTAGTACATGGGCAACTTTATGCCAAACCTACACCGATGGTCACTTCTGAAGTGGATATCGAGCGTTATGCCGGACAATGGTATGAGATCGCCCGCTTACCGATGTTTTTTCAGCGGCATTGTGCCAGTAATGTCACAGCAAATTATCAGTTAAATCCTGACAATACTGTTCAGGTGCTGAATCAATGTATCAATAAAAAAGGTGAAGTGGAGGCTGCACATGGTGTTGCATATCCACAAAATCCTGCCAAAAATAAATTAAAAGTAAGCTTCTTGCCTAGTGCTTTGCGCTGGTTGCCATTTACCAAAGGGGATTACTGGATTTTACGCCTTGATCCACATTATCAGGTGGCTTTAGTAGGTGGCCCATCACGTAAATATTTATGGTTATTATCGCGTAGCCCAACACTTGATCAGGCAACCATCGATACTTATTTACAGACAGCACGAGATCAAGGCTTTGATGTCTCAAAATTGATCTGGACCAAGCAATCAGTCACACCATCATCACCTTGACGTATATACACGCTACAGTGTGATGTGAAGTGCTTTTGCCTAGACGCTGACGATGGGTTAGAATGATCAGGATTTCTAAATAGAGCTGTATGTGATTGATCATGCAGCGTTCATCAAACTGTCATGATCTTGATCTAGGCTATAATGACAACATATAACAAAGAGGTGCGAATGCCAATAAAACTCATCGCCGTTGATATGGACGGTACTTTTTTAAATGACAATAAACAATACAATAAAACCAGATTTTTAAATCAATATAAACAGTTGAAACAACAAGGTATTCGCTTTGTTGCCGCAAGTGGTAATCAACTCTATACCTTACAAAATTATTTCCTTGAAATTCAAAATGACATTGCTTATGTTGCCGAAAACGGTGCATATGTGGTGGATGGAACAGAAGAAGTCGGATTTGCCCATTTTTCTCCCGATCTGGTGGCAGAGATAATCGCCAGTTTAATTGAAAATTATCAGCAGGCATTGATTGTTTGTGGCAAAAAGAGCGCATACAGTAGTGTGACTGTGCCACAGCAGGCCTATCAAAAACTGAATAAATATTTTAAAAAATTAAAGATTAGCAATGATTTAATGCACATCGATGATCAGATTTGTAAGGTCACGCTCAACATTGCACAATGCGATGAGAATCTATTGCTTGAAGATTTGAAAGCCAAAGATTTTATCCAAAACCAATCGGTTAAACTGGTTTCCAGTGGTTTTGGCTTTATTGATTTGATTATTCCCGCGCAACATAAAGCGCATGGCTTGAGCTTATTACAGCAAAAATGGCAGATTGCTGATCAAGACATTTTAGCCATTGGTGATAATTATAATGATCTGGAAATGATTCAAAAAGCAGGCTTTAGCTTTGCCATGGATAATGCGGTTCCAGAATTAAAACAGGCGGCACGATTTACTGCAAAAAGTAATCAACAAGAAGGTGTACTAGACGTCATTGATTTACTACTGGCAGGAGAATATCCCTTTCAACCGAGTCTAAATGCTGTCAATTTTTAGCTAAATATTATTGCATAATAAAAACATGACAAAGGTGCACATACACCTTTGTCCGAGATCAACTTATTTTACAGTTTTATTTTGCCAGTTCTGCATCAATGGCTGCAATAAGACGTGAATCTTCGGCAGTAATATCAGGTGCAAAGCGTGCGACCACTTCGCCTTGTTTATTGATGAGGAATTTTTCAAAATTCCATAATACTTCTGGTGGTTCATTCGGCGTTAAACCGTATTCAATCAGATCCTTTTTCCATGGGCCTTCGCCAATACGTTCCGGCTGCGCTGTGATCAACGCTTGATAGAGTGGATGTTTATCTTCACCTGCGACAGAAATTTTGGCGAATAAAGGGAAGCTGACATCATAGGTCAAAGAACAGAACTGCTGAATTTCTTCATTTGTTCCCGGTTCTTGCGCCAGAAAATTATTGGCAGGAAACGCTAAAATTTCCAGTCCTTGCGTTTTTTTCTCTTTATAAAGTTTTTCCAGCCCTTCATATTGTGGGGTTAAACCACATTTTGAGGCCACATTGACCACCAGTAAAACTTTGCCTTGATAGTCGGCCAATGTGGTTTCACTGCCATCAATTTTATTTAAAGGAATATCGCTAATGCTACTCATGAATTTATCCTAAACAGAAGTTTGGTTTAACATAGCATGATTGTAAAAAATACATGTTAAACCATTGTAAATGGGATCTAGGGAATTATTGAGCGGGTTGCTGAGGTGCTGGAAGCTGCTGTGATGCTGCCGGTTGATCAGAGATTTTGTTATGAATGTCCTGACTGATTTCCATCAGTTCTTGTTGGGCTTTCATGGCTTTTTCCTGTAAAGGCTGGAATTGTGCAGGATCAATTTTTTCCATATCGCTGGTGAGAATGGTTTCACTCATTTCCAGACCGACATGACTATTTTCAATCATTTTTTCACGCAGTTGATTGCCTTCAGTGCTTTTTAAACTTAACTTTTTCAAGTCGGCATTACTTTTTTCGACAAAACCTTTAAATTCGGTAAACAATTTTTTGAGTTCTTCTTTATCCTGTTTTTGCATGGCTTGATCCATACGTTGTTGCAAGGATGATGCAGCTTGTTCCTGTGCGAGTCCAAACGTCTGAATGGTATCAACATCGGCTTTAATGTCGGCTTTATTATTGCTGCTAAGTTGCGCAGTTTGTTGTGTGGTTGCAGGTGCTTTACTTTCCCCATCTTTTACTTCGGTCACAGGTTTTGAACAAGCCGTAACAATAGCCATAGTACCGATCAGTGCAACAAGTGTTAATTTTTTCATAAAATTTATCCAGATAATGTATTGAATGACGCCATGAATGAATACAGCATCTATCGTGTAGGCTACTATAACGGAAGATGAATAGATAAATCGAATACTCTTGTGCAAAATTTTATTATAAAAATGAAAAGATCGTGGTTAAAACCTTAATTGATTCAGACGAAATTGTTCTGGCGTCATACCGGTATAGCGTTTAAAAAATTCAATAAATGCCGAAGGATGATGGTAGTTCAGCTCTAGTGCAATTTTTTTAATCGACGCATTGAGTTTTAGTTGATCAATCGCATAAATCAGTTTGGCACGATTACGCCATTCTGAAATCGACATCGCAAAATGTTGTTGAAACAAGCGTAATAAATGTCGTTCACTGATGGCAAAATGTGTGCAAATGCTATGCAATTTTAGTGCATGGTGTTGTGGCTGCAATAAAAAATCGGTAATTTTCTTTAAGGACAGATCATTACTAAGTGGCAAATAGTGATCATGGCTTGGGGCTATAGACAATTCATCAAACAAGACCAAAAGTTTATGCCATTGCTGTAACGGTGTTTGTTGTGCACGTTGTTCTAGTAAATGCTGGGTGATAAAGTTAATTAGTGGTGAAATCTGGATGATGCTGGGTGTTGCTGCCAAGTGTTGGGAGAGCGCAGGGGAAATTCTAAAACAGATAAAGCGGGTTTCTTGGTCGTACCTTGAAATGGCTTGATGTGGGGTGTGTGGTGGAATCCATAAGCCAAAACTAGGCGGTGATAAATAGACGTGTTGATCAATATTGAACTCCAGAATCCCGTCCAGTGAGAAATTAAAATCACCCCATAAATTACTATGTGGATAGACTTCCTCCTTTGCCTGATATTGATAGGCATCCAGATGTAGATGCGACATGTCTAAACTGGAACTGTCTAGTGTGCCAAGCAGTGAGTGCTGAGTTGATGAAGTGTTACTCAATGTCGTATCTTCAATGGTTTTGTCTGATTATCAGTATATTATTTATTTAAGACATCATCGACAATAGGTAGGCTAAAAAATATTGGGTAAAGTGAATGAATACAGCGTCAATCAGTACCACCACACAGCGGTGGATCTATCTGTTGCCATTAACGGCGGTATTGATCTGGGCCATTAATATTGTGGTGACACGTTATGCTGTGGATTTAATTGAACCCATCAGCATTAGTTTTTACCGCTGGGTGATCGCATGGCTGGTATTGACCCCATTTATGTTGCTTAAAGTCATCAGACGCTGGCAGGATATTCGTCCGCATCTTTGGCAACTGGCTGTGCTGGGCTTTTTGGGAATGGTGTGCTATCAGGGGCTTGCTTATACGGCGGCGCACTACACTACTGCGACCAATATGGGGATTATTAATGCTTTTATCCCGGTCTTTTCGATTTTTTTTAGTATCTTTATCTTAAAAATTTATCCCAATCGTTTTGCTATTTTTGGCGTGATCTTGTCAATTTTTGGTTTGATTTATTTGGTTACGCAGGGCAATTTCGCCACCCTTTTACATGGGCAACATATTTTTGGCGATTTGTTAATGGTACTTGCTGTGGGATTATATGCATTTTATGGGATTTTCTTGCAACGTTGGCAATTAAAATTACCCTTATTCATCATGCTCTACATTCAAGTTATCTTTGCAGTATTGTTTCATATCCCCTTGATTATGTACTTTGGTCTGGATCAACTGAATGCTGCCAATGCACCATCGGTATTCTATGCCGGAATTTTTTCGTCTATTTTTGCCGCTTATTTATGGATGATGGCGGTACAAAATCTGGGTTCAAACCGTACCAGTATTTTTATGAATTTTATCCCCATTTTTACTGCGATCATCGCCTATATTTTTCTGCATGAACAATGGACAATTTATCATAGTATCGGCGGGGCGATGGTCTTGGCGGGGATTTTATTGGCGCAAAAAAAGTAATCGGGAAACGGATTTTGGGTGTGTATATCGATACAGACCCAAATTTTGTAAGACTCCGTCATAATTCTTTCATTGAGATTAATTTTATTTATACAAAACAAGAATTTTTATCCTGAACTGACGTTATTTATGATTTGATGATGGGATTATTGATACCTCTTGCTAAGGTGAAAATCAGTAAAATCGAAAATAAGGCAAGCGGTAATACGCCAAACAGCAGCACATTACTATTAAAATAGTCTACGATCACTCCACCTAATCCCGAGCCTAGAGCAATCAAGATCAGGAAGGTGAACGTGATCATCGGCATTCCTTTTTCGACTGCTTCCGGCGCATGGACAAACATCCAGATATTTACAGCTGTTGGAATGATCCCCCAGGCAAATCCCCATAGTGCAGTCAATATGATGGCAGCTGTGGTATGTATTGCAAATAAAGGTAAGCAGAGAAAGCTCATGGCAAATGCAATGCCTGCGAAAGCAAAAGTGTAACGGATATTGATTTGCCCCATATAGCCTGCAAAGGCATTGCCTAAAATCCCTGAAACGCCAAAAATCAATAATAAACTACTGATAAAACCATCAGCATAACCGAGTTGAAATTTAAAAAATGGTGCAAAATAACTATAGGCAGCAAAATGTGCCAACCCAATAAAGATAAAAATAATCCAGCCCTTACGTGCAATGGGATGACGAATTAATACAGGTAGTTCTTTTAATTGTAAGGCAGAAGAAGGTTTTAACTGCGGTAAATAACGTAATTGCATAAAGAAAAGTATAATACCCATCACTGTGATGATCATAAATGCAGTACGCCAGCTGGAATAATGCGATAACCAAGTACCAATTGGTACGCCGAGAACACTGGCTAAAGTAACACCGGATGCCACTAAGGCGGTTGCTTTGGCGATCGGTAAATGGGCAGGGGCGACCCGACCACTTAATGCAACAGCGGTTGCCCAAAAGCCACCAATAGAGATGCCGAGCAGAAAGCGTCCTAATAAAACCAGAGTAAAATTAGACGCAAGTGCGGTAAGTAGATTGGCAACCACCATGATCAGCATGAGGATTAATAATAAATAGCGTCGATCCAGTGATTTTGCAGACAGAGGAATTAATAACGCGGAGAACATCCCGGTAATGGCGGTGATGGTCACTGTCCAACCGGCGGTGCCAATAGAAATCTGGAAATCATGGGCAATCTCATTGAGTACACCCACAGCGAGAAATTCTCCAGTGACGAGTGCAAATGCACTTAACGCCACAGATAAAATTGCAAGCCAGCTACCTTGATGCGCAATAGACGCTATGGATTGATTTTTATCAGAACAAATAGAACTTGGCGGGGACATAATACACCTGTAAATAAACTGATAAAGATGATTCATAATATTTTTATAATGAACGTTATAAAAATATTATGTTATGCTAATGTTGTCAATTAATTTTATAGTGATCGATATAAAAATATATCGAATGATCATTCATCATGTTGCTAAGATATTCATATAGGTGAAAAATGACAAAAGCCAAACGTGGTCGGCCAAAGTGTTTTGATGAGCAAAAAGCACTTGAACAAGCCATGTTACTGTTTTGGCAATATGGTTATCAAGCGACCTCAATGAGTGATTTGACCAAGGCGCTCGGTATTACTGCACCGAGTTTATATTGTACGTTTGGGGACAAGACCCAGTTATTTTATCGTTGTCTAGAATATTATCTAAGTCATGAAGCCTGTTCATTTACGATTATTTTTCAGCAGGCCAAAACCGCAAAAATTGCCATCGAAATTTATCTGCATGAAAATATAAAGCGCTTTAATGTTGAACATAAGCCCAAAGGCTGTATGTTGATTACCGCAGCAATGAATTGTCCGGTAGAAAATCAGGACATACAAAATACGGTATTGGGCTATCGGCTTAAAACCAAAGAGCATATGCTGGTACGTTTGCAACGCGGTGTTGAGGAAGGCGATTTACCACCCCATGCACCCATTCACTTAATGACAGATTTTTATTGCACAATTTTACAAGGACTGACCTTACAAGCAAGAGATGGGGCCGGGAGCGGGCAGTTACAGGCAGTGGTTGATCAAGCCATCAGTCATTGGGAATTGTTTTTGCAATCTGCCTAAGCTCATGCCCGAATCACTTGTCCGGTTACTGCATCGAGAATCTTACTGGGCTGTGGGCTTGTGCCTAACTCGCCGGGCAAAATGGCCAAATCTGAGGGAAAATAATCTGCGACCTGTTGCGCAGTTTTTGCCGGGGCTAAACCCGCAGGATTGGCACTGGTGGATACAATCATGCCATCAAATGCTGCACATAATTGCCGACATAAAGCATGCTGGGTGACCCGAATGGCGACACGATCATGCGTACCATAAATCCATGCTGGAATTGCTGCGCTAATCGGCAATAACCAAGTGGTAGCACGTTGCTGTGTGCCGGTATGTTGCCATGAGGCAATAATTTGCTGGCGTATGTCTGCGTCAAGTAGAGAGAGTAAGGGTTCAATCCGTTCAATACTTTCACTGAGTAGAATCACGCCTTTTTCAATCGGGCGTTGTTTAAGCATCAGAATTTTTTCAAAAGCCTGTTGTTGTTGTGGGTCACAGCCCAAGCCCCAGACCGCTTCGGTGGGATAGGCCACAATCTCCCCTTGCTGTAATCGCTCAACTGCCTGTTCAAGGCTTAGCGTATTCATATGTTATCCAAAACTCATTATCCAGAATTTATGCTCAAAGTCATTTAGCAGCGCAGATAACGACCACCATGTTGTTTGCATAAGCCAAGTAGTTCTAGCTCGACCAGTGCCACATTGAGGTCAATGATATTCTGATTTAATCGTATTGCAAGTTCATCAATGCTAATACCAATCCAGTCCAATTGTTGGTATAGCACATTTAAATGTTCAGGAATTTCGACATTTTCAGTCTGTGGTGCAGTGCTTTGATCATTTGATTTTTTCAGTACTGGTTTTGCCGATGAAGCTGCACCAGAAGGGGGAACAATGGAAGGGAGGTGACCAAACATATTCAGGTCTTCGATCACCTGTAGCGGGTGATCGACCAGCGTTGCACCATCACGAATCAATTGATGGCATCCCTGATGATATTGGCTGTAAATATGCCCCGGAATGGCGAACACTTGCTTGCCTTGATCGGCGGCTTTTTTTGCTGTAATCAGGGAACCGCTTTCCAGACCCGCTTCAACCACGACAGTACCCAAACTCAGACCACTGATAATCCGGTTACGGCGTGGAAAATTTGGTTTTGCCGGTGGCGTATTCGGTAAAAATTCAGAAATAATGGCGCCACCCTGCGCAATGATGCTTTGCCATAGTGATTGATGTGCGGCTGGATAACATTGATCCAGTCCAGTACCGATCACCGCAATACTTTGACCTTTCTGGATTGCGCCATGATGGCAGGCTGCATCAATACCCAGTGCCAAGCCACTGCTGACCACATAATTTTTTTCTGCAAAAAAATGCGCAAAATCATAGGCGATTTGTGCACCATGTGGGCTAGGACTACGGCTGCCGACCATGGCAATTTGTGGTTGATGCAAGACATCCGCATTGCCTTGAACAAACAAAATTGGTGGACTGTCATCATGAGGTGCTAATTGGGCAGGGTAATGGGCCTGTCCTTTAAATAAAATATGATCGGTATATTGCTCGACTTGCTGCAAGATGCGGTCTAAGTCAGATGGTGCTGTATGGAAATGTTGTAAACGTTCGATGTGATTGGCATGTAGTTTTAATTGCCGCCATATGTCAACTGCGTTGGGCTGAATAGCCGTATGGGCATCGCCAAAATATTGTATGAGTCTGTTATAAGCAGTAAAAGAATGATGTAGCAGATACCAAAGTGTGAGTTGCTCGCGTTCGACTTGTGATATCTGCATATAGACTATTCCAATACTTTATTCATCAGACAAAGGCACAGCCAGTAATGCACCCAGTTTGATCGGTAAACTACTGTCTGTGATATAGGCATAGCTGATATGATCAAAGGTTTTAAACACTAGAGCGTGGCCAATGCGTTGAGAGGGTAATTGAATTTGTTCCTTGGTTTTGGGATCGGTGGTGATTTCGCCACGCTGGTCAAGGGCAAATACTTGTCCTGTTTCCGCACCATCGAGGTTGCCACGATCAATGGCAATCACACTATGTTTTGCTGCTGTACCAATCGAACCGAGCACACGAATCACCTGACCACCTTCACGGACCTGACTGGCAGGCACAGGGTAGAATAAGGTCGGTAACATGGCATCATATTCAGGTAAAATTAAGTCACTTTTACGCACTTCAGCATTAAAGGTTTTGGTGAGTTCAAACGTTGAAACATCACCTTGTTGTTGCGTAGCCAGACCCGAAGCGACCTGATTAAGTTCAATGCCTGCGACATATTCTTTGGCTTGGGCATTACGCAATTTGTAAGGTTCACCCACACGATAAACCGCATAACGCTGGCCGACCTGTATACCATTGCCACGAACATAGATACGATCTCCCGCAGCAGCAATGACACGGTTTTCAGTCATACCCAGCACATAAGGCACATTGGCAATATTTGCTGGTGAAACAATAATACTGCGCTCCAGCCAATTGCGAATTTCATCGAGAGGAATCACGGGAATGGCATTATTTAATGATTCTACCCGTATTTGCGGAGATAAATTTATACCCGCCTGACCGCCTGCACGTCGAATGACACCTTCGCAGCCATCGCCTTCATCCTTGCCAATTAACGGGCGGCCATCGAGTGTACATAGTAATAAACGATCCCCCGGATAAATCCAGTGCGGATTTTTGACATGTTTGTTACTTGCCCAGATTTCCGGCCAACGCCAAGGTCTTTGTAAAAAACGGCCGGAGATATCCCAAAGCGTATCGCCTTTTTTGACCACATAGACATTGGGTGCATCTGCACGCAAGGAGGGTGGATTAATATTTTTTGCCTGAACGTTAACTGCAATGCCAAGCCCTAAGCCGATACACATTGTAAATGTCATGGCATGCTGTTTGAATGTTTTTTTAGCGGTTATTGCTTGGTGTTGCAACGCTTTTGTCATTATCATAAGCCTAATACTGTGTTTGTGATTCGGCTATACTATGCGTATAGTCGCCGCTACAAACGCCCCCTGGTTAAGAAATACAATTGATTGTAGGTTTCCGCTTGACCAATGGCATCATGAGAGGACCATATGGCACTTCTACCTATTTTAAGTTTTCCCGATCCACGCTTGCGTACCATTGCCAAGCCTGTAGAACACGTCAATGATGAAATTCGTCAGCTTGCGGCAGATATGTTTGAGACCATGTATGCTGCACCCGGTATTGGTCTGGCAGCCAGTCAGGTTGACCAGCATATCCAACTTATCGTCATGGATTTGTCCGAAAACAAAGATCAGCCCATGGTCTTTATTAACCCCAAAATTACTGCGTTGACGGATGAAACGCAACCTTATGAAGAAGGCTGTTTATCGGTACCACAAATATACGATAAAGTTGAGCGTCCGTCACGTGTAAAAATCGAGGCATTGAACCTTGAGGGTAAAAAAATCGAAATCGAGGCTGATGGCTTGTTGGCAGTCTGCATTCAACATGAAATGGATCATTTAAACGGTAAGTTATTTGTAGATTATTTATCACCACTAAAACGTCAAAGAGCACGTGAAAAAGTGGAAAAATTGGTACGTCAGCGTCAGAAAGAAAAAGTCACGGTGAAGCGTTAAATAGCTTTGTTTCCTATGTTGAGTTTTTCCAATCCATGCCCGTGCGCCATCACCAAGCCGGTTTTTACCTGTGACTGACGAGGTACGTCAGCTTGCAGCAGATAACTGTACGCTAAACTAGATGGGGTTCACTGTAACGCAGGTTGATCGCCGTATTGAATTGATTGCCACTGAAACGCCAAAGTGCAGGAAAAAACTCGCAAAAAGTGGTATGGCAGTGCTAAGAAAAGTTGCGATACAACGCTAAAGAAGAATGTTGATTTTCTTCTATCATGTGTCTTTCGGGTGTATGGTAAGGGTTTCTTCCAGCTAATAAATAGCATGGACTGTATTTGCCCATGCCATGATTCGTAGTGAGATAGACTTTTGGCACTTCTACCCCTTTTAAATTTTCCTGACCCACGCTTACGGACCATTGCTAAACCAGTTGAGCAGGTCAATGATGAGATTCGTCAGCTTGCAGCAGATATGTTGGAAACCATGTATGCCATACCCGGTAACACAGGTTTATCAGCCACCTTGGTAAATCGGCATATTCAACTCATCGTGATGGATTTTTCCAAAACTAAAGATCAACCACAGGTCTTTATTAATCCCAAAGTGACTCCTTTGAGCACACAAACCCAAGTCAATGAAGAATGCTGCTTTTGTGTACCCGAGATTTATGGCAAGGTTGCACGTTCGTCACGTGTAAAAATCGAGGCATTGAACCTTGAGGGTAAAAAAATCGAAATCGAGGCTGATGGCTTGTTGGCAGTCTGCATTCAACATGAAATGGATCATTTAAATGGTAAGTTATTTGTGGATTATTTATCACCACTAAAACGTCAAAGAGCACGTGAAAAAGTGGAAAAACTGGTACGTCAGCGTCAGAAAGAAAAAGTCACGGTGAAGCGTTAAATGAGCTAAGTTTTCATGATTCTGATCATTGCGCTATAATATGAAAAATGACATATTTTACTGGTTGAGAAATACAATTGAGCATTGCTCTACTTGACCACTGAGAGGATACGAGAGTTGTATGGCTGTGTTACCTGTTCTAAGTTTTCCCGATCCACGCTTGCGTACTGTTGCCAAGCCGGTAGCGCAAGTCAATGATGCAATTCGTCAACTTGCGGCAGATATGTTTGAAACCATGTATGCGATACTCGGCGGTGTAGGGCTTGCAGCAACACAGGTTGATCGACATGTTCAATTGATTGTGATGGATTTTTCAGAAACCAGAGATCAGCCCATGGTCTTCATTAATCCGCAAGTGACTCCTCTGACGCAGGACAGACAGTTGCAGGAAGAAGGCTGTTTATCGGTACCTCAGATATATGATAAAGTTGAGCGTTCAACCCGAGTAAAAATTGAAGCATTAAATTTGGCAGGTGAAAAAATTGAAATTGATGCCGATGGATTTCTTGCCGTTTGTATTCAACACGAGCTGGATCACTTAAAAGGTAAGTTATTTGTGGATTATTTATCGCCACTAAAACGACAAAGAGCGCGAGAAAAAGTAGAAAAAGTCGTGCGACAGCGTGAAAAAGAGAAAGTGCAGCGTTAAATGAGCTAGATTTTTATGCTTTGATTTTCGCAATAAAATAAAAAGATCAAAACAGCCAGTATGAATTCATGCTGGCTGTTTTGTTTGGTTAATCGTCGTTTTTGTTCGGCAATAATGTAGTGATTCTGACCTTGTCGATTTTATGACCATCCATGGTTAGGATGTCAAATGTAAATCCATCTGCCTCAACCTGTTCACCATCATGCGGCACACGACCCAAGTGCCAGAGTAAATAGCCTGATAGGGTAGAATATTCTTCATTATCATTGACCAGATCTTTACCGACCAACAATGAAACATGACGGATATCACTGGAACCTTCCAGCATCCATGAACCATCTTTCAACATTTCCACTTCTGGGGTTTCAATATCTTCATCGTCAGGAAATTCACCTGCAATTGCTTCCAGAATGTCAATCGGTGTCGCAATACCTTCAATAGAGCCGTATTCATTGAGCACAATGGCGATCTGCATGGGTGCATGGCGTAATTGTTCCATCAGGGTTAGAACCTTGATGTTTTCATGAACCACTAGCGGTTGACGCAGGCTATTCTCAATGTCAATTTCACCGGTTTCCAGATAATGATTGAGCACTTTATGGGTTAATGCAACGCCTTCTAGATTATCCAGACTACCCCGTGCAATAAGCACACGGGAATGACTGATTGCCAGCAATTTTTCCTTGATGTTGCCTGATTCGGTCAGATCCAGCCATTCCAAATCTGGACGTGGCGTCATAATGGATTTGACTGGACGTTCAGCCAGTGTTAATACGCCATGGATCATGCCTTTTTCTTCATCAGAAAAGACTTCATTGGCGGAGGATTGAGTCGCTAAAATGTCTGCTGTTTCGGACAATTGATCCTGTTCATTCTTGTCAATTGTTCGGCCACCGAGCAAACGAATCACCGCAGAAGCCGTGCGAGAGCGCAGATCTGTGGTGGTAATCATTTTTTCGCGACTACGACGTGTGGCTTGGTTAATGGCTTCAATCAGAACTGAGAAGCCGATCGCAGCATAAATGTAGCCTTTTGGAATATGAA
Organism: Acinetobacter puyangensis; assembly: GCF_900096995.1. Lineage (GTDB taxonomy): Bacteria > Pseudomonadota > Gammaproteobacteria > Pseudomonadales > Moraxellaceae > Acinetobacter > Acinetobacter puyangensis. The sequence goes on from NZ_OANT01000001.1 coordinate 81,339, forward strand.
TCCCAAAACCTTCCAGCACCAGCGACAATCCGATCATAAACAGGAACGCCAGACAGAGAATCACCACGGTCGGATGTTTATTGACAAAGGCCATCAACGGACGTGACGCCAGCAGCATCACGCCGACTGCAATGATCACAGCAATCATCATGACTTCAAGATGCGGTACCATACCCACAGCGGTAATCACACTATCTAAGGAGAAAATCGCATCAAGTACCACAATTTGTGCAATCACTGCCCAAAATGCAGCGTGTTCAACCCGTTCTTCCTTAAGATCTGCTTTACCTTCAATGCGCTCATGGATTTCCATGGTGGCTTTAAATAACAGGAAGACCCCCCCGAAAATCAAAATCAGATCTCGACCGGAAAAACCATAATCAAAGATTTCAAATAAATTTTCCTTTAGTGTCATCACCCAGGAAATAGAGGCCAGCAAGATTAAACGCATGACCAAGGCTAGGCTTAGACCGATGATACGTGCTTTATTGCGTTGTTCCGGAGGGAGTTTTTCTGCCAAAATGGCAATGAAGACAAGGTTATCAATGCCTAAGACAATTTCTAACACCACTAATGTCAATAAACCAACCCATGCAGAAGGATCGGACATCCACTCAAACATCATGAATGATTACTCCCTTTGCCGGATACGGAATACGTGGCGTGACTGAATAAGTTGAAAAAAAATGAAAAAGTTTTAATTGATTGTGAAAAAATAAAAAGGTCATCAGTAAAGTGACAACATCGACTACTCATATAGATAAGAAATGTAGTGAAACATGTTTTGAGTATATGCAAGAATTCGGACAAATTCATTAAAAAATTTTAAAAAATCACAAAAAATGATGTTTATTATTTAAACGGGGAATTTATACAGTTTATGAATATTTTTGTAATCACTTTGCAGATATTGTCATATAACTTGCTTATACTAAGAAAGAAAGACTGTATATAACGTTAGATTAGAGAAAGATATGTTAATTGATATGAATTCTATGTTAGATCAAGATATCGTAACCACACAACCATTAGTCGCCCTATATTGTGGTTCACGTTCCGGCAATAATCCGATATATAAAGAAACAGCGATTGCATTGGCAAGAACATTGGCAGAAAACGGCTTTGGTGCAGTATATGGTGGCGCAAGTATTGGCCTGATGGGACAGGTTGCCGATACAGTATTGGAATATGGTGGAGAAGTCGTGGGGGTGATTCCACAGTTTATGCTGGATTACGAAATCGCCAACAATAAACTGACCGAATTGCACATTGTCGATACCATGCATACCCGTAAAGCTATGATGGCAGATCGTGCCAGTGCCTTTATCGCCTTGCCGGGTGGTTTGGGTACGTTTGAAGAAATTTTGGAAATTGCCACCTGGGGGCAGTTGAATCAGCATCAAAAACCGATGATTTTGTATAACGTCAATGGCTTTTATGCACCACTGATTGCCCAGCTGGATCATGCCGTACAAGAAGGCTTCTTACCGATGCAGCATCGTGCCAAACTTCTGGTTTGCAATCAGCAGCAGCAAATTCTGGAAATATTGAGTAATTTGGGTTCGCCGGCAGAATTTGTCGTCTAAACGATATGTGATGTAAAAAATCCACGTAGACATTATGGTGTATTCAAGCGTACAAATGCGCAGGGCCTGCCGATAGATCAGTAATGATAGATCGGCAGGCTTTTTTTATTTTAGGTTGATGCGATAGATTGCTGTGGTACCACTGACTTCATTGCCCACCAATAAAATAGGTGTACCAGTCGGTGAATTTTTTGCAGCAATGAAAGTTAATCCTTCAGGACCCAGATCACCTGCCTTGCTTAGATCTTTACTCGGATCGGTAATAGAAAAATCGCGGGTATTAATATACTGTACAAAGATAGGTGCTTTGGGCTGACTAATATCATAAACCATGATGCCGCCAACACGTTCCAGTCCGACAAACGCAAAAGTCTTTTGACCGATCGTACCCAGCGTCAGACCTTCAGGTTCGGGTCCTTTATTATCACTGCGATCATCAAATGCCACTTCTTCATGATTGCTATTAAAATAATCAGGCAAATCTTTGGCGATCTGCTGTTCCAGTTGGTCAGCCGAATCCCAGACTAACTGGCCAGAACTACTCCAGATGCTAAAAGATCGTGTACCAAAACTAAATAACTTGTCATACACCAGATAACCATCCTGATCCAGTTTGGCTGAACCATCACTGTTGGTTTGATAGCCCATATTCCAAATGATGTTTAAGCGTCCCAGATTTTCATCCTTGCTACAATCGCCGCTTGAAGTTGCGCTTGCGCCACAATAGGCAAATATGGCCGGATTCAGTCTGCCACCCTTGGCAAGCTGACCAAGTTGGGCAGGCAGGTCATCTCCGAGTCGTCGGGCAAAACCTTTGTCATGGACAAGATGTTTGACACGAAACTCTTCCATAAAACCTTTGCTTTCATCACCGGCATAATAGGCTTTTTCATCACTGATCCATTCACGGGCATCACCTTCATTGGCTGTCACCAGATAGGTTTCTCCATCGACCTGATAGTTTGCAATTGAGTCAGGCTGATACACGCCATATAGGTCTTGCCATGTGTTGATATTGATTTTGTCATCTTTATCACTGACATCTAGTCCATTACCTGCTAGACCATGATGTTTAAATCCAAGCGGATAGATATGGGTCACAGTTGCCGTAGCAATGTCGATTTGTGCAAGCGCATTATTTTCCTGCAATGTTGCCCAAGCCGTTTTGCTATCAGCCGAAATGGTAATATATTCAGGTTCCAGATCCTGTGCCACAGTGGCATTTGGACCATAGATTCGGACACCTTCTGCAATCAGTTGAGCCTTTTTATCATTAAATGCGCTAAAGTCGGCTATGCGAACAACGGGTTTGTTGATAGTACTGACATCAATCACAGCAATTGAACCTTCTGGATCAATTTGATAGCCGGCTTCAGGTTCTCCCTCATTGGCAACCAGCACATGTTTGCCATCCGGGCTAAAGGTCACCATATCGGGTAATGCACCGACAGTCACATGGCTGATATAACTTAAATCCTTGGCGTTAAAAAATGCAACAAATCCTGCATCTGTTTTTTTCGGTGCCTGTACGGCCAGTGCTACAATACCATTATGCACTGCCACACTATTCACTTCGGTATCTGCCAAAATGCTTTGTGCCGAGAGTTCGCCAATATGCTTAGGTTGACTTAAGTCGCTGCCATCTAGGACATCGACCAGACCTTTTTTCGCATTGACAGTAAAGATACGTTTGCTTTCTGGATCAAATGCAGTAATTTCGGCAGCGCTTTCGGCAAATATACCGCTTTCATATCGCCCAAGTAATGAAAGTTCAATGCTATTTGGTGTGACTTCTGGCGTTTCTACAACAGTTTCATCTTTTGTATGATCATTACATGCTGTAAGTCCGATGATGCTTGCCAGACTGATCGCCAAAACTTTTTTACTGAAATTCATTCCATCTTCCAAAGGCCCCAAATGACTGCATAGCGTAGGCTATCAAGATTTAAACCGCATGACGATTTGATGACAAGAACATGACAACAGAATACTGATAGATCAAGTGTAATAAGTCGGGTTAGACTAGGGCGGAGTATGTAGTTCAGACTGTAAAAAATTTGTTATGTTGAACTTGTTCGATCCATCATCCCAATGTCAATAGACCATAGCTTATTTAGAGAAAAATGAAACCAAGACCAAGCGTATATGAAGCAAAAGTTGCTCCTGAATTTCGTGTTCTACTGTGGCTTGCCGCGCTAGGTTTTTTTATGCAGGCACTGGATGCTACCATCGTCAATACTGCTTTGCCGCGGATAGCGCTGAGTCTGCATGTCGATCCTTTGCAAATGCATAATGTGGTGATTGCATATGTGTTAACAGTCGCAGCTCTGATTCCGGTCAGTGGCTGGCTGGCGGATCGCTTTGGCCTTCGTAATGTCTATTTGTTTGCCATTGCCATGTTTACGTTGGCGTCATTGGCATGTGCTTTATCGCAGAATTATCAACAATTGATTATCGCACGAATTTTTCAGGGCATTGGTGGTGCGTTTTTGTTGCCGGTCGGTCGTCTGGCATTATTAAGGATTTTACCACGTACCCAATTTCTGGCTGCCATGGCATTTATTGCCATTCCCGGTTTGATTGGCCCGATGTTAGGTCCGATGCTCGGTGGTTTTATGGTGGAGTATGCCAGCTGGCACTGGATTTTTCTGATTAATCTGCCGATTGGGCTATTGGGTATGATTTTTACCTGTACCCATATGCCGAATATGAAATTGCAAAATTTACCCAGATTTGATTATTTCGGTTTTGTGTTATTGGTCATAATGATGGTGGCTTTAACCATGGGACTGGAGGGATTTTCTCAGGGCACATGGAGTTTGACACTGGTTTTTTCTATACTCGCCTTGGGTGTCTTTGCCAGTTTGTTGTATATGTGGCATGCCAAACGGGATTCACGTGCTATTTTTCGTCCGAGCTTGTTTCAGGATATTCGGTTTAAAATTGGGATTTTAGGGAATATTTTTACTCGATTGGGTAGTGCCAGTATTCCATTTATTTTGCCTTTAAGCCTACAACTGGCATTGGATTTTAGTCCATTTCAGGCAGGGTTGATGATGATGCCGCTGGTGTTTGGTTCAATTGTCATTAAACGCTTTACCACGCGCACTATTCAGAAATATGGTTATTATCGGGTATTGATGATCAATACTTTGCTGGTGGGTTTAGGTATTATGAGTTTTGCTGTCCTTGATTTACATCCCAATATCTATACGCAGGCAATACATTTTTTCCTGTTCGGCTGTGTCAATTCCATGCAGTTTACGGCCATGAATACCTTAACACTTAAGGATCTAAGTCAGGAACAATCGGCCAATGGTAATAGTTTGCTTTCCATGGTGATCAATATGTGTATGAGTATGGGAGTCGCTTTGGTGGGTGTGCTATTACATTATTTTGAAAAAATTGGCGCACATCTCCCGCTGCTCTGGTCTTTCCAGCATACTTACATTGTGTTGGGTGCAATTACGGTATTGGCAAGTCTGGTGTTTCGTCGGCTTAAAAAGCTTCAATTATCACAACAGTCTGTATCGCAATGATGTTCAATAAATAACGGTTTAGTTCATGAAAAGCAAAACCACCAAGCGTAGAATAAACAGACGTGTTTCACAAAAAGTTGTGGTAAGTGTCATGGCAGTGGCTTTGTTGAGTTTAGGTCTGGGTGGTGCATTGTTTTTTTCACAGAATTATGTCAATCCACAAAATTTTAATGATTATGCCATACAGGGATTTGACATTTCCCGCCATCAAGGCGAAATTCAATGGCAAAAAATTGATGCGAAAAAATATCAGTTTGTTTTTATCAAGGCGACAGAAGGGGGAGACTATCAAGATCCCAAGTTTCAGGATAACTGGTTAAATGCCAGACAGCAGGGTTTAGCTGTGGGTGCCTATCATTTTTTTAGAAATTGTAAAAGCGGTGAAGAGCAGGCAAAAAATTATATTCAGGCTGTGCCGAAAAAAGTCGATAGCTTACCGCCGGTCATGGATCTGGAGTTTCAGTGGACGTGTCCTGAGGTCAATGCAGAGCAATTACAGCAGCGTATCCGAACCATGGCGCAAACCCTTGAACAGCATTATGGTAAGAGGCCGATTTTTTATACCACACCGAATTATTATAAAACCTATATTGAAGACAAGTTTGAAGGCTATACATTATGGCTACAAGACCTTAAAAATGTGCCGCCCCGGATTGATCAACGACCTTGGATGTTTTGGCAATATTCGCACACTGGCAAAATTACAGGGATCAATACCGAGGTTGATTTGAATGTTTTTCGAGGTGATGCTCATGATTTTCAATTGTTAATCAAACCAAAGAACAATACACCATAATTTTGGCTAAAGCTGTGGTAAAGCGATCATGATACAACGCAAAATTATTCATATTGATATGGATGCATTTTATGCATCAGTCGAATTGCGTGATCGTCCGGAATTGCGTGGTTTACCCATGATTGTTGCCAGTGACCGTCCCCGTTCTGTGGTAACAACAGCAACATATGAAGCACGGCAATTTGGTTTACGCTCGGCGATGTCGGTGGCAAAGGCAAAGCAGTTGTGTCCACAAGTCATTTGTATTCCACCAGATTTTAATAAATATCGAACGGTTTCATCGCAATTACAGCAAATTTTCCAGCGTTATACCGCACTGATCGAACCGATTTCTCTGGATGAGGCTTTTCTTGACGTAACCGAGAATTTAACCGGATTGGCTTCCGCCACCGAGGTAGCACAGCACATTCGGGCTGATATTGTCAAAGAAACCGGATTGACAGCTTCTGCTGGCGTAGCACCGAATAAGTTTCTGGCCAAAATTGCTTCGGACTGGAATAAACCCGATGGTTTATGTGTAATCAAACCCTCACAGGTGCAACGCTTTATACAGACTTTAGCGCTGGAGAAAATCCCGGGCGTGGGGAAAGTCACTTTACAAAAATTAATCGCATTCAACTGGCAAACCATCGGCGATATTCAGTCGATTGAAGAGCAAGTGCTGGTTCATCATTTTGGTAAATTCGGCCGGCGTTTGTATCTTTATGCACAGGGTGTTGATGATCGACCGGTACAGGCAGAGCGTGAACGGCAGCAGATTTCCAAAGAAATTACCTTTGAGCAGGATTATTTTTTAATTGAGCTGGATCATGTCTGGCAACCTTTGATTGATAAGGTTTGGCAACAATTACAACGTAAAAAAATGATTGCTCGTGGGGTGCAGGTCAAATTAAAAACCACAGATTTTAAAACGCTGCAACACAGTCGTACCTTTTCCCATGCATTTGAGAATGTTGAACAGCTGATCCATGCGGTAACGCAATTGCTGCAAGAATTTGCGCAGCATAAAGATTTAAAATTCCGACTGGCGGGTATGGGGGTTTTTAGTCTGGAAGATCAAATGGAAAATTTCCAATTGTCGTTTTTATGATATTTCGCTGATGATCATGTATTTTTTATTGATTTTACATCACAGCGTTGCATAGATAGGATGATATATCTTCCTTAACTTGCTTATACTATAACCAGCATATCTTAGCCAGAATCAGACCAGCAAGGAATCGCATGATGACAACACCTCAACATTATTATACTCGTACCGCTCAAGTACTGCATTGGGTCATGGCAATCATCTTTATTACGGTATGGCTGATTGGTTTTTACAGCGGTAATTTCCTCAGCTATGATGTCGATGGTAGCTTTAAAGGGGATGTGATCAGCCTACATAAGAATATTGCCACAACGATTATTTTTCTGGTGGTGATTCGAATTTTTTGGCGTTATACCCATCCTGCACCCAAATTACCTGACACGATGTCACCAATGATGAAAGGTCTGGCACATCTTGGCCACTTATTTTTGTATTTAATGCTGATTGCATTGCCAATTTCCGGTTGTCTGTATAGCTGGAGTGCCGGACATCCAGCTCCGGTATTATATTTGTTCAATATTCCACAACTTATCGATAAAAATCCTGACATTATGGCCATCGTAAAACCAGTACATATTTATTTATCTTGGTTTGCAGGACTACTGGTGGTAGGTCATATTGCAGCAGCCCTGAAACATTACTGGATTGATAAGGACAATATACTGCAAAGTATGACCCGACAAAAATAAGTTTGATTAAGGCGTTATTTTTTTCACGTGCTCTAAAAGTTGGGCACGTTCATTTTCATTCAGTTGTTCTGCAAGGCTAATAATATCTTCCAGCGATGATAATGCAGGGCCGGTTTCGCTATGTGTGGTTTCTTGTGGCAGGCTTTCAATTTGTGTTTCAATTTCAAGACCTTGATAGATGGACTGAAGTTTTTGCTGATGTTCGGCAAAATCCAGTTTAAACAGTTGTTGATCCAGCAATTGATAGCAAGCAACCTCATTGTTTTGTTCCACAATGTCACTATTAAGCGCAGACACAATGAATTGCATTCTAGGAAAAGCACGTTGTAAACGGGTTAGAATGCTATGCCGATGTGCTTGATCAAGTAAGGCATCTACTTCATCAATCAGGACAATGCCATCTGTTTCCATACATGGATACAAACTTTGTGGATTGAGCAAACAGGCACGGCGTACCAGATCACCGACCAGTGCTACCCAGATCCGGTAGGATTGGGAAAGTTGCATAAAAGGAATTTTTTGCCCGTTAAAATTGATCATCAAGCGTAAACGTGGTTGGAATTCGATAAATAACTCGCCCATTTCCGGCAATACCATATGAATGGCGCTATTTAAGCTGTTTAGACAGCGTTGTGGACTCAGACGATAAGCTTGTTCCAGACCAGCAAACAGTTCATTCATCTGATCATATCCCTGAAACCGCTGATCAGGATCAAGATATTGTTTGAGCAATTGCGCAGTTTGCGCATTTTCCAAATCGTAAACCTCACGATACCAGTCGAAGAATTTACTAAACATGGTAAAACTTAGACTGGTTAGATCGTAGGCATGGTGCAGTGAACCTAAATTGGTGGCAGCATTTTTATTTTGAATATTGGCTTCATGTACAAAGCGTTCCACCGGATAATAGGCAATACAGGGTATCGAAAATAAGGGATCCTGTATTGATTGTTTTTGGTAGCGTGTGACCAACTTTTCCAGTTGGGCGGTCTCTGGACGACTCAAGCCAATACCCAGTGCTGTACTTTTGGTTTTGATCAATTGCCATTGGCATAGCCCATCTATATCAGGCTGGGCACCAGCATCTTCAAGCAATGTGCCTAATTCCTTGGGATAACTCACTTCAACCTGAATCGATGCGTATAGGCTATCGTCATACATATCGTTATCAGCAATCACGATGCCAGCTGTGCGTAAATCCTTATATCGGCCTGAAAACCAGCTTAGGATATGGAAAATATTTTTAAGAATCGAGGTCTTGCCACTATCTTGCTCACCCAGAATTACAGTCATCGCTGATGATGTACTGTCACTTAAATCAATCGACAAATTTTTAAATTGATTAATATTTTTAAATTGAATATGTTGTAGTCGCATAATGCTATCCAGTATCAAATGGGGCGGTTAAGCGGATTTTTTAGGTTGATAATTACGCTTAAGTTGCTGCACTAAATCATAAATGTGATGAATATTTAGGCTTAGTTTAGCACGAGTACAGGCAACATAGAGCAAACGTAGCTCTTCCGGATTAATTTTGTGATCTAACTGATTGAGTTTAAATTGATAATCATCTTCAAGATGGACCCGGTTCCATTCCAGTCCCTTGGCTTTATGTGCGGTGGAAATGACATAGTCTGCCTGTGCAATCGGGGTGATTTTTTCCAGTGCTTGCTTTAATGGTGCAGTGCCATGATCATCGACCAGTTTGACTAGCGGTTTAATATCACTGCCATCATTGGTTTCACAGTATTCATGCACATCATGCCAGGAGTTAAACCATGCCAGTTCTGGCACATCGGTAACGCGCTTGCCTTGTTTCAGTGCTGTAGCAGCATCAATAAAGCGGGTAAGGCGTGGATGATCAGCTTGTAGACTGACTTTATCGCCTTGCAACAAACCGCTGAGTAATAATTCCATGGCTCGGGCATTGGTACGGCATAAAATTGCATCACGCATTTTGGTATGCGGTTTATTCACCACTTTGGATTGAATCTCGCTATAGCCATGTAAAGGTACGGTTTCTTTCAAGGCATATAACAGATAATTGGCGACATCGGCAATCTCTTCACCAAAACGAAACGATGTGGTTAAACGGCTTTCCGGCAAAGGCAGTTGCTGCATGGCATTGACGGCACCCCGCCAGGCATAGATTTGCTGATGCGCATCACCGACATAGATCACTTGTGCATTACGTTGTTTGAGTAATATTCCCAGCATCAAAGGGTCGGCATCCTGTGCTTCATCAAACAGAATATAATCGCTTGGAATATTCGGTTCGGACAATGCCCAGAGTTTTAAATAAATATCATGCCCAATCCCGGCCTGATGGTTCGGATTGATAGAATCTAGCCAGCGGCGTTCCAGTGAAGGATAAAGGGCTTTTTGTAGTTCGTCGGCATCATCGGGATGTAACCAGTCGGGTACCGGAATATGGCGTGGGGCAGGGTATTGTGCATTGGTCGCACAAAACTGACTCACGCCATTGGACACCAGACTCGCTAGACGGTTTGGCATTAACAGATATTTTTCATAGCGGCTTCCCATCATGCGGCGCAGCGTGATCGGTTGTAGCTGATACTCGTTGGCGAGATAGCTGGGGCTTAATCGTGGTAAACGCAATTTGTCGGTAATATTGCGTGGCACACTGCGATACGCCAGTGAGTGGAAGGTACGGCAGTCCACACCCTGATTGAAGCGTTGTTGTGCATGGTTAGCGATGGCTTTGTTAAATGCCAGATACAAACCACGCCGCTGCGGCATAGCCTGACTGATCATTTGTAATGTGGTGGTTTTACCTGTACCTGCATACGCAACAATTTTAAAAGAATGACCTAAGCGGGCAGTATCAATCGCTATGGCTTGTTCTTTGGTTGCATGCATTAACACGTTCTCTTATGCTGGGATAGTGAAAAATCACCAGATTGGGTACAAACAATCATGTACGGCTCGCTTTTTCTTGTAGACCAGATAAACCCTGACGACGTGCCAGTTCGTCCAGTACCAATTGCGGATCAAGATCGAAATAGCCCAGCATAATAATGCTATGAAACCAGATATCGGCTGTTTCATAAATCACATCATTTTTATTTTCTTCACTGGCAAGTGTTGCATAATCCTTGGCAGCAAGAATAGTTTCAGTGCTTTCTTCGCCAATTTTTTCCAGAATTTTATTGATGCCTTTTTTGTATAGGCTGGCAACATAGGAGTGATCGGCATCGGCAGCTTTGCGTTGCTGCATCAATTGGCCTAGATGGGTCAGCACATCAACCTGTTCTGATTTTGCTGTAGATGCATTCATTAATGCAGTATGGCGATGTTCAGTGTGTGCTTTTTCGCCATAAATCGCATCGGGATCTTTAAGTTGTGCATCCACGATTTCCCAGCCATGTGGGGTCAGTTTGCGATAGAAACAGGATTCCCGTCCCGTATGGCAGGCAATGCCGCCATGTTGTTCAACTTGTAGGATAATTACGTCACCATCACAATCCAAACGAATTTCATGTACGGTCTGGAAATGTCCTGATTCTTCACCCTTATGCCAGAGTTTTTGACGGGAACGTGAGTAATATACGGCCTGATTCTTTTCTGCGGTCAGTTGTAAGGCCTCACGATTCATCCAGGCGACCATCAATACACGACCAGTTTGATGATGTTGTGCAATTGCCGGAATTAAACCATTTGCATCGAATTTAACTTCATCTAACCAGTTTGACATGTGTAGGACTTCCATCAGGTAAAAAAGAACACGGGACATCTATTATAAGCATTCCTGCGTCGGCATGGGAAAATAAAATGATGTACTGCGTTGATCCCTTTTAAAACGTATTGTATCCATGATGCATTTTTATTCCCCTTTATGCATTAATCTTTAAGCTTTGGATACGCAAGATAATGTCTTGCATTTGCCACTAGATGTTGCGTAAGTTTCTGTAAGGGTAAGGATTGTTGTTGCCAGTGGTGCCAATACAGCGCAACATCTACTGCGCAAGGCTCATAAAGCTCAATCAGTGATTGTGGTGCTAATTCGTTCAATTGTAATTCTGGTACCATCCCATAGCCCAGACCTAGCCGTATTGCCGTAACAAAACTTTCCGACGCAGGAATGCTCGAGTAAGGGTAACTATTTTGTACTAAACCAAACCGATTTTGCATTACATCAAAATGCAGATGATCTTTATCATTAAAAATTATGGCAGGGGCGAGACGAAAAGCTTCACGGGTGATGCCATGTGTAAACCATTTTTGCACAAAATTGGGGGTGGCCACCATTTTGTAACGTATATTTCCAAGGAAAATAGCTTCACAACCATGCATGGGTCGTGCTTGCATGGAGATGCAACCATGGACTAAACCCGTTTCTAACAGTGCATAAGTTCGGGATTGATCATCAACATGAATTTCTGCAATCAGCTGTTGCTGAATAAGTGTCTCCGTAATAGCCGGCAATAACCAGGTTGCGAGGGAATCTTCATTTGAGCCAATCCGTACTTTAAAAAAGTTCTTATTCGTTTTTGCTTTTAAATCATGTAAAAGTTTTTGTTCTCTTAATTTTGCATGTTGTAAATATTGCACCACTTCAAGACCTGCCTGTGTGGCGGTACAGGGACGTGTGCGGTTGATTAATAATGTCCCCAAAGATTTTTCCAGTGCCTGTACTCGTAATGAAACCGCAGCAGCTGTTAAAAACAATTCTTTGGCCGCACTTTCAAAACTGCCTGTTTTAATCACTGCGAGAAAGGCATTGCACTGCTTTTTATCAAACATATTGTCCTAAAAAAATTTAGTATCCCATAAATATTTTTAAGTTTACTGCTTATTGTTGCAAGTACCAAGACAATACATTCCCATTGAAATTGATAAAATTAAGATCGCGATGACAAATTTTATTGCTGGGTTGAGTATTGGATTTTCTTTGATTTTGGCCATTGGGGCACAAAATGCTTTTGTCCTAAAACAGGGTTTAAAAAAACAATATGTTTTCATCATTTGTTTGATTTGTGCATTATCGGATTCTATCTTAATCTTTTTGGGCGTTACCGGTTTCGCCAAAATTATTCAGCATTATCCGATGATTGTGGTGATTGCCAAGTATCTGGGTGCGGTTTTTTTATTTGCGTATGGCGGCAAACATTTTTATCGGGCCATTCAACATAATGATGGCCTGCAAGCCAGTGCAACCGAACACCATAATGTTTATCAGATGATTGCAATGAGTTTGGCCTTCACTTGGCTGAATCCTCATGTTTATTTAGATACCTTGTTTTTAATTGGTGCTGTATCGATCAAATATCAAGATGACAGCTATTTATTCGCATTAGGTGCGATGATGGCCTCGTGGATTTTCTTTTTTAGTCTGGGCTTTGGTGCAAGACTGTTGTTGCCTTTATTTCGGCAACCACGCGCATGGCAAATACTGGATCTACTCATTGGACTGGTGATGTGGGGCATTGCTTTGTCTTTGCTTGTAAAAACCTGATAAACAACGCATTGTGATGATATGTTTGCACTCAAACATTTAGCGCAATGGGATGACTGATACCTTGGTAACGTAATCCCACATATTGTATCGGTTATTTCCAGTATTTTAATTTGGAAGTATGACCAATGCCGACATTAAAGCGATTGGTCGGATCAAGATACTGATAATGTTGTTTTAAGGCCGGCTTGGCAACGTATAAATGTCCGACGTTATGTTCTGCCGGATATTCTGCACCACGCTGATCCAGCAATGCCCACATCTGATGTTCCATCTTTAAAGGATCGACGCCTTTTTTCACAATATAATCCTGATGGAATACATGGCAGAGGAAATGACCATAATAGAGTTTATGGAGAATTTGTTGATCCATCTCTTGCGGTAAAGTTTCCAGCCATTCTCGGTCATTGCGACGTAAGGCAATATCCAGTGCCACGATATCTTCGACTTCATCTTGATGGGTATCTCGATAACGTATTGCGGCACCTGCGACTGCAAAACGGTGTAAAAAAGCCTTGCGTCCTTCATCCGCATTACAGAGAAAAAAATGACCTTGTGCATGTTGTGCAAAATATTCGGATAAAAAGTCTTTGACCTGTGCTACGTCCTGATCTTCGATCCGTAAAATCAGATGATGTTCATATAAATCCCGGAATTGATTCATGCGCTCGGGTAAATGATTCGGTAATACTGCCGTGACCATTTGCAGGACTTTATCAGTTAAATGGCGTATGCCAAATTTTTCTAAATAACCATCGACCTTATCCTTTAATGCAAAGGCTTTAGGGACTCTGGCTGTGCCGAATTTTTCGATAAACAAAAAGGTATCTTTGCCATATTTTGCCCCGATGTCATAGGCAACCCGGTGGATATATTCCCCGGCAATGGGCAGTCGGGCTAAATCTGTCAGTAGGTAACGACGAATTTCGGTTAAATCATCAATACTATTCGAACCAATATAAAACACCTGACTTTTGATTTTTTCAAAGGTATCCAGACGTACTGCAAATACACAAACCTTTCCGGCTGAACCTGAAGCCTCAAACAGTCGGCTTGGATCGGCATTAAAACGTGCTGGTGTGGCCTCATCTACCTGACAGACATCATGTGCATAGCGGTGATCGGAAGCATGTCGTGTTTGATCATCGTGGATATCTTGGCTTTGATAATTTTGTTGTTGTAAATTTTTAAGGATTTCTTCCGGTGTTGATCCCAGATCTACACCAAGATGATTGATTAATTTCAATTCACCTTGTGCATTGACTTGGGCATACAAGGCCAGTTCGGTATAGGCCGGGCCACGACGTACCAATGCGCCACCAGAGTTATTACATACCCCACCAAGGACTGAAGCACCGATACAGGAAGAACCAATCACAGAATGCGGTTCTCGATCATAAGGTAATAACTGCCGTTCCAGCGTATCGAGTGTTGCACCGGGTAGGCAAATCACCTGTTTACCGTCATTAATCACTTGTACACCGGCCAGACGGCGGGTACTGATGATGATTACAGGGCGATCATAATCTTCACCATACGGTGTAGAACCACCGGTTAATCCGGTATTGGCAGCCTGCATAATCACGATGCAATCTGCGCAAACTGCAAGTTGTAATACCTGCCATTGTTCCAGTAAATTGCCGGGTGCCACGACAGCAAAAACTTTACCCTCACCAAAGCGTCGCCCTTGCCGATATAGACGGGTATCGACATCATCTGTCAAAACGTGTGCTGCACCGATAGCGGTTTTCAACTGACCTAACAGTTCGCTGGTCGAAAGTTTTTGCTGCATGGTGAATCTTCCTTTTATATTTCGATGCGTTTATCGAGACTGACCAGACATTCCGGTTTAATGTCCTGAATGGTTTTGGCACCGGTTAAGGTCATGGCGACACGCATTTCTTTATCAATTAAATCCAATAGATGAGAGACCCCTTGTCCGCCTGCCGCACCCAGTGCATAGACAAAAGCACGCCCGAGCATACATAAGTCGGCACCCAGCGCAATCATGCGCACGATATCCAGACCATTACGAATGCCGGAATCTGCCAGAATTTTAATGTCACCTTTGACTGCATCGGCAATGGCGGGCAGGGCACGCGTGGTCGATAGCACACCATCAAGCTGACGACCACCATGGTTGGATACGACGATGCCATCTGCACCAAAGCGTACGGCATCTTTGGCATCTTCTGGATCGAGAATCCCTTTAATCACCATTGGGCCATCCCAAAATTCACGAATCCATTCCAGATCTTTCCATGAAATTGAGGGATCAAAGTTACTGCCCAACCAGCCGATATAATCTTCCAAACCTGTCGGTTTACCCAGATATTTGGAGATATTACCCAAATCGTGTGGACGTCCCAATAGGCCGACATTCCATGCCCAGTGTGGATGAGTAAACGATTGCAGATAGCGTCGCATGGCTGCATTCTGACCACTCATGCCGGAATGGGCATCACGATAACGTGCGCCAGGTACCGGCATATCTACGGTAAATACCAGCGTTGTGCAACCGGCTGCCTTGGCACGTTCCAGCGCATTTTTCATAAAGCCGCGGTCACGTAGTACATACAGCTGGAACCACATCGGACGTTGAATTGCCGGGGTGACTTCTTCAATTGGACAGACCGATACCGTGGAAAGTGTAAAAGGAATACCTTTTTTATCCGCTGCAACAGCGGCCTGAACCTCACCACGACGTGCATACATGCCGGTTAGACCAACAGGTGACAGGGCGACAGGCATGGACAACTTTTCATTGAAAATTTCTGTGTCCAGACTTAATTCGGACATGTCGTTGAGGACACGTTGTCGTAAAGCAATTTTTGATAAGTCTTCTACATTACGTTGTAGGGTATATTCTGCATATGCGCCACCATCAATATAGTGGAATAAGAACGGCGGCAGGCGACGTCTGGCCGCTTCACGATAGTCATTAGAAGAAGAAATAATCATAGTGTATTAACCTTTTTTAAATCGAGAGGCGCGTTCTAAACGGGCTTCGGCTTCGTCTATGCTTCGCACCTGTTGCACCACAAATTTGATATGGTCACATACGGCCAGCTGCGCACGCTCTGCATCTTTGTGATCAATGGCATCCATCACTTCAAAATGTTGTAAATGAAGCTTTTCAAAACCATAGTCTTCGCTATAAACCTTCTTACGGCCAAGAACCACGTTATATTGCAGCAGGTCAAACAGACCATGCATAATCTGGATGAGCACCACATTATGCGAGGCTTCGGCAATCGCCAGATGGAAGTTTGCATCGGCATGTGCAGCCTGATCTGCATCACCAATTTGTTGATAATGGGCAATCCGGTCGTAATAATAATGAATGCGCTTGCGATCTTCGGCAGTTGAGCGCTGTGCTGCATACCATGCGGTGCCACCTTCAAGCACCAGACGTGCTTCCTGCACATCAAAACGATAAAGTGGATCTTCGTCGATGAGATGGCTTAACGGACGCACAATTAATTGATCTGACCAGTTTTCCGGTAATTTCTGAATATAGGTGCCATCTCCGATCCGGCTGGCAAGCAATCCCATACTATTCATTTTTTGCAGCGCTTCCCGTAATGAGGCACGGGAAACACCCAGCTGCTGGCATAATTGCCGTTCAGAAGGCAGTCGATCTCCAACCTGTAAATTCAGCTGTTCAATCAGCGCTTTAAGCTTTTTAACCACCTGATCTGCAACTTTCATTATGCCCCCAATCCCTTTTTTACGATGATTTATGGAATCATCCATGGGAATACGTAGGCTTGCAAGGTAATTATAATTCCGATAAACACGGTAAAGATGATGCTGTGTTTCACCGTAAATCGGAACAGATCTGATTCCTTGCCCACCAGTCCGACGGCAGCACAGGCGATCGCAATGGATTGTGGAGAAATCATTTTACCGGTAACACCACCTGAGGTGTTCGCTGCCACCAGTAATACTTCCGGTACACCAATTTGCTGCGCTGTAGTCGCCTGTAATGCGCCAAACAGGGCATTTGCCGAGGTATCTGAACCGGTAAGGAATACACCCAGCCAGCCAAGGAATGGTGAGAAAAAGGTAAACGCTTGTCCGGTATGTGCCAGTGCCAAAGCGAGTGTTGCCGACATACCGGAATAATTGGCAATAAATGCAAAGGCCAGTACCATGCCGATAGAATAAATTGGGGTTTTTAATTCATTGACTGTTTCGGCAAAAGTAACAACAGCATCTTTGGGACGCATTTTTAGGTAAATAATTGAAATAATCGCCGCAATCATAATTGCGGTACCGGTTGCCGAAAACCAGTCAAATTTATAAATGGCATCGTAATCGGTTGCTTCGGCCACAACAGGCGGCATTTTTTCAATCAATTGATGTAGGTATGGCACCTTGATTGAAATGACCCAGTCGCTTAACGCACCATCTTTGGCAAATAGTTTTTTAAACGGAGCAATACTCCATAAAGTCACCATGGCGGTTAAAATCGCAAATGGCGACCATGCTTTGATGATTTGTTTTGCGCTATATTTGGTTTGCATTTGTGCAGCAATTTTTGCATCTACACTATTTTCTGTGTCAAAACGGAAAATATGTTTGGGCTGCCAAAACTTCATTAAGACGGTTAAGCTAACCAAAGACGCAATTGCAGCGGTAATATCTGGCAACTCTGGCCCGACAAAGTTTGATGTCAAATATTGGGCAATTGCAAAAGAACCACCACCGACCAAAATTGCAGGCCAGGTTTCTTTTACCCCACGCCAGCCATCCATAATCGCCATAATCCAGATCAAGACAATCGGCACCATAAAGGGTAATTGACGACCCACCATTTGACTGATTTCCATGGTGTCTACACCGGAAACCTGACCGGCAACAATAATCGGAATCCCCATGGCACCAAAGGCAACCGGTGCAGTATTCACAATCAAACACAAACCAGCGGCATATAAGGGTTTGAAGCCTAATCCGACCAGTAATGCAGCGGTAATGGCCACGGGCGCACCAAAACCTGCGGCACCTTCCAAAAAGGTACCAAAAGCAAAACCAACCAGCAGCATTTGTAAACGCTGATCTTCGGTGATGGATAAAATAGAGGCGCGAATGATGTCAAATTGCCCGGTTTTGACGGAAATCTTATACAGAAATACCGCCCCAATGATAATCCAGGAAATTGGCCAAAGCCCGTAAAAGAAACCATAAATTACCGATGCAAAAGCCATGCTGGTCGGCATGTCGTAAGCGAATAATGAAACCAGCAATGCCAGAATCACGGTAATTGTTCCTGCGACACTTCCTTTTAAGCGAAAAACAGCCAATGCTAAGAAAAAGAAAATGATAGGAATAAGTGCGATTAAGCTTGAAAACCAGATATTTCCAGCAGGGTCATAAACCTGTTGCCATTGTTGAAGCATTTTCATCTCCTTGAAATGCTTGAAGTGTTTATCAATTAAGCAAAATTTACCATTCGAGATTAATTGGTCAGACCAATTTTATTTAAAAAAGCCAATTTAGGCTTGAGATGATAAATATTAAATCAATAACGTGCAATAAAAATACATTATTGGTCAGACCAATTTGGGTAATTTAAGGGTATACTTTTGGATGATATGTAAGTCGTTTATAGTGTTTTCATGACGTGCTGCTGTTATTGTTTGACGATATTATTGGCTGATATCCAGATATAAGGTTTCCTTTACCTCTTCCATCACGATATGACTGCGGGAGGAAGCAGAAGCGGGCAGATTTTTTAATACTTTCCCCAATAGCCGTCGATAAGCACTCATTTCTTTTAGGCGGGCTTTAACCAGATAGTCAAATTCACCGGAAATCAGATGGCATTCCAATACTTCGGGAATTTGGCTTAAATCCTGCGCCACCTGATCAAATACATCACCGGATTTTGCCGATAATTTAATTTCCATAAACACCAATAGACTCCGGTCAACTTGGTTGGGATTAAGACGGGCATAATACCCCATGATAATGCCTTCCCGTTCCAGCCGTTTGACCCGTTCCGAACAGGGGGTGGTAGAAAGATTAACACGGGCAGCCAGTTCGCTGATGGCAATACGTCCTTCTTGTTGCAAGATATCCAGAATCATTCGATCTGTTCGATCCAGCGCGCGCATAATTTTTTCCTTTTTGATTTTTTACCAGATAAAAAACTAGATTTACCTGAATTATAGCGATGAAAATAGCAAAATAAACTGCCTAAGAGTAAATATACTAGCAAAATAACGAAGGCTTTAAGTGGGAGCATGGCGATGCGGGTGATTGTTTTGGGAAGTGGTGTAATTGGTGTCACAAGTGCCTATTATCTGGCCGAGCAAGGTGCGACGGTCACTGTACTGGATCGTGAAGCCAATCCTGCACAGGAAACCAGTTTTGCCAATGCAGGACAAATCTCACCGGGCTATTCAACGCCTTGGGCTGCGCCGGGTATTCCTTTTAAAGCCATCAAATGGATGTTTCAGCAACATGCCCCACTGGCGATTAAACTTGATGGTAGTTTGTGGCAATTGCAGTTTATGGCGCAAATGCTCAAGAACTGCAATGTGCATAGCTATGCTGTGAATAAGGAACGCATGACCCGTGTCGCCGAATATAGTCGGGATTGTTTGCGGGAATTGCGTAAACGCACCAATATTCAATATGAACATCGCTCCAAAGGGACGTTGCAGGTTTTCCGTAAAGAAGCACAACTTGAAGCTGTGCAAAAAGATATTGAAGTCTTAAAAGAATGTGGCGTGGAGTATGAATTACTGCACAAACCTGATCTCGCCAAAGTTGAACCGGCATTGGCTGCCACAGAAAAATTGGTGGGTGGTCTACATCTACCGAATGATGAAACAGGCGATTGTTTTTTATTTAGTCATGCGCTGGCCAAAATTGCCGAGGACAAAGGCGTAACCTTTAAATTTAATCAAAATGTTGAAAGATTGCTGGTTGAAGGCAATGAAATCAAAGGCGTATTGGTCAATGGTGAAGTTTTGACGGCAGATTGTTATGTCCTGGCATTTGGCAGTTATTCACGTGATTTCTTAAAACCGCTGGATCTGAATCTACCCGTGTATCCGGTCAAAGGCTATTCACTGACCATTCCGATTATTGATCCAAATTTTGCGCCGCAATCGACTGTACTGGACGAAAGCTATAAAATTGCCATTACCCGTTTTGATCAACGTATCCGTGTTGGTGGTATGGCAGAACTCAGTGGTTATAATCTGGCATTGGATCCACAACGTCGCGCTACGCTGGAAATGGTGACACAGGATTTATTTCCGGGCGGAGATTTAAAGCAGGCATCGTTCTGGACAGGTTTACGTCCGATGACACCGGATAGTACCCCGATTATTGGTGAAACCCGCTATAAAAATCTGTTCCTAAATACCGGACATGGTACCTTGGGCTGGACCATGGCATGCGGTTCCGGAAAATTGATCAGTGATATCGTCCTTGGACTGAAACCTGATATTAGTACCGAAGGTTTATCGATCCAACGCTATGCCTGAGTCATGATCTGATACAGGGTTTAAGCTCAATCCGATTTAAATCATATGGCTTAAATCCTGTATTTCAGTGATCGCTAAGATGATATTGATGCGATTATTTGAGCGGTTGTAAATACTGCTCGAAATCCTGTTTTTCCAGTCGTTCCAAAAAATCATCGCCCAATCGCTGGCTTTCTGCCACACATTGATTCCAGATTTTGATGCGTTTTTGCGGATCATTCATTAACTCGACAAAATCTTTACGATCCGGCAAACGCTTTAACGGTAATGCATCCAGATATGCTCGGGACGGAGACATCAGCAAAGTTCGTGCCTGATAGTGTGGATTGGCTTTGCGCCAGAATAAGCCTTTATCAAACCAACTTGGGGTGATGCTGTCACAAAAATGTGGATATAACACAATCCCTTTGCTTGGATAAGGTAAGTCCAGATGGTAATCAATTAAACCGCCATCACGATAGCAACCCTCAGGTGCATCGGGAATATGACGCACACCTGCCATCACCCCTGGAATAGATCCCGATGCAATCAGCCAGCCGTGTAGATTATGGGGGGTTAAATCCTGATAAATGGTTTTAAAATCTTTTTTACCATTGAGAACAAGGTGTAAATCATCTTTGGGCTGTGCTACTACACGCTGCATAAACAGGCCACTATAACGACGTGCAATGACATTGGTGGCAATAATTCCCGCCGCCGAAGCAATCAAGGGAAGCCGTTTGTCACTATTAAAAATATGCTGTGATTTAACCGCCAGCACGGTCAGATGATAATCCGGATGTTGAACAATCTCTTGTTCTTTGCCACCAATCAGTTGTGAGAGCATATCTTCACAGACCTGACTGACTTCAGGATATTTCATGCCTTTATAAAATTCCAAATGGGTATATAAATCGGCAAGACGTTGCGTTCCTTCCTTAACACCCCATGCCAAGATACTGGAAAAACGCCAGCTTCCAATAGATGAACCGATCACCGCACGTCGGCGTGGTGCTTGCGGTAAAAATTCTCCAAAAATAGCATGATCGAGACCTTGCAAGCCAATACCTTTGGGTCCGCCTGCTGCACCGGGAATAATATCAACCTGTTGTGCCTGTAAACCTTCCTGTCGGATTAATTGTTGGGCCAGATGTCCTGCACGAATCGTTAAGGCGGCAGGTTTTTTATGGAGAATATAGCGCATGGGGAGACAAACTAAAAAATTTGTAATGCCTTATTTTAGGACGCAGAATCAAAATCGACAAGCGCTATTGTCATCTTTTGATAAAAGCTTAAACTGCTTAAATTAAATACAAGACTGTGGATAACTTATTGTTTATCCGCATATCATTTTGCTTATTTTTTGGCAATTTCAGCATAGTCTATTTGCTGTAACAGATTGGTTTTTAAACCTGAAATGGTGATTGCCATCTCCTTGCGTAAATAGGGCACATGATACATCCAGCTAAACATTAAATTGCGTAAACCACCAGCCCACCATAATTCTGACTGATACAGGGGCGTGAGTAGGCGACTAAGTGATTGATACATAAAAATGGAAGAGCGGCGCAGCTGGTGGTAATGCTGCCATAGCAGGGACCACTCAATTTGACGATAATGTGTCGCCAGTTTTAAGGCTTGACTGAGTGCCCAAGCATCAAGCAATGCCATATTTGCACCTTGCCCTAGTTGTGGACTCATGGCATGGGCCGCATCACCAATGACACCCATTCTGCCTTCACCATATTGCGACATTACGACATCACGATAATGTGCCGATAACCACTGCATAGGTTGGGTAGAATCAGCAGATAGCTGCTGCAACCACTCTGCCACGATGGGCCAACGGTCCTGGATTTGGGCAAGCCAGACCGATTTGGGTTGTTGTAGAAAATGGTTTAACTGGGTAGTTGGCAAACTCCAGAACACACTGGACAGTCGTTGTGCATTGGCTTGAGGAATACTGCCGGTAGGCAAAACGCCCATCATAATATTGGCACGATCATAAAACTGATGTAGGATTTCTCGATTCAAGCTTGGGCACTCTGGCACAATACTCCATGCCGCACCCCACGGATAGGGTCGGTCCAGTTTGACCCATTGTGATGGACGTAGGGTACTGCGCGCACCATTGGCAATAATCACCGCATCAAACGCTGCCTCAAATGGAAGCTGTTGATGTTTACCTGTCAAGATCACTTCATTGGCTGTGTGTCGAATATTGATGACATCATGCTGCATACACCATTGCACTTGATTGCTCGGTGTCAATGCGGTTTGCAGAATATGGCAGAGCGTCGCCCGATGGATACCAATACCGAAGTATTTGGCATTGGCCTGTGTATAGTGGCTATCAACAATCAACTGTCCCGATGGCAATTGTCCTTCCAGCCCTGTGACTTTGGCGCCGAATTTGATTGCCTGATCCAGAACACCCAAATGTTCAAATACTGCCAAACCTGAAGGTTGCAGTAATAGTCCGGCACCTATAGGATCTAGCGTTTTGGCTTTTTCAAAAATCGTGACAGCGATATCTTGCTGTGCCAGCATTCTGGCCAGTGCCAGACCTGCTGTACCCGCACCGATAATGGCAAAACGTAAGGCTTTCATTTGTATCCATGCCTACAGATTAAATTTATCCGTAGACTATTTGGATATGCGCCAAACACTAAGCAATACACTTAAAATGATCAATATGATGGAGACAAACCACGGGCTAATGATGGCAATACTAAGAAGGATCAGCAAGAAACTGCCAAAAATCCAGTTAAGGCGTTGTTGCTGCGCAACTTGCAGACGTAAATTCTGTATTTCCCTTAACTGTCGGTCTTGCCATGTGGTTTGATTTTTTAGACCATTCAGACTATCAATCAGCATACTGGGTAAATCCTGTGCGCCAAGTAATAGATCCGGAATCTGTTGTCCCAGTTCTTTGACATTTTTGACAGGGTTCATTTGCTGTTTAACCCATTCGGTGAGAATCGGTTTGGCCAGTTTCCAAATGTCTAAGTGCGGATAAAGATCGGTACCCAGTCCTTCAACATGCACCAGCGTTTTGAGTAAGAGCATCAATTGTGGTGGAATTTCCAGACGGAAACGACGGGCAATGTCCATAATTTGCAGTAGAATGCCGGCAAAATCCAGTTGATCCATTGGCTTTGATACCATCGGGCCAACAGTACGGCGCATTTCACGGGCCAGTGCATCTTTGTCAGTATCGGGTGGAATCCAACCTGCCTGATGCACAATCTGAATCAGCTGCATAAAATCGCTGTTCATCACCGCCAGTAACATTCGCGCCACTGTCATCTGATCCTGCTTAGACAGTTCTCCCATAATGGCGCAGTCCAGTGCGATATAACGTGGACTCTGCGGATTAATGGTTTCGACAAAGACATTGCCTGGGTGCATATCGGCATGAAAGAAATTATCGCGAAATACCTGCGTAAAGAAAATAATCAAGCCTTTTTCGGCCAGATCGGCACGATCCATACCCAGACGATCAAAGGTTTCGGTATCCGAAATCGGTACACCGGTGATGCGCTCTGCAACCATCACATCTTTGCTGTCCATATACACTTCTGGCACATACATCATGCTAGAGCCGGTAAAATAATGCCGCATACGTCGGGTATTATCGGCCTCAATGGTCAAATCCAGCTCATTCAGAATAATCCTGCGATAATCCTGAATAATTTCTGATAAATGTAAGGCTCGTGCGGCTTCAAGACGTTGTTCCAGTGATTGACCCAGCCATGCCAGAATTTCAAAATCCTGAATAATCTGTTCACGAATATGCGGGCGGGTGACTTTTACCACCACTTCCCGACCATCATGCAGTGCTGCGGTATGCACCTGTGCAATGGAGGCGGCCGCCAATGGTTTATCGTCAAAGCGAGCAAATAAAGTATCAATATCTGCTTTTAATGCTTCACTAATCCGAGTTTTTGCCACATCAACATCAAATGGTTTGACCCGATCCTGTAATAATGTCAATTGGCTTAAAATTTCAGGTGGAATTAAATCCCGGCGTGTTGACAGCAATTGCCCCAGTTTAATCGCTAAAGGCCCCATATCTTCTAGGGCTTCTTTGAGCTTAAGCGGATTTCTTTTTTCCTTGGAGGACCAGGCGGCAGGATGGGCACGAATGAGTTTTAGGATCGGCCTTGCTTTATTTGGCAATTCGTTGGCAGGGACTAATATGTCCAAACGGTAATGTGCTGCGATACGCCATAATTGCAAAAGTCTGGAAAGGTGCGGAACCATAAACTTCAATCCTGAAACGATGATTTAAATGTTGTGTGATGCATCAAACTGCTGTGAAATCTGTTGGATTCTGGCCTCAATACGGTCTATTTGCTGATTGAGCTGACGTGTCTGTTGTTGCAGATCAGTCATTTGCCAGCGGCTGGCAAATAAACCGGAATCTTCTTTTAAACTATCGCTAAACATAAATTCGGCACTTTTGGCCGTTTTCACCAGATGTTTTGGAAGAGATTGAAATTTGCCAATTTCATGTGCCAGTGTCGGGCCGATCCACGGGCTTAAATGTGCAGCCAGATCAGGATCGACTTGTGCCATGATTTCTTTTAGCGCAAAAAGCAGATGATAATCGCCCTGTAAGGGAATATTCCCCAGCGCATCATCTTTGCTATTCAGCAGCTTGAATAGTTCCACCAGATTTTTAACCTGTAACGTGGCGGTCGCTTCGTGCACAGTTTGCTGCGGATCGAACGGACGTTGTTCAAAAATGCTGGGTTGCTCTGCCTGCCCAAGTGCCGTAGGTTCAAAGCGTAGTTTGTCCTGATCAAAATAGACATCGACACTTAAACGCGGTGTATCAATAACAACGCGTAAACATTGTCCTTGTAAGGCATTGAGTTTAAGACGGGTAATCGCATCGAGATCAATGATGCGATTGATGATGGCTTCGGCAGCACCCAAGGCTAAAATTGACCACATAATCGGCCTCGATGTTAAAAAGATTGATGTAGCTAAAGTTAAAGTTTAAAACCACGATGCACGGCGACAATACCACCTGTCAGATTGTGGTAATCGCAGTTTTTAAAGCCTGCATTTTCCATCATGCTTTTTAATGTACGTTGATCGGGATGCATACGAATCGACTCTGCCAGATAACGATAGCTTTCCGAATCATTGGCAATGATTTTACCCATTAATGGTAGTGCAGTGAAGGAATACAGGTCATACAGTTTTGAGAAGGGTTCAAATACCGGTTTTGAAAATTCCAGAATCAGCAAACGGCCACCCGGTTTCAACACACGGAACATGGACTGTAACGCAGCATCTTTATCGGTGACATTACGCAGGCCAAAACTGATGGTGACAAGGTCAAAGCTATTGTCGGCAAAAGGTTCTAAGGTTTCGGCATTGGCCAGTACAAAATCGACATTGGTGCAGCCTGCATCAAGCAGACGATCACGACCAACATTGAGCATGGATTCGTTGATGTCTGATAAAATCACATGACCGGTTTCGCCAACTTCACGACTAAAAACCTTGGCCAGATCACCGGTCCCTCCGGCAATATCCAGCACTTGCTGGCCACGACGTACACCGGATAGATGAATGGCGTAGCGTTTCCATAAACGGTGAATACCCAGTGACATCAGGTCATTCATCAAGTCGTATTTACTGGCAACAGAATGGAAAACTTCGGCAACTTTTTGCGCTTTTTCTTCGGTATTAATGGTTTTAAAGCCAAAATGTGTGGTTTCTCCGACATTGCCGGTATTGGCACCACGCGGAAGATTATAATGGGGAATATTCTGATTTGATGCTGTACTATTTTGCGCCAGTGTTTGTTGTTGACCCTGTGCAGTGCCTTGTGGTAATTGTTCGGTTAAAAATGGACTTGGCTTTTTCTCTGGCAAAGCAGTGCTGTTTGGGTTTGATGTCGTTTGATTTTCTATGTTTTGATTGTCGTTAGACATGTCGCACTCCTAAGACGAATAATTTTCTCAACTTTGGCAAAGATAACATATTCAAGGCCAAACCACATGGCTATCTGGCAAAATTTAGTGCATTTATGCTGTGTGTTTGTATGATGTTAAGGCATTGATTAAAGCAAACACACAACACAATCTAATCAAATTTATAGCGCAAATGGTTGTGGATGACCTGCATGTACTGCCGCAATAATTTGTCTTTCTTTGCTGGTAAATATACCGACAAATTTTTGTGCAGAATCGAGTGGTTGCATGGCCTTAAAGCCTTCATCAATAAAGTCGTAAATTGGATCAACTTTATAATGATAAGCTAATTTTTTTGATAATTTAAATGCAGTTTTGACCATGCGAGAACGTACATACAGGTCAAGTTTTTCCCCGAGCAATTCTAGTAATTCCATTTGATGATAGCGCGCATTGGCCTGATCACACTCCAGATATGCCTGGCGCATGATGTCGTCATTGAGTGGATAATTCTCCGCATAATGTGCCAGAAGATGTTTGGCAATATCCTCATCCAGTTGAATCGATAATCGCGCCAGTTCAACTCCGGCATCACCGGTTTTTAAGGCCGATGCCGGAATCACTTTTTCCACAATATGCACATGATTGACCAGACGACGAATCTGGAAGGCAAGCTGATTAAAGTCTTCTGCGCCATACAAACGATTGAGAAAATAGGCGGCCATCAACTGATGTTCAGGTTGTTTAAAAAATGCGGCATGGGTGTTTTGCATGCGCTGTTTTTGCCAAAGCTGAACATCATGTAAACGCTGGGCTAAAATAGGGTTGCGATGACTTTCAAGATTGTCATACAAATCGAGTTGCTGTTGCAGAAATTCAAATTTTGACATGTGATTCCCAATATTGATCTCTTACCGAAAGCCCCTGATTGGTAGTCGGTAAGGTGATTTTATCATTCTCGGCTAATATACGTGAAAGGTATATGCATTGACATTGACCATTTGATTCATACACTGCTGTTGTTGTGCGAAATTTTAAAATATAGATCAGACATTGTGACAAGCAGTCCATAATTTATAAAAATAGGCTTGCCAGATCGTCCTGAAATTGTGTAAAAAAGTATCAGTATGCTGTAATGCGAAAATAGATGTCCTATGATGTTTACTAAGTAGACCCAATTGACCAATGTATTTGAATAAATTCAAGTCATTTCCCGCTAAATTAAACCGAGCACATTTAAAAATGTCACAAAAATCACATGACGCTGTAGAACAACAGGATGAAAATCAACTGTCTTTTGATCTGATTGAAGCACAATATCAGCTCAAGGCAGGTCGGGGCAGCACGCAGGGTAAAAGCGTATTGGTTCTGGTTAGCGGCATTGAGTTGGCGGGAAAAGGTGAGGCTGTGCAGCAATTAAGGGAATGGGTCGATCCCCGCTATCTCATTGTGAAGGCCGATGTGCCACATCCACTGACTCGGGAACAGCCGTTCTGGCAGCCGTATGCCGGTTTTGTGCCTGCTCAGGGGCAACTGACCTTGTTGTTCGGGAATTGGTACAGTGATTTACTGGCTACTGCAATGCACGTGTCCGAACCGATTAGCGTGGAACAATTTAAACATTATGTCGAAGACATGCGGGCATTTGAACAGGATTTGCAGGCCAATCATGTCCATGTCGTTAAAGTCTGGTTTGATTTGTCGTGGAAGGTCTTACAAAAACGTCTGGATAAGCTCGATCCTACGGTGCAGAAATGGCAGCAACTACATGGGCTGGATTGGCGTAGCCGCAAACAATACGATACCTTACAGCGCATACGGCAATACATCACGGACGACTGGATTGTGATTGATGGTGAACATGAAACTGCACGCGACCAGAATTTTGCCCGTCATATTTTAACTGCGTTAAAACAGCCATTATCCGAAATTACACCCAAGCCGATTACCGGACGCTGGAAAAAATCTAAAATTCCCCATCAATTGCTGAGTTTTGAACAAGACGGCTTAGCACAAGCAGAATATAAGGCAGAACTGAAAGATTTAAGCAAACAAGTGGCACAGGCACTACGTAAAGAGCGTAGAAATGTGGTGATCTTATTTGAAGGTATGGATGCTGCCGGTAAAGGTGGGGCAATTAAACGGATTATCAAAAGACTTGATCCTCGCGAATATGACATCTATACCATTGCTGCGCCAGAAAAATATGAATTACGCCGTCCTTATTTATGGCGCTTCTGGACAAAATTACCAAAAAACGGTGGTATCGCCATCTTTGACCGTTCATGGTATGGACGAGTGCTGGTAGAACGACTGGAAGGCTTTGCCAAACCTTATGAATGGAAACGAGCCTATGCGGAAATTAATCGTTTTGAGCAGGACTTGATCGAAAATAATACGGTGGTGATCAAGTTCTGGCTTGCAATTGATAAAGATGAACAGGCACAGCGCTTTAAGGCAAGGGAAAATACCCCACATAAACGTTTTAAGATTACCGATGACGACTGGCGTAACCGGGGAAAATGGGATTTATATCTTCAGGCAGCTGCGGATATGTTTGAGCATAGCAGCACCGAATCGGCACCATGGCATATCGTGGCAAGCAATGATAAGCATACTGCGCGGATTGCTGTATTAAAGCATATTATAGCGCAGCTTAAAGCGACGCCATAATATTTATCTATCCAGCAAATTGCTTCACGGAAAAATCAGGCGTTTACCACCTGATTATTTTGCTGTGCCAATAAACGCTTAGCAGTTTCATAGCAATCCTCGACATGGGTTTCGGCAATTTTTTTCATGATGATATAGCCCAGTGTTCCGGCCACGAGAGAACCGCCCAGTGGAATGAATTTGGTCACTTGTTTGGTGACAAATTTTCCAATAAGACCATTGATGGATTGTTTCACTGCGGTACGTGCGACCACAAAACTTGATAATTCAAAGCCGCGTTTGCGTAGTTCATTCCAATGCACTTTTTTGGTGGCTGGATCATAGACACTCATTTGCTCAGGGGTAAGACCAAACTTTGCATTAATCTCTGGCAATAGCGTGGTCAGTACACCCAAGTCCACCACCAGATCAAAAAAAGGTACAGGTACGACGGCTGCGCCTGCCGAAATAAAAGCCCGTTTCTTAATGAGTTCCAGACTGTCCAGACGAGCTTGTTCCAGATTAATATGGGGATCGATCCGATTTGGCACTTGTTTTAATTTCATTGCTGATTTTCCTCAAATTTCCTCAAAAAATTTTTCTTAAGCCAAGTATGTTTCAATATTTTATCGCATTGTATAAGTGCATTGAACTGCCTTAAACAGTGCCATAATTTTAAAAAAATGTATAGAGAACATACGTATCTGAACATTGTTGTTTGGTGATACTTTATCAGTAAATTGTGTATTACATCGACGGATAAACCAATTGTTTACGACATAATATGTCGTAATGTGGCCCAATCCATCTGGTTATTTGACAGGCTTTGCGCTAGGATTTACAAAATTGCATAAAATAGACGAAGGATACAGGATCCGCATGAGCATTGATGTCATTCAGAGTCAAAACCTGGAAATTTTGCTTGAAGCTGTATTACATGTATCTTCACCCAAACAAAAAAGTGCAGCCGAACTGTTTAAAGCAAAATATTTTATTGTACCGGAGCATGGCACGGGGCAATGGTTACAACAGAAAATAGCCGAAAGAAACAGTATTAGCGCCAATATTCATTTTATGGGATTGCGGACATTTCAGTGGGAGATGTATCAGCAAGTATTAGGTGGTGATGCAATTGCCAAAGCACCACAGATGCTAAATATGAAATGGCGGATTTTCTTATTTTTAGCCAAATATTTATCTCAGCCCTTGACTGCACAGCATGCTTTGTTGCCTATTTTTCAGCGTATTGCACAGCACAGTGATTTTATTGCAGATCCGGTACAAAGAGGGATCAAGCAACAGCAAATGTTGTACTGGATTTCAGACCAGACCTCACGTTTATTTGCCAACTATATTATCTATCGCGGGCAGTGTTTAAATGGTTGTAAACCACCGTGCCATTGTCGGCAAAACTGGTTGAGTTTCTGGGGCAATGATGAAGCGCTCAATGTCGAAAAATGGATTCGACAACCCGAAAAAGAGGTACAACAGAGCCAGCCACATGTGGTCGAACATGCCATTGCACAGGCACAATCTTTGGAGGCGTGGCAACGCTTTATTTGGAAAAATGAATTTGCAGAAGATTTTGCCGCCATGCAACAGATTGATACAGATTTTTGGACGGCATTAAGTGGTGATGACGCTGCGCTGTATATCAATCGATTACCCAAGCAGATTTATTTGTTTACCTTGTTGGAGTTGCCGCCATCACAACTGTTTTTTTTACGTCAACTGGCGCAATACATTTCGGTACAGATTTTTCACTATACGCCTTCACAGGAATATTGGGCAGACAGTGTCGATCCCAAATGGAAAGCCAAATATGCGCTGAAATATCCTGAGGCGGCAGTGTATTATGAAAGTCGTCATCCTTTACTGACACGTTTAGGTAAACAGGCGCGGGACATTAGTGCTTTATTGAGTCAGTTGGCAGGTGGTGAGGAAGGACAATGGCAGGATTTTTTTCCGGATTTTGCAGCACAAAATATACTGGAAAAAATTCAGTCGGATATTCTGCATTTACGTGAACCGACCCCCGCAAGTTATGCATTGTCAGAGCAGGATCAATCGCTACAGTTGCATGTGTGCCACTCTACGTTGCGTCAACTTGAAGTATTAAAAGATCAACTCATTTGCTGGCTAAATGACGAGAGCGAAGGCAAACGACAGGCCGCAGATATTCTGGTGCTGGTGCCAAATTTGCAGGACGTTGAACCACTGATACGGACTGTGTTTGCACAAAACTATTTATTACAGAATCATTTGTTGCCCAGTCACGCATTACAAGGCCATGCAACAGGTCATGTGAATTTGCCGATCAAGATTGCCGGTGTGCCATTACTAGATGCAGTGCAACTATGGCAGGCGTTGACCTTGCGAATCAAATTACTACAGCAGCGTTTTAGTCTGGATCAGTTGATGGACTGGTTGAGCCTGTTGCCGATTCAGGTGATGTATCAGCTGAACTTTGAATATATTCAGCGAATCAGTGAATTGTTGACGCTTGCAGGCTTTAAGCGCGGCTTTGATGCCAAACATTTACAACAAAGCTTAAGCCCTGAGGATCAGGATTATCGTTTTAGTTTTCGTTATGCACTGGATCGTTTGACCTTGGCGATTGCCATGCCCGAACATGCGATTTTTGCCGATGTGCTGAGTTTGACCGAGGTGCGACCTAGCGATTTTGAACTGATCAGTACCTTGATGAAGATTTATCAGGATCTGGATCAGCGACGGGATTGGCTATTACCACAAGCACTTGCAGAACAGCAAACCCTTATGCAGGGTCTGGCGATATTGGAACAGGAAATACAGCAATTTTCCCAAGTCACAGGGATTGAGCAAGTTCAGCAAGCTATCCAGAAACTTAAGCGTATTATCGAGGTAACCCATGCGGAAAATGTGCAATTGCCATTGCAATATTTACTCGATGAAATTGATAATAGCATCGCACATCAGGTGGCACAGACCGAACCGACCGGACAAATCACTTTTGCACAAATGGGGCAATTGCGTCCTTTGCCTTATCGTTTGATTGTCTGTCTGAATCTGGATACAGGTACTTTTCCCAATCGGGATAATCATATTCCTTTTGATTTGATGGAATTATTACGTGCAGAATTGGGTGATCGCTCACGCTTAGAAGATGATCAGGGTGCATTTTTGGATGCATTACTACAGGCAAAAGAAAGTTTCTGGATGTTTTATAACGGCTTTGATGTCAATGATCATGAAGTGCGTGATCCATCCAGCATCGTACAGGAGCTAATTGCACATCTTGCCATGATCGTTGCACCCGTTGCACAACAACCGGAAAAGTTGGTGATTGATGGGATTGAAATCGCTAGTCAATTAAAACCATTGTTTCATATTCATCCGTTACAGCCTTTCGATCCGAAAGGCTTTGCTTCCGAGCAGTACCAACGTTATCAAAATCAATGGTTTTATGTGGCACAGCAAATCACGCAGCCGCAGCAAGATGTGTTTAACTGGTTGAATCAGCCCTATCCGCAGCAATCAGAAGACCTGTTGATTATTAATGCCCAGCAATGGATTGCCGATTTAAGCTTTCCGGCCAAACATTTCCTGAATCATGTCGGAATACAGAATATTGCGGGATTATCGGCACTGGATAATGTGGAACCTTTGCAATTAAATGGCTTGCAGAAATATCAGGTACGGGATTATTTGCAGCAGTCATGTAACCAGCTTTCCGGCACTATATCGGCAGACGATCCAGTGGTTTCAGATGATATCGCCCAGTTTGATATAGCATTGCTACAGGATCAGTTGCCAATTGGCAAAATGCAGCATGCCACATGGCAAATGGCAGTGGGTGAATATCAACTGGTTGCAGAACGTCTGGCATATTATGGTGGACAAATTACCACCCTTACTCAGCGACAATGGCATTTTAATGCACAGATACAATTTCGCCTGTATCTACCAGAAGATGATCAGTCGATTCGCTGGGTTAGTTTGTCGGCATCAAAATGTCGTGATGAACGGCCTTTAAAAATCTGGCTAGAATATTTGTTGTGGCGGGCAAGTTCTGATGCCAGTGAAAATTTACAACGCATTGCACTTTATCAAAATGTGTCCTTGATCATTCAGGGCTTAACGCAAATGGATGCCCAACATTACTTAAATGATTGGCTCGAAGTCTGGACACTGGCACAGCAAAAACCATTTATTTTACCGCCAGTACTGTTTGCAAATTTATTTATAGATCGGCCGAAATGGGCATTTGATGATCAGGACAGAAGCTATATCGAAAATTATAAAAAATTGGAACAACGCTGGCTCGGACAGAAATTTTATCAAAGTGGTGGGTTTGATCAATATCAGGATAAAGGCTGTTGCTGGCAGGCAGATTGGGCATTATTGCTGATTGATCAGGATGCCAGAGCATTACTCAATCAATTTACCGAGCAATATGCGGCACGGCTCTATCGTCCCTTAAGTGAGTTTATTGAAGTGGTTGAGGCATAACGGATGAAGGCACAGGTCAATTATCAGGATCAACCGTTACAGCATTTAAAACTTGAAGGGCTGCATTTAATTGAGGCCTCCGCCGGCACAGGCAAGACATGGACCTTGTCCAGTTTAATGGTACGGATTCTCACCGAAAAATATATGCCGCGGCAGGTTGTTGCCACTACTTTTACCCGTGCGGCGGCGGCGGAGTTGAAATCCAGAATCCGGCATCGTTTGACCGATATTTATCATCTGGCATTACAGTGGCAACAACTTTCACCTGTGGACTATTCACAACAGCTTGCAACATTGAAAGATCCATTGGCACAATTGTTATTTACCCGATTTCAGCATGCAGAAGATGATCGACAAAATTTTGATTATTTGGTCAATCGCCTGAAACTGGTGATTGATAGTCTGGATGAACTTTTTGTCGGTACGATTGATAGTTTTACCCAAAAATTATTACGTGAATTTTCCTTTGAAAGTGGCGAAATCATGCCACGACAAATCAGTGAAGACGAACAGCAATATCCTTATCAGATTGTGCATGATGTGTTACGGGCATGGCTACAGCAGCAACCACAGAGTTTGGTTGATCTTTTGCTGCTGAGTCAGTCACTGGCTTCGATGGATAGTTATATTGTCACAGTTCAAAAGACCCTGAATTTTAGTCGGGCAAAACTTCAGCCCATCGATTGCCCGCAAATTGATTTGGCGCAATTTGAACAACTGCTGGCACAATTTAAGGATTGTGATTTTACTGCGATTGAAGAATTGGCAGATTATTATCAGGCAGATGGTCAATATATCAAGGAATGGAATGGCAGCAACTGGCGTAAGGGTGTTTTACAAAAACTGTTTAGCGAAACCTTGCCAGCTTTGCAACATGAATTGCGATTGAGCAATCGTTCGGTTTTGTTTGATAAAAATGCACTCGATGCATTTGAGCGATTATTGAAAATTGCCAATGCCTATGGCGTGAAAAATCCGCAATCCGCAGCGATGCAGGCATTTTATCAGCATCCGTTGATTCAACTGTTATGTCAATGTGCCAGCATACTGGATTGTACTCGTACGCAGCTGCAAACACTGGATCAATATCTGCGTTATTATTTGTGTGTTGAAGTGAAATCCCGTTTACCGCAAGTGTTATTGCAAGCGGGTGAAACCACATTTAACCAGCAGATTTCTACTTTAAGTGACGCTTTGAGTGATGAAAGAGGACAACGTTTGGCGCAGGCCATTCGGCAGCGTTATCCGATTATTCTGGTGGATGAGTTTCAGGATACCAATCAGGAACAGGATAATATGCTGCATGCGATCTGGCGTGATCACCAGCATTTATCCCAAAGTTGCTTTATCGCAGTAGGTGATCCCAAACAGGCGATTTATGGCTTTCGTGGCGGTGACATTCTCACTTATATCAATGCCTTTAATGATATCGCCGGCAAACAGGGCTGTTTTTATCGGTTGCGAGATAATTTTCGTTCCATACCAAGTTTGGTGCAAGCAGTGGATGCGCTGTTTCAACGGCAGATTCAGTTTGGTGAGGACATTGAATATTATGCGGCCAGCAATGGTTTAACTGATGATGCACCATTGATCGAGAATGGTCAAAAAGATACTCAGCCATTACGCTGGATAGAATTGAATGCTGAGCAAAACCCGAATGAAGCCTATATGGTTGCAGATAAAATTCGTTATTTATTGGCACAGGCGCAGCAAGGACAATTGTATATCGAGAAGTCGGTAGCGCAGAAATATCAGAATGATTCAGACAATCTAAAACATATCATCACTGCCGAAGATATTGCGGTACTGGCTGCAAGTAATTTTGAGTTGGATCAGATCCAGCGGCAACTCGAAGCCTTACATATTCGGGTCAACCGCACCACCCAAAACAGTGTATTTGCGAGTCAGGCAGCGCAGGATATGGGTGCCTTATTACAAGCGATGATGCTGCCCGAACAGGACGCAATTTTAAAGCGGGCCTTGCTCACGCCTGCAATTGGTCTGACACTGACGGACTTTTGCCAGTTTGAAACCGATGCGGAATTAATCAATACGCATGTGCAACATTTTCGTTTTGCCCGTCAGACATGGTTGCAAAAAGGTTTTTTAATTGCATGGGAATGGCTGGCAGCGCAATATCGTATCTGGCAGAATCTGGCGAAAAACTCTGGTGTCGATAGCGAACGTCATATCGTCAATACCCGACATTTGGTTGAGGTGCTAAGTCAGCACAGTCGTCATTATGCAAGTCTGCAACACCTGATTCAATGGTATGCCTTACAACTGGGGTCACCTGCACAGCGTGAATGGGAACTGGAACGTAAGCTTTCCAGCGAGTCCGGCGTACAGTTAATGACTATCCATAAATCCAAGGGACTGGAATTTAAAATTGTATTTCTGATGCATGCCAATAAGGAAGTCAAGTTTAAAAACGATGGCTTGGCTTTTTATCAGGAACAAAACACAAACGGAGCAGCCGAGCAAAACCAGAACAAAAATCTGGCACAGCCCAATCGGGTGATTGCCATTTCTTCCAGTCAAATAGAAGATAATCCGGCAGCTTTGCAAGCGCATCAGGATAAGCTGTTGGGGGAAAATAGGCGGCTGTGGTATGTGGCCTTTACCCGTGCCAGTTACCGGATTTATGCAGTCTTACAGCAT
The DNA here is from genome assembly GCF_900096995.1 of Acinetobacter puyangensis. GTDB lineage: Bacteria > Pseudomonadota > Gammaproteobacteria > Pseudomonadales > Moraxellaceae > Acinetobacter > Acinetobacter puyangensis. The sequence continues at coordinate 117,733 of NZ_OANT01000001.1, forward strand.
CAGAAAACAGCTGCCAAGTTTGCCGGTGGTGCAGCATTCTGGTTGAATGCCAAGGCCGAGCCATTTGCACATCAGGCGCTAATGCTTGAAGATGCGGTCAGTCCACAGCTGCATTATCAGCATCAGTTGGAAACACCTGCCCGATTGTATGCGATCCCTTATCCAAGCCAGCAATTTTATCCGAAAAGCAGAACCAGTTTTAGTTATCTTGCGGCACATTTAAAACAGCAACAAGCCATTGATGCACTGGCCGCATTTGAACAGCATAATGGTGCTGCCGAAGATGAAAGTATTGCTTTGACGTTTTCTGAATATTCTCATGTGGTCGATTTACAGGATGCTGAGCATGATATTTTAACTGAGCAACAATCTTCTTTAGACTGGATTCGTATTCATTTTCCACGCGGTACCCTTGCCGGGAACTGTTTGCATGAAATCTTTGAAGTGATTGATTTTCAGGATCAAACCTTGTGGGATAAGGAAATTTATAAACAGCTCAATCATTATAGTCTATGGCCGGTTTTGATCGAAAGCTATCAACAGCAATATCCTGCTGGGGAACAGGATTTGACTGCAATTCGTTCCAGTTTGATTGCGCTGATTAAAACATGGTTACAACAGATTGTGGCAACGCCTATTTTATCTGATTCACAATTTTGCCTGAAAGATCTGGATGCTACACAACGTTTATCTGAATTTCCATTTTATCTGGCCTTGTCTGACAAGCGTTTTAATAGTCAGGCGATTCATGCCTTGTTTCTGGACTATGGCATTGCCATGCCTGAGTTTGAATCGGCCAATACGGCCCGTTATTTGAATGGTGCGATTGATTTGGTATTTTTTGATGGTCAGCGTTATCAGATCGCCGATTATAAAAGTAATTATCTCGGTGACTCGCTGGCTGATTATACTGTTGAAAACATTGAATACAGTATGTCGATGGCAAGTTACTGGTTACAGGCGAGCCTTTATTTAGTGGCTTTGCATCGTTATTTAAAAAATAATCTGGCTGCTTATCAACCAGAGCAACATTTGGGCGCTGCCAATTATTTATATCTACGCGGTATGACGGGTAAACAGTCTATGAAAATGGAATTTAATCCATTAAAACATGATGTTGAAAAATGTTATGGGGTAAAGTCATGGCAACCGGATTTACAGTTAATTCTGGATTTGGATACCTTACTGGGAACAACTGAACAATATCAGCCTGTGGATAACTCTGTGTAAAACCATATGGATAACTCTGTGAATAACCATGTGAATAAGTTTGAGGATAACACTGTGGAAAATCTGTTGAAAACTAGCGAAACTCAAACATGGTTTGAAAAATGGGCTGAATTTTTAACCCAGTCACCATTTTATCATGGCGAAAAAAAGCAGGAAATACAAAATATTATCAGTGAATTGTGTCAAAGTCTGGAGCAGGGGGATAGCTGTCTGGAGTTTGCTACATTACCTTCACAACTGGGCGAATTATGCCATGTAGTCCAAGGAGAAGAATTTGCCTATAAACCCTTGATTTGGGATGCACCCTATTTATATTTGCAGCGTTATTGGGCTTTGGAACATCATCTGGCACAGCGTGTTGTTGCCATGTTGAATCAGCAGGTCGAACCAGTCGATTTAAGTGCATTTCGCACCTTATTTGAAGATCCGTATCAGCAACAGGCATTGGCAGTTGGGGTAAACAGTGCTTTTGCCATGATTACCGGTGGACCGGGAACAGGGAAAACCTATATTTTGACCCGTATTGTTGCGGTATTGAAAAAAATCTATCCAGAAATGCGCATTGCCATGGCTGCACCGACCGGAAAAGCTGCACAGCGTATGCAAGAGGCATTGCAATCGGCTTTTTCTGATCCAAAGCTGATTGATGCTGGACTATATCATGCCGATTTTGCCCGGCAACAAACCCAGACTTTACATCGTTTGCTGGGAATGGGTAATCGGCAAGTGCCACGTTTTAACCGCAATAATCCTTTGCCGTATGATGTGGTGGTGGTTGATGAGGCTTCAATGCTGGATTTGAGTCTGGCAAAAGCTTTGTTCGATGCGGTTCATGCGCCTACGCGCTTGATTTTACTGGGTGATGCCAACCAGTTAAGCTCGGTAGATGTCGGTTATGTTTTGGCAGATTTACATCGGGTTAACGCATTGCAACCTTATCAGGTGAGATTGGTTCATAGTCGGCGTTTTTCCGATGATGCCAATATTGGCCGTTTTGCCCGATTCATCAATGCAGAGCAGGTAACTGGTGAAAAACTCACTGATCAGGATTGGTTGCAATACATTCAGCCACAACAGATCACAGCAGATCAGGATTTTAATATTGTACTGGCCGAAGATGAAGTAGAACAAGGACTGGCAAAGGATTGGGTGGGATATTATCCCTTAAGCAGTGAACCGACCAAGAATGAGATTAAAGCCTTATATGCTGTTCTTGCACGGGGGTATGATGATTATATTGCTGCGCTAAAACACTATCAGCAGGGATATATCAATAAGCAACAACTGAGTGAGGCATTTGATCGCTATAGGATTTTAGTGGTGATGCGTTATTTTGATTTGGGTTTGGACGCAGTGAATCAGGCCATGACATTATATGTTCGAGAAAAATTAAACATTGTACATGAAGGCGAATGGTTTTATGGTCGTCCGGTGATGATGGTCTATAATGATTATCAACTGGGCCTATCCAATGGTGATGTCGGTATCTGTATTTTTGATGACAACCAACCAGAGCAATACACAGTTTATTTTCCGAGTCTGCAAAAAGAAGTGGCTGCAGCACGTTTGCCGCAATCCATCCAGACTGCTTTTGCATTGACCATTCACAAATCACAAGGTTCGGAATTTCGTCATACTGCGGTAGTCCTTGATGACCGGGCCCAAGAACTGTTAAGTAAGGAATTGCTCTATACCGCAATTACCCGAGCCAAAAAAATGCTGAGTATTTATAGTTCGCCATTGGCATTAAAGCAAAGTCTGCAACATAAGACCCAACGTAAAAGTGGTCTGGTACAGCAGATTCAACGGCTTGAACAGTTGCCATGAGCCATTCGCTAGATATTTGAAAAGCTAAAAAATTATGTTGTACGTTTTGGCTTACATAGATTCAGGAAATTCACCAATAGTCGAATCTTGTGAGTTCTGTCAATATAGTCACATAAAGCTTGATCAGGAAGATCGAGTAACCCGCAATAATATATATTGATCGAGAGATCATGCGGACTTACAGTGACGTAAGGAAAATATCTCAGTCGAGATTGCAGTAATTTTAAGCCTTATCATTTTGGGAGAGATGATAAGGCTTTTATTTATGTAAAAATAACCACAACTATACTTCAAAATACAATAGTGCGATGCTTTTACATCAGTTTTACCTTCATAAGTATTTAGAGAAATCTCAATAGTTTGTTAAGATATCAGGCAATAGATAAAGTCTTGTATTTGAGGAGCAATGGCATGTTGATCATTCCTGCCATAGATTTAAAAGATGGAAAATGTGTACGCCTAAAACAGGGTCGTATGGAAGATGATACGGTCTTTTCTGATGATCCTGTGGCTACAGCACAGCATTGGGTGAACGAAGGTGCACGTCGTCTGCATTTGGTTGATCTCAATGGTGCTTTTGCAGGAACGCCGATTCACAAGCCAGTAGTGGAAGCAATTGCCAAAGCACAACCAGAATTACCAATACAAATTGGTGGCGGCATTCGTTCACTGGAAACCATTGAACACTATTTGGATGCAGGTGTGTCTTTTGTGATTATCGGGACAAAGGCAGTGCAAGAACCTGAATTTGTTGAACAGGCATGCAAGCAATTTGCCGGGCATATCATCGTGGGTATTGATGCCAAAGATGGACTAGTTGCGACTGATGGTTGGGCCAATGTTACCGATGTTAAAGCAGTTGATCTGGCCAAACGTTTTGCCGATGCAGGTGTCTCAAGTATTGTCTATACCGATATTGCCCGTGATGGCATGATGCAGGGTGTCAATGTTGAACAGACCGTATATTTGGCTGAATATTGTGGTTTACCTGTGATTGCATCAGGTGGTGTAACCAACCTTGATGATGTACGCCATTTAAAAGGCCATAAAGGGATTCTGGGTGCAATTACCGGACGTGCGATTTATGAAGGCAGCTTAAACCTTCGTGAAGCACAGCTATTGCTGGATGAAGAACAATTTTAATGATTAATCTGCTTGAACATATATTGTAGAAAGCAGACATTAAAGAAAAGTAGGGCATTCTATCCCTGCTTTTTTAATATACAAAAAAATCCTCCAAAATATTGGAGGATTTTGCTGACTCAGATCAAATCAATAATCTAAAAATTAGTCATCCATATTCGACAAAATAGATGTTTTAACATCATTCATCGTCGCATCAATGGTCAACATCACTGCATCAGAACATTGTTTGATGGCAGTATCTGGATCTTTTAAGCCATTACCAGTGACTGTACACACAATTACAGAACCTTCAGGAATTTTACCGTTTTTCACATCACGGATTGCACCACCAAGTGACGCCGCAGATGCTGGTTCAACGAATACGCCTTCATACATGGATAATAGACGTTGTGCTTCCAGAATTTCCTGATCTTGTAGTTCATCAAACCAACCGCCAGATTCTTTCATCACGGCATGCGCATGATTCCAGCTTTGTGGATTACCAATACGAATTGCGGTCGCAACAGTTTCAGGATTTTCTACCGGAGCACCACGCAAGAAAGGTGCTGCGCCCGCTGCCTGATAACCCAGCATTTTTGGACGAGCAGCGGTTGCTTCTGCGCCAGAGAACGCGTGGGTTTCTGGCTGGTAAACTGCACGGTTGCTTGCATATAGGCTAGGATCAACAGCTTGTTCTGAATAACCCATCCAATGTGCAGTAATATTGCCTGCATTACCAACAGGCAGACAGTGATAATCCGGTGCTTTACCCAAAGCTTCAACAATTTCAAATGCTGCGGTTTTTTGACCTTGCAAGCGGTATGGGTTGATTGAGTTCACGATGGTGACAGGTGCTTCATCAGCCACTTCTTTGACCAAGCGCATACCATCATCAAAATTCCCACGGATTTGCATGGTGATAGCACCGTACATCAACGCTTGCGCCATTTTACCCATGGCAATTTTGCCTTCCGGAATCAGTACAAATGCCTTGATACCGGCACGGGCAGCATAGGCAGCCGCAGCCGCAGATGTATTACCGGTAGAGGCACAGATAATGGCTTTGGAACCTTCTTCAACCGCCTTGGTTACAGCCATGGTCATGCCACGGTCTTTAAATGAACCTGTCGGATTTAAACCTTCGTATTTCACATAGATTTCAACGTCTTTGCCAATAATGCGAGGTATATTCTCAAGTTTGATCAGCGGTGTATTACCTTCACCGAGAGAAATAGCACGAGTAGTAGCAGATACAGGTAAACGATCACGATAGCGATCAACTAGACCAGTATAACGATTGGCATTCGACATGATGATGTTCCGATCAATTTATGTGAGTTAAGTGAGGGCATTGCCCTCGACTTGGTGTACAAATTAACTTTCCAGTGATTCTAAACGAATTCGCACAATTTCGCCACGTGTGGCAGGTAAAGCCTGAATTTTAGTTAAAGCGGTTTCCATTTTTGATTCGACGATAGGATCAGTCAGAATCACGATAGGAATTAAATCTTTTAAACGGGGTTGCTGCATGATGGCATCAATACTAATGCCTTCACGACTTAAAATGGTGGTGATGTCGGCAAGTACGCCGGTCTGGTCTTCTACATCAACACGCAGGTAATAACCCGTTGTCATTTCTTCACGATTTAAAATCGCGACATCGGAGAGTGCTTCAAACGCCAATTGTGGAATCGTCCCTGCACCATCTTCGGTATAAGAAATATCACGTACGATATCAATAACATCTGCCACGACTGCTGAAGCCGTCGGACCTGCGCCTGCGCCTGCACCATAGTACAAAGTTGGACCAACCGCATTGGCTTGTACCAGTACGGCATTTTTAACGCCATTGACATTGGCCAGTAATTGTTCTTGTGGAATCAATGTTGGATGCACTCGCAATTCGATCCCTTGGGGTGCACGACGTGCAATGCCCAGATGCTTGATACGAAAACCGAGTTCTTCGGCGTATTTGACATCCTGTGCGGTAATTTTACTGATGCCTTCGGTATAGACTTTATCAAACTGTAACGGAATACCAAATGCGATAGAGGCAAGCAGTGTCAACTTATGGGCTGCATCAATGCCTTCCACATCAAAAGTAGGATCGGCTTCGGCATAGCCCAATTCTTGTGCTTCTTTTAACACGTCTTCAAATGTACGGCCTTTTTCCCGCATTTCGGTTAGGATAAAGTTACCCGTACCGTTGATGATACCGGCAAGCCATTCGATATGGTTGGCTGCCAGACCTTCACGGATCACCTTGATAATGGGAATACCGCCGGCAACCGCAGCTTCATAGGCAATTTGAACCGCATGATCATCGGCTGCCTTGAATAATTCGTTACCGTGCTCAGCCAGTAATGCTTTATTGGCAGTGACGACTTGTTTGCCATGTTTAATGGCTTCTAGAATGACTTCATTGGCAGGGTGAATACCGCCCATGACTTCAACCACAATATCAACATCGGGTTGGCGAACAATATCTAAAAGGTCGGCACTTTGCGCGATGCCGTCTAAATTGAGTTCTGGATGAGGACGACGGATGCCAACATGGGTGATTTGGATTTCTCTACCTGTACGGCGTTTAATTTCAGCAGCATTTTCTTGTAGTAGTTTAAGAACTCCACCACCAACGGTCCCTAAACCGAGTATAGCCAGACGAACTGGTTTCACGTCAAACTCCATCATCTTATCAAAATATCGTTTAGATAATAGCTAAAAAGCGATGCCGACTCTAGGGCGAAAATCGCTTTTATGCAAATTATTTCTCATTTAAACGTTTAATTAGATCGGACGGCTCAATATAGCCACCCAGATATTTGCCATCTGCATTATAAACAGCAGGTGTACCATTTACACCAATATTCATACCCAGTTGATATTGGGCCAGAACTGGATTGTCACATTGAATAGCTTGTACCGGAATTCCATTGATTGATTGATCAAAGGCTGCTTTACGGTCTTCACTACACCAGATATTTTGCATGGTTGGGAAGTATTGTTCGCCACGTGGCCATGCAATATAACGAACCTCTATCCCTTTTTTATTGAGTTCGGGCAAATTCTCGTGGAATTTATGGCAATAGGGGCAGCTTGAATCGGTAAAGACATAAATAATATGTTGGGCTTTACCTTGAGCCTGATAAATAATCAGATCTTTAGGATCGAGTGCCGCAAATTTGGCTTTATTGTCGGCTGCCTGCAAATCTTCACTGACATGATGGATTTGTTTGTCACCCAGACGAATCACATCACCCTGAAAAATATATTTACCGTCGGCTGTTGCCAGTATCGCTGGAAAGCCGTCTAGTGTTACCCAATACATGTTGGCAATTTCGGTATTACGAATATTCAAAATTTTGGCCTTTAAGCCTGCTTTATCAAAGTTTGCCTGTAAGGTTTGCATCAGGCGTTGATGTGCATTATTTTCGGGTAATGTTGAGGCTTCGCCTGTGGCAGATGTTGTTGCAGTAATGGCTTCATCTGAGGACTTTTGATTTGCATCTTGTTTTGAACAGGCTGCAAAACTGAATGCACTGGCAATCATGAGTGTACTCATTGCAAGTTTGGAAAATTGCATAGAACGCCTTTTTTATATGAAAAATGAAAAATAATCGATGCCCAAGCATAGCAAAAAGCAAACTTACTGCCTAGTTGGCAAATGGTATTTAAGTTGTTTGGCAGTTAAATATGGAAAAACCGATGGATGGTGAGTAAAGATATGGATTATTTTGTAATAAAAGATTATTTTAAAAAAGGATCAAATAAATATTGATTAAATAAAAAATATTTGCAACTAAAAATGATTTCGATTCTGGAGTGAATAATGAAAAAAATAATTTTTCTACTTATTACAATCTGGTGTTTGCCGGGTTGTGGAGAGCAACAGAAAGAGGAAGGGCATGCAGGTCCCACAATTGATGTTGCCGCAGACTTAAAAAATTCTCCACAGGAAGTGCCAGTTACAGATAGTCGCAATTCATCAGAGCAATAATTTAGGGTTTTTCGTTTTAAGTACATATAACACATGGAAGATAATGTATGCAAAAAATAATAACATTTGCTGTCGCTTTATTAGCATGTAGTTTTTCTTTAGTACAGGCAGCAACTACACCAAATGGCGATGCTGTTTCTCAGGCGTATGCGATAAGTAGTGCTTTAAAAACACAGGAGCATATTCCCGGTATTAGCCTTATTGGTGGTCAGATTACACATAGTCAACCTGTTATTAGGTCTGGGAAATTGCCTTATATAATATCCTATGTTGGGTCGGTGCGTAATAGTCTATCTGCCTCGAATGATTATTTTGACCAGTTTCTAACGACAGGTGGGTGGACGGATAATTACCACAATAGTATCCGTTTTTATAGTTATAACGGTAGTGCAACCATTGGTTATTATGCGATTCGATTACCGGGTTCCAGACAGGAAGTCTGGTTGCGTAATACTGGTCGTTCGGTTTGCTCGGGTGGTGTACAACGTGCATTTTCTTCCGATGTTTTGGGAAATCTAGTGTATGCTACAGCAGCAAATATCGTCTGGTCGTGTACAACGCATGGTTATCAGTTTAGTGAAAATACAGGTGGTGGAATCACGATTAACTATCGAGGGACGATTTATACCACAACAAATTATTCGGTGACACAGTCTGGTACAAAATACTATCGTATTGCACAAGTGAACCAGCCACTGGGTAAAAAACTAAATTTTAGCTACGACAATAACTTAAATATGCTAAGTGTAATGGAAGAGCATAACAACAAGCTAAGTTTTTTAAGAAACTATAATACTCCAAACCAGACGATTGCAGATAAGCGACTGGTGACAGGGGTTGAACTTACGATGGCGGGTTCTAGTGTTAAACAGACTGCATCTTTAAGCTATGAAAGTTATAATAGTCAGGACGCAAATGGTCAATCAGGTTCAATTTTTTATCCGGTTACTGTAACTTCGGATGCATATGGTAAGACGACTTTTACGTATAAGCCGATTAAACAATGGGGTATCGATGGTTATCTTAAATCTAAAGGGATAACTGTTTCGAATAGTAATGCAGCAATATTGAGTTCAATTAAGAATGCTGCCAATATTACCCAGAGAGAATGGCTGGTTTCGCAAAATTATCTCAACTATGACTCCAATACTAAAACTTATGGTACGGCAAGAGTTACTTTACAAGTACGTTCTCCTGTGGATGCTAGTTATGCGAGTGATTACACAGTAAATTATGACGATAATAACCGTACAGTCGATGTGAATATCCGACCTGATGGCATGTCCACAGGAACGGTATATTATCGGATTACCCCCAAGCCCGTATATAAAACATCTATTGATGGCACAACTTATTACGATGATGGCGAAAGCGAAATTAGCATTACAGGTGGTTCTTTCCCTGCATTAACTATTGGGGGGGGATATCCCCAAAAAATTCGCTATACAAAGCTGGTATGATTATATAAAAAGCGTAGAGCTGGTGAATGGTCTAGTGATTACACAGACCCTTGATACCTCTGCCCGTCTAACTAACGTGACATATACTCATCCAAACCTACCTAGCAGGCAGATTAATTATACTTATGGTAATTTGTCTACTGGTACGGTGAATCCGTATCTTGTTCCAACCAAAGTGGTGGCATCTTATCTCACGATTACCAATATTGTGAATGGAAATGGTCAGATCATCAAACAAACCCAAACCTCCTCCCAAACTGGCAGTACGAGCAAAACAACGGACTATACTTATAGTAGTACAGGCTTAATTACGAGTGTTGATGGTCCACGAACTGGTGATGTAGACAAAGTAAGCTATGTTTATTATCCCAATGGGCATCTACAGTTGCAGTCGCAATATGTTGGAACAGCAATCCGAAGTACTACATATGGGGAATATAACCAGTTTGGGCAGCCTGAACGTATTGTTTATCCAAATGGACTGGTAGAACAGTTTGTCTACAATACGGATGGCATGGTAAAAAACCAGACTACAGGTGTAGGGGGTATTACAGGGACAATTACAGGACAAACTACAGCGTATGCTTATAATACGTTGAAACAGAAAATAAGTGAAACCAGTCCGGATGGAGAGGTTACAGTTTTTGCCTACGATAACATCGGGCGTTTAATTCAGACTACGTTAGCCAATGGTAATCGTATTAAAAAAACATATTTTCCTATTGGGATCGTTGCAAGTGAGAAGCATATTTCTGCTGCGAATTTTCTTGATGCAGAAAGTTATCAATATCTTGATGCCAATGGTCGAGTGGCTAAGGTTCAGCAAGGGAGGGAGAGCAACAAGGTATATATAATCTATGGCTATGATAATAATGGCAATGTGATTCAGACCACCAGTGCTACAGGTATCGTTGAGAAATGGAGTTATGATGGCTTTAACCGTCTGATAAGCCATACGGACGGTGCCGGAAATATAGATACCAAAGCGTACGACCCACAGGATAATATAATTCTGGCAAAAGATGCGTTAAATGCAGGAACCAATCCATTTAATTATCGTAATGGTCGTACACTGACATAGGAGATTAATAGCGACTACGGGACTAAAACGTATAGTTATAACGAAGCTGACCAGCTCACTCAGCATGTACATGGTATCAGAAAATGTAATTATAACAATCTGGATGAGATTGGGCGTTATCGGGCATTTGCTTGTACAGCGAGCAGTGGCACAACAGCGAATGAATACCAGATTAACGATAATTATCTATATGACCAGAGCCGTTATGGACGATTGGATAAGGTGAGTACTGGTCTAACAGGCTATGATGTCGATACTGTATATAGCTATGATGTTTATGATAGGATTTCTCAAAAAAGTACGGTTAATCAGTTATTTAACCGATATGCAGCTAAAAGTGGTCAAACCCTGAATGTAAGTTATGGTTATAGTATGGGAGGTAAGCCAAGTTCAATGACCTTGCCATCGGGGCGTAATATTACTTACAGCTATACCGCAACAGGAATGTTAAGCAGTATCAACTTAAATGGTAGTGCCTTGATTCGTAATATCACTCATGACGGTGCAAACCGTATTACAGCCTGGTGGTGGGGAGCATCGGGTGGTGCACGTTATATTCGGTCCTATAATTATAATAATATAGGAACAATTGATGCGATTTTGAATTATAATCAGGCTGAAACAACCAATTATGTTTTAACTCATCGTTATGATGCAGATGGGCGAGTTACGACAATTAACCGCAATACAGGAACAATTGATAATTATGTTTATGATGCTGCGAATCGACTCAAGAGTGAAAGCCGACATACCAATGGCGTAGCAACTTATAGTATAAGTTATGGTTATGATAAAAATGGTAATCGTATTAGTCTGAGTGCAACAGGACAGCATCTACAGCCAGCTGCAAATGCGAGTTATGCATATTCCGGCAATAAACTGGCAAGTTTTAGTAAAAATAATGTAGCACAAAGCATAAGCCATACCGCAAATGCCGAGTTGAACTATGGAACATATTTACCCGCTTATGATAATGGAGGACGACGTAAAGTAGACCGTTTAAATACCAATAATTACTATGATATGAACTATAACCATAAAAATGAGCGTAGTTATAGGGGCTATGTTGTTAATGGAGCTGTATCGACCATGACACAATATATCTATGATGAAGATAGCCATTTGATAGGTGAATATAACAAGAATGGTGTACAGGTAGAATATGTATGGTTAGGGGACATACCTGTTGCAGCGATATATGGCAGTGGCACAAATACCAAAATCTACTATATTGTGACAGATGCCCAGAACACGCCAAGACGGTTAATCGACAGTGTAAGTCATGCAGTTGCATGGAGTTGGGATTCGACAGCATTTGGCTTGGGCAATCCTGTTGGCACAGTGACGTTTAACCTGCGCTTTCCGGGACAGTATTATGATGCAGCGACAGGGCAGTTTTATAATCATAATCGCTACTATAATCCTGAACTAGGACGTTATATGGAAGCTGATCCGATTGGATTGGAAGGTGGATTGAATCCATATGCCTATGCAGGAAATAATCCTGTAATGAATGTTGATCCGAGTGGGTTGTATAGTTTTGATTTGACACCTGCTTTTAATAATCAATTAAGTAATATTTTTGAAAGAACTGCTTCCAGAACAGCTTTAGGCTGGGGAGCAGCAGTAGTTGAGCCATCTCCATTTGGAGAGATAATAATGGGCGTAACTACAATAGGGATAGCTGGATATGAAACTTATAAAAATTTTTCAGTAAAAGATTATGTAACTTCATCTGGTATTAAAATAGAGCTAAATAAAAATTATCCTGAAGATCGATTTATATTTAGAAGTGGCTCAGGAACTAATATGAACTTGACACCAAGAGAAGTAGATGTTGGTGGTCTTTCTTACTCTTTAGCTCCTCCATCTCAAAATTATACATTTACTACGTTATCAACTGTAAATTCTACAGGTATTTTAAAGGCTGTGGTTGATAATCCTAGGCATGTATCTGTTTTTCCAGTAAATCAAGCAACAATGAAGGGATGGATAGCAACTCGTGGGAATGCTGAAAAATCGCCTCATCCATATACACTTTTATTAAAAAGTATTAGCTTAAAAAGAGCAGCAGGTGAACAACCATGAAAATCTTGTTAGAGTCTGATGAAATCAATAAATTAAAGAAGGAACTTGTAAAGAGTGATTTACATATTCTTGATATAATTGATTTGGCATTTATTATTAAAAGATTGATACGAGATGGAAAGTTGAACTTTATGGATTTAATAGATCCAGTTCCATCTATGCAATGGGAAAATATAGCTAGAATCTTGCCTTATCTACCTAAAAGTATATTAATAGAAAATTTAGATTATTTCTTAGAGTGGTTTATGGATTTAAATTGGTATGGTTCAAGAATATTATATGGTTATTTGGCTGAGATGGATATAAAACTATTGAAGGCATCATTCAATAGGGTTTTAAAAAAGGCAATAGATTTAGATGATTCAGATTGGGTTTGGTTTTTAATGGTTTTTATGAAAGATGAATTAGTTGATTTAGAAGAGTTCTTTACAGAAGAAATTGAATTGGGGCTTCAATATTTGGATAGTAAAGGAATAGAGTTTGATTGAGTTTATTAAAAGATGATTGTATTACAGTTCCTTGTTGGAACGTTAAATGGAATCTGATCCTGAACGAGTTTAAAGCATTGCTTTAAACGAAGTGCAAGACGTAGTGGGATTGGAAGGTGGATTGAATACTGAACGAGCTTAAAACATTGTTTTAAGCGAAGAGCAAGATGCAGGGAATAACCCTGTGATGAATGTTGATCCGAGTGGGTTGGCGTTGGAATCAATAGAAAATTATGCATTTCAACTGAATGATAGTATGAATCAAGCATGGTTAAATAATTTTCCAACATCCACAACCCGGAGCAAGAGCAAGAGCAAGAGCAAAGCATTGCTTTGCTCGCAGCGCAAGGCGCAGCAGGGGACAGGGCCGTTTTTTGACACTACGTCGTTATGAATAGTTCATTTAGAATGACTAAATTTCACTATTCATGCCTTGTATTGCCTAAAAAACCTTGCGCCGTATACAGCTCATGTTGCAAACATAGACGAAGTGTCAACAGACCCACGGGTAAATACACGGTTCTAAATCTGTGATTTGAAGTCGGTTAGCCACGTGGATGAAATTGCTGATGAATCTGCTGCATACGCGCTTGCGCGACATGGGTATAAATCTGGGTGGTAGATAAATCAGCATGGCCAAGCAGCATTTGTACGACACGCAGGTCTGCGCCGTGATTGAGTAAATGGGTGGCAAAGGCGTGACGCAAGACATGTGGCGATAGCTCATGCTGAATATTGGCGATTAGGGCATAGCGTTTGATCGCATACCAGAAATTTTGCCGTGTCATGATACCGCCATGCTGAGTCAGAAATAACGCATCCGTGGTGTTCTTATATAAAGTCGGACGGGCAGAATGCAGATATTCTTTTAACCATTCTATGGCGATTTCACCCAGAGGGACCAGACGTTCCTTATTGCCTTTGCCCTTGATGCGGACAAAACCCTGTTCCAGATTCAGCATCTGGGTTTGTAAGCCAATTAACTCACTAACACGTAGGCCACAGGCATATAAGACTTCTAGCATTGCGCGATCACGTAATCCTAAGGCAGTGCTGGTATTCGGTGCATTAATTAAGGCTTCAACCTCTTGTTTTGACAGGTCTTTGGGGAGGCTGCGGCCCTGTCTTGGGGTCTTATGTTCGGCCAGTGGATCATCCTGCCGTAATCCGGTTTCTCTTAAAAATTTAAAAAACTGGCGTAGTGCAGACATATAGCGTGCAATCGAACGTGGACTTTTGGCTTGTGCCGTGAGTGCCAGCAAAACGCTTTTGACCTCTTCAGATTGCCATTCCGGTAAAGCAGTCTGATGCAAGTCCGAACATTGAATTAAATCTGATAAATAAGCATTTCGGGTATGGATACTGCTGCTATGGCTGATCAAATAGTCACGAAATCCCTGTAAATAGGGTTTGTCCTGTGGGATGGTGACAGGTGTTGGCTGTCTGAGTTTTTTTGCCTGTAACATCGGCTGACTAATCTATTAAAAAAGATAAAATAGCAAAATCCATGTGCATATTGAAGTTAAACGGTCAAATTTCTTTTATAAAATGAAAATCAACTACATTAGTAAATATTCTCATTTGACGTTATAATGTAGCATGATTAAATGATTGAACTATAGCTAGGGCGAATACTGTGCGTTTAACTGAATTAAAAACTAAGCAGCCAGCCACGATTAATCAGATTTACCATTTGAACCGTCCGGAAGATGGCTCAGAAGATGGTATTGCAACACGATTAATGAGTTTAGGCTTTGTACCGGGTGAAAAAGTCGAGGTGCTCACACGAGGCCTATTTGGCGGTGAACCAATTTTGGTCAAAGTTGGTTTTTCCCGCTTTGCATTACGTCGTAATGAAGCTGATCGCATTGAAGTAAACATATAGGACACTTGATATGAGTAGCGATGTATTACGTGTTGCATTGGTCGGCAACCCTAACTGTGGTAAAACCTCCCTGTTTAATAATTTAACTGGCACCAAGCAAAAAGTTGCCAACTACGCAGGGGTAACCGTAGAGCGCAAGGAAGGTTTTTTTAATCTGGCCAGTGGACAGCCTGTCCGTGTTCTGGATTTACCGGGTGCCTATAGCTTAAATGCAGCAAGTCCGGATGAGGCGATTACCCGGGATGTGTGTAAAGGGATTATAAGCAGCGAGGCTCATCAAGATGCCTTTTTGTATATCGTTGATGCCACCAATCTGAAATTACATTTAAATTTATTGTTAGAGATTGCTGCGCTTAAACGCCCGATGCTGATTGTGCTGAATATGATGGATGAAGCACGTCGTCGTGGTATTCAAATCAATCCGCAGGCTTTATCACAGGCTTTGGGTGTGCCTGTCGTTGAAACTGTGGCAGTCAAGCAAGGTGGTGTACAAAATCTGTTGAAATCTTTGGAGCTCAAGGATTTTGCGGTATCTACCTTTGTGCCGCAACAGGATATTAGTAAAGATATTCAGACTATTTTTGATGCGACCGTAACTTCGGTTGTGGGCGAAGACCAGCGTACTTCATTTTTGGATAAGATCTTTTTGCATCCTGTATTTGGTCTGATTGCACTGGCTGTGATGATGTTTGTGGTGTTTCAGGCGGTATTTGCCTGGGCTGCACCATTTATGGATTTGATCGAAACCTTCTTTGGCTGGTTGGGTGAAGTCGTGGGTGAATATATCTCACAACCCTTACTGCAAAGTTTGGTGGTCGATGGCATCATCGCTGGTGCCGGTGGTGTGGTGGTGTTCCTGCCACAGATTTTAATTCTATTCTTTTTTATTTTATTACTGGAAGAATCGGGTTATTTACCACGTGCAGCATTTTTGCTGGATAAACTGATGTATCAGGCGGGCTTAAGTGGACGAGCGTTTATTCCGTTATTGTCCAGTTTTGCCTGTGCGATTCCCGGTATTATGGCGACGCGGAGTATTAGCGATCCTCGGGATCGTTTTACCACCATTCTTGTTGCGCCATTGATGACATGTTCTGCTCGACTTCCGGTTTACGCTTTATTGATTTCTGCTTTTATTCCTCAGCAGATCATCGGCGGCGTTTTAAATTTACAGGGTTTGGTGTTATTTGGCCTGTATATGGCAGGAATTGTGAGTGCCTTGATCGTCTCTTATATCGTCAAATTATTCCGCAAAGACAAGTCCGAGCATGCATTGCTGATGGAGTTACCAAGCTACCGTATTCCGGATTGGCGCAGTATTCTGCTGGGTGTCTATGAACGTGGTAAAATATTTATGAAGCGTGTTGGTGGCATCATCTTCGCTTTATCTATTTTGCTCTGGTTTTTGTGTACTTTCCCGCAACCGCCCGAAAATGCAACGATGCCGGATATAGATTACAGTTTTGCCGGGATTATTGGACACTGGATACAACCTTTGTTTGCGCCTATCGGTTTTCCTTGGCAAGTCTGTGTTGCCTTAATTCCTGCGATGGCTGCCCGTGAAGTTGTGGTGGCGGCGCTGGGTACAGTCTATGCGCTGTCTGGTGATGAGGATGCACAGGCACAAAGTTTGGCTGCCTTAATCAGCTCGCCCGACTCTGGATGGACACTGGCAACAGGTTTATCCTTATTGGTATGGTTTATTTATGCACCGCACTGTCTGGCAACGTTGGCAACAGTCCGGCGTGAAACAGGTTCTTGGCAGAATGTTGCGATCATGACGGTATATTTATTCGGCTTGGCTTATGCGATGTCATTTATTACCTATCAGGTTGCGTTACGTATCCTTGCTTAAACAATTGGAAGAGGAGAAGACAATGATTCAATATCTCATTATTGCTGTTTTGCTGTTATGGAGTAGTGTTGTTGTCTTTAAAAAGGTGATGCCGAATACGGCAAACAAGACCTTTCTGGCAATTTCAATGTTTTTTAAACAGCAAGGCTGGCATGGTTTGTCCAAGCGATTCGCACCCAAACAGTCTAGTGGATGTGGTGGCGGATGTGGCTGTGGCAATGAATCGGATTCTGCCAGTAAACATTCTCAAGAAATTAAAACCGTGAAGTGGAAATAAACCGCAATCAATTATTTGAGATGCATTTGCAATTGTAATGATGGCAAATGCATTTTTTATTTTAAGGTTTAAGATCTGAGTCATTTGATTCAATATACTGGTTCAAAAGACACTTTTTATATGTGTTCCAGCGTCTTGATAATTTGGCAGTGTTCCACTGTAGTACTTTCATTACAGGACTGGCGCAATTGCTGGAGTTGGGTTTGAAATTGCTGTAAAGCCAGAATTTTTTCATTCACCTCATGCAAATGTTTTTCAATTAATACATTGACCGCATGGCAATTTTGTTGTGGATACTTGAGTAATTCATTCAATGTGCTGATTTCATGAATGGCGATGCCAAGATCACGACAATGTTTGATAAATAATAATTTTTTTAATGCTTCTTGATCGTAATAACGATACTGGTTGTCGGCACGGAAAGTTGGCTGAAGCAGATTTTTCTTTTCATAAAACCGAATGCTATCTACTGAAACCTGTGCTTTTTCTGCCAGCTCACGAATTTTTAATAACATATTGTTTTCCCCTTGACCTTAGAGTTAGACCATAGTTTCTAATGATTGTAAAAGCAATCAAGAGGATTAAGCAATGGCATGTTGTTGTACACCTGAACCCCCCAAGCAAAACCGCTCGTATCCTGCAAAATTTAAAATGGCTTTATGGATTGCACTGGTGATTAACCTCAGTTTGTTTATCGTTGAGGTCATCGGTGGTATTTATGCGCATTCATCATCGCTTTGGGCTGATGCACTGGATTTTGCCGGTGATAGCATGAACTACGCCATTTCATTGGCTGTTCTAGGCATGAGCCTGTATTGGCGTGCCACTGTGGCCTTGCTTAAAGGGGTGACCATGGCCAGTTTTGGTATTTTTGTCCTGATTAAAATGTGTTATGCCTATACGCTTGGGATTGTTCCAGAAGCAATGACGATGGGGCTTATTGGGATATTGGCTTTAATCGCCAACGTGATTTGCGCAGTAATTTTATATGCTTTTCGTGATGGTGATGCCAATATGAAATCAGTCTGGCTATGTAGTCGTAATGATGCGATCGGCAATATTGCCCTGATTTTTGCCGCAATTGGTGTCTTTGGTACGAACAGTATTTATCCTGATCTGCTGGTTGCCTTGATCATGGCGGTATTAGGGATCAGTGCCGGATACACCGTGATCAAACATGCCTTACTGGAAAGGAAACTTGATAAAGCAGTTGAAAACAAGTGCTGTTAATAATGGTTTAGGATCGGGGGGAAATCTCTACAGTGTGAATTATTTTAGTCTTTATGACTAAAACCTAAAAAAATCATATTTTTTGATATCTATTTGATGAAATTGTTTTTATTGTATTTTGGCATACCTCTGTGAATTTATGTTAAAATTTGATCTGCCAATAGACTGAACGCTCGCAAGGATGGAATACCTACGTCTATGAATATTTTAATTGTTGACGATCATCCACTATTTCGCCATGCCCTGATTCAGGCTGTACGATATAGCCTGCCTCAGGCACAAATCAGCGAAACCGCATCAGTTGCCGAGTTTTATCAGCGACTGGAAACAGGCCCAGAACCAGATTTGGTTTTACTGGATTTACATTTGCCTGGTGCATCAGGGTTTTCCGCGCTGGTTCATGTTCGTGCCCAATATCCTGTGATTCCGATTATTGTGGTTTCTGCACATGAAGAAGCCAATATTATTCAGCGTTCGATTGCACATGGGGCAATGGGCTATATTCCAAAGTCGGCGCCACCTGTACATATTGGTGAAGCGATCAAAACTGTGCTGGAAGGTGATATCTGGTTGCCACCGAATTTATTGCAATCTTATCATGATCCACGTGCTGCCAATGAAACTGAACTGGCAGAACGGATTCAATCCTTAACACCGCAACAATTCAGAGTGCTGATGATGGTTGCAGAAGGGTTGTTGAACAAACAGATTGCCTATGAACTGGATGTGTCTGAAGCGACAATCAAGGCGCATGTCACAGCAATTTTTAGAAAGCTAGGGGTGCAAAATCGTACGCAAGCAGTATTGGCAATCAATGCCCTAAATATTGAAGATCAGCGAATATAATTGAGCATGTAAGTCAAGCATGCCAAAAATTCTGATTTTAAAAATTTAATTGCCATGCTCTAAGACGTTTTGAATTTGCTACCTTAGCTGATGACGTGTTTGCTCTCCAGATAATATGGGGAGAGCGAGCGCAAAGCTGATTAATTAAATGGGCCATAAATAGACCGAGTAGAGCGGTGATGGATTTAAAAACTTTTGAATTACTGGCACATTACAATATCTGGGCAACTCAAAGACTGAAAGACGTTTTAGCAGACGTTTCGGATCAAGATTTCTTTACAGACAGCGGCCTATATTTCAAGAGTATTTTTGCGACCTTAAATCATTTGTTGGTGGGTGAGCATTATCTCTGGTTTCCACGATTTGCGACAGGCACTTCGGCAAGATTGACGCTAAACACCATTATTGAACAGGATCGTCATATTTTAACCAGCACCTTACTGGAAAAATCCCATCATTGGCTTGGCTTTTTAAACGATTTGGATGAGCAACGACTTGCGCAGAACCTGCATTATCAAACCTCATCTGGGCAGGATATGGTGTTACCTTATGCAGCAACTTTATTACACGTGTTTAATCATGGCACACATCATCGAGGTCAAATAACTGCTGCTTTGACGGCGATGGGCTATCCTTGTCCGGAACTGGATCTGGTGTATATGTTGATTGAAGAGAAAAATAATAAGGATTAAAATCAGGCTTGTACGTTATTTACATCGTGTTAACAAGCCCTTAAATGATGAATTATTAACGTGAATTCGGGATAAGGTGAGTAGAAGAAATTGGTTTCGTAGCAGCATCCGCTGCTTGTTCGAGGTCAGAAAATTATCTGCAAGATAATGTTTTTAAAATAATTTTTTCTTTAGCAGTATTTGACCGAGTTCGCAGCGGACAAATGGTTTTGCCTACTTTTCCCGAAAGAAAAGTAGGTCGAACCGAAGGTTTATCCTAAAATATGCATAATCTTGTAAGACTCCGTCGTGATTCTTTTATTGAAATTAATTTTATTTATACAAAACAAATACTTTTATCCCGAACTGACGTTAGGTTATTTATATCGTGTTAACAAGCCCTTAAATGATGAATTATTAAAACAACGATTAAACCAGATAATCCTGTTTGCTGGTTTGATCTGCACAGTTTAAAGGATTTAAGGCACATTGCAGCTCTTCAATTTGTTCCTCGGTCACCAGCTGCTGTGCAAGGAAAAATTCTGCTACGGTTTCATCTCTTAAACTTAAAAATACCGGATCATAGACACCCAATTGGCTAAATAATACTGCTGTTTCCAGACAGTTAAACCGTTCAAGGAAAACCTGATCTTCAAAGGTTAAAAACAAATGTTCGTATTCAGCCTCACCATCGACACGGAGTTGTTTTGCCAGTTGTTCCGGTTTGGTTTTGATCCATAATAAATCTGATAGCTCATCAAATTGGCTAAGATCAATACAGAGTCGTCCGGTTTTTACCAAACCCAACCATGTTTTAAATACAAGAACTGCACCACCTCGTAATAACATACTCCAGATTTGATGGCGTGTTTCATGATTCAGATCATCAGACATAGCAGTTAGAATATCCAGGAAACGATCTTCCTGCTTTGCCAGTTGGTCAAATAGCCCCAGACCCTGCGGGTGATAGGCAGTCGGTGAAAAAACATCAAAATTTAGTCGTTTGAATACTGTCAGGGCAAGTGGAATCGCACTTTGATAAATGGTGTCCAGTGCAGTAATCTGGGCCGGCGTCAGGCTTTGCTGTTCAAACAGGGCTTGCCAGTCGATATTTGGGAGAAGGGCATTTTCGGCATATTGACGTTGCAGGCTTTGCATCGCATGCAGATTTTGGTGGGTGCTGATATTCATGTCGATGATCCTTTTAGCATCTATCTTATATCTCTTATTCTTATACGCTGATCATTTTTTAAACCTATAAGACTAATGTACAATATCGGCAAAAATGGGTTGTAAAATTTAATAGAAACAGAATATTAGCTATTTGTAATAAAGTGTACAACTGTTCACTTATATAAATGAGCAATTCTGCCATAGCGTTTCATTAAAAGTGTTTGCACGTCGTTTTATGATGTCCCTTAAATCACCATAAAACGACTTTTGACTTTTAGTATTAATTGGTTTTAATACTCGATAAAAATGCGCGAAGCGCAGCAGGTTTTAACGGCTTTCTGAGCAAGACAATGCCGAGTTCTTTTAAAATTTCCGGTAATTCAGGATTGGTATCGGCGGTGATTAAGGCAGTAGGAATCTGTTCAGCTTTATGGTGACGGATAAAATCTAGGCCATATTGATCATGATTGAGATGCTGGTCAATCAGCCAGACATGAATATCATGTTGTTGAATCAGTTCAAGTGCTTGTTCAGGTTCTGTTGCTAAAATCGCATGATACCCCCATTTATTCAACAAAAGCTGCATTGCATTTAAAATGGTCTGATCATTGTCTAGGCACAAAATATTTAAGGATTTTTGCTGCAATTTTAATTGCTGTGGAGCCGTCACCTGTTCTATAGGCGCAGCGACAGTCGGTACTTCAATCAGAAAGCATGAGCCTTTGCCCAGTTCCGACTCAACCTGCACCCGATAATTTAATTGATGCGTCATGCGCTCGACAATTGCCAACCCTAGCCCTAGCCCTTGTTCTCCCCATGGAGAGGTGTGACCACCGCGTTCAAATTCACGAAACAGTTTTTCTTTTTGTTCGCTATTGATCCCTGGGCCTGTATCCCATACACCGATGCGGATGTGATTGGGTTTTGAGGCAGAAGCCAGTACACCAACAATGACACGTCCGGCAGCAGTATAACGTAAGGCATTGCTGACAAAGTTTTGGATGATTCGTCGGATCCATTGTGGATCGGTATCGATCCAGTATTTGGTATTGTGTACATGTAAGGTGATTTGGCGTTGTTCGGCAATAGAGCTGAATTGTAAATGTAAATCGCTGAGTAAATCCTGAAGTTTGTAGGGCTTGCGATTGGGTTTAAGTGAACCACCTTCGAGTCTTGCGATATCCAGCAGTGCAGAAAGCATACTTTCTGCACCGAACAGGGCGCGATCAAGCTGTTCTAGGGTTCGTTTATCTTCATGATTGAAGGTACTCTGTTCTAAGGCTGCACTAAATAAGCGTGCGGCATGCATGGGTTGTAATAAATCATGGCTGGCCGCAGCAATAAAGCGACTTTTTGACATATTGGCTTGATCGGCCTGTTGCCGTGCGATTTGCTGTTCGGTCAAGGCTTCTTCAAGCTGTTGTGTGCGTTCACTGACACGTGCTTCAAGGAAAGCCTCGTTTTGTCTAAATGCAGTAATATCGGCAAATGTGGTGACAAAACCACCTCCTGCAATCGGATTACCACGCATTTGGATGACGCGACCGTCGGCACGGTAGCGTTCAAACTCATGTGAGCTGCCTTTACGCATCCAGTTGACCCGTTTTCTGACATGTTCTTCGACTGAACCGGGACCACATTCACCCCGTTCGGCATTATAACGAATCAGGTCGGCAATCGGACAGCCGACGTAGACCAGATCTTTTGGGTAATCAAATAGTTTTAAATACTGATTATTCCATGCCACCAGACACATATTTTCATCGACCACACTGACGCCTTGTGTCATATGGTCAATCATGGTCATGATCAGATTTTGGTTGAAGCGTTGCCATTGTGAGGCCTGATCGAGAATATTGGCCACCTGTCCGAGTGCCAGACCATTATTCAATAAAGCGGTGGTTAATAAAGTACGGGCAGAAGCTGTACCAATTGCACCCGCCAGATATTGTTCGGTAAACCGCCACCACATCCCATTGGCAAACTGTTGCTGATCAAGCACAAACAGATTGTTTTCGGCAAACTGGCTAAAGGCCTCTAGTGTATTTTTTTCTCCGGTGATTCTTGCGCATAGGGCAATTAAATCGGCAATTTTTAGTCGAGAAATTTGCTCACTGGGAATATGTCCATCATGTAAAGAGCTTTGGGTGGGCAAGGGTTTTGTATCGTAAAAGAAAAAACTTTCCGCCTGAATCTGTTCGGCAACACTGGGACGATAACGGCGTGAAAAGCCATAGAAACACAGGATATTGGCACCCAGTGACCAGATCACCCCATGCGTCAAGGCTGCCAGAGAGTTAAATCCAAATAATGCTTCCGGACGTAACCAGCTAATATAAAAAGGACCTTCATCGAGGATATGATAGGCCCAGAGTAAATAGTGTTGGGGTAAGCTGCGTAAAATTGTTGGGAACAATAAGGTATAGGACCACAAGCCAAAACCAACCAGCAGACCGACATAGACCCCCTGTTTACTTCCGCCACGCCAATATAAGCCGCCAATTAATGCTGGGGCGAATTGCGCCACAGCACTAAAAGCCAATAAACCAAAAACCGACAGTTGGTTAATATCAGCAAAGAAATGATAGAACAGGAAGCCCAATAACATGACGGCCAAAATAGAGACCCGACGAACCAGTTTTAATAGCTGCGGCAGACGGGCATCGTGTCTGGATACCAGATTAAGTCGCCATAATGCCGGCATGATCAAGTCGTTGCTGAGCATGATCGAGAGCGCAACAGAGGATACCAGTAGCATACCGGTTGATGCAGAGAAACCACCGACAAATGCCAGTAAAGTCAGCCATTCATTGTTATAGCTCATCGGCAGCATCAAGACTGCAATATCTGCGACTGGAAGAATATCCAATGGCGTATGTAGGGCCCAGCTTGCCAGTGGAATAATGGCAATGGTGGTCAAAATTAAATAACCGCCAAACCAGCGTCTGGCACCTTTGATGTGTGACTCTTCCCGTAACTCAACTACCGCAACGTGGAACTGTCGTGGTAAGCAGATGATGGCGAGTCCGGCCAAAAGTGTTTGTGTCCAAAATGTTGAGGGGACACCAATCTGCTGAATTTGATAAATATTATCTAAAAAATCGGTTTTAATTTGTCGTAAGTTTTCAGTCGATGAAAAAGCAAAGAAGCCTGCTACTGCCAGTAGTGCAAATAGTTTGACAAAGGATTCAAAGGCCACGGCAAGCATTAAACCGCCATGCTGTTCGGTATTGGCAATATGCCGACTACCGAATAACATCGCCAATATCGCCAATACACCGGTTAATAATAAAACACTATTGGTCGCTGCATATTGATAA
Source organism: Acinetobacter puyangensis (assembly GCF_900096995.1). GTDB lineage: Bacteria > Pseudomonadota > Gammaproteobacteria > Pseudomonadales > Moraxellaceae > Acinetobacter > Acinetobacter puyangensis. Next base: position 142,286 of record NZ_OANT01000001.1, read on the forward strand.
TTGGTTTGTTCCAGAATGATGGAGGTACTTAAGGCAATTGCGCGAAGTTGTAACGCCAGATAAGGTAAAATTGCGATTACAGCCAGAATAGTTACTAATGCAGCCAAAGTGCCTGATTTACCGTAACGCGCAGAGATGAAATCTGCAATTGAGGAGACCGCATGGTGTTGCCTTACACGGCCCAGACGTCGCCAGATATCATAACCAAACCAGATAAATAATAAGGGGCCGAGATAGATGGGTAAAAAAAGCGCACCATCTCGAACAGCCGCACCTGTTGCGCCATAGAAGGTCCAAGAGGAACAGTAGACCCCTAATGTAAGACTAAAGAGAATCATGCGTCGTTTAGGACTTAAACGACTGGCATGACGTTCTCCCAAAAAGGCACAAGCAAATAATATAAATATATAAGTAGCAAGTACGCCCAAGATTAGACTGGCATTCATCAGATCACGACCTAGTGTTACAGGGCTACATCATACAGCAACATCAGTTGTTGATCATGCTGAATCATACTGGGCTATATGTAAAATATGGATGGATTGACTATAAATAAGACTTATTGATGAGAGCATTTCAAGACCAAAGTCTAAGTTACCATTGCCTTGCAAATTGTTAATTTGAGATCAACCAAAAAAGGCAATATAAGTGCCTCCAGAATACGACCATGGTTGGTCGCGCGTAATTTAGGAGAATTGAGAATGGAAGATGCTCAAGTTCGGGAAATTTTAAGGAATCCAAAGTTCCAAGAATTGGTCAAGAAACAACGAAAACTGAGTTGGATATTAACAGCGGTCATGCTGTTTATTTACATTGGTTTTATTCTATTGGTTGCTTATGACAAGGAATTTTTGCACAGCTCCTTTAGTGGAGTCATCACATGGGGTATCCCATTGGGTGTAGGTGTGATTGTCGCATCATTTGTATTGTGCTGGATCTATGCAAGTATCAGTAATAATGCCTTTGATCGTTTAAATAAAGAAGCGATCGAAGAAGTAAAAGTGATTGCTTCTCAGCGTAATGCAGGAGCAAAATAAATGAAAAAACTAAATCAGCTTTTTCAATTCGCAAAGTATGCTGCATTATTGGGACTGGCATCTGGTACAGCTTGGGCAGGTCCAGCCATTGAATCTGGCCAAAAACAACCGACCAACTGGGTTGCAATCGCCATGTTTGTGGTTTTCGTCGGAGCGACTTTGTTCATTACCAAATGGGCTGCGGGTAAAACCAATTCAACCAAAGATTTCTATACTGCTGGTGGCGGAATCAGTGGATTCCAGAATGGTTTGGCGATTGCCGGTGACTTTATGTCAGCAGCATCGTTCCTCGGTATTTCCGCCATGGTATTTATGTCAGGTTTTGATGGCTTGCTTTATTCCCTTGGTTTTATGGTCGGTTGGCCGATTGTTTTATTTTTAGTGGCCGAACGTCTGCGTAATCTGGGTAAATTTAACTTTTCTGATGTGGTGTCTTTCCGTCTGGAAGAGCGTCCAGTTCGTACAGTGTCAGCGATCAGTTCACTGGTTGTGGTGGCGTTCTATCTGATCGCCCAAATGGTCGGTGCCGGACAGTTAATCAAATTGTTATTTGGTCTGGATTATAACATTGCTGTGGTGATTGTTGGCTTACTGATGATGGCCTACGTAATGTTTGGCGGTATGCTGGCAACCACTTGGGTACAAATTATCAAGGCAGTCTTATTGCTTTCCGGTGCCACATTTATGGCCTTTATGGTGCTTAAGTCTGTCGGCTTTAGCATTGCGGAAATGTTTACCCAATCAATTGATGTTTATGCACAGGTTCATGACAAAACTGTACAGGAAGCGAGCAGCATCATGGGGCCAGGTGGTCTGGTAAAAAGTCCGATTGATGCGATTTCTCTGGGTCTTGCATTGATGTTTGGTACAGCAGGTTTACCTCATATTCTGATGCGTTTCTTTACCGTGAAAGATGCCAAAGAAGCACGTAAATCTGTAGTTGTGGCTACAGGCTTTATCGGTTACTTCTATCTATTAACTTTTATCATTGGTTTTGGTGCAATTCTATTCGTTGCAAAAAATCCAGCCTATATCGATGCAGCAAAAACAGCATTGGATGGCAGCCTGACTTTGGTCGGTGGTAACAACATGGCAGCGGTACATCTGGGGCATGCAATTGGCGGTAATATCTTCCTAGGCTTTATCTCTGCGGTGACCTTTGCCACGATTCTTGCTGTGGTTGCTGGTTTAACCCTTGCCGGGGCCTCTGCGGTATCACATGACTTGTATGCCAATGTATTCAAGCGTGGTACAGCAACCGAGCAACAAGAGCTACGTACATCAAAAATTGCAACTTTGGGTCTGGCAATTTTCGCCATGTTCCTTGGGATTGTATTTGAGAAACAAAACGTTGCATTCATGGTGGGTCTGGCATTTGCAGTGGCTGCATCTGCAAACTTCCCAGTACTGGTCTTGTCAATGTTCTGGCGTGGTCTAACCACTCGTGGTGCCGTCATCGGATGTTTAACTGGTTTACTCAGTGCTTTATTCCTGATCTTCCTGACCAAAGCAGTTTGGGTGGATACTCTAGGGATCAGTGATCAAGCACCACTGAATATGAGTAATCCTGCATTATTCTCTATGGTATTGTCCTTTGTGGCATGCTGGTTGTTCTCTGTAACAGATAAGTCGAAACGTGGCGAAATCGATAAGAGTCAATACGACGAACAATATGTACGTTCGATCACAGGGATTGGTGCATCAGGTGCATCTGACCACTAAGATTAGCATTCTCTTCTAAAAGCATCTTCGGATGCTTTTTTTATGCTACAACACAACATAAAACCTAGAGATAAAAAAAGAGATTTAAGCTGTTTTAATCGCTTAAATCTCCTGACCTTTATCCAAGATAATTTACCAGTGTTCACCGGGAAATAAGCGGGCATAAGCACGTTGTAACAGATTAAGTTTCTGTGACTCACCTTTTGCTGCCGAGGAGCTTGGAAAAAGATTATAACCAATCGACATCAACACATTATTCACGTCAGGCGCAATCGCATAGGTGATTGATGCCAGACGTCCCAAATGTGTGGCAACTTTTTTCGGACGTTTGATAATGGCATAGGCAATCAAGTCTGCTGCCTGTTCAGGCGAAAGAGTCGGCACATATTTATAAATTTTAGTCGGTGCAATCATCGGTGTGCGCACCAGTGGCATATAAATCGAAGTAATCGAAATCTTGTGTTTTAACACTTCGGCAGAAAGACAGCGACTAAAGGCATCCAGCGCGGCTTTGGACGCAACATAGGCAGAAAAGCGGGTGGCATTGGCCAGTACACCAATCGAGCTGATGTTAATGATTTGCCCATTTTTACGGTTAATCATATGTGGTAATAGATTAAGCACCAGACGCACTGCACCAAAATAATTAAGCTGCATGGTACGCTCAAAATCATGAAAGCGGTCAATTGACTCATGTACCGAACGTCGGATTGAACGACCTGCATTATTGATCAAGATATCAATATGCTCAAACGTTGCCAGAATGTCCTTGGAAACTTGATCAATTGATGCCATGTCATTTAAATCACAGGTAAAAAAGGAGGCCAATCCACCATTGGCTTGAATTTCTGCTTGTGCCTCCTCTAACTTTTCCTGTGTTCTCGCTACCAGAATGACATGTGCGCCATATTCTGCCAGCATTTTTGCTGTGGTTAGCCCAATACCGCTGGATGCGCCCGTGATCAGGATATGTTTGCCCTTTACTTTGACAGGTAAAAGTTCTTGTAATTTTGTATTCATATCAAGCCATCCTTTTTGGTTGAAATAATAATCCATTCCACTATTTGACATAGGGGATTACCGATTTTTACATGACGATAAAAAAATCTTTATGTTTTAGGATAAATGATGTTTAATCCTATTGTCTATAAATAAGTGTATGAAAATAATAATAAAATTAGAGTAATTACTCTAGTTGGTGTTGGGGCTAAATCGTGTCAATAAATTCGATTTTCTCGTTTGAGATTTGAGTGGTGTTGTGTTTATTCATCACATCAAAACTAAACCATCTGATAAAAACGTTTGGCATTTTGTCGAAAGATTGCCTGTAATGCTTGATCACCATAAGGACGAATCATTGCCAGATAGGCCGTGATAATATCGACTAGCTTGGCATTGGGTTTATCCATTGGATAGTTTGATGCAAAAATAATTCTATCGATACCAAACACTTGAATGGCATGATCGATCAGTGGTGATAGTAGATGAATCATCTTGTCTACACTGGCATGTTGTCCTTTACGATAATAATCATGGCCCAATACTGGCATCATCAGCCCGGAAATTTTGGCATATACATTACGATGTTCGGCAAGTCGGGCAATATGCTCTTTCCAGTGGACAAAAATACTCAGTCGATCTTGTTGGATTTGGCCTGTGGTTTTTCCAACCGGACCGAATAAACCGGCAGGTGTGGCCAGATGATCAATCACGATTGCGGTTTCTGGAAACTGTTTTGCCAGCTCAATCACATCATTCAGTTGACTGGAATATACCCATGCATCAAAACTGAGATGCCGTTTGGCAAGTTCTTCAAAACCCGTTAAAAATTTCTTATCTCGATATAAATTCGCCTGATCACACCAGCGATAAATACCTTTGTCCTGATGATAAGAGGCCATTTTACGGATTCCCCGAAATACAGGGCTGACCTGTTGATGCAGATCCAGAATTTTTTTGAACTGCTGATCTCGAGGATCAGCAGCAGCCACAATGGCACCCAGTTGAATATCGTACTGGGCAAAGGGGAGGCTGTTAATCCAGCGGGTTTCGCCCACTACACCAGTACCTTTATGGTCATGCCAGTTGGCTTCAATGTGCACCACACTGTCCACCCGATAGTGTTGCAAATCTTTGGCATAATCCTGCGGTAAATAGGGCGCAAGAATATGTGCTGTTGAGCCGATGGTATCAATGAGGGGTTGGGGTTTGACCAGACGCAACAATTTATCCATGACACCGGGATAATCACCGAAAATTTTAACCAGTGTATGTGCAGGATGCGGCGTATGATAGGGATCCCATTGATGGATATGGGCATCTATAATGGCAAAGTCGATTGTCTTATTTGTATTGATCACATTGAAATCCCTTTGATTGTTACCGAATTAAGTTTTTATTTACGCTTCAATTAACTTCCTGAATTGAGCGTTGGACAAGCCCAGCATAGAATAAATGTCTTGCCCAAAGAAATGCTTTATCTGAATCTGTTGATATGAATGCTTTTCATAATCAAGAAGAAACATTCAGATGCGTTTAATTCCAATAATTTGATATTTTATCCCGTATTTCATCGTATAATAGTCGGCATTTGTATGTTGCCATTTTTTGGCATTGACTGATTTAACTTAGGAGTCCTACGTGGCCCAATATATTTACACGATGAACCGAGTGTCCAAGATGGTGCCGCCCAAGCGCAACATCTTAAAAGACATTTCTTTATCATTTTTCCCGGGTGCAAAAATTGGTGTACTGGGTTTAAACGGTGCAGGTAAATCGACCTTACTGCGTATTATGGCAGGTGTCGATAAAGACTTTTCGGGTGAAGCACGGGCACAACCGGGCATTAAAATTGGTTATTTAGAACAAGAACCACCATTAGATCCAAATAAAGATGTGCGTGGCAATGTTGAAGATGGTTTGCGTGAACCGTTGGATGCGTTGGCACGTCTGGATGAAGTATTTGCAGAATATGCTGCCGAAGATGCCGATTTTGATGCGTTGGCCAAAGAGCAGGAAAAACTGGAATCGATTATTCATGCTTGGGATGCACATAACCTGAATAACCAGATGGAACAGGCGGCTGGTGCATTAAATCTTCCGGCTTGGGATGCGGATGTTAACTTGCTTTCCGGTGGTGAGCGTCGCCGTGTGGCGCTATGCCGTTTGTTGCTGTCCAAGCCAGACATGCTGTTACTGGACGAACCAACCAACCACCTGGATGCTGAATCGGTGTCATGGCTGGAACGCTTCCTGAAAGATTTCTCTGGTACCATTGTGGCGATTACCCATGACCGTTACTTCCTCGATAACGTGGCAGAGTGGATTCTTGAGCTTGACCGTGGACATGGTATTCCTTATCAAGGCAATTACTCTTCTTGGCTGGAACAGAAAAATGCCCGTTTAGAGCAGGAAAACAAACAGGAAGAATCTTTTGCCAAGGCATTGAAAAAAGAACTGGAATGGGTTCGTTCCAATGCCAAAGGTCAGCAGAAGAAAAACAAAGCCCGTATGGAACGTTTTGAAGAGCTGAACTCGAAAGAATTCCAGCAACGTAACGAAACTTCTGAAATTTATATTCCACCCGGCCCTCGTCTGGGGAATAAAGTAGTAGAAGTCGAAGGAATCAGTAAATCCTTTGATGGCCGTTTACTCTATGAAAATCTGACTTTTACCGTACCGCCTACCGCAATTGTGGGTATTGTCGGTCCAAATGGTGCAGGTAAAACCACCTTATTCCGTATGATGACAGGCGAACAACAACCTGATACCGGTACTGTGACTTTAGGTGACTCTGTAAAAGTGGCTTATGTCGGTCAGATTCGTGACACGCTAGATGACAACAAAACTGTCTGGGAAGAAGTTTCCGGTGGTTTGGATATCCTGAAAATTGGTGACTATGAAATTGCATCTCGTGCATATATTGGTCGCTTTAACTTTAAAGGTCAGGATCAGCAAAAACGTGTTGGTGAGTTGTCCGGTGGTGAGCGTAACCGTTTACAATTGGCTAAAATCCTGCAAATGGGCGCAAACGTTATCTTACTCGATGAGCCATCAAACGATCTGGATATTGAAACCCTACGTGCGCTGGAAGATGCCATTTTGGTGTTCCCGGGTACCGTGATGGTGGTATCGCATGACCGTTGGTTCCTTGATCGGATTGCGACACATATCTTGTCTTTTGAAAATGAAAAGCCAGAATTCTACACAGGTAACTATGCAGAATATGAAGCTTATCGCGCTTCTCGTCTAGGTGATGATGCCGTTGCCAAACGAGCAAAATATAAGAAAATTAGTGGTTAATTGCCATTTGATAAAAACCAGCTTTCGGGCTGGTTTTCTTATTTTTAGTTTTCCAAAATGAATTAAATTAAGTTGTTTCAGCTTCAATAATTTCTTTTTCAATCGCCTGTTTAACAAAATCATTAATACTTTTTCCTTGCACTGTAGCAATCAGCACAAGTTTTTTATGTAATTCAGATGGAATGCGTGTATTAAAACGACCAGAATAGGTTTTTATTGGTTCGATATTTCGTTCTTTACAAACAGTTAAAAATGTATCTAAAGAAATTTTTGCTTCTTTTTTTAGATCATCAATCGTTGTGGCATAGAAATCAGCACCGCCGTTTAGATCGGTAAACTCTCCACGAAACATATCAATATCAGGATCATAATTCACTACAGCAGAGTAGCCATCAACTTTTAATATGTTAATCATTACTGACTCCTTATGATGTAACATCATTTAAACTAAGCCACGCTCTTATAGATGCTATAGCACCTTTATCCGTGGTTGGTTGTGGATGAGGTCGATGAAATACCTTTACCTGACCAAATAAAATAACAGCAATACGTGATCCTTCACGTTCTTCAATTTCGTCACCTAAGCCCTTAAATAACGACTCAATGTCTTTCCATGCAATGTTCCCAGATATTGGTTTTTAAAAATGGCTTCTAAAGTTTTTTGATGCTGTTTTTTTCATTGATCAGATCACAAATTCTTTTTATAAATAGTACTATTATTTGGTACTAAGATAAAGTAAATTTAATGATATACCTATTATTGAGAATATTCTTCTTTAATTTGTTAAACATCATTGTTTTTTTACAGCCAATTTTATTGAAATCATATATTTTTGATATGTATTGGGTTGGTTTGGGTATCTTATACCGATAATTTTCCTCTAGGAAATATACATGCAGCATTGGTTAGCAATACTATTTTTATTATTCAGTGGCTTTGCCTCTGCCAAACAACTGGCTTTAAGTTTTGATGATGGTTTAAATCCAAAAATTGAAGTACAGGCCAAACGGATTAATCATGATATTTTAACGACCTTGCATAAAAACCAGATCAAAGTGATTCTATTTCCATCACTCAGTAAAATTGGTGATAAGCAGGGCTTGGCTTTAGTGGCTGAGTGGGGACAGCAAGGGCATCGAATCGGTAACCATAGTGATCTTCACCAGAATTTAAATCATGATGATGTTAGCTTGGCGGCGTATTTAGACAGTATGCAACGTGGAGATCGTTACTTTAAGCAGTTGCAGGGATTTGTGTCACGTTATCGTTTTCCTTTTTTAAAAGAAGGCAATACTCAGCAAAAAAGAGATGGCGTAAGACAATGGCTGGCGCAGCATCATTATCAATCGGGTGCGGTGAGTATTGATGCCAGTGACTGGTATTACAATCAGCTGTTTATGCAATATCAAATTGCCAATGATCAAGACAGTTTAAGCAAATTAAAACAGGCTTATATTGCGCATTTGCTAGATCGGGCTGCTTATTATGATGGTTTGGCAGAAAAAACGTTGGGACGTTCACCCAAGCATGTATTGTTACTGCATGTGCGTGCGATTAACGCTGCATGGCTCGGCGATGTGATCACCGCATTTCGGCAACAGGGCTGGCAATTTATTGATAGTGATGCTGCCTATAGGGATCCAGTATATAAAATTCAACTCAATGTTTTGCCCGCCGGTGAAAGTATTCTCTGGCAGATCGCCAAAGTATATGGTCTAGACGGCTTACGTTATCCGGCTGAAGATGCACCTTATGAACAGGAAAATTTACGTCGCTTTGGTTTGACTGTGGATAAGTAAATGGTTATGCACAAGCTTATGGATAAACTTGTGCAATGATCAATATTATTGGGTAAGTGTTTGAGAAATATTCTTCATTTGGAAAAACACCAATATTAAACCCAATCCAGCCAACATTGCACCCGCAAAGGAAACAGCTGCATAACTCCAGCCCAGACTCAATACTGCTGCACCGGCTGCTGCGCCAATGGCATTACCCAGATTAAAGGCTCCAATGTTGACGGAAGATGCCAGCCCCGGCGCATCGTGGGCAACAGACATGACACGCATCTGTAATGGTGGCACCACAGCAAAGGCAGCTGCACCCCAGATGACCAACGCAATAGCGGCACCGATGGTTGTTTTGGCCAAAAATGGGAAAAGTACCATCATCAACATCAGCAATACTAAAAAGCCGATCAAAGTCTTGTCAATTGAGCGGTCGGCAAATTTCCCACCAAAATGATTACCGATGGAAAAGCCAATGCCAATTAAAATCAGCATAATGGTAATCAATAGGGGGGTGGCATTGTTAAAGTTTTTTAAACTCGGCGCAATATAGGTGTACAGGGTAAACATAGCGCCTGCACTCATGACTGTTGTGAGTAATGCCAGAATAACAGGTCCGCGCGTCAGGACTTTGAGTTCCTGTTTGACGTTGGGCGGATGTCCGGCCTGACCTTGGGGTAAGGCTTTCCATAGTGATAAGATGGTGAGTACACCTAAAATTGCAATCGCTGCAAAGGACATACGCCAACCCACATTTTGTCCAAACCATGTCGCGAGAGGTACACCACCGATATTGGCAATGGTTAAACCCATAAACATGGTCGCCACCGCACTGGCCTGTTTATCCTTGGGGACGAGGCTGGCCGCAACGACCGAACCAATCCCAAAAAAAGCACCATGATTTAAGCTGGTAATGATCCGTGCCGCCATTAAACCCAGATAATTGGGTGCAAAGGCTGCCAGTAAGTTACCAATGGTAAACAGTACCATAAGTAACATCAAGGCCTTACGCTGTGGAAACCGGCTAAACCACAGGGTCATCAGCGGTGCACCAATCATCACACCCAGCGCATAGGCAGTAATGAGCATACCGGCTTGTGGAATGGAAATATCCATGCCTTGTGCAATTTGTGGGAGAAAACCCATCGGTGAAAATTCGGTCGTACCGATGGCAAATGCACCAATTGCCAGTGCAAGTAAGGGAAAATTGAGCTTCATCGCAAAAACCTTAATCCCAGAGTGGTGCCAGTTGTTCCGGATCAACTTCCCGGCCATTGCGTTCAAGCGCAGCGATCAGTTGCATTTCATCTGCATTTAAGCGGATATCCTGTGCCTGTAGATTACTGATTAGATGTTCCCGTTTGGTTGAAGATGGAATCACCGCATAGCCTTTTTGTAATGCCCACGCCAAAGCAATTTGGGCGCTATTGGCTTGATGCTGTTGGGCAATCTCTTGTAATACAGGGTCATTTAGAACTTTGCCATAGGCTAGGGTCATATAGGAGGTGACATCAATATTCTGGCTGCTTAAGAAATTTGCCACTTTTTCATTTTGTAGATACGGGCTAAGTTCAATCTGATTGGTGATAATATTTTCTTTGCCTACCGCATCAATCGCTTGCTGTACTTCGGCAATATTAAAATTAGACACACCAATATATTGCGTTAAACCTTGTTGTTGTGCTTCATAAAGATTTTCTACAATCTCGGTAATCGAAAAACCTTGTTTGGGTGCGGGCCAGTGAATCAGGGTTAGATTGACCGCATCAGTTCTTAACTTTTGCAGACTTTCTTTTAAACTTGGGATTAATTTTTCACGCGAATAATGGTCTGTCCAGATTTTGGTGGTAATAAATAAATCCTGTCGGGCGATACCACTTTCGGCAATGGCCTGACCCACCTGTGCTTCATTGTCATAAATTTGTGCAGTATCAATGGCACGATAACCGACCTCAAGGGCGGTTTTGACCGAATCAATCACCACTTGGTCTTTTAAACGAAATGTACCAACGCCAAATTTTGGAATAGTCATCTTTCTTTACCTCAGGTTTTATCTCTGATATTAGACTGCATAGCATATGCAGTCTTGTCTTGATAGGTATTTTGCTTGGATTTTTGTTGCAAAAAAACCAGATGATCTGCAAAATATTATTGACTAAAAATCAACAATAAAGTGACGTGATCAAATGAAATCCTCGATTGAAGAATTACTTGCCTTTGTCACCATTGTTGATGCAGGTTCGATTGTGCATGCAGCACAGCAGTTGAACCAAACCACATCGGGACTAAGCCGGGCTTTACAGCGTCTGGAATCCAAATTGGCTGTGACTTTGCTGGAACGTACCACACGTAAATTAAAACTGACGCAGGAAGGGCAATTATTTCTGGATAAAGCCCGCAAAATTCTCAATGATCTTGGCGAAGCAGAAGATGCTTTATTACGCTTTGATCATGAAGTTTCAGGATTAATTCGTGTTGATTCGGCCACACCGTTTGTATTACATGTGATTGCGCCATTAATGCAGGAGTTTATGCAGCGTTATCCATGTGTTGAAATTGAATTAAATAGTAATGATCAGGTGATTGATTTACTTGAACAAAAAACAGATGTGGCGATTCGTTTTGGCCAACTCAATGATTCCAGTCTACATGCAAAACTATTGTGTCGGAGTCGCTTATACATTGTGGCAAGCCCGGAATATCTGGCGCGAGCAGGCTATCCAGAAACAGTGCAAGATTTATTACATCATCAATTGATTGGTTTTAGTAAAGTTCCCAGTCTGAATACTTGGCCATTAAAAATCAATGATCAGTTTTTAACGGTCCAGCCTAAATTAAAAGCTTCTAATGGAGAAACAGTGCGGCAACTGGCTTTACTGGGTAATGGTATTACGTGTTTGTCACAGTTTTTAGTGGCAAAAGATTTAAAACAGGGCAAACTGGTGGCATTGCTGGAAGAATACAATACCTTGTATGATCAGAATATCCATGCAGTGTATTATCAACAGGAACATTTACCGAAACGAGTAAGTCTATTAATAGCCTTTCTTGCAGAGAAATTGCAAAAATACCAAGGGAATGAAGCAATAAGCGCTAAAATCAGCGTATAATTACCGACAATTTATCCCAAAGTTGCATAATTTTAAAATTATATACAAAAAGCCGCTTGGTCATTTTTGCTAATCATTGAATAATTAGCGACTTAAACTTGGGTTCGTCTTACTTTAAATTGTTGATTATACATGTCTCATATTTCCGTCCTGCTCCATGAAACTGTTGATGCCGTTTTGGGACAAAAAACAACCGGTATTTTTGTCGATGCGACTTTTGGTCGGGGTGGACATAGCCGTGAATTATTATCCCGTCTGGACGCAGATGCAAAAGTGATTGCTTTTGATAAAGATCCGCAGGCGTTGGCCACAGGGGCTGAACTTGCCAGTGAGGATTCACGGTTTCAGATTGTGCATGCCAGCTTTGCCGATCTTGCAGCACAATTACAGCAATTGGGGATCGTATCTGTTGATGGCATTATGGCGGATCTCGGTGTGTCATCTCCGCAACTGGATCAAGCCGAACGCGGCTTTAGTTTTATGCATGATGGACCGTTGGATATGCGAATGGACAATTCACAGGGACAAACCGCAGCGCAATGGTTAGTGGCCATGGATGAAACTGATCTTGCCAATGTTATTTTTAAATATGGTGAAGAACGTTATAGTCGCCGCATTGCTCGAGCGATTAAGCAGGCGGGTTTGATTGAAACCACTGCGCAACTGGCCGAGATTGTAAAAGTTGCCCATCCCAAATGGGAAAAACATAAACATGCTGCGACCCGAACTTTTCAGGCCATTCGTATTGCCATTAATAAAGAACTGGACGATGTTGAAACATTTTTACCGCAAGCCGTTGCCATGTTAAAGTCCCATGGACGTCTTGCCGTGATTAGTTTTCATTCGTTGGAAGATCGTTTAATCAAACAGTTTATTCAAAAGGAATCCACCCTGCCCGAACAAGAGTGGGGTATGCCACAGGCACAAAAAGACACTCGTACCCTGAAAAAAATTGCACGGATTGCACCAAGTGCTGTGGAAATAAAACAGAATCCTCGTTCCCGTAGTGCATGGTTACGTGTCGCAGAGCGTTTGGAAGATTAAAATATGATGATTAAAAACCATAAATTGATTGAAAAAAGTATCCTGCAACAGGTGGCGATCATTCTGCTGATCATTGTGACAATCATGGGCAGTGCATTTATGGTGGTAAATCAGGTGTTTAATTATCGCCATGATTATCGTGGCTATAATAATTTAATGAAAGAAAAAGATGATTTGAATGCAGAATGGGGACGTTTGCTGATCGAACAGCAAACCTTTGGTGCGACAGCCCAGATCGGTTCCCGTGCGGTGACACAATTACGTATGTATTCGCCCCCTGCGACTCAAACTGTCGTAATTTCAACTAAATAATGATGTGAGGCGAAAGACACAGCAATGGTTGCTCCTACAAAAAAAACGAAACAGCGGAAAAATGCTGTCAGTGCCAAGCCTACACTCGCGCAGGATATGTGGCGTTTTCGCTTATTGTGGTTTGCTGCATGTGCTGCGTTTATTTTATTGATTGGCCGTGCATTTTGGGTACAGATCCTCGATAGCGATTTCCTGCAAGAAAAAGCCGATGCTAATATTTCACATACCGAAGTGGTCAGGGCAATGCGTGGCGTGATTAGTGATCGTCACGGTGTGCCATTGGCGATCAGTACGCCAGTAATGACGGTCGTGATTGATCCTAAAGATTATTTCGAGGCCAAGGCACAATTTGAAAAAATTTCCGAGGAAATTAAAAAAGATCCGGAGAATGCCAGATTAAAAAGAGCATTACCCAAGAAAAATTTTGACCTGAATGAACTGGCTCAGGTGATGGGGATTGATGCAGCCAAATTACAGCAGGATATGCAACGTCGGGCACGTTCCCGTTATCTGCCTTTAAAACGTCAAGTGCCGCCTGCACAGGCCGATGCCATCATGGCGCATAAATTTCAGGGTGTTTATACCGAGAAAGATTATAAACGCTATTATCCGCAGCCCCAGCCAAATGCACAGATTATTGGTTTAACCAATAGTAATGGTATGGGGATTGAAGGACTGGAAATGCAGTTGAATAAACGCCTGGCCGGTATCGATGGTGAGCAGCGGGTACTTCGGGATCGTAAAGGTAATCGCTTAAAGGTTGAAGAAGTGATTACCCAGGGCAATGGTGGCGAGAATATCACCCTGAGTATTGACTCACGCTTGCAATACATTATGTATCGTGAATTGACCGCGGCAGGTGTTGCCAATAATGCGCGTTCTGCCACTGCGATTGCAGTCGATGTCAAAACCGGTGAAATTCTGGCCATGAGTAGCTGGCCATCGTATAACCCCAATGATCCAAAGGGGCTAAGTAATCAGGATGCGATGCGGAATCGTGGCGCTGTTGACTCGTTTGAACCCGGTTCCACCATGAAGCCATTTACCGTGTTGATGGGACTGGAAAGTGGCAAATTCCAGCCGACGTCGATTATTAATACCAGCCCCGGTTCAATGCGGATCGGTAATCATACCATTCGTGATACCCATAATTATGGTGCATTGACCATGGGCGGGGTATTAATTAAATCCTCCAACGTGGGGGCTTCAAAAATTGCTTTATCGTTACCTTATTCCACTTTACCGACCTTCTACAAGAAAATTGGTTTTGGTAAACGCTCGGCGGTGGGTTTCCCGGGTGAAAGTGCAGGTTTAATCTTGCCACCCAGTAAATGGAATGTATCCGAAGTGGCGACCATGTCCTATGGTTATGGTTTAAATGCCACAGTATTACAACTGGCACAGGCTTATGCGATGGTTGCCAATCATGGTGTAGAAGTTCCTTTAACCTTATATAAAGTCTCTGAACAACCCAAAGGCGAACAGGTGGTTGCGCCGGAAATTGCCGATACTGTATTGCATATGCTGGAAGCGGTGACTCAGCCTGGCGGTACGGCACGACAAGCGGTTATTCCCGGTTATCGTGTGGGCGGGAAAACCGGTACAGCACATAAATTACGTGCCGACCGCAAAGGCTATTCTCAAAATGAATATCGTGCCTTGTTTGCCGGAGTTGCACCAATCAGTAATCCGCGTATTGCCATGATTGTGGTGGTCGAGAATCCACAAGGTAAATACTATGGTGGTTTGGTGGCTGCACCAGTTTTTGCCAAAATCATGCAGGAATCTTTACGCTTGCTGAATGTACCGCTTGATCGACCATTGGAAACACCAAAAGGAAGTTAAACACATCATGACCACATTATCTGAGATTTTCCGACATGATGAGCAGCTTCCTGACTGGGCAATGCAATCCTTTACTGGCTTTTGTCTGGATAGTCGCAAAGTGCAGGCAGGCAATATTTTTATTGCATTGCAGGGTCTAAATAATGATGTAACTGCAACGCAGCATTATATTCAGCAAGCCCTGCAACAGGGGGCGATTGGGGTATTAACCGAAATTGTGGTTGAAGAGCATGACAGTATTTTATTTGTTGCCAATCTGCGACAAATTTTGGGTGGCTTGCAACAGGCATTTCTTCAGGCTGAGCAGCCGCAAACACTGGCGCGTACTGTCGCTGTGACGGGGACAAATGGCAAAACCACAGTTTCACGACTAATTGCAGAATTATTAACGTTACTCGGCCAAGCAACCGCAGTGATGGGAACGACCGGTAATGGCATTTTACCCAATTTGCAGGCATCTAGTCATACTACACTGGACGCCTTGCATTTTCAGCAAATGTATTATGATTTTAGTCGGCAAGGGGCAAAGTTTTTGTCACTGGAAGCCAGCTCACATGGCATTGAACAAGGCCGTTTGGCCGGTACGCCGATTGAGGTTGCTGCATTTACCAATTTAAGCCGTGATCATCTGGATTATCATAAAACGTTAGAAAACTATGCCAAAGCTAAAGCCAGGTTATTTGATTTTCCAAGCTTAAAACATGTGGTGATCAATCATGATGATCATCATGCTGCTTTAATGATGGAACACGCAAAAAACAATCCAGCCCAGCCAGATATCTGGTTGTATGCCTTGTCTGAAGCACGCTCAGATTATCGTGTTTCAGCATTAGAATTTAGTCTATCCGGTGCAACTTTCGTGTTGGATAGTCCTTCCGGTCAATATCAGGTTGCGAGTCCACTGTTAGGCCATTTTAATGTGGAAAATATATTGGCTGCGATCATTTGTGTGGAAAAACTGGGTTTTGCCTTGGCTGATATTATTGCCCTGATTCCACAGCTTAAAGGTGCTCCGGGCCGTATGCAAACCATCAGCGATCAGGGACGTTTATTTATTGTTGATTATGCACATACGCCGGATGCATTGGAGCAAGTATTGAGCAGCTTACAACATCATGTTGAAGGCCAATTATGGGCGGTATTTGGTTGTGGTGGAGATCGTGATCGCGGCAAACGTCCGGAAATGACTCAAGCTGCTCTGAATCATGCGGATAAAGTAATTTTGACCACAGATAATCCACGCAGTGAAGATCCTGTACAAATTTTTACGGATATGAAAGCCGGGATTAATTTTAATGGTCATCAGGTCGAGGAAATTCATGATCGACGTGAGGCAATCAAGTTTGCCATAAAACATGCACAGCCCGGTGATATTGTGGTGATTGCAGGCAAAGGGCACGAGAATTATCAGGAAATTGATGGTGTTCGACACTGGTTTGATGATGTGGTTGAAGTGCAGTCTGCCATTGATACACCACATCATTTATCGCTATCGGCTTATCCTGCGCAATAGGAACGTTTATGCATACCTCTACAACTAGCACTGCGCCTCTAGTGCCGTGGTCTAGCGATCAGCTACAACAGGCAACTCAAGGGCAGTGGCTTTTTCCATTAAATCCCTCCCAACCTCCCTTTAATAAAGGGAGGAGTTCCCCTCTTTTTCAAAGAGGGGCTAGGGGAGATTTCGGAGGATTCTCGATTCAACGTATTCTCACCGATTCTCGTCAGGCAAAAGCAGGTGATGCTTTTCTAGCGTTAAAAGGTGAACGCTTTGATGCACATGACTTTGTGCAACAAGTGGCCGAACAGGGTGCAACCTGTGTGATTGTACAGCGTGAAATCACAGGTTTATCTATTCCACAGTTAATTGTTGCCGATACCCGTCTGGCATTGGGACATCTGGGTGCCTATCGCCGCCAGCAATGTCAGCATTTAAACGTGGTTGCCTTAACCGGTAGTAGTGGTAAAACCACCACCAAGGAAATGCTGGGTAGTATTTTTTCCCGTTTGGGCGCTACGCTGGTCACACGCGGTAATCTGAATAATGATCTGGGTGTACCGATGATGTTGCTGGAGTTACGTCCTGATGAGCATCGTTATGCAGTGATGGAATTGGGTGCCAGTCATCAGCGGGAAATTGACTATACTTCGAATCTGGTACAGCCTGATGTGGCTGGTATTATTAATATTGGTACTGCGCATTTGGGTGAATTTGGTGGACGACAAGGCATTTGTAAGGCAAAGTCGGAAATTTACCCACACATTAAAACCGGTGGAATTGCGATTATTCCGGCCGCAGATGATTTTGTTCAACCGATCCGTCAAGCAGCACAAGGTTATAGTCAACTCAGCTTTGGCAAAGGTGGCGATATTTATGCCGACAATATCCAGCTTCATGCGCAGTCTTCAAGTTTTGATTTAATTACGCCACAGGGTAAAGTCCACATCGAATTACCTTTTGCTGGTGAACATAATGTGCACAATGCCGAAGCGGCAGCAGCTTTTGCACTGGCCATGCAAGTGAGTCTGGAAGATATTGTAGCAGGACTGGCACAAGCCAAAGGTGCAAAAGGACGTCTGAATTTTATTCAACATCAACAATACTTATTGATTGATGATACGTATAATGCCAATCCGAATTCCATGCGTGCGGCTGCTGATGTCCTTGCCCAGCAAAATGGTATCAAGGTCATGGTGATCGGTGATATTGGTGAATTGGGTGAAGACGCCCAAGCCGAACATTTTGCTTTAGGACAGGCATTGGCAGAAAAATCACTGGATTATATTGTCGCAGTTGGCGAATACGCTGCAACTGTTGTCGATGGCGCAAAAGCTGCGCATTGTTCAGCTTATCGCAATCAACATGATGCTTTGACAGCCCTGTTGACGATTGTTAATAAGCATCAACCACAGCCAATGAGCTTTCTGTTTAAAGGGTCACGTTATACCCATATGGAAGATCTATTGGTGGCATTGATGGAGAAATTTTAAATGCTGTTATGGCTGTTTGAGCAACTGGCAGGTTACCATAGTTCCTTTCAGGTTGTTCGTTATCTCACCTTACGCTCTTTATTAAGCGTTTTAACTGCTTTGGGGATTGGACTGTTTTTGGGTCCGGTCATGATTCGTAAGCTGCGTGCGCTTAAATACGGACAAGCTGTAAGTAGCTTTGCGCCGGAAAATCATGCTGCAAAAATGGGAACACCGACCATGGGTGGGGTGTTAATCCTGCTTTCGATTGGTATTAGTACCTTGCTTTGGGCAGATTTACGCAATCCTTATGTCTGGATCGTGCTGGGTGTCATGGTGATCTTCGGTGCAGTAGGCTGGGCGGATGACTGGATTAAAATCCGTTATAAAGACAATGCTGGTTTACCTGCCCGCAAGAAATTCTTCTGGACTTCAGTTGGTTCATTAGGTGCAGGGATTGGTTTATATCTGATAGCAATGCAGCAGGGCAATCCCGTAGTGACAGCCAATATGCTGGATTTGCTGATCCCGTTCTTTAAAAATATCAGTATTCCACTGTCTGTGATTCCGTTTGGTCTGGCATTTATTGCATTTACCTATCTGGTGATCAATGGTGCGTCCAATGCAGTCAACTTAACCGATGGTTTGGATGGTCTGGCAATTATGCCAATTGTTCTGGTGTCCGCGGGTTTGGGCGTATTTGCTTATTTGGCTGGTGATGTACGTTTTGCCAATTATTTGCACATTCCTTATATTCGTTATGCCTCTGAACTGGTGGTGATTTGTGCAGCCATGATTGGTGCAGGTCTAGCATTCCTTTGGTATAACGCACATCCTGCACAAATTTTTATGGGTGATGTTGGGGCATTGGCACTTGGTGCAATGCTGGGAACGATTGCGGTAATGGTACGTCAGGAAATTGTCTTTGCCATCATGGGCGGTGTCTTTGTGATGGAAGCAATCTCTGTATTCTTGCAAATTGGCTCGTTACGGATGCGGCAAAAACGGGTATTTTTAATGGCCCCTTTACATCATCATTATGAAAAACAGGGCTGGAAAGAAACCCAGGTGGTGATCCGCTTCTGGATTATTACCATCATTCTGGTGGTCGTGGGCTTGATGACTTTAAAATTACGTTAAGCTTGCAATCTATATTAACCTGCAATTTTGTTATAGAAATTGCAGGTTTTTATGTTTGAAAGGTTATTTGAAATGAGAACATTAATCACAGTAAATAACTTATAAGATTAATTAAAATACTGTTGGTTGAATTCGTAGTGTTCCATTACCGTCTGATCCAATACGTAAAGTTAGTGGTTTCTTTGATGATAAATCAATTTGTGTTTCTACTAATCCACCACCACACATTCCTAGATTTTGAGCACTGATAATATGTTGCTCTGGTGTTAAAAGAATACTAATTTTTTCAGCTCGTTTTAATCTAACAATCTCATGTTTATCAATTAAAACTTGTGTAGTACACGCCGATCCTACATGTCCACCATCTCTTTTAATAATTACATCAATTTTTTGTGTATCAGGAAGTGTATATGACTTATCTATAATTCTATCTTGAGGTACAGTTTTCGCTAGATCATTACTAACCGGAGCATTTGCACAAGCCGTTAATAAACTAATAAGTAGTATAGGTATTGATAGCTTAAGTATTTAAAGTAACCTCAATTTTTACACACGAATTTATACAAGTCATATTTACTTGATCCTCTTACTAAGTCAAACCATTTTGTTGGATTTGGTTTAATGGCTTGAGGGGATACTTCGCTATAACCAATTTCTTTCATTTGACCAGTTTTACAATTTATTTGTAATGAGGTATAACCAATACTATCTACTCCTACTCTTTTATGTAGAGTGGAAACAATATCTCCAGATTTAGTTTGTTTAATCAAATAATATTTTCCCTTATCACCTGATACACTTCTTGGAATTTGCTGATCAGCGAAAGCCAGAGACGATAATATGATACAACTTATTGCAATTAATAATTTTTGCATAAAAAAACCTAAGTGGAACATTAAAAATGAAAATTTTTTATGCTTATTATTTTAACATATTTTCTTATAGGTTGTAGCAGTTCAAATGACTCAAATATTTCTAAAGTAGATAAACCAAAACTGACGTTAGAAATGAGAGGTGCGGAATTTAGAATTATTGATAATTGTTTGAAATCTCTTAAAAAGGTGATCCTAGACAGTATTTTGGACATAGGATCAGCACTAAAATATGATAAGTTCTTAATTTTTATATAAAAATTAAATTATTTATTTGTGTGGTAGAGTTTAAATGATGAGAGAAGAATATTATTGAATGCATTTAAAATAAGTTATTAAATTCACTTATTTTTTAAACCATGCAAATCCTTGTACCGGATATTTCTGTTGACTACCGATATTATTGACAAGACATGCAATCAGCACCAGAAGTAGGGCGCCCGATAAAGTTGGAAATAATAAGAAACTCCAGTCGTACTGTACAGTATTGGCGGTCAGTAAAATGACCAATGGATTTGCACCAGCAGGCGGGTGAACGCATTTTAATAGTTGCATGGCGGCAATGGCACAACCCACAGCAAAGGCGATACTGAGCATGGATGTGGAAAAGAATTTTAGGAACAGTAAACCAATCAATGCCGAGATAAAATGCCCTAGAATGACATTTCTAGGCTGTGCCAAAGGCGATTGAGAAACAGCATAGAGGATGACACAACTTGCACCGAAAGGTGCCATAATCCAGACGTGCTGGCTGAATTGAGTTAACCAGAGTAATGCAAAAATACTGGCTGTCCCACCGATTAAACTACGTAAAATCTCAGATTGCTGGAAAAATGACGCCAGCCGTTTTTTATGTTGTAGGTAAAAAGCCATGATGGTGTATTCGGATTGATTTTTGATGATCATAGCGTTATTATTTTAAATAGTACAGATCTGTACTATTTTTTATAAAGGAAATTTATGGGGTCTAATGTATCCAAAGCGTCAAAGTCGGCAGATAAAATCTTAAGCACAGCGGAAAGCTTATTTAATCAACAGAGTTTTACTGCGGTAGGCGTGGATTTAATACGGGATGAATCGGGCTGTTCAAAAACCACCATGTATACCTATTTTAAAAATAAAAATCAGTTGGTACAGTCGGTGTTGCAAGGCAGAGATCAACGTTTTAGGCAAGCGTTAACGGATTATATTGGACAGGCAGAAGGATTAGATGCTTTAAATAAAATTTTCGACTGGCATCTGAACTGGTTCCAGACCGATACGTTTAAGGGATGTCTATTTGTACGTGCAGTGGCCGAAGCCAATGTAGAACAAACCGAAATCATTGCAATTTCAAGGATGCATAAACAATGGCTATATCAACTGATTCGCCACTATTGCAATCCGCAATCTGGCATAATAGACCTTGCGGATTTGCTTTATACCCTATTAGAAGGATTAATCAGTCGTTTTCTGGTCGATGGCTATAATGAGCAGATCGCGCAGCAGACCAGACAAATGTTTAATCAAATATTTGAAATTTCAAAAACAGGAAGCGTGTAGACATGTCTAAAATTTCCGGATCAGATCAATTATCACAAATTAATCATAAAGTGGTTGAAGATGGGGAAGTTTTACCCCAAGTGACGTTAAAAGATGGTAGCCGTGTTCAAACCGGAACGGTGGCAACCATGTTGCATAATATTGCACTTTACAATCGTTATGAACATGACGCAGCTCAACGCAGTGCAGTAGAACAAGAATTAAAAGTTGCCGTACCGACATTGGTAAAAATTGGCTTATTTGATTTATTTGATGTGGACGAATGGATTCAGGGTGAGAATGCCGGGCGGACCTTTGTGGGTGTGCAAGCCAAAGCTTATTTAAAAAATTTACACGAGAAAGCCTGAATGACGCTGAATTTAATGTGTCCTGTGTGCCGGGAAAGCCTGACACTTCAGGATAAGACATGGCGATGTAGTAATCGTCATAGTTATGATCAGGCCAAACAGGGCTATGTCAATTTGCATGTAGTCCAGCATAAACACAGTAAATCACCTGGAGATACACCCGAGGCGGTAACTGCCCGTCGACGTTTTTTAACCGCCGGCTTTTATCAAAGCTTACAGCAAGAAATTGTTGCAGTACTACAGCAGTTGAATATCCAGTCGGCTATTGATATTGGCTGTGGTGAAGGCTATTACACACAGGCAATGGCCGAGGTGATTCCAGATTTAATTGCGGTGGATATTGCCAAATCTGCGGTACAGATTGCGGCAAAACAAGATACGCAGAAGCAGGTGGTTTGGGTGGTCGGTACAGGTGCGATACTTCCAGTACAGGATCAGTCGTTACAGTTGTGTAGCAGTTTTTTTAGCCCATTGCCAAAAGTTGAAATGTTGCGTGTATTGAAGTCAAAGGGCTATTTGCTGGTTGCTACACCTGCATCGCTGCACTTATATGCCATGCGTGAAGCCTTATTTGATCAGGTTAAGGTGCATGAACCGGAAAAATTTATCAGTCAGTTACAGCCAGAGTTTGAGCTTATTGAACAGCATCTTATTACCGATGATTTAAGCTTGAATCAGCAACAGCTCAAAGATTTAATTGCCATGACACCCTATGCATGGAAAGCCAAGGCAGATAAGCGGGCAGTACTGGAAGCTCGGGATCAATTTAAAATTCAGGCGCAGTTTTGTCTGTATTTGTTTGGCAAAGTACAATAACAAATAGCAAAATCTAAGACACAAAAATGTAACTGGCTAAAAGTGGATTAGTTAAATCCACTTTTTCCATTTAAAGATAATGATTGGTGCAGTCAGGAAGAATAATACAATACCAAAGACCATGACAAAACTCATCGGGCCTTGTGCAAAAGGCAGGATATCAGTATTCATACCATAAACACCTGCCACCAGCATGGGTGGTGCCAGCATGCTTGGTAAAATCGAGAAACGTTTAAAGGTTTCATTCATTTCGGTATTGGCAAAACCTGTGGTGATGTCGAGCAAGAATTTTAATTTCTGGAATAGAAAGGTATTGTGTTCCAGCAATGAACGCACATCTTCGTTCATCTCGCGAATATCGGCATCATAGATATGACTGCCTAACGCCCGGGGGCGAGAAAGAAAGGTCAACACACGGCGTAGGTCGGTCAAACACAGTTGTGCTTTTCCCAGCATATCTTCCTGATGGGCAAGTCGGGTAATCATGTCATCGAGATCAAGAATCTGTTCTCGGTGATGGTTATTTAATACTTCGGCCGAATATTCTTCCAGATATTTATGGGTATCTTCGAGAATGTCTGACAGCTCATCCAGTTTGGCTTCCAATAATCCCAGTAAGATCCAGACAGGATCTTTATAATCCATATCATAATCATTGCGTCGAGCACGGGCACGAAACGCCCGGAAAGCCACCAGTTTCTCTCCCCGTAGGGTAATCAGCCGGGTTTTATCCAGCAAAAAAGCAACGGTATGGACTGTTGCCGCCAGCGTATTTTCCAGATCTTCCAATTCCCCATCGACCTGAAAATTTTTATTTTTGGTGAGGAAGTAGGTGCTGATGTGCAAAATGCCATCATCATCACGATAAAAACGCGCTGATGAGGAAATGTCTTCTAATGATTTGAGTGTCGGAAGATTTTGTTTATAGGCATCCAGAATCCACTGTTGCTCTTCCTGCGTCGGCGCAATCAGATCGATCCAGGCCAAATCTTGATGTAAATCGAAGCCACCATTAATGGTGACGTCTTCCAAACTACCGCGCTCAGTGGCATAAAAGGCTTCTAACATATCAGTCTTCCTTGCGCGATGATCAATGGGAAAAATAAACCTGCCTATTGTAGTCAAGCTCTAGGGTAAAAATCACTAGCTAAAAAATATTTTTCGTAAAAAGTTGACGCTGTTTATTCAGCAAAATTGATGATCTGATGAAGGCCATACTTCATTTGATGAAAATTTGTCCTACTCCTGCACCAATTTAACAATGGCTAGTCGGCCCTAGGTTTATACTATGGCGATATGACCAATCGATGAATGCTAGGTTTAAAATTATATGCAATCAATTTGTATTTTTTGTGGTTCGTCCGCAGGTAATGATCCTATTTATATTCAAGTTGCGCAATCCGTAGGCGAAGTTTTGGCAAAAAAAGGTCTGACGCTGGTGTATGGCGGTGGTAAAGTCGGGCTCATGGGTGCAGTTGCCGATAGTGTACTGGCGCATGGTGGTAAAGTGCTGGGTGTGATGCCTAAGCATCTGGTTGATCGGGAAATTGCACATACTGGTATTGACGAACTCTATGTTGTTAATAACATGCATGAGCGCAAACAAAAAATGGCCGAGTTGTCTGATGGTTTTGTGGCATTGGCAGGCGGTGCAGGTACACTGGAAGAAATTTTTGAACAATGGACTTGGGCGCAATTAGGGATTCATCAAAAACCTTGTGCCTTTTTGAATACCAATGGCTATTACGATCCATTATTACAGATGATTCAGCATATGGTAGACAAACAGTTTACCAAGACACGCTACGCCGAAATGTTAACGCAATCTGATGATATCGAAAACATATTAAATGCTTTTGCCAACTATCAGCCACCTGAAGCAAAATGGCAAAATAGCAATGTCGAACCTTAATACAATTACTGTCGCTTCCGCCATTATTGCCAATCAGCAGGGGCAATTATTGCTGGTGCGGAAAAAGAATACCCGTGCTTTTATGCAGGTTGGTGGCAAACTGGAAGTAGATGAAGCAGCAGAGCAAGCCTTGAAGCGGGAAATTCAGGAAGAAATCGGGTGTGAGGTTGCGCAACTGCGCTTTATCCAGACCTATCATACGCAGGCGGCCAATGAGCCAGATCATCAACTGGTGAGCCATACTTTTTGGGTCACGATCAAAGGTGAACCGCAAATTCAGGCAGAGCTGGCAGAAATGTTATGGCTGGATATAGCACAAAAAGATGACTATCTATTGGCACCTTTAACCAGAGAACTGATTATTCCATGGTGGCAAGCTCAGTGCGCTGCATCACATAAGCACATTGACTGAATCTGGCTACAGCCCAATTGTTCAAGTTGTTGTTGTAATGCAGCCAGACTGGCGCCGGTGGTAATCACATCATCCAGCATTAATACATGTTTGTAACGGCAATGCTTGGTATTCAGATAAAATTGATCAAGCAGATTGCTCAGGCGATCTGCACGGGATAAGCCCCGCTGCGCATGACCATCATGACGTGATACAGGTTGCCAGATCGGAATTTGCCAGTGCTGCGATAAGGCTTTTGCCAGCAAATAGCTAGGATGAAAACCACGCTGGATGAGTTTTTCGGTGGCAATCGGCATCGGTACAATCGCCTGAATCCGGGGTTTTGGCTGTTCTAAATAACATGCAGTTAAAAGTTCAATAAATTCAAATTTTCCCTGTTGTTTGAATTGATGAATGATACGGTTGATTGGAAAGTCATAGTGGCAACTGACAAAACATTCGATGTCATGCCGACGGATGTGCTGTTTCTGCCACGGCAAACTGTCCCAGCACTGCTGACATACGCTATGCTGTATTGCACGCGATTCACCGCATAAACAACATGGTACATGCTTGTTCCAGTCGAGAAAATTTAAGCTAGACAAATGCATAACGTGGTGCTTCCGGTAACCAGCGTTGAATTAATGCTTCGGCTTTATCCGGTGTTTGCTGAATCATATCGGAAGCAATCTGATGTGCTTTGAGCAATAAATATTCATCGCGTTGCAGATCGGCAACTTTAAAATTCAGGTTACCGGTTTGCTTGGTGCCGAGAATATCACCCGGACCCCGCAACTCCAGATCACGTTCGGCAATTTCAAAACCATCATTACTTTGTCTTAAAATATCCAGACGCGCCTGTCCGTTTTGTGAAAGCGGTGATTTATACAGCAATACACAGAAACTTTGCTGTGAACCCCGACCAACCCGTCCCCGCAATTGGTGCAATTGTGATAATCCCAGCCGCTCGGCATTTTCAATCACCATAATTGAGGCATTGGGAACATCTACACCGACTTCGATCACTGTTGTGGCAATTAACAGTTGTAATTCATTGTTTTTAAACTGCTGCATGACGGCTTGTTTTTCTTCAGGTTTCAGTTTGCCATGCGCCAAGCCAATTTTTAAATCGGGAAATTTTTCTGTCATTTCATTAAAAATCACTGCGGCTGCCTGTGCATCCAGACTTTCCGATTGTTCCACCAGTGTACAGACCCAGTAAGCCTGTTTGCCTTCCACGCAGTTTTGATAAATACGTTGTAACACTTGTTCTCGTTTATCAATTGGCATGGCAACGGTTTGAATCGGTGTTCGACCAGGGGGCAATTCATCAATGATTGAAGTATCCAGATCACCATACGCACTCATGGCAAGCGTGCGGGGAATTGGTGTGGCAGTCATCACCAGTTGATGTGGTGTCAGACCCAGATTGCCTTTATCGCGTAAAGCCAGTCGTTGATCCACACCAAAGCGGTGTTGCTCATCAATAATTACCAAGCCGAGCTTTTGAAATTGTACCTGTTCTTGAAACAGGGCATGTGTTCCAACCACGATTTGCGCTGTACCGTCATTGATCTGTGCCAGCGCTTTATTTTTTTCTCGAGTTTTAAGTTTTGAGGCCAGAAACACCACATCAAACCCCAATGGCACAAACCATTTGGCAAAATTGATAAAATGCTGTTCTGCCAGAATTTCGGTAGGTGCCATAATAGCCACTTGCCAGCCTTCTTCCAATACATGTGTCGCTGCCATGGCAGCAACCGCGGTTTTTCCGGCACCGACATCGCCCTGTACCAGACGCAGCATGGGTTTATCTTTTTGTAAATCGGTCAGAATTTCCTGTGTCACCCGACTTTGGGCGGCAGTGGGTTGAAAACTTAACTGTGCCAGAAATTGTTTTAAGATGGCTTTACTGGGGTGTATTTTGGCAGCATGGATCTGCTGCATAAAATGCCGTCGTTGTAATAGACTAAGCTGATGTGTAACCAGTTCCTCAAAAATTAAACGTTGCTGGGCGGGATGGCGGGCTTCACGCAATTGTTGTACATTGCTGTTGACTGGAGGGTGATGAATATAGTCAAGTGCCAGTTTTAAATCATATTTTTTTGCCAAGCCTTCGGGGATGAGTTCTGGTAAATTATTGGCATAATGTTTTAGGCAATAATCAATAATTTGTCGTAATTTTTGCTGTTTTAAGCCGTCGGTAGTGGGGTAGATGGCAGTGAGTTGCTGCTTGGGTTGCGGCACCTGATCATTGACGTTCTGGATTTCAGGATGGTAAATTTCCAGTCCACGCGATCCCAGACGTACCTCTCCAAAGACTCGGACCATTTGACCCATGGCGAGTTGCTCTATCAATGCCTTATAGAAATGATAAAACCGTAAGGTAATCTTGCCTGTACCATCCTGTAATAGCACTGCCATGGATTTGCGTTTTCCTGCCGGAAAATCGACTGATTTGACTTCTCCCTGTAATAACACAGTGCGTCCGACATGCGCTTGCTGGATATTGATAATAGTGCTGCGATCTTCATAGTCACGAGGCAAATGAAAAAGTAAGTCATGCGATGTCAGTAAATTTAATTTTTCTAATTGTTGTGCGGCTGCTTCGCTTACGCCAGAGATTTGGCGAATCGGAATATTCATAAACGTTTCAATTCCATGCAGTTTTAGATCGATACAGTTCAGGCAAATTTTATCTATTACTATAATACACAATTGATTTCAAGGCGTATTGAATATTGTCACATTAAATGCTGTAGGAAAAGCCAATTGTTGCTGCAAGTTTTAAGGGTATCATTGTTTAAATAGTATACGGACGTAAAACGGATCATAGATTTACTGTATTTTGTTTAAGGGAATTCGGTATTTCGCCATAACAGTCATAAGTTGATGGGACTCGGAATTATATTAAATTTAAAGGGAAGATCAATGAGGAAGCGAAAGTGGCTGCTTTGTGCAATGCTGATCATGATAGCAACAATGCAGCGTGTTTACGCAAAGGAAGTGACATGGTGTGTCTATGATATTGCCGGGAATCGTGGGGATATCATGCAATTGATGAAAGACTATGTTATTGCAGCAAAATCGTGGAATATGTCGATTAATACCAAGGTCTATCAAAACGAAGAGCAGGCCGTGCAGGATTATAACAATAAAAAATGTGATGGTCTGGTTGCATCAACCTTTATTACCAAATCATTGAATAATTTTACCGGTTCAATCGGTGCAGTGGGATTAATTCCTGACAATCAGGTGGCTAAAAGTGTATTTATGGCGTTGGCCAGTCCTAGCATTGCCGGTTCCATGATTAAAAATGGCCATGAGGTGGTGGGCTGGATGCCACTGGGTAATGCTTATTTTATGGTGAGGGACAATCGCTTAAACTCGATTACTCAGCTTGCTGGACGGCGTTTGAGTGTTTTGAAATACGATCTTTCACAGCAACGTATGGCAAAACGAGTGGGTGCACAGCCTGTGGTGATTACATTTGATAATGCAGGGCAGAAGTTTATCAATGATGAAATTGATATTCTGGCTGCACCCATCTATGCCTATCAGCCTTTACAATTGAATCAGGCTTTGGGACATCGGGGTGGTGTCATCAATTTTCCGGTTTCCTTTATCTCTTTAAATTTTTTAATTCGACAACACGCTTTCCCAACTGGTTATGGACAAAAAAGTCGGGATTGGTTTAAGGCACGGACCCCTCGTATGATGCAAAATGTTGTGCAATGGGAAAGAACATTACCCAATAAGTACTGGTACGATATTCCTGCCGCAGATCGTAGTGCTTATCAACGTTTGCTGGCACAACTGCGAAAAGAATTTATTAAGACTCGAGTGTATGATCCTGCATTGATCAGTATGGTACTTAGAATTAACTGTCGTGTTAATCCACAGTATTTTGAATGTAAATTAAAATAAATCAATTATTTAGATTTTTAAGTTTAGGCAAGCTGACACAGGGTGTGTCATAAAAACAAAGACAGATAGGGAGTAACAAGAATGAAAGGATATCAATCTATCCTCATCGGCTGGATGGCAACGGTGAGTGTCTCGGCATATGCTGTGCCAATTGATTTATGCGTTTATGACATTATGGGGGCCAATGGCGATACTATGGCAGTAGCAAAAGATTATGCACTGGTAGCCAAACAATGGGGTGTCGAGATTCGACCAAAAGTCTATCTCAAGCTTGAAGCAGCCCAGTCCGATTTTGAGCAAAAAAAATGTCGAGGGTTGGTGGCGGATAATTTCGCCACTAAAAAATATAATAACTTTATGGGCACTGTCGGGGCCATTGGTGCAATACCCAATTATAGCATTGCCCAGAAAGTGCTTGCTGCTTTGGGAAGTCCAAAACTGGCAGCAAAACTTAAAAATAAGGCGTATGAGGTGGTAGGCTATATGCCATTTGGTCTGGCATATTTTATTAGCAAAGACCGCAGTATTGATTCCCTGCAAAAACTTAATGGCAAACGTCTGGGGATATTGGCATCTGATCCGTCACAACGCCGGATGGCACAAAAGGTCGGAATGAAGCCTGTTGTCATGACCTTTGATAATGCGGCATCAAAGTTCCGTGCAGGTGAGTTTGATATTGTGCCGGCTCCGCTTGTGGTGTATCAGCCATTTGAAGTTGAAAAAGTACTGGGTTCAGCTGGTGGGATTGCCAATTATCCGTTGGCGTTTATGTCGATGAATTTTATTCTTGCCCAAGATGATTATCCGGAAAATTTTGCACAAAAAAGTAGACAATGGTTTTCAGAAAAATCGACACAGTATATGAAAACCGTACTGCGCTGGGACAATACTGTACCCAAACGCATGCTCTATGAAATTCCAGAGATTGATCGCTCGGGTTATGATTTATTGCTATCACAAATGCGTAAAGAATTTGTTGACAATAAAACCTATGACCCAGCAATGATTGTCTTGATCCGACATTTGCGTTGTGCACAGGATCCGGCATTTATTGAATGTAAAAAATGATGTTAAACAAGGATAAATTTTATTGCTGAAATGGCAAATCACCATTAAAAAAGCGGCAAGCTTTTTAACTGCCGCTTTTAATTTATGCTTATTTGGCTTTTTTACGTAAGCGCGACGATTTCTGCCGGGCAAGGGCGTCAAGTGCCTGCTTCAGTTCGTCATCATTAAATGTGGTAATGTGTTCCAGCATATGCAAGGTGTCCTCATCGAGAATCAGATGTGCATCCTGTGCGATATTACTTAAACGATCATCAAATTCGATCATACCTTCCTGATTGGTACAGATAATGCCTTGTTGGGTCAGTACCTTGAGGAAGCTCTGGAACAATGATTTATCAAAAAATTCAGGTGAATTGAATTCATAAAGTACAGATAAACGTTGACCCAATAAATGACTTAATTCTTCGACCTGTCTGGCGGAAATTTTGCCACTACCACGCTGGTTAATTAATGCCAGCGTCATAAAATAACGTTCAAGACTTTGTTTGACGGGTGTGGCCAGCACAAGCAGTTGTTTGTGTTGCTCGCTATTTGGGGTTGGACTATATAAGGTATTATGGCCATCATCGAGAATGAGTTTCGCCTCAATCAGAGCATCACAATACTGTTCGATAATGGGTTCAAGCGCTTTAATATCCCACTTTAAAAATAATTCTGCTTTGAGGAAGGGATAAAGTGCCTTGATGACATTAATCAAGTCATCACGTAATAAACGTCCGTTATGCTCAACCAGTGCTGCAATCAACGAAGGCAGAATAAATAAATGCAAAATATTATTGCGGAAATAGGTCAAGAGTACCGCTTGCTGATCCTCAATGGCAATAATATCGCCCAGTACATGTTTAATGCGTTTGATCAGTTTGAGTTTTAAACCGTAGGCAATAATTTCCTTGCCGGACAATGGTGTAATTTCGGTACGTTCATCATAAGGTAAAGCTTTGCTTAAGGCCTGATAGGTTTCAAGCTGTGAAATACAGGCATCTTCGTCCAGTGTATGTTTTGGCGTGGCAAGTAGAATCAAAGATAATAACGACACTGGATTGATGATTGCTGCACGGTTAATATTTTCCATGATGCGATGCGCAGCGATATTGACTGCTTCTGATACTTCTGGTGGTAAAGCATCCTTATTGGATTCAATCTGCACATCATCGACATGTTGTTGTTTTAGAATCTCATCGAGAAAAACTGGTTCACCAAAATTGACATGCACTTTACCGAAAATGCGTTCAATTTTACGTAAGGTTTTGATAATACCAAAAATGGATTCGGCTTCTTTGGGTTGACCCTGCATCTCACCGACATAGGTGGCACCTTCCATCAAGCGCTCATAACCAATATAGGTTGGAATGAACACAATCGGTTTGCCACGACCGCGCAGATGACTGTGGACTGTCATCGCCAGCATGCCAGTTTTAGGTGGCAGCAAGCGTCCAGTACGGGAACGTCCGCCTTCAATAAAGTATTCCAGTGGCGTATTACGTGATAATATACTATATAAATATTCTTTAAATACAGTCGTATAAAGCTGTGCACCAGAAAATGAACGACGAATAAAGAAGGCGCCACCACCACGTAGGATTTGCCCCACAAAGGGCAGGTTTAGGTTATCACCGGCAGCAATATACGGCACCATCAGACCACGTTTAAAGATCACATACGACAGCAACAAGTAGTCGATATGGCTACGGTGACAAGGCGTATAGATAATTTCATACTTATCCGCCAGTTCACGAACAGTACTGAAATTATGTACATCAACGCCATCATAGAGCTGCGTCCACAGTCGGGTTAAGGTGCTTTCGGCAAAGCGTACAGTGGAATAAGAATAATCGGACACGATCTCATTAAGATGGCCAATGGCACGACGTTCTGCTTCTTCAACACTGATTTTGCTACGAATACTTTCTTGTAGGATTGCTTCTTGTACATCACGGGATTTAATCAGACTTTGCATCACATTGCGGCGGTCAGAAAGGTCTGGGCCAAGTACAGCTTCACGTTTGCTATCGAGATATTGATTGAGATTGCTCACCACATAGGTGGCTGGCGACAGATTCGGATAATGCATCTTGGCATAATCGGTCAGTGCGCTTAAGGATTGTGCTTCATGAAATTCGATATAGGTCTGACGACCATGCACACCGATATTGACCAGTTGCTTGATTTTACCCGGCGTAGACCATGAGTCGGTAAATAGTAATTTTAGCCATGAATCTTCTTTATCCGGTTCACGTCCCCACAAAATGGTGACCGGAATTAATTCGACATCGAGTTCTGGATGTTGATCCAGTGCCTCAATTAAACGTAATAAACGTGGCGGCAGGGTATGTGCAGGAGGATTTAATAAATTATTCTGATTGCGATGTTGCAGGAAAATCACGGATTTTTTTTCGTGTACATCACTAAGGTTAAGCGGATGTAAGGCACGTGGCAGATTTAACCGTTTGGTTTCATTATCCAGTAACACCGCATTACTACGGGAATAGTTCTGTAACACATACAAGGTGAGTTTTTGCTGTGGTGGTTGAGTTTGCTCGGTTTGTGTATTGTCTACTAGGGCGAGTTGTGCTGTAACTTTTGGTGGTTCGCCGAGTAAATGTGGCTTGACCACAAGATCAAGTAATTTACTTGATAATCGACGTGACAGTTTTGAAAAACCAGAGTTATCCACCAGCGGACTCCTTGTATCTACACAGTGTAAATGATGAAAAGCATATGTTGCTGAGTTTAACTTAAAAACCAACGCTATTTTATGCCAATGATGTGCGCTGAGATTATATAAAACTTCTCTTGCTTCGGGGGATTTATTCTTATTGACTTTTACAATTGTCAAAAAAATACTGCAATCTATGCAATTTGTGGCACAATAAAACCGATTCCGTCCACAGTTGCAGTGCTGTAATAGCATACAGGTGATTTATGACTTCACTTACCCAAGAGTTGATCGACTTACTGACATTAGAACGAATAGAAGAAGGACTATACCGAGGACAAAGCAAAAATCTGGTCGGCAAACGTGTATTTGGTGGTCAGGTGCTTGGGCAAGCTTTACGGGCAGCGGCCTATACCACTGATCGACCTGCACATTCATTACATGCCTATTTTTTATTTGGCGGTGATGTCAATGCACCGATCGTTTATCAGGTTGAACGCTTACGTGACGGTAAGAGTTTTGTCAGTCGCAGTGTCAAAGCGATTCAACATGGACGCACGATTTTTCAGGCCATGGTGTCTTTTGCCCATGAAGAAGAAGGCTTGAACTATCAGATTGCAGAACCTGAGTATCCAAGACCCGATCAGTTAAAATCGGAAGAAGAATTAAAATCTTCCATGATTAATTTTGTTCCGGAAAATTATCGTCAGGCCTTTTTGCGTCGTCGTCATATTGAAATTACCCCGATCAATCCGACCAATCCGTTTGATGTCGAACCTGAAGCCCCTTCACAGGCACATTATTTACGTACCTGGGATAAAATCACGGGTGATCATGATCAAATTGCCATGCATCAGGCGATTGCTGCATTTTGTTCAGATTTTACCTTGATGACAACTTGCCTGCGTCCCCATGGGTTATCCTGGATTTCACCAAGTTTACAATCAGCAAGTATTGACCATACCATCTATTTTCATCATCCTTTTCGCGCCGATGAGTGGTTATTGTATGATATGGATGCAACCCAAACTGCATCTTCCCGGGGGTTAAATTTTGGTCGTATGTGGCAAAATGGACAACTGGTCTGTAGCACTGTGCAGGAAGGTTTAATCCGACTCAGAGAGATTGATTTAAGCCGGGCTTAAGCGTATTTCGGATAACAATATCAACATTCTTTCGATTGGCTTTGTTGCACAGCATGTTATAGTGCGATAAAGCTTCAAAATCGTCTAAAAACAATCTTTATGTTAAAATCATTGAATACACAAATCCTCGTTGCAGCAGTGCTGGGTATCGGCTTTGGCTGGTTACTGAGTTTATCCCCGCAAAGTGCCTGGTCAGGCAATAGTTTATATATTTTGTCATTATTAAGTAGCTTATTTATCGGGCTACTTAAAATGTTGTTAGTCCCGCTGATTTTTTCATCGATAGTGGTGGGCGTGGCCAATCTTCAGGCGGTGGGTAATTTTGGCAAGGCATGGAAAATCACGTTATTGTGTTTCTTTACCACGACCACCTGTGCATTATTGCTGGGCTTGTTGTGTGCCCATATTTTTCAGCCGGGAATTGGACTGGATATTTCACTGTTTAAAGATGCGATGGATGCACATCATACGCCTGACACCTTATCCCCCAGTGCTTTCTTTACCAATTTTCTGCAAAATACACTGATTAATCCGTTTAAGGCCATGGCTGAAAATAATGTACTGGCTGTGGTGATTTTTGCATTATTGCTCGGTGCCATTATCGTATCGGGACGTGGAAAATATCAGCAGGTGCATGATTTATTTCAGCAAGTGTTCGATATGATGATGCAATTGGTAAAATGGGTGATGGTAATCGCACCATTTGGTATTTTTGCCTTAATGGCAAAATTGATTGCAACCGAAGATTTTGCCGTGCTGGGTAGTTTGGCAAAATTTGCCGCGGTGGTTACCGGCACTACAATTTTTCATGGTGTAGTGGTATTGCCTGTATTACTCTGGATCTTTGGACGAGTATCACCACTTCGTTTTTTCCGTGTTGCCAGACCAGCATTGATCACGGCATTTGCCACCAGTTCCAGTTCTGCCACCATGCCATTATCAATGCAATGTGCGCAAAATCTAGGGGTTCGACCACAAATTGTCGGTTTTGTGGTGCCATTGGGGGCACAATTAAATATGGACGGTACGGCTTTATATGAAGCCGCCGCCGCATTATTCATTGCCAATTTGATGGGATTGGAACTTTCGATTACCCAGCAATTTATTGTCTGTTTAACGGCAATGCTGGCCTCGCTCGGTGCACCGGGGATTCCAAGTGCAGGTATGGTTACCATGATTATGGTGTTGCAATCGGTAGGATTGCCGGCGGAAGCGATTGCTATTTTACTGCCGATAGACCGTATTTTGGATACCGTCAGAACAGTGGTTAATGTTCAGGGGGATATCATGATTAGTGCTGTGGTACAGCATCATGTCGGCGATGACGATTCTTCGCTACAAGCACCGAGTTAATTTTTGCATATGCCCGACACTGATCGGGCATAGTGTTTAAATGCTAGGCTGCGGCATGGGTGCCAGTTGATTCTGCCCGCTTTGCAGCAGGTGATTGGTTAAGGTATTCGATTGCCACATCGGTATTGGCTTCATGTAATGGATTATACCAAGGCATTAAATAGTTGATCTGTTGCCCAATTAACCAAAATGGATTGGGTAATAATCCTCCATGACTACGTTTGGCAACCTTATACCATTCACGCCAGATCCATGGCTTAAACAGACTTGGTTGATGGGTAGCCAGTCTTGGGTCTTGTTTCATGATATGTGCCGCACCATCGACCCAGATCCCGAGCACACCAACAATGACCACTAGACTT
Source organism: Acinetobacter puyangensis (assembly GCF_900096995.1). Taxonomy (GTDB): domain Bacteria; phylum Pseudomonadota; class Gammaproteobacteria; order Pseudomonadales; family Moraxellaceae; genus Acinetobacter; species Acinetobacter puyangensis. Next base: position 177,947 of record NZ_OANT01000001.1, read on the forward strand.
AAATAATAACGTGCGATATAGCCACCACCCAGATGACGATATAGGTCAAACGCAACTGTCCGATGTTCTACTTCCTCTGCACCATGCCACTTGACCAGATCGACCATTTCCGGATCGGCTTGCAATTGCAGCCATAATTTGTTTTCCAGTGCATAGTTGCCCATTACACAGGTCATATGTTCAACTGTGGCAATAATCCCCAAGCGAAACAAATCCCATTGATTTTCTAATGGTTTTGGCATATTGAAACCCATGGGTTGATCTGCCAATACTTTGGTAAACAAAAAATCCATAATTTTGATATTACGATCGACATCTATATTGCGAATACTTAGATATTCGCCATTGGCAGACTGATGTGCTTTGGCGTGCATAGCTTCTTGACGAATAAAGGCTTTGACATCTTCCTTGAGTTTTTCATCGGTGATGTGGGGTAAAACTTTATTATAGAGCCGACAAAACCAGAACTCACCCGCCGGTAAGATCATATTAATTTCATTAATGAAATAACTGGCAAAAGGTTCATGCGGAATCCAGTCCACAGGGGTATCTTGCCATTCAAATTTTACTTTACGCGGTTTGATATGGTAAGAAATCGAAGAACCGACGGTTTTCTTCTTAAACCAAGACAATATGCCCATTCTGATTACCTAATAGTTTCGATTATTGTATCCATAAATTTATTTAACGATGATTTCGGTCAAATTCAAAAGGAATAGGGGACAGGAGTTATCATTATAGGACGAGATGATTTTACACAAGAAAATTTTTAGGCATCTTGCTGATCATCGTTAGGAGATTCGGATGGAATCGCAGGTTCGGGTTGTTCTTGATCGATCAGTGCTAATGTGAAATTCAGTCGCCCTGCCATGACACCTGCTAGTTCGGCCAAACCCTGTTTATCCAGCGATGAAAAGAGTTGAATCGAAAAATTCAGTTTAGATTGTTTGAGTTCTTTTTGGACTTCGAGCAAGACTTTATTGGCTGGACCACGATTCAGCTTATCTGCTTTGGTCAGCAAAATATGCACAAAGAGATTACGGGAATGTGCCCATTCCAGCATCATACGGTCAAAATGCTGTAAAGGATGACGAATATCCATTAACAGGATCAAGCCTTGTAGACTTTCACGGTGAATCAGATAATTTTCCAGCTCTTTTTGCCAGAGTAATTTCATGTCTTCCGGTACAGCCGCATAACCATAACCGGGCAAATCCACCAGTCGCTGATTAGGATTACCCAGACTAAAAAAGTTAATCATCTGGGTACGGCCAGGACGTTTTGATGCCCGTGCCAATTGTTTTTGATTGGTGAGGGTATTAATGGCACTGGATTTGCCTGCATTGGATCGGCCAGCAAAAGCAATCTCATACCCTGTATCTTCGACACAAATCGATAGCTTGGGCGCACTCATTAAAAATTCAGCCTGACGTAACCAATTTAATGCCTGTGCTGTATAAAGACTGGTGACATCAGAGGTTTTTTTCTCATAGCTGATTTTTTGTTTCGGTGCCAGCTTGGCTTTGGTGTCTTTCGATTTCTGGTATTTGTGCATATCATCAATACAAATAAATAAGGCAGGAACTATTATAGGTCAATATGGGGTAGGTAGCGAATGGCAATTCTGATTAGCTGATATTAATTGCCTTGATTTCGGCAAAATCTTTATCTTTAGTCAAGCTATATAATACGGGGTGATGCAATGCATCTTGTAATTGGTATTGATTTAAATATTGGTAAAACTGCTCAAGCGCCTGATCCAGTACCGATTTTAAACCACAGCTAAAGCGTAAAACACAAGCAGGTTCCAGACAGTTAATGGCTTTTTCGTCATGTTCCAGCGTGCGGACAATTTCACCAATGGGCAGCGTAAGTGCCTGAGGTGCCAGACGGATGCCACCACCTTTACCACGGGTGCTGATGATCCAGCCTTGTTTTGCCATAAAATGCGTGACTTTCACCAAATGATTTTCCGATATTTTAAGCACATGCGCAGCCTGAGCAATGGTCACTACACCATCACTCGGTTGTAAAAGGTACATTAATAGGCGTAAACCGTAATCGGTAAATTTATTGAGTTGCATACATTGATTATAAGCCATTTAAAATAAAAAGAGTGTTGGACTTATTGAAGCTTTGCATTTACTTAAGCGATTTTAATTCGAAATGTTTATAGCTATCTTTCCAAAGTGGTTTCCACTTTGCAGATATCGAAGTGCTGCTGCTGTTTCAATTAGACTAAATTCTTTGTCAATGATCGGATGAATATTGTTTATGAGTAAAAATTTGAGCATATTGTGAAAGTCTTCATAATTTCCCACCTCCATACCTCGAATAGTTGCATTTTTCCAAAGTAATGGGAAGGCATTTATTTTCATTTCAAATCCAGTCTGCAATCCTACAAGGCTAATATGTCCCTCTGTTCTTAGAGCAGCGATTGACTTGTTTATATTATCGCCACCAACATTTTCAAAAACGAAATCAACACCCTGACCACAAGTGACGTCTAGAATTTTCTGATTCCAATCAGGTGTTGTACGGTAGTTGATTAGGTGGTCTGCACCAAGTGTTTGTGCCCGTTCTAGTTTTTCGTCACTTGAGGAGGTAATGATTACTTTGAGCCCCATTTTTTTTGCAAATTGCAGAGCGAAAATGGAGGTTCCACCAGTACCATGCAGTAGAATGGTTTGTCCTCCATAGACTTTTCCATGCTCAAGTGCTTTCCATGCAGTGAGGCCAGCAATTGGTAGGGTGGAAGCTGCTTTAAGTGAGATTTCATCGGGAATATGAATCACTTGATCTTTTTTAAATGCACGGTACTCTGCAAGACAACCGGACACAACCCCAAGTCCAGATCGTGTTTCCAAGGCAGTTTTTTCTGGTGTAAATCGTCCTTCTCTCCATTTTGGCATAAAAACAGTTGCGACACGATCACCGTTTTTGAAGTCATGGACATGTGTACCCACGTCAATAACTGTACCTGACCCGTCACTGATGGGGCAGTAAGGATAATGTATAGGGAGTTTTAAATCTCCTTGTATTACCAAAAGATCCAGATAATTAAGAGAGGCAAATTCCATTTTAACAAGGATTTGATCTGGTCCAATCTCGGGTATCGGGGTATGGATAAGATGTAAGTGATTTAACCCAATATCTTGCATGACAATAGTTTTCATTTATTCAATCCTATTCAGCTTTATTGATTTCTTGTGAGCGATCGATCTTAAAATCGATTTTATTAAAGTCATCATTATTGGGAATGGAAAACTCAAATGATTTCATTCTGGCCATTTGCATAACACCTGACTTCATTTTGAAATCAAGTACATGTCCACCGACCGTCTTATTTTCATCAATGAAATGCAAGTGAACACCGGGAACATTTAATCGAGACATGAAATCGGGCATTCGATAGCCGACAAGCGTTCCACGAACTGAATTTAAATCAAACGTATTTTGACTTTGAATAACCTTAACCAATGGTTGATATGGTTTTTCTTGAGGTGGATTGCTTCTAGTTTTTACCACATCAAAGATTCCATCAATTCTAATGGCATAAATTTGATTTTTATTCATATGTTCTAGTACCCATTTGTCGAAGTTGTTCTTTGTAAGATTAGCTTTTAGCTGTACTGTTTTCTCTGGTTTGAAAAAAGTCACAAATGACTGTGGCGTTAGCATCTTATTTGTGACTGGATACGCTTTACCATCAGATTTAATTTGAAAAAAATCACCATCGAATGCAAGCATTTCACCATCCATTTGGTCGAAAGCACCTAGACCAAAGTCGCCGTATTTTTTCACCTCGCCAAAATGCATCATGCCGTCGTATTGTCCAGTCAAAAATGCATCTACAATTGAGATTTGGAAAATTTTATTTGAACGAGATGTTTCCTGCATTTTTTCCATAGTGTTGTTGGTTAATCCGGATATTTTTCCGATGTTGTAATGGCGTTGTAGGGCACTTTTTTGTTTGGAAAATAATTCAGCATATTGTGAGTTGAGAAAATAAAGGTTTCCATTTGCTAAAGTTGCAGTGGTAGGCAAATTCATAAACGGCGTATTGTTATGGCGTTGGATAATTTTGGCTGAATACCAGTTATCTTCACTTTCTAGAATTGAAATTTTGCTGCTGAGTTGACTGTGAGCCGTGCGATAAGACTGAATTGTTGCCAAAGTATTCTGGGAAATAAGTGTAAGACCATCAATTCCTTGGACAGGGCTATTGATTTCTATTTTATTCAAGGCATCTGGATTATGGATTGGAATACGCCATAAGGTACCTTGGCGCCAGTTGGCAGCGATCAGAAAACCGTTTGGATGATATAGAATACCATTTAAATTGGGTTCAAGCCCTGAAGCTTGGCTGGTTTCTTGGGTGAATTTTGGCATGCTTATAAAAATGCTGGGTGTACCATTTAACGGAATTTTATAGATGACTGGTGCAAAGCTATCTGTAACATATGCATTTCCTTCCTCATCAATTGTGAGATCATTTGCGAGATGATTTTCATATTTGGTTGCTAAATTGGTGAGCTCAATAACACGTTTGAGTTTGCCACTAGAAAGTTCAAATTCAACGACTCTAGCTAAATTTAAAGTGGTTTTTTCATCACTGCGCTTTGATATTCCATTATCGCCAACACAGACTAAAACACGGTTGCGTTTGGTATCGATTTGAATCCCATGTGATGAAATTAAGCTTTTGTCATCAGCAAAGACTTGATAATTGCCTTCACGGTCAACTCGTCCGAGTTTACCTTTTTTCATTGAGCTTACAATAAAAGTATCGGTTGTGGCATCGTAGGCAATTCCTTCAGGATAAATTGCTTCATCAGCTTGAAAGTAAATATGATCTCGTGCATAGACTGTTGTCGTCGTAACGAAATAGTTGACTAAAATAAACAACGCTATGAAAAAGTTATAAGAAGTGTTCATGAGTTCTCCTTTAAGCTAATTGGATGAACAATGATCACTCTAAACAATTTTAGCTGTAGAGATAATATGCTATTTTATGGATTAACTATTGTGAATTTAGCAATAATCTGAATATTATTGAGCGGTGAAGTATCTTGGATTTATTTGAGCAAATTAAAATTTTTAAAGCAATTGTCGATTTTGGGAGTTTTTCCGAAGCTTCTCGACAACTTGGAATTTCTTTATCAGCAGTTTCGCGTCAGCTTGAAAATTTAGAGCAATACGTTGGTGTACCTTTACTTCGACGTACAACCCGAAAATTACATCTAACAGAGGTTGGCAGTATTTATTATCGGGAATCGATAAGAATTTTAAGAGACATAGACGGACTTCATCAGCAATTAAAAGAACATCAAGCTGAGCCACAGGGTCATTTACGTATCACCGTCTCCAATCTTTTGGGACATTTAAAATTAACACCATTAATTCCTGATTTTTTAAGTTTATATCCAAAAATCCATTTAGAGATTAATTATTCTGATCGAATTGTGGATATTGTCGGTGAGGGATTTGATATTGCCATCAGATCGGGGACACTTGAGGATTCAACTTTGGTGGCCATGAAGCTTGGCAGTAATAAGCATATTCTTTGTGCGTCCAAAGCGTATTGGGAGCGCAAAAGTCCACCAGAAAAGATTGCCGATTTTTTAACGCATAATATTATTTCATTTAAAGAGGGGTTAACAGAGGCGCCTTGGTTTTATCGAGAAGCAAATGGGCCATGGAAAAAAATAAAATTAAAAGGTGATATTAGCGTGAATCAAGGGTTGGAATATAAAGCGTTGGTTAGATCAGGGCTTGGTGTCGGATTGCTGCTTGAATGGATGATTGATGAGGAGCTAAAAACAGGTGAACTTGTGCCTGTACTGACTGAAATTGAAGTTTCCTATTCGCAGGATATCGTGTCTGACATATTTGCAGTGTATTCAAAAGATCGTTTTGATTCACCAAAGTTAAAAGTATTCTTAGAGTTTATTAAACAGCGCATTAACCTTAATTTATAAATATAAAATGGATACAACGGGTTGATGATGCGTATTACATCTTGCACATGTCATAAAAAATTATTTCTTAAGAAATAATGCGTAAACGTAATAATCTCAATCGGAATAAAATAGTATAAACTTCATGATAATAGAAGCCATTAAAAATAAAAAGAGTGCCGAATAGCACTCTTAAATAGAGCCAGTACAGTTTAATGATAACTTAATGGTGCGGTAACTTGCACTGTATCTCCGACTTGGACATGATCAAGAAGAGCATTTGATACAGAGGGGACATCTGCATCAACCAATTCACGTTTAACCTGAATATGATATTCAGCATTATCTTGAACCTGTTCAAAGCTAAACTGTTGTGGCTGTTCAATACCCTGATCGGCAATAGCAACTTTTACCGAGATAAATGCGCCAGCTTGTGCCGGTGTAATCGCAAGCCCATCTGTTGGCACTAGGGTGAATGTGGTGTGCTCACCATCTTGTTGTTTAGCACTGATTTTAAACGCTCTCCAGCCAGACCAGCCACCTTTTTTGGTTGCAACTTCGTGATAAAGCGCTTTTTCACGATTAATCAGAATGTTGGCAAGCTGTCCGTAAGCCTGTTCCCATGCAGTGATGACATCATGATCCATCGGTAATTCCAGCACTTCACTGATTGAGTGCAATAAATTCGTACCGACAATGGCATATTGATCGGGATGAATATCCAGTGAAACATGTTTAATGGCAATGCGATCTACGGCTTTTAACAACTTGCTTGGGTCCTCAATATTTTCTGCATACGCTAAAACTGCCGCTGCCAATGCCCGTGGCTGACGACCCGTAGCTTGATGACTTAAATTAAATACATTTTTAAGTTCAGGGTGATTTCCCAACATACGTTTATAGAAATAACTGGTCAGTGCCACCCCATTTTCACGCAGGACAGGGACAGTGGCTTTTACAGTTGCGATGGCTTGCTCATTCATGGCTGGCGATCCTTGATTGTTGATTATCTATAAGATGTATATAAAATACATCTTATAAAATATATTTGCAATATATCTTTAATTTATACTGAGAATATTGTTTTAATATGTTGAAAAATATAATTTTATTTGTAAAGTAAAGATGAGTTTAAGGAAATATTAATCATGAAAAGAACATGTTAGACTTTTAACACATAAGCAAAAAAATAGTTTTAGAATAATTTTAGGATGAGATATGAGTAGAGCATTTAATCTTTTGGCATCGCTATTACCTCAAGCGAGTCAAGCCGAACTTGAGTTTTTAAAATATTCTTTTCAGCATTTACACAAAAAAGTGTGGTCGAAAGATCATTATTTATTTAGACAAGGGGAATCATGGCATCAACTTATTCTTATTGAAAAAGGGTTAATCCGATGCTTCTATCTTGAAGATGGTCGGGACATTAATTTGCGCTTTTTATGTGGAGAGAGTATTGCCTTACCGTTTGCCAGCCTAGCCGATCATTTTATCAATCCACAAGCTGGGTTGATTGCCAGCGAATATATTCAGACGGTATCGGAGGTACATGGATATTGTATTCCATTGGAATTTTTACTTGATCAAGTAAAGTATCCGATCTTGGATCGGCTCAGGATAGAAATTATTGCCAGACATTATATTGCGATAGAGCAACGCTTGCGTATGATTCAAAACCTCAGAGCGATTGAGAGATATAAAAAGTTTCTGGCTTGGATGCCTGCCGATATTGTCCAGAATATGCCGAATCATCATATTGCTTCTTATCTAGGTATTGCACCAGAATCTTTAAGTCGACTTAAACAAAACTTTTATTACGAAAATTGACAAATATCAATGCGCCATGATGGCGTTAACCAGATAATTAAAAGCGATAGAATCTGGATAAAACAAAACATGGAACACGAAATATTAAAGCCATTTATGCTGATGATTTTTCTAACGATGGCGGTATGGTCATATATGTATGTCTTACGTTTGACGTATATGATCAAACATAAGGTCCCTCCTCAAGCTTTGGCGACACCTGAACAGAAGTACAGTGTATTACCTGCCTACATCAATTATCCTGCTTACAATCTAAGCAATTTATTTGAACTACCCGTAATCTTTTATGGGCAATGCTTATTGGTTTTAATCTTGGATATTCAATCTGAAATGATCATGATATGTAGTTGGTTGTTTGTTATTTTTAGAATCATTCATAGTCTTGTGCATTGTAGCTATAATCAGGTGAAGCATCGCTTTTTAGCCTATGCTATATCTAGTATTGCCTTATGGATGATGTCTATTCTATTGTTAAGTAAAATAATTCTTTAAAAAAATAAAGGCAATTTAGGACGGATTTTTGGTGAACAAAATGGCAGGGTTTAAATTTCTAAATCAATATGATGTGAATGTGCATCAATTTTATCCGAAGCGTGAACATGATTTGAAGATTCGCTTAATCCTTCTTAGCGCAATTGGTGTGCCGATCAAAAAAGCTTTTGAAAAGATAGTCAGATTATTTTTAATAGTTTAGGGCGATAATTTATCAATGTATTTCTATTAATTATGATGTTTATGCTAAATATTTATTGGTTTTTTCGCTACTATTATAGTTAAATCAAATAAATAATTTTATAAAAATTTATAAATATAAGTAAGTTGAGTATATGGTTTGATTTTTAAGCCCTGTCAATAGTTGGCGATATGAATAGTCGAGGAAATAACAATATGAAAATATAGGAGTGGGATTATCAAGACAAAGGAAAGTCTATATGGAACGTGATACAAGCGAAGATCAAAAAACCTCACCGATTACGGTGTTTCTCTGTTTCGTGGTGGCTGTCATTGAAGGATTGGATTTACAAGCCGCAGGTATAGCAGCGACTGGCATTAGAGAATATTTTTCACTTACATCTGAACAATTGGGAATATTTTTTAGTGCAGGAATTTTAGGATTATTGCCAGGGACGTTATTGGGTGGACGTTATGCAGATAAAATTGGTCGTAAAAAAGTATTGATTATTGCTGTGGCAATATTTGCGGTATTTACGTTATTTACAGTTTGGGTCAATAGTTTCTCTACTTTATTATTGGTGCGCTTTTTGGCCGGTGTTGGTATGGGAGCAGCGTTGCCGAATTTAATTACCTTGGCATCAGAAGCGGCTACGCCTAAAAATAGAGGACGGGCAGTTGGATTAATGTATTGTGGTTTACCTGTAGGGGCATTGCTGTTGTCATTTTGGGCGGCATATGATCCCACAGGTAACTGGAAATCTATTTTTTATTTAGGCGGTATTGCGCCTTTATTGGTGATTCCATTAATGATTTATTGGTTGCCAGAATCCAGAGAGTATCTACAGTCCATTAAAAATAAAGTACTACAAGTGAATGAACAAAGTGCCTTTAAGGTGATTCTACAAAGTCCATTTATTTTACGGACACTGTTGTTGTGGGTCAGTTATTTCTTTACCCTAATGGTGGTATATATCATGTTAAGCTGGCTGCCTACACTCTTTATGGAATTAGGGTTTAGTCGCCAACAAGGTAGTATGGCACAAGTGTTTTTTATGATCGGTGCTTTCTTTGGGACCATTATTTTAGGCATGCTGATTGATCGCTGGAATAAAGTATTGGTGATTATTTTAATGTATATCGGGATTCTAGCGGGTTTACTCAGTTTAAATGCGGCAACCACATTATCACAAATTTATATGGCAGCGGCATTAACAGGTACATTTACCATTGGTGGACAAGGTGTTTTATACACATTTGGTAGCTTGGTTTATCCTGCGCATTTAAGAGGAACTGGCGTTGGTACAGCTTCTGCCATTGGGCGAGTTGGGGCTATGCTTGGGCCGACAATTGCCGGTTTTATTGTGGCATCAGGTGCAGGCGCATCAGGCGTATTTACCGCAGCTATACCCGGTATTGTCTTGTCTGCCATTATTATGGTGATTTTATCTAAAAAACTGGCTGTTACCCAACCTGTAGTTAAAATGGATAAACAAGTGGTCTGATCATATTAAAACTATTTATCTATGGGAGGCTGTCATGAAGGTTCATGTTCAGTTCCTCCCTTGTGATATATGGTGTGCTTAGTCATTTATGAGGTCAAGCTGGACATGATTTATACAAAAAATGGGAAGATTATTGGGAGCTTGATTGCTCGAATTTGAAAAGGAGAAGTTCGTTATTTTAATAAGGAGGAATGCTTTTAAAGGCAGCCTCATTTTATGCTTTATATAGATCATAAATATTTGATGTGTTTTTCCATAATGGATGTGGAAAAACAGCAGATAAAAAGTAAGGAAGGGAATCATGCTTGCTTTAAGACATTTAAGGTATTTTGTCGCTATTAGTGAAGAAATTAGTTTTGTTGCTGCTGCAAAAAAGCTTAATACAGTCCAGTCATCTTTAAGTCAGCAAATGAAGGATTTGGAAGACTATATTGGTGTGGATTTATTTGAAAGAGGAAGTCGAGTAATCGCACTTACTAAAACGGGCGAAGTATTTTTACAAGAAGCTAAAAAAGCTCTGATTGAGGCTGAAAAAACCCAAAATTTTGCCATGAAGCTTAAAGGTCGCGCTAAAGACTTAAAGATAGGCATGATGATTGGTGTTGAAGTCAAAATTCCAAAATACTTTATAGAAACGATTAAGCAAAATAGTGCGACGATGCAAGTCGAAATTATCAGTGCTATGAGTTTGCCATTGATTCAGATGTTGGAAAAGGGTGAAATTGATATCGCTTTTAGTCGTAGTAATATCAATAATCAGGATATTAGTAGTCATGAATTCTTGGTAGAAGATCTGCTTATTATTCTACCTAAAGATCATCCTTTAAATAAATATTCACACATACCAGTCAAAGAGTTAAATGGTATAAATCTGGTTATCCCAGCTTTGGAGCATGCACCGGAGTTATATAACAAAATTTTGAAGATATTTACTGACCATCATATCGAGCCAAATATTGTTGCTGAAACAGAAAATCCTTTTGTCACCATGAGCTATGTCAATATGGGTATGGGAATTACGATTTTACCAGATAATATTCGAACGATTGCAACAAACGATGTAACGATTAAAAAATTTTTACGTATTCAACCGAAGATTTCATTGTTTATGAATTATCGTAATAGTGAAAAGCCTTCATTAGAACATTTGTTGCATAAGATAATTAGAAGTGCGTAAAATAACTGCCGATATTTGAATATCGGCAGTTATTTAATTATTTAAATTTCCATGTGTAGTCGATATTAATACGGGTTTCGTGTGCTGGTTTAAATGTGGCATTTTGGCTAAAGTTATTATCATATATGCCATAACGTCCACGTAATCCTAGGCCTTTAAATTTTCCGGTAGGGATGACGTAGTGCAGATCAAAATCCAAACTGTCTTCATGGAGGTTTGTGCCACCAAGATGCGGTAAGTTAATATGATCCCCTCGTGTATATCGTGTCATGAATTTAAGACCTGGAATATAGCTTTTAAAGTCATAGTCGTAGCGAATAGCATATACTTTTTCTTTTGGATTCAAAAAATCTGTACTCCAGCCATCAATAAAAATTAATACTTCGCCACCTGATAAATAAGGATGGGCGGTACTACCAAAATTTTGCATGGTACTTAAAGTCAATGTATGTTGATGATAGTTAAATCCGAGATTTGCAGTGAGTAATGTATTATCTATTTTTCCAGCCAAAGCCTGACCATTCTCCTGACTATTCCAAAGGCGAATGTCCGTAATTAAATTAAGATGATCTTGTAACGCAGAAGTTTTTTTAAAGGTAAATGCTGACTGTTCATAAATATCCTTTGCTATCGCATAATATAAGCCTGTTTGTGTTGATGGGGAAAATTGGTATTTCCCACCAATATAATTAAAATGATCACTTGATGCTGCTTTAAAACGGCCATTAAATGCGATATTAGATAAATCCTCATGATTGGTTGAGTCTCGGTGATTAACGTGTTCAATATAGCCTGCTGTCAGCTCTAAGTTATCAAAATCTTTAGAATCAAAGCTAATACCTTGAAAAGTTTGGGGTAAAAGCCGAGAAACTGAACCAAAGATAACAGGATTCCATGGATGGACAGTACCTGCTTTAAGTTCTGTATCCTGATATTTTAATTTTGCCGTAATACCGATCTCACTTGCAGTATTTGAACGTTCACGCGTCGTACTATTTGTAGGTAATAAGCCACTTCCTAGATAATCAGGATCTGCATGTAATTTAATAGAGGTAAGGCCTTGTATATCCAGTCCTACTCCTATTTTTCCTTCAGTATAGCCAGACTTGAAGTTAAATATAAAACCTTGCGCCCAATCTTGCGCACCAGAGAGGGTATTATTATTGGTAAAATTACGATCTAAATAATAATTTCTGCTGGTAAGTGACGCTGTTGATTGCTCAATGAAATCATTGGCTTGGCTATTCAATGGCAATACGCATCCTGCCATTATTATTACAGTGATCCTTTTCATAGATATTCCTTAAATTTACAAAAATCCTTTTGTTTTTTTATTATATTGATTTGTAATTTAAAAAAATAATTTAAAAAATAGTTATTTGTTTTTATGAAAACTATATATATATAAAATCAGCCTATTTATAAAATAGACTGTTAAAATTAAAAAATATAAGAATACGGTTTTCTGATCTAAAAATATAAATATCAACAGGTTTAGCTTATATGTTGATTCAGATAATTACTTACAATAAGATTAAATTCTTCAGATTTTTCCACTTGGGACCAATGCCCGCATTGATTGAAAATATGTGCATCAGCAGTGGAAACAGTGTTGAGAATATCCCACGTTCGACTAACTGGAATGACGACATCTTGTACGCCATGGATCAATAATACAGGCAAGTCAATCTGTTTCATTTTTTCAAAATCGAGTGGAAATTCAAAACGGTCACGATCCCGTGCTGCAACAACATCTAGCAATCGCGCATTGGCATAATCATTTTTTGCCGCTTCTAGACGAACTTGAACCAATTCATCTGTAATCAGTGTCTTATCAACCACAAACATTTCTAATGTTTTACGAATTCCTGCTAATGACAGTTCCGGATTGGCGTGTTGTTTTAGTGCGGCTGTTTGTTTGGCTCCCCCTGTTCCCATGGAAATAATCCCGAGCAGGCGTTCTGGATAGTCCAGTGCCATCTGAAACGCAAGCCATCCACCTAGAGAGTTGCCAATCACCCAAGTTTTTTCAATTCCTTTTGCATCTAGAAAGCGAATCGCATGTTCTACCCATTGCTTGATGCCATAAGCCGTATGATCTGCAACGACAGTCTGTCCATAGCCTATAGAATCAATGGCATAACAATGCCCAATCTGGCTAAGGTGTTGCAGATTTAACCACCAGTTTGCTGCTGCTGAAACACCTGTACCTGACCCGTGTAGAAATAATAACGGTGTACCTGTACCTAACTCATGATAATGTGTCAGCTCATCTGTAGCGGTTTCGATCCATTGATCCTGTAAACCAAAGAATGGATCGGTTTTATAATTTGGTATTTCCATTGCACACATAACGAATCCCTGTGATTAAAAAATGTATCAAATATGAAAGTAAAAGCAGTTAAGCTTTTGTTGGTATTCAATGGCGGATTTAATCGGGTATAAAAACTAAACCATCATGGAATTATGATGGCTGAATTTAAAATTGATGACTAATATAAATTTTGTGCGATCCAATCTATATTCCCTATAATTAACGATTAGAAAGGGCTTCTTTTTTTCAATTCATCCATAAATTTGGCAATATTCATTTGATTATTACGTTTATTGTAACAGGCATATAAATCTAATAGAGGTAATTCGGTTGTTAACTCTCGTACTACGATGGATTTATTGTTTTTGACAATGGGACGAACATAGTCCGGTAAAATTGCACAGCCTAATCCCATACTGACTGAGTTAATATTAAATAAAATATTGGCAGCATGCTGGATGTAGTTAATCTGGATGTGGTGTGTATGAAAAAAATTTCGAATGGTGCTGTGTAAGGTTGGCGCATGTGTCTCTGATGGAATAATCAGCGAAATATGATTTAACATCTCGAGCGTTATTTGTTCTGCTTTACTCAGCGCATGTTGCTCAGGAAGTAGAAATATCATTTTTTCTTTTAAAATAAGATGGTTGGAAATGGCTGATGTCGCTATTTTCTCTCGGATAATCGCAATGTCCAGTTCGCCATTTTCTAGTGCATGATATTGTTCAATCGCATCCATACTTTGTAGCGACAATTTTAAATCGGGATTTTCAAAACGCAACATGGGGAGTAGATAAGGAAAAACCTTACTCTCAGCAACAGGTACAAAACCAATTCTGAGTACATTTTTTTGCGCTTTAGCTGCCAAACGGGTTTTATCAATCGCTTTTTCGACTTGTTCCAAAGTCGCATAGGCATAGGGTAGTAAGTAGTTACCTTCTTGGGTGAGTTCAACTTTACGTTTGGTACGATGAAACAAGTGAAAACCCAATTCATCTTCAAGACATTTAATTTGTTGGCTTAATGAGGGTTGAGCAGTAAATAATTTTTGTGCCGCTTTACTGAAATTAAGCTCCTCTGCAACAGTAACAAAATAACGTAAATGACGTAACTCCATAATGCATCATCCTTAATTGGGTTTATCCATAAAAACAACTAACCATAACATGTATAGGTTTTTTCCAATGAAAAACCACGCATCTCCTTTCTAAAGTAAAGCATTTATTAATTAGTCTCGTCTATTTATGAATATATAAAAACTATTTCACTTGTAAGGTTTTTAAACCCATCATGTTTTTAAATTGATTGTTTATGTACAGAGACTATGGAGAGTTTACATGAATAACAACAGGATTAATGCCTTAAATATTGATCACTTGGTTGATGCCAAACATGGGCGGATTACCCCATCGATTTATACTGATCCAGAAATTTATGAGTTAGAGCTTGAACGTATTTTTGGACGTTGTTGGCTGTTTTTATGTCATGAAAGCCATATTCCTAAAGCTGGCGACTTTTTTAATACTTATATGGGTGAAGACCCGATTATTGTTATACGTCAAAAAGATGGTTCTATTAAAGCATTATTAAATCAGTGTCGTCATCGTTCCATGCGGGTCAGTTATGCCGATTGTGGAAATACACGGGCTTTTACTTGCCCTTACCATGGTTGGTCATATGGTATTGATGGAGCACTTAAAGATATTCCATTAGAAGAGATTATTTATCCACATGGTGCTTGTAAAGACAAATGGGGATTAGTTGAAGTCGCCCGTGTCGAAATTTATAAAGGATTGATTTTTGGGTGTTGGGATGAAAATACCCCAGATCTACTGAACTATATGGGCGATATTGCCTGGTATCTTGATGGTGTGCTGGATCGTCGTGAAGGTGGTTCAGAAATTGTCGGTGGTGTACATAAATGGGAAATAGATTGTAACTGGAAATTTGCTGCGGAGCAGTTTGCTTCGGACCAATATCATGTATTGGTATCCCACGCTTCTGCCGTACAGGTACTTGGTGGTAAACAAGATGATGCCTCCACGAATCAGTTAGGTGATGCCCAAACAGCACGTCCGGTTTGGGAAACTGCCAAGGATAATCTCCAATATGGACAGCAGGGACATGGGTCAGGTTTTTTCTTTACAGAAAAGCCAGATGCAAATTTTTGGGTTGATGGCGAAGTTGCCAATTATTTCCGTGAAACCTATGAGGAAGCCAAAAATCGTCTTGGTGAGGTTCGGGCATTACGTTTGGCTGGGCATAACACCATGTTTCCCACATTATCCTGGTTGAATGGTACCGCAACCATCCGTATCTGGCATCCCCGTGGTCCGAATAAAACAGAAGTTTGGGCATTTTGTATTACAGACAAGGCCGCACCAGCCCATATCAAGGAAGCCTTTGAACGTTCAGCGAGTCGTGCATTTGGTCCCGCAGGTTTTGCCGAAGCGGATGATGGTGAAAACTGGATTGAAATTCAAAAAGTTTTGCGAGGTTATAAGGCCAGACAAAATAAGCTCATTGTGGAAATGGGCATTGGACGGGAAAAACGTCGTGAAGACGGTATTCCAGGAATTACGAATCATATTTTTTCTGAAACAGCTGCACGTGCCATGTATCGACGTTGGGCTGATTTATTAATTCATGAGGATTGGAATGACGTAGAAAATGCTACGGCACAATATGAGAAGGAGCTTGTCGGATGAACCAAATCGTCACACCTTTGACATCATCGCCTTTGCCACAACAGATTGATTGCAATCTTTATCATGAGATTAGTCAATTTATGTATGCAGAAGCACAATTAGTAGATGACTGGAACTTTCGGGCCTGGTTGGATGTGTTAGCAGAAGATATTTTATATACCTTAAAAACGACTACCAATGCTCAAACTAGAGATAGACGTAAAAGTATTTCTCCGCCCTCGACATGGATATTTAATGACAGTAAGCATGTTCTTGAACGTCGTGTCGCAAAGCTGGAAACAGGAATGTCTTGGTCAGAAGAACCCCCATCACGCACTCGACATCTGATCACCAATATTCGAGTGGAGGCTATGCAGGTCGATGCTGAATACAAAGTTTATAGCAACTACCTGTTATATCGTTCGCAAAAAGAAAAGGACATCATGATTTATGTGGGTAAGCGTGAAGACATTATCCGCAAAATTGATACAGGCTTGGGTTGGCTGATTAGCAAACGCGATAT
Organism: Acinetobacter puyangensis; assembly: GCF_900096995.1. GTDB lineage: Bacteria > Pseudomonadota > Gammaproteobacteria > Pseudomonadales > Moraxellaceae > Acinetobacter > Acinetobacter puyangensis. The sequence goes on from NZ_OANT01000001.1 coordinate 194,612, forward strand.
TACTTTGGATCAGGCAACCTTAACTTCTCATAACATCACAGTGTTTTTCTAATGGATAAGATTTTTATTTGTCAGATTAATGAATTGGAAGAAGGTGAAGCCCTAAAGATCGATTGTGATCTTGATGGAATAAAGGCCATTGCAGTTTTTAATTTTAATGGTGAGTTTTTTGCCATGAATGATAAGTGTAGCCATGGTAATGCTTCGATGTCAGAAGGCTATCTTGAAGATGATGGAACAGTGGAATGTCCATTACATGCTTCACGTTTTTGTTTGAAAACCGGTGTACCTCAATGTGTTCCTGCGACAGATCCGATTCAAACATTCCCGGTAAGAATTGAAGATGGCTCACTTTATGTCGAGTTGTAAAAGGAGTTGTTATGGGCTGGCTAAAAGATGAAGTTGTCTTAATTACAGGCGGAGGTTCTGGACTCGGACTGGCTCTGGTTGAGCGATTTATCGAGGAGGGGGCTTTAATTTCGGTATTACAACGTTCCGCTTCTAAAGTAGCGACTTTAAAAGCACGGTATGGCGAAAAAATTGTTGTGGTTGAAGGCGATGTTGTGAGATATCAAGACAATTTAAACGCTGTAAATGAAACAGTTCATCGCTTTGGAAAACTAGATTGTTTTATCGGTAATGCAGGTATTTGGGACCACTATGCAGACATTGTCAATATGTCAGGTGAACAACTGGATCAAGCATTTGATGAAATCATGGGAATTAATAGCAAAGCTTTTATTCTAGGTGCCAAAGCTGCCCTCAATGAGTTAATGAAATCTGAAGGTTCAATTATTTTGACGTTATCAAATGCTGCACTTTACTCGGCAGGTGGCGGACCAATTTACACGGCGTCCAAGCATGCTGGCGTAGGAATTATGAAAGAACTGGCTTATGAGCTTGCACCTAAGGTCCGTGTAAATGCTGTTGCACCTTCTGGCATGAACGTCAACATCAAAGGTGCAGCATCTTTAGGGCAGGAGAATTTAGGACTTCTGGATGCCAGAGATCCTGAAAAAATTGCGAGGGGAATGCCGTTAAATTTTCTTCCGGAACCAGAAGATATGACGGGTGCGTATGTCTTATTAGCTTCGCGTCAAAATAATCGGCCTTTAAGTGGTGTGCTCATTAATGCTGATTGTGGATTAGGCATCCGTGGATTAAGACAACCACGAGCAGAATTATTTCATTATTAAAAATTTAAAAGCTTAAAAGAAGGATCGATTATGGCTGTCAAACTAATATGTGCTTCACATAGTCCATTAATGGAATTTGCTTCTCCACAAGATCAGACGCAAGAAAAGAATGTTCGTGATACCTTTAAACAATTGGCTGAAAAGGTTAAGGAATATGATCCAACGCTTATTATTGCGTATGGCCCTGATCATTTTAATGGTTTTTTTTATGACTTAATGCCCAGCTTCTGTGTCGGGATAAGGGCGACAGCGGCAGGGGATTGGAATTATGGACCAGGTGAGATAAACGTTCCTGAAGATACTGCAAAGTTGCTTATTCGTTCTGTTTTAGATGATGGTATCGATATTGCCTATTCTTACCGTATGCAAGCTGATCATGGTGTCACTCAACCATTACATTTTTTATGTGATGGTCAATTAAATCGTTATGCCACGATTCCAATTTTTATTAATTCAGCTGCTGTTCCGTTACCTACAGTACAAAGAACGATTCAATTAGGAAAAGCGGTGGGTCAATTTTTAAAAACTTTAAAATTGGAAAACGAACGGATTTTAATTCTAGGGACTGGCGGCCTTTCACATGATCCACCCACACCTCAAATTGGTTCTGTTCCACCTGAGATGGAGGAATTTTTAATCGCTGGTCGCAATCCAAGTCCTGAATCAAGAAATATACGTCAATCCAAAGTGATTGCCGTGGGCCAAAAGCTGGCTTCAGGTGATAAATCTGTAGCAGTACCGCTTAATTCACAATGGGACAAGAATTTACTCGAATTATTTAAAAAAGCTGATTTTGATACGCTGTTAAAAATGACAGAAGAGGACATTCGAGAACAAGGCGGACGTGGCGGACAAGAAGTGCGTTGCTGGATTGCGGCGTTGGCGACAATGCAAACACTGGGTGAATATGAAATGGAAATTCACTGTTATGAAGCAATCAGTGAATGGATTGCAGGTTTCAGTATCGTATCAGCGGAGTTCCAGAATAAAGGATTATACATATGACGACAAATACGATTGCTATTATTGGTGCAGGTCAGGCCGGAGCCAGTGCAATTTTGGAACTTCGACATCATCAATATACTGGCAAGATTATTTTGATTGGTGATGAGGCTCACCTGCCTTATGAAAGACCACCACTATCGAAAGATGTGATTTTAAAACCGGATGAAACTAAGGTTGAGATTTTATCTAAGCAAAAGCTTCAAGAACTGGATGTCACAGTGATTTTGAACAGCAAGGTTAAAAAGCTTAATCGGGAGGCACATTCTGTAGAACTGGAAAGCGGAGAACATATTTATTATGACAAGTTGTTAATCGCAACAGGTGCCTCGCCACGACGTTTACCAATGATAGATGCATTGGGTAAACATGTTTATACCCTTCGTAATCTGGAAGATGCTCAAGCACTCATTCAGGTTTTGCAGCCGAATCGCCATGTAATTTTAATCGGAGGCGGCGTTATTGGCCTTGAATTGGCTTCATCAGCAAGGGCTAAAGGCACAAAAGTTACTTTGATTGAATCAGGTTCAACATTAATGAGGCGTTGTGTACCGAATATTTTAAGTGATTTCCTCCTTGCACAGCATCGACAAGCAGGTGTTGATATTCGACTTGAAACTCAAATTACACATTCACGGTTAGAGGGTGAACGTGTTGTTGTGCAACTCAATCATCAAGAAGAGCTAGAAGCGGATGCAATTATCTACGGTATTGGTGTGATCCCTAATACCAGGTTGGCATTCGACGCTGGTTTAGATATTGAATGTGCAATAAAAGTAAATGAAAACTGCCAAACTTCGGATCCAGATATCTATGCAGCAGGGGATGTTGCAACGCAACTACGCGAAAATGGTGAATATTTACGTGTCGAGACTTGGGAAAATGCAAATCTTCAAGCAGGAATTTTTGCCCGGCATGTGATGACAATTATGCCGCCTAAAGCGAATCCCCCTTGGTTTTGGACAGACCAGTTGAATTTTAATATCCAGTGTGCTGGTGATATGACTGCCAAGGATTGGAAAATCAGTGAGATGGACGATTTAAAAAATACCTCCTCATTTATTGCGTATGGATTGAAAGATGACATCGTTGTTGCAGGCATTACTGTAAATGCTGCTAAGAAAATGAGAGCGATCAAAAAAATTATTACTAATAAGCAATCATTGGCAAGTTTAACAGAAACCGCCAAGTCGTGAATTTGCATGAGTTAGGCACATATTTTTGAAGGAAGAGAACAAATGCAAATAGAAAATTTAATGCAATCCATTGCAAAGTCTTTAAGTCAGGCCGAATCAACCCGTGTTGCGATAGAGCCTATTCGTATGCGATTAGATGAGAACACTTCAAATGTAGATTTTGCTTATGCCGTGCAAGATATAAATACGCAGCAAGGCTTAGCAAAAGGACGAAAATTGGTGGGGCGCAAGATTGGCTTAACCTCAAAAGTTGTGCAAGTTCAATTGGGGGTAGATCAACCTGACTTTGGAATGTTGTTTGCTGATATGGCATATGGTGATGGCGAAGCGATTCCATTTAATCGTTTTATACAGCCTAAAGTTGAGGCGGAAATTGCATTGGTTTTACAACAAGATCTTACCCAAACAACCCACACCTATGCCGATATTATTTCTGCAACTGCTTATGCCTTGCCTGCCATAGAAATTGTGGATAGTCGTATTGAAAACTGGAAGATCAGTTTGATTGATACGGTGGCAGATAATGCTTCTTCTGCCGCATTTGTATTGGGGTCACGTCCCGTCAAATTAGATCACTTGGATTTAGTAAATTGCAGGATGCAAATGCATCGGAAAGATGAACTCGTCTCGCAGGGAGAAGGACGGGCTTGTCTTGCGAATCCGCTAAATGCTGCGATTTGGTTGGCGGATGAAATGGTTCGTCGAGGTCGTCCATTACTGGCAGGAGATATTGTATTGACCGGAGCATTAGGACCAATGGTGGTGGTTAAGCCCGATGATGAATTTATTGTGAATATTGACGGTTTTGGCACTGTTACTGCTTTATTTGGAAAATAGGACGAAATGATCATGGAAAGAATTAAATGTGCAATTATTGGATCGGGAAATATTGGAACTGACTTGATGATTAAAATCATGCGTAACTCTCAATATTTGCAAGTTGGTGCAATGGTTGGCGTGGATCCAAAGTCAGATGGTTTAGCTAGAGCAGCGCGTTTTGGCTTTGAAACCACTGCCGACAGTGTGGAAGGATTATTAAAACTTTCATGTTTTAAAGAAATAAAAATTGTCTTTGATGCAACTTCAGCAGGTGCACATACTCATCATAATCAAGTTCTACAACAATATGGCATTCAAGTGATTGATTTGACCCCCGCAGCGATAGGTCCTTATGTCGTTCCGGTTGTGAATCTGGATGAACATTTGGACGCTTCAAATATCAATATGGTGACATGTGGTGGTCAAGCCACTATTCCCATGGTACACGCAGTATCAAGAATAGCAAAAGTACATTATGCAGAGATTATTGCCTCAATTGCCAGTAAGTCTGCCGGACCAGGTACACGGGCAAATATTGATGAGTTTACGGAAACCACTTCAAAAGCGATTGAGGAAGTTGGAGGTGCGCAAAAGGGTAAAGCGATTATTATTATGAATCCAGCTGAACCCCCCTTAATCATGCGTGATACGGTTTATTGTCTGGTTGAAGCTGGAGCAAATCAAGATGCTATTCAAGCATCAATTCAAGAGATGGCCAATGCTGTAAATGCATATGTACCCGGTTATCGCTTAAAACAGCAAGTACAGTTTGAAGAATTTGATGCCAATCATCCTTTAAATATTCCGGGTATTGGAAAGCTGCCAGGTTTAAAAGTCTCTATTTTCTTGGAAGTGGAAGGCGCTGCCCATTATCTACCTGCTTATGCTGGTAATTTAGATATTATGACCAGTGCAGCTTTAGCTGCTGCTGAGCGTTTTGCAGAAATTCATTTAAATAAAAAGATTGCATAAGGAGATCAGAATGTTAGACAAGGAACGGAAAATTTATGTTTCAGATGTCACTTTGCGTGATGGAATGCATGCGATTCGCCATCAATATACGCTACCACAGGTCAGAGCAATTGCTCGTGCGCTGGACGAGGCTGGTGTAGATAGTATTGAGGTTGCACATGGTGATGGTTTACAAGGTTCTAGTTTTAACTATGGTTTTGGAGCACATACTGATTTGGAGTGGATTGAGGCGGTGGCGAGTGAAGTCAAGCATGCCAAAGTCGCAACCCTATTATTACCAGGTATTGGTACAGTACATGATTTAAAGGCCGCCTATGATGCAGGTGCTCGCATCGTTCGAGTAGCAACACATTGTACCGAAGCAGATGTGTCTCGCCAGCATATTGAGTATGCACGTGAATTAGGAATGGATACGGTTGGCTTTTTGATGATGAGCCACATGAATTCGCCCGAGAAATTGGCAGAACAAGGTCGTCTTATGGAAAGTTATGGTGCGCAGTGTGTTTATATTGTCGATTCTGGCGGTGCCATGAATATGTATGACATTGCAGATCGTTTTAAGGCCATGAAGGATGTTTTAAAACCTGAAACTGAAACAGGAATGCATGCTCACCATAATCTAAGTTTGGGGGTTGCCAACAGTATTGTTGCTTTAGAACATGGCTGTAATCGTATTGATGCTAGTTTGGCAGGTATGGGGGCTGGCGCTGGGAATGCGCCTCTAGAAGTATTTATTGCAGCAGTAGAACGTATGGGTTTAAACCATGGATGTGATGTAAAACGATTAATTGATGCCGCGGAAGACATTGTCAGACCATTACAGGAGCGTCCTGTTCGAGTAGATCGAGAAACTTTGGCACTAGGCTATGCTGGCGTGTATTCAAGTTTTTTGCGACATACTGAGGCTGCCGCAAAAAAATATGATTTATCCGCATTCGACATTTTGGTAGAGCTAGGTAAACGGCGTATGGTTGGTGGTCAGGAAGACATGATCATAGATGTCGCTTTGAATATGTTAAAACAACGGGAAAGTGTTGTTTAATTGGTTTTGTCTTAAAATAGTAGAAAACCTATTAAATTACGCATGTCTTGATTGATGTTTATCAATGATCGCTGTAATGATTCTATGACAATCTAAAATCAAATCTTCAATCGCCAATGGACCCATCATTGGCGACATCAAAAAAACTATAAAAGCTTTTCGATTTCCTCTTTGGGCAGCATGCCACCACCGGTTGCCCAAACAATATGGATTCCCTGTGCAAATTGCTGTGCCGTAATATTTTTAAGCAATCCTTGCTGTTGTAAGCGGGCAAAACCGACACTGCCTGCGAGCGCAGAAGGTTCCAGAATGATATTTTCAGTCTTATATAGTTGTCGTAACCAATGCAACATTTCATCATCGGAAAGGCTGTAAAGAAAATCAATGCTACGTGCCAAGGCATGTCCAACAAAACCAGAAGCACGACCCACTGCCAGCCCATCAGCAATGGTCAGATTAGTTAATCCAATGTCTTGTACCGAGATATCATGATGTAAACCAGTGTACATACCGAGGAACATACAAGGCGAATTGGTCGGTTCGGCAAAAATACATTTAACATGATCACCAAAAGCATGTTTTAAACCAAATGTAATACCACCTGGTGCGCCACCAACCCCGCAAGGTAAATAGACAAATAAAGGATGTTCAGCATCGACAATAATATGCTGTTGTTCGAGTTGCTGTTTTAAACGCTGACCAGCAACTGCATAACCGAGAAAAAGCGATTGCGAGTTTTCATCATCAATAAAATAGCACTGTGGATCGGCATCGGCTTCATGTCGTCCCTGTAAGATTGCCTGTCCATAATCGCCTTGATGCTCAATAACATTCACGCCCATACTGCGTAATTTGTCTTTTTTCCATTGTTTGGCATCATGTGACATATGTACACTACACTGGAAGCCTAGTGTGGCTGCCATAATGCCAATGGATAAACCTAGATTCCCGGTAGAGGCGACAGCAATTTTATATTGTGCAAAAAATGCCTGTAATTCGGGTTCGGCAAGTTTAAGATAAGAATCTTCAAGCGTAATTTTATGCTGTTGTAATGCCAGTTGTTCGGCGCGATAAAGCACTTCATAAATGCCGCCACGGGCTTTGACCGAGCCTGAAATCGGGAGATGACTGTCTTTTTTTAGATAAAGTATTGGTGTGATGTCAACTTGAAATGCTTCCGCCATGGTTCTGGCAAAGTTTGGTATTGGCACCAGTTCGGATTCGATTAAACCCTGTGATGTTGCAGTTTCAGGGAATTTAAGCGCAATATAGGGTGCAAAACGTTGTAACCGCTGTGCTGCATCTTCAATATCTGAGCGATTGAGCGTTGTATCATGTTGCGCTTGGTCAAAGCTGACCACATGCGGATTTTCCCAACTGACTTCACGTTGTGCAGCAAGTGCCTGTAAAATTTCATCATGCTGTAAAGCATTCTGAATTTGATTAAATTGCATAAGGATGTCCTAACGTTTACCAAACAGAGAACCTAAAATTCCACGAACCAAGGTTTGGCCTGTTTTTCCACCTAAAGAACGTGCAGCACTTTTGGCAAAGGTACCGACCAGATCTTGTGTCAGTTTTTCACGGTCTTTCTGAGCTTTATCTGCCTGCTTCTGCTGTTCTCTAGCCAGACGTTCTTGCTCCTTGGCTTGTTGTTTTGCCAAGGCTTCCTGTTCTTTGGCTTGCTGGGCAGCTTGTGCATCTGCCTGTTTTTGTTGTTCACTTTCGCTGACCTTGCGTTGCAACATTTCGTAGGCACTGTCGCGATCAACTTCATTTTCATAGACGCCGGCAACAATACTTTGCTGCATCAACGCTTGACGTTCTTCCGGTGTCAAAGGTGTAAATGACGAGTAGGGGGGCATCACCCAGCCACGTTCAACAATTTGCGGTGTCCCTTGTTCATCAAGACAACTGATTAATGCTTCCCCAACGGCAAGTTGGGTAATGACTTCTGCCACATTAAAATTAGGATTGGCGCGGAATGTGTCTGCTGCGGTTTTAACCGCTTTCTGATCTTTAGGTGTAAATGCCCGTAAAGCATGCTGTACCCGATTTCCCAGTTGTCCAAGCACACTTTCCGGTAAATCCAACGGATTCTGGGTGACAAAATAAATTCCTACACCTTTGGAGCGAATCAGGCGCACGACCTGTTCAATTTTCTGTTGCAAGGCAGGGCTGGCATTATCAAACAGTAAATGCGCTTCATCAAAGAAAAATACCAGTTTGGGTTTATCCAGATCACCCACTTCAGGTAACTTTTCAAATAATTCTGACAGCATCCATAACAGGAAGGTGGCATAGAGTTTTGGCGTGTTCATCAGTTTGTCGGCAGCAAGCAAATTAATATAACCATGTCCGTTGCTGTCAGTCTGTAAGAAATCCAGAATATCCAGGCTTGGCTCACCAAAAAACTTTTCGCCGCCCTGATCGGCCAGTGCCAATAAATTACGTTGAATCGCACCGAGACTGGCAGGTGATAAATTGCCATATTCATTTTTTAGACTGGCTGCATTTTCACTCACATAGCTGATCATGGCCTTTAAATCTTTAAAGTCAATCAGCAATAGTCCCTGATCATCAGCAACACGAAATACAGCGGACAATACGCCTTCTTGTGTATCATTTAAATTGAGGATACGGGCTAACAATAAAGGACCGATCTCTGAAACAGTGGTGCGAATCGGATGACCTTGTTCACCAAATAAATCCCAAAAGGTCACAGATGATGCAGCAAAAGGAATGCTATCAATGTTGAGCATTTTTAGCCGTTCTTCAAATTTTGCATTACTGCTTCCGGCTTTGGCAATGCTGGAAACATCACCTTTGGCATCCGCAAGAAATACGGGAACACCGATACGGGAGAAATTTTCGGCCAGTACCTTTAAGGTGACGGTTTTACCTGTTCCCGTTGCCCCTGCAATCAAACCGTGACGGTTGGCAAGCTGAGAATATAAAACTATTTCTTTTGTGGTATCGGTACTTTGTTTGGCAATAACGAGTGGTGTTCCCATAAAATCCTCAAAGCCTGTTTTGATGTGTTTATAACATACTGCAAAGTTTTAGCTTATTCCATGCACATGGATAAAAAAACTGCTTAAAACTTAAAGCTGGGCAAGGGCTTGTTGAATATCCTCAATTAAATCCTCCGGGGATTCCAGACCGATACAAAAACGTACCAGCCAGCCGTCAGCCAGATGAGCGGTTGAGCATTGACGCATATCTTTGAGATTGTAATACATCACCAGACTGGTTGGTCCGCCCCAGCTAAATCCTAAACGGAATAACTTTAAAGCGTTGCAAAATTGCTGAATTTTTTTCAAATCGTATTCTGTTTTAAAAATCACACTGACCAAACCGGCACCTTGCCCATCTTTACAAATGTGTTGCCAATACGCATGACCTGCATGATTACTTAGTGCGGGATGTAGAATCTGTGCAAATTCGGTGCAGGCCACAAGGTAAGTGAGAATTATTTGTGTATTGTTTTGGTGCTGTCGATAGCGTAGTGCCATACTGGGCAGGCTGCGATTAATCTGCGCCACATCATCACCAGACACCGAAATGCCCTGTAATGCATGCATATGTAGAAGCTGTTGGTGTAAGGTTCTGTTTTTGGTGCAGATACTGCCCATTAATATATCACCGCCACCACTTGGATACTTGGTCAATGCATGTACGCTAATATCTACAGCAAGATGATCATCACCAATATCAAATGCACAAAATGCCAGACCGGCGCCCCATGTGTTATCCAATGCAGTGAGAACCTGATGTACTTGTGCTTTTTTAAGGATACCAATGATATCAGGAAATTCAAGGGTGACCGAACCTGCGGCTTCAATCCAGATCAGTTTGGCTTTATCGCCAAATTGAATGCTATTGATATCGGTGGTTGAATAGATTTTTAAAACAATACCATATTTTTTACTTAGTGAACTTAAGTGTGCCTGATTGGGATCGTAGATATTATCCGGAATCCAGACTTCATCACCCGAATTGAGTAAGGCACTATTGACCAGATTGATGGCTGATAAACCACTGGGTGCCAGTAAACAGTGATCTGCGCCTTCTAATAAAGCAATTTGATCGGCCAGCGTATAAGTGGTCGGTGTGCCATGGGTACCATAGCTATAATCATAATCATCTGTCCAGTGGCGTTGGGTGAGGGCATCGGTGTTTTTGAAAATAATGGTTGATGCCCGATAAACCGGTGCTTGGACCGTGGAAATATATTGCGGTGCCTGACGAATCGGCTGACTAAAAAGTGTTTGTTTTTGCAAAGAAGTTTTGGGCATTGTAAAACCATGTCAATAGATTATTTCATAATGTTATTAAACAATATTTTTCTAAAAGAAAAACGTGAGTTGGCTTCAATTTTGCAATCCTTTTGTAAACTGAATTATAAACGGAAGATTACAATGAAACCGCATCTTAGAGTGCATTATTTTCAGCATATCGCAGGTGAAGGATTCGGCAGTTGTGAACATTATTTACGTGAACATAAAGCACACATCACAGCGACAGAATTTTTTGCCTTGCCGCCGGAACAGAAACTAGATATTGAGGCTTTGCCCCACGTCGAGGATATTGATTTGCTCATTATTATGGGTGGCACGATGAGTGTCAATGATGAAGCGATGTATCCATGGCTGGTAACTGAAAAAAGATGGCTGAGGCGATTTATTGCTTTGGGCAAACCTGTCATTGGCTTATGTCTGGGCGGACAAATGATTGCCAATGCTTTAGGGGCAAAAGTGTCACACAATCCAGAAAAAGAAATTGGTTGGACACAAGTTTTCGCAGTTGATCCTTATCCAGAGCAATGTTTTAAATTGCCAAAAACATTTGAAATTATGCAATGGCATGGTGAAAGTTTTAGTTTACCCAAAGGCGCAATTTTACTGGCCAGTAATGAGGAGTGTGTCAATCAAGCGTATCAAATTGGGCGCAATATTATTGGATTCCAGTTTCATCCGGAAATTACGCCAAATGCACTTAACTTATTTTTAGAAGATGATGAGGAGATATTAAGATTCACCGGACAGAATGCAAAACTTAAAGATGAGTTAACATTGGCAACCCTGCCAATAGAAGCATATCGTTACAAGATGGGCAATGATATTTTAAATCGTGCTATAGATTATGTTTTGACAAATCAAAGTGATATGCAAGAAAATATCGAAGATGATTTAAAGTGGGTAGCCCATGGATAATAAAATGGAAAAAATAATGAGTCGAATAAATAATATTCGATTTCGGTAGTTGCTTTAGTATGCAATGGTCGCTATAATAAGCGACCTTTTTAATTTAAGAAGGTCATCGCACACAATATTCAACCAAAATGGTTGGTGTGGATGAATCGTGACAGTCGTGGCATCGATCATGACCTTAGTGATTTTCACTGCCCTTGACACTTGCCAATAGGTGAGGTGCGTCATGGGTGATTCTTTATATTTTAAGCTTGGAGTTTACTGGTATGTCTAACCAGAGAATCCGTATCCGTCTTAAGTCTTTTGATCATCGCTTAATTGATCAATCTGCTCAAGAGATCGTAGAAACGGCTAAGCGTACAGGCGCACAAGTGTGTGGTCCTATTCCGATGCCTACTCGCATCGAACGCTTTAACGTTTTAACTTCACCTCACGTGAATAAAGATGCGCGTGATCAGTACGAAATTCGCACTTATAAGCGTTTGATCGACATCGTGCAACCAACAGACAAAACTGTTGATGCATTAATGAAGTTGGATCTTGCAGCGGGTGTTGACGTTCAGATCGCATTGGGATAAGGCTTGTCGGATGATTAAATCCCAAAAAGATTTAGTCAGCTGTATTTTAAGAGGTTTACACATATGGCTATTGGTCTAGTCGGTCGCAAGTGCGGTATGACCCGCATTTTCACAGAAGCCGGCGTCTCTGTGCCAGTCACAGTGATCGAAGTCGATCCAAACCGTATTACACAAATCAAAACACTTGAGACTGATGGTTATCAAGCAATTCAAGTGACCACAGGTGAACGTCGCGAATCTCGCGTAACAGGTGCACAAAAAGGTCATTTTGCTAAAGCTGGAGTTGCTGCTGGTCGTTTAGTGAAAGAGTTTCGTGTAAATGAAGCGGAACTTGAAGGTCGTGAAATTGGTGGTACGATCGGTGTTGATTTGTTCGCAGTTGGTCAAGTTGTTGACGTAACTGGTCAATCAAAAGGTAAAGGTTTTCAGGGTGGTGTGAAGCGTTGGAATTTCCGTACGCAAGATGCTACGCATGGTAACTCTGTATCTCACCGTGTAATCGGTTCTACAGGTCAAAACCAGACACCTGGTCGCGTGTTCAAAGGCAAAAAAATGCCTGGTCACTTAGGTGCTGAACGCGTAACTGTGCAAGGTCTTGAAATTGTATCTATTGATGCAGAACGTTCTGTTCTGGTTATTAAAGGTGCTATTCCTGGTGCAACTGGCGGTGACGTAATTGTACGTCCTACCATCAAGGCCTGAGGGGAAATAACGTGAATTTAAAAACTGTTTCCGGCTCTGCGGTTGAATTGTCAGAAGTTGCTTTCGGTCGTGAGTTTAACGAAGCACTTGTACACCAAGTTGTTACAGCTTATTTAGCTGGTGGTCGTCAAGGTTCTCGTGCACAAAAGTCACGTGGTGATGTATCTGGTGGCGGTAAAAAACCTTTCCGTCAAAAAGGTACTGGCCGTGCTCGTGCTGGTTCTATTCGTAGCCCGATCTGGGTTGGTGGTGGTAAAACATTTGCTGCCCGTCCACAAGATTGGTCTCAAAAAGTTAACCGTAAGATGTATCGCGGTGCAATGCAATGTATTCTGGCTGAACTTGTTCGCCAAGATCGTCTGGTGTTGGTTGAAGATATTCAAGTATCTGCACCAAAAACCAAAGAATTGCTTGCAAAACTGAATGACCTGAATGCAACTCGTGCATTGATCGTAACAGATGCTGTAGATGAGAATCTATACCTTGCAGCGCGTAACCTTCCGCATGTAGATGTGGTAGATGCAACTGCAATCGATCCTGTAAGTTTGATTGCGTTTGATAAAGTTGTCATGTCTGTTGCTGCTGCTAAGAAAATTGAGGTAGAACTCGGATGAACAACGAACGTATCTATCAAATCCTTAAAGGGCCTGTATTCTCAGAAAAAGCACAAGTTTTAGGCGAGACTGCTGGTGTTCAAGTGTTCAAAGTTGATATTAATGCAACTAAACTTGAAGTTAAAAAAGCGGTTGAAAAACTATTTGGTGTTGAAGTTGTTAAAGTAAATACGACAATCACTAAAGGTAAATCTAAACGCTTTGGTAAGACATTAGGACGTCGTTCTGATGTTAAAAAAGCATACGTCACCCTGAAAGCTGGCCAAGATGTAGAGATGGCTGACTTGGGCGATACCGCTGCTGATACAACAAGCACGACAGCGGAATAAGGACGAAAATTATGCCAATTCAAAAATGTAAGCCAACGTCTCCTGGGCGTCGCTTTGTAGAGAAAGTGGTTCATAGCCACCTTCACAAAGGCAAGCCTTTTGCAGCGTTGACAGAAGCCAAAAAACGTACTGGTGGTCGTAATAACAACGGCCACATCACGACTCGTCACGTTGGTGGTGGTCATAAACAACAGTATCGTATTGTTGACTTTAAACGTAATAAAGATGGTATCCCAGCGGTTGTAGAACGTATCGAATACGATCCAAACCGTACAGCTCACATTGCTTTACTTAAGTATGCTGATGGCGAGCGTCGCTATATCATCGCACCTAAAGGTTTGCGTGCTGGCGATACAGTTCAATCTGGTAACGATGCACCAATTCGTACAGGTAACTGTTTGCCACTTCGTAACATGCCATTAGGTTCCACTTTACATAACCTTGAACTTAAAATCGGTAAAGGCGCGCAATTAGCACGTTCTGCTGGTACTTCTGTTCAATTGCTAGGTCGTGATGGCTCATATGCAATTGTTCGTTTACGTTCAGGCGAAATGCGTAAAGTGCATGTTGAATGCCGTGCTGTAATTGGTGAAGTTTCTAACCAAGAAAGCAACCTTCGTTCACTGGGTAAAGCTGGTGCTGCGCGCTGGCGTGGTGTTCGTCCTACCGTTCGTGGTATGGCGATGAACCCAGTTGATCACCCACATGGTGGTGGTGAAGGGCGTAATAAAGGTATTCAACCTGTAAGCCCATGGGGTCAAAAAGCGAAAGGGTACAAAACACGTACCAATAAGCGTACGACTAAGATGATTATTCGCGATCGTCGCGTTAAGTAACAAGTAAAGGAATCTGACAATGCCTCGTTCTCTGAAAAAAGGCCCATTCGTCGATGCGCACTTGTTCGCTAAGATTGAAGCGGCTGTTGCTAGTAATTCTCGCAAGCCGATTAAAACTTGGTCTCGTCGTTCGATGATCCTCCCAGATTTTGTTGGTTTAACAATTTCTGTTCACAATGGTCGTAACCATGTTCCAGTGATTGTATCTGAACATATGGTTGGTCATAAACTCGGTGAATTCGCGCCAACTCGTACCTATCGTGGTCACGGTGTTGACAAGAAATCTAAACGTTAAGGTGCTAATAATGGAAGTAACTGCAAAATTACGCGGTGCCGCCATCTCGGCACAAAAAGCACGTTTAGTTGCTGATCTTATCCGTGGTAAGTCAGTTGCGCGCGCGCTAGACATTTTAAACTTCAGCAATAAGAAAGCGGCTGTGCTGGTTAAAAAAGCATTAGAATCTGCAATCGCCAATGCTGAACACAATAACAGCTTAGATGTTGATGACCTTAAAGTATCTACAATTTTTGTAGATGAAGGTGCGAGCCTGAAACGTATCATGCCTCGTGCAAAAGGTCGTGCGGATCGTATCACTAAGCGTACTTGTCACATCACTGTTAAGGTAGGGGTTTGATATGGGTCAGAAGGTTCATCCAATCGGTATCCGCCTAGGTGTTGTGAAACGTCATAATGCTAACTGGTATGCGAATCCGAAACAATACGCTGATTATTTGCTTAAAGATCTTCAAGTTCGTGAGTTTTTAACTAAAAAACTTAAGAGCGCGATGGTTAGCAATATTCTTATCGAACGTCCTACTGGTGCTGCTAAGGTAACAATTAGCACTGCTCGTCCAGGTATCGTCATCGGTAAAAAAGGCGAAGATATTGAGAAATTACAGCGTGAACTTACCCAAATTATGGGTGTGCCAGCGCAAGTAAGTATCAACGAAATTGATCGCCCTGACTTGGACGCACGTTTGGTTGCAGAAGCGATTGCTTCACAACTGGAAAAACGCGTAATGTTCCGTCGTGCGATGAAGCGTGCGGTACAAAACACCATGCGCGCTGGCGCAAAAGGTATCAAAGTTGAAGTTTCTGGTCGTTTAGGTGGTGCAGAGATTGCGCGTACTGAATGGTATCGTGAAGGGCGTGTACCTTTGCATACACTTCGTGCCGACATCGACTATGCAACTGTACGTGCAGAAACAACTTACGGTACGATCGGCGTGAAAGTATGGATTTTCCGCGGTGAGATTCTAGGTGGCATGAAACAAGTCATGAACCCTGCTCCGAGCGAAGAACGTCCAGCTAAACGTGGTCGTGGTCGTGGTGAAGGTCAGGAGCGTCGTGGACGTCGTAATGACCGTGCTGCAGACAAGGGAGAATAATCCATGTTGCAACCTAAACGTACTAAATTCCGTAAGATGCATAAAGGCCGTAACACAGGTCTGGCGCATCGTGGTAGCACAGTATCTTTTGGTACAATTGCACTTAAATCGATTGAGCGTGGTCAAATGACAGCGCGTCAAATTGAAGCTGCACGTCGTACCATTAGCCGTCGTGTAAAGCGTGGTGGCAAGATATTTATCCGTGTATTCCCGGACAAGCCAATTACTCAGAAACCTCTTGAAGTGCGTATGGGTAAAGGTAAAGGTAGTGTGGAATACTGGGTTTGCCAAATCAAGCCAGGTAAGATCCTGTACGAAATGGAAGGTGTAAGCGAAGAGTTGGCGCGTGAAGCATTCACTTTGGCCGCTGCTAAACTTCCGTTTAAAACCACTATCGTGACTCGGACGGTAATGTAATGAAAACTAAAGATCTACGTGAAAAATCGGTAGAAGAATTGAAAGCTTTGCTTGATGAGCAACAGCTTAACCAATTCCGTCTTCGCATGGCGAAAGCAACTGGCCAATTGGGCAAAACGCACGAAGTGCAAATTGCTCGTAAAGCAATTGCTCGCATCAAGACACTCCTTACCGAAAAACAGGGGAACGGACAATGAGTGAACAAACAGTCCGCACATTAACGGGTAAAGTTGTTAGCGACAAAATGGACAAATCTATTGTTGTTCTGATTGAACGTCGTGTTCAACACCCGTTGTATGGCAAATCAATCCGCCGTTCAACTAAGTTACATGCTCATGATGAGAACAACACTGCCAAAACTGGTGACGTTGTAACCATCAAAGAAAGCCGCCCAATTTCTAAAACTAAAGCTTGGACTTTAGTGGAAGTGGTTGAAGCAGCTACTGAGTAATTCAACGTTCTTGTTGCATCATCGGTAAATTTCGAGTAGGATTTACGCCTTTCGAATGGGCCGATGATGCTCGGTTTTGGAGTAGGGCAATGATTCAAACCGAAAGTATGCTCGACGTAGCAGACAACAGTGGTGCCCGCCGTGTACAATGTATCAAAGTACTAGGTGGCTCACATCGTCGTTATGCTTCTGTTGGCGATATTATTAAAGTTACAGTAAAAGAAGCAATTCCACGTGGCCGTGTTAAAAAGGGTGACGTAATGAATGCTGTTGTTGTTCGTACCAAATTCGGTATTCGTCGTCCAGATGGTTCTGTGATCCGTTTTGATGATAATGCTGCTGTTATTTTGAACAACAATAAAGCTCCGATTGCGACTCGTATTTTCGGACCAGTGACTCGTGAACTTCGTACTGAGCAGTTCATGAAAATCATTTCATTGGCTCCAGAAGTTCTATAAGAGGCAATCATGGCGAAGATTAAAAAAGGCGATCAAGTAATTGTGATCGCAGGTAAAGAAAAAGGCAAACAGGGTACTGTTCTGTCAGTTTCTGAAGACCGTGTTAAGGTTGAAGGCCTTAACTTAGTGAAGAAGCATCAAAAGCCGAATCGTGTAACTGGCGCTGAAGGCGGTATTGTTACTCAGGAAGCTTCGCTTCATATCTCAAACGTGGCAGTTTTTAATGCTACAACCCAAAAGGCTGACCGTGTTGGTTACCAAGTTGATGCAGAAGGCACGAAAACTCGTGTTTATAAATCAAATGGTGAATCAGTGGCGGTAGCGAAGTAATAGGTTGATACGGCGATGGCCAGACTTAAAACACGTTATAATGAAGAACTTAAAGCGAAGCTTCAACAAGAGCTTGGCCTTAAGAATGTGATGGAAATTCCTCGCATTACAAAAATTACCCTGAACATGGGTGTTGGTGCAGCTGCAACTGATAAGAAATTGTTAGATGGTGCTGTTGCCGATATGACACTAATTGCTGGTCAAAAACCAGTGGTTACGCTTGCACGTAAATCAATCGCAGGTTTTAAAATCCGTGATGGTTGGCCAATTGGTTGTAAAGTAACTTTACGTGGCGACCAAATGTACGAATTCTTAGACCGTTTGATCTCTATTGCAATTCCACGTATTCGTGACTTCCGCGGTTTTTCTGCGAAATCATTTGATGGTCGTGGTAACTACTCAATGGGCTTGAAAGAGCAAATCGTTTTCCCTGAAATCGATTTTGATAAGATTGATCGTATTCGTGGTTTGGATATCACCATTACTACGACTGCTCGCACCGATGACGAAGGCCGTGCGCTTATCCGTGCATTCGGCTTCCCGTTCAAATAAGAGGTCGATATGGCTAAGAAAGGTATGATTAATCGCGAATTAAAACGCGAAAAAACAGTTGCCAAATACGCTGCAAAACGTGCTGAATTAAAAGCTGTTATTGCAAACGTAAGTGCATCTGAAGAAGAGCGTTTTGAAGCGATGTTAAAATTACAAGCATTGCCACGTAATGCATCTCCTGTACGTCTTCGTAACCGCTGTGGTCTGACTGGTCGTCCACATGGTTACTTCCGTAAGTTCGGTTTAAGCCGTAACATGTTACGTTTAACAGTAATGCAAGGTGATGTACCGGGCGTTGTGAAGGCAAGCTGGTAAGGAGCGACTAGATGAGTATGCAAGATACCGTTGCCGACATGTTAACTCGTGTTCGTAACGCACAAATGGCAAAAAAAGCAACTGTTGCTATGCCAAGCTCTAAACTAAAAGTTGCAA
Organism: Acinetobacter puyangensis; assembly: GCF_900096995.1. Lineage (GTDB taxonomy): Bacteria > Pseudomonadota > Gammaproteobacteria > Pseudomonadales > Moraxellaceae > Acinetobacter > Acinetobacter puyangensis. The sequence continues at coordinate 213,140 of NZ_OANT01000001.1, forward strand.
TTGCAAACGTATTAGAGCAAGAAGGTTATATCTCTGATGTGGCAGTTTCTCAAGAAGAAACCAAAGCAACTTTGACTTTAACTTTAAAATATTTTGAAGGCAAACCAGTTATCGAAACTGTAAAACGTGTAAGCCGTCCAGGTTTGCGCCAATATCGTGGCAAAGATAACTTACCGAGCGTTAAGCAAGGTTTGGGTATTGCAATTGTTTCTACAAGCAAAGGCATCATGACTGACCGTGCAGCTCGCGCAGCTGGCGTTGGTGGTGAAGTTATTGCTTTTGTTTCTTAATAGGTGATTCCTCATGTCTCGTGTGGCTAAAGCCCCAGTAACTGTACCAAATGGTGTAGCAGTTACTCAGAACGGCCGGCAGGTCGAAGTGAAAGGCAGTAAAGGTACATTGTCTTTCAACCTGCATGCGCTGGTCGAGCTAAAACAGGAAGAAGGCCAGCTTAAAATTGCTCCAACATCTGAATCAAAAGATGCTTGGATGCAAGCTGGTACTGCTCGCGCTGTTTTAAATAACCTTGTAAAAGGTGTTAGTGAAGGCTTCGAACGCAAGCTGCAATTGGTTGGTGTTGGTTATAAAGCTGCGGTAAAAGGTACAGTTGTAAACCTTAACCTCGGCTATTCACATCCGATCGACTATGCTTTACCTGAAGGTGTATCTGCTGAAACACCAACTGCGACTGAAATCGTGTTGAAATCAGCAAATAAACAATTGTTAGGTCAAGTGGCAGCGGAAATCCGTGCATATCGTTCTCCTGAACCATATAAAGGTAAAGGTGTTCGCTATTCGGATGAAGTTATTCTTCGTAAAGAAGCTAAGAAGAAATAAGGCGCGAGGTTCTTATGAACGAAAAGAAACAATCCCGTTTACGTCGTGCCAAAAGCACACGTTTGCACATCCGTGCATTGGGTGCGACTCGTTTGTGTGTAAACCGCACGCCGCGTCACATCTATGCACAAGTTATCTCAGCAGATGGTGGCAAAGTTTTAGCACAAGCTTCAACTTTGGATGCAGCCCTGCGTTCTGGTGCTACAGGTAATGTAGAAGCAGCAACGAAAGTAGGTGCTTTAATTGCTGAACGTGCCAAAGCAGCTGGTGTTACTAAAGTTGCATTTGACCGTTCTGGTTTTAAATTTCATGGCCGTATCAAAGCCTTGGCTGATGCTGCTCGTGAAGGCGGCTTGGAGTTCTAATCATGGCGAAAGTTGAACAAAACGAAGGTCTCGTTGAAAAGCTGGTTGCCGTTGATCGTGTAGCCAAGGTTGTTAAAGGTGGTCGTATTTTCTCTTTCACAGCATTAACTGTGGTAGGTGATGGTAACGGTCGTGTGGGTTTTGGTCGTGGTAAGGCGCGTGAAGTTCCAGCAGCTATTCAAAAAGCATTGGAAGCTGCACGTCGTAACATGATTACAGTTGATCTGAAAGGAACAACTTTACAACATCCTGTGAATGCACGTCATGGTGCAAGTCGTGTTTATATGCAACCTGCTTCTGAAGGTACCGGTGTAATTGCTGGTGGCGCAATGCGTGCTGTTTTAGAAGCTGCTGGTGTACAAAACGTACTTGCTAAATGTTATGGTTCTACGAATGCTGCTAACGTAGTAAACGCAACCTTTAATGGTTTGCGTGATATGACTTCTCCTGAGAAAGTCGCTGCGAAACGTGGTAAATCAGTAGAAGAAATTCAAGGGTAATCAATCATGAAAACGATTCAAGTTACCCAGACTAAATCTTCAGCGCATCGTTTAAAGAATCATAAACTTTGCTTACAGGGTTTAGGTCTGCGTCGCATTGGTCACACAGTTGAGGTGCAAGATACACCTTCTAACCGTGGAATGATCAATAAAGTCTACTATATGGTTAGTGTAGAGGAATAATGCCATGACTCTGCGTTTAAATGAACTCGCACCTGCTGAAGGTGCAAAGCGCGATAATCTGCGTGTCGGACGTGGTATTGGTTCCGGTGTCGGTAAGACAGGTGGTCGTGGTGTTAAAGGTCAAAAATCACGTAAAAGTGGTGGTGTACGCCCTGGCTTTGAAGGTGGTCAAACAGCGATTTATCGTCGTTTACCAAAATTTGGTTTTACTAGCCAAATCGCATTGAAAACTGCTGAAGTACGTTTGTCTGAGCTGAATAAAGTGGAAGGCGATATTATCAGCCTTGAAACCTTGAAAGCTGCAAATGTGGTACGTCGTGATCAACTTCGTGCACGTGTTGTACTTTCTGGCGAGATTACTCGTGCATTTACCGTACAAGGTATTGCATTGACTAAAGGTGCGAAAGCTGCGATTGAAGCAGCTGGCGGTAAAGTCGAGGAGTAATCGTCTGTGTCTATGTCTCCTAGTTCTTCTGGTCACGTTCATGTGCAAAAAGGGCAACCTTTTTATGTGAAATATCGTGAGATTATTCAACGGCTAATGTTCCTGATAGGTGCATTGCTGGTGTTTAGGCTGGGAGCACATATACCTGTACCTGGTATTAATAATGCCGCACTTGAACAACTATTTAATGCCAATCAAGGGACTATTCTTGGTTTGTTTAATATGTTCTCGGGCGGTGCATTAGAGCGTATGTCCATCCTTGCATTGGGGATCATGCCGTATATTTCGGCATCGATCATTGTGCAGTTAATGTCTTCTGTTGTGCCATCATTAGAAGCATTAAAAAAAGAGGGTGAGCAAGGTAAACGCAAGATCAACCAATATACACGACAAGGGACATTGTTTTTAGCACTTGTTCAGGCTGTCGGTATGTGTGCTGGATTGATCAGTCAGGGAATAACACTGACATCAGGTTTGGCTTTTTATATCCCCGCTGTAACCTCTTTGGTTGCAGGAACCATGTTTCTAATGTGGTTGGGTGAACAAATTACCGAACGCGGTGTGGGTAATGGTATTTCCATGATTATCTTTGCAGGTATTGTGGCAGGCTTGCCAAATATTGTAATGCAGACTTTCTCTTCGATCGAAAATGGTCAAAGCAGTTTGATTGGCATTTTGGTATTTGGTGTCTTGTCTATTATGGTGCTTGCAGCGATTGTGTTTATTGAAAAAGCGCAACGTCGTGTTCCAGTTAACTATGCACAAAAACAGCAAGGTCGTCGTATTTTTACGGCGCAACAAACACATTTACCATTAAAAATTAATATGGCTGGTGTGATCCCTGCAATTTTTGCAAGTTCTTTATTGCTGTTCCCAGCAAGTATTGGACAGTGGGTAGGGAGTGCGGATCCTAATGCTGGAATTATAAAAAGTTCGCTACAAGATTTGGCGTTGGTACTATCGCCTGGACAGCCACTTTATTTAGTGTTGTTTGGTGCGTTAATTATCTTCTTCTGTTATTTCTATACGGCACTGGTCTTCAGTCCAAAGGAAGTTGCAGAAAACCTTAAACGTAGCGGTGCATATGTTCCAGGTATTCGTCCAGGTGAGCAGACAGCTCGTTATTTAGATCATATTCTTAATCGTTTGACATTTATCGGTGCGATGTACATTACCATTGTGTGTTTGATGCCAATGATTTTACAAAGTTCTTTTGGAATACCCTTTCATTTGGGTGGTACGTCATTGTTAATCGTGGTAGTTGTTGTGATGGACTTTATGGCGCAGCTACAGGCACATTTAACATCGCATCAATATGATAATCAGTCATTGATGAGAAAATCGACCGCTCATCCGAAAGGATAGTGCACATAGAGGTTTATCATGAAAGTTCAAGCTTCAGTTAAAAAAATTTGCGGTAGCTGTAAAGTTATCCGTCGTAATGGGGTGATTCGCGTAATTTGTAGCGCAGAGCCTCGTCATAAACAGCGTCAAGGTTAATCATAATCAAAGACCTGTTGATTTATTAGGTCAATTGGGTTAATATCCGCCCCTCAAGATTTTTGTGGGGCGGTTGATTATCTCAACTGCCTTGTTGGAGAAAAGTCAATGGCTCGTATTGCCGGTGTAAACATTCCGGATAACAAGCATGCTGTTATCTCTCTCACGTATATCTTTGGTATTGGTCGTTTCACTGCTAAGAATATCTTAGCTGCTGCAAACATTGCACCAACAACAAAAATTCGTGAACTTGATGACGCTCAGCTTGATGCGATTCGTGCAGAAGTAGCTAAGGTTCATACCGAAGGTGATCTTCGTCGCGAAATTTCCATGAACATTAAACGTTTAATGGATTTAGGCTGCTATCGTGGTCTTCGTCATCGTCGCAGCTTGCCTGTCCGCGGTCAACGCACCAAAACTAACGCACGTACCCGTAAAGGTCCGCGCAAACCGATTAAAAAGTAAGATTTCTGGAAGCTAAAAGATGGCTAAAGATACTCGCGCACGCAAGAAGGTCTCTCGTACCGTCTCTGAAGGTGTTGCACACATTCACGCGTCTTTTAATAACACCATTGTAACGATTACCGATCGTCAAGGTAATGCATTGGCTTGGGCTACCTCTGGTGGACAAGGCTTCCGTGGATCACGTAAATCAACCCCGTTTGCTGCTCAGGTAGCGGCCGAAGTTGCTGGTAAAGCTGCTTTGGATTACGGTTTGAAAAACTTGGACGTCCTTGTAAAAGGTCCTGGTCCTGGTCGTGAGTCTGCGGTTCGTGCATTAGGTGCAGTGGGTTATAAGATTAACAGCATTACCGATGTGACACCAATACCTCACAACGGTTGCCGTCCACCTAAAAAACGTCGCGTGTAAGGAGAAACATTCATGGCTCGTTATATTGGTCCAAAATGCAAACTCTCTCGCCGCGAAGGGACAGACCTGCAATTAAAATCTGGCGTTAAACCATTTGACGTCAAAACTAAAAAACACGCGAAAGCACCTGGTCAACATGGTCAGTCTCGTGCCAAGCAATCTGAGTATTCGCTACAATTACGTGAAAAACAAAAAGTACGTCGCATGTACGGTGTGTTAGAGCGTCAATTTAGTAACTACTATAAAGAAGCTGCTCGTGTTAAAGGCGCAACAGGTGAGAACTTGTTGAAGTTGCTTGAAAGCCGCTTAGATAACGTTGTGTATCGTATGGGCTTTGGTTCTACTCGTGCAGAAGCTCGTCAGCTTGTAAGTCACCGTAGTATTACTTTAAATGGTCGTCGTGTGAATATCGCGTCTATCCAAGTTAAAGCAGGTGATGTAATTGCAGTTCATGAGGGTGCAAAACAACAATTGCGTATTAAAGGCGCAATTGAGTTGGCAACACAACGTGGTCTTCCAGCTTGGATCGAAATTGATCATGGCAAAATGGAAGGTACGTTCAAGTCTGCACCGGATCGTTCTGATCTACCAGCTGAAATTAATGAAAGCTTGATTGTAGAATTGTATTCTAAATAATCCTTGAGGTAGCAATATGACGCGTACTGCAAACGAGTTTCTAACTCCGCAAGCGATTAAGGTCGAAGCGGCGAGCGGAACCTCGGCAAAAGTAATTCTTGAGCCTTTAGAGCGTGGCTTTGGTCATACTCTCGGCAATGCTTTGCGTCGCATTCTATTGTCTTCTCTACCTGGCGCAGCTGTGGTAGAGGTAGAAGTAGAAGGTGTTGAGCATGAGTACAGTACTTTAGAAGGCTTGCAGCAGGACATCGTCGAGCTCTTGCTGAACCTAAAAGGATTGTCAATTAAACTGTTCGATCAAAACGAAGCATATTTGACATTGGATAAACAAGGTCCTGGCGAAGTTACTGCCGCAGACCTGCGTTTACCGCATAATGTTGAAATTGCAAATCCAGAGCATTTAATTGGTACTTTGAGTGCAAATGGTCATTTAAAAATGCGCCTGAAAGTTGCTCAAGGTCGTGGTTATGAACCATCTGATGCGCGTTTCCCGGAAGGTGAAACTCGTCCAGTAGGTCGCTTGCAGCTTGATGCAAGTTATAGTCCAATCAAACGTGTATCTTACACGGTTGAAAGTGCGCGTGTTGAACAACGTACTGATTTGGATAAACTTGTAATTGATCTTGAAACCAATGGTACTGTTGATCCTGAAGAAGCAATTCGTAAGGCAGCAACTATTTTGCAACAACAGATCGCGATTTTTGTTGATTTGCAAAAAGATCAAGCACCTGTAGCACAAGAACCACGTGAAGAAGTAGATCCAATCTTGCTTCGTCCAGTGGATGATCTAGAGCTTACCGTTCGTTCGGCGAACTGTTTAAAAGCAGAAAATATTTACTACATTGGTGATCTTGTTCAACGTACAGAAGTTGAGTTATTAAAAACTCCAAACTTAGGTAAAAAATCGTTGACTGAGATTAAAGATGTGTTGGCTTCTAAAGGCTTACAACTCGGCATGCGTTTGGAAAACTGGCCACCAGCCAGCTTACGCATGGACGATCGTTTTGCCTATCGTAGCCGTTAATTGAGTAGGACTATTCACCATGCGTCATCGTAATAGTGGTGTGAAATTAGGCCGTACTAGCAGCCATCGTAAGGCGTTGTTCCAAAACTTAACGAATGCTTTAGTTGAGCATGAGTTGATTAAGACGACGTTGCCTAAAGCGAAAGAACTTCGCCGTGTTGCTGAGCCTTTAATCACTTTAGCTAAAAACGATACTGTAGCAAACCGCCGTTTGGCATTTGCTCGTACTCGTAGTGCAGCAACAGTTGGTAAATTATTTACCGTTCTTGGCCCTCGTTACAAAGAACGTAACGGCGGTTATTTACGAGTTCTTAAAGCAGGATTCCGTGCTGGCGATGCCGCACCGATGGCTTTTGTAGAGCTTGTTGATCGTGAAGCAAATACTGCTGAATAATATTCAGTATGTACTAAAAAAGACCAGTTTATCTGGTCTTTTTTTATTTTTATCATTTGATAACAAAATTTTTTAAAAACATCCTAAATTGACATGGCATATTGTCAGTTTTGTGCTACATTGCAGAAAAAGGGATGCAAGGTATGAAAATAATGACACAACATATTAATACGCTGGTCATCGGTGCAGGGATTTCAGGCATTGGTGTCGCTGTACATATGCAGCAAAATAGCCCTCAGCGTGATTTTATTATTCTTGAGCGTCGTGATCGTATTGGTGGGACATGGAGTTTATTTAAGTATCCTGGCATTCGTTCCGATTCGGATATGTCAACGTTTGGCTATAAATTTAAGCCTTGGCGTGAAGATAAAGTATTGGCTGAAGCGGGTGCAATTTGCAATTATCTACAAGAAACCATAGATGAATATCATCTCCAGTCAAAAATAAGATTTAACCATGCACTCAATGCTGCGAACTGGAATACCGAAAAACAGCTTTGGGAGCTGGAAATTGATAATAACGGGTCAGTCGAGCAGTGGACTGCAAATTTTGTGATTGGCTGTACAGGCTATTATAATTATGAGCATGGTTTTCAACCGAAGTATGTTGATCAGGATAAATTTAAAGGTCAATTGATTCATCCACAGCATTGGCCGGAAAATCTGGATGTTGTCGGTAAAAAAGTAGTGATTATAGGCAGTGGGGCCACAGCCATTACCCTGGTTCCGGCTTTGGCAAAACAAGATGCAATTGTCACCATGTTACAGCGTTCGCCAACTTATATTGCTTCAATTCCATCGATTGACTTTGTTTATAATAAACTCAGGAAAATCTTACCCGAAAGTGTGGCTTATAATTTAACCCGTAAACGCAATATTGGTTTTCAACGTGCAATTTACAAATTTTCAAAATCCAATCCCGAAGCTGTAAAAAAATTCTTACTGGCTGGGGTGAAAATGCAATTAAAAGGCAAAGTGGATATGAAGCACTTTACCCCAAATTATAATCCGTGGGATCAGCGTCTATGTGTTGTTCCTGATGGTGATTTATTTAAGGTATTGCGTGAAGGTAAAGCTTTTATAGAAACCGATCATATTGAAAAATTTGTTGAACATGGCATTCAGCTAAAATCTGGTAAAGTGCTGGAAGCGGATATTATCGTATCGGCAACTGGACTAGAGATTCAATTATTAGGCGGCTTAAATGCTTCGATTGATGGTAAAGCGATTGAAACCAAAGAGCACTTAATGTATCAGGGTTCAATGATCAGTGATGTTCCGAATTTTGCATTAATCATTGGCTATACCAATGCCTCGTGGACTTTAAAAGTTGATATTGTGGCAGAGTATCTATGCCGTTTATTTAACTATATGGATAAACATGGTTTTGCCACGGTAACACCTCAAGGTGATGAATCTGCAAAATCGACTGTTAGTTTAATGGGAAGTAATTTAACGTCAGGCTATATTAAACGTGCAGAGCAGGTAATGCCTCGTCAGGGTTTAAAAGATCCATGGGCAGGCCGTGCTAGTTATTATGCGGATCGTGATGCACTACAAAAAGCTAATTTTAAAGATGGCATATTAAAGTTTGTAAGTCTTACAGCTAACCCAAAAGCCAAAAAACGGATAAAACTATTTGGTTGAGTAAAGGTCAATAAAACCATATATAAAACATAATATTATGGTTTAAAAAACAGGGACTAAGCCTGCTAATAAGATGACTTCAATATGAAGTGGGCGTCAGGACGATTCATCTTTTTTAAGCGCTATTCAGTCTATACTCATGGTGTATTGCGTGAACATGTTATTTGTTTTACTGCCTACACAATACGCCATGAGATATAGATATGGAGGCTGTTTATTTAATCACGCCGCAGGCAATGCGATCTCCGCCACCGCCAAGAGGTGCAGGATGATCAGAATAATTGTCTCCACCTTTATGAATCATAATGGCACGGTTTTTAACCAGATCAAGTGTTAGTCGTGGTGCAATGACAGAAGTTGTTGCAGTACCATCTGCTGCCACAACAAGTACCGGCAAATCACCCAAATGCCCAGGTCCTTCTGGAGTACCATGTGCACCTGCATTGTTTGGATCTAAATGTCCACCAGCTTTGAGTGCTGCGCCAGGCTTGCCATCTTTTACATCAGCTTCACAGGAAGGATTTTGATGAATATGGAAGCCATGTGGACCCGGAGTGAGATTTTTAAGCTTGGGTTGAATAATTAAGCCTTTGCTGGAATCGATAAACGTCACTTGCCCAATATTTTCACCAATGCCATCTGGCGTGACTGCATATACCGTGACGGTTTCCTTGGGTGTGATTTTTTCTTCTATGCTATTACAACCGCTGAGAATTAAAGCTGATAACGAACCCAATAGCAGTAAATTAGTCTTTAATTTCATATTGATTCCCATTCTCTATAGATGTGTTTTTATAGTAATGGATTCTAGCCAATATTTTGTAATTTTATGCAAGAGTACCGTTTAAATGGGCTTACTTAAACGGTAGTTTTGGTAGGGTAAAATATGTGGATAAAGTGTTTAAAATTTAAGGTTTATCCTGATGTTCAAGTAAAGGCAGTTCTGGCTGAATTTCTGCTTGATGACTATGTTCTTGTAACCATTCACGCCAGCAAGCCAGCAATACAGCAAGGATCACCGGACCAATAAATAATCCGACCAAGCCAAAACTACTAATACCACCGAGTACCCCAAACATGATGAGTAAAAAAGGAATTTTGGTGGCGCCAGAAATTACCAAGGGGCGAATCACATTATCTGCACTACTGACGATGACCACACCCCAAATTACCACACCGATTGCTTCAACTGTGTGACCTTGAGAAAATAGCCACAATGCCACGCCACAGTATGCAACCGGAGTTCCAAAGGGAATTAAAGCCAGAACAAAGGTCACAATGGTCAGCACCATTGGGTTGGGCACACCTGCGACAAAATAGCTTGCACCAGCAAGTAAAGCCTGTGCCACAGCAGTGAGGCCAACGCCATAGACAACAGCACGTGTGGTTTCAGAGATGGTTTCAAAATAATGATGAATACGGGAACCGATCACCATTTCAAAGGCGCGTTGTACCTGAGCCAGAATAATGCTGCCATCACGATAAAAGAAAAATAAGGAGAGAATTGCAAATACCATTTTAATCAGATTGCGACTGATTTCTGTCAGTACAAAACGACCATAGCCCAGATGGCCTTGAATCCAGATCCCGATATTATGCGTCGCTGCATGAGGATTGTTATTGAAATCACGAATAATACGCTCAATTTCATTGCCGACAATCGGTAATTCATTGAGAAATGCTGGCACGGTTAATTTACCGGAATAGAGTTGGTGTTGTAATTCAAAATATAAATTGCGTCCCTCGTGCTGCAATACAAAAATTCCGATAATAAAAGGAATACCTACCACGAGCACCACAATTAAAGTCATGAGCAAGGCGCTCAAATTTTTGCGCTCACCACACCATGCATGGATTTTTCGATAAACTGGCCATGTCATATAGGTGATAATGGTTGCCCAGACAACAGGCACAATAAAGTATTTTAATATTTCAAAACTTAATAGAATTAAGCAAAAAAATAGTCCAAATAATAAGAGCCGTTGCAATATAGGCGCATTTTCTTGCACGTGGTCGTATCCATGTTTGAGACAGAATTTGTCTCATCTTAGCCTAAAATGACAGAAACTAGAACCAGTCCTGTTTGTCCTGATCATTATTTTGACCAAGTAGTTGTTTTAGAATAGGTTCCCATTGTTGCTGAATAATTAAGAATTGTTTTTGATTTTTATCAAATACACTTAAGCCTTGCATTGCCAGTTGGGCATAGGCACTACGTTCGTTAATCCATGCGATGGGTTGCTGTTCGATTTTATCAAAAAATTCTTGAATTTGTGTTTGGCTAGAAGCACCGGTTTTTACTCGGTTGGCAAGCAGATGAATTTCAACTTTGCCTTTGCGGATGCGTTTAATATCTTCAATTTGTTTTAAAAAACGTCGTGTACTATCAATGTCAAAAAAAGATGCCTGTAAGGGTACAATCAATGCATGACTTTCAGCGATTAACTGTTGGGCTTGCTCGCTGGATAATGCTCCGGGTGCATCAATAATGAGCCAGTCAACTTTTTTGGGAGAGGCACCAATGGATTGTTCATCGCGCCAATCCACCGCAATAATTGAAGGAACAGTCGCAGGGCGTAGCTTTAACCATTGCAGACTGGATTTTTGTTGATCGGCATCTGCAAGGGCAACTTTAAAGCCTTTATTGGCGAGTGCTGAAGCGATCGTAATTGCAGTTAAAGTTTTTCCACAGCCACCTTTTTGATTTGCAATTAACAGCGTTTTCATGCTTTACCTTAAAAAATGAATAATGTCCTAACCCAAGCATAGCATTTTATTATGACAGCAGAATGACATAATCTATAGGGTCTGTTGATATTTCGTCTATGATTGCGACAGTGGTTGTTTTTTAGGCAATACAAGGCATGGAATAGTGAAATTTAGCTATTCTAAATGAACTATTCATAACGCAGTAGTGTCAAAAAACAACCCTGTCCCAAAGGGTTGTGGCTAAAATTCCCCCATACGTCGTTACAAAGCTCGACAAGGGAATAGCCATTGCCTTCGCTTTGTGCCTAATCTGAAGAAATTTTAGCCTACAACGCAATTTATTTATCAAATGTCAACAGACCCTAGTAATAGCGGATTTAGTGAAAAGATATTTCATTGCATCGCTAAGTCTAGGCATGCTTAACCCAATGAGATTTTATTTATACAAATAAAAAAGATGTCATGTAGATGAGCATACCTTTTATCATCAGCAATAGTTTATGCTAGTAAACGTTTAAAACGAATAATACTTTATGATATTAATGAGTGTTTTATGTCTGTTCCTGTTGCCCTGTTGATTGGTATGATGGTGGGGATTCTGTTTAGTAGTGTGTGGTTTTTCTTTGGGCGACTGCAACAATTAAAAGCAGAACACCAGTATGAAATGAGTGAGCTCATGCGTGAGCATGAAGCAACATTAACTTCGGCGAGAAAGCGCAGTGTAAATACCAGTCGGGCGGTACTAAAAGGTAAGATGGCAGAGCAATTTGCACCTTTATTCCCCGAGTTTGATTATTTGCCCAGTGATGCCAAGTTTTTAGGTGATCCGGTCGATTATGTGGTGTTTTCGGGCTATAGTGAATATCGGGAAGGTTTGTGTGATGCCGAAGACATTGAAGTGATTTTTATTGATATCAAATCCGGACAAGCCAGACTGACCAAAGGTCAGCAAGCCATTGCTCAGGCAATTGATGAAGGTCGGGTCAGATTTGAAACTGTTCGCATCGCATTTGATGATGAATAACAGAGCTTGATTGACATAACTGAATTGAGATCTTTTATTTTTGTAAAGATGGTTACAAAAGGTAATCCTTGCTAACAAAATCCAAGATTGAATACACTTGGCTTTACTAAAAACTAGCATAGTTTTTGCCAGAATCTTGCACAATAGCAGCATGATTTATTGAGAGGATTTGCAGATGTTGATGAGAAGGATGATGTTACTGTCTTTTTTTGCTTTTGCAATGATTCCTGCCTATGCAAGCTACGCTGAATATAACGTTGCCCATGGATTACCTCCGGTAGAAGGTCAGTCTATTTCGGTGCTACAGCCGTTTAATGGCGATTTTCGAATTTTGGGTTATAAAAATTATCAAGATGATGAACAGGCAAAATTTTCGCCTGTCGATTTTGCCGTGAGTTGGGGATTATTTGCCCATCCGGAAATTGCTTCAAAAATTGCGGTAAAACAATATGATCGGTATTTAAAATGGGCAATTGAAACATTACCCGTGCCTGCCGAACAGGCCATGCAAATGGTCTCAAATATCCATATTATTCCTGCCAATCCGCAAATTGCGCAAGCCATTAAACAGGTCAATCGTGGTGACTTTGTTCGTTTAAAGGGTGATTTGGTTGAGATTAAAGATAAAGATCTGGTGTGGAAATCATCGCAACGTCCAGATGATGTCGGTGACGGCGCTTGCGAGGTATTTCGAGTCAGTTCGATCGAATGGTTAGAAAAGCATTCAAGTTAAACTCGATCTGATTGAAGTAGATAACATGATGAATTTTCATAATTTAAAACACAGAAGGTGAACGATGAATATATTAAAACAATTGGCTACAATCGTAGTTTGTAGTGGATTAATGGTGGGGTGTGTACAGATTCCAAAACATGAGCAAACGCAAGTGAAACAAAGTTTTCATTTAGGTGAGGCTTGTCCTGCCAATTTAAGTGTGGCGATAGGCGAAAAAATCGGTTTTAGCGCACCGGAAAATGCGACCACAGGCTATCAATGGCAACTAAAGAACCCTTTAAATAATCTCAGCGCCAGTTCGCATTATGTTGCCGATACTAAAGATCAGGCAACGGTCGGTAGTGGCGGGATTCGTCATTTTGAATTTGTTGCGAAGAAAGCAGGGACTGAAACCATTCAGCTGGAGTATGTACGTGCATGGGAAAAGGATAAACCAGCAGAATCATGGCAATGTCAGGTCAATATTAAATAATACATTGATGGTGTAAGCATCAATGTAATCCATCTAACCATGATGAGTATTTATCGTTATTCATCATGGTTTTTAGCATTTTTTATAGTGGTAAGCATAGGTCACATAAGGGAAATCAATCGTATCCTGTAAGCCCTTGTTTAAATACTGGTCAACGATTTTAATCAAGCCTTGTCGTATTCTTTCTTTTTCCTGTACTGGTGCAGCAGAAATAAAACTGGTCGATAAAATACGGTTAATGACCACTTGTTCTACACTACCACGATGTAGTAACTGGAATTTTTTAATCGACTGCAATTGAAATGAATGTTGATGTTCAAAGACATTCTGCCATGTCCCACGATAAAAACGTGGTGTATCGCCCTCAAGTGGCGTAATCAAATCGGTAATTGCTTTGATCCATGGGAAAGAAATATCACGTTGATTCCAGATTAATCCCAATGCCGCATGTGGTTTAAGCACATGATAAATCTCATCCAGTGACTCGCCATTGGCAAACCAATGAAACGACTGTGCACATATCACGGCATCAATACTATTAGAGGGGAGAGTAATATTTTTACTGTCAGTTTGAATATTATGGATGTTTGGATGCTTTTGAATTAACTGATCCAGCATTTCTGCAATCGGTTCAATTGCAAAGATATGCGGTGTGACTTGTTGCAAATAAGGGATAAATTTTCCTGTGCCTGCACCGAGATCAACCACTTTACTTTTGCCATTTAATTGTAGCTCCTGCTTTAACCAGCTAACGACCTCATTGGGATAGTTTGGACGAGATTGTTGATAGAGTTCTGCGCCCTGACTGAAGCCTTGTTGTGCAGCAGGATGAAGTAAATTCGACATTGTTTTGTTCTTTCTAATAAATAACATCTAGCTTAAAAGAAACAGGATTGACTTCAAGTGATGCTATGTAAATAAAAAGCCATCTGACGATGACTTTTTAAACAAATTTATGCAAAGGTTTTTCTTTATTCACATATAAAGATGGGAATCATAAATAAAAATAAAGACTTAGGCCTCTATGTTTAATCGGCTTAATGCATCACGTACACCTTGTGCGTAGTCTGGATGACATTTCTCACAGTTATCAATATGGCGCTGTTTGATAAAGTCGAGGGCATCACCCAATGCACGGGCGGTATTGTCAAATAAAGCCTGTTTTTGTTCATCATTCATCAATTCGAACAAAGCACGGGGTTGACTAAAGTAGTCGCTGTCATCTTCACGGTAATTCCAGAAATCGGCATCACCCGTGATTTTTAGTGGTGGTTCCTTGTATTCTGGTTGTTCAATCCACTGATTAAAACTGTTTGGTTCGTAATGTGGTAAAGCACCATAGTTGGCATCAATGCGTCCCTGACCATCACGATGGTTACTGTGTACCGGGCAGCGCGCTTTGTTTACCGGAATTTGCTGATAGTTTACCCCCAGACGGTAACGCTGTGCATCTGCATAGTTGAACAAGCGTGCTTGTAACATTTTATCTGGAGAAACACTAATCCCCGGAACCAGATTACTTGGTGCAAAAGCAGATTGTTCAACATCTAAAAAGAAGTTTTCGGGATTACGATTCAGTTCAAATTCACCGACTTCGATCAATGGATAATCTGCATGTGGCCAGATTTTGGTTAAATCAAATGGATGATAAGGAACTTTTTCCGCCTCTTGTTCTGGCATGATCTGTACAAACAGTGTCCACTTCGGATAGTCACCACTTTCGATGGCGTCATATAAATCACGCTGATTGCTTTCACGATCTTTGGCGATGACAGTTTCTGCTTCGGCATCGGTTAGGTTTTTAATGCCTTGCTGGGTTCTAAAGTGGAATTTCACCCAAAAGCGTTCATTGGCTGCGTTGATAAAGCTATAGGTATGGCTACCAAAACCATGCATATGACGATAGCTGGCGGGGATACCACGATCAGACATGACAATCGTCACTTGATGGAATGCTTCTGGTAACAGGGTCCAGAAATCCCAATTGTAGGTTGCACTACGCAAGTTAGTGCGTGGATCACGTTTTACCGCTTTATTTAAATCAGGAAACTTACGTGGATCACGTAAAAAGAACACGGGGGTGTTATTTCCTACCAGATCCCAGTTACCTTCTTCGGTATAGAATTTTAAGGCAAAACCACGGATATCACGTTCGGCATCGGCTGCGCCACGTTCACCAGCAACTGTGGTAAAACGGGCAAACATTTCGGTTTTTTTACCAATTTCACTAAAGATTTTGGCACGAGTATATTGGCTAATATCATGTGTCACAGTAAAAGTACCAAATGCACCTGAACCTTTGGCATGCATACGACGTTCTGGAATGACTTCACGGACGAAATTGGCTAGTTTTTCATTTAGCCAGACATCCTGTGCCAATAATGGACCACGTGGACCGGCGGTTAGACTGTTTTGGTTATCAACAACCGGTGCACCAAAGTCGGTGGTTAAATGGCTATACGGACATTTTTTGTCGGTCATGGCTATCTCCTGTTTGTTATAAAGTGGCGAATGAATTAGATTTAATGAATAAAACAATATGCAACAAGATATTGTTGAATGATAGTAATGTTGGTGTGACTATGTTTCAGGTCTAAGTTCATCATAACCTCTACATGAATCGAATAAAGCATTTGAATCTGTTTTTTCAGTGTAAAACAATTAATTAATTTGTAAAACAGATTAAATTGGTAATAGTGATTTGTTTTTTAGATTAATGCTATGTTGAATATAAGGTTAAAGGTAAATCAAACGACTGATTTAATGGTTTTTAATCTTCTTGAGTTGTAACAAAGGCCAGACTTGCAGTGATAATATCTTCCTGCAAATTTTCCCAATCTTGAAAATCTGGCTGAATGAGTAAGCCTTGCATAACAAAACCGTAAATTATCCGATGCAAATTCTGCGCTACACGCTGTTTTTTAATAGATTGATGATAATAAGGTGTAAGTAAATTCTGCCAGTGCTGCGTCATAAGATCATAATGTTTTTGATAAATTTCGACGCTGGAAAGTTGTCGTTCAAGTAAAAAAATCGTTGCCCAGATACGCTGTTCTTGTCTAATAATTAGAAGTTGCTGCTCAATGAGGTAGTATAAATAATGATCTATGCTTAAGTTGGGATAATTTGATAATTGCGTGGTTGCCAGGTGCTGAAGTTGTTGAATATTCATCTTTATGTATTGGTGAATGATCAGGGCAATTACATCTTCTTTTTGACTGAAATATTCATAAAAGGTGCCTAAACCCACGCCAGCAATTTCGGTGATTTCCCGAATGGTGATTTCATCAAAACTTTTTTCCCGTAAAAGCTGAACAGTGGTTTCCAGCAATGCCTGCTGTGTAAATTTAGCTCTGGATTGCCTTGGTTTTCGGCGTACATTTATTGGTGCTTGAGCCATCATGAAAATCCGAACATGGGGACAAAGGAAATCTTTTATACTTAAAAAGTACTTTTACAATAACACATGAGGGAACATCGATGACAACAAATTGGCTTACCCATCAGATCAGTAATCAGTTTGATGAGCTTCAGGATTATAATCTATTTGATACGGATTTGATTCTACAACAAATTTTACAGCATTATGGTAGTCAGGATCAGTCTGCATTGCGTACCTTTGGTGATGTGGCTGGTAGTGCGGCATTCTATAATGCTGCCGAATTGGCCAATCGACATACACCGGAATTGCATGCTTTTGATGCGCGGGGGCGGCGTATTGATTTTCTGGAATTTCATCCAGCTTGGCATCAATGGATGGCATTTAATCGGCAATATGCTGTACATGCTCACCCATTTATCACACAGCATCAATCCAGTGCCTGGGTAGATTTGGCCAGCCGTTTTTATCTGTCTGGACAGATTGAAAGTGGTAATTTATGTCCGATCGCTATGACGTTAGGTAGTATTCCATTATTACAGCGAGAACCAGCATTATGGGCTGAACTGGGTGATAAATTACTGTCAACAGAATATGATGAACGCGATATCCCCATTCACGATAAAAAGTCGATCTGGATTGGCATGGGCATGACCGAGAAACAGGGTGGTTCAGATGTACGCGCCAATCAAACATTGGCAAAAGCGGTGAATCAGGCTGGACGAGGACAGGAATACTTACTGACCGGACACAAATGGTTTTTTTCTGCACCGATGTCTGATGCACATCTGGTTGTTGCGCAGACCGAAGATTCTGGATTGGGCTGTTTCTTTGTGCCACGCTGGTTGCCGGACGGTAGTAAAAATCGGGTTAATATACAGCGTTTAAAAAGCAAGGTCGGCAATTGTAGTAATTCCAGCAGTGAAGTGGAATTTCAGGAAGCATGGGGCATCATGATTGGTGAAGAAGGGCGAGGTATTCCGACTATTATTGAAATGGCTGGCTATACCCGTTTGACTTGTTCGGTTGGGAGCAGCGCCGTAATGCGTCAGGCATTGGTACAATGTCTGGCGTATACACGGCAGCGTCAGGCTTTTGGTAAAGTTTTGGCAGATCAACCCTTGATGCAATCTGTTTTGGTCGATCTGGCACTGGAAACAGAAGCGGCATTGCAATTGAGTATGCATCTGGCTTGGCACTATCAGTACGAACATCAGCTTGATAACCAATTGTCACAGGCATGGACCCGAATCATGACGCCTGCGGCCAAGTTCTGGATTTGTAAACGCGCGGTCGAGTTAACCGGCGAAACCATGGAAGTATTTGGTGGTAATGGTTATGTCGATACGGGCATCATGGCACGTTTGTATAAGGAAGCACCAGTGAATTCTATCTGGGAAGGTTCCGGCAATGTGATGTGTCTGGATGTTTTGCGTGCGATTCAACGAGAACCGGACTTAATTGAGATATTATTAAGCTCATTTGATGCAGAATGCCAGCAGAATCAGGTACTGAAAGTCGCACGGGCCGAGTTATATGCTTTATTGCTGCAATCAGCCCATGATTTGCAATTCTCCGCACGCAGTATAGTGACACGACTGGTGTTGTTGGCACAGGCGGTATTATTGCTGCGATATTCTGAATCCTTTGTGGCTGAGGCATTTATTCAGACAAGGTTTAATGCATTGCATGGTCGTGTAACTGGGCTTGTTGCTGCACAAGGGATTGACGTGGTACGGATACTGGAACGGGCATTACCTGCATAATTTTTAAAAGGGAATGGAATATGGATATTCGAAATATCGCCGATCATATTTTTAAATCACAACCTTTTAGCCAGTTTTTGGATGCAAACTTAAAAGTTATTTCAGCCAATGAAGTTGAAATAGACATTGTATTAGGTGAGCAGCATCGACAACAGCACGGTTTTGCCCATGGCGGGGTCTTAAGTTATTTGGCAGATAATTCCATTACTTTTGCTGGTGGCATTGCGTTAATGGGTGATGCGCTAACGTCCGAATTTAAGATTAATTATGTTAAGCCTGCGCAAGGTGAACGCTTGATTGCAAAAGCCATTGCAAAAAGTGTTGGCAAAAAACAAGCAGTCTGTGTGGCAGAAATTTATTGTATCCATCAGGATCGGGAGTATCTATGTGCCATCGCACAGGGGACTGTCATCAAGATATAATTTCTCATGTGGGTCATTGATCTATCTTAGTTACGGTCAATGACCCCAGATTACAGTGCTGTGTTAGCTGGTCACAACACGGCCGCTTTTCACCATATCCGCCAGTCCATGGGTTCTAAAATAATGTTCAATCAGACTTTTAATCATTAAAGGATTGTTGAGTTTTAAAACTTGCTCTAACAAGTCTTGTGCATCTGTCATCGGTACGTGGCAGATGGCCTTACGCACACGCAAGATATTACTGGAGCTCATTGACAGGGTATTAAAGCCCATCGCCATCAATAAGATTGCAGTCAGTGGATCACCTGCCATCTCACCACAAAGACTAATCGGTTTGTCATATTGATGGCATTCTTTGACCAGTTTGGTCAGTGCTCTAAGAATTGCCGGATGAAAGTGCGAATAAACACTGGCAACGCGCGGATTGTTACGGTCAACCGCGAGTAAATACTGAATTAAGTCATTTGATCCGACAGAGAAGAAATCGACCAGTTCGGAAAATTCGTCAATTTGTAGCAGAATACTGGGAACTTCAATCATAATCCCGACTTTTGGTCGGGTAATTTTGACTTGTTCTTCTTCCTGAACTGCACTCAAGTCACGGTCAAGCAGATAGAGTGCTTCTTCAACTTCACTAACGCTGGTGATCATTGGCAATAAAATATGCAAATTATTCAGACCAATACTTGCCTTGAGCATGGCACGGATTTGTGAAGAAAAAATTTCCGGATGATCCAGGGTGAAACGGATACCTCGCCAGCCCAGGGCCGAGTTTTCTTCTTCAATCGAAAAGTAAGGCAAATCTTTGTCGGCACCGATATCAAGGGTACGCATTACCACAGGTTTATTGGCAAAGTGACTTAGTTGCTGGCGATAAATCGCACGTTGTTCTTCCTCACCGGGAAAGCGTTCCCGCAGCATGAACGGAATCTCACTGCGATAGAGCCCGACACCTTTGGCACCACGTTGTACACCACGCACCACATCAATCATCAGACCGGTATTGACAAACAGCGGCATGGCAACACCATCAGGCGTAATCGCACTTTTAGTTTCATACTGTTTTAGGTCTTTGGCAATCTGATCTTCGTCTTTTTTAATTTCCTTATAGCGGGTACGTAAGCGTCGTGGCGGATGCACAAATATCCGACCTTGATAGGCATCGACGATAATCTCGGCATCGTCCAATGTACTGATCGGTAATTCTGTCACACCGACAACGGTGGGGATACCCAATGCGCGTGCCACGATCACCATGTGCGAATTGGCTGCACCTTCAGTGGTGACAATGGCTGCAATATTGCCAATCGGCATTTCGACCAGCGCCGCAGTACTGATTTCTTCACCAATTAAAATGGTATCTTCGGTAATTTCCTTATGGCCAGTATCCGCAGTTTGCAGATGGGCAAGAATACGTCGTCCAAGATCCTTAAGATCGGATACCCGTTCACGCAAATAACCATCTTCCATTTGCGCAAAAATATTGACATGCTTTTCGATCACCCGCCGTACTGCACCTTGTGCCCAGTGGCCTTCCCGAATTAAAGCACTGATTTCGGCAGGCAGTGCATTGTCATCCAGCATACGTAAAAATACGCTAAATAAAGCACGCTCTTCCGACATCAGGGAATCCTGCATTTTTGCATCAAGATTTTTAATGTCTTCACGTACTGCAAAAACAGCTTTACCTAACAGTTCCAATTCTACGCTGATGTCTTCTGCTTCACGATCCGGAATTGAGTTTAAATCCGCAGCGGGATAAAGAATAACGGCACGACCCAGCGCAATCCCATCTGCACCGGCAACCCCTTGATAGGTTTGATAGCTTGGTCCGCTGGACGGTTTACGAAAAACATCAATATTGCCGACCACGTGGGCATGGGCAATCACGCCGGAAAGTTGCGCACACAGCGTGACCAAAAAGGATTCAGCCGCTTCACTAAAATGCTGACTTTCCTGATTTTGAATCACCATCACGCCCATCACTTTGCGGCGATACATGATGGGCACACCTAAAAATGAATTAAAAACTTCTTCACCAGTTTCGGGTAAATAAATAAAGCGTTCATGTTTGGGTGCATGTTCCAGATTGACAATTTCTTCTCGTTGTCCGACCAGTCCGACCAAACCTTCGCTGGTATCCAGGGAAACCGTGCCCACTGCTTCAAGTTTTAAACCGTGGGATGCCATGAGTACATAGCGATGGTTACGTTCATCGAGTAAATAGACTGAGCAAACATCGGCATCCATGGCTTCTGCAACCTGATTTACCATCACATCAAGCGCTTCATGCAGACTTGGTGAGGCATCCACCTCCTGCACGATACGTCTTAAGGTTTCAAGTTGCATTGTATTTGCCATGAATTTATTCCCTGATTAAATGTGCTGTTCCTAAGTAAATCAAGACGAGTGCCGAAAAGGTAAGTGCAAACAGAGTTCGGACAATGCCCGTCGGTAGACATCTCGTTTAAAATTTACCACTTGTCCAAGTGGGTACCAGTAGCTTACCCATTGCCATTCGTCAAACTCGGCAGGATCTGTGGTCTGTAGGGAAATATTTTTTTGCGTACCTACAAGGCGCAGTAAAAACCATTTCTGTTTTTGTCCAATACATACAGGATTGGAGTCTGTTCGAATGTAGCGATATGGCAAACGATACCTTAGCCAACCTCGGGTTTGTGCAATAATTTCCACATGCTCTGGCAGTAATCCGACTTCTTCATATAATTCTCGATATAAAGCCTGTTCAGGAGTCTCACCATATTGGATGCCTCCTTGTGGAAATTGCCAAGCATTGTGTCCAATGCGTTTTGCCCATAGTACTTGTCCAGCGTCATTTGCCAAAATGATCCCGACATTGGGTCGGAAACCTTCAGAATCGATCATTTGGCACCTAAATATTTATCTATGTTATGGACTTTGCGAGCAGGAAGAGTTGCTATATCATGCTCATCGAGTAATCGCGAAGTCAAAGCAATTGAAATTGTTATGATCTTAACGAATTTCTGCTCTTTGCGGTAACAGAATTACATTTTTTTTACTAAATTTTTTAATAATCTGAGGCTTGTCATGAAATTGGCGTTGTTTGATCTGGATCATACTTTACTGAATACCGATTCGGATCATTCCTGGGGAGAATTTCTAGTGAATGAAGGTCTGGTCGACCCGGTCTATCACCGCCAAATGAATGATAAGTTTTATCAGGATTACAAAGCAGGGCAGCTTGATCCGATTGCCTATAATGAGTTTGTGTTTGATTTTCTGACCCGGCACGACAATCATTATTTAAGTGCCTTGCATGACGTGTTTATGCAAAAAATCATTCGACCGCAGATGCGCCCCAAAGGATTTGCAGCCATCAAAAAACATCAGGATCTGGGGCATGAAATCGTAGGAATTACAGCGACCAGTGATTTTATTACGGCCCCGATTTTTCGGGCGTTTGGTATTCACAATATTATTGCCACCAATGCAGAAGTCATTGATGGAAAATATACTGGCAAAGTTACGGGGTTGCCATGTTACCAAACAGGTAAACTAAAACGGCTGGATCAATGGTTAAATGGACGGCAGGTGTCTGAATCATGGGCCTATTCCGATTCGATTAATGATCGTTTTTTATTAGAATATGCAAACCATGCCATCGCTGTGAATCCGGATGATCGTTTACAGGCATTGGCTCAAGAAAATCATTGGGCTATTCAGGATTGGTCGATTTGATTTTATAGAACAATTTATATAGATCAATATGTGCAATGGTCGTTAATTATAAATGAATGTCACCAGTTTTATACGGTTAGTGTAATTAGTACGGCATGAATAGGGCCTGTTGAGATGAAGTGTCAACAGACCTTAATTTAGTTGCGCGTCATTATTTCGGCCAAACTTCTGCCACAATGTCATTAATTAACTGTAATTTTTTCCACTGTGCTTGGTAATCCACTTTGTTTCCTTCTTCAGTAGAAGAAAATCCACATTGTGGGCTTAACGCCAGTTGTTGCAGTGGTAAAAATTGTGCTGCTTCCTTGATACGGGCGATGATGGCAGCTTTATCTTCGAGTTGTTCAACTTTAGAAGTCACCAATCCCAATACTACTTCGGCATTAGAATCCTGTAATTTGGCTAAAGGTGCAAAGCCACCAGAACGTTCGTTATCATATTCGAGGAAGTAACGATCTACATTTTGGACTTGTTTGAAAATATAATCTTCAATAGAATCATAACCGCCTTCATAGATCCATGCCGAAGCAAAGTTACCACGACAAATATGCATGCCGATCACCAAATCTTCTGGTTTATCCGCCAAGGCAAGGTTTAATGTGGTCACACAGGCCTGTGCCAGTTCTTCGGTTGAATCACCAAATTCCTGTGCTTCATTGGCACGTTGTTGTGACACCAAAAAGGCCCAGTACACATCATCAAGTTGTAAATAACGACAACCCAAAGCATAGAATGCCTGAATGGCCTTATTATAAGCGTGGCCTAGATCCTGAGCATAAGCTTGTAAGTCATTGACATAAATCTCGTTGCTGCAACGAATTTTACGCTGCATAAACATATTTGGGCTTGGAATGGTCATTTTGGCAATATGATTGGCATCTTCACCGACCGCATCTTTTAAAAATTTAAAATGTTGTAAATGTGGATGGTTCGGATTAAAGTCGATTTTTCCGACAATTTTAACCTGATGTGGTTTGGTTTCCACACCATGGAATTGGTAACCTTGCGCTTCGTCAAAACCTTCGGCACCAGTCAAATGTTCCATAAAATCAAAATGCCACCATGCCCGACGTAATTCACCATCGGTAATGGCATGCACGCCATTTTGTTTTTGTTGTTCGATCAGCTTTAAAATTTCTTCATTTTCAACTTGAACTAAATCTGCTTGAGAAATTTTACCTTCGGCGTAATCTTTACGTGCTTGTTTTAAACGCACTGGACGTAAAAAACTTCCGACATGGTCGGCTTTATAGCCTGCATAACGTTGTTTGGCTGCTGCGTTGGTATTGCTGGACATGACCTGAAATCCTAAAATTTAAACATGATGGCTATTGAATAATAATTCTCAAATTTTGTCGAATAACATGAATTTTATTAATACTTTATTGAAAGGTTTTAATAATCAATAGATTGAGTGAAGATCCATAAATAAAACAGTATGAACTTGAGAAATTTTCAGCTTAACATGAAGAAAAATCAGGAGGTTTTGCAATTTTTCCTTGTCAGGTTTAAACCAGCGTTTGCATAATTTTGGCAATCAAAATCTGTACTGCTTTGGATTGACTGCGCTCGGGATGCCAGACCATACCCAAACGTCGATGTAACTGTAAATTCAGATCCAAAATTTGTAAGTCTTGATTAATTAATGTCTGCGGTAAAACCGACCAGCCTAAGCCAATGGATACCAGCATGCGAATAGATTCCAATGGATTGGTACTCATGGACGCTTGTAATTTTAAACCGCGTTTTTCAAACTCTGCCAAAGTAATTTGACTGGTATAGGTATGTGCAGAAGGCAGTAGACTTGGATAACTGATTAAGTCCTTCAAGGTTAAATCCTGCTGTTGTGCCAACGGATGAAAAGGCGCAACCACAAACGTGAGAGGATCTTGCCATAAGGGTTGATAATGCAGACGAACATCAGTTTGCGGTGGTAAAGTTAAAAATGCCAATTCGATTTCACCGGCAAGCACCAATTGATGTGCTTGTTCGGAATCGACGAAATGAACATCTAATTGAACCTGAGGGTATTCCTGTGCAAAAGGTTTCAGATGTTTGGGGAGATGATGTAAGCCAATATGATGGCTGGTACCGATTTTTAATTTACCTTTGACTTGATCTTGAGATTGGCTAATGTCACGCTGAATATCTTCAAGTTCACTTAGCCATTGTTTAATACGTGGTAAAATATGATGTGCAGCTTGCGTGGGTTGAATACCACGGCCAAGCGATTCAAATAACTTAATCCCCAGATAATCTTCCAAACCATGAATGCGTTTGGTAACGGCAGGTTGGGTTAAATACAGCTTTTCCGCAGCAACCGAGATTGAACCAGTTTCCATGACTTTAATAAAAGCATTAAATGTGGCAATTTTCATAATTCGAAAGACATATTTTTTAAAAGTGTATCATGAGCATCTCATGGCGTTATGAAAATGTAGCAAGTTTGAGAAAAATTCACAATGAATAAAATATATATTAATTTTGAGCATTTAAGATAAATTAAAAAGAAATATTTTGCTGGTTCTGTTTTTGGCATGATGGAAAAAGAATACAATTCATTCCAAAAAGTTTTGTAATGTATAAAAATGATAAATTAGTTTTATGTTTTAAAATCCTCTATACTTCATAGTATAAAGTATCTATACCCAGTCCGATGTAGCACAATGGAGGCGACGATATGGCAGGCAAAACCCAGAATCCAAAAACATTGTATGATAAATTATGGGATGATCATTTGGTCAAACAACGTGATGATGGTTCCAGCCTGATTTATATAGACCGTCATTTATTACATGAGGTGACTTCGCCACAGGCCTTTGAAGGCTTAGAGTTGGCTGGGCGTCAGCCTTGGCGTTTAAGTGCCAATATTGCCACACCAGACCATAATGTTCCGACCTCGAAAAAAGAACGTGAGCAAGGAATTGCCGGGATTGAAGATAATACGTCCCGTATCCAAGTACAAACACTGGATGATAACTGTAAAACTTTTAATATTGTCGAGTTTGGTATTAATGATATTCGTCAGGGTATTGCACATGTGGTTGGGCCGGAACAGGGCTTGACTTTGCCGGGTATGACGGTCGTTTGTGGTGATTCACACACCGCAACACACGGTGCCTTTGGTTGTCTGGCACACGGGATTGGAACATCTGAAGTTGAACATGTCTTGGCAACGCAATGTCTGGTTCAGAAAAAAATGAAAAACATGCTGGTGCGTGTCGATGGCAAACTGGGTAAAGGTGTCACTTCTAAAGATGTAGTTCTTGCGATTATCGGCAAAATCGGTACCGCAGGTGGTACAGGACATGCGATTGAATTTGGTGGTCAGGTGTTCCGGGATATGTCGATTGAAGGACGCATGACCGTGTGTAATATGGCGATTGAAGCCGGAGCACGTGTAGGGCTGGTTGCTGTCGATGAAAAGACCATTGACTATGTAAAAGGCCGTCCTTATGCACCAAAAGATGAAGACTGGGATAAGGCAGTCGCTTATTGGAATACTTTGCATTCTGATGATGATGCAGTATTTGATACTGTGGTGGTGTTACAAGGCGAAGAGATTGAACCGCAAGTGTCGTGGGGAACTTCACCTGAAATGGTGATTCCGGTAACACAAGCTGTTCCTACCTTGGAACAAGCCAAAGATGACGTACAACGCAATGACTGGACACGTGCTTATCAGTATATGGGCTTAAATGCAGGTCAGGCTTTGGCGGATATTCAACTGGATCGGGTCTTTATCGGTTCATGTACCAATTCCCGTATCGAAGATATTCGTGCGGCTGCTGATGTGGTGAAAGGTCGTAAAGTTGCGAGCAGTATTAAACAGGCGATGATCGTACCGGGTTCTGGTTTGGTGAAACAACAAGCTGAACAGGAAGGTTTGGATAAAGTCTTTTTGGAAGCTGGTTTTGAGTGGCGTGAACCGGGTTGTTCGATGTGCTTGGCAATGAATGCCGATAAATTGCAGCCGGGCGAGCATTGTGCGTCAACCTCTAACCGTAACTTTGAGGGTCGTCAGGGTAATGGTGGTCGTACCCATCTGGTCAGTCCAGCCATGGCAGCCGCAGCAGCGATTGCCGGTCATTTCGTTGATGTTCGGACATTCTAAGGGAGCAAAACCATGAAAGCATATACAGTTGAACAAGGTATTGTTGCACCATTAGACCGTGCCAATGTCGATACCGATTTAATCATTCCAAAACAGTTTTTAAAATCGATTAAACGCACTGGTTTTGGTGATAATTTATTTGATGAGTTACGTTATCTGGATGAAGGTTATCTGGGACAGGATATTGCTAAACGTCCTAAAAATCCTGATTTTGTGTTAAATCAGCCGCGTTATCAAGGTGCAACCATTCTTTTGGCACGTACCAATTTTGGTTGTGGTTCGAGTCGTGAGCATGCGCCTTGGGCACTCAGTGAATATGGTTTCCGTACCGTGATTGCACCAAGTTATGCGGATATTTTCTTTAATAACAGTTTTAAAAACGGTATGTTACCTGTGATCTTAAGCGAAGCGGAAGTGGATCAGCTGTTTAAGGAATGTGAAGCAACCGAAGGTTATCAATTGACTGTCGATTTGGCGGCACAGGAAGTACGTACCCCGTTCGGACAAGTATTTAGCTTTGAAGTGGATTCATTTCGCAAACATTGCCTGTTAAATGGTTTAGACGATATTGGTTTAACCCTGCAAGCTGCCGATGATATCAAGGCATATGAAGCAAAGACCAAACAACAACGACCATGGGTATTTCAGGAGATTCATGGCTAAAGATTTTGTAAACAGTGTGCGGCAAGCGTAGCTATCCGAAACACATCTTGATAAGATGGGCGTTGCTATTAAAAAAGTCCAATGCTACACATGAGTAGGATACACATGATGCGTGTCGCATATTTCACTGCGTGGTTTTTAGGTGCGATGATGTTACTCTCTGGGTGTCAAAGCACAAATACGGTGGTGGATGCTTATAAAATCTTGCAACAGCCACATTCAGACTTGGATACGCTGTATTTATCTTGTGCAGCCGCTCAAGGTTGCGATTTTGCAAGAGTTGATGATGTGATGGTCATCGATGAGCAAACCCATCGTCCAACCAAGCAGGCGATTGAACGAGGTATGGTTCGTTTGGAAGGTTCAGTCTTTTCCATTAATCACCAATATGCACTTTCCCTGATTTCGGGAGAACATGAGGTGGCCGTAAGATTTTATCCGGTTTCGAATCAGCGGGCAGAAAAGTTTCATCTGATCCACCGCTTTTTGGCAGGTCATGAATATAAGTTAATGATGTTCCGTCAAAAGGCTGTGAGTAATGGTTCTTTGCTCAATGTCGCCATGCCTGGTGCACTCTGTGTCGATCTCTTGCAAGACAATATTGCTTTACGACGTTTTTGCCGGCCCTTTAATGTGGTGACCGGTTTAGGCGAATTTGTAGAACAACGTATTTAGGGTTGAAGGGTCAGCCCTTAAGAACCGTGTGTAAAACACATCACAATTGGACGTTAAAATGACGAAACATATTTTAATTTTAGATGGCGATGGTATTGGTCCCGAAATTGTCGCAGCTGCCGAAAAAGTATTAAGTGCAGTCAATGAGAAATATAATTTAGGTTTGACTTGGGAACATGGATTACTGGGTGGTGCAGCCATCGATGCACACGGCGAACCTTATCCTCTAGTCACCAGTGCGCAGGCTCAAAAAGCCGATGCGATTCTATTGGGGGCAGTCGGTGGTCCAAAATGGGATACTATTGAGCGTTCAATTCGTCCGGAACGCGGTCTATTAAAAATTCGTAGTGAACTTAATTTATTTGCCAATCTGCGTCCTGCAATTTTATATCCGCAGCTTGCCGATGCGTCTAGTTTAAAGCCTGAAATTGTGGCTGGTCTGGATATTCTGATTGTTCGTGAATTGACCGGCGGTATTTATTTTGGTCAGCCTCGAGGCATTCGTGAACTTGAGAATGGCGAAAAACAAGGTTATAACACCGATGTTTATTCCGAATCTGAAATCAAGCGGATTGCCAAGGTTGCATTTGAATTGGCTGGTTTGCGTGGAGGGAAAGTCTGCTCAGTGGATAAAGCCAATGTACTTGAAGTGACGGAACTTTGGAAACAAACTGTAACTGCATTAAAAGACCAGCATTATCCAGACATTCAGCTTTCACATATGTATGTGGACAATGCTGCCATGCAATTGGTACGTGCGCCGAAACAATTTGACGTGATTGTAACCGGTAACTTATTTGGCGATATTCTGTCTGATGAAGCAGCAATGTTGACCGGTTCAATCGGTATGTTACCTTCAGCATCACTGGATGAAAATGGCAAAGGCATGTATGAGCCTTGTCATGGTTCGGCGCCTGATATCGCGGGACTAAATGTTGCAAATCCTCTGGCAACCATTTTGTCAGTTGCGATGTTATTGCGTTATACCTTCCGTGAAGAAAGCGCAGCAAAAGCCATTGAAGATGCAGTGGGTCAGGTGTTGGATCAGGGCTTGCGTACAGCGGATATTGTCTCTGAAGGCACAACCAAGATTGGTACACAAGAGATGGGCGAGGCAGTCGTTGCTGCTTTGGCTTAATCTATTGATTTGATTTTAAAATAGTTGATAAAACGCAGTCTTGAGGCTGCGTTTTTTATTTTATGTCAGCTTAGCAGGCTTTACCTTTGCTTTCCCATTTGATTGCAACATTATTTTCCAGATGAAAAATAATATGGCAATTTGCTTGTACTTCATAAGCATGACCACCTTGCGCAGAAGAAGGCGTCATCCCTCCGCTGTTCATCATACCAGCCATACCTGGGGTAAAAGTGGCTTGTGCCGGCATGGGAATTGGGATTGCAAGTGGACGATGAATGGTATAAATCAACTGGGTTGAATTGTGCTGGACCTGTGCTGCCGTGGTGGCATCAAAACCAAATGCTTTAAAGTCGGCCTTAGTATAGTATTGTCTCTTTAGGTTGACCAATAAATTGATCTAAGTAGGCAGTAAAGTTCTGACGTTGCAGACTGCTATGCATACATCCCGTGATGAGGAATAATGTGGTTGTGTAGAAAAGTACAAGAATGGTTTTTGTCATTGTTTTGCTCATTAGGATGTTTTTATTGATTATAGCGGATAAATAAAAAAGCCACATTGTGGAATGTAGCTTTTTAGAATTTGGCTTAAGTTGAATAAGTTGTGTTGATAGGGTCAACGCGCACGATACGTGATACGACCTTTGCTTAAGTCATAAGGCGTCATTTCAACTTTAACACTATCCCCTGTAAGGATACGGATATAGTGCTTACGCATTTTGCCAGAAATATGCGCAATAACTTCGTGCCCGTTTTCTAAACGTACACGGAACATGGTATTAGGAAGCGTTTCGGTGACAACGCCTTCGAACTCGATGAGCTCTTCTTTATTGGCCATAGCCTACCTGATTTGTTAAAAATTACAGGCGCAAATTATAGCCAAAAAAATTAAATATCTCAAGTTATATGTGATTTAAAGCGCAACAGTTTTTTAAATTGTAAATAATTTGCATAAGGTGCCTCAATTTATATTCAAAATTGCCATTTAATACGTTGTCAGTTTGGTCAATAGTGGTTAATCTAATAGAGATGAAAGTGGATATATTTCAACATGATTAAGTAAGGAAGAAAATCATGGGGCAGTTAACAGATGCGTCAGTCGTGCTACGTTTGGGCTATCAGGCAATGCGACGGGCAGGACTCCCTACAGAAGAAATTCTAAATAAAGCAGGTGTTGCTTTAGGTCAATTGGGAATAAATGCACGGACACCGTTTAGTGCCCAGAGCGCCTTTTGGAATGCGTTAGAAGAGGTCACTCATGATCCCGATATTGGATTGCATTTGGGCGAATATTTGCCCTTGTATCGAGGTCAGGTGATTGAACATTTGTTTATTAGCAGTGGAAACTTTGGTGCCGGGCTTAAACGTGCTTTGGCGTATCAACGCCTGATCAGTGATGCATTAAAAGCAGAACTGGTGATTAATGAAGCACATTGTTATCTGACCAACTGTGTCCAGCCGACTGCCGATCAAAAAGTAAATCGCCACTTTTCCGAATGCTTTATGTCTGGGGTACTGCGTTTCTTTAAATTTGTCACAGAAGGCCGTTTCCAACCGACATTTATCGATTTTAATTTTAGTGAGGGCGCAAGTGGTGAAGAATATTTACGGGTCTATGATTGTCCTGTAAGTCTTGGGCAAAAAGAAACCAGAATTTATTTCGACCACGCTATTTTAGATTATCCGTTGTGGCAAGCGGAACCAGAGCTTTTGCAGTTGCATGAACAGCTCGCAGTGGAAAAATTACAAGAGCTGGCGCGTTATGATTTAGTTGGTGAGGTCAGACGTGCAATTGGGGCCACACTGGAAAGTGGTGAAACCACGCTGGAAACAGTTGCCACACAATTGAGTATTACCCCACGCCGCTTACGTACCCAGTTGAGTGAAGCAGACACCAGTTTCCAGCAGATTCTTTCCGATTATCGCTGTCGTCTGGCAAAAAAATTACTGGCAAATACCAGCGAAAGTGTGGAAAGAATTGTGTATCTCACCGGCTTTTCCGAACCGAGTACATTCTATCGCGCATTTAAACGCTGGACCAATGAAACGCCTGTTGAATACCGTAAGCGTAAACAGGCAGTTTCTTCAGCCAAGTGATTATACAGACTGCATATTTCACTTTTGCGGTTGCACGCAAAAATGGCTTTTATTCCGGTAGATTCAGCCAGAGTGGTCCTAGAGGACGCTTGGGCAGTTGGAATTTCGGCGGATAGTCGGCATGGATGAAATATAGTCCATGGGGAGGGGCGGTTACGCCTGCTGCACGTCTATCCTGTGCTGCAAACATTTCATCAATGTGATCAATGTCATATTGTTCCTGTCCAATTTCTAATAGACATCCCATGATATTACGCACCATATGATGTAGAAATCCATCCGCCTGAATATCTAGTACCAGAAAGGCACCATGTTGGAATAAACGGCAATGTTTGACATGACGAACAGGCTGATTGGATTGACAGGCAGCGGCGCGGAAGGTTTCAAAATTATGCGTGCCTTCGAATTTTTTGGCTGCCTCAATCATTTTGGCTATATTCAGCGGATAATAGGCATGGGTTACCTGTCCCCATAATAAGGCCGGACGATGTGGCGCATGGTAAACCACATAGCGATAGCGTCGGGCACAGGCTTTAAAACGCGCATGAAAGTCCAAGTCCATTGGTTGAATCCACTGGATTGCAATATCTTTGGGCAATTGTGAGTTGGCACCCATCAGCCAGCCGCGTTCTGGTCGAATCGCCTCGGTATCAAAATGCGCAACCATATTGGTGGCATGTACACCTGCATCGGTACGTCCTGCACCGTGTATCGTAATCGGTTCATCTGCAATTTTACTGAGGACTTGTTCAATGGTGTGTTGAATACTGCGTACACCGCTTTGCTGTGTTTGCCAGCCTTTAAAACGGGTACCACAAAATTCAATGCCGATTGCATAACGCTGCATGATGAATCCTTAAATTAACCAGTATTTTTGCCAGTTTTGCTGTTGATGATGTTGTAGATAAAGTATTACTGCACGGGCATAAAGATCTGCCTGACTATGATGCGGATCAAAGACCAGATCGAGATCAGCCAGCCATGAGCCAGCAGCATATTGATGGGAAAGCTCGCCATATAAAACTTGACTGCTGATGATGATCCAGCATCCCGATTGTATAAGTGCATTGAGTACATCTTTTAATTCTGTTGTATACGCTAAATTACCGCAGCCGAATGTCTGCAAAATCAAAATATTAGGAGGATTTTGTCTAAGCGCGTCAAGATTAAATGTGATATTTTTTGCACTCTCGGGTGATAGGTAATAATTTAAAATTCTAAGTTTTTGGGCAAGCTCGAGATGGGCTGTTTCTAAATGTTTAAGCGCATTTAAACTATGGCTGGATTGATACGTTGTTGTTTCTAAGCCAGTAAATGCCTTTAATTCCTGCGTATGAACTTTATAACAGCTATTGGCATGGTAAAGTGTATGCTGAAAGCCAAGATAAACCCCTGCTTTTAGGCTTGAAATTGAGTTTAAGGCAAAATTTAGATTGTCCCACGCATCAGAATTAGAATAGAGGTTTTCACCTGTTTGCTTGAATAATGGATATTGACTGCCTGTAATAATCAGATGAATTGTATCGGCGAAAATATGATGTAAAAAAGCTGCTGCATAATGAAGTGTATCGGTCCCATGAATCAATACAAAATTTTGATATTGCTTACTTAATGTTTGAATAAAAAAACTTAATTCTAGCCAGTCACGGGCGTTTAATTCACTGCTGTCTTTGATGGTTGGTGCTGCAAAAAAATCCAATTGCTGCATTCTGGATAAATATAAGTGTTGTAGTTTTTCCAGAAAAATTGGCGCTGACATGGGTGTTAAAGGCGAGCCAACACAACCGAATGTCCCTCCCATATAAATAACGGCAATTTTATTCATAAAAAATAAGCAGTTTTAAAAACTGCTTATTTTAACAAGATTTGCTTGAATTAGGCGATCTTTTGTAAGAGTTGTTCGATTTTTACATTTTGTTGATCAGATAAATTGGTGGATTGTTCGCCTAGAATCAGTTTGGCAGCATGATATTCACCTAAACGAATATACTGTTCTGCAAGATCAATATCCAGATCAACCGGATTAACCTCAGTCAGATCCGGAAAGGCTTGAATAATAGGATCTTCCGGATCGGCATAAACAACACGATGTTGTTCAGGTTCGAGTGAGATCTCAATCTGAACAGGAGGTACAGTATTCGTTGCAATGTCTTCTAGAAGGATTTTTTCACTGGCTGTATCTATATGTTGTAGCGGTGTATCCAGCTTAAATTCAAATTCTGGAAGGGGGTTATGCACAGCTTGAGCTGGTGATTGTTCCTCAAGTGTAAACGTCAATGACTCTTGATTTAATGTATCTTGATGAGCTTTGGGCGGGGTAGGTTGTTCAAGTTGAAACTCAGATGCCGATTCACTTGGCTTTTCTGTTGGGACAGTGATGGTGTGATGAAAATCAAGACCTTGTTCTACAGATGATTCTTTTGCTGTTGTTGCCTTATTGGGTGCTGGTGAGGTAATTGAAAGGCTATCAAATTCTATGGTGTTATTTTGGGGTGTATGCGACGTTTTTTCTTGTAATGGTTCCTCGGTAGTGGGCGCTGGTGCCGTTGCGAGAATTGTGGTTGTTTTTGGATTTACAAATTCAAGCGGTTCTAAGGATTGAGATTTTGAAAGTGGTGTACTGTGATGTATTGACGTTTTTTGATCTTGTTGAAAGACTTCGTGTTCACTAAAGAGCTGTTGATAGATTTCATTTAAATTCAGTTTTTGTACGGTATCAAATAACTGTTTGATTGCAAAATTATCATCTTG
Organism: Acinetobacter puyangensis; assembly: GCF_900096995.1. Taxonomy (GTDB): domain Bacteria; phylum Pseudomonadota; class Gammaproteobacteria; order Pseudomonadales; family Moraxellaceae; genus Acinetobacter; species Acinetobacter puyangensis. Next base: position 247,204 of record NZ_OANT01000001.1, read on the forward strand.
TAATTGGTAAAGTTTAAGCAATTTAAAATAGAGCTCAGGTATATTGGAGTCTTGATTTAGAGATAAATTGATTAAGCCTTCTGCTTTGGCATATTGTCGATCAGCAATCAGCAGATCCAATTTTGCCAATAAATTGTCAAGATCTAGGTGTGCTTTGGCTGGTACTTCAGAATGGGTTGATGTATTGGTAGCTTTGGTTGATACGGTAGTCTTGCTTGGGGTTTTGGTTACTTTTCTATTGCTACTGCTCGTCGTTTTTTTTGCTGGGGTCTTATCTTGCCCCTGTTTGGCGCGAATAACCAGTAATACTGCAATCGCAATAACCAAGATGACAATAATTGAAATAGACATAGCTAGACAAGCTCCTGAAGCAATGTGGTGATTGCAAAGTCCGAATTTAATCCTACAAAAGCAATAAGTGTTCCGTTAATGAAGGCAGGTATCATACTTTGTGAGTTTGAGGTGGTATTGGGTGTGGGTTGCGCTTTTTTCTGCCCAGCCTCTCGTGATTTTAACTGTTGTTGCAATTCGGCAAGTCTGGCATTGAGTAAAGCGATCCGACGTTCTTTGCTTTTAAGCTGTTGATCAATCTGATGTACACTATTTTGTAAGCCAAGAGCAGCCTTGCGTTGTTGTTGAACCTGTACAGTGAGTTCATGACGGTGTTTATTTGCCGTATTATTTTTTTCACTGCCCTGTATTTTACCTTTGTCATTGGCAACGATACTCATATGGGCATCGGTTTGTTTCTGGGCAATCGATGCTTGCGATTGGTTATTTGCCATGCTTGCCACTTGTTTAGATTTTTCAGGGTGTTTCTTGGTTTGTACTGTCGTGACCGGATAATTCCCTGGAAGATTGAGTACCACGCCTTGTCTTAAGCGATTGGCATTACCATTAATAAAAGCATGCTGATTTTGTGCCTGAATTTGTTGCATCACCTGTTGTACAGGTACATTTTGTTGTTGTGCAATATTGATTGCAATACCCCACAAGGATTCATTGGCTTTGACCAAATGACCGGATTGATCACGATGTTTTGATGTGGTGTGATTGGGATTTGAACGTGCCTGATTGTTTTTAACAGGCGTAGCTGTGTTTTTCTGTTTTGCCAGCATCGTTTTAGAAGACGGTGTTGCTGTGCTTTGGGCCGTTTTATTTTTGTCATGAGCAGCATGACCTGTCACATCAATGCTCAAGTTTGATGAATTTGATAGATCGGTTCGCGTTTTTTGCGGTGTCATCTTCTGAGTTGCCGTTGGGGAAGACGCAGTTTGAACATCTCTATCGCTTACAGGTTGTTGTACAGCCTGTGATGTCGCCGAAATTTCTTTTTTATTGGTAGGTACAGCGTATGTTGAGGGTGCAGTGATAACCATCGCTGAAGTAGGTGCAGTATTGCTGCCACTATTATTTTTTAATGGGGGTGGTGCTGCACGCTGGACCACTAATGCCTGATCTGTATTATGTTGACTGGCAGGAATACTTGATACTGTACCTGCCGTTGGTAGATTTAACGCAATGGCCTTTTCATCGTGAATGATTTGAGGCTGAAGTGACGTTGCATTTAATGTGGTCTGTAGTCGGTCAATGCGGCTGGGTAACTTTGCACGAATTTGTTGAAATCGAGTTTGACCACCATCAGTAATTTTGAGCGCAAAATCAATATTATTTTCTTTTATCGGGCGGGAGGAGGTAATGACAATCACGCCATCGCCTTTTGAGTTTTGGCGGATATAAAAATTTAGATGAGAGAATTGATTCTGGTCCATCACTTCGGGATGACCCAATTCAAAAGGTTGTGCAATAGCAACTTTTATAGGTGTATTACTTTCAGCATTATAAAATGGTATCTCGGCGTACAGTGGTTCGCCTCGTGATGAATCAATCGTAACTGGTTTGATGGTCAATGCGTGGGCAAAAAATGGGATGAGCAGATTTACACCAATCAAAAATACCCCGAATTTAAAATGTGATCCCATAATACATCCGTTTATAAATTTTATATTGTTGCAATGGATAAGTTATAGAGGGTTACTCGCCCGAGGGCAAGTAACCCGAATAAAATTAATTTTGTTTGTATTCGATCAGGATACGTAACATACGGCGTAATGGTTCGGCAGCACCCCAGAGCAATTGGTCACCAACGGTAAATGCACCAAGATATTCTTTACCCATATTCAACTTACGCAAACGACCAACTGGCACAGATAAAGTTCCTGTCACGGCAACAGGAGTTAAATCGGTCATTGATGCTTCACGTGTATTTGGAATCACTTTGGCCCATGGGTTGGACTGTGCGATCATATCTTCGATTTCATCAAGTGGCACATCATGGCGTAGTTTGATGGTTAATGCCTGAGAGTGGCAACGCATAGCACCAATACGGACACAATGACCATCAATCGGTACAATTTGTGTATTACCCAGAATTTTGTTGGTTTCTGCCTGTGCTTTCCACTCTTCTTTAGACTGACCGCTTTCCAGCTGTTTATCAATATAAGGAATTAATGAGCCTGCCAGAGGCACACCAAAGTTTGCTTTTGGGAAACCTTCGCCACGTTGTAAGTCTGCAATTTGGCGGTCAATGTCCAGAATTGCAGATTTTGGATCATCCAGTAAAGTTTTGCTATTGTTATATAAATAGCCCATACCAGTAATCAATTCACGCATATTCTGTGCGCCTGCACCCGATGCCGCCTGATAAGTCATTGCGGTCATCCATTCCACCAGATTTTGCTGGAATAGTGAACCTAGGCCCATCAACATCAGCGATACAGTGCAGTTACCACCAATAAAGTTTTTAACGCCATTGCTTAAGCCATCTTTAATGACATGTTGGTTCACAGGATCAAGTACGATAATGGCATCGTCTGTCATACGCAGGGTACTTGCTGCATCAATCCAGTAACCATTCCAGCCCTCATTACGCAATTTTGGAAAAATATCGGAAGTATAATCCCCACCTTGGCAGGTGATAATTACATCCATATTTTTCAGGCTGTTAATATCTGTAGCATCCATCAAAGCAGGCGCTGTCTTGCCACCGAATGTAGGTGCATCACCACCTGCATTACTGGTCGAAAAATAAAATGGTTCGAAATGTTCGAAATCATTTTCTTCAACCATACGTTGCATCAGGACAGAGCCTACCATCCCACGCCAGCCAACCAGACCTACTTTCATGTCATCTTGCCTCAGGTTATAAAATACTTTTTTAAAAGGGCTTTAAGTGTAGCAAAAGCAACAGCATCTGCACAGCATATACAGAATCAAAACAGCAATATTGTTGCGATACAATACGGCTTTGTGCTATTCGATAATAAGGGTTGGCTGCTATTCATCAATGAACGATCAACACGCCCTAAATGCTTTGATAAAAATAATATATTCCTGCTGGGGGACGAATGCTGATTTTTGAAATTCTGGCCATATTATCCATTTGGCTGACGTTTTGGTCATTGATTCCACGAGATGAATGGTGGTTTAGAGGTGCAGATTTTCCACGCTTACAAATTTTGGCAGTAGGTGCAATTGCATGTTCGGGTTTACTATTTTTGCCAAGTGAATGGAACATATGGCGTTATGTGATTTTAATCCTATTGATGGCAGCCATGGCCTATCAACTTAAAATGGTCTTGCCCTATACCTTCATCTGGAAAAAACAGGTGCAATCGGTCAAACAAAGGGAATCAAATCCAGATCAGCAAATCTCACTTTTAGTATCCAATGTTTTAACCCCCAATACCCAATATCATTTATTGATTGCGCAAATACAGGCTTTGCAACCAGATTTGGTGTTAACGCTAGAAACCGATAGAGCATGGGAAAAAGCATTGTCTGTATTGGAACAGGATTATCCTTATCGTGTTCCAGTTCCCTTGGATAATTTATATGGCATGCATTTATATAGTAGACTTAAACTCAAAAATGTTGAAGTGAAATTCCTCCTCAGTAACGAAATTCCTTCTATTCATGCCACGGTGTTTTTGCGCTCAGGTCAGCCTGTCGATTTATATTGCCTGCATCCGCAACCACCAAGTCCGACAGAAGCGCAAGAATCGACACTTCGTGATGCAGAATTATTGATTGTTGGTGATGCCATTAAAGATATTGATCAAAGCTGTATTGTGATGGGTGATTTAAATGATGTGGCTTGGTCACGCACAACACGACTGTTTCAGCGTATTAGTGGATTGCTTGATCCACGGGTCGGACGAAAATTTATCAACACCTTTCATGCGAATTATCCATTTTTACGCTGGTCATTGGACCATGTATTTCATAGCACGGATTTTGCGTTGGTGACCATGCAACGCTTACCTCATATGGGATCTGACCATTTTCCTGTGTATACGGTTTTGCAAACAGGGCGAAAATTTGAAGCTTTACAGCAGGAACTGGAACAAACTGAATCTGATGAACAGGAAGCACAGGATAAAATTAAACAGGGGATTGAAAAATCAGAGAAAAATATATCAGATAAAATAATTGTCGGACAAGATTCATGAATAAAACGCTAAATTTGTACGTTTTGGCTTACAGGATCTGCTGTAATTTGCGACTTCTTTTAGACCAGATTTTTTCTTATTCTATGTTTATCAGCACAGGAGACGAGAAACGGAAATTTCTCAACAAGGATCGATAGGAGCTGAATGGAAGATCATCATGGATTTGATGAGGAACGGAAACCAGAGAAAACAAAAAACGCCAAGCACAACCGCATATTACCCGAGTTTGAACAGGATGTTCAACTCGGGTTATGTGTTTTTATATCCTGTAAAATATACAATCCACAAAATACCGGACATTAAACAACATAGGCTTAAACCAAGGATGTAAGTATATCTGCAAGGGTGATTAAAGTTTGCATGATGCATTAAAGTGGTTCTTATTAAAGTCATTAAATTCCTTTAAAATAAAATGAATATTTAAAATGCACAATTGTAGTGCAATTCATCTGATGAGTCTTTAGGAAAATAGAAAATAATCTGGCATGACTATTGCTAAAGCATAGGGCTTTGTTTTATTTACTATATTAAGAGGTCTATATGTTAAAAAAATCTTTATTGGCAATTGCAGTATGCGGTTCTATGTTTTTCAACATATCTGTCTATGCCGAAGATTTTAAGGTTTTAAAACAGATTTCGGATAAACCGACTTTATTAAAAACCGGGGACTACAAAGGCAACTATTATGTACCTTCAACACTTTCTACAATTACCTGGGGTTATTTGCCAAATAAAGTATCAAAATCAGTTTTAAGTGTACCTTCGGGTAGCACAATTACCTTTGATACTGTTTCGCATGAAGGTTTGTTGGAAGATCAGGGACGTGATGCAGAAAAATATTTTACTTCCAAAGGCGTGAAACCCGAATATATTTTAGATGAAGCAAAAATAATTACAAAATCAAATATTAAACGTGATTTTTTTAAGGATGGCCCACATGTTGTTACCGGTCCGGTAGAGATTCAGGGGGCAATGCCGGGTGATGTGCTCAAAGTCGAAGTGATTAAGGTTGAACCTCGCGTGCCTTATGGCGTGATTTCAAACCGTCATGGTAAAGGGGCTTTGCCAGGCGAATACCCAAAAACACCAGCCAGTGCCAATCCTGATGTCAATCATCCGGAAAGTTTTGGCAATGTATCTGTATTCACTCCGATTGAGAAAAATGACAAAGGCGAATATGAAGGTGTCATTAAAACTGAAAATGGCAAATCGATTCGCTTTCCATTATTTCCATTTATGGGGATTATGGGTGTAGCTGCCAACACTGCTGAACCCGTGAATTCAATCCCGCCATCATTTTTTGGAGGAAATATTGATATTAATGAGTTAGGTGCTGGTGCAACAGCATATTATCCGGTTCAGGTACCAGGTGCTTTATTTTATACAGGGGATAGTCATTTTGTGCAGGGCGATGGTGAGGTATCACTGACAGCATTAGAAGGCTCTGCTCGTGCGACTTTAAAAATTACAGTGCTTAAAGCGGGTAAGGATAAAATTCCTGGTAAGGAAATTAAACAACCGTTAGCTGAAAATGCTGAATTTTGGATTACGCCTGGACTGGATACCGATCTAGATGAAGCGATGAAAAAATCGACCCGAGAAGCAATTGCATTTTTGAAAAATGAATTTGGTATTGATGAAGCGACAGCTTACGCTTATTTAAGTGCAGCGACAGATTTTCAGGTGTCTCAAGTGGTTGATCGTACCAAAGGAATTCATGCCATGATTCGTAAAGCAGACTTTAAAGAGTTTGTAGAGGATCAAAAAGATTAATTGATAATATAAATAAACCCTCGATATTGAGGGTTTATTTTTTCTTATAAACGATGAAAATAAAATTTTTGGGTATTGAATGTGCTTCATCATCAGCGGCAAAGTCTGATATAGAGTGCTATAACCTGTAGTTGTAGCAAAGTTTAGTTTATTTCCTAAGCCATGACAAAATCTTAATAAATCTTCTCATAACCTTCAGGTCGTGTTTTAAAGCGACGATGAAACCACATCCATTGCGTTGGTGCCCGAAGCAGTTGTTTTTCTAATAACTGATTGACCCGGGTTGCATCAGCCACTTCATCCGCAGTGGGATAATTCTCCAGTTCAGGTTCAATGATGATTTGATATTTCGGGTCTTTTTCGCCAATACGATAAAAATGTACGGATAATACTTTGGCTTTACTGACTTTCACCAGACGCCGCTGGGCGGTGACTGAGGCGGCAGGTACACCAAAAAAAGGTGCCATCACACCTTGTTTTAAACCAAAATCCTGATCGGGAGAGTACCAGATGATATGGCCTTGTCTCAAACGCTTAACCAGAAAACGCAGGTCATCATGGTCAATTTGTTCACCATAGACTGGTTCTCTGGCGGTATAGATTAGCCAGTCAAGTAGGGGATTGTTTTGTGGACGATACACCACATCGGGGTTGAAATATAAACTACAGATATAACCACCAGCATCTAGCAAAGTGCTGTGCGAACCCAGAAGAATAATGCCATGCCCATCTTTTTGCGCAGCATGTAATGCGTCAAGTCCTTCAATGGAGACACGATTTTTGTACCAAGATGGTTGATACCAGGCATTGAGTGTTTCAAATACACCCAGCATCATATCAACAAAAACCTGACAGGCTTGTTGTTGGACTTGTTCGGGGGACCACTCCGGAAAGCAGACTTCCAGATTGCGAAGGGTAGTTTCTCGACGTGATTTTAGGGTTTTCCATGCAATCGTAGCCAGTGCATGAGCAATTTTCCGCTGTACAAACCATGGCAAAATGGTCAGTAACATTAAAAAGGTCAGGCTGATCCAGATGCCCCAATATTGTGGCAAAAGAAATGACCATCGAAAATATGGACGTGCAGAGGTGTGTTGTGTGGAATCACTCATAAACAATACGTTTTTTGCCAGTTACGGCGAGCATTTGCATCATGATTGCTTAAATCAAAGGCAATCGGTAAGTCACTCGTGCTGCCTGTTGTTTTGCTGCTGGTGATCTTGCTGCCAGGAATATGAAGTGATTTTAACAAAATTTGTAGCTGTTGTTGTGTATTTTGCCGATCATGTTGTGATAAGGGGCTATTTAGCATGATGACGTAAGCATAATCATAAGCCGTCTGTATGGCGATGTCGATGGGTTGTTGTCCGGCTTGCAAGCGTCTTATTACCACTTCATTGTGCGTAGTTTTATAATATTGCGGTGTGCCAAGCAGATTGGCCTTGTATTTTTGTTGATAGAGCGGAAGCAATTGTTCGGCAATCTGTTTGAGGCTGCTTGGTGCCGTGAGATTGAATTGGGGATTGTTGCGTAGATTAAAGGTATCAATCCGAACTTGCTGACTTAACTGATCCCGAATATCCAGACTGGTTCCGATCACATCACAGGATTGCTTTAATTGCAATTTGCCACGTAAGGCGCTGTTACCGAGGTCAAAATCAAAAATCTGTGCAGGTGCATGATAGATTTTTTGGGTTTGCAACTGCGGTTGATTGGGATTGGGAGTAGACTGGCATGCAGCCAGCCCCACCATGCTGATTAAGATTGCCGCATAGACAATTTTCACGATTACTCTCCTTGTTGCTTACTCTCCAATACAGTCCAGCGTTCTAGTTTTTCCAATAACTGTTCTTCTATTTCCGCCAAGCGAGTGGCAGCTTGTGTTGCCTGTTCCGGATCATTGATAAACCATGAACCATCTGCAAGTTGTTTTTCCAGTCGTTGCTGTTCATTTTCTAATGCAGCAATTAATTCCGGAAGTTGTTCTAGCTCTCGTTGATCTTTATAACTTAATTTTACTTTTTTCGGTAGTTTATTGTTGGTATTTTCTTTGCCCGATTCGTTAGTACTGGTTTTACTGACTTTGCTTGCAGCTTGTTCAAGCATACGTTGACGTTGCTGTAAATAATCCTGATAACCGCCAATATATTCCTGAATATGGCCTTTGCCATCAAATACCCAAGTTGATGAAACCACATTGTCCATAAATGCACGGTCATGGCTGATCAGTAATAATGTGCCTTTATATTCGGCCAGCATTTCTTCCAGCAATTCCAGTGTCACCATATCCAGATCATTGGTCGGTTCATCCATGACAATCAGGTTGGACGGTTTAAGTAATAATTTGGCCAACAAGACCCGATTACGTTCACCACCGGACAATGCCTTGACTGGTGTACGGGCACGTTCCGGCGCAAACAGGAAATCCTGTAAATAGCTATAAATATGGCGACGCTGACCGTTTACATCAACAAAATCAGAACCTTCACTGACATTATTGGCAACGGTATTTTCCAGATCGAGTTGATTGCGTAATTGGTCAAAATAAGCAATTTCCAGTTGTGTGCCGGTTTTGACTGTGCCTTGATGCGGTATTTCCCCCAGAATCGCTTTGACCAGTGTGGTTTTGCCGACACCGTTGTCGCCAACCAGACCAATACGATCGCCCCGCATGACAATCGCCGAGAAATCTTTAATCAGGACTTGCTCATTATAACTGACGCTTAAATGCTCGATATCAAACACCAGTTTGCCGGAACGACTGGCTTCCTGTGCGCCCATATTGACTTTGCCTTGTTGTGAGCGACGGGCTTTGGATTCATCACGCAGTGCTTTTAACGCACGTACACGTCCTTCGTTACGGGTACGACGTGCCTTGATGCCTTGACGAATCCAGGTTTCTTCTTCAGCCAGTTTTTTATCGAACAGGGCATTTTGTTTTTCTTCGGCTTCGAGTTGCTGTGCTTTAAGATCAAGATAACGGGAATAATTACCTTCAAAGCTACGTAACATACCACGATCCAGTTCGACGATACGTGTTGATAAACGATCAACAAAAGAACGGTCATGGGAAATAAACAACAGTGTGACATTGTGCTGTTCGAGTAAAAAGTTTTCCAGCCATTCGATGCTCTCTACATCCAGATGGTTGGTTGGCTCATCCAGTAGCAATACATCAGGCTTGGTCAGCAGGGCACGTGCCAAAAGGACACGACGTTTACGTCCACCGGATAAATCGGCAAGATCGGCATTGGGATCAAGGCCCATTTTCGCCAAAATGGTATTGACCTGATTTTCCAGTGACCAGCCATCAAGTTGATCGAGTTGGTGCTGAAGTTCACCCATGCGATCACATGCATCCAGATCACCCAATACACAGGCATTATTGGCTTCATGATATTGTTTCAGTACTTTGGCAGCTTCTCCGGCACCATCGGCGACAATATCGGCGACCAGACCAGAGGACATAGGCACGTCCTGTGCCAGCATGGCAATACGTACACCATTTTGAATAGATACTTCACCGGTATCGGGTTGTAAACTGCCATCAATGAGTTTCAGTAAAGTGGATTTTCCTTCACCATTGCGTCCGATTAAACACACACGTTCGCCGCGTTCTAAGGTAAAATTTGCTCCATTAAGCAAGGCGGGTCCACCGAATGCCAAGTGAACATCTCGTAAAGTAATGTAAGCCATAATTTTAAACCCAACTATTTAGAACTCGTTTTTCAGGAGCGACAGAATGTCAAAATCGCCATCGCATGATGACCATGCGCCATTGTCCCAACTCATAGAAGATTTGCAAGTAAGAATTGCATTTTTAGATGATTTAGTTGAGCAACTTAACGATCAAGTGGCGCAGCAGAATACCGAAATTGCCGATTTAAACAAGAAAATGCAATTATTGTATCAACGTGTTGAGTCTTCGGATCTCTCAGAAGGCATTGCGCCCTTTGATCCGCTGAGCAATAAACCACCGCATTATTAGATCCTACTCGATTAATTTTTCGGTTATGGATTACGGTATTTTCATCATGGTTTTTTCACAGAAGATGATTGAAATTCAGTTGATCTACGTATATAGCAAAATTCGGTTTATAGGCTACATATCATCTCGTCATACTTGCGAAAGCAAGTATCCAGAGCAAAGTTCAAAAGTTGTTAAGGCCTAGGCTTTAGCTTTCTAGAGTTTAATTTAGGATACGTTAACTCTGGATGCCGGATCAAGTCCGGCATGACACAAATGTAACTTACATTTTGAATTTTGCTATAGTGGATTGGGTACTGATAATTAGTATCAATTTGAAACATTTTTAAGTGATTTCTATCTAAATTTGTATTTATTTGTAAAAAGATTTTTGCTAAAAAAGAATCATTCTATCTGCTTATTTTTTGCTGTATTCAAATGCTATTCCAATAATTACACAATATTTATGGAGACTGTGATGGCGTCAAATAACGTGATACAGGTTCGGGGCAAGAATTACAATATATATGAATTTACAGGTAAGGTTGCGCATAGTAATAAACAACTGGAAACCGTTGTATCTGGAGGAGGTGGTGGCGGAGCAACATATCAAGGGACAGGCGGTGCTGCACCTGTAAGAATTAGCTCAACAACATATACGCATGATGATATTTTTCTGGTTAATGATCAAGGACAGGAACATGTATTGCGTTTGGTAGACTGGGATATTGCGACCCGTGAGGGTCATATTATTCAAGCGATCTGGTTGATTAAAGAAGGCAAGGATGAAGGTTCGTATGTTGCGATCAATAACCTGAGTACCAATACTTTGTTATGGGGTGATCGTGGTCGGCATGGTTCGATTGGCAAACTGGTACGCCCTGAGTGGTGGAAGGTATTTATTCTGCCGATTGTGATTCTGGTTGCAAGTGCCATGATTATTAGTTGGTTGTCGATTGTGCTGGTGATCGTTTATTTTTATTTTGTTGTACATAAGCCTTGGAAAGACGACATCCAATCGGTGAAAAACCAATTAAAACCGTTTATTCAATCCGCATAATAATGGAGTAGTGAGATGAGTGAGAGCATTACGGTGCGGAATAAACACTACGACATTAGCCATTTCATCGGCACAGTGACGCAGCGTGAAAAACAACGGGAAACCAGAATATCAAGTAGTGGGGGTGGTGATACCCCTATATATACCAGTTCTGATACCTATATTCATGATGAGGTGTTTCTGGAAAATGAGGCTGGTGATGAAAAAGTACTGAAACTGGTGGATTGGGATATTTCGGTGAAGGACGGGAATACGGTACAGACCCTCGCCGCAAAAAAATCAGGCAAAAAACAACAGTATTATGTTGCAGTACAGAATATCAGCACGGGTTCTGTATATTGGGGAAGGAAAGAAACACTGCGCCGTGTATTTGGTTATCCTGCGCTGAGTCGTGCAGCATTGTTTTGGTTGTTTATTGTCTGTGCTGGGATAGGCTATTGGTTGGGTGCTGATGCACAGACTGTGTATTCGTATAATAAATGGGGTGCCGTCACGGGTAAACAAGGTGCAATGAGTTGGACCTATTTTGCTGTGCCATTTCTCGTGGTATTTGCTTATATTGCTTATTTTCAAATTTATCTGACCAATCGTGCAATTGGAGAAGCAAAAGCAAAGTTAAAATCGTTGTTGAAAGAAAAAGCCACCATTAACAAGTCAGCGTAAGAGGTGTGAGATGAGAAAAATCATTTGTGCGTGTGTATTGGTGGTATTTGCTGCATCAGTGCATGCTGCCAATTTAACCCCTGCACAGGATAAAGCTGTAAAAGCCTACGTTGCCAAAGAGAAAAAAGAACGGGCTGCAAACCGGGAAGAGGTTGAGGTAAATCAAAGTATTGTGACTGATTTAGATGACGATGGGAAAGCCGAAGTAGTGTTAGAGGTGTCTTTTCTAGGAGGGACATGGTGGAGCAATGGTCTTGTGATTCTGAGTGATAAGGGCAAAGGTTATCAAGTTGTGGCTGATGAGGGTTTACTCGGTTCAGTACAATCCATTGACGTGAAAAATGGTTTAATACATGTTCATTCATTGCAAGCAGGCCCTAATGATCCGCGCTGTTGTCCAACCATCAAGCAAACGACAGTGTATCAATGGAATGGCACAAAATTATTGCCAGTAAAAGAAAATGCGCCAGCTGCAAAAACCAATGCAAATCATGCTGTATCCGTGCCTAATTCAAGCACAACAGCTGTTAATAATGTCAGTAACAATGCCGAATGGAAATTTGCCAGCGTCAAAGGCTTGAAAATAGCAGGAATTACCAAGAGCGTGGCAGGATTAAAATCCTTGAATGTGTATTGTGAGGGCAACATTCCGACAGTGGCAGCAGCATTTACTGCCAGCCAGCCTAATCCGGTACGGGTGGAAATCCAGATCGGCAATATGATTTACCCGTTTGTGTTTGCTGAACAACGCAATAACGCTGGTTATCGGTTGCTAAATATGAGTAAATCTTCCTTTCCCAAAGGTTTGATTTCCGGACAGCAACAGGCACACGTCAAAATTAATGGCGTGAATCATGGTGTGTTGTCTTTGCGTAATGCAGGTACAACAAGTAGAACAGCATTATCGGCATGTTATCGCTACTAAAAATTGCAGTTACAGGTTGGCAAATCAAAAAACATCCTATTAAAGATTTGCCACGCCACCATCCATCAGGATTTCTGTACCGAGCATAAATCTTGATTCGTCAGATGCTAAAAACACCACAGCCTGTGCCAGTTCCTCGGGCTTTGCCAAGCGGCCTAGAGGCACCAGATTTTTAATCTCATCAATCATCAGTTGTTTTTGTTCATCGTGCAAACCGAGTTTATCAAAAGCATCGGTATACGTCGGGCCGGGCGATAATAAATTAAAGCGAATGTTTCGTTGCAATAGTTCGCCGGACAATGTTTTCACCAATGAGCGCAGGGCTGCTTTACTGGCAGCATAGACACTACTTTGTGCCAATCCAATATGAATAGAGGTTGAGCCACACAGGATTACTGTGCTGTTCTTGGATAATAAGGACAGAGCAGACTGAATTAAAAAGAAAGGCGCCTTAACATTAGTATTAAAAACCCGATCAAAAGAGATGCTATCCCATTCTGTTAAAGGCGCATGCGTTACATCACCTGCATTGAGATAAATCGCATCCAGTGCGGTAGTATGTTGCGCTATAGACTGAATCAATGAGGATTGTGCCTGCCAGTCACTGGCATCACTGACCAAACCAATCGTTTGTTTGCCCCAATACTTTTGTAAATCATGCACTTTTTTTGCATCACGTCCGGTAAAAAAGACAAAAGCCCCTTCATTTAGACAAGCTTCAACGCTGGCTTTGCCTATACCACTGGTTGCACCAGTGATCAGGATTTTTTTATGACTTAAACGCATTAGATATTCCTTAAAGTTTGATCTTTAGCTTATTGTTATTTTAAAAAGTATGAAAAAAATAGTAATATCCAATAGGATACTGAGTATCTATGAGGTTTGCGTTTTGTGCCGTATTGAGCAAAAGAAATGTAGGAAAATGTAAATGAAAAATGTTGCACAGGATGCGAATTGTCCAATGATGAAGTTTGTTGGTATTCTATCCGGGAAATGGACTATTCCGATTTTATATCGCCTGATTCAACAACAGGAACCCTTGCGTTTTGGCGAGTTATTGCAGATTCTGCAACCTATTACACAAAAAGAATTGTCCAAGCATCTTAAACATTTTGTGCTTTTGGGGTTGGTACAACGGCAGCATTACCCCGAAATACCGCCAAGGGTGGAATATCAAATTACGGCTTTGGGTTTAACCATGCAACAACCCTTAAATGCATTAAGCGACTGGATGCAGCAAAATGCCAATCAGTTAATGGAAAATAAAAAAATACATCTATAGGGTCAGTTGAGAGTGGGATATCTTCATTGAACTGTCATCATTTGATCATAAAAGAGTCAAACTTTGTTTTTAAGCTATCGGTATAAGATAAAAATTAGGATAAACCGATATGCCACCTCAAGTCCCAACTTTATTATTGGATCAAACTGCTACAACAGCGTATTTTGATTGTACAAAAACAATTGATCTGGATAAAAATAAAATAGCACAGCATTGTTTAAATATTGCGATTGTCAGTGAAACATGGCCACCCGAAATTAATGGTGTATCTTTTTCCATGTTGCAACTGGCAAAAGGATTACAAAAGCGTGGACACAAAATTTTATTGATTCGTCCGCAACAAAAAACCAGAAGTCACGACTTTATTCCAGATATGGAATGTCTAGTAAAATCACAATCTATTCCAAAATATCGTCAGTTGCAATTTGGTTTGCCACAGGTATTTAAAATTGGGCAGGCATTTGATCAATTTAAACCGGATATTGTGCATATCGTCACAGAAGGTCCTTTGGGGCTGGCTGCTTTAAATCAGGCAAAATTACGCCAGATTCCGATCTCCAGCGGATTCCATTCGGCATTTCATGATTTTAGTCGCCATTTCGATCTGGCATTTTTGTTGAAACCTTTACAACAATATTTAAGATGGTTTCACAATAATACCGATTTAACCTGTGTTCCTAGTCAGTTTACGCTGGATCAGTTGCAGACATTTGGGGTGAAGTGTGCGATGCGCGTGATTGGCCGCGGTGTTGATGCGAGCCGCTTCAATGCGAATTACCGTAGTGAGACATTACGCAAGCAATGGCAGGCAGATCAAGAAACCACGGTATTACTGTCTGTAGGACGGGTTTCACCGGAAAAAGAATTGCCTGTAATTTTTTCGGCGTTTCATCAATTAAAAAGAACGCAAAAAAATCGTAAATTTGTGTTGGTTGTGGTGGGTGATGGTCCAATCCTTGCTACCTATCAACAAGACTATCCTGATGTGATATTTATGGGTGCACAAACCGGCGAGGCTTTATCACAATGTTATGCCAGTGCCGATGTTTTTGTTTTCCCAAGTCAGGTCGAAACTTTTGGTAATGTAGTGCTTGAAGCCATGGCAAGCAGTTTACCGGTATTGGCCTATAATTATGCCTGTGCTGGTCAAATGCTGGAGCAGGCGCAAGCAGGATGGCTGGTACCGCTGGGTGAATGCAATCTCTGGCAGCAAAAACTGCTACAATTACCAGAATTAAAAACATTAAGGCAAATGGGTGAACTGGCGGCAAAAAAAGCGCAAGATAAAGGTTGGGAGAAACCGGTTACAGATTTTGAACAGGCATTGTCGCAGTTTGCCAAAAAACCAATGGTTTATGCACGAATGTAGGGGGATACACCCATGAGTAGAATTAAAATAGCACACAAAACCATTCTGGATTGGGATTTACGCAGTTGTGTTTATCTTAATCACTGGTCTGAAAATCCAAACATTGCACTTTTCTTTAGAACAATTAGTCGACTGGGCGATGGCCTGTTTTGGGGTGCCATGCTGGGCATCGTCTGGTTTATACAGGGCATCAGTTATTTTTCTCAGGTGATGTATCTGGTTGCAGCAAGCAGTATTGGCACATTAATTTATAAAGTATTAAAACGTCATACCGTACGCCCTAGACCTTATCAGGTACATCAGGTGATTATTCTGGGAGAGCGTCCACTGGATCATTTTAGTTTTCCTTCAGGGCATACGCTGCATGCTGTCATGATTACAACGATATTAGGTTCGATTGTGCCGGTTCTATTGTTGATCATGCTGCCTTTTACCTTGCTTATCGCTTTGTCACGTATGATTCTGGGGCTGCATTATCCAACCGATGTGATCGTTGGGGCAACCATTGGCGTAGTTGTGGCATCGCTGACGCTTTGGCTGGCACCTGTGTTTAACATCATGTTGTAAAGTATGAATGATTGGCCGTTAAAATATAGATTTTAAGATTGTCTCGCTACAAATTTTTGTTAAAGTATCTGCCAAGAAAAAATTTAGGTGAACGATCATGGCATTACGTTGGACAGATGCAATTGATATTGCAATTGAACTTTATGAAGCACACCCAGAAGTGGATCCGCAATATATCCGTTTTACCGATTTACACCAATGGATTTGTGCACTGCCGGATTTTGAAGATGATCCGAATAAATCCAGTGAGGGTGTTCTGGAGGCGATTCAAATGGCGTGGATTGATGAAGCTCGATAAGATTTATACTGTAAATCTTGATCTGAATAGATAGATTCATGCAATCTTTTGGTTGTTTTGGTACGGCATAAAAATTTTTGTAGATGATGTATGTTGTGCCAAGGATTTAAATTATTTTGCTTTAATCAAACTGGCTAATTTAATACATAAAATACTATATCTTAAGGGCGATGCTCGTATATAATGCGGAAAATTTTTTTCGGTTAACATTACCATTAGGGAGCCAACCATGGCGATTGAACGTACTTTATCTATTATTAAGCCAGATGCTGTAGGCAAAAACCACATCGGTGACATCATTGCACGTTTTGAAAAAGCTGGTTTAAAACCTGTTGCAATCAAATACAAACATTTGTCAAAAGCAGATGCAGAAGGTTTTTATGCAGAGC
Organism: Acinetobacter puyangensis; assembly: GCF_900096995.1. Classification (GTDB taxonomy): domain Bacteria; phylum Pseudomonadota; class Gammaproteobacteria; order Pseudomonadales; family Moraxellaceae; genus Acinetobacter; species Acinetobacter puyangensis. The sequence continues at coordinate 264,008 of NZ_OANT01000001.1, forward strand.
ATAAAGAACGTGGTTTCTTTAACGATCTGGTTGAATTCATGACTTCTGGTCCTGTTGTGGTTTCTGTACTTGAAGGTGAAAATGCTGTACTTGCACACCGTGATATTCTTGGTGCAACCAACCCGAAAGAAGCTGCACCTGGTACAATCCGTGCAGATTTTGCAGTAAGTATCGATGAAAATGCTGCACACGGTTCAGATTCTGTTGCATCAGCTGAACGTGAAATTGCATACTTCTTTAATGCAGATGAGATCTATCCACGTACACGTTAATTCTTAACAGTACACCAACCAGATAAGTGCTATACTTATCTGGTTTTTTATTGATGCAAATTTCTTTTCACGTACTTTATATCCAGACGTGACATTTTACCGAATTTAATTTACGCACCCAAAGCCAAATAGCGAAATAGGTCTGCTCATGAATGCTGTTATGCCACAATCGACATCCGCGACAGAACAAGGTTCTTCCGCAGCAGTGTTTGCTGTGGAGAAAGTAAACCTGTTAGGCATGACGCGTCCTGAACTGGAACAGTTTTTTGAGCAATTGGGTGAAAAGAAATTCCGTGCTGGTCAGGTCATGAAGTGGATTCACCAGTTCGGAGTCACTGACTTTGCCCAAATGACCAATATTTCGGGCAAATTACGGGAAAAACTGGAAAAGATTGCCGAAATTTGTGCGCCTGAAGTTGTGCATCGCAATTATTCCAAAGATGGTACACGGAAATGGGTATTTCGGGTTGGCGATGGTGCGGGTTCTTTGGTGGAAACCGTATTGATTCCAGCCGATGATAAAACTGGTGCCCGTAAAACATTGTGTATTTCATCTCAGGTGGGTTGTGCGCTGGATTGTTCCTTCTGTTCCACCGGGAAACAGGGTTTTCAGCGTGATCTTAGTCCTGCGGAAATTATCGGTCAGCTTTGGGTCGCCAATCAGTCGTATATGGAAGATGTGCCGATTGCTGAGCGTAGCCGTACGGTTACCAATGTGGTGATGATGGGTATGGGCGAGCCTCTACTTAATTTCGAGCCAGTGGTCGCTTCTATGGCATTGATGCTGGATGATTTTGCTTACGGTATGTCAAAACGTCGTGTGACTTTATCAACTTCCGGCGTTGTACCGATGATTGATAAACTGGCGGAAACCATTGATGTTGCTTTGGCAATCTCCTTACATGCACCGAATAATGAATTGCGCGATGAACTGGTACCGATTAATAAGAAATATCCATTGGAACAATTGATTGCTGCGGCACAGCGTTATCTTGCCAAAGATGGCAATGAAAGTAGCCGCAAACATATCACCATTGAATATGTCATGCTCGATGGCGTGAACGATAAAGCCGAGCATGCGCAGCAATTATTAAGACTGCTTAAAGATTTGCCAAGCAAAATTAATTTAATTCCTTTTAATCCTTTTCCTCATGCACCTTATGGGCGTTCCAGCCGAAATCGGATCATGGCGTTTCAAAAAACTTTGTCAGATGCCGGATTTGTGTGTACGATTCGACAAACACGTGGTGATGATATTGATGCAGCATGCGGTCAGTTGGTTGGACAGGTTGCAGACCGTACTCGTCGTGCAGAGCGCTGGCAGAAAAAAGTTGCAAGCCAGCAGGGTGAGATTTTAAGAACGCAAGGTGATTAATTAAAAGGTTATGGGTGGGATGAAGGTAGCTCGGTTTGGCCAGATCATGATATTGTCATGTACAATGTGGGGGATGACAGGTTGTCAGACCACCACGTCCAATTCGACGCTCGGTGATAAAAATCCTGCCAGAGCTGTACAGTTACGGACACAACTGGCAGCTGAATATATCCGTACAGGTGATCTAGATAAAGCTAAAAATGAACTAGATCAGGCCTTGAAGATTAATTCTCGTTCGATTGAGGCAAATTTGATGATGGGTGTGCTGTTGCAGCAAGAAGGCAGCCCGACCAACATGAAAAAAGCAGAAGAATACTTTAGACGTGCAATTTCGATTGATGCAAAGTATCCGCAGGCCCGTAACAATTATGGTACATATTTATTCCAGCAGGGTCGTTACCAAGAGGCGATAGAACAATTTAAAATTGCAGGCACGACGCTGGGCTATGAACAGCGTTTCTCTGCACTGGAAAACTTGGGACGTACCTATTTGAAACTGGGTGATACAGCCAATGCGGAGCAGGCTTTTACTCAGGCATTACAAGCCAATCGTGATGCTGTCATCTCTCGTTTGGAATTGGCAGAATTGCTTTATTTTCAGCAACGCTTTACATTGGCGGGGCAAATGTACGAAGATTATGTCCGCTATACTGGACAAACCAACCAGGGTGCACGTGCCTTATGGATTGGGTTGCGCTTGGCACGTGCAAGAAATGATGAGATGGGAATGAAGGTGCTGGCCAACCAATTGCGTGCCCAATTTCCGGATAGTCCCGAATATAAACGTTATTTACAGCTACAAAATAGTTCTGAGGCGGTATGGAAATAAACTCAAATACTCCTAAATCTACGACTTCCACCTCCACTGGATTAGGAAACTCTCAACGTCCTGGCGAGTATTTGCGTCAAATTCGTTTGTCTCAGAAAAAAGAGTTGGCAGACGTTGCACAGGCATTAAAAATTCCAGAGAAACAATTGACGGCGCTAGAAAAGGACGATTATAAAGCTTTACCCGAAGCGCCTTTTATTAAAGGCTATTATCGCGCCTATGCCAAATTCCTGAATACCGATGCGACGGCTTTAATTCAAAGATTTGATGAAATCTATAGTAATGATACCGGCTTACCGCCAAATCATGCATTAAAGGATTCCCCGATCAAGATCATGGGGCGTTTGTCTAGTAGTGGGCGACGTGGCATCAATAAATGGGTTAAACGCTTATTTATTTTGATTGTTCTGGTGGTGTTGCTTTGGGCAATCTGGGCTGGTTTAAGTAATTGGAACAGTAAAAAAGCAGTGACTGAAGTCGATGCGCTTGATCGTAATAATGTGGTTGAAGTCTTGCCGATGAATAGTGGCGCAACCCATTCTGCCAGCGGAGATCAATTAGTATTAGAGTTTAGTCAACCGACCTCGGTCATGATTGCCGACGCTACTGGTAAAACATTGGCGCAGGGTCGTCAGGCTGACACTTTAAATTTGAATGGTGAGGCCCCATTCAGTATTCGCTTAGATGACGCCAGTGCAGTTAAATTGAAACTTAATAATGAGACGATTGGCTTATCTAGCTATACAAAATCTAATGGTTCGGCTGATTTTAGACTGTCTCCTTAGTTTTTGTTTTATTCATTTGGTATCTTGTACAGGTAAAACATCATGATACACAATCCAATTCAACGTCGTCCGACACGCAAGATTCGTGTCGGTTCGGTCTATGTGGGTGGCGATGCACCAATCAGTGTGCAGACCATGACCAATACCGAAACGTGCGATGTTGATGCGACGGTGGCACAAATTCAGCGCTGTGCAAATGCGGGTGCCGATATCGTACGGGTATCGGTTCCATCTATGCAAGCCGCAGAAGCATTTGGTGAAATACGCAAACAGGTGCAAGTGCCGCTTGTGGCAGATATTCATTTCGATTATAAAATTGCGCTGGCTGTTGCAGATCGCGGTGCAGATTGTTTACGCATCAATCCGGGCAATATCGGTTCGGAAGACAAGATCCGTGAAGTGGTGGCGGCTGCACGTCATCATGATATTTCCATGCGTATTGGGGTCAATGCCGGTTCACTGGAAAAAGATTTACAGAAGAAATATGGTGAACCAACAGGTGAGGCATTGCTGGAATCGGCCATGCGGCATATTGATATTTTAGACCGTTTAAATTTTCATGAGTTTAAAATCAGTGTTAAAGCTTCAAATGTTTTTTTGACTTTGGATGCGTATCGTTTATTATCCAAACAAATTGATAATCCTTTACATCTGGGTGTAACCGAAGCCGGGATCTATCGTACCGGTACGGTGAAATCAGCCATTGCATTAGGTGGTTTGTTGCTGGAAGGCATTGGCGACACCATGCGGATTTCATTGGCGGCAGAACCCGAAGATGAAGTCAAAATTGGTTTTGATATTTTAAAATCGTTAGGTTTACGTTCCAATGGCATTAATTTTATTGCATGTCCTAGTTGTTCACGACAAGAGTTTAATGTGATTAAAGCCATGCAAATGCTGGAAGAGCGTTTGGAAGATATTCGTACACCGATGGATGTATCGGTGATTGGCTGTAAGGTCAATGGTCCGGGTGAAGCGAAAGAAGCGGATATTGGTGTGGTTGGGGCAAGTCCCCGGTCATTGGTGTATCGCAATGGTGAAAAAAGCCATTTAATTGATACAGATAGTTTGGTTGATGAAGTCGAAACAATGGTTCGTCAACGTGTTAAAGAGCTTGAAGAAGCTAAATCAAAAGAGATTATTCGCACAAGTTCCTGAGTAGGTTATGAGTTCAATTACAGCAATCAAAGGTTTTAACGATATTCTTCCTAGCCAAACGCCAGCATGGCGTCGTTTGGAGCAGCATCTTGCGTCTTTAATGGATGCCTACGGCTATCAACAAATCCGTTTGCCGATTGTTGAACAAACCAGTCTATTTAAACGTTCGATTGGTGATGCGACCGATATTGTTGAAAAAGAAATGTACACCTTTTTGGACAAGGGTAATCCACCGGAATCCTTGACTTTACGTCCAGAAGGTACAGCAGGTTGTGTACGTGCCATGCTGGAACACAATCTTTTACGTGGTGCAACACCTCGGGTCTGGTATGTCGGCCCGATGTTCCGCTATGAAAAACCGCAAAAGGGGCGTTATCGTCAGTTCCATCAGTTTGGTGTGGAAACCTTTGGTGTCGCAACACCGGATATGGATGCCGAAGTGATCTTGATGACGGCCCGTTTATGGCAGCGTATGGGTGTGGCCGATAAGGTTCAGCTTGAACTAAACACATTGGGTGAAAGCGATGAACGTGCCCAATATCGTACTGCACTGGTTGAATATTTAAATCAGCATAAAGACGCACTGGATGAAGATTCGCAACGTCGTTTAGGTACCAATCCATTACGGATTTTGGATTCCAAAATCGAAAGTACGCAAAAAATTCTAGAGCAGGCACCTAAGTTACACGATTTCCTGCAACAGGACAGTCTGGATCATTTTCAGCAATTACAGCAGTATTTGACTGATGCCGGTATTCAATTTGTGATTAATCAAAAACTGGTACGTGGTCTGGATTATTATAATAAAACAGTATTTGAATGGACCACCACGCATCTTGGTTCACAAGGCACAGTATGTGCTGGTGGACGCTATGATGGTCTGGTCGGTCAGTTAAAAGGTAAGGCAGATCAATCGGTGCCTGCGGTCGGTTTTGCCATGGGTATGGAACGTTTGCTGTTGTTATTGGAACAACAACTGACAGAAACCATTACCGATTGTGAGGTATTTTTACTGGCCGAACCTGCATATCAAGGTAAAGCACTGGTGTTGGCAGAACAACTGCGTAATCAATTTGAACAAGCGGCCTTAAGCATTCGTTTAAAAACAGGTTCACAGGGCAGCATGAAAAGCCAGATGAAAAAGGCCGATCAATCCGGTGCAACGCTTGCGCTGATTTTAGGTGAGCGTGAATGGGAAAGCCAGCAAGTGCTGGTGAAACATCTGGCCAATGCGGAACAACAGCATGTTGATCTGGTTAAACTGGTTGATTATTTGCAACAGGCACTCTTCAATCAGAAGCAATTGACGCAGTAATCCATAGCATTAAATTTGAAAAAGGAAGAAGTATACATGACTGCAATGACAGACGATGAACAAAAGGAAAAGTTAAGCTCCTTTGTCAAACGCTATGGTTCGCCTATTGTGACAGGTGTACTTCTTGCACTTTGTGTATTTTTTGGCTGGCAATGGTGGGATAAAAAACAAACCGTAGGTTCAAGCAATCTGACCGTTCAATATCAGAATTTATTGAATCAGTCACAACTTGCCACTGTTGATGATGCCAGTTATAAAAAACTGACTGCCGATGGGAATAAGATCGTGCAGGAAAATCCGGACAGTGCACAGGCGGTTCAAACACAATTGTTGCTGGCAAAACTTGCGTTTGATAAAAAAGATTATGCTGCGGCCAATAAAATTTTAACTCAGGCAGAAACCAGTAAAGTTAAAGATGAAGGTTTAAAATCCATTGTGAAACTTCATTTGGCTTATACGCAAGTTGCTCAGGAACAACTTGATGCAGCATTAAAAACGCTTGATGGCATTAATAATGAAGCATTTATTCCTTCGGTTGCCGAAGCAAAAGGCGATATTTATGTGACAAAAAATGATTTTGAAGCTGCGAAGAAAGCCTATCAACAAGCATGGGAGGTTTTGGTTAAACGTGAACAACCTCGTGAATTATTACAAATTAAATTGGCAAACTTGGGTGTTTTAGTAGAAGATCCTAAAATTGAAAGTCCAGTCTTAACCCCTAGCCAAGCATCTGCGAACATCCCGAGCGAGTCATAACCGATGAAAAATATCGTTAAAATTCCTTTTGCACTCACCCTATTATCCGTTGCTTTACTCGGTTGTTCGAGCAAAAGTGGGATTAAAGTTGAAGAACCAAAACCGAATCCCTTACCCAAGATTCAAGTCACACAACAATTAAAACCGGTTTTTCAAACCAGTGTGTCATCTAGTCCAAAGCATGATCCTTTGCGTTATCAGTTGGATCGTTTTGATGGTGTGTATTACAGTGTCGATCCAGATGGCAAGGTAGCTGCTCTCAATGGTAAAAATAAACTCTGGGAAGTTCGTCCAAGTAAGGCCTTAACTACGGGTGTTTCAGTTGCACAAGGTATTGCCGTGGTCGGTAATCATCAAGGGCAAATTTTTGCATTGGATGCCAAGACAGGTCAGACCTTGTGGCAACAACAACTGACCGGTTCGATTTTAAGTCCCGCTTTGATTTTCCAGAATCGTGTGGTCAGTATTAGCAATGATGGTACAGTTTTTGCCCATGATGTGCGTAGTGGCCAATTAATTTGGACCTTTGATTTGCCGGATGCTTCTTTACGGGTCCGTGGTTATGCTGCGCCTACCGTGATTGATCAGCGTACCATTGCTGTGGCATCTGCCAATGGTTATGTCTATGCATTAGATGTGATTACTGGGGTACCGAACTGGCAGCGTCGGGTTGCAGTGAATGATGGACGTGGCGATATTCAGCGATTGATTGATATTGATGGTCAGCCTGTAGTGATCGGTGATAAGATGGTCACGGTCAGTTTTCAGGGGCAAGTCACTGTAGTGGATTTAAGCTCCCAACAGGTATTGTGGTCTGAAAAAGCCAGCAGTCTGAATAGTCCCGCAGTGGATAATAAAGCTGTTTATGTTGCCAATACCGATGGTAGTTTGGTGGCTTATGATTTGTATAGCGGTAATAAACTTTGGCAAAACGATGAGCTTGCGCATCGTAGTCTGAGTAACCCTGTGGTTTTGGGTAATATTCTGGTGGTGGGAGATTATGATGGGGTATTACATCTGATTGATCCAGCCACAGGAAAGGTTAATGGCCGTGAAAAAACTTCTGGTGATGTGCGTACTTTACGTGTAGAAGATAATTTACTTTATGTTGCGACAACTAAAGGCAACTTTAGTGTTTGGCAAACTCCCTGATTTTTAAAGACAGTTTTATGAAACCAGTTATTGCGTTAATCGGGCGTCCAAACGTCGGAAAATCTACACTTTTCAATCAAATCACCAAAAGTCGTGATGCACTTGTTGCCGACTTTGCTGGTCTCACTCGAGATCGTAAATATGGTGATGCGACTTACCAGAATAAATCCTTTATCGTGGTCGATACCGGTGGGATTGGTGAAAGTGAGCAAGGTATTGATTCTTATATGGCGGAGCAATCTAAAACTGCCATCAATGAAGCCGATATCATTATTTTTGTGGTCGATGCCCGTGCTGGCTTGCTTGCATCAGATGAGCAAATTGCCCGAGAGCTACGTACTTTAGGCAAAAAAGTTTTTCTGGTCGCCAATAAAGTCGATGGTACCCATGCAGAAGCTGCTGTCACAGAGTTTTTTAAACTGGGTTTCGGCGAGCCGATGCATGTGGCTGCTAGCCATGGTCGTGGTGTGGCACAAATGCTGGAAGATGTTCTGGCAGACTTGCCAGAAGATGAAAATCCTGAAGAGCATGATAAAAAAACAGGTTTACGCCTTGCCATGATTGGTCGGCCCAATGTTGGTAAATCGACGCTGGTCAACCGCTTACTGGGCGAAGATCGTGTTGTGGTCTTTGATATGCCGGGTACGACGCGTGATTCGGTGTATATCCCGTTTGAACGTAATGGTCGTCAATATACCCTGATTGATACCGCAGGGGTTCGACGTAAAGGCAAGGTAGATGAAACGGTCGAGAAATTCTCTATCGTTAAAACTTTGCAAGCCATTAAAGATGCCAATGTAATTGTCGTGGTCATTGATGCAAGAGAAGGTATTGTTGAACAGGATTTGCATTTGATCGGATATGCACTAGAAGCGGGTCGTGCACTGGTGGTTGCCATCAATAAATGGGATGGCATGAGCGATTATGATCGCAGTCAGGTCAAAATGGAGATCGAACGACGTTTTGACTTTATTCCATGGGCAAAAATCCATCTGATTTCGGCATTGCATGGTACCGGTGTGGGTGAGCTATACCCATCGATTCATCGTGCGTATGAGTCTGCCAATTTAAAAGTAACACCAGCAAAACTCACACAAATTCTAAGTGATGCTACCGAACAGCACCAGCCACCGATGATACAAGGTCGTCGTATCAAAATGCGTTATGCACATATGGGTGGACAAAATCCCCCTACCATTGTGATTCATGGTAATAAAGTGGATAAAACGCCCGCGGATTATCGTCGCTATTTGGAAAATGTATTCCGCAAGGTGTATAAACTGGAAGGTACGCCTGTCCGGATTGATTTTAAAACTGCTGAGAATCCATTTGAAGGTAGAAAGTCACAGATTGATGAACGTACTGCGGCACGTCGTCGTCGTTATGTGCAGAAGTTCAAAAAGGCAGAGAAGAAATTTAGACGATAGGACCTTGTCGTTTAGTTTTAAAATAAAAAACAGCATCATGGGATAAACATAGATGCTGTTTTTTATGGATCTAATTTTATCTCAAGATGGAGATACTTTTTTTTGCCAATAGGGCCAGGCACTATTTGGTTTAAATTGATAATTTGGTTCTAGCCAGAATAATTGTGGGTGATCATTTTTATCTCGAATGCCCATCAAATGCATCAAGTTCGTGTCCAGTTTAGCAGTGTCGATGATGTCCTTAGTATTAATGCCATGTAGTTTCATCTGATTGTGCCATACAATGACTGGCACCTGATAGCCTGCAATCGTATTTGGGCTATGTCCGGCATAATCCAGCTCATGTCCAACCTCATTACCATGATCGGATAGAAAGATAAAAGAACGCTGCCCGAGTGCGGTATTTCGTTGTAGTGGATCAAATAATTGGGAAAGCAACCAGTCTTGATAAAGAATGGCATTGTCATATTGGTTACGTTTGGATTGTACCCAAAGACCAATCTGGTTGGCTTCCATAAGACTTTCTGTTTCATCATTATTATCATCGTTAAAATGATCAAATTTAACCGGATAACGGGCTGCATAATTGGGATGTGCACCAATTAAATGAAGAATAATCAGTTTTTTGGGATGCGGATCTGCCAATGCATCAAAATATACTGGCAGTAATTGTTCATCCAGTGCCTGACTGCTGCGTCCAGAGCGTTTGTTATTGTAAAAGTGCGTGGTTGCATCGGAACCAAACAGTGAGGAAATATAGCTATCATCTTGATTACTGAGCCAATAGACTTTAAAACCCGCAGCTTCGGCATAGCTGATTAAACTTTCTGTCGGCTCATCATTCGGCAAGATGGCAGAACTATTGGTTAGGTTAACCTTGAGCGAGTTAATGGTTGACGGATAGGGTGAATAGGCCCGACAAAATACGTAGAGTTGATCAAGGCGTTTTTTGAGTTCTGGTGTAGTCTCACGATCATAGCCACATACACCCATATTCAGACTGGTGATACTTTCCGATAGTACTAGAACATGCGTTTGTTGTTGCTGAAAATTTTTTTGATAAACAAGATTATTGCGGGCATATTGCGCCCATTGCTGTTGTAAATCCTTATGCTTTAAAATTTCATCCTGAAAATTCTGTATCTCTGCATAATAGTTTTGCCAATACAGTACAGGAAATAATGCACGGGCAGGACGCATGGCATAACTGGTAATCATGGTGATGCTGCACAAAATGATCAGAGAACGACTAAACTTTTGCTGTAATAATGCGTTTAGGTGTTGTTTGGTAAAATATTTAAATAGATAGAAAAAATAAGCTAAAGTCACTATCGACAACAACACAACAAGCATAATGAGATTGAGGCGATGGGTTTGTAAAAATTCTAGGGTTTCATGTGGCGTGGTATTGGCAATCGCTTGCATAATAAAATAGGCATTGGTATCACTATCGAATAGGAACCAGCTTGTTGCACGTAACACACTATCAAACCAGAAAATCAGCCACCACATGACGGTCAAGGTATAAAGTAATTTGCTTTGGCGTTTAACCGCATAGTAAAAAATGGCACAGCCTAGCAAGGATAAACAGCCTAAACGAACACCATCAGCAGCATTTCCGACAAATGCCAGCAATCCACCCGTCAATAATGCGGGGAAAAGCAGGATAAGAAGATAAACAGAATGATGAAAAAATTTGAGCATAACGCCGTACAGCAAAAAATATGCGCAATTTATAACATACTTCTGTTTGGCTTTATTTTAATAAACGTGGTTTATCGGTAAAAAAACTATATGAATAAAAATTGAGCTGCAAAGATCAAACGAGTCAATTGTTGATGTTTATATGTGCAAAGTTAGTACTTGCTGGTTTCAAACGGACAAAATATTGATAGCAAAGAATGTTACATCTCTAAGCTTGCATATGATGTTTTAAGACAATAACGAAATATTCAGACTGTGAAGATTCGCCATTGTTGTGGACTTAAAGAGTGACTAAGCTTATAAGTGTACAAATGTTCACTTATTGATGCGGGTTCGCACGTTCTCCATCAAGATATTGCATATAGGATTGCGACTATGGGGCAGTTTATTCCAATGGCACAATGTGTTGCACAGGAAGCAGATAAACTAGAATTTAAAGCGACAGTAAGCAAGGAATTATTAGCCTTTGAAGGGCATTTTCCAGAATTTGCAGTGTTCCCCGGTGTGGCGCAAATTGCCATGGTTCAGCAAATTATTTCGCAATATTTTGCCAGTCTCGGTGTCATTCAACGAATAGAACAGTTGCGGTTTCAAAACTTTATTCTACCGGATCAAGAGATTTTTATTGTGCTGGAACAAACAGAAAAATCCATGAACTTTAAGCTTAGCAATGCTGCACAGGAAGTCGTTGCCAGTGGCCGCCTGTTTTTTAAAGATCAACAGCCAAAAGATCAATCGCTATAAGGAATAACTCATGCAACTTTCCGATCTCCCTTGTCATGCTGAATACTATATTCCACATCGTGCCCCTATGCTATTGCTTGATGAATTGGTGGAAGTCAAAGACAATGGCTGTATTGCCAAAGTCACCATTCGTGCTGATATGCCATTTATCGAGTCGCAGGGTTTACCAAGCTGGGTGGCGATTGAAATTATGGCACAAACCATTGCTATGTTTGGTGGTGTACAGGAGCGACTGAAAGGCAACAAGCCAAAACTTGGCTTTTTACTGGGTTCAAAACGCTTTGAGATGGCACAGGATTATTTTGCCGTCGGTGAAGAGCTACTGGTTGAAATCTCTTTACAATTTTTAAATCGTCATCAAATCGGTATTTTTGATTGTCATATTCAGACCGAAACGGGGCGTACCGTTGCAACCATATTGGTCTCGCAGCCAGATAATGTTGAGAGTGTTTTAGCAGTATCTCAGGCTTCCTGAAAGATTGTTGTCTGATCAAGACAGTATTTATGTTTTGAAAGCTAAAACAACAGTTGTTATAATCTGCGAAATTTTTCGCATTGAAGTGATAAATGTTGGTCATTTATGCGATTTATTGCGTGGATATCTGCAATGTATAAATGCCGTATTTCTCATTTACAATTTTTTAGTGACTATAGGGATTTGAAAACGCTGGAACATATTCCAGCCATACAACGTCGCCGCTTATCTTCGCTTGCTAAACTTGCATTGCATGCGGCTCGTAGCTGTCTTTTATCTCTGGATACCTCCGTTGATTATATTGTGTGGAGTTCTCGTTATGGCGATGAAAAGAAAACAGTCAGTATTTTAAACGATATAGCAGAAAGCCAAGCCATTTCTCCCACACAGTTTTCTACTTCCGTGCATAATGCGATTGCAGGTTTATATTCGATTTTATTTCAGGATGACACGCCCTCAGTTAGTTTGAGTAGTCATGCCAGCTATGTCTGGCAGGATTGTGTTTTGGATGCTTATGCTTTTTTAACATCACAGCAAAAGCAGCAAGTCCTCGTGGTGTACTATGATGAATCTTTGCCTGAGATTTATCAGGATTCGCTTGTGGTTGCACAACCGATTGCAATGGCTGCGATCATTTCTTTGGCACACCCAAATGTTGATATTCAGCCTATAAATGAAACAATGATAGAAAATTCACTACAAATAGAAGCTTTTAGACAATTTTGGCACAGTGATCAGATGGTTTGGCAGAGTAATTCATGGGTCTGGAAAAAATGTTAACAAGAAAAATAAATTATTATTGGCGTGTCGCTGCGACAGGTTTTAGCTTTGCCACTTTTGGTGCAGGGGGATTATTAATTGCTGTGGTCATTTCACCGACAGTCAAATTGCTAAAACGTCAGCCTGAACAACAACATCAATTGGCACAAAAAATCATTAAACATAGTTTTAAAGGCTTTGTTGATATGATGAAGGCTTTGGGGATTATGACGTATGACGTTGAAGGTATTGAAAAACTAGAAAATAGTTATGGTGAACTGGTGATTGCCAATCATCCCACCTTGATTGATGTGGTGTTGTTAATTGGGTTGATGCCACAAGCCAATTGTGTGGTAAAACAGGCATTATGGTCTAATCTCTTTACCCGTGGACCAGTACAAAGTGCAGGTTATATTTTAAATTTAGGTTCTGAACAATTTATTCAGTCTTGTGTATCCAAGTTATTACAATGCAATGCTGCATCATTGGTCATTTTCCCTGAAGGAACACGAACACTTAAGGGCAGAAAATTGAATGATTTTCAGCGTGGTGCAGCAAATATTGCATTAAGGGCAAAAGTACCGATCCGACCTGTCAGCATACGTTGTACACCTTCAACTTTAACCAAAAATGAAAAGTGGTATCATATTCCAGATCGGCCATTTCATATTGAAATTAAGGTGCTGGATGCTTTAAATATTGATGAAATATTACCTCAGACTGAGGTCAATCCTAAAAATGTCAGACAGTTAAATGTCTGGTTATATGACTTTTTTGATAAAGAGCTGTCTAAATGAGCAACTTGATAAATGAAATTAAACACATGATCATTGATGTGCTGGTATTAGAAGATATCAGTATTGATGATATTGATAATGATGCACCTTTATTTGGTGACGGTTTGGGGTTGGATTCAATTGATGCGTTAGAATTGGGGGTCGCATTAAAAAAGCGTTATCACATTCAATTAAATGCTGAATCAGAAGAAACAAAACAACATTTTAGATCGATTAATAGCCTGGTTGCTTTGGTACAATCCCAACAATCCGTTTAATGCTGAACAGTGAGAACATGATGGCAACACAACAAGAAATCTTAAACCAGCTACGGGACTGGATGGAAGAGTTATTTGAGATTGATCCTGCAAAAGTACAGATGGAAGCCCATCTTTATAATGATCTGGATATTGACAGTATTGATGCAGTCGATTTAATTGTCAAAATTCGGGCATTAACTGGACAGCAAATTAAACCCGAGGATTTTAAATCGGTACGAACCATTGCAGATGTGGTGGTTGTCATCGAAAAAATGCAGATCAATTAAAATCATGCGTAAGCCTCTGGCTGCATTGGTGACGCTGTTAATGGTGTTCTATCCATTTGCTGTGCTATGGGCATTGCGTTATGAAAAATTACTCTGGATCAGTTTTGTGTTAATTTTTGCTGCTGTATTGCGTTATTTGTTGCAGCCAAATCGCTTATTTTTACCTTTAACAGCATTGGCACTGCTTTGTGGTGGATTAAGTCTGCTATTACAAAATGATTATGGGCTTAAGTTTTATCCTGTGTTGATGAATTTAGGTACATGTATCATTTTTGCTTATACGCTGTATTCACCACCGTCAATGATTGAACGCTTTGCACGACTGCATCAGCCTGATTTACCCGAATCGGGTGTACAGTGGACCAGAAAAGTCACGCAGGTATGGTGTGTGTTTTTATTGCTGAATGCGATAATTGCATTAATGACTGTATTATTTTTTAGTACCCAGATTTGGGCAATTTATAATGGTTTTATTTCTTATCTTTTAATGGGGGCATTGCTGCTTGCTGAATTTATACTCCGTAAGCGGCATCAGGCGAAACAGATGCGATGAAAACTTGGGCATTTCAACACTTTTTATTTTCTAAACAGATTTTGCTGATAGAGGCAAATGCTAAAAGTCTAAGTTTTGCTGAATTTTGGCAGGGCGTAGCAGATCGAGCCTGTTATTTACAAACACAAAGCGCACCCCAGTTTGCATTGTGGACAGAAGACAGTTATTTGTTTTTATCTTGGCTGTGGGCGGGCTTGATCGCAGAAAAAACCATAATTTTGCCACCGCATCGTATTGCACAACTGGAACAGCAGTTTTCTGAAAAAAATATTGTATTTATTGATGAAAAATATACAGTAACTCAGCAGGAAAAAACCATTAATACGCTGGTGACGGATTGGTCTAGGGTTTTACAGCAAGCACTGATCTTTTTTACCTCAGGTTCAACAGGACAACCCAAGCAAATTCCACGTACTTTACAACAGCTATTAACTGAAGTCGTGGTTTTACAGGATCATTTTTCATTGTCTGAACCTTATTGCATGCTGGCAAGTGTCAGTCATCAACATATTTATGGCATATTATTTAAAGTATTATTGCCACTGATGTCGGGACAGGCATTTTATCGGCAACAATTAGCGTATCCAGAACAAATTATTGCCGCACAACAACAGCTTAAAGCATTAAATCGACATCATTATTTAATTGCTAGTCCTGCCTTATTGAAACGCTGTATCGGGCAATTTGATTTTGCTGGCAGCCCATTGATTTTTTCTTCTGGCGGTAAGCTAGATGCTGGTATTCGGGCATATTATCCACAAACGATTGTGGAAGTGTTTGGGAGTTCGGAAACTGGCGGTATTGCGACACAAACACAGGATCATACATCTTGGCAAAGTCTGGCAGATGTAGATATTCGGCTTGATGATCAACAACAGTTATGGGTGAAAACTGCCCATGCTTATCAGCAAGATTGGATTGCCACAGGCGATGTTGCCAAGTTGGAGGCACATGGTTTTGAGCTATTGGGGCGTAGTGATCGTATTATTAAACTCGAAGAAAAACGTTTAAGTCTGGATGCGATTGAATACAGTATTGAACAACTCTCTGCGGTACAGCAGTGTTATGCTTTACTGACGCAACAGGGACAGCGTGAGCTGTTGTCAGTGGTCGTGGTGTTAAGTCCAGAGATGCGACAGCAATTGTTGGCGCTGGGTAAAAAAGCCATTGTTGCTCAGTTAAAACAACAGTTATCCGGTCAGTTGGAAAGCATAGCCATGCCAAGACGCTGGCGTTTTATGTCACAGATTCCGCATAATGCACAAGGCAAAATTAGCCGAGCATTGATGCAAAGCTTATTTCAGCCTTTAGTCAGCCCTGTAGTTTTAACGCAACAGCAACAGGAAGAGCATTTTATTTATCAGCTGGAATTTTTGCCAGAGTTGGCATGTTTTGCTGGGCATTTTGCGAATTTTCCTGTGTATCCTGGTGTCGGGCAAATTGGTTTTTTGGTTAAATTTTCGCCACAACTGTGGATGGATTTTGAGTTTTGCACAGGCTATGAACAGCTTAAATTTCAGGATTTGATCCGTCCTTATGATATCTTACAATTAAATTTGCAACGACAGGATAATAAGGTAATTTTTCAGCTTGATCACGTCAGTGGTAAACGTGTGGCTTCAGGACGGTTGTTATTTAATTGCAAGGATAAAACATGATCAACGCCTGTATTATCTTACCTGTTTATAATCATCCGCATTATTTATCCCGGCTTTTGTGCTACCTGCAACAATTTAAGTTGCCTGTTATTTTGGTCGATGATGGCAGTGATGTTGCCTGTAAATGTGTGATTGCGACACTACAACAACAATTTGATTTTACGTTATTACAACATGCAGAAAATCAAGGCAAAGGACAGGCGGTGATGACAGCCATCCAGTATGCCGATCAACATGGGTTTAGTCATGCCTTGCAACTGGATGTAGATGGTCAGCATGATTGGCAGGATATTGCCAGATTTTTAGCACTAGCAGAGCAAAATCCGCATGCGATGATTATTGGTAATCCTGTATTTGATGTGACTGTACCGAAAAAACGCTTATATGGTCGTTATATGACGCATGTCTGGGTGTGGATTAACGCCTTATCCTTGGAGATTAAGGACAGTATGTGTGGCTTTCGGGTTTATCCAGTTGCAGCAACGCATCAGGTGATTAAAAATCATTCTTTACAGCCACGTATGGGCTTTGATAGTGAGATACTAGTACGCTTAAGCTGGCAAGGGATGCGGTTTATTAATGTAAAAACCAAAGTGATTTATCCAGCCGATGGTATTTCACATTTTCAGCTATGGCGGGATAATTGGGGAATATCGAAAACCCATGCACGCTTGCTTGCAGGCATGTTGATACGATTTCCCCGTTTATTAAAACGACGTTGGCAGGATTAACTATGTCAACCTCCCCATTGCAACCGAAACGCTGGGATCAGCAACAGGAAAAAGGTAGCTTCTTTGTGTTGCGTGTGATGCTGTGGCTATATCGTTATGGTGGTCGTGGTATCTTCGTGTTTATTCTGAGTTTGGTCATTTGGTGGTATTGGCTATTTGCACAGACTGCACGAAAAAATTCTTTGGATTATTTAACCCGATTACATGCTTTTGCTCAAGCACAATCTCCATTTGATATGCCACCTACAATGTTCAATAGTTATCAGCATTTACGTAGTTTTGGCATGAGTATTCTGGATAAAATGGCGGGCTGGCTTGGTGATGTTCCAGAGCAGGAATTACAACTGTTTGGACATGAGCATTTTCGCCAGTATTACCAGAAAGGGGCGATTCTTCTGGTATCACATTTTGGCAATATTGAGTTGTTGCGTGCGGTGAAATCCGATCATGTTCAGGTGGTGAATGTACTGGTTTATCGTAAACATGCTCAACAATTCAATGCTTTTCTCCAGAGTATTAACCCCAAGGCGGCGGTACGTTTAATTTCTGTTGATGAAATCGGGGTAGATACTGCCTTGTTATTACAGCAACGGTTAGATGCAGGTGAGTGGATTGTGATTGCAGCGGACCGTATTCCTGTGAAATCCAATCGGCAACAAGTGATAGATTTTCTGGGTTCTCCAGCGGCATGGCCCGAGGGTGCATGGTTAATAGCACATCTACTGCAAGCACCTGTATTGGCAGTATTTTGTTATCCAGTACAACAAAAAATTCAGGTACATATTCATTTAATCAGTGCGAATTTATTATTGCCACGTCAACAGCGACAGCAGCGTTTAGCTGAGTATATGCAGCAATATGTCGCATTAGTACAACAGCATTGTCTGGCAGCACCATATCAATGGTTTAATTTTTATCCGTTTTGGGGGACATCATGTCAAGATCAGAAGCTGTAATCACTATTGGTCAGCAACCATTGTCGATTGAACAGGTGATTGCGATTGCGCAGCAGCATGTCCCTGTTGCTTTACCCGAAGATGATGCATGGCAGCAAAGGATTCAGCGAGGTGCCGATTTTCTCGATCAATTGCTGGAAAAAGATGGGGTTATTTATGGCGTAACCACAGGTTATGGGGATTCTTGTCTGGTGTCTGTTCCTCGTCATCAGGTTGATGAATTACCGATTCAATTATTGCGCTTTCATGGTTGTGGTCTGGGTGAAAATTTTGATCATGTCACGGCACGAGCGATTGTGGTAACGCGATTGGTGTCATTGGCACGAGGATTTTCTGGCGTGTCACTGGCATTGCTGCAACGGTTAGTCTGGTTACTAAATCATGATGTAATTCCAGTGATTCCAGCAGAAGGCTCAGTCGGTGCAAGTGGTGATTTAACCCCATTGTCCTATTTGGCTGCGGTGTTGATTGGTGAACGTGAGGTTTATTATCAGGGTAAAATACAGCCAACTGCACAGGTCTATCAGCAGTTGGGCGTGACTGCCTTAAAGTTACGTCCCAAGGAGGGGCTGGCATTGATGAATGGCACGGCGGTGATGACCGCTATTGCCTGTTTTGCTTTTGCCCGTGCCGAGCAGGTATCACGATTAAGTAGTTTGATTACTGCCGCTAATGTATTGGCATTACAGGGCAATCCTAGTCATTTTGATGCTGTTTTATTTGCTCAGAAGCCACATCAGGGACAGCAGCGTGTCGCGACATGGATTCGGGAGGCATTGCAGGCAGAAGTTCAGTCGCAGGCACAGTCACCACGTTTGCAGGATCGTTATTCCTTACGTTGTGCGCCACATGTGATTGGCGTGTTTGAGGATTCAAAAGTCTGGTTGCAACAGATGATTGAAAATGAACTCAATTCTTCCAATGATAATCCTTTGATTGATCCAGAGGGTTTACGGGTATTACATGGCGGACATTTTTATGGTGGGCATATTGCACAGGCGATGGATAGCTTGAAAATTATGCTGGCGAATTGTGCCGAGTTACTGGATCGGCAATTGGCGCAATTGGTTGATGATAAAATGAATCATGGTTTGCCACGTAATCTGACGGGTGCAAGTGCAGCACGCTTACCTTTAAATCATGGGTTTAAAGCGGTACAAATTGCGGTGTCGGCATGGACAGCCGAAGCGTTGAAACAAACATTGTCTGCTTCGATTTTTTCACGTTCTACTGAGTGTCATAATCAGGATAAAGTGAGTATGGGCACGATTGCGGCACGGGATGCCATTCGGGTTGCAGAATTAACTGAACAGGTGTTGGCAGCATGTTTATGTGCCAGTCGTCAGGCCTTGTATTTACGCTTTGGCGAGCAGGCGAACTATTCGGTCACCTTGCAACAATTGCTGGACTGGGTGGCACAGTCATTTGATTATGTCATCGAAGATCGTCCTTTACAGCCTGTATTGTATGTCTTGACACAACGGCTGCAACATCTTGAATGGCAACAACAATCAACAGGATAATCCAATGCGTGCAGAAGTTGTTATTGATGTGCCATTTCATGATGTCGATAGTATGGAAGTGGTGTGGCATGGTCATTATTTAAAATATTTTGAACTGGCAAGATGTAAGCTGCTAGATGAGTTTGACTATAATTACCAGCAGATGAAAGCTTCAGGTTATGCCTGGCCTGTGGTGGAAAGCCATATTCGTTATGCACATGGTATTGTGTTTGCACAGAAAATTCGTGTAGTGGCGATATTAAAAGAATGGGAAAACCGTTTAAAAATTGAATACCAAATCTACGATTTAAGCTCACAAAAAAGACTGACCAAAGGTTATACCATACAGGTTGCCGTGCGTATTGCTGATCGTGAGTTGTGTTTTGTGTCACCGCCTGCATTATTGACACGATTACAGCAATGGTCAGCGTTTCAGTCAGATTAAAATAGGTTGCCTATTTATGTTTTTAAGTCGTCATTTTAGTAAGCGTTTCTGTTTACAGATAAGTCTATTGTGTATGCTGGTTTTTTCTATGATGATCAGTTCACAAAGCTTTGCCAATCCACAGCAGGCCCAGCAAATTTTTCAGCAATTGGCGAGTCAAACACTGGTGCGGGCGCAGTTCCAGCAACAAAAACAATTGCCGAGTGTTGCAAAAACTTTTAATTCCACGGGGCAGGTGTTGTTTTCCAAAACTAATGGTGTGCTGTGGCAAATGAAAACGCCTGTACAGGCAGATCTGGTCATGACCGAAAAAAAGCTGGTACAGAAAACTGCACGTACACAAAGTGAAGTTGCGTTGGATAAATCACCTTATGGTGCTGTTGCCAGTGTATTTTTACAATTGATGACTGGTGATCAAAAAACCTTAAGCCAGAATTTTAATATTCAATCTATTTACATTGATGATACGCAGCAACCCGCCCGCTGGAACATTCGTCTAACACCAAAATCCAGTTTACTGAAAAAGCTATTTATTGCGGTGGATGCATCTGGTGCACAGTATGTCGAAAACATGCTGATTCAGGAAAAAGGCAACAGCACCACCCGTATTCAATTTCGCCAACATAGCAGCACGCCTGCACAATTAAGCCCAGCCGAACATGCACTTTTCCAATTGGCAAAATAAACTCACAGCATTCTGGTTGTTACTGGTGGCGATTGTGGCAATCAGTATGGCGACGATGTGGTTCAACAAAAATATTCATATTCAAAGTAATATTTTTGCCCTGCTGCCACAGATTAGTGATAATCCTAAGTTGTTGCAAAGCTATGATAAGGTGAGTGAGCAGATCAATCATAAAGTCTTTGTGATGTTACAAACACAGGACGAAGCACAACTGAATCAGGCGACCCAGCAATTATTGCAACAGGCGACAGGCTCGCAGTTGTGGCAACCGATTCAGCCCAGTCTGGATGTCGATCAATTTGGCCAGATGCTATTTCAATATCGGACAGGGTTACTCAGTCAGGAAGATCGAGAATTACTGTTACAACAGGATTATGCTGCCTTAACAGAAAAAAGCATGTTGCAATTGTTGAGTCCAGGTGTGCCGATCACTGCACAGATGTTGCAGCAGGATCCATTATTATTATTTCCGCGCTATTTGCTAGAGAAATCACAGCATAATCAGCAGAATATTGAGCTGGAACAGGGCTGGGCAACGCTGCGTGAACCACTGGATAATGGACAAACTCAACTTTCCCGTTTGATTGTGTTAGAGCTTAGGCAAAGTACTTATCAGATTGACAACCAGCAACAGACTTTGGCATGGATTCAACAACAAACTGCACAATTACAGCAGGCACATGTGCAGGCAACATGGACAGGCACCTTATTGTTTGCCAGTGCTGGAACCCAATCGGCACAAAAAGAAATTTCTACTATTGGCGTGGGATCAAGTATAGGAATTGTGTTATTGGTCTTATTCGGTTTTCGTTCACTACGTCCATTATTGACCGAATTTATTGCTGTATCGACAGGTTCGTTAATTGCCTTTGCGGTAACGCACTGGATTTTTGGTGAAATCCATTTAATGACCTTGGTATTTGGCGCAAGTCTAATCGGGGTTTGTGTTGATTTTTCCTTTTACTTTATGGCAATGCAATCCATTTCACATGAAAAAAATGGCTTTCGTATCTTGATGCCATTATTGCCCAGTTTATTTATGGGCTTGATGACCACGATTATTGCCTATTTCTTTTTATCATTTACGCCTTTTCCAGCATTCAAGCAAATCTCGGTATTTTCTATGGTCGGCTTGTTCTCGGCATGGCTGACCACTGTATTGTTATTACCACGTCTGCCTGCGTTAAATGCAAAACCTGCATTAAAGCGGTTGCATTTTTTGGGGGAAATTCGCAATAAAATCGTGATCTATCCAAAACGTCGTTATGCAATGATTGCTGTCATTGTTTTGTTTAGTCTGGCTGGCTTATCGCAAGTTCGTTTTAATGATGATATTCATAATCTGCAAAGTGCCGATGTCACCTTAAAACAAGCAGACCAAAACATAAGACAGCGATTTGGTCAGCAGCAGGGCAATGATTATTTTATTGTGACAGGGTCAACTGCCGAGCATGTCGTACAGCAGGAACAGCAATTGCTTGAACGATTACAGCTTTTACAGCAACAGGGTAAAATCGAACAGATACAGGCAATCGGGCAATGGCTAAATCCTGCATTACAACAACAGAATGTTGAACTGTTACAGGCTATTCCACACACTATATTGATTGATTATGCCGAAGCGATGGGGCTGTCAGTAGCAGATACGCTAAAATGGCAACAACAACTGGCACAGCAATCACAATTGACCATGCAGCAATTTGCCCAGCATCCCTTGGCACAACTGGCGATTTCTGACCATGAGCGTGTTGTATTGTTACAAGGGATTCAGGATCGACAAGCATTAGGTCAATTACAAAATGAATATGTCTATTTTATGCAGCCTGTGCAGACCTTATCAGAACAGTTTGCTTTACATCGTCAGCATGCACAGTGGTTATTATTGGCGGCAATAGTAACACTGGCAGTGATTTTAGGCATGTTGTATGGACGAAAATCGGTATTGGAGTTGATGTTGCCTGTATCAATGGCATTGGCATGTACCTTTGCAATACAGGCATATTTAGGCATTGAGCTAAATTTATTTAGTATTATGGCGACTTTTTTAATCTTGGGAATCGGGGTGGATTATGCGATTTTCTATCGCCATGCCGAGCAGCATAGTTTTGTGGTCGCCATGGCATTATTCTTGTGTATGCTATCGACTCTGTTAGGCTTTGGTTTATTGGCACTCAGTAATACCTATGCGATTTTCTGTTTTGGGATGACGGTGTTGATTGGGGTGATTTTATCCTTTGTGTTTGCAACATGTTTAACCCAGACAGAGCTGCCGAAATGACAACAAGATAAAATTTAAATGTATGAATAAAATGATGAGGGGAATTTTATGTTACATGAAAATACTGACGTATTAATTATTGGTGCAGGTCCATCAGGTAGTTCTGCTGCCTGTTTGTTGAGACAACGAGGCTATCGAGTGACCATCATTGAAAAACAGGTTTTTCCCCGCTTTTCAATTGGCGAGTCTTTGTTGCCACAATGTATGGTATTTCTTGAAGAAGCAGGGCTATTAGATGCGGTACGGGATCAGGTTGATGCTTGTGATTTCCAGTTTAAAAATGGTGCCGCATTTTTACGAGGTAAGCAAACCCATCAATATGACTTTACTGAAAAGTTTAGTGATGGACCTGGGACAACATGGCAAGTTCGCCGTGCCTTATTTGATAATATTCTGGCACAGCAAGCCTGTCAAAAAGGTGCAGATATTCGATTTGGGCACGAAGTAATTGCGGTAGATGTGGAATCGGATCGTCCTTGTTTAACTGTGCAGAATGAACAGGGACAACCCTATCAGATAGAAGCAAAATTTTTACTGGATGCCAGTGGTTTTGGACGAATTTTACCGAAGTTTTTAGATCTGGAATATCCTTCGGATTTTCCAGTACGGCAGGCAGTTTTTACTCATATTGAAGATGGTATTGTATCGCATCCTGCCTTTGACCGTAATAAAATTCTGATTACGGTACATGAGAAAGATCATCGTGCATGGTACTGGTTGATTCCATTTGCCGATGGTCGTAGTTCGTTTGGTATTGTGGCAGAGCCAGATTTTTTCCAGAAATATATGTTGCAAGATGAAGATCAAAATGAACTTGAGCCTTTAATGCGCCGTATTTTGGCGGATGATGTCGCATTATCAGACGTGCTACAACATGCTAAATTTGACACGCCTGTGCGTAAACTGGTCGGTTATTCAGCCAATGTCAAACAGTTATTTGGTAAGAATTATGCGCTATTAGGCAATGCTGGAGAATTTCTTGATCCTGTGTTTTCTTCAGGCGTGACCATTGCGCTTAAATCATCTAGCATGGCGATTGCTTTACTAGATCAAATGCTACAGGGGCAAGCCGTGGATTGGTTGACACAATATGAGCAGCCTTTGCGCAAAGGCATTCAAGTGTTCCGAGCGTATGTTGAAGCGTGGTATCAGGGTGATTTTCAGGATGTGGTATTTTCCGAGCGTCAAAATCAGGATGTAAAGGAAATGATCAGTTCACTGTTGGCAGGCTATGCTTGGGATGAAAAAAATCCGATGAATAAAGAGTCGGTGCGTCGTTTAAAAGTATTGGCAGAGTATTGTCGGGAAGATCTTCCAGAAATGCTAACGGACTAATGTAAAAATGGCACGGGACAGAATGATGGATCAAAATCGATGGCAATCCTGCAAAATCAGCATCAGTATGCTGTTATTGTTGCTTATTGCTGGATGTCAATTGCGTCCTGTTGCCAAGGGGTTACCAACATTTACGCAGTTACAGCAGTACAATATACAAAACAGACAGGATCAGGTGGACATTAAATGGCGTGATCAATCTTTTGCTTTTTTGCTTTATCAACAGCAACAACAGGATCATTTACACGTGCTGGCATTGTCCTTAACAGGACAGGTTTTATTTGAGTTGCATTATGATGGTGATCAGGTCAACGTCATACAGCGTATTGATGCCATGAAATATTTGCCTTTTGATTTTGTTCTGCGTGATATTTTATGGGCAACATTGCCTGCCTCTATGGTGCAACAACAGGTGCAGACTTTAGGTTTGAACTTGACGCAGACGGTGGGGCAACATGGGCAGATACAGCGTGAAATTGGCACGACGAATAAAGTGCAATTGAAGATATTACAGCAGAATGGCAACATTCAAATCAATAATTTAAATGTGCCTTATCAAATGACCATCACTGCGGCAGATCAGCAGTTTTTTCAGCCAGAATGAGAGAAGCATATTCATGAGAAAAAGATTATGCAAGCGGTAGGCATTCAATTCAGTTGTGCTTTATCCGCATTGCATCGTGTTCCACAGCAAAGCTTGCAACAGGTGTTATGTGGTGATGAGAATACTTTGAGTTTACAGAAAGATTTGCTCGATCGCCCTGTCTGGGTTGGCGCATATCCTTTGCCACTGGTTGAACATTTGCCTGCGGAACTGCATATGCTGGATTCACGTAATCTACGTTTTGCATTGACTGCTTTACAGCAGATTGAGCAACCACTACTACAGCTTACAGCAGGCATGGCAAAACAACGTTTAGCCATTGTCATGGGCACATCAACTTCAGGTATTGCTGATAATCAGGCATTGCTACAACAGCAAAAAAAAATGGGTCAAAACATTCAGCTTTTGCAAGCAAAACAAGCCATGAGTAGTCTGGCATTTGCATTACAGCAATATTTAGGCTGGCAAGGTTTTGCGTATTCAATTTCTACCGCATGTTCTTCCAGTGGCAAAGCGATTGCAACAGCGCAACGTTTATTAAATAGTGATCTTGCCGATGTGGTGCTGGTGGGTGGCGTAGATACCTTATGTCCGCTTACTTTAAATGGCTTTAATAGTCTGGAAAGCTTATCCAGCGGTATTTGTCGTCCATCTGGTGTAGATCGGGATGGCATTAATATTGGGGAAGCGGCAGCCATGTTTGTCATGACCCGCGAATCCGCGCCTGTGATGTTGCTTGGCAGCGGTGAATCTATGGATGCATGGCATATTTCAGCACCGCATCCCGAGGGTGTGGGCGCAGAAATGGCAATGCGTCGTGCTTTAGAGATGGCACAATTATCAGCAGACCAAATTGATTATTTGAATCTGCATGGTACAGCAACAATGCAAAATGATGCCATGGAAAGTAAAGCCGTTGCACAGATTTTTCAGCATCCTGTCTGGGTTAGTAGCAGCAAGCATAAAACAGGGCATTGTCTTGGTGCTGCTGGGGCAATTGAAGCCTATATTTGTCAGCAAATTTTACAGGATCAACAGGCATGGTTACCATGGCATCAGCAACACGCAATTGATCCTCAGTTAGCTGCATTAAATTATGTACAACCGCATAGTCAATTGGACCAGATTAATCATGCTATGAGTAATTCATTTGCTTTTGGTGGCAGTAATGTCAGCTTAATTTTTGCCAGAGGAACAGCATGAGTCAGGCAGCGATCGATTTTATTCCACATCAAATGCCGATGGTGTTTATTGATGAATTGCTGGCAGCAGATGAACAACATGCTGTGGCAAAATTAACTGTACGTCCAGAATTGATGTTTTGTGAAGCCGAGGGTTTGCCAACCTGGACAGCAATTGAGTTGATGGCACAAACCATTAGTATGTATGCCGGCGTGCAAGGACGTTTACATGGATTACCGCCCAAAATAGGTTTTTTGCTGGGAACACGCAAAATGCGTTTACCTATGCCGTACTTTCCACTGAGGGGTGAGATTTATATCAGGGTTACGAAAAATTATATGCATGATAATTTAGCTGTGTTTGATTGTGAGTTAACAAGTGGGTCGCATACAATCACGGCGACATTAAGCGTGTATGAACCGGATGATGTCGGTGTTATAGAAGAGTATGTAAATTAGACAGGTTTAAATATTAATCGTATGAATAGAAGAATTTTGGTTACAGGTTCAAGTCGGGGCATTGGTAAGGCTGTTGCATTACAACTTGCACAGGCAGGTTTTGATATTACCGTGCATGCACGTTCTCGTGTTGATGAAGCACAGCAGGTGGTTACCGCAATACAGGCATTGGGACGGCAAAGTCATTATCTACAGTTTGATGTCAATGATCGTGCCAGAGTTGAACAGATTTTACTGCAAGATGTGCAACAACATGGCGCATTTTATGGTGTTGTACTGAATGCTGGTTTAACACGAGATGGTGCATTCCCTGCATTGAGTGATGAGGATTGGGATCAGGTGATCGATACCAGTCTGGATGGTTTTTATAATGTATTAAAACCACTGATTATGCCGATGGTACGGCTAAAACAGGGGGGGCGTATTGTCACACTGTCTTCTGTTTCTGGCATTATGGGCAATCGTGGGCAAGTGAATTATAGTGCGGCCAAGGCAGGTTTAATTGGTGCAAGCAAAGCATTGGCACTTGAATTGGCAAAACGCAAAATTACCGTCAATTGTGTTGCACCTGGTTTAATTGATACCGAAATGGTCACAGAAGAAGTCCGACAACATGCTTTACAGATGATTCCGATGCAACGCATGGGGCAGGTGCAAGAAGTGGCCGCAGTGGTGAAGTTTTTATGTTCTGATGAGGCAGCTTATATCACACGGCAGGTGATTTCAGTCAATGGGGGATTGATCTAATGCATCGTGTTGTTGTAACAGGCATGTCTGCCATTACTGCTTTGGGTGAAACGCTAGAGCAAGTGAATACTGCGATTGATCAAAAAAAAACCGCAGTACGTTTTATGTCAGAATGGCAAAACTATCCAGATGTACACACCCGTTTAGCTGCGCCTGTAGAACATTTTAGCTTGCCAGAACATTTCACCCGCAAAACCACACGAGGCATGGGGCGTGTGGCGTTAATGTCAGTGGTCGCTGCCGAGCGTGCGCTAAAAGATGCCCAGTTACTCGGTAATTCAGTGCTGCACTCGGGTGAAACAGGCGTGGCATTTGGTTCATCTTCTGGAAGTACGGATGCTGTACTGGAGTTAGGATCACTTATGCTGGATGTAACAGGGCGACGTATTAATGCGACTACCTATATTCGTATGATGTCACATACCAGTGCTGTGAATTTAACCGTACATTTTGGCATTAAAGGTTTAACATTGCCGACGTCGAGTGCCTGTACTTCAGGTTCTATGGCAATCGGACAGGCGTATGAAGCGATTAAATATGGTAAACAAAAAGTCATGCTGGCAGGTGGTGCAGAAGAGCTAAGTATTGCTGGGGCTGCGGTATTTGATGTGTTATTTGCCACCAGTTGTAAAAATGATGCACCTGATACAACACCTCGACCTTTTGACCGTGATCGTGATGGACTAGTTGTTGGTGAGGGGGCAGGTTGTTTGATCTTGGAACAATATGAACATGCCATTGCCAGAGGCGCAACTATTTATGCTGAAATCATCGGCTATGGTTCTAATACTGATGGCAAGCATGTCACCAAGCCTGATAGTGAGCAAATGGGGCGTTGCATGCAGTTGGCGTTAACCGATGCCAATATTTCTGCTAATGACATTGATTATGTCAATGCCCATGGCACGGCTACCGATCAGGGCGATATTGCCGAGAGTCAGGCGACTGCCCAAATTTTGGGTAGAAAACCGATTAGCTCATTGAAAAGCTATTTTGGTCATACTTTAGGTGCATGTGGGGCAATTGAAGCCTGGCTGAGTATTGATATGCTGAATAAAAATAGTTTTATTCCAACCATCAATTTACAACAAGTCGATGAACAATGTGGAGATTTGGATTATATTATGCAACAAAGACGCAATATCGATGCCCATATCATTATGAGTAATAATTTTGCTTTTGGGGGTATAAATACGTCTTTGATTTTTAAGAAATTATAAACTAAAGTGAAAAAGGTGATTTAATCATGTTAAAAAAAATTTTACTAGCAGCAGCTTTAACCAGTGTTACCGTAGTTGCCAATGCAAAAGATGAAGCGCATTATTTTGATTTTAACCAGGCAGTAGAAAGTGCAATTGCAGCAGGTGCATTAGATGGTTCAGTTAAATTTTATTTAGCTGGCACAAAGAGTGGTGGCACAGTGCTTCAAAAAGATTTGATTAGCAATAAAAAAACCAATGGTTTTGCAAAAACAGCAGAGAATGCCTGCGATTGGGCATTACGTTCAGCGTTAATCCAGTTTGAAAAAACCGCTAAAGCCCAAGGCGCCAATGCTGTAACCAATATTGTAAGTTTTTATAAACGCAATGAATATAAAAACACTAATAAATATGAATGTTACAAGGGGACTGCGGTTGCCGCTGTTACCATCAAAGGTGATATTGTCAAATTCTAAGCGTGTTTTATCTTTATCTAATGCAATACTTTTCATTTAATGTAAGGTATTGCTTAAAATTTACCTAAATTTTTAAACACCATGTCAATTTATATTCATTATGTGCCACTAAGTCTTATTCTTCCATCTTGGAAAATAAATCAGCGCATAACAATGATAGATCGGGAAGCTGTACGACATTATCGGTTACAGCAATTACAACAGATTGCTCCTGATCTGATACTGGATATTAATTCATATGGTAAACCGATTGCCAAAAATGAACCAAGTTTAAGTTTTAATCATTCCCATAGTCAAAAATACTATGCATTGGCTTATAGTGAAGATGTACAAGATCTTGGGATTGATATTGAAGATTTTTCCCGTAACGTACGCATGCATGCTTTGGCGCAACATGCCTTTCATCCTGATGAGATTGCATGCTGGCAAGCAATAGGCTTTGATCCTGCTTTCTGGTTTAAAGTCTGGACGATCAAGGAAGCGGTTTTAAAAGCCCATGGTTTGGGCATTCGGTTAAGTTTAAAAGATTTAAATAGTCATGCCCATCCAAGCTG
Source organism: Acinetobacter puyangensis (assembly GCF_900096995.1). Classification (GTDB taxonomy): domain Bacteria; phylum Pseudomonadota; class Gammaproteobacteria; order Pseudomonadales; family Moraxellaceae; genus Acinetobacter; species Acinetobacter puyangensis. The sequence continues at coordinate 293,445 of NZ_OANT01000001.1, forward strand.
GGATTTTGGCGTGGTTGATCACCCTGAACTGGGTCAATTTACCTATCAATGTTTGCAATTGCCAAACTCTATGTTAACCGTCGCTTATCGACAACAAGATCTAACGTTGCAGCCTTTGCATTTTTTTGGTTAAAAAAATAGCGTCCGAAGACGCTATTGTGTAGATCGATTCAACTTAGGGAATGTTTGCTTCTTCTTCATCAAATTCCGGTTTAACCTGAACGACAAAGTCCTGACGATTTAGACCTCGCCATAGGGCATAGGTGGTACCAATATAAATTGATGAGTAGGTACCGACAAAGACCCCAATAAACATGGCAATTGAGAACCAGTGTAAACCATCACCGCCTAATAACATCATGGCAACCACGACCAGTAATAGCGTCATGGAGGTATGAATGGTACGGCGTAATGTTTCGGTCAGGGAAATATCCACGACTTCACGCGGTGTCGCACCACGGATTTTACGGAAATTTTCACGGATACGGTCTGAGACAACGATATTATCATTCAGTGAAAAACCAATAATCGCCAGCAATGCGGCCAATACGGTCAGGTCAAAAGGCCATTGGAAAAAGGCAAAGAAACCCAGTGTGACGATGATATCGTGGAACAGTGAAAGTACTGCGCCCACCGCCAGTTTAAACTCGAAGCGAATGGTCACATAGATCAGCATTAACAATAATGCCAAAGCCACTGCACCAGCAGAACGCAGATAAAGTTCATTACCCACTTGCGAACCAACAGAATCGACCTTACTCACGGTCAGTTCATTATTGGGCATGGTTGCCGCTTGTTGAATATGTGCCTTTAAATTGTCGACTGATTCTTCCAGTGCAGGCATACGGATTAGCAAGTCACGCTCGCTTCCCAGATTCTGTACCACAGGATCGGTAAATCCTGCTTGAACCAGTGCTTTACTGACATCAGACTGTTTGACGGGCTGTGAATAATTTAACTCGGCAGAGACACCACCGGTAAAATCAAGTCCCAGATTTAGTCCTTTAGTGACCAGAAAGAAAATACTGGCCAAAGTTAAAATGATGGAGAAGATTGCCGCTGGTTTGGCAATCTTCATAAAGTCGATGACTTTCTCATCATCCGGACGACCATACTGCTTGTCTTTAGGTTGAGTCATTTCAGTGCTCATCATGCTCTCCTTAAATGCTCAACTTTTGCAAGTTGCGACGTTTGCCATAGATAAGCTGTACGATCGCACGAGTCACGGTGATTGCAGTAAACATCGAGCAAACAATACCGATCATTAATGTCACAGCAAAGCCTTTAATCGGGCCTGTACCAATGGCGAACAGGATCAATGCAACAATAAATGTGGTCAAGTTCGAGTCAAAAATGGTGTTATAGGCACGATCATAACCTGCCACAATCGCCTGTTTGGGGGAGGCACCCCAGCGTATTTCTTCCCGTATTCGTTCACAGATCAGTACGTTGGCATCAACCGCCATACCGATAGTAATCACGATCCCGGCAATCCCTGGCAAGGTCAATGCTGCGCCCATTAAGGACATGATCGCGAGAATCATGGCAAGGTTAAAGACCAGCGCAAAGTTGGCAATTAAACCGAATAAACGGAAGAACACCACCATCCAGATCGCCACCAGCAGGAAACCAATCTGGGTCGATAAAATACCTTTATCGATATTTTCTTGTCCCAGACTTGGCCCAACCACACGTTCCTCAACAAAATACATCGGTGCAGCTAAAGCGCCGGCACGTAGCATCAAGGCAAGTTCAGAAGCTTCTTGTGGTGAATCTAGACCGGTGATACGGAACTGTGAACCCAATACCGCCTGAATGGTCGCAGCATTAATAATCACCGACTCGGTATAAGGTGTACGGACTTCGGTTTGTGTTCCGGTTGCTGGATCATTGACATAGCTGATCCGTTGTTTATTTTCAATAAACAATACCGCCATACGTTTGCCAACAGCATTACGTGTGGCATCTGCCATCATTTTGCCACCAGCAGCATCCAGTGTGATATTGACTTCTGCACCGCCGGAATCCTGACTAAAGCCAGAACGGGCATTTTGGACACGTTCACCAGTTAAAATACGCTGACGTTGCAGCAGTAGTTTCTTACCGCTATTGATTTCCTGATAGTCAAAAAGTTCTGTACCGGCAGGAATCGGCTGATCATTATATTGATAAGTATAAGGATTAACCACCTGATCATTCTGGTCGGATACCAGACGGAATTCAAGATTAGCAGTTCGTCCAAGCACACGTTTGGCTTCGGCAGTATCCTGTACACCCGGCAAGTCCACTACAATACGATTGCTACCCTGACGTTGTACCAATGCTTCGGCAACACCGAGTTCATTGATACGGTTACGTAGGGTAGTCAGGTTTTGATCGACTGCATAGGATTCGATTTCCTGACGTTTGGCATCGCTATAGGACAGTCTAAGCACACTGCCATTATCGGTAGCAAGTGCTTGTTGTGTCCATTCATTGCCATTGCGACGTAGAAAATCCATCGCGGCCGTACGATCACTATTATTGGCAAAACGTACGGTAATGGTATTTGCAGTCAAGCTGAGCTGATTGAAGGGGATTTTATTTTCACGGAATTGACGACGAAGATCGGCAGCAGATGTTTCCATACGCTGGCTAATCGCTTTGTCCATATCCACTTCAAGCAGGAAGTGTACACCACCACGCAAGTCCAGACCCAGTTTCATAGGTTTGGCACCCAGTTTTTGTAGCCATTCTGGTGTGGTTGGTGCAAGGTTAAGTGCCACCACATAATTGTCGCCGAGATTACGGCGCAATACATCCTGAGCTTTTAACTGAGTTTCAGCTTTATTGTCTGCCATACGCAATAATGCGGCATTGTTGGTAAAGCTGTTGTTGTGGGTTGCAATATTGGCTTGCTGTAAAGCTTGTTCCGCTTTTTGTACAATTGAGTCATCAATTAGCGTACCGGCTTTTGCACCGGAGATCTGCACAGCGTGCTCATCCGGGTAAAGGCTGGGTAACGCATAGATCGTACTTAGCACTAATACAAAAATGATCAGCACATATTTCCATGCAGGGTAACGCATTCTATATTCTTCTTAAAATGAAAAGCCGTGCTTTCGCACGGACTTGATATTAAAGATTATTGAGTGTGCCTTCGGGTAATACGGAGATTACCGATGCACGCTGAATTTTGACTTCGTTGCCACGGCTAAGTTCAACCACTGCATAGTCACCATCAATTTTGATAATACGACCCATCAAACCGCCTGCAAAAACCACTTCACTGCCTTCAGACAGACTTTCAACCAAAGCACGGTGTTCTTTGACACGTTTTGATTGTGGACGAATCAACAAAAAATAGAAAATAGCAATCATCACCACGATCATGATGAGTGACATATACGGGCTCTGAGCTTGAGCACCTTCAGCTGCATAAGCTGTAGAAATAAATAAACTCATGTATCTTTCCTAATAACGCAAATGAATTAAAACGTACAATTAAAATTTATAAAAACGCTGCACAGCAATTTACCTTGTATTGGGCAACTACGCAAATGATTCAGCGTCACAAACCGGAACTTCCAGACCACGACGCTGATAAAAGTCCTGTACATATTGATCAAATGTACCAGCATCCAGCGCATCACGGATACCTTGCATCAATCGTTGATAATAACGCAGATTATGAATGGTTCCGAGCATGGCACCGAGCATCTCACCACATTTTTCCAGATGGAATAAATAAGCACGAGTAAAGTTCTTGCACGTATAGCAATCACAATGCGGATCAAGCGGCTGTTGATCATGACGATACTGGCTATTACGGATACGGACCACGCCATCGCTAACAAAATAATGTGCATTGCGCGCGTTACGGGTTGGCATCACGCAGTCGAACATATCTACGCCACGACGCACCGCTTCAACGATATCTTCCGGTTTGCCGACGCCCATCAGGTAGCGCGGCTTGTCTGCTGGCATTTTATTGGGTAAATAATCCAGTACCTTGATCATTTCCTCTTTTGGTTCACCAACAGATAAACCACCAATGGCATAACCATCAAAATCAATATCCAGCAAACCCTTTAATGATTCATCACGTAAATCTTCATACATACCGCCCTGAATTATGCCGAATAGCGCATTGGGATTACCGTTCTCAGTATGTGCGACTTTACAACGTTTGGCCCAGCGTAAAGACAACTGTAATGATTTTTGTGCCTGCTCATGTGTAGCAGGATAAGGCGTACATTCATCAAAAATCATCACGATATCGGAATTCAATACGCGCTGGATTTCCATGGATACTTCAGGTGATAGAAAGACTTTTGCCCCATCAATGGGGGAACGGAAAGTAACACCTTCTTCTTTAATCTGGCGCATTTCACCCAGACTAAACACTTGAAAGCCACCGGAATCAGTTAGAATGGGTTTATCCCATTTGACGAATTGATGTAAGCCACCATGTTCTTTAATCACGTCCAGACCAGGACGCAAATAAAGATGAAAGGTGTTACCCAAAATAATGTGGGCACCAATTTCCTCGATATCCCGAGGCAACATCCCTTTGACTGTACCGTAAGTACCGACAGGCATAAAAGCAGGTGTTTCCACCTGACCATGATTTAACGTCAAACGACCACGACGGGCACGTCCCGACTGGTTTAATTTCTCAAATTTCATACATACCTTGAATGGGCGAAAAAACAGTTCGCTGGTTGGCGCATATTGTCTTAGATTTTAGCCAGAAGTGCCAGTTTTAATGCAGTTTCCATACAAAAAAATGTATTGGGATATGTTAATTTAATCAATAGAATGACTAAGCTGGGATGTAATACCATGCAATATAACAACAGGACAAAGTGTGCAAAAGATGGCTTAAAGATAGACCAATTTAAAAAACGGATCATGATGCGGATATCAGCGGAAAAGAGATAGATGAAAAAACTGATTATTTTAGTGGCGATATCGATTGTTGCAGTGTTACTTGTGCTGCGATTCAATCAATTTATGCCGAGTCCGACAACCGAGAAAACAGCAATACAACCCGTAGATTGGCAACAAGTTGTGGTTGATAAGGTTGAAGTCTATAAATCCAGACGGGAACTTAAGCTATTACAGCAAGGGCAAGTGATAAAAACCTATAAAATGCGTTTGGGCTTTGAACCAGTGGGTCATAAAACTACAGAAGGCGATGGTAAAACACCTGAGGGCCTATATCGACTAGATTGGCGTAATCCTAACAGCCAGTTTTATAAATCCCTGCATATTTCTTATCCCAATGCACAAGACCAAGCACAGGCTAAGGCTCGAGGTGTGAGTGCAGGCGGTGATGTCATGATCCATGGCTCAATGAAATCTTTGGGCGGTGCCAAAGGTCAGCCGCTTTATCATTACTTGCCAGCCAAAGACTGGACATGGGGCTGTATTGCGGTGTCCAATGAAGATATGGATGAATTATGGGCGCAGATTAAAAATAACACACCCATAGAAATTTTTCCTTAAGCTATGGGTGTTTTAGATCATGAATATTTAAAAGCAGGTTGAATAATCAATCACACGTTATGTGTTAATCTCAACTTTAATTCATTATCAACCGATTAATAAATAACCTAAAATTGTTAATTTTACACAAATATTGCTCGCCTCACCGCCTTTGGCGGCTCGGCGAGGGGGGCTTGTGGGGGCGTACGCCCCCAACTTCCCTCGCAATTTTGGTTGCCTACGGCAACCAAAATTGCAAAAACATAAGGTTATTAGTGAAAAATGATATTCTTAAATAAGTTGAGATTGGCGTACGTTATGTGTTAATCATCACCCAGATCATCAAGGAAATCATAAGTCGGGACAAAGAATAAACAGCCTGAAATCGGCGTGCTAAAATCCAGTAAGCGATCGGTAAAGCCTTCTTCGTTGCCACTAAACATGTTTTTTAGCATGGTATGTGTGACACTAAAACTTTTGGCATAGCCAATAAAGTAAGTGCCATATTCATTGCTTGAAGGTTTGGCAAAGGCCACATTGGCACGCAGGATTTTGAGTTCGTTACCATCAGCATCGTGAGCTTTACTGACATTATTATGGGCAGTTTTTGGTTTTTCTTCATCACTGAGTTCAATATCATCAAACTTGCGTCGACCAATCACTTTTTCCTGTTCTTCGGTAGAAAGGGCACGCCATTTTTCCATATCGTGTAAATATTTCTGGGTAAAGGCATAACTGCCATGCTTAAACTCAGGATCTTCATCACCCACCAATGCATAATCGGCGGCAATTTCACTTTCCGGATTTTCTGTCCCATCCACAAAACCAATAATGGCACGACCATCCAGATATCTAAAACCATGCGTTTCATCTACTGCGCTTGTTGCATCATGCAATTGCTGATGAATGATTGAGGCCAGCTCAAAACAAATGTCCTGACTATCGGCGCGTACATGAAAAAATAAATCGCCCGCAGTGGAGACTGCCACATATTTTTTGCCACGAATTTCTTGAAATGTTGCCAGTTCTTTCGGTTTCGGCTGATTCGGGAATAATCGGTCCCATGCATCTGAACCAAAACCCATCACTGCATTAAAATGACTCTGTGGAAAACGCTTGCCCAGACTCCGCACGATGGCAGTAAATCCTGCTGCAAAGTCAATCACGCTGTCAAGCGCATCCTGATTTTGATTAATGGTCAAAATCATAAAAAGTGCATTTTCACCTGGAGGATTTGTAACTGGCTGGATTCTTTCACTTGGCATAGTTTATCTCTCTAAGTTCTTAAATTGTGGTCGCTTAGGCTGTTCAGCATATTCTACAATGATCATATTAATCAATAAAACCGGATATTGCGCTGACAATTTTAAAATCTGGTGATGGTGTCTTTATTTTATCGCAAGACTGACAATCAACTTTTTAAATCCTTATTTTAGCCATGAAAATTAGGCTTATAGTCAAAACCGTTATTCATTACGTGATCCTGAAAAGGTTTTAACGCTTTACGATTTAAGGTCAGACCATTGACCACATTGTTTGGGAAAATCTGGATACTGTTATTAAAGTGCTCGACATTACGATTAAAAATACTGATGGCAGCCCCAACATTTTCATTTTGTTCGGTAATTTCATGCATTAGTTTTTGATAAATTTCGTTGGCCTTGAGTTCCGGATAGGCCTCGACCTGTACATGAATGCCTTTGAGTAACTGTGAGGTTTGCTGTTCAATTTGTTCTAATTGGCGTACATCCTGTTTATCGCTGTTTAAATTCAGGATGTTTTGTCTTAAGGCGCTAATTTGTGTCATGGTGGTTTGTTCAAACTCGCCATAACGATCAATCAGCGGTTGGAGATCATCGAGTATTTTGACTTTCTGACGTTCAAAACTGGCAACATCTGCCCAGGCACGTTTGGTTGCATTTTCATTTTTGACAATGTTATTGCGAATCATGATAAAGATCACCACAATGAGTATGATGATGATCAAGAAAATTAACGTCCCCATAACCACTCCCCCAATATTATCCAAATTTGAACATCTATAAATTTAAAGAAACAACAATTCGGTATTCCCGTTATGATCAAGTGTTTCCTTTGGTGTCAACAAACCCCAGTTAATGTAGCAAATTCTCATCTCTAAAACTACGAATGATTGCGGTTAAATCACGCTGCATTTGTTCATAATGAGGGGCTTGCAATGTTCTTAAATAGCCGCGTAATTGGGAAACATCGGTAATATTTTTTGCAGGTTTTTTACATTCAAAAATATTTTGTAGGCTGAGATAACAAAAGGCTTGCATTTGCTCATGAAAGACCAGTCTGCCTTTCATATGCTGTAAATGATTGGCTAGGGTTAAGGTTCGTATTGGACTTAAATTTTTTGCCATTTCAAACTCCTGTTGACCATACAGGTAAAATCTTTGGTTAAACTGAATGTCACTACTGGTCCAACGTACCGGATAACGCTCATAATTGACATTTTCACTACTAATGACCAGAGCTAACGCTGGCATATCAAATACACATGCACCCCAGCGTGGCGTCTCGATTATTTTACGAATTTCCTCACCTTTTTGATTGCGAACAACAATCTCAGAAACCGCAATATAATGTAATAGTAGAACAGGGTAGTCATGCCCATCGATATGCCAGTGTGTTGCAGCATATTGTGCAATTTCATTGCCAGCGTTGCCTTCATTTAAACAAGGGAACCCTTGAGTGACCTTTGCTAGCATATAGGCTTGGTTCATTGCAATGTTTTGATCAATCGTTGGGAATTCTGAAAACTTGATTTCATATTGGGACTGAAAAACGCTGTCCTGAAGTAGATTGATCACATCCTCGACTTCACTTTGTTTATCAATCGACAGCAGGGCATAGGTAGCGAGAAAAATTCCCACAATCCAACATAATAGTAATGGAAGACCAGTCTGGTAGAGGTACAGTGTTGAACCAACCAGTAGTAATATACTGATCCCTAATAGTAAATAGCTAAAAGTATTGTTGTAGCGTAGAGAAATGGATAAGCGCCAAGGATGCAGCGCATCCAGTACTTCCTGTTTGGAAGGATTTGACAGGGCAATATTGCGTAAGCGATGAATATTATTCCAGACTTTTTTATTCATACGCTGGTGAAAGTGTCGGCGTTCCTGCAAATGTTCTAATGGCATAATTGATCTTCATTGTATATTTATGCGCGTTGTAGGCGATCTATCAGCATTGCATCACCATAACTGAAGAAGCGATATCGCTGTGCGACAGCATGCTGATAGGCATTCAGGATATTGTCACGATTTGATAAGGCAGATACAAGCATCAACAGCGTTGATTCAGGTAAATGAAAATTGGTAATCAAATGATCCACCACTTTAAAATCATATCCTGGGTAAATAAAAATTTGAGTGTCACCGGACCACGCAGCGAGTTTTCCATTGTGCGCCTTTGCCGCACTTTCAAGCGCACGTGTTGCTGTAGTCCCGACGGCAATCACTTTATTACCACGAGATTTGGCTGCCAAAATCGCATCAACTGTACTTGCGGGGACTTCGCACCATTCCGAATGCATGACATGATTTTCAATATTATCGACCCGAACCGGTAAAAACGTGCCTGCGCCTACATGTAAAGTCACGAAATGTTCGCAAATCCCTTTGTCTTGTAATTGTTTTAATAATTTTTGGTCAAAGTGCAAACTGGCAGTAGGTGCGGCAACACTGGCCAGTTTATTGGGATCGTGAAAAACAGTCTGGTAACGCTCGGTATCAATCGCTTCTGCTTCACGATTAAAATAAGGCGGAATCGGCAATTGTCCATATTGCTCCAACACCTCAAGCACAGATTGAGAAAACTCAACAATAAATAAATTTTCATGCCGACCCTGCACCTTGGCTGGAATAAGCTCTGGTCCGATAAAAATTTCCGTACCTGCTTTTGGTGCATTGCTGGCTTTAATATGACAATAGGCTGTGCTCGGCGAGGTTAAACGTTCAACCAAAACTTCAATGGCACCGCCAGATGCACGTTTACCTTTTAAACGGGCTTTCATCACTTTGGTATCATTGAGAATCAGCACATCACCTGCATCGAGTAAATCTAGCAGATCGGTAAAATGCTGATCATGAAATTGTCCCTGAGCATCCAGATGTAATAAACGGGAAGCACTGCGTTCTGCCAAAGGATAATGTGCGATGAGTTCTTCGGGTAAATGGTAACTAAAGTCGGAAAGTTGCATGTGACGCTAATATGGATAAAAAGACCGGACTATTATAGCGACTTTCTTGCATCATCGGGTAAAGTCGTATAAATGATCGGCGATAAGTCCATGATTTATGATAATTGTTGTAAAAATAAGCAATAGCATTATCTAGATATTGACAACATCAAAGAACAGCGTATTATGTGCAACACATTCCTACCTTCCCGAGGTGGTGAAATTGGTAGACGCGGTGGACTCAAAATCCACTGTCAGCGATGACGTGTCGGTTCGAGTCCGACCCTCGGGACCACTAGGAATAAACAGTTTATTACGCAAAACCCCGAAGCCTTGATATATAAAGGCTTCGGGGTTTTGTCGTTTTAGGGGTTTCGGTTTTTTTCGGGTATTTTTAGGTATATTTCGGTATGTATCTCCACCCGATCTCCACCCGTTACACCTGGTTAATTGGAGCTGGTTTTATGAGATCATCTGTTTATCAAAGGGCGAATGGTAAATGGAAGGCAGACGTTGCACTTGATGATGAACGTCGCACAAAAACTTTTGATAAAAAAAGTGATGCTGTGCTGTGGCAAAAGAAAATGAACGTGATTTGTTGTTGAACAAACGTACCCGTGACGCATTGGATAAACGGAATATTGTTTTGACTGTGGCCGAGGCTTTACGACGTTATGCCAGTGAAGTATCAGAATTTTTAAAATTCGATATCCATACAAGAAAATTTTTAATAGTGATGACTGATTGACGTAAAAATATAAATAATTGATTATATTTAATATTTTTTTATTAATTGTCTTCAAAATAAGATGTCTTTAAAGTTTTAGTCATCTTATTAAAAACCAACCTCAGTTAAATTTTTTCGAATTGATGATATTTTTTAAATTTTGCGGCTTCATTTCATGAAGAAGCTAAATCTTCCTATAGTAATTTTTAAAATAAATAATAAGATTTTGATAATTAAATATTTTTAATAAATTTAAGACATGCTAAATCCCAATATTCGCCTAATTTTCTAATTTAAGCATCAGTGTTGATGAAGAAATCTACCGTAAGGCGCTTTAAAAAACTATTGCTGTAATATCGTATTATGGTAATATTGTTTCAGTGAAAGTAGGATACATATTAATTACTCCAAGGACGCGACAAGTTATGGATATCACTCAATTTGAAATTTTTAAAAATTTATCCTTAATCAATGGGACATGGGTTGCATCGACTTCGGGGCAAGAAATTGCCGTACTTAATCCTGTTGATCAGTCCTTGATTGCAACTATTCCAGCACTTGAATCAGATCAAATCACCGCTGCAATCAAATCGGCAGAACATGCTTTGGGTTCATGGAAAGCGCGTTCCGTTAAACAACGTTCAGACATTTTGAAAAAATGGTTTGAATTGATCATAAAACATCAAGATGACCTCGCTGCAATCATGACGGTTGAACAAGGCAAACCTTTACATGAAGCCAAAGGTGAAGTGAGTTATGCTGCGAGTTTTATTGAGTGGTTTGCTGAAGAAGGTCGTCGCATGTATGGAGACACGATTCCTTCTGCGAGTATCGATAAGCGTATCCTGACCAAGCGCGAACCAGTTGGAGTTTGTGTGGCGATTACGCCATGGAACTTTCCGGCAGCAATGATTACCCGTAAAGCTGCGCCGGCATTGGTGGCAGGTTGCACGATGATTGTCAAACCTGCGCAAGAAACACCCTTTACTGCTTTGGCATTAGTCTATCTTGCTGAATTGGCTGGTGTACCAAAAGGTGTCTTGAACATTGTTACAGGTAAGTCTGCCGAGATTGTCCCTGTCATGGTTCAAAGCCCACTTGTAAAAAAACTTAGTTTCACAGGCTCTACCCCAGTAGGTGCAATGCTGATGGCACAGTCTGCACCGACTCTGAAAAAGATGTCACTTGAACTCGGCGGTAATGCACCGCTGATCATTTTTAATGATGCCAATCTGGATATTGCTGTTCAGGGTGTGATGGACAGTAAGTTCCGTAATGCGGGTCAAACCTGTGTGTGTAGTAACCGTATCTTTGTTCAAGCACAAATCTATGATGCCTTCGTGGCGAAATTGGCAGACAAAATTGCTGTACTCAAACTCGGTAATGGATTAACAGCAGGGACAGATATTGGTCCGCTCATCAATCAAAAAGCGGTTGAGAAAATGCAAGCGCATATCGATGATGCCGTGTCACTCGGTGGTGAAGTTGTGCTGGGCGGTCGTGTTTCAGATTTGGGAGCCAACTTTTTTGAACCGACATTGATCAAGAATGCGAGTGACGAGATGTTGTGTTTTAGAGATGAAACCTTTGCACCATTGGCACCAATTTTTAAATTTACTGAGGACGCCGAAGTGGTAGCGCGTGCCAACAATACGGAATTTGGTTTGGCTTCTTATATTTTTACTGAAAATCTCAATCGCAGTATCGCTGTCTCAGAAGCATTGGAATATGGCATGGTGGGTATTAATACTGGTCTAATTTCAACTGCAGAGGCACCATTCGGTGGGGTGAAAGCCTCAGGTCTAGGGCGTGAAGGCTCAAAATATGGCTTAGATGAATATACCGAAATTAAATACATCTGTGTCGGCAACGTCCAAGCAACATTATAACTAGATACTGTTTGACAGTCTTAGCTCTAAGCAAATCAATATTGCAGTCAATGCGATCTGGTTTGGCATTGACATGTTTGATATGCATTAATTTTAAGGAAATTTATTATGGAAAATAATCAAGCAAAGAACCATTACTCAGGTATTGCCGGCAAAACAGTCATGGTGACAGGGGCCGCTGCGGGTATCGGATTCTGTCTTTCAAAAGCTTTTGCAGAACAGGGTGCGAAAGTATTTATGATCGACTTAAATCAAACCGCTTTGACCGAAGCTACCGATGCCTTGAAAGATTATTGCGTGCAAGGCTATGCCGCTAATGTTACCGATGATGATGCAGTCCGGGCAGCTTTTGACGCTTGTAAAAACAGCTTTGGTTTGGTGGAAGTACTGTTTAACAATGCCGGCATATCACTGAATAAACGGTCATTGGAGATCACCATGTCAGAATGGCGCCGCTGTGTTGATATTAATCTTAGTAGCCTGTTTTTGTGTTCGCAAGAAGCTGCTAAACATATGCAACAACAAGGTCATGGCGTGATCATTAACACAGCTTCGATTTGGGGTCTGAGTACCTCCGCTGAGCGTACCGCGTATTGCACTACCAAAGCCGGTGTCGTATCGATGACCAAATGCTTGGCTGCTGAATGGGGTAAATTGGGTATCCGTGTTCTGGCAATCGGACCGGGCTATACCCGTACAGCATTGGTTGAAAAACTACAGCAACAAAATACTTTGGATGTGACTGATCTTGAACGTCGCACTCCACTGGGCCGTTTGGCCGAACCAGAGGAAATTGCAGAATTAGCACTGTTCCTTGCTTCGGACGCAGCCAGATTTATGACTGGACAAACGTATTTAATTGATGGTGGCTGGGAAGCCAATGGGTTTCAGTAAACCCTCGCATTTATTCAACATAAAGCTATATTGTAAAGGATAGACCGAATGTCAAATCAGATTAATCTTCATCCAGAAAGCCCTTGGATTGAATTGCAAAGTACCCAAGAAGACTGGAACCAAGCAGATGCTGGATTGCTCGAAAGTATGCTGACACAGCTACATATTATTCGTGCATTTGAAGAGTCTGTACTTGAACTTGCTGGCGAAGGTTTAGTGCATGGTCCGGCACATTCAAGTATTGGCCAGGAAGGTGGAGCAGTCGGTTCGATTATCTCCTTAACTGCTGCAGATCAAGTCAATGGTTCACATCGTGGTCATCATCAATTTTTAGCCAAAGCCTTAACTTATCTCCGTCCAGACGGTATAAAGCTAGGTGATGCTTTTGGTGCAGATGTCCAAGATGTATTACAACGTACTTTGGCGGAAATTCTAGGCTTGGCACAAGGTTTTTGTAAAGGTCGTGGTGGTTCAATGCATTTGCAATGGATTGAAGCGGGTGCCTTGGGAACCAATGCTATTGTGGGTGGTGGCGCACCGATGGCAGCAGGGGCAGCTTGGGCTCATCGCCATGCGCAAACCGATGCGGTTGCGATTACTTATTTTGGTGATGGTGCGGTTAATATTGGTTCTGTGCTTGAAACCATGAATTTGGCAGCAGCATGGCAACTTCCCATTTGCTTTTTTATTGAAAATAACCGTTATGCTGTTTCTACGTCGGTTGAAGAAGCCACAGCAGAAACACGTTTGTCTTCACGAGGATTAGCATTCAATATTCCGAGTTGGAAAGTCGATGGAATGGATCCTTTAGCTGTGCATTTGACCATGCAGCAAGCCTTACAACATATGCGTGAAGGTAAGGGCCCGACCATTGTTGAAGCGGATGTTTATCGCTTTTTTCATCAAAACGGTCCCTATCCGGGCAGTGCATTTGGTTATCGCAGTAAAGAAGAAGAGCAAGAATGGAAAGTCCGTGATCCGATTCTATTGCTCGAAACACAAATGATTGAACGCGGATTATTGACTCTAGATCAAGTCAATATATTGCGTAGACAATGCCAAGATATCATGGCACAAGCTGTGGCTGAATTGACAGAACCTACAGACAAAGGCAAGCGCCGGATTCGTCCTGAATTGTGGCCTTCAAAAGATTTTGTTGATGTCGGTATTCGTGGTGATCTCAAGGAGATTAAAAATGCAGAAACGCTGGAAGAAATTGGCTTTACCCAACCTTTAGTGAAAAGTAAGTTTATTGATGCAGTCGCCAATGTGATGAATCGTCGTATGGAAACGGATGATTCAATCGTGGTGATGGGAGAAGATGTTCACCGTTTAAAAGGAGGGACCAACGGTGCCACCAAGGGGCTAAAAGAGCGCTATCCAAACCGTACTCTAGGTACGCCGATCAGTGAAAATGCATTTATGGGGCTTGGTGGTGGCATTGCGGTTGATGGTCGCTTTAAACCTGTAGTCGAGTTTATGTATCCAGACTTTATGTGGGTGGCAGCTGACCAAGTATTTAACCAAATTGGTAAAGCGCGTCATATGTTTGGTGGTCAAAGCGATGTGCCTTTGGTGTTGCGTACTAAGATTGCGATGGGAACTGGTTATGGCTCACAACACTCTATGGATCCTGCTGGTATTTTTGTCACCAATCCGGGCTGGCGGATCGTTGCCGCATCAACACCGTTTGATTATATCGGCCTGATGAACTTTGCCTTAGCTTGCCATGATCCGGTTTTGGTTATTGAGCATGTGGACTTGTATAGCAAAAGTGGTTTTGTTCCTGAAAATAACCTCGATTACCAAATTCCATTCAGTAAAGCAGCAGTACGTCGTGAAGGTCAAGCAGTGACTATCTTGACTTATTTATCTATGGTTAATCATAGCTTGGAAGCGGTTGAACAAACCGGAGTTGATGCGGAAGTCATCGATTTACGTTTCCTTGATCGCGCCAGTCTGGACTGGGATACCATCGAAGCCAGTATTCGTAAAACCAACAATGTATTGATTGTAGAACAGGGCAATCAAGGTACTTCCTATGGCGGCTGGTTATCAGATGAATTACAACGTCGTTGCTTTGATTGGCTTGATCAACCGATTCAGCGTGTCCACGGCACGGAAGGTGCGCCGAGTATTTCCAAGGTGCTCGAACGCGCTGCGGCTGCGCGTACTGAAGAAGTGGTTGATGGTTTATACCGGGTTATGCGTGATAAGGGCGAAGCGATCTAATCGCCTTCGTCACAGTTTATATACATTTTAGTCAAAGGTCGCACCATGTCAAAGTTACTCCATATGCCAGAAGTTTTGGCGAATACTACTCATGCCACGATTAATAAATGGTTGGTTGCAGAAGGCGATAGCATCATTATTGGCCAATGTATTGCAGAAGTCGAAACCGATAAAGCAGTCGTTGAAATGATTGCTGAGCAAGAAGGTTTGATCACTAAACTTATTGCTCAAGAAGGTGAGGAAATTGAAGTCGGTGCAGCAATTGCGCAGCTAAATGGTGGTGGTCAGGTTGATCTCGCTGCGATTCAATCTGAGACAGTAGAGGTTAATACTGCTTCAAATACAACAGGTGATGCTGCATCTATTGCCCAGACTGCTGAAACTGATTCATCAACGGCATCAAATCATAAAAAAGATAAACGTATTTTTGCTTCTCCTTTGGCAAAACGCTTGGCACAGCAAAATCAGTTAAATCTAAATGATCTCAATGGCAGTGGTCCTCATGGTCGTATTGTCAAACGTGATATTGAATTGGCATTAGAGCAATCGATTGCGCAGACGACATCCGTACCAGTTGTTATCGCAGAGCCTGCTACAGTTGTGGCGGAATATGACGAAATCCCATTGACCAATATGCGTAAGACTATTGCGCGTCGTTTGTCTGAGAGTAAATCGACCGTACCGCATTTCTATTTAAATGTGGAGTGTCATGTGGATGCTTTGCTGGCAATGCGTCAGCAAATCAATGCGATTGCTCAAGAGAAAATTTCGGTTAATGACATGATGATTAAAGCTGTTGCAATGGCATCAGTACAAGTGCCTGCAATGAATGCATGCTGGGCTGAAACTGTCATTCGTCAATATCACCATGTGGATATTAGCGTGGCTGTGGCAACTGAAAAAGGTCTTCTTACCCCAGTGATTAAAAAGGTCGAAACCAAGTCGTTGTCGGCAATTCATCGTGAAGTGGCTGAATTAGCAGAGTTAGCGCGTGCCGGTAAATTGACCCCTGACCAATATCAAGGTGGCAGCTTTAGTATCAGTAATTTGGGTATGTTTGGTGTATCAGATTTTAATGCCATCATCAATCCACCTCAGGCTGGTATTTTGGCAGTGGGTGCCATTAAGAAAAAACCAATCGTGATCAATGATGTCCTCGAAGTTGGGTCAGTACTGCGTTGTAGTTTGTCTGCGGACCATCGTGTGGTCGATGGTGCCGTGGCTGCTGCATGGTTGTCTGCTTTCCAGCAACTCATCGAAGATCCACTGAAGTTGTTGATCTGAGTAGGGGAACATAATGAGTAAGCAAAAATTTGATCTGGTCGTAATTGGTGGCGGACCGGGCGGCTATGTTGCGGCAATCCGTGCCAGTCAGCTTGGTATGAAAACCGCAGTGGTTGAAAAAGCGGAATTAGGTGGGATCTGTCTGAATTGGGGTTGTCTACCGACCAAAGCATTATTACGTAGTGCCGATGTTTTACGTCTGGTGAAACACGCAGATATATTTGGTATCGATGTTGAACAACCACAAGTAAATATTGACAAAGTGGTACAACGTTCACGCGATGTATCGGCAAAGTTACAGCGTGGCGTGGCAGGTTTACTCAAGAAAAACCAAGTGACTGTTTTTCAAGGTGAGGCCAAACTGCTAGGGAAAGGTCAAATTAGTGTACAAAACATAGCATCAACACAACAACTTGATGCCACCCATATTATTTTGGCAACCGGCGCCCGCGCACGTGCCATACCTAATATGCAAGTCGATGGACAGCATTTTTGGAGTTATCGGGAAGCATTAGTACCCAAGATGATTCCAAAACGTATGGTGGTCATTGGTGCCGGAGCGATTGGAATGGAATTTGCCTGTTTTTATCAATCAATGGGAGCCAAAGTCACCGTGATTGAACTTACAGATCGTATTTTGCCACAAGAAGATGCTGAAATTTCAAGTACAGTTGCCAAATCATTGAAGCAAGATGGTATTCAAATCTATACAGAGTGCAAAGTTGCTCGTCATCAACTGCTTAATGACGAAGTACAGCTCAGTATTGAAGGCAAGCAAAATACTCAATTGAACGCTGATGTGGTGTTGTTGGCAGTAGGGATTTCGGCCAATACCGAAAATCTCGGATTGGAAAAAACTCGAATTCAGCTTGATCGTGGTCATATCGTGACAGATGAATATTGTCGCACCAGTGAAAAAAATGTCTATGCTATTGGTGATGTTGCTGGTCCGCCGTGGTTAGCGCATAAAGCCAGTCATGAAGGTGTACTCTGTGTTGAAAAAATCATGGGGTTGGAGGTACATCCACTGGAAGTCCATAAAATTCCTGCATGTACTTACAGCCATCCACAAGTGGCCAGTGTAGGTTATAGCGAAAAACAAGCGCAGGCCTTAGCTAAAAAAATTCGTGTTGGAAAATTCCCATTCGTTGCTAATGGTAAAGCCCTAGCAATGGAAAGCAGCGAAGGTTTTGTCAAAGTGATTTTTGATGAGGCTAGTGGTGAATTGCTGGGTGCACACATGGTGGGAGATGAAGTAACGGAAATGATCAATGGGTATGCCATCGCACAGACCCTTGAAACCACTGAGCAGGAGTTGATGCAAACTATTTTACCGCATCCAACGATGTCGGAGGCAATGCATGAAGCAGTACTTGCTGCTTATCAACGCGCACTGCATCAATAGTCTGAAAGGACTTGCAGATTAGGATTTGTGAGATCACATCATGACATGATTGTGCACGATGAGTATGGATGCATTTTTGTATGCAAATCATTGAATTGGTAGCCAATTAAGAGAAATTACATAAGGATATATATGAATCAGGCCCTAGATAATTTAAATAAATCCGTAGATGAAACGCCCGCAATGGATGCGACGCGTAGAAAATCGCTCATGGCAAGTGGAGTAGGTAACCTTTTAGAATGGTATGACTGGACCATTTATGCGGTTGCTTCAGTTTATATTGCTTCAGCATTATTTGATAAATCTGATCCCACTTCTGCATTACTCAGTACCTTGGCAGTATTTGCTGTAGGTTTTATTTCACGCCCTTTTGGTGGTTTTATTTTTGGGCCGCTTGCGGACAAAATCGGCAGACGTAATGTGCTGATGATTACCATGTTACTTATGGCGGGTGCAAGTATCGTGATTGCTTTGATTCCAAGCTTTGAAAGCATTGGCTATTGGGCATCATTGATTTTAGTCTTGGCACGCTTAGTTCAGGGATTTGCTCATGGCGGAGAAACGACCACATCATATGCTTATGTATCTGAGATTGCCCCGCCAAAAAGGCGTGGCCTGTGGTCGAGTACAGTATTTTTTGCGGTTGGCTTAGGTTCTTTAACAGCAACGTTATTTCTTGCTTTACTGACATCTGTGATTCCAAAAGAAGAAATGTATGAGTGGGGCTGGCGGATTCCATTTCTATTGGGTGGAGTATTAGCCTTCTTTGCACTTTATCTCCGACGTAATATGATGGAAAGTGAGCATGTTGAAAAAATGCAGCAGGATGATAGTCCACCTTGGCCATTCTCTAAGTTTCTAATAACGGGGTTAAAACTATTTTTCTATGAAGCTGGTTCAACCTTAACTTATTATATTTGGGTGACGGTATGTGCTATCTATGCGATTACGCATTTAAAAATGGACCCACATGATGCTTTCGTTATGAGTTGTTTAGCGCAGCTGGTTTATTTGATTTGTCTGCCGATCCAAGGTTGGTTATCGGATATTATTGGTCGTAAAACTAGTACGCTGATTTCATTTAGTGGTTCGATGGTGATGTTATTCCCATTGTGGGGCCTGCTTTCAAATGAGCCGTGGACTTTGTTTGTTGCACAGGCCATTGGTCTATTCTTTGTAGGCTTCTTGACTTCCAGCAAACCTGCGGCAATGTCTGAGCAAATTCCAAACCGTTATCGTACTAAATTATTTGGTATCTTTATGTCGCTGTCAATCGCAGTGTTCGGTGGTACCGCATCTTATTTAAATACTTGGTTATATGCCAATAATCTTGAGGCTTTCTTTAATATTTATGCAGTTGTAGTGTGTATTATTGCGATTGCTGTGGTACTAACTTGGAAAGATAATAAAGGTATTGATTTGGATAAAGTTTAAGCTTCTATCAAAGAAAGCTTTCCTTGAATAGAAGCTTTCTTTGGATTTAATCAACAATGTTGGTATCGGTGACGATTAAATCTCTATATACCATGTTGAATGTGTAAAAAATAGCGAAAACATAGCGATAAAGTTTCAAGTTGAGGAACGTGATGATAAATAATATTGAAGCAATGCCCATTTCTGGTAACACCAAAATCATTCCGATATTGGCCGATCCCATCGCTCATGTAGAAACCCCACGCATCATGAATATGTTACTACGTAAAGCCAATTATGATGCAGTTTGTGTGCCGTTTCAGGTAGCGGCTGGAAATCTCGGTCAATGTATAGCAAGCCTAAGATTGATTCCGACCATTGCCGGAGCCGTGGTCACTGTCCCGCATAAAATGAGTATGTCTGAATTAACCCATGTCAAAGGTGCACAAGCGAAAATCATTGGTGCAGTGAATGCCATTCGCTTTGATTCGCAACGTCAGGTACATGGTGAAATGTTTGATGGTAAAGGTTTCGTGCAGGGTTTAATTAACTCAGATATTAATGTTGGCGCAGATTTAAGGGTATTTATGGCCGGTGCTGGTGGTGTGGCACGTGGTATTGCTTTTGCGTTATTAGAACAAGGCGTTAAAACGCTACGTATATATAATCGTACTCAGGCGACAGCAGAAGAATTAGTACTTGCATTACAAGCCTATGCTCCAGATGCAGATATTCAATATGCAAATGCCAACGCAGTTGATGTCGATCTATGTATTAATGCGACTTCGGCAGGTATGTTGGGTGCTTTGCAAAATATCCTGCCATTTAATATTGATGCTTTAGACCAAAAAACTTGTGTTGCTGACGTGGTCATGAATCCACCGAAAACACAAATACTCTTAAAGGCCGAAGCTAAGGGAATGAAAATCGTACCTGGACAAGAAATGTTACTTGCACAAATTGGTCAGTTGGCTGCTTTTATTTTAGATGAACCAGAATTGGCGCTTATTCGTTTATAGGATATCGAAATGTTTAATTTTCAAGGTAAAACTGTTCTGATTACTGGTGCTTCTGGTGGAATCGCAATTAGCTGTATCAAAAAACTTTATCAGGCGGGTGCTCAGTTGGTACTGTCGGATCTGAATATTGATACCCTAGAAAAATTTACTTCAGCACTTGATCCAACTGGCGAACGTATTTTAGCTGTGGTGCAAGATGTATCGAATTCTCAACACGCCATTGATGTGGTTGCAGCTACAGTGGAACGCTTTGGTGGCATTGATATTGTGATTCCGTGCGCAGGCTTATATTTAGAGCGTGCTCTAAAAGATATGTCCGATCAGGAATGGTCGAAAGTAACGGGTGTAAATTTGGAAGGGGTATTTTATACCATTCGCGCAGCCATTCCGCATTTACGTCAAGGCGGTGCAATTGTTAATGTGGCTTCAATGGCAGGTCATAAAGGGAGTTTTAACCATGGTCATTATGCAGCATCTAAAAGTGCGGTACTAAATTTAACCCGAACGTTGGCGATGGAATTGGCGCCCAATATTCGCGTCAATAATGTGTCACCAGGTTTAATTGATACCCCCATGGTTCGTCAATTGATGGAAGAAAAAGGGGAGCAGTTGCTTGATCAAACGCCATTACACCGCCTTGGACACGCAGATGAAGTCGCAGACGCGATTTTATATTTAGCTTCTGATTTTGCTAGTTTTATTACTGGTGAAACCTTGCATGTGAATGGCGGTTTATATATCGCAAGTTAATCTAGGCAGTACAGACGCCAATCACTAGGCATATATTTCTTAAAGTGAAAAGATCTATAGCCATCACAATCTTTCGTCTTCTTCTTCAAAGGAAGAGGACGAAAGGAAGATGTTTATAGCGAATGTAAATCTAAACGGCGTTTATAATTGATCACGGCTGCTCGACCTGCATCTAATAAATGCTCATCGTTATGTGCGCAGGCCTGTTCAATATCTTCGGCAAGAGTTGCATCAAAGATCAGTTTTAAATCTGCATAACCACGTTTGACTCGATCTTCGTAAACAAACGCAAAGTGTTTAAATAAGCCGACACGTGCCTGAATTTTTAAAATCATTTCTTCGAGTACATTATTTTTAGCGCCTTTGAGTAGAATGTTATAAAATTTATCTTTGTATTCCCAGCGTTGATCTACTGAACCATTTAAAAAATTCTTATCCAGTGCATTATATAATTCTTTGAGTTCTTTTTTGTCTGCTGCATTGGCATTTTTAATAAATAATTCAATCATTAAACTTTCAACTTTGGCCCGAACCAAATATAAATTGATAATGTCATCTTCAGACAATTTAGTTACGATGGGACCTTGTGTAGACTCCACACTGATCAAATGTTCACTTTCTAACAGGCGTAAAACTTCACGGATAACTGTGCGAGAAACACCATAACGTTCGCATAGTGTACTTTCTACCAGACGATCACCAGGCATAAAGAAGCCATCAAGGATGTCACGTTTTAACAAAGTTGTAACTTGTTGCCTAATCGGCGCTGCTTGGCGTTGAACTAAAGGCTTATCATTCATTGTTGGAACCTGAGGAATGGACATCGTAATATTATAATACAGATAGATTTATTTTGTTGGTTTGTACTGGGACAAAGTATCTGTAAACAATTAAATTATCAAAATTATTTAAAAATAGTCAAAATTTAATTCGCTAAAAATATGTCGCAAAAGTATCTGCATAAAAATGGGTTAAGAAAGATTTTTGTACCATGATTGAAGGGCTAAGCCGGTTTTTGGCATAAACATTTTTATACATGTGTATTCATCCGTTGTTCAGTCAACGCATCAAAAAAATGCAATTTTTCTGCGTTGATGCTTAGATAGAGCGGCTCTCCTGCCTGTCTGATGTCGCGTTTTTTACTGATAATAAATAACTCTTCGACATCATGTTTGGTTTGCGGTTGGTAAGGTGATTGTAAATACGTCAGTATATGGGTTTCTGCGCCCATTTGTTCAGTGACTTGAATGGTTGCCGTGATGCTGTGTTTCTGTGGGGCTGCGACAAGTGAGATATCTTCTGGGCGAATACCGAGAATCAGGTCGCGATCCAGTAATGCTTTGATATTTTGATTATTACCAAGTGTAATTTTACAGCCATGCGTGGTGATAAAATCGTGGGGATACTGTGATGAAATTTTACCTTTTAGGAAATTCATGCTGGGTGAGCCGATAAATCCGGCTACAAAGACATTTGTCGGTGCATCGTATATATGCAGGGGCGTACCGATTTGCTCAACTTTTCCGTCTTTTAACACCACCACTTTATCTGCCAGCGTCATGGCCTCAATTTGATCATGGGTGACATATAGCGTCGTGGTTTTCAGCGTTTGATGTAATTGTTTGAGTTCTAGCCGCATGCGGCCCCGTAATTTGGCATCCAGATTGGACAAGGGCTCATCAAATAGAAATACCTGTGGATCACGTACAATGGCCCGTCCCATGGCAACACGTTGTCGTTGCCCACCTGAAAGCTGGCGGGGATAACGCTCAAGAATTGCACTTAAGTCCAGCATTTTTGCGACTTGTTCGACTTTGTTTTGAATACTTTGTTTATCTATTTTTTTGAGTTTTAGCGCAAAACCCATATTTTCTGCGACGGTCATTTGCGGATAGAGGGCATAGCTTTGAAATACCATGGCAATGTCACGATGTTTGGGTTCAATATCATTAACGATTTGTTCACCAATCTTAATATCGCCAGATTGTATGCTTTCCAGTCCTGCAATACTGCGTAGAAGCGTCGATTTACCGCAGCCTGATGGTCCAACCAATGCAACAAATTCACCATCGGCAATCTCTATGCAAATATCTTTTAAAATCTCAAGTTGACCATATCGTTTTACAATGTTTTTGAGGGTTACTTTTGCCATGAAGGGTTACTCGATTCTATTTTTATTCAGGGTTAGATACGCAACGAAAACCAATATTGGACGCACTACTGTTCGGCGTATTCGCGGTTCGCGCAGCAACACGATAACGATTGCAATAGCTGTCATGACATAAGAAAGAGCCACCTTTCAAGACATGTTGTTTGCCAGTCTCGGGGCCTTTGGGATCATGTAAATGGAGCTGTAGATGGCGCGTACTGAAATAATCGGCGCACCATTCCCAGACATTGCCAGCAACATCATATAAACCGTAGTTATTGGCAGGGAATGTGCCAATAGGTGAGGTGCCTAAATAGCCGGTATCAGGTGTATTTTGTCCGCTGTGTTGATCCGGAAATCTGCCTTGCCATGTGTTACACATTAATTGTCGATTGGGTTGGAATGTATCGCCCCAGGCATATTTTTGCTGAATTAAACCGCCTCGTGCTGCAAATTCCCATTGTGCTTCTGTTGGTAATTGCAATTTTGCCCACTGACAAAATGCTTGAGCATCATGCCAAGAGATATGGACTACGGGGTGATCCAGCCGATGTTGAATGGTTGAACCTTTTCCTTCAGGGCTATGCCATGCTGCATGTTCTACATAGACCCACCAGGGTGTTTCAGCGACATGTTGTGCTTGATAATGTTGCAATTGCTGTGTTTGTAAATGTTTGAAAAACACATACGATCCACCGAACTGTTCTGCTTGCGTCACATATGCAGTGGCATCAATGAACTGTTGAAATTCTGCATTACTGATTGGTTTGCTTGCAATGGCAAAGGGCGATAAGGTCACTTGTCGAACAGGACCCTCGCCATCCAAAATATTAATATCAGTATCTTCACTGCCCATCAAAAACTGTTGTTGATTTTCAAATTTAACCAGATCAAGCTGAAATACGGCATGAGCTTGTACTTGTATCTCCATTGAAGATGGACAATGCTGTTGTTGATTTTGTGGGCAGCAGCAGGGCGATTGGGTTTGTGGTGTGATAGGTTTGTGCATAGATTTATCCTTTAACAGCCCCAGCGGTAAGACCAGAGATGAGACGACGCTGAAAGATCAATACCAAAAGAATGATGGGAATGGTGATGATGACCGAGGCTGCCATAATCATACCCCAGGGCACTTGATAGTCGGCAATTCCGGAAATCATAGAAATGGCCACCGTTGCGGTCCGTTCGGATTCTTGACTGGTAAAGGTTAAAGCAAATAAAAACTCATTCCATGCCGTAACAAAAGCCATCAGACCTGTGGTAATTAAAGCAGGCCAGAGAGTGGGTAAAAAGATTTTAAGGATAATCGTAGGGTAGCTGGCACCATCGACCAGTGCTGCATCTTCGAGTTCTTGTGGAATGGCACGCATATAGGCGGTGATGGTCCAGATGGTAAATGGCAAGGTAAAAATTAAATAAGAAAAACTAAGCCAGCTTAACGACAAGGCATGTGACCATTGCACGCCCAATTCAACTTGTAAAAAACTGCGCCATGCCACATACATCTGGTACATGCCCGACAATACTGCAATTTGCGGAAACATGGAAACTGCCAGGATTGTCAGTAATAAGGTTTTGCGGCCAATAAAGTCAACTCGTGCTAGTGCATAGGCCGCCAACACGCCAAAGAATAAGGATAAGCAGACCACAGTGCTGGCGATGATGACCGAGTTTAAAATATTGACGCTAAAATATTCTCTAAGAAAAATTTGACGATAATTCTCCAAACTGGCATCAATCGGAATTAAACCAGGTTGAAAGATTGCTGTTCCGGATTGTAACGAGGTGATAATGGCATAATAAAAGGGAAATACCAGCCAGACCACCACCACCAATAACCAGAAAAAAAACAACCCACTTTTGCCTATATGTTTTGCAATGTTTTTTGCCATGGTTAATGCTCCTGCCGCTCAATGACACCTGAAAATTTAATCCAGACAATTGCCAAGCCACATACAACCAGAAATAATAGAACCGATGCGGCAGAACCTTCACCGAATTTGCCATATTCAAACAATAAACGACGGGTATAGACCGACATAGAAATTACATTTTCATCAGAGGGATTGGCAATATAAATGAGATCAAACACACGTAAGGCATCCAGCATACGAAATACCACTGCCACAGCAACCGCAGGAAAAATAATCGGTAAAACAATGTGCCTAAACGTTTGCCATGACGTTGCACCATCTATTCTGGCCGCTTCCTTTAACTCATTCGGTACAGTTTGTAGTGCTGCCAATAGCATTAAAGCCATAAAGGGTGTGGATTTCCAGACATCAATCACAATAATGGTGGCAAGTGCAGTGGACGGTTGTGATAACCATGCCACACCGGTATCAATCAAGCCAAGCTGTGTGAGTATCCAGTTGATAATGCCGTATTGATCGTGCAACATCCAGACCCACATTTGTGCCGAAACAATGGTTGGGATCGCCCAAGGAATTAATACCAAGGCACGTACAATTCCTCGATAGGGAAATTCCCGATTGAGACTCAGCGCAATCGCCATGCCAAAAAACAATTCAAGCGACACGGAAAAAAAGGCAAAAATAATGGTATTTTTAACCGATAACCACCAGCGCGTATCGGTTAAAATCCCTAAATATTCACCCTGAAAAACACTAAAATAATTATCAAAAGCAACCCATTGAGCCGCTTGTGGGTCATCGGCAGTGGCATTGCTAAAGCTAAATAAAATGGTTTGCCCTAAGGGCAGTGCCGCCACCAAAAGCAGTAATAATAAAGCTGGTAGCAACAAATATAGGGCTGTACGTAATCGTCTTGCTGCCAATGTCTTGGCAAAAAATGTCTGACCTAAATGATTGATATTCATCACCACCCCCGACCTTTAACCCGTTTCAGGCGTTGTTCCAGTTGCTCGACTGCTTCAGGGGCGGCTTGTCGTTTTTGTAAAACACGTTGCACCGCTGTCCAGAATTCATTACTGACTTCAGGATAATGTTGTCCAGTCTGTGCCGAAGGTCGTGCGATCAAATCCCGTGCAGCAAGTTTAAGTTGGGGCAATAATGGGAATTGCCGAATAAGGGCTGGATCATCATACAGTGTTGGATAAGTAGGTGGTAAGCTATAGGTGGTTGAAATACGCTGTGCTTCCTGACTACCTAGATAAATCACCAGTTGTTTTGCCAGTTGGCTTTGCTTTGAATATTTAGAGGCAACAAAACCCCAACCCCCCATAGTTGCCGCAGATTGACCTTGACCTTCATACGGTAGACGTGTGACGGCAACCTTGCCGGAGACTGCACTACCTGATTCCTTTTGTAGTAAATTCCACACTGCTGGCCAGTGTCGCATAAATACCGCATTACCGGTCTGAAACACGCCACGTACATCATCTTCCTTATAGTTGACCACACCAATGGGGGAGATACTTCCAACCCATGAACCAGCCAGTTTCAGTGCAGCGATGCTGGCAGGATTATTGATGCTGATTGAACCATCCGCCTCAACAATTTGCCCACCACCATAGGACGCGACCCATTCCAAAGCATTGGCAGTCAGACCTTCATAGGCAGCGCCCTGAAAGACATAGCCCCAGAGATTTTTTTGCCCTTTTGCCCGTTCCTGTTGCTGAATATAGCGGGCAATTCGGGTCATTTCTGTCCACGTTTTGGGTACTGGCTGTTGGTATCGATCCAGTAAATCCTTACGATAATAGAGTAGCGGAATACCTACGGTATAAGGTAGCCCATATAATTTTCCACTTTGATCAGAATATGCAGAAATGACAGTGGGGAACATCTGTTGCTGTTGTGTGGTGTCTTGCGATAAATCCAGTAAATGTTGGCGCAATTGCCCCACCCACTGACTATCAAATTTATACACATCCACACTGTTATTGCGTGAAGCCAGCCAGGTACGATATTGCACAAAAACATCATTACTGGCATTACTCAGCTTGATGATTTTAACCTGATGCCCGGTTTTTTTCTGCCATGCTGCCAATTGTTTTTTCAGTGCTGGAAGTTGTGCATCAGAGGGTGCAGCAAGGGTTAAAGTTGCTGCATATGCTGATGAAAACAGT
This sequence comes from Acinetobacter puyangensis, assembly GCF_900096995.1. Lineage (GTDB taxonomy): Bacteria > Pseudomonadota > Gammaproteobacteria > Pseudomonadales > Moraxellaceae > Acinetobacter > Acinetobacter puyangensis. Next base: position 320,937 of record NZ_OANT01000001.1, read on the forward strand.
GTGGTGACAGACAAGGCACATAAACAGAAAAAAACACTTCTTTTCATAAGATTGGCGACCTTATAACACTGTAGATGAGGTTGTATCATCATTTTGTTGTGAGTTGACCTTGGTATCGCCATCCGGTGAAATAGCATCACGAGGTACCACATAGATGTTTGGATCAGGCGTCCAGTCCGCTTGTAATAGAGGATCATGAGTCTCCTGCATCCAGCTCAATAACTGTTGCCGAAGCTGTTGGGCAATTTCGCCATAGTCTATTCGATCAATCAGGTTGACTTTTTCCTGCGGATCCAGAATCACATCAAATAAACTTTCTCCCTCGGGCAGCCAGTTGCGCCAGCCATGTTCAATAAATTGTTGTTTGCTGGGACTGGCATCGACATTCGCCAGAATACGCAAATCTGCTGTATCAAAACGCTTGGTAAAGCGCCATTTCGCTGTGCGAATACTACGCACAGGTTCCAATGCAGCATGATAGGTAATTTCTGAAAAGAGTTGTTGATGAAGTTGTTCGGTTTCACCTGTGACCAGTGGCAATAAACTTTCTCCTCTTAGCCAGTCAGGTTCCGGTATATTGGCAAGTTGGCAAAATGTCGGGAAAATATCCAGTTGTGAGACTATACCATCAATCACCTTACCGCCGGAAAAATGCGCACCATCTCGCATAATCAGCATGACGCTTGTGCCTGCATCCCCCGCAGTACATTTCATATTGGGCCAAGGTAATCCGTGGTCGGTGGTGAGTACCACCAGCGTATCATCTGCATCGCCTGTTTGCTCTAATGCTGCCAGAATTTGTCCAAAGGCTTCATCTGCTATTTTGATCGATTGATGATAGCCTGCCATATCCAGACGATTGGCGGCATTATCAGGAATTCCGGGTGGGGTTGAGAGGTAACGTGCTTGTGTTTCATCAGCAACATAGGGATAAGGACGATGGGTTTCATGAAAACCAACAGACAGGAAAAAAGGCGTGCTGCGATCACGTTGTTTTAGCCAATGGATGGCAACAGGTGCGACTTTCTGTGCGGCAGTATTGTCAATTTGCAAAATTTCGCTATAGCCCAATGCAGTGAGTTCATCAGGTGGAGCGACATGCTGTTCGCCAATTAACACCGATTGCCAGCCAGCCTGTGCCAGTACATAAGCCAGATGTTGGTGGGGTGTGGTGAGTCGACTGCCACGATGTGCCAAGCCCATCATGCCATTTTCATGTGGCCAGTTACCATGTAACAATGCAGCCCGACTTGGGCTACAGACTGGCGCTGCCGAAAATGCCTGCCTAAAAAGTACCCCTTGCTGGGCAAGTTTGGCAATATTCGGCGTAGGTATGGCAAACCCATAAGGTGACACATAACGACCACTATCATGGGTATGTAAATAAAGCAAATTCATGGCAATAACAACTTCATACTAGAGAAATTAAATCAGGCAGCTGTCCGTAAACAGCCACCAAAACAATTTAGAAACGATAACGTAAGGCTAGCTGGTATTCACGTCCAAATAGCGAGCGTCCCATCACCACATTATTCACATTGGCTGAACCTGCAACACGAGGGTTACCTTCAGTCAATCCTAGCTCATTGGTGATATTACTGCCGGTAAAACGTAGATCCCATTGGCCAAAGTCCAGTTTTGCCCCTAAATCTACAGTTTGGTAAGACGGCAAGGGTTGCAAATTATTGATATCCGAATAACGGCTACCCACATAGCTATAGGTGCCATATAGCGATAAATCGGCAAAATTCAGCGGAATATAATAACTTGGCGTGAAACGAACCTGTACAGAGGGTTGACGTTGCACTTCATTGCCATTTTTAAAGGCAGGATTGCTACTGTCGACGACATCTTTAAATTCACCATTTAACCATGTGGTATTCAAACGTAATTCCAGACGATCAGTTGGGCGCAGTGCAGCTTCTAGTTCCAGACCATAGGTACGGGAACCAGCAATCGAGTTAATGGTGGTTTGCTGATTGGTATTGGGATCTACAATTTGCTGAGTGTAAGTCTGTCCGTCAAATTCATTTAAAAATGCAGTGAGCGCCAGATCATACAATGGATTAATGGTTTTTAAACCCAGTTCATACTGATCAATACTTTGTACTACACTTGCTTCACCTAAGTTGCGCACATCATCCAGTGAGGGAAAACGATAGCCAGAGTTTAGACGGGCAAAAACACTGAGATCAGGTTGTAGGAAATAGTTGGCGCCTAAGGTCCAAGAAGTTTTGGTATCAGAGAATTTTGAGTACAGTTTATTGCCATTTAAAATGACGCTGCTGTTGTTATAAAATGTCAGAGGATTACCATCCAGATCGACACCAGCTGTGGTGAGGTTTCGATTACCATCCGCTTTATAGTGTTCTAGACGAACGCCGGCATCCAGTCTTAAATCGGGTGTGATTTGCCACTCGTCTGCCAGAAATGCGGCATAATTGCTACCAGTATAAGATGCCTTAACCTGATTGGTGGTGGCACTGACAAAACCATCCCGGCTGATTTGCACCCCGTTATCTAGCGTGACATTAATACGACGGGCATTAGGTTCCATTGACAATAAAACATTATTGCCCTGATACCATAAATCATCGACACTATAATGTGCAAAATATCCACCTAGCGTAACAGTATGATCAGCAAAGCTACGACTTAAGCGAAAGTCATTACTAAAAGATTCGATGTCTTTGTCGATTGAATTAAGTGCAGCCACAATAACCGGTTGGGATAGGTCGGTAATGGCACTACCGGTTGAGGCAAAAGAAGCACTTCCCGAGGTTGCTAATCCACCCGCACTATTCACTACATTGGCAGAACCATTGGCAGCAGTAATACGACCATTGATATAGTCATTTAAACTTAAAGGCGTTGCGCTGGTAAATAAGGCACGCACATCGGCTGTACCTTTAAGAAAACTGGCACGATTACTCAAGGTCCATTCATCAAAATTTAAGTCGAGATTGACACCAAATAAATTCAGATCAATGGTACGGCCATCCGAATAATCTCTTGAGATGGTTTGATCAGGTGCAATTTCCAGATTAAGTTGACGAAGATCATTACCCTGTAAGGTATCCTTGCGTTGATCAAATCCGGGATAAGTGGATAGTTTACCGTTGTTGGAGAGTAAAGGGGCTGGTGTGAAAAAGGCATTGCTGTCATGGGTTTTTCGCACATAGAAGGTTAAATCATTGCCATCACCCCAGCGTTTGCTTAAAGTGGCACTGAGTTGCCCACCTTCATCAGCAGGATATTGGGTATCACGAATCCCATCACTTTGACGATAAAAACCGCCGACAGTTGCGTACCAGCCTTCAGCAATTTTACCGCCATAGTAGCCGTCAAAACGATATAACCCTTCAGAGCCTAAAGTGATGCCAGCTGTTCCTTCTGGGGTATCTTTGCCTTTCTTTTGAATGAAATTTACAGTAAGGCCTGGATTACCATTGGAAAAAATCGGACTCGGACCACCTCGCAGGACTTCTACACGCTCAACCGTATCATCAATACGAAATAGACTAAACCCTTCGAGGAAATCTAGCGTTGCAGGTACAAAGATCGGTGAACCATCCAGCTGGACCGTGGCAAAACCGCCACCACCATTTTGCGGGAATCCCCGTACACCGACATGTAAACCGGCCACACCGCCCGAAGTTTCAGCAAATACACCCGGTACGATTTTCATTAAATCGGCAGTGCTTTGTGGTGCCACTTGCTTAATTTGTTCCTGATTTGCAGTGGAAATAGAGAAACCGGCATCCAATTTGCTGATGCCGCTACTTCTTGCCGTACCTGTCACGACAATTGTTTCCAACTGTTTGACCTGTTCCGTAGATTGCGTTTCTACAGCAGGAGACGTGGTCGTTGAAGCGGTGTCCGGTTGTGTGTCTGCATGGCTATTTTGAAGTGCAAAACTTAATAGCATACTCACAGCAACAGATAATCTGGTCTTGGATAAAGTCATGATACAAACCCCCAAATGGTCATAGCAAAAGTCATGGCAAAAAATTAAGTTATCTGTCGAGCGAGTATTCATTTTTCCGATACATGGTTTAGAGATAACTTGTTGTTATAGGATGGATATTTAAAATCATGGGAATATTTTGATGATTTTTTGTATCCATCCAAAGCGCTTTGGATTTTGTGACTTTTAGGCTTTAAATTGAAATAAGAAAAATAGGGGTCAACATCTGAAAAATAGATAAACAAGAGTTGTATGTTGAAAATTTGAAGATTTTATTCATGTAATAGATTGATTATTCTTGATAAAAAATTATTTTTTAACGAAAGGTGATCATGCCGGTTTTAGACGAAAATAATTGGATTATAAAAAAGGATATTCGATAAAATGCTATACCACCAAATTCAGTCATTCAGGTTATCCATTTAATGTCACTCAAAGCCATCGCCGCAGAACTTGGTTTATCACTTACTACAGTGAGTCGGGCATTAAATGATTATCCGGAAGTATCCTCCAAAACAAAAATCAAAGTTAAACAGGTTGCAGATCGTCTTGGTTATGTGCCGAATTCAATTGCCAGAGGACTGGCATTGGGACGTGCGAATGCGGTCGGTATCGTATTTCCCGCCACAGTGAATGATCTGGGCGATGTTAATTATTTGCATGTGCTTTCTTCCATGAGTGAGCGTTTTGCCAAAGAGGGCATAGATTTACTGATTATTTCTGCTCCTCCAGAACACGAGCTGGCAACTTATGAACGGATTATTAAGGGTGGGCGTGTCGATGCGTTTATTGTACCCAGAACAAAAGTCCATGATGAGCGACTGGCCTATCTGCACCAACGAAAAATCCCTTTTGTGGCGCATGGTAGAAGCGAGGGTTTTATTCATCCCTATGCTTGGTTTGATATGGACAATGCCCATGGCGCGGCCCTAGCAGCAAAACAGCTGATTAACGCTGGCCATCGGTCTATCGCCTATTTGGGTGCAGATTTATCTTATAATTTTATTCAGCAACGATATCAAGCTTTTAAAAATGAAGTCTGTCAATATCCAGACATTCGCTTACAAGAGTACCGCATTGGCCTTGAGCAAAATTCTGGTTTTTTAGTCACCCAACATCTTTTAGAACAAACAATATTACCTGATGCTATTTTTGTTGATAATCATATGGCGGCGGTAGGTGTTTTACTTGCCCTTTCTAAAGCAGGCTTAAATCTGAATCAGGATATTAAAGTGATTGTTTATGGTATGTTATCGCAACAGACCATATTGCCAACACATGATATTCAAACCATAGAGATTCCCAAAACAATTGATGTGGGATATGAATTGGCAGAATTAATGCTTAATCTCTTGAAGAAAGATGAAATATCCAGTGTTCTATATCAACCAGTACTTGGATTTATTGAGTATTAATCGGAACTTAACATAAGGTTTTTTTTAAAGAGAAACTTATATTATGTTTACAAAATGATGAAAAATAGAAGGATAAATAAACAACTCAAATATATAAATGAGGATTTAAGTGTTTATTAAGAACATTCTCTACTAGCACCACATTAGTAATACGTCTTATTTACATTTTTGAAGGCTGTTTGAATTTAATCCAGACAAAGTATAGTCAATTTTAAACCCTATTATTAATAAGGATTATATTTTAGTCTAAATTGCCGATCTGAAGATTATATAATCTGATTTTTTATTGAAAATATGGGTGAAACATAAATTTTTTTGATTAATTGTTAATTACTTTGATGACGCTGATGGATGCTAAGAAAAAAAGGTCATTAAATTGTCATAATTTTTACGAAATAAAAGCGTATAATGAAAAAAATTTAATAAAAATAAATTTAATCTTAATTTTTTGATTTTATTAATTTTTTATTTTTACTTTGGGTAGTCTTATTTTTTTGTTTCAATTCTTTACTCTTTTTTTGAAAAATTTTTTATAAGAAATATTAATAGTAGTTTGACTTTTATATAAATAATCTATAAGTCAAAATCGAAGTAAAGGCGTATGATTTGTTTCGTTTTCATAATACCTTTCATCTGTTTTTCACTATAGGTTTTCCCATGAAAAAAATTCTTTTAAGTAGCTTAATCTGCTGCTTAAGCTCAGTCACTTTTGCCGCAGAAACGATCCATTGGGGATATGATAAAGATATCTCTCCTGAACATTGGGGTGAACTCAATGAAACATATAAAACATGTAGTGCCGGTAAAAATCAAACACCGATTAACATCAGCAGTACTTATGCCAGTACTGTGAAACATAAAGTTGACATTGAATATAAAGTTTCTCCAAAAGACATTGTATTTAATGGTCATACTGTTCAGGTCAATACCAAGGCTGACGATAATAGTGATTATCTGGTATTGGATAATCAAAAATTTTTCTTAAAACAATTCCATTTTCACACACCTAGTGAAAACCAGATCAAGGGTAAAAGCTATCCATTGGAATTGCACTTTGTTAATGCTAATGCAGATGGTCAATTAACCGTGCTTGCCGTGATGTTTGAACTGGGTCAGCCAAATTCTGAATGGAATAAACTCTGGTCTGATCTTTCCGATAAAGAAAATGATGCTAAAAGTTTAACGCATACTATTGATCTTGAAAAACTTTTGCCTAAAAAACGTGAGTATTATCGTTTCTCAGGATCCTTAACTACGCCGCCTTGTTCTGAAGGTGTAAACTGGATCGTTTTAAAACAACCTTTAACAATTTCTGCCGATCAATTAAAACAATTTAAAGCTGTATTGAAAGATGAAGCCAATAATCGTCCATTACAACCTGTCAATGGCCGTATTGTGATTGAAGATTAAGAGATTATTTTGATCAATTAAGGCAATAAAATCTCTTGGATTTTATTGCTTTTTTTATTCAATCCAAAATATAAGTATAAAAAATATCATCAAGCCTCTTTTTACTAAAATAGTTATACTAAAGATAGGATCTAAACTGGTTGTAAATTACCAATTTTTGTCACTTTTGGGCATAAACAGCTTGTAAGTTTTTATAGGTATGTTAGATTTAATCCATAACAATGATTTTTGAACAATCAAACATATCTTAATGTTTTTTATACACTAGGATTGATGGGGGCGAAAAATGCAAGTTGCAGTTCAAATGCCAGATCAAACCACTCAAATTGACTTTTCTTCAACTTGGTTTGCAGAAGCGCACACTTTTGCCAACTTTATTGATGAGACGGTAGATTTATTAAAAGAATTGAGTCAATACGATTTTGCGCTTTATAGTTTTTATGATAAGGGACAACAATATGTAAAAATATTTCTTGGACAGGAATCATTTATTAGCAAAGCCAGTCTAGATGAAATTACAGTATTGGACCACCATATTAAGTTGAATGTATTTTCGCCATCATTTTTAAGCTTAAAACAAAAACTCGAAAAACTTTTTAATCATAAGTTGGAATCAGCAAGTTCTGTCAAATTGACTTTTGATGCGGTTGAATACGATATTACCGTGATTCTGTTTTCTGATCAGCAACATCAACTTTCTCATACGACTTGGCAATGTATTGAACGTTATGTACAGCAACGTCAAAAGAGTGGTTGTCAGCTTTTACAACATGACCAATTACAGCAGCGAATGTCTGAGCTAGAAAGTATTAATCTTGGGCGCGCCAAATATTTTTCAGTTATTGCGCATGATTTACGTGCGCCTTTCCATGGTATTCTGGGTTGTGCCGATATTTTGGCACATGAGAAAGAAACACTGGATGAAGCCGCTGCACAACGTTTGGCAGATTATATTCATGATACGACGCAATCAACCTATGGCTTACTGGAAAACCTGCTAAATTGGGCCATGGCCGAAAATGGACGTTTTCATCAAACACCTTCACATTTTAAAGTGGCGGATACCTTACAGTTTGTGAGTGATCTTTTAAATGCCTTTGCTTTTAAAAAACAGATTCATTTAGATTATGATGCTGCTGATGATTTGTATGCTTTTGCCGATGTCAATATGGTTACATCAGTGATTCAGAATTTAACCTCTAATGCACTAAAATTCACCCCGATCAATAGTGATAAAACCGTTAAAATCAAAGCGATCAAAAACGAGCAATGGGTAGAAATTTCCATTCAAGATCAGGGGGTTGGTATGACGCCTGTGCAAATCGCTAAATTGTTCAGAGAACACACTGTACCGAGTACGCAAGGGACAGCCGGAGAGAAAGGGACTGGCTTAGGATTGGTATTGTGTAAACGCTTTCTGGATTTAAACCACGGTTCCATTCATGTGGAATCGACACCGGGGCAGGGGACAAAATTTATTGTGCGTTTGCCGATTGGTAAAAGTATATCTTGAACCTGAATGTTTAATACATCCGATATGTTGTTGCAAGGTGATCTAAATTCGGGAATGATGAACATATAAGTTTATCAGGTTTTGAATATCAATGAATCAACAACATGTGGAACTTTACGGGATAGATATTTCCTCCGCAAGACGAGTGCAATTTTGTAGTCTATACGCTGGTCAGGTGATGCAAACATTAGATGGCATCTGGCAGCAGGATTATGCCAAAGATCAATTTCTCCTTCCTTTAGATAGCAGTCAAATTTTCCAGTGGGTTGAAAATACCTTACAAAATATCAGTGACGAAACCAGTTGGATGCGTAGTATTCGACAGTTACGAGCCCGATTTATGCTGCGCTGGATCTGGCAGGATTGTAATCAACTCACTGATGTGGTGACCTTAACACGAGAGTTATCAGATTTTGCCGATGCTTGTGTGATTGCTGCGAAAAAATTTGCCCGTCCTGCTTTAGTTGCAAAATATGGTGAACCGATTGGTGATGATGGGCAAGTACAGGATTTAATTGTAATTGCCATGGGTAAGCATGGTGCACAGGAACTGAATTTATCCAGTGATATCGACCTGATTTTTGCCTTTGGTGAAAATGGTGAAAGCAATGGACGCAAGTGTATCGATGTTCAGCAATTTTGTATTTTGTGGGGACAAAAAATCATTAACCTGTTGGATCAGGTGACTGCTGATGGTTTTGTGTTTCGGGTAGATATGCGCTTACGTCCATGGGGGGATGGCAGTGCACTGGCGCTGAGTTATGCTGCACTGGAAAAATATCTGATTCAGCATGGACGTGAATGGGAACGCTATGCCTGGATCAAGGCCAGAGTGATCACTGGCGGACAGGCAGGTGATGAATTAATTGCCATGGCACGCCCGTTTGTATTTCGTCGTTATGTGGATTACACCGCATTTTCTGCCATGCGTGAAATGAAATCGATGATCGAGAAAGAGGTGGCTCGTCGCAATATCTCGGATGATGTCAAGTTGGGTGCCGGCGGTATTCGTGAAATTGAATTTATTGTACAAGTGTTTCAGTTAATTTATGGTGGTTCACGTCTGGAGTTACAGGATCGGCAGTGTCTGGTCGCCATGCAGCATTTAAAAGATGATCATTTACTTGATGAAACAGCCTATCATGAATTAAAAGATGCGTATCTATTCTTACGTCGGGTTGAACATGCAATTCAGGCCTTGCAGGACCAACAAACCCAGAGTTTGCCACAGGATGAAAATTTAAGAGAACGGCTGATTTTTGCCTTGAATTACGATTCATGGCAAGATTTTATGCAGGTCTTAAATCAAAAGCGTGAACGGGTCAGTTTTTATTTTAGTACATTAATTCAGGAGCGGATTAATGATGCTGATGTCAATATTACAGAATCAGAGCATATCGATTTACAACCTTATCTGGATGATGAGGCTTATCAACGTATCCAAGCATTTTGGCAAAGTCATACGGTACAGCGTCTGCCCAGTACAGCATTGAAACGGTTACAGCAATTCTGGCCACATTTGGTACAGGCAGTCATCGCTTCGGAACATCCACAAATTGCATTAATGCGCTTATTACCACTGATTGAATCGATTTTACGGCGTAGTGTGTATATTGTCATGCTGATGGAAAATCGCGGTGCATTACAGCGTTTGGTTAAAATGGCCAGTGTTAGTCCATGGATTTGTGAAGAATTGGCACATTATCCTGTATTACTGGATGAATTTTTATCGATGGATTTTGAATTGCCTCGTCGACAGGACTTGGAACAGGCTTTACGGCAACAGCTGTTGCGTATTGAGTTGGATCAAGTCGAAGATATTATGCGAGTGCTGCGCTTATTCAAAAAATCCAATGTTTTGGCTGTCGCCGCCAGTGATGTTCTGGCCGAAAGCCCATTGATGCGGATATCGGATGTACTGACGGATATTGCCGAAATTACTGTAAAAACAGCACTGCATTTATCCTATCAAATGGTGGTGAAACGTCATGGTTATCCTTTAGATAGTGCCGGAGAGCGCTGTAGTTTAGATCGTCTCGGATTTGCCATTATTGGTTATGGCAAAGTGGGTGGCATTGAATTGGGATATGGTTCCGATCTTGATTTGGTCTTTATTCATCAATATGAAGAACAAGCGGAAACCGATGGTAAAAAAGTCGTCACTGGACTTGAATTTGCCATGCGGGTTGCACAAAAGTTCTTATCCCTGATGACGACACAAACACTTGATGGCCGTGTTTATGAGATTGACACCCGCTTGCGTCCTAATGGTGAGGCCGGTTTACTGGTGTGTAGCTTAAAGGCGTTTGAGCATTATCAATTGAGCAGTGCGTGGTTATGGGAACATCAGGCCTTGGTTCGGGCACGTTCGATTGCGGGTAATATAGAATTGTGCGAGGCTTTTGAGGCACTTCGTCGAACAATTTTAACCCGGAAACGTGATGAAAATGAAGTACGTGCTGAAGTGCTGAAGATGCGGCAAAAAATGAAAGATCATCTCGGTTCTTCCAATGAACAAAAAAAACATGGAATTTTTCACTTAAAACAAGATGCAGGTGGTATCGTTGACATCGAATTTATGGCACAGTATGCAGTACTGGCATGGAGTGGGTCGAATCCTGATCTCGCCCACTACTCAGACAATGTGCGGATCCTTGAAGATGCTGCCAAAGCAGGCTGCTTACCAAGCATCGACGCCACAGCATTAACGCAAGCTTATCTACGTGAACGCGCTGAAAGCCACCGTTTGGCACTTGCAAATCAATCTTTGCAAGTTAAAGCTGCGGATTGGCATGATACCCGAGAAGTCGTTTGCAAGTTATGGCAAAGATTAATTGATCCGAGTGCAACTGTAGAGCTTTTTGACAAGCTTTCGGCACCGGACAGTGAGTAATTGTGTAAAAAATTTGGAGTATGTGCCATGAATTTGGCTGATCGTGATGGTTTTATTTGGCAAGACGGAAAATTAGTTGAGTGGCGTGATGCAAAAATTCACGTTTTAACCCATACCTTACATTATAGTATGGGCGTATTTGAAGGTGTACGTGCGTATGAAACACCTAAAGGTACCGCAATTTTTCGTTTGCAGGACCACACAAAACGTTTATTAAATTCTGCCAAAATTTATCAAATGAAAGTACCATTTGATCAAGCAACATTAGAGCAAGCACAAATTGATGTGGTGCGTGAAAATAAGTTAAGTTCTTGCTATTTACGTCCGATCATCTGGATTGGTTCGGAAAAGCTAGGTATTGCTGCGACAGATAATACCATTCATGCTGCGGTTGCTGCATGGTCTTGGGGTGCTTATCTGGGTGATGAAGCCATGGCATTGGGTATCCGTGTCAAAACATCTTCATTTACCCACCATCATCCAAACGTGACCATGTGTAAAGCAAAAGCCAGTGGTAACTATACAGTGTCGATTCTTGCTCATCAGGAAGTGGCACATTCAGGTTATGACGAAGCCATGCTCATGGATCCACAGGGCTTTGTTTGTCAAGGTTCTGGCGAAAACGTGTTTCTGGTCAAAGATGGTAAATTACATACGCCGGATCTTGCTGGTGGCGCATTAGACGGGATTACCCGTCAAACCGTGATTACTATTGCACAGGATCTGGGTATTGAAGTAATTGAACGTCGCATTACCCGTGATGAGTTCTATATTGCAGATGAAGCATTCTTTACCGGTACGGCCGCAGAAGTAACACCAATCCGTGAATATGATGATCGTCAAATTGGTGAAGGTCGTCGTGGTCCCATTACCACAGAGATTCAAAAAACCTTTTTTGATGCTGTTCAAGGTCGAAACGATAAATATGCACATTGGTTGACTTATGTAAAATAAGTAATCTTGTGATAAAAAAATCAGGCATTTGCCTGATTTTTTTATGCTTTATTCTTAAACCTGATAATACTGTCGATACCACTCTACAAAGTTTCTCACCCCATCTTCAACCGAAGTAGATGGTTTATAATTAACATATTGCTCAAGGGCATGACTGTCTGCAAAAGTATCAGGAACATCACCAGGTTGTAGCGGCAGTAAATTCAATTGTGCTTTCTGATTCAATGCTTTTTCAATCGCATGTATATATTCAATTAATTGCACGGGATGATTATTGCCAATATTAAAGATTCTAAACGGGGCATTGCTACTGGCAGGATCTGGATGATGGCTATCCCAGTCGGGATTCGGTGCTGCAATTTTGTCGCTCGTACGAATTACACCTTCTACAATATCATCAATGTAGGTAAAGTCCCGCGTATGATGACCATGATTAAAGACTGGAATAGGCTGCTGTTCAATAATATTCTTGGTGAATTTGAACAGTGCCATATCGGGACGGCCCCATGGGCCATAGACGGTGAAGAAGCGCAGGCCTGTGGTTGGTAGTTTGAATAAATGACTATAACTGTGTGCCATTAATTCATTGGCCCGTTTTGTGGCTGCATAAAACTGAATTGGGTGATCAACACCATGTTGTTCACTAAAGGGCATGGTGGTGTTGGCACCATAGACACTACTGGTGCTAGCATAGGTTAGATGCGGTGTCTGGGCATAACGGCAGGCTTCAAGAATATTGGTAAATGCGATGATGTTACTTTCTACATAGCTATGTGGGTTTTCAAGTGAGTAACGTACACCAGCCTGTGCTGCCAGATGAATCACACGATCAAACTTATGCTGCTCGAAACATTGATCTACCGCAGCTTTATTGGCCAAATTCTCTTGAATAAAAACAAAAGTACCTTGTGCGGATTGTGCAATATGATGTAACTGCTCAATCCGTGCCTGCTTTAATGCAGGGTCATAATAGTCATTGAGATTATCAAAACCGACCACATCATCGCCACGTTCAAGTAGTTTTTTTGCGACAGCAAAGCCGATGAATCCCGCAGCACCTGTGATTAAAACTTTCATTCATCGCCTCCAAAAATATCTCGTGTATAGACTTTATCTTCAACATCCAGTAAATCTTTGGATAAACGATTGGCAATAATCACATCACAAGATGCTTTAAAGGTATTCAAATCATTAACAATTCTGGATTTAAAAAATTCATCTTCCGTGAAGGTCGGTTCGTAAATAATGACTTCTATGCCTTTGGCTTTAATTCGTTTCATTACCCCTTGAATAGCAGAGGCACGATAATTGTCTGAGCCGCTTTTCATGACTAAACGATAAACCCCAACCACATTTGGATTTTGGGCGATAATAGAATCTGCAATAAAGTCTTTACGGGTACGGTTTGAATCGACAATGGCCTGAATCAGGTTACTCGGTACATTGTGATAGTTGGCAAGTAATTGTTTGGTATCTTTGGGCAGGCAATAACCGCCATAGCCAAACGATGGATTATTATAATGACTACCAATACGAGGATCCAGACAAACGCCATCAATGACTTGTTTGGTTTCCAGTCCAAAGGTCTGGGCATAGGTATCGAGTTCATTAAAAAAAGATACCCGCATGGCCAGATAAGTATTGGCGAAAAGTTTGATGGCTTCTGCTTCACTGGCATCAGTTAATAACACGGGAATATCTTTTTTGATTGCACCTTCAATTAAAAGATTAGCAAATTGTTGCGCCCGCTCCGATTGTTCCCCAATGATTATTCTTGATGGGTATAAGTTATCATGCAGCGCCTTGCCTTCCCGTAGAAACTCAGGCGAAAAAATAATATTGTCACACGCAAACTGCTGTCTTAATTTTTCGGTAAAACCGACAGGAATGGTGGATTTGATGACCATGGTTGCATTTGGGTTAATGGCCAGCACATCTTTCACTACAGACTCGACACTTTGGGTATTAAAGTAATTGCTTTGCGGATCATAATCTGTGGGTGTAGCAATAATAACAAATGTAGCATCCTGATAAGCATGTTGCTTATCTGTGGTTGCACGAAAATTTATCTGTTTTTCTTTTAGAAAATAACTGATATCGGCATCCTGAATAGGAGATATTTTATTGTTGAGTAAATCAACTTTGCTTTGCAAAATATCTAATGCGACGACTTCGTGGTGCTGTGCGAACAGCATTGCATTTGATAGCCCGACATAGCCTGTTCCCGCAACTGCAATTTTCATAATGACCTGACACTATTATTCAATTTAAATGAAAAGGATTGGATAGATGGTATTTATTATAACGGCTGGTTGAGGTGAAAGGCGGATTATTTTGCAATGAACCTGCTCAACTGATTGGTCCGAAATAAGGATAATATCATATTGCAGATATTTGGATTTTTGTAATTGGCACACCAAGTTGAGTTGTCACATGTCATGCCAATGAATTTTTTGCTATAATTATTGCCAGTTTTATTATCTAATCGAATTATTCCTATGGCACATATTTTAAAATTAGACGCTTTAAAAGAAGCGAAGGTTTCTACTTCGCCATATCCCTATTTTGTGGTAGAAAATTCATTAGAAGACAGTGAGGTTCAGGCTGTTATTCGGGATTTTCCCAAGATTGAACAGGGTGGAAGTTATAATCTTGATGATGTTGAACTGAAACCGAATTTCGATCGTTTTTTAAAGTCATTGGACTGTAAGGAATTTCGCCAAATACTGACAGAAAAATTTGATGTGGATGTGATGGAACATCCCATGATGATTACTTTGCGTGGTTATTCCCGTCAAAAAGATGGTCGTATTCATTCTGATTCCAAAACCAAGTTACTCACTATTCTTATTTATCTGAACGAGTCTTGGGAAGCGCCTACCGGACGTTTACGTATTCTGAATGATGAAAAAGATATGGATAACTATGCCGCAGAAATTAATGCAGGTCCGGGGACATTGGTTGCATTTAAAGTCACTGATAATGGCTGGCATGGTTATGTACCCTATGAAGGCCAACGTCAGTCCATTCAAATTAATTTTTTAACCAGCGACAAAGCCAATGCTAAACATCGTTTTATCCATGGTTTAAGTGCAAAAATGAAAAAATTATTTGGATAATCTTTTTCTCTTACAAAGGAGAGCATAGTTTCTCCTTTGTATAAAGGTTTCTGTATGTGATAAAAAAATAATAGCTTGGTTTTGTCCTTTCCTTATTTTTAAAAAATTTCAATCTAAAATCAAAATTATTGATCATTTTAGTCGTATTGTTTCTGATTTAATCGATTGATATTTTTTAAATTTAATCATAAAAATAAAGTCTGTTGGGAATGTGCTAAATTATGTGGATTACGCAAATATAATGACAATAATGTTATGATATAAACAGTCGAATAGCAGGATGATTGATGATGCCGGTCAATAACATTGAACAAGATTCACAGCTTGGCCAAACACAAGAGGATAATATTATCCTATGTATGAAGTGGGGTACAAAATATGGTGCCGAATACGTCAATCGCCTGTACAACATGGTCAGCCGTCATTTGACTTTGCCGTTTAAAATGGTGTGTCTAACTGATCGTACCGAGGGCATAAATCCTGAAGTACAATGTTTTCCGATACCATCATTAGATTTACCTGCGGGTAGTCCAGAACGTGGCTGGAATAAACTGTCCACTTTTGAGCCTGATTTATATGGACTACGAGGGAATCTGTTGTTTCTGGATTTGGATGTGGTGATTATTGATAATATCGACTGCTTTTTCCAACAGGAAGGAGATTTTCTAATTATCCATGACTGGAAGCGCCCATGGCGTATTACCGGAAATAGTTCGGTTTATCGTTTTAAATTGGGAGCATTTCCGGAAATTTTGCCTTATTTCCGTGAACATTTTGACGAAATCAGTAATCGATTTCGTAACGAACAGGAATATTTAACTTGGTTTGTTAAACAAACAGGTAAATTGAGTTATTGGCCGGAAAGCTGGTGTAAAAGCTATAAATATCATTGCCTACGCAAACTCCCTTTGGCTTATGTCTTGCCGCCTAAAAAACCCAAAGATGCCAAAATTATTATTTTCCATGGTGAAGTAAATCCACCTGATGCGATTAATGGCGGTGGTGGAAAATGGTATCGTCATATTTTGCCGTCAGACTGGATTAAACAGGCATGGCAATAACTGGTGTTTAGCTTTTGCCTGTTTTATGATCAATTTTGGCAAAATAAAGACTTCAGAACATCATCATAAATATATTGATGATCGCTCATTCATCCAATGAAAGCGTCTGATTTATGATGATTTAATAAAGCATTTTAAGAGTTGGCGTAAATGAATAATACAGCGCAATATATAGATGTAGTGATTGCCTGGGTAGATGGAAATGATCCAAAACTTAAGCAAAAACGTCAACAGTATTTAAATCCTGAACAAGCATCTGATGCCGTCAGTGATACTCGCTTCGCCAGTAATAATGAAATTTATTATAATGTTGCGTCTATTTTAAAATATGTCCCATTTTGCCGTCATATTTATATCGTTACAGATCAGCAACAACCAGAATGGATTGATGAATTTGCTAAGCAAAATATTTGCACTGCTGAAAAGATAAAGATCGTTGACCACCATGATATTTTTGCAGGCTATGCGCAAAATTTACCGACATTTAATACACGTTCTATTGAGAGCATGCTTTGGAATATTCCCGGATTATCGGATGATTTCATTTATTTAAATGATGATTTCTTTTTTAATCAACCAGCAGATATTACAGATTTTATTCAGCAGGATAAAATGGTTATTTATGGTCACTGGACCAATAGCAGTATTTTAAAAGTCAAATTAAAATATCGTCAATTTTTAAACAAACAATTTGGCAAGCCGATTCAGCCTGGACATATTATTGCTCAAATGCTTGGTGCAGATATTCTTGGATTTAAAAAATTCTTTGAAATTCATCATTATCCGCATATTGTGGATCGAAAAATTCTAGCGGATTATCTGCTAAAATCACCAGAATTACTGGATCGACAAATTCGCTATAAGTTTAGAAGTGTAGAACAACTCAACCCAATTTCTTTAATGAATCATTTAAAAATTCAAAAAGGTGAAGCCATTTTGAAAACGGATATTGAGATTGCTTATCTAAAAAATCAGCAAGGATTGACCAAATTTATACAGGATTTGCAGTCGAATACGATTAAATATGGTTGTATACAGAGTCTTGACCAACTTGATCAAGATGCAGCTCGGCAAATATCTACCGCTTTAAATGCTAAGTTTGCAGGATTTTTACCCGAATCCTTAGTTCAATACACACCTGTTTAAGAGCATAGAATGAAAGTCATTACTTATTTAATTAATCTTGATGGCAGCAATCAGCGTCTGGAAAATGCCAGTCAACAGTTGCAGTTGGCACAGGTCGAGTTTAGCCGTTTTCCCGCTTATGATGGTCGGGGTAAAAATTTATCTGAATTCAAGGATTATGACGATACAGAGGCCAGAGCAATTTTAGGTCGTAGTTTATTGAATTCCGAAATAGGTTGTTATCTAAGTCATTATGGTTGTGTCGAACAGTTTTTAAAAACTGATGCTGACTATCTAATTGTTTTAGAAGATGATATGAAGATTGTCACGGATTTTAAAACAGCTATTGACGGCATACTTGATTATTTACAGCAACATCAAGATTTGAACTGGTATTTGATTAATATTGCAGCCAAAAAGAAAAAACTGGCAAAAGATATCACACCTATTGGTGAATATTCACTTTGGCACGCCTATTATTTTCCTATTCGTGGCTTGGGTTTAATTTGGTCTAGAGCAGGGGCAGAAGAATTTCTAAACGCTGGTAAGGACATCAATGTGCCTGTAGATATTTTTTTCCAGCGTTGGCTAAGTAAAAATGGTTTAGGTCTAGGTGTTTGGCCTCCACTGGTTCGTCCACGTGGTGTCGATAGTGATATTTTAGGTACAGTTGCTGCACAAGGGATTAGTCGTAAAGAGAAAGAAAATCGTAGTCTTTCCCATGGTTTGAAAAAGCAAAAACGGATGTGGCTGGATCGTTACCATGCCTTAAAGCATTTGATTTCCTGATCGCGTCAATTTATATAAATTTTGATGTTCATCAACTGACTATAGTGTGAAATTAATATGAAAATTTTTAAAAAAATATTTTATCTGCTTAAATTTCATTTTATGTATCATTATAAAATTAGACAGGTGAATAAAAATATTGATAATTATGCGGGTATGTTGACTTTTAATCCCGTCAGTAAAAGCATCATTTTACCTAAAAAAATATGGATATATTGGGAAGGTGATTTTCCGGAATTTGTTGAGAAATGTATTGTTAATATTCGTGAAAAAAATTCGGATTATGAGGTTTTTGTGCTTAATCCTGAAAATGTACACCAATATACCAATCTTGATTTTTCTCAATTAAAAGGAGCAACACCACAACAAAAAGCAGATTTATTAAGATTTGATCTTATTTACCGTCACGGTGGTATTTGGTTGGATGCCAGTATTATTGTCTATGATAGTTTGGATTGGATTCAAAATATCATGCAGAAGAACCAGACAGAAAGTTTTGCCTATTATAGAAGAAAAAATACCACCAATCTAAACTATCCTGTAATAGAAAACTGGTTATTGGCAAGTGTTCCGAATAATATATTCTTTAAACAGTGGTATGATGAGCTATATATTGCAATTCAACAAACACCTAAAAAATATATACAACAGATTAAACAAACAGAATCAAATACTCAAGATATTTTTCAACGGATCAGCAATTTAGAATATCTGGTTGCCTATGTCGCTTGTCAAAAAGTATTAAGACAGTCTTTTCCAAGTATTACATTGATTGACTGTGATCAAAATGCTTTGTTTTATCAGGTGAAAAATAAATGGGTGAAAGAGAAAATTCTAATTGATTTATCGATTAATTATGCACCACAAAATCATCCAATATTAATAAAACTTGCTCGTAAGGAGCGTAATTTTTTAGAAAAATATTATATTAAAGATAAGTTCTTGAAGAATTCTCTTATTGATTTTTGAAAATATAAAAAGTAAAAAGTCATTTTTTTCGCACAAAATCTTTTTTTGAAAATCTTAAATTTTTTCTATAAAACTTATAAAAAAAAGCAAACATTAAATCGATATATTTTTGAAAACCATGATTCATTACGAGGGGTTCAAAATTTAGACTATAGTGGTTTTGAAGAACTTGTTTATGATTAATATTTTTTAAACCATTATAGATCAAACCATAATTACTATTGTATCGTTCAAAACGATGTGGATACTTTGCTAATAAAGGATGAATAGTAAGTGTATACATAATAGGTCCGGTAAAAGTCAAAACAGCATGTTTTGATACACCAAATTTCCACACAGTATATTCATCAATATTTTTAATAATTTTTTCAATTACCGCACGTAAAAAAGGTGATCCAGCAGCAGCAATAATGTACCATTGTTGAAGTTCTCCACCATTAATATTCCTTAATTCTTTATGTAAACCAGCACCTTTAAATGCTTGATCTTTTTCATTGTCCCATTGCGATAATAAATATACATCATTATCTTGTATAATTTGGTCAAAAGGGATATTACAGGAGCTTTTTATATCAAGGTAAACGCCACCTTCATTATAAATAAGTAAATATCGGAAAAAGTCGGCTCTGGAAGCACCATATTTTGGGTTGATACGAAGATAATAATCTAGTATTATTTGACCGTAATGATATTTTATATATTTGATTATATTGTGATCATCATAAAATTTGTATTGCCAGTCTGGATTTTTAAATTTTAGGTGATTGACTATGCTTTGTAGCTCTTCTGGAAGCTGATTCGATTTATAGGTTTGATGGATTACTTTTGCAATATGTTTTTCAGGTTTGATATATTTTAGCATAAGTTTGACAAACTCATTGTAAGTAATCATCTTTATATTCAAGATATGGATGAATATCTTGTCATAGTTACGTTTAATCACTAGATGTTGGTGAATTTCACAGTATACAATAATAAAATATGATGTAAACCAATACTCACTAACTATGTATGTTTTTAGGTCAATTTATGATTTGGATCAATATTTCAAATATTTCAAAGGTAAATAATTTTACAGGAATTGCTAGGACAGAGTTTGAAATATGTTCCTATGGATTAAAACTTCAGCAGCAAGGACATGACGTTAAATTTAGTACTTTTGATGTATGTATTGGCTTTGTTGAAGTCGATCATAAAGAAATTTCCAGTATTTTAAATAAGTTTAGAAGTAAATCTATTCAAAATAAGAAGGGTCTGAAATTCGTAGAGAAGTTCAAATATAAATTGGTTCGTAGTATCTGTAAGAGATTAAGAGTATTAAAACAAAACTTTGGCAAGATTTCTCATCCTTATCAACAAGGGGATAAAGTCATCTCTGTAGGACAAGATTTTTACTCAGGTGAAATAAAAGTTTATCACTTATTAAAGCAAAAAATTAAAATTAATTTTAATTTGCTTTGCCATGATATTATTCCAATTACTCATCCAGAGTTTTTACCTGAGCAGCATTCAGCATTATTTAAGATATATTTCTCTGAAGTAATCGATGTCGTTGATAAATTTTATTGTAATTCTCATTTTACAAAGCAGGAATTAGTAAAATATTTGAAAGAAGAACAAAAAAGTATACCCCCAATTCATGTAATTACTTTAGGTTGTGATTTATATAAAAAAGAGACTATTAGACATAGTGAATTTATAGACCAATTAGTCAAGGATAAGTATTTATTATTTGTTTCTACAATTGAGATAAGAAAAAATCATAAAGTTTTATACGAAGCTTATTTATCTTTGATTGAGCAAGGTATAACTAATTTGCCAAAAATTTATTTTGTTGGGCGCCGAGGATGGAAAGTTGAAAACTTATTGAAAAATTTAGATTCTGATCATAGAATTCATAATAAAATTATTATTTTAGATCATGTTTCAGATGGGGATTTGATTCAATTATATAAAAAATGTTGGTTTACTCTATATCCATCTTTTATTGAGGGGTATGGTTTGCCAGTCGCAGAAAGTCTTTCCTTTGGCAAATATTGTTTATCTTCTAATACGGGTTCTTTACCAGAAGTTGGAGGAAATTATATAGATTATTTAAATCCTCATAATATAAATGAATGGTGTGAGAAAATTCTATTTTTGATTAACCATCCATCATATATTACCGAGAAGGAATTCAACATCCAGAATAATTATCGACCTATGACTTGGGAAAAAACAGCTAAACAAATTTTAGATGCGGAGTTATAGTCTGAGTGGGTTTAGCCTAGTTTTAATCTACTAGGCTTTTACTCTTCAAATAAATTCAGTTTATCTTATAGATATTTTTTAGCTCGGGATTGCCCCGAAACCGCTTATATCCCCACATATATTCGGCTGGAAAACGCTTAATCATCTTTTCTATTGCCTGATTTAATGCAGTGGTAGCAATCTCAATATCTGTATCATAAAGTTTTGGATCATTAAGATCGTCACAATAGACTTCAAAACCGTCATCATTATTACGGCGAATACAACTTAAACCGATTAAACGGCAATGGGTTTTTTGTGCCATTTTACTGGCAAGTGTACTGGTTAAGCAGTTTATTCCAAAGAAAGGTACGATCACACCACCGGAAGGATGCGGGACATGATCTGGTAAAATTATACTAAAGCCGCCCTGTTTTAAATTTTTAAATAAAGTTTTTACGCCATTGGCATTAGTCGGTACAAGTGTCGCATTTAACCGTTCCCTTGCCTGTAATACAAAGTGATTGATGGATTGATCTTTTATGGGTTTATACATAATGGTTGGGATGCCATATTGATGTATCCATGCATTCATCATTTCCCATGTGCCTAGATGTGGAACAATAATCAATACACCATGTAGATCATTTAAAGCATTTTTGAATACTTCTAGATGATGAACTACTTTGATTTGTTCGATACTCCATTCAGGTGGCATTGCCCAGCATTTTAGTGATTCGGCATAAGATAAACATTGTTTGGTCACGCTTTCTTTTGCCAGCTGTTGACGTTGTTGATCTGTTAAATCAGGATAGGCCAGTTTAAGGTTAATGCTTGTTTTCCAAAACATTCCTGTACTCGGTTTTTGATTGATAAACCATGCAGCCATGCGTGCGCTTGCTTGAATCACAGTAAGCGGAAGATAACGAAAGAGTTTAAGAATCTGCATGAAAATTTAACAAACCGAATTTATTTAAGACGAAATCATAACGTTAGCAGCGTGATGATGCAATTCACAATATAGATCAGGATAAGGACTGGATATATTCAAGACGATCGTGTTCTGAGCGAGCAAGTGTTTCTTGCATATTTAACACTGCATTTTTGATATCGTTTAAATCTTTCGCATTGCCACCACTTAACGCTTGTCGCCATTTGCGAGCACCAGGAAGGTTTTGAAATAAACCTAAAATATGCCGAGAGAGAATCGACATGGGCGCACCCTCATGCAGTCGTTGCTCAATATAAGGCAACATTTGCTGCATAATCTCAAAACGATCTGGCAATGTCAGATTCCATAATTGCCCTAATTCTGCTAGTAAATAAGGATTATGATAAGCTTCACGTCCAATCATAACGCCATCAACATGCTGTAAATGACCCTGTGTTTCTGCAACAGTTTTAATCCCCCCATTAATTTCAATGGTGAGATATGGACGATCCTGTTTTAGATGATAGACATCTTCATAGCGTAAAGGTGGAACGTCACGATTTTCTTTGGGCGATAAACCTTGCAAAATCGCTATACGGGCATGTACCACAAAATGTGTGCAACCTATGGCAGCGACAGTATCGACAAAACTCAGCATTTCTTCATAGGACTGCATGTCATCAATGCCGATACGATGCTTAATCGTGACCGGAATATTTACAGCATTTTGCATAGCAGTAATACATTCAGCGACAAGATCTGCTTCGGCCATTAGACATGCACCGATTTTATTATTCTGCACACGGTCACTCGGGCAGCCAACATTGAGATTGACTTCATCATAACCCCAGTCCTCTGCCATTTTTGTGCATTGTGCTAATTCTTGTGGATTGGAACCGCCAAGCTGTAAAACAATTGGATGTTCTTGCGCATTAAAATCTAGATGACGTTTTGCATCACCATAAAGAATGGCACCTGTGGTGACCATTTCGGTATATAAAACAATATGGGGATTGAATAGACGAGCAAAATATCGGTAATCACGAGTTGTCCAATCCATCATCGGCGCTACACTGATGCGAGGTTCTTTAGTGATTTTAATGGGTTTGTCAATATTCATATTAAAAAACATACCTTTACAGTGTTGCTGATTTTAACTTATAGCAATTTTTTACGCCGCATTTCATATCCTATTTTTTGTAATTTACGTTTTAATAAAATGACTAATGTATAAATAATAGCAATCATGTCATAACGTAAATTAACAGAGTAAATCGAAAAAAATCCAGATATTTTATTAAGCAGATCAGAGGCGAACAATATCACTTTAGCCAATGCCATCGCAATATATCTTGATGAAGTCGGAGTGATATTGCCTTCGTTTCATTTAAAAACTCAATGGTGCAGCATATTATCATAAAAATAAAACCTGGTAATATTTGTGATCAAGTTGCCTTATTTAAGAAATAGTTATGCAAAATTCGATTTGAAATCGTTTGCAATACATACTTTGTAACATGAGTTATACCTAGTCTTTCGATGTTATCCCATACATGTGTGATGTGTGATGTGTGATGCGGATCTTGATTGGGACGATTTAAGGATTTAATGTAAATTCCAAAATCACAGAAAAAAAATCATAGACTTGTGTAAAATCTATTTTTATTACACATTTGTTAATTGTAGGAATATTGATAGTGATGAAGCCACAAGCTACGCTCAACAACCATAGAACGTCTCAAGTTACCGAACAAGCTGTAGAAACGATTAATAATTGGATTCAACAGGGGCTTTATCCAATTAACTCTACATTACCGGCTCAACGTGAATTGGCTCTAAAGTTGGGTATTAGCCGTGCTTCACTAAGAGAAGCATTAATACGATTATCTGCTTTGGGTCTAATACAAATTAGGGCAGGTAAAGGGGTTTATGTCATCTCGCAGCAAAGTCGCTCTGTAGAACAATGGAATGTCCAAAATAATATTTCTTTAAAGGATTTTTATCAAATGCGTTATATTTTGGAAAGTTTTAGTACGCTCTTAGCATGTGAGTACCTAACGGATCAAGATGCTATTATCTTAAAAAATAATTTTGATAATTTATCTTCGGCCATTATATCTAGAAACTGGCAAGAAGCAGCGAGGCAGGATTATGATTTTCATAAATATATTATTGAATTAAGTCATAATCAATCGATTATTCATGTTTTACAACAACAAACAAAATGGTTGCAGCAAAGTCAAATTTTACCATTTATCCAACCCAATCTTGCACATAAAACCATCACAGAGCATCAGACAATTTTGACAGCATTATGTAATAAGGATGCTAAAGCAGCTGAATATGCCATGCAAAAACATATTATTGGTGCAGCGCAACGTGCAGGTATCTATTTTTTTAGTCATAGTGATTAGTTTGTCTGATTTTAAAATGTACTTTTATGAGTCAAAATATTTTTACGCCCATTTTTATGGCATAAGTGCACAATAATAATGCAAAAAATAGGTCATCTATTTCCACCTTGAAATTTTTGGACATACTGGTCATACCAGATGGTTCGTGATCATATTGCATCACTTAACATGATTTTTTGATTTTTATTAAAATAATATAAAACATAAACTTATATTAAAAAAATATTTTTTATAAATATCTGGCATAATTTTCGCTTTACCCAAAACAAAGCGTGATCACGACATCTATATTTTAAAGTTTTGGAGATTGAGGTCAGCAATTGGTTCTGGTATTAGTGGTCTGACCATGTTAATTCAGTTTGAAAAATGTAGTCAGTAAGTACCATTAATAAAAGGTATGCAAAAATTCTCCAAATTGGTGCAGTAATTTGGATTTGGTCAAATGATGTTGAATTCCTAAATTAACTAGGCTCAACAGAATTCATTAAAAGGTTTGCAACATGATAGATCATCTGATTTATATTCAGGATAAAACCCAATACAGCATGACAAAATTTCATCTTAAACCTTCTAGCTATCAAATTTTTCATAGAGAGTTATCTCTATGTTGATGGATATATTTTATATGCAGGTTCTAGAATTAGAAAGACATCATTATATTTTACCAAAAGATAATGTATAGAGTAGATATTATGATAGGTAATCGTGAATAATGAAATATTTATTCTGTTTGATTCGATCTGCAATAAATTATATTGATAGTTTAAATGCTGTATTAATCTGCTAAGTAGAGATGAATAGCTCAATCTCTCTAATGATTTATATTTACTTTTACGCACAATATTAATTGTGTCCTCCTACGGTTTTATATCTACATTAAAAATATATTAATTGAGCAATATTAATATATTTGTAGTAAAAATCTGATTCTCAAAAAGGAAAGTGAAATGTTCTCCCATGTGAAATCCTCCTTATTTTTACAAGTAGTCATAGCTTTAATATTAGGCTGCTTATTTGGTCATTTTTTTCCAGATATTGCCAAAAATTTTCAAGTTTTAGGAGATAGCTTTGTTCGTTTAATTAAAATGCTAATTGCACCGCTTATATTTTGTGTAATTGTAATGGGTATCTATAACTCAGGAAATTTAAAAAAAGCTGGTAAAGTTGGTTTAAAAACAATTATTTATTTTGAAATTATGACGACGCTTGCCCTAGTCTTAGGGATAGCAGTTGCATATTGGTTAAAACCAG
Organism: Acinetobacter puyangensis; assembly: GCF_900096995.1. Classification (GTDB taxonomy): domain Bacteria; phylum Pseudomonadota; class Gammaproteobacteria; order Pseudomonadales; family Moraxellaceae; genus Acinetobacter; species Acinetobacter puyangensis. Next base: position 346,977 of record NZ_OANT01000001.1, read on the forward strand.
GGCATGGTATGGATATTGATTTATCTACATTAGATGCTTCCAGTTTATCAAAATATCAAGAAAACATGCATTCGGTAACGAGTATTTCGGACTTTTTTCTAAATATGATTCCACAAACAGCAATTGGTGCGTTTACTGGTAGTGATATTTTACAGGTTGTGTTACTTTCAATTTTATTTGGGATATCTTTATCACTATTACCTGGTGATGTAAAAGCACCTGTTGCTTCTTTTATTGATAAAGTTTCACAAGTCATTTTTAAAATGATGTCTATCATTGTAAAATTAGCACCTATTGGTGTTTTTGGTGCAATTTCATTTACTGTTGCTAAATTTGGCATTAATACATTATTTAATCTTGGTTATTTAGTCATTATTTATTATTTAACGGTTATCTTTTTTGTTGTAATAATTCTTGGTGCTATATTAAAGTTATGTGGTTTTAATATTTTTAAGTTAATTCGCTATTTTAAAGAGGAAATTAGTATTGTTTTTGGAACTTCCTCCTCAGATTCTGTATTACCACAGGTCATGTATAAACTTAAAAAATTAGGCATTCGTGATACTACAGTAAGCTTGGTGGTTCCTTCAGGTTATTCATTTAATTTAGATGGTTTTTCTATTTACTTGACTCTTGCAGTAGTTTTTATTGCTCAAGCTACTGGTGTAAACCTCAGCTTTCATGATTTATTAGTTATTCTATTAATTACTTTGTTTACCTCTAAAGGTGCTCATGGTATCCCTGCTTCAGCAATTGTAGTTTTAGCTGCAACTTTATCAAGTTTTCCTATCATTCCTGCAATTGGATTGGTTTTAATTCTTTCCGTAGATTGGATCATTGGTATTATACGCGCTGCGAGTAATTTAGTTGGAAACTGTGTAGCAACTCTAGTTATTGCAACATGGGAAAAAGATATTGATAGAGTACAAGCTCATAAAATGCTAGATGATCCGGAATTTGCAAAAAGTCAACTTGTAATAAAGATCAATGATGAAAATGATAATTTTGATATCTTACCTAGTTCTAGTCATAAATAGATATAATTATTTTATTTAATTAAAAGTAAGTTATTGTTTGAAATGCTGCATAGTCATAATATTTGCTGTGCAGCATAATATTTTGTGCATATATTAAATTCATTTAAAATTAAATATTTGAATCATTTTAAATTTAAATACTATGTTTTTATATTTTTTATTGGGAATGGATTTTTAATAAATGCTTGGATAGCTCATATGAATAAGCTCTCCTATCATTGATATATAATTATTTTTTATATATTTATACATAAAAAATAAATAAAAAATGGAACTCTTTAGATTTGCAATGAATATTGAAATTAGCAGTTTTGAATTTTTTGCACCAGGTAAATATATTATAATTTTATTATGGGGTATTTATTATTTGTACTGTTTATATTGTTCATATGATTTAATGAATTATAAATACTAATTGTTTGCCCTTGAAGTAAAGTGAAATAAATTTTTATAACATGCTGTGATGGGCTGCTATATTTACATTCTAAACTAGTAAAATACTATTGAGTAGTAATGTCTCTACAGATAATGCTTATATTTTTTTGGGATTGAAAAAATATAACTTTTAGATATGGTTAAATTAATAAGTTATATTATTTTGTTCTGTGGTGATACATTATAATAATACAGATGATTCGATTTCTTAAATCTATTTTAAATAATAGGTAAAGTTCACAATAGAATTGAAGTTGTTTTTATAAGCCCCCCTACAACCTCTCCATTATGAATATGAAGAGGGGGACTTATACTTGATAAATTTAAAGTTACCTAGAAGTTTTTGGTAATTGACAGGGTTGCAGTCGCATCAATTGGATTAGAAACCCGAGCATTTGGATTACCATTACTATATGTTTTATAGTAATTATCTTTATCCCATGCTTTGCTATAGATGAGGCTTGCAGTAAAGTTATGCGGCAATTCTTTGTTGACTGCAACACTGATATCCTGAAAGTTTGCTGCCGAGAAATTTTTAATACGTTGCTGGCCATAATGTGCATTTACAGACCAGTCTTCTGTGATGGGTTGATCCCAGTTGACATCTAAGTAAGCTGATCCACGAGAATGTTGTGGTGTATCAGTGCCTAAAGTATTGGCGTTATTACCAAAATAATCACGAGTGTAAGTGACAGCATATTTAACTGTTAAAGGTCCATAACCAATTTCGGGAATAATTTCGCCATAATTAAAACGTGTATGTCCTGTTTCAGCTGTGGTTTTTGCACCAGGATAATAGTAATAAGCGGCGGTAACGCCTAAAGACAGATTGCCTAAATCATGATAATAACCCGTGTAAACATCCCACTCGACAGTGGCATCACGGATAAAATGATCACTGACAGTCGATGCCCATGTTCCAGCAAACACGCCGCTTGGATGGCTGTAATCCAGTCCACCTTGCAAGGCTGGTTTTCCCCATGTTTGTTGAAAGCCTCTGGAAACATATTGACTGGCAAGCGTGAGGTTGGCACTTAATGGGGCGGTGGCGGTGGTTTCTGGGGCTAACTCGGCAGCATCAACAGAAGGTAAATATAATCCTAAGGTGAGTGAAAGTAGAAGCTTTTTCATTTTTTCCCTTGAATGTAACCAGCACCTTGTCGGACCTAAGATGCTGTTGGTAAAACATATTTTATTGAAATGGACGAAGTGGTGTTTGGCGTACAGGTGCAGTGCCTGCTTTGAAATAGCCAGCTTGGGAACGTGGTAGTTGTTGACCACGGATTTGATCGGCAATTTTCTCAGCGATCATAATAGTGGTGGCATTTAAATTGCCTGTGATAATAATTGGCATGATCGAGGCATCTACTACACGTAGTCCATGCAAACCATGGACACGGCCTTGACCATCGACGACAGCCATATCGTCTTCGCCCATTTTGCAGCTGCATGATGGGTGGTAAGCTGTTTCAGCATGGTCTCGGACAAAACTATCCAGTTCGGCATCGGTTTTGAGTTGCATACTGGGGCTGATTTCCTCACCACGATATACGTCAAGTGCTGGCTGATGCATGATTTCACGGGTGATACGAATGCCATCACGGAATTCACGCCAATCCTGTTCCGTAGACATGTAGTTAAACAGGATACTTGGGTGCGCAAACGGGTCTTTGGATTTTAGTTTAATCCGGCCACGGGAGGGGGAGCGCATGGAACCGACATGTGCTTGAAAACCATGTTCTTTTACTGCATTGCTACCATTGTAGTTAATCGCCACAGGCAAGAAATGGTATTGGATATTGGGCCATTCAAATTCTTCGGATGAACGGATAAATCCACCCGCTTCAAACTGATTACTTGCACCAATACCTTTGCCTAAAAACAGCCATTCAGCGCCGATAGCAGGCTGATTATGCCATTTTAAGGCTGGATAGAGTGAAACAGGCTGCTTGCATTTGTATTGTAAATACATTTCCAAATGATCCTGCAAATTCTCACCGACACCGGGCAAATCCTGTACGACATCGATGTCCATTGATTGAAGGAATGTACTTTGACCAACACCTGAACGCTGTAAAATTTGTGGTGATGCGATTGCACCGGCGCAGAGCAAGACTTCACGCTTTGCGTAAGCTTGTTTCATGTTTGCTTGATCCGCGCCAAGAATATATTCCACCCCAATGGCTTGTTTTAGATTAAAGAGGATTTTATGGGTTGTGGCATGGGTGACGATGGTTAAATTAGCACGCTCTTTCGCCATATCGAGATAACCACGTGCGGTACTGGAACGACGGCCATTTGGTGTGACTGTCCGGTCCATGGGGCCAAAACCTTCTTGCTGATAACCATTTAAGTCGTCAGTACGTGGATAGCCTGCCTGTACGCCTGCTTCAACCATGGCATGGAATAATTCATTATTCCCTTGCTTTGGCGTTGCCACAGACACTGGGCCACTGTCGCCATGGTAATCATTGGCACCAATATCACGTGTTTCGGCTTTTTTATAGTAGGGTAGACAGTCGGCATAGTGCCAGTTTTCAAGACCTTTAATGCTTGCCCATTGGTCCAGATCCATGGCATTGCCACGAATATAGCACATGCCATTAATCAGGGAAGAACCACCTAAACCTTTGCCACGACCACATTCCATCTGGCGATTGTTCATGTGTGGTTCAGGATCGGTTAAATAGGCCCAGTTATAGCGACGGCCTTGTAAGGGATAGGCCAGTGCTGCTGGCATTTGCGTACGAAAATCTAGTCGATAATCTGGACCACCAGCTTCTAACAATAAAACCGAAACATCTTCATCTTCAGTTAGGCGGGCAGCAAGTACATTACCTGCCGAACCTGCCCCAATAATAATATAATCGTATTCTTGCTTGGTCATAATTTTCCTCATTTATGTTTGGATCAGAACTGAAAGATTGCTTCTATTCAGTTCGTGCGAAAGGAGGGGAAATACTTAGAAAATGCTTTGGTAATCTCCAAGCTCAACTTGAATGGATTTAACACGGGTGTAATGTGCCAAGGTGCTGATGCCATTTTCACGGCCAACGCCGGATTGCTTATAACCACCGACTGGCATTTCAGCAGGGGATTCGCCCCATGTGTTGATCCAGCAAATACCGGCCTCAATTTGATGAATAATACGGTGTGCTTTATTAATGTCGGGGGTGACCACACCTGCGGCTAAACCAAAAGGTGTATTATTGGCACGTCGAATTACTTCTTCTTCAGTTTCATAGCTGAGAATACTCATCACAGGGCCAAAAATTTCCTCCTGCACGATTCGCATATCATCGCTACAGTCTGTAAACACTGTGGGCTGTACATAGGCACCTTGTGCCAATTCACCTGTTGCACGTTCCCCACCAATGAGAAGTTTTGCACCTTGTTGTTTGCCAGAATTGATGTAAGACAATACTTTTTCCATATGCGGAAAACTGGTCAGTGGGCCAAAATTGGTTTGATTGTCCATAGGATCGCCCATACGAACGCGCTGTACACGTTCGACCACTGCGGCTTCAAAATCAGCTAAAAGTGCTTTAGGCACAAAGACACGTGTGCCATTGGTGCAGACTTGACCTGAACTAAAGAAGTTCGCCATCACCGCAATATCAGCCGCCTTATTGAGATCAGCATCATCACAAATAATCAGTGGTGATTTACCGCCTAACTCCATGGTGACTTCTTTGAGGGTGGAACCTGCGGCACTTGCCATGACTTTTTTGCCCGTTTCTACACCACCAGTAAATGAGATTTTTTCAATACCGGGATGTTCTGTAAGCCATTGGCCAATGTCACGGCCTGCACCTTGTACTACATTAAATACGCCATTTGGCAGTCCTGCTTCAGTATAGATTTCTGCCAGTTTAAACGCGGTAAGCGGTGTGACTTCACTGGGTTTAAAAATCATGGCATTGCCTGCGGCAAGGGCTGGTGCAGATTTCCATAGTGCAATTTGAATCGGATAATTCCATGCACCAATGCCAGCAACGACACCTAAAGGTTCACGACGAGTATAGAAAAAGCTGGAGTCGCGAAGTGGCACTTGTTCGCCTTGAATTGCTGTAGCAAGACCTGCATAGTACTCCAGTACATCTGCACCTGTGACAATATCAACAGTTGAGGTTTCGCTATATGCCTTACCGGTATCAAGTGTTTCCAGTTGGGCCAGTTCATCATTACGTTCACGCAAAATATCGACTGCACGACGTAAAATACGAGAGCGCTCCATTGCGGTCATCGCAGCCCAGACTTTTTGTCCTTGTTTGGCACTGTGTACCGCTTTTTCAATGTCTTGTTGAGAGGCCTGTTGAATGTTGGCAATCACTTGACCATTGGCGGGGTTAATACTCTCAAAACTTATGCCACTGCTGGCAGGGGTGTATTGGCCATGGATATACAATGGATGAATATGCACATCATTCATATGGTTTCTCCTTTTGTTTATTCATTAAGTTTGGCGCGTTGCAGCTGTATTTCTAAATAATCGTAAGCAATAAGTCTGGCAGATTGACGATCAAATTGATCATACTGATTTAAACCGCCACGCAGCCATAGACCATCAATTAACGCTGCAAGACCGCTGGCAGCGGTATCTGCCTGATCATCTGGTAATAGTTTAAGAAACTGAAATTTTAGGTTTGAATACAAGCGTCGATCATTGACCCGTTGTAAACGTGCAAGTTCAGGGGTATGCATACTGGCAGACCAGAAATCCAGCCAAACCCGCATCGCCATCTTATTCACCTGACTTAAGTCAAAATTGGCATTCACAATCGCTTTAAGATAGTGTTCCGGCTGTGGATCATTGACTTCCGCTTTGTATTGCTGAGTAATTTGATACAGTCTTTTCAGCATTTCTCGCATACATGTCGTCATCAGTCCTTGCTTGTCACCAAAATAATGACTCACGATCCCGGTAGAGACTTCAGCCTTTTTGGCAATTTGAGCAATCGTGGTATGAGATAGTCCAACCTCATAAATCACTGCAAACGCTGCATTGATAATTTCTTCACGACGTTCATGTTCGGGTTTAACGATGCGTTTTTTCATGCTTGTATGCCATAACTCACTAAAATTCAAACTGATAATAAAATATTTAAAAAACAGCACAAGTCGCGATGCATATTAATATAACCTTTATTGATTGAATGTTCAATCAATAAAGGTTATGCTTGTTACAACAGGGTTTTTATATGAATCTTGTAAAAGTGATCGGACACAGCTATTAAAGTGTTGATCTAATGATCAAGATGGTCCATTTTACTGAAGAGATATTTACTTTTGTTGCTAGATATAGTGTTGGTGCTAGCTCAACAACACTGCAAAGGGAATCGAGTCCAAGCCTGATTTTGATTAGCAGGTTTTACTCTTAATCTTTTATAACATTGTTTTTCATATGTGATGTTTGTCATGGTGTTGCTGTACGCTGAGGCAATATCACATATCTTTTTTAATTCACTTGAGGATTGTATGGTGACAGATAATCCAAGAGCAGTTGATGATTCATCCATCCAAACAAAAGATCATTTGAATCGTGTGGTCTTTTATGTTTCAGCGCTCATTATTTTAATATTTTCATTTACCACGATTTTCTTTAATGATTTTGCCAATCATGTATTAAATACAGTGCTGGCCTGGGTTAGTTCCACATTTAGCTGGTACTACTTGCTGGCTGCGACGCTCTATTTAATTTTTGTGATTGTTGTTGCCTGCTCACGCTATGGCGATATAAAACTGGGTCCAAAACATTCCAAACCAGAGTTTAGCTTACTCAGTTGGTCTGCGATGTTATTTGCTGCCGGGATCGGAACAGATTTGATGTTCTTTTCTGTGGCAGAACCATTATCCCATTATATGAATCCACCCGTTGGCGAAGGACAAACCTTTGAAGCCGCGCGACAAAGCATGGTGTGGACTCTATTTCATTATGGTTTAACGGGATGGGGCATGTATGCTCTGGTTGGCATGGCATTGGGCTATTTTAGTTACCGGTATAATTTACCTTTGACCATCCGTTCTGCCTTGTATCCAATTTTTGGTAAAAAAATTGATGGGCCAATTGGTGATAGTGTGGATACCGCTGCGGTGATTGGTACAATTTTCGGGATCGCGACCACCTGCGGTATTGCAGTGGTACAGTTAAACTACGGTTTACACTTGTTATTTGATTTGCCCGAAAACTTATGGGTACAAACCGCATTAATTGTTGTTGCTGTGATTGTCACCATTATTTCTGTGACAACCGGGGTTAACAAAGGCATTCGCATTTTATCTGAAGTCAATGTCTATGTGGCGATTGGCCTGATGCTATTTGTATTAGCAGTAGGCAATACCGAGTTTTTACTGAATGCCTTAGTGCAGAACTTTGGCGATTACATTACGCGTTTTCCGAGTTTGGCGTTGGAAAGTTTTGCCTTTGAACAGCCCAAAGACTGGATGAATAGCTGGACCATCTTTTTCTGGGCATGGTGGGTGGCGTGGTCACCGTTTGTTGGCTTATTCTTGGCGAGGATTTCTCGCGGGCGTACCATTCGTGAATTTGTCTGCGGTACCTTGATTATTCCCTTATTATTTACCATGACATGGCTGTCCATCTTTGGCAGTAGTGCGTTATATAATGTGATCTTTGATGGCAATACTGCACTTGCTGAAACTGTACTGATCAATCCTGCGCATGGTTTTTATGATCTATTGGCACAATATCCCGGGTTTGCTTTTATTGCGGGTGTTGCCACAATTACTGGCCTGTTATTTTATGTGACTTCTGCTGACTCAGGTGCATTGGTATTGGGAAATTTTACGACAAAATTTTCGAGTATTGATAATGATGCACCGCGCTGGTTGCGGGTGTTCTGGGCAATTGCAATTGGGGTACTAACCCTTGCAATGTTGATGGCAAATGGAATCACTGCATTACAAAGTGCAACGGTGATTATGGGGCTGCCGTTTAGTTTTGTGATGTTGTTGGTCATGGTCGGTTTATATAAATCCTTGCGCCTTGAGGATTATCGTAAAGCCAGTCGAAGTCTGAATGCTGCACCTGTGGTTGGGAATGTGGACATTTTGAACTGGAAACAGCGTTTATCCCGAGTGATGCAACATCCTGGTACAACTGAGACGCTTCAGATGTTAGATGGTGTTTGCCAACCTGCCGTTAAAACTGTTGCCGAAGAACTGATTAAACAAGGCATGCAGGTTGATGTAACAACGACACCATTGAAAGAAAATGATGCCCTCTATCATCTTGATTTAACAATTTATTTGGAAGAGGATTATAATTTTGTCTATCAGATTTGGCCTGTACGTTATACTGCACCGCAGTTTAGTGAACGTGGTAAATCCGGCAAACATTTTTATTATCGTTTAGAAACGTTCTTATATGAAGGTTCACAAGATAATGATTTGGTGGGTTATACCAAAGAGCAGGTGATTAATGACATTCTGGATAAATATGAGCGTCATATGTCATTCTTGCATATGAATCGTATTGGCCCAGGGAATCGTCCGCTATTTCCAGATCCAGAGGATTAAGATCAGTTAAAAAAGAGAGGCGATGATTCGCCTCTTTTTTAATCGTTACGAAAAACATTCGTGGATAAAGACTCAATCATAAAAATAGCGGTTTATTTATGACATAAATGAATTTCTATATTTTTGTTTTTTAATCGAATAGATTCAAATTCCGGGTATTTTTCAATGTCATCATTGCTAATGATGGTATTGATCTCGTGACAGCTTGCATAGCAAATTCTGCTGCTTACCCCAATTTTACTGCTATCGGCCAGAATAAAAGTTTGTTTTGCCTGCCTAGACATGCTTTGTGCAATCAGCGCTTCTTCGCTATAAAAGCTACTGGCACCAAAATTGGCACTCAAACCAACGGGTGATAGGAGGGCAATGTCCACAGTAAATTTTTGAATTTCTGCAATGGTAAAATCCCCTTGAGTTTGTGGACGATTGAAAATCCGGCCGCCAATTAAAATAATTTCATGCTGTGGGCTTTCATTTTCATCGGCCAGTGTCAAATTCATCACAGCCTGAATACTGTTGGTGATAATAGTTAAACCGGACATGGTACGTAATTCTTCGGCCAGCATTGAGGTGGTCGAACCTGCATCAATAAAAATACTTTGCTCTGATTTTAACAGTTCAACAGCTTTACGCACGATACTGCGTTTTTCTTTTGCCATCTGTTGATAACGTTGTGTTAGAGGGGCTTCTTGATTGACCGGTTCAATGGCAACGATGCCACCATGCACACGTTTTCCTTCTCCCATGGCTTCGAGTTCAATAATATCTCGACGTGCAGTTTCTCGTGAGATATTTAATTCTTTCATGATGCGTTCAGTGGAAATATTTTTGAAATGACTCAATAAAGCCCGAATTCGATGTAAGCGTTCTTGTTGCAGCATCAGCGCAAGATTCCATAAAGAAAAGCATAGTTAGATTGTAACCATTAATGCTGCAAAGAATAAGGCTTATGTGTATAAAAATGTATTTGTGTATTTTCTTGCATTTTAATAAAAATAGGCATAATCTATTTCTAGCTTATCCACATTTGTCATTTCATCGCTTAGAGAGGGTCATATGGTTACACGTTCCACTATTATGGATACCAATAGTTTTCGTGCTGAACATGCCACTGCATTAGATGCCGAAACTCGCCAACTTACGGATAAACGAAGTAAAATTTTGGGTGGTTCGTACCGTTTGTTTTATCGCAACCCTGTGCATCTGGTGCGTGGTGAAGGGCAATATTTATGGGATGAGGCAGGGAATCAATATCTCGATGCTTATAACAATGTGGCAAGTATTGGACATTGCCATCCAGCGGTGATTGAGGCCGTGAATCAACAGATGAAGATGTTGAACACGCACACACGGTATCTACATGAAGGTATTCTGGATTACACCGAAAAACTTTTAACCACCGTTCCTACTGAGATTGATCGTGCCATGTATATGTGTACCGGTTCAGAAGCCAACGATCTGGCGATTCGTGTGGCACAGTCTTATAGCGGTGGTACAGGCATTATTGTTTCACAGGAAGCCTATCATGGCACAAGTGCATTGACCTCTGGTTGTTCACCTGCATTGGGTTCGGGTCAGACATTGGCTGACACCACTCGTTTGGTACCAGCACCAGATGCCTATCGTGTGGATACAGCTGATTTAGGCGAATGGTTTGCCAATCAAATCCAACAGCAAATTGATGATATGAATGCACATGGAATTAAATTTGCTGGATTTTTAGCAGACTCTATTTTTTCATCTGATGGAGTGATGCCAAACCCAGTCGGCTTTTTACAAAAAGCTGTCGATGTTGTCCATGCCAATGGCGGAATTTTTATTGCAGATGAGGTTCAGCCGGGTTTTGCCCGTACGGGTGATGCATTTTGGGGTTTTGCCCGGCACGGTGTGGTACCGGATATCATTACCACAGGTAAACCGATGGGCAATGGTATTCCTGTGTCTGGCTTATTGGCAAAAAGCGATGTGTTGTCTACTTTTAGCGATCAGATTCCTTATTTTAATACCTTCGGTGGTAATCCAGTGTCGATGGCGGCAGCTCAGGCGGTATTGAATGTGATTCAGCAAGAGCAGTTACAGGCACATAGTCAACGGGTGGGCGCATTATTACAGGCTGAACTGACCAAACTGATGGAACGGCATGAATGTGTTGGCGATGTGCGTGGGGCAGGACTCTTTATTGGTTTTGAATTGGTCAAAGATCGCCAAAGTAAAACACCAGATAAAGTATTGGCTCTGGATTTAATTGAAGAGTTGCGTAATACGCATCGGGTACTGACTTCTGTTGCAGGTCCTTACGGCAATGTTTTAAAACTGCGGCCACCACTGGCATTTCAAATACAGGATATTGATTGGCTGGTTAATGCATTGGATCAATCTTTATTAAAATTAAAAGCTTAAGCAGTTGTATTAAATACCCTACAATCCCTGGATCTTGTTTCGCAATGATCCGGGGGCATGTTAAATATATTTTATTCTGATGTTCTAAGCTGATTGCAAAGATTATTCTTAATAAATTTTTATTAAATCAATAGATTGGGTTGATGTGCATGGTATGGAATTATGATCATTGATTATAATTTATAGTTGTGTTTTTTAATTTTTTAATCGATATTTTTTATTTTTTGTAGGTCATTTAACTGGTTATATTTTAATTATATCGATTTAAGCATTCCTTCTCGTGTCGACATTGTCGTGGATTTACGCCAAACCAGCGTTTAAATGCACGAGAAAATGCACTGACTTCGGAATATCCGAGTAGAAAAGCCATTTCTGAAATGGGGATATTTTTTTGTTGGATATAATATTGTGCCAATTCACAACGTACACCATCAACCAATGCCGTAAACGTTAATCCTTCCAGTTTTAAACGTCGTGTCAGAATACAGCTACTTATGCCCAAGTCTTCCGATATCTTGTCTAGACTAGGTTCTCCTTGACTTAATTCGAGCTGTATATGGGATCGCACTTGATCTGGCAGGTTCTGGATCTGTCCGGAAAGATTTAATAATTTTAAGGTGTCGAGCATCATGGTAAGCAATAACGGATCGCTCGTTGGCATGCTATATAACATGTCTTTCTTGACGATGATGATCGAATTAAATGGCTGATTAAAATATACTGGGGCATTAAATAATTTACTATGTTCCTGCCAGAATTCTGGACGAGTATGTTCAAAATGAATGGCACGAGGAGAATAATGTGTACCGAGTACAGCACGAATCACATTCATAAACATGCCTAGTGTCAATTCCGCATCCTGTCGACGGGTTAAAATTGCACCATGCTGAACCTGATAATCAATACGCCAACAATCCCCATGATCGACCATTTGGGTTAAAGTATCTTTCTGGTGCAAATGAAAATAATCGCTCATATTACGCAAGGCGGATTCTAGCGTGGGTGAACATAGGGCAATATAACCAATCAAACCCAATGATTTGGGCTGGAATTGTTGTCCATAATGTAATCCGAAATTATCACAGCCTGAGATCTGTGCGGCTTGTTCTAAAACCTTACAATAATTTGGTAATTGTAAACTTAAAGTTGGACTGCTTAATAATTCTGGATTAATACCACTGATGCCAAAAACACGATCAACATCAGCGCCTTTGCGAATAATAAATTCACTTAACCCAGATGCGGCAGCAGATAATACACCTTGATTGCCCATGTGGGAATGATGAAGCTGTTGAGGATCAATTTGAATCATATGCAACTCCTTGTCATATATTCATGTCGATTTAATTGGTAATTAAATTGACGATGTATCCTTATTCTTAAAGCAAGAGCTATGCCATTTTTTAGAAACAGCGTCAATTGATCATCTGATGAGGACTTTCCTTAGTTCCTCATAGAGCTTGTTTAATCACGGCCAAAGCAAAGTATTGGCAATTACTAATAGATAGTCAGAAAAACTAGATTGCACCAACTGGCATTTGCTGGTTTAAATATTTTTTACACAAACGAACTGTATGATCAGACCAGTCTGTACCAAGACTTAACGCCATTTCTGTATGTGCATGCGAGCCATTCCATGCCATCATTTGCAAACGGCGCTGCATAATGAAGGTTGGAATTAAGCGGTATTCAAGATCAGAAATATGTGCTGTACGCTCATATCCTGTAAGCCAGTGCTCTATCCATTGAGGAGCTGCTGCATAATGTTCATTAAAACTCATCGCTGCGGCAAGATCATGCATAAACCAACTCATTCCACAGTCATCAAAATCAATCACGCCGATCTGATCATTTTGCAGTAATAAATTTGTCAGGCGTAAATCTGCATGAATTAAACCATAGCGATCTGAGGATTGCCCAAATGCTTTTAGTGCGTGGTCAATGTGGGAAATGGTTTCTTCAATGATATCATGATGTTCTGGTTTAAGGTGTGGGGCATTACGCCAGTCGCCCCAATGTCCATCAGAACCCAACATCGTGTCATGATTCCAGATGATGCGTTGAAACTTTTCCGGTATTTGCCAAGTTTTGCTATGCTGATGTAGTTTGGCTGTAATTTCTCCTAATTGTTGAAAGGCTTTTGGATCAACATCAGCGGTTGGCATATCGCCCTCGACCCAATTAAATAATACGGCGTGACGTTGAATACCATCTTCTAAACTCAATGTTAAAACGCACTCATCATCTTGACTACGAATGGCCTGTGGTACTTCTATTCCACTGGCGCTTAGGGCATCTAGCCAGCATAACTCACTTTCAATCGCTTGTTTTGTATGGTAATTCGGACGATGAATGCGTAGAGCATAACGGGCCTTTTTATTTTGAATCAAAAAAGTTGCATTTTCAGATTGGCATAATAATTTCACATCACCTTGGAATTCTTCAGGATAAAATGTCATGGCTTTTTGTGCTAAAAATAATAATTGATGAATACTTAAACTTTCACTTTGTATCACTGATGACATAGCAAACTCCTAGGATTGGGGCAAATATCACAAAAAATATCGAGATTGAATCGATCTTATAAAAGAATTTTTTGCAAAACTTGACCTTAAACCACGTCATTGCCTATCTACTGTCAAGTTGATGTTTAGCCTTTTCGAGCAAGATTAGATCGAACAATAAACAAAGGTGGTGTGAAGCAATGAAAGTCACAGACTCAAATATAGTGCAAACGGATTCGGAATATTTTGCCAAACGTCAATTAAAGCAAGGTGCGGTAGGCTGGCTTTTATTGGTGGGGCTGGGTGTGTCTTATGTTATTTCGGGAGATTTTGCAGGGTGGAATTTTGGTTTGGCGCAAGGCGGTTGGGGCGGATTGTTTATTGCAACTGTAGTGGTTGCCATCATGTATTTGTGTATGAGCTTTTCAATGTCAGAAATGTCGACCATGTTGCCAACAGCAGGGGGTGGATATAGTTTTGCACGGGTCGCTTTTGGGCCATTCGGGGGTTATCTTACCGGAACGGCGATTCTGATTGAATATGCAATTGCACCAGCAGCCATTGCTGTATTTATCGGCGCGTATTGTGAATCTTTGTTTGGGATTGGTGGCTGGATCATCTATTTGATATGTTATGTGGTCTTTATGGGATTACATCTCAAGGGTGCAGGTGAAGCTTTAAAGATCATGTTTGTGATTACTGCGGTTGCATGTGTTGCATTACTGGTTTTTATTGTGGCGATGGCGCCACATTTTAATAGTCAAAATTTATTTGATATCGGTGTGACAGAAAATGCTGGAGCAAGTCCATTTCTGCCTTTCGGTTATATCGGAATTTGGGCAGCAGTACCTTACGCAATCTGGTTTTTTCTTGCTGTAGAAGGCGTACCGCTTGCCGCTGAAGAAACCAGAGATCCCGTTAAATCATTACCACGTGGTTTGATTGGTGCGATGTTAATTTTGGCTGCCTTTGCTTTTCTGATTTTATTTTTAAGTGCCGGCGCCGCAGGTTCTGATACCTTGAAAGATTCAGGTGCACCACTGGTAGATGCATTAATTGCAGTCTATGGTCAAAATACTTGGTTGGCGACTTTTGTTAATTTTGTGGGATTGGCAGGTCTGATCGCCAGTTTCTTTTCAATTATCTATGCCTATTCTCGTCAGATTTTTGCTTTATCCCGTGCGGGCTATTTACCAAAGACCCTTTCAATTACCAACAAAAATAAGGCACCTACTTTGGCTATTATTATCCCGGGAATCATTGGCTTTGCTTTGTCATTGACAGGTGAAGGCGATTTATTGATTTTAATGGCGGTTTTTGGTGCGACGATTTCCTATGTATTAATGATGTTATCTCATATTAAATTAAGAGTTTCTCATCCAGATCTACCTCGTCCGTATAAAACCCCTGGTGGGATCATCACATCTTTTATTGCTTTGATTCTATCGGCAATTGCAGTGGTGGCAGGTTTAATGGTCGATCCCAAAGTCTGGTGCATGGCAGCAGCAATATATGCAGCATTCATTGTGTATTATTTAATCTATAGTCGTCACCAATTGGTCGATGGCACACCTGAACAAGAATTTGCAAAAGTTGCGGAGGAATAATCATTAAATTCAGAGATAGAAATGATTCAAAGTATAAAGTTTAACGGTCAATTCTATCTCTATAGCAGTCCTCAGCATGAACCATGTAAGACAAGGTATCTTCCTTGCGGAGCAGTACGTCTCATACTGGATTATCTTGTGCATGAATAATAGATTACGTAAAGCTGCTTACTCATTAAGAATGATCAAATTTCACTATTTATGCTTAGTATCGTCTAAACCTTGCGAGATATCCTCATGTTACAGACATAGATGAAGTGTCAACAGACCTGATTTAAGCCGTGGTTGGAGCTACCATACAGCGATTGACCACATAAGAAACTGCCGCTGTGCGGGTTTCTACACACAATTTTTCAAACACATGCTCAAGATGTTTATTAATGGTTCTTGGGCTTAATTCCAAAATATCGGCAATATCCTTGTTGGTTTTACCCAGTATAAGCCAGTGCATGACCTCTGCTTCACGCGGGGTAAGTTGAGTGCAATGTTTAAGAATTTCGGTTGTCGCAGGGGCCTGTTGAATTGGTTTCAATTGCACCAGATAGTTTTGTGTCGGCAAATCCTGTTGTGGACTGAGCATGATTAGTTGAAACTGTTGGCTAGCGGTGGAGTAGCGACAATGCAGCAAACTTTTTTCGACTTCGTTGTGCTGTATATCGGCAACCCATTTTTTTAAGCCCTGTTCAAAACTGTCCATATCGATTAAATGCTCTTCTATCAAATGCTTGGCTTTGGCGGTCTTCCAAGTAATATGTCCTGCGTGATCGAGTGCCAGAATCGCAATTTCAGTTGCATCAATGACCTGCTGTTGCTGTTTGAGCCGGGTGGCATTATTCAGGTGGGTTTGTACCCGAACTAAGACTTCGGCAATATTTAGCGGCTTGGTGACATAATCCACGCCACCGGATTGAAAGCCACGTACAATATGTTCGGTTTCGGATAGGCCGGTCATAAAAATAATCGGAATATTCTGGGTCAGGGGACTGGCTTTTAGCTGGATACAGCATTCAAAACCATCCAAATTGGGCATATTGCCGTCCATAAGGATAATGTCTGGATGATATTGATGGGCAATTTCAATGGCGGTAATCCCATCGAGTGTGACCAGTACGGTATAACCCGCTTCATCCAGACTTTCATGTAATATTCCCAGATTTTCCGGTACATCATCGACAATTAAAATGACAGGTTGTTCTGGATTCTTCATGTTAAGCTCACTTTGTTCGTCAGTGTTTCAACTGAAATTCGTTTAAATCCTGTTTAACTGATTTCAAATCGTATCTGGCAGTATGTTGCAAAAGATTATCCCAAAGGGCTTGATCGTGAGGGAAATGCTGATGGCAATAACTTAAAAGCTGTTTTAACCCACGAATATATCCCTGATTGGCAAACACATTGAGCATGTTGATGGCATCACTGATGCTATTCGGCATTTCCATCGCAGAGATCGGAGAAATAATCATGTGTTCTCTGCCTAATTGCTGTGGATTTATGTTTGGTGTATTTGGTGAGACATTGTGATCACGCTGTACAGAATGGGTTGAATCCTGCTGTGTTTCAGCCAAGTCTAATGCTTCTGATGGTTGAGATGCTGCATCAATCCATTGGATATCCAGTTTGTCTCCGATCTTATTTAATAAAAGATTAAGGTCGACAGGTTTCACTAGAAAATCTTCATTTAAAATTTCGGTTTGTGGATTGGTGGTGCGTTCATTGGCATCGGCGGAAATAATTAAAATAGGTACATTGGTCATTTGATTGCGACGTAGAATTCGTGCTGTTTCCCAGCCATCCAGCGTGGGCATGGTCAGATCCATGAGAATCAGGTCTGGCAGAAACTCCGGCACTAGACCTAAGCAATGTAGTCCGGATTCGGCTTCTTCGACGGCAAAACCCAACGGTTTAAGAAAATTGGTTACCAGACCACGATCGACTGCTTCATTATCTACCACCAGAATTTTTCTGCGCTCACCCAGATAGCCAACAATATGATTACTATGTAGATTGGCAATCGGGTGAATCAGATCTTTGGACGGCAGATACAGTTTGATTTTAAAGATTGTTCCCTGATTCAACTGGCTTTGAACATTTAACTGGCCGCCTAGTAGTTCGGTTAAGAGTTTGACAATGGGCAAACCCAGTCCTGTGCCGGTAAAGCTGCTTTGCATGACATTGCTGCCGCGTTCAAATGGATCAAAAATACGTCCAATATCCTGCTCTGCAATTCCACAGCCACTATCTGCAATTTCAAAATATGCAGTTTGAAAACGATATTCCACTTTGAAGCGAACCCAACCCTTACTGGTAAATTTGAGTGCATTTCCCAGTAGATTAATTAAAATTTGTTCCAGACGTTTTTGATCTATACGCACATAGTTCGGAATATTGTCATGAATATGCGCATAAAATTTTAGATTTTTTTGTTCAAATTGTGGTTCAAACATTTTAATCATCTGTTGTAGAAAATTTGGAAACTGTATATCCGACATGTGCAAGGAAATTTTACCGGTTTCGATTCTGGCAAGATCGAGTAAGCCATCAATTAATGCTGTCAGGTGTTGGCCACTGCGACTAATGACACCCAATGCCATTTCACCCTGATTGGACAAATGTTCCTGTTTTTGAATCAGCTGGCTATAGCCGAGAATACTATTGAGCGGTGTACGAAGTTCATGGCTGATTCCGATCAAATAACGGCTTTTGGCGGCATTGGCGGTTTCTGCCTGTATTCTGGCATCCTGAAGTTGTTGATCGGTGATTTCATGGGCAGCAATCTCGTCAATCAGCAATTGATTCTGAGTGCTACTTTCCTGCTCGGCATTGCGACGGCTGACATCATTCAAAACTAACCACCATGCAGCGACACACATTAATAAGAATAATACGGCATATATTTTTACAAACAGCATGAAGATATGGTTAATCTCGGCGGTATTGGATGAGGCGAGTAAACTGGTTTCCTGAATGTAAACCAGACTTAGACATACAGCCAATACGATGCCCAGCACCACGGTCACCAGAATATATAGACCAAGCTGGCTATTTAATCGTGTGGCCCAGTTAGATGGTAAGAAGGTGTTAATAATCTGATTGAGCTGTGCAGACCAGCGACCGTGCGGCTTACATAGATCATGACAACGTGCTTCGAGCGAGCAGCATAACGAACAGATATTGCCGCGATAAGCCGGACAATCGGCAATATCGGCAGACTGATAATCATGCTGACAGACCACACAGGTTTTAATCTGTACAATTGACATCGGTGGTGGTGCAGTCCGCGCCAAATAATATTTCCCCTTGGTGATATAAGCAATGATGGGAACACACAGAAATGACGTTGCCAATGCAATAAAGCCAGCCAATGCTTTGGCATAATCACCGAATAAATCCAGATAGCATAAAATGGATAAAACTGAGGCAATACATAAGGCACCGACACCAACCGGATTAATATCGTATAAATATGCCCGTCGAAACTCGATGCCTTTGGGGCTAAGTCCGAGCGGTTTGCAAATGATTAAATCGGCGACGATGGCACCAATCCAAGCCAGCGCAATATTGCTATACAACCCCAGAACTCGTTCAACTGCATGGATAATGCCCAGTTCCATTAAAAGTATCGCAATACAGACATTAAACACCAGCCAGATAATGCGACCCGGGTGATTGTGGGTCAGTCGGGCAAAAAAGTTGGACCAAGCCAGAGAGCCGGCATAGGCATTGGTGACATTGATTTTAATTTGTGAAATACAGACAAAAATCAACATGAAAAACAAGGCGATGATTGGATTGTTAAAGACTTGTTGATAGGCGATCCAATACAGATAAGTCGGATTATTAATTTCGTCAAAAGGCACAAAATAATGTAAAGCCAGTACAATCAGCATCATGCCCATAAATATTTTGATAAAGCCAAAGATAATCCATGCCGGTCCACCCAAAAATACTGCCAAAGACCATTTCTTCGGATTTTTGTCAGCATCAGGCAAGAAACGCAAGTAATCCACCTGTTCCCCGACCTGAGTGATCAGGGAAAATACCAGTGTACATGCTGCCCCAAACGCCAGCACATTAAAGCTCAGGCTATCGGTTTGTTCACCAATAAAATATCGGCTTTCTTCAATTAGTCCCGGATTTTTCCAGAAGATAAAAAACCACGGCAACAGTAATAGAAACAACCAGATCGGTTGGGTAAAAGATTGGATTTTATTAATATAATCAATGCCACGAATTACCAGTGGAATAATGATGAGTGCAGAAATCAGGTAGCCCAAAGCCAGTGGAATATTGAGCGTAAGTTCCAATGCCATGGCCATAATTGCAGCTTCAAAGGCGAGAAAAATAAACGTAAAACTTGCATAAATTAGCGAGGTAATGGTCGAACCAATATAGCCAAAACCGGCACCACGCGTTAATAAATCAATATCGACATTATATTTTGCGGCATAGTAACTAATCGGCCAGCTACTGAGAAAAATTAAAATTGAAACCACAATCAGGGCGTAAAATGCATTGTAAAAACCATATTGCCAGATCATGGTTGCACCAATTGCTTCCATGGCCAGAAACGAAACCGACGACATGGCTGTATTGGTTACTGTCCATAATGACCATTTTCGTATCGATTTTGGGGCGTAGCGCAGCGCATAATCTTCAATACTTTCATCAATTACCCATGAATTGTATTCACGGCGTGTCGGGATAACACGCTGTGGGGCATGGGCTTTTGAGTCAGTTTTATTCATTGGTAGCAGAAATTGTGCAGGCGGTGGATGGACTATTGCCAAGCAATAACCATACCTTTTCTATTTAAAATTCTGAATCTGACAAGCCGGTGATATACGCAATGTAACGTATATACCCAATTCGGTTCTCGCAATAGTCTTGCTTCACAAGCACACATTGATCGACGTCAATGTGAATGAGCATGACACTTGAGGGGACTATGAATATGACCACAAACGTAAAATCTACGGCAAAAAAAGCATTGATCGCAGGCTGTCTGGCTGTTCCATTCCTAATGGCATCAGTATGGGGGAATGCGGCACCAGCAACCTCCGAGGTCAATAAAACCAAGTTAAAAGTTGACGATAAATTTGTTTATGTCGGGCAATTACACTCATCAACAGGCACCATGGCCATCAGTGAAACAGGGTCCATTCAGGCAGAACGTCTGGCGATTGAACAGATCAATAAAGCGGGTGGTGTGCTGGGGCGGCAGATCAAAATTGTTCAGGAAGATGGTGCCTCCGACTGGCCAACTTTTGCGGAAAAAGCCAGAAAATTAACCGAGAGAGATCGTGTGGCCGCAATTTTTGGTTGCTGGACATCAGCATCACGCAAGGCGGTGTTACCAATTATCGAACGGAATAACTCATTATTATATTATCCGACGTTTTATGAAGGTCTTGAGCAATCCAAAAATGTGATCTATACCGGTCAGGAAGCAACCCAGCAGGTACTTGAATCACTGAATTGGCTGGCACGCGAGAAAAAAGCCAAAACCTTCTATCTGGTAGGTTCAGATTATATCTGGCCACGGACCACCATGAAAATTGCCCGTACGCATATCGAAAAAGTGCTGAAGGGTAAAGTGGTTGGGGAAGAATATTATCCGTTAGGCAATACCCAGTTTGGTTCACTCATCAATAAAATGAAACTGAAAAAACCGGATGCGATTGTTGCTGCCGTGGTTGGTGGTTCCAATGTGTCGTTCTATAAACAAATGAACGCAGCAGGGGTGACTGGTGCCAAACAAACCTTACTGACTTATTCGGTGACAGAAGATGAATTGCTCGGTATTGGCGGTGCCAACATGGCAGGCTTCTACTCTTCAATGAAGTATTTCCAAAGTCTAAATAATCCAAATAACATCAAATTTGTACAGGCCTTTAAAGCCAAATATGGTCCAAAAGCAGTGGTCGGTGATGTGACACAGGCGGCATATCTTGGTCCTTGGTTATGGAAAGCTGCCGTTGAAAAAGCAGGTAGCTTTGATGTTGATAAAGTGGTGAAAGCATCACCGGGCATCGAAATGAAAACAGCACCTGAAGGCTATGTGAAAATTGATGCCAACCATCATTTGTGGAGTAAAGCCCGAATCGGTCAAGTGTTGCCAACAGGTCAATTCAAAGTGGTGTATGAGTCCAAAGGTCTGATCAAACCAAACCCATTCCCTAAAGGTTATTAATCCTTGTCTGATGAGGAGTGTCTGACATTCCTCATGCTCTATTTCGTTTAAAAATTTAATGATTGGCTGGGAGGAATTGCGATGGATTTTAGTCTATCTGAATTCGGTGCAATATTTGCCATGCAGGGCTTTAATGGTTTATCAGTTTTCTGTGTTTTGTTACTGATGGCGCTGGGACTTGCGATTATTTTCGGGCAAATGGGTGTCATTAATATGGCACATGGTGAATTTCTAACCATAGGTGCCTATACCACTTATGTCATTTCAACCCTGACAGAAAGCTATCTGCCGCAATTGATGTCGTACTATTTTTTTGTTGCCATTATTGCGGCATTTTTGGTGGCAGGGTTTATCGGTTATCTGGTGGAACGGCTGATGATTTCGCATCTGTATCATCGACCACTTGATACATTGCTGGCAACCTGGGGCTTAAGTCTGGTGATGCAACAGGCATTTCGCTCTATTTTTGGTCCAAAAGAAGTAAGCCCGACGTTACCTGACTGGTTGATGGGTTCTTACCAGCCGACAGATACTATTGATATTCCTATTAATGGTTTATTTTTGGTGGGTGTGACCATTGCAGTGACAGCTTTTGTTTATTTCTTGATGTATCGCTCACGCTGGGGCTTGCAATTACGTGCGACCAACCAAAACCGTTTTATGAGCAATGCAGTGGGTATAAATACCAAAAAAGTAGACCGCATGACTTTTGCTTTAGGCTGTGGTTTGGCAGGCATTGCGGGTGCTGCTTTTACCACGATTGGTTCAACCGGACCAACCGCAGGTTCACTCTATATTGTTGATACGTTCCTAGTGGTGGTATTTGGTGGTGCTGCAAGCCTGATCGGTACAATCGCATCAGCCTTTAGTATCGCACAGGCGCAATCCATTTTGGAATTCTTCCTTTCCGGCTCAACTGCGAAAGTTCTGACCTTGTCGACAGTGATCATTATTTTAATGATGCGCCCTCAAGGTTTGTTCTCGATCAAAGTCCGTAAATAAACATTCAGTGAGGGAATCGTAATGAAAAATTCATTGAATAGTCTGTTGGGTGGTAAAGAAGGTGCCATTGGTTTACTTATTTTGGCTGTGTTGATGCTTCTGGTCATGCCGATGTTTCTCGATGTTTTCCGGCTCAATTTGATGGGGAAATATCTAACCTATGCTTTTGTTGCCATTGGTCTGGTGTTGTGCTGGGGCTATGGCGGTATTCTGAGTCTGGGACAAGGGATTTTCTTTGGTATTGGCGGGTATTGCATGGCGATGTTTTTAAAACTTGAAGCCTCGGATATGCAAAGTACTGCTGCACAAACTACACCGGGGATTCCGGATTTTATGGACTGGAATCAGATCACCGCTTTACCTTTACTTTGGCAACCATTCCATAGTTTTAGTTTTACCATTTTTGCCATCATTGTGATTCCAATTTTACTGGCATTTATCATTGGCTTTGCCATGTTTACTCGCCGGGTGGGTGATGTGTACTTTTCCATTATCATGCAGGCCATTGCCGCAATACTCACCATTCTGGTGATTGGTCAACAAGGTCTGACGGGTGGGATTAACGGGATTACCGACTTAAAAACCCTACATGGCTGGGACATTCGTACCGATGAAGCAAAATACGTTTTGTATTATATCAATGCCTTGTTATTGATCGTCGTGATATTACTAAGTCGTTTTGTCTTGAGTTCAAAATTGGGACGTTTGTTATCTGCCATGCGTGACAAGGAAGAGCGAGTACGTTTTTCCGGTTATAACGTTGCTATGTATAAAGTCTTTATTTTCTGTTTTGCAGCGGTAATTTCTTCTATTGGCGGGGCGATGTTTACGCTACAGGTCGGCTTTATGTCACCAACTTTGGTGGGCATTGTGCCCTCAATTGAAATGGTGATTTTTGCCGCTGTTGGTGGTCGCTTATCCATTCTTGGTGCTGTATATGGTGCTGTGATTGTGAATCTGGGTAAAACGTATTTTTCCGAAGCATTCCCGGATTTATGGCTATATTTGCTAGGCGGGCTGTTTATTGTGGTGGTGATGTTTTTACCGAATGGTTTGGCCGGGTTATATGAAAAATATGTCCATCCGCTTTTCTTTAAACGCAAAAACAACGTACAGACCAAAGTTACCAAAGAGAATACATCTGTTGCAGCAAGTCAGATCGATACAGGAGGCTCCAAATGAGTAAGGCAATTGGCGTTGAAATGAAAAAACCAGTATTGGTGATTGAGGATCTGACAGTGTCTTTTGACGGCTTTAAAGCCGTCAGTGACCTGAACTTCTATGTCGATGCCAATGAGGTTCATGTGGTGATTGGTCCCAATGGTGCAGGCAAAACCACAGTATTGGATTTGATTTGTGGCAAGACCAAAGCCACTGCGGGGAAAATACAGTTTAAGGGACAGGAGTTAACCAAACTCAAGGAATATGAGATTGTACGGGCAGGAGTCGGACGAAAATTTCAGAATCCATCGATTTATGAAAATTTGACAGTGTATGAAAATCTGGAAATGTCTTTTCCGCGCGGACGCAATGTCTGGGGTTCATTATTTTTTAAGCGCAGCCATGATGTGGATGATCGAATCCATGAGGTGGCAGACAGTATTTTTCTGACGGATTTTCTCGATACGCAATCTGAATTGCTGTCACATGGACAAAAGCAATGGCTAGAGATTGGAATGCTGCTGATGCAGGACCCGGAACTGTTAATGCTGGATGAACCGGTTGCCGGTATGAGCGTGTCCGAGCGAGAAAAAACGGCTGTATTGCTGAGACAAATCAGTACAGGACGTTCGGTACTGGTGATTGAGCATGACATGGAGTTTGTCAAATCAATTGCCGATAAGGTGACGGTACTGCATCAGGGAAAAATTCTGGCAGCAGGAAAAATGGATGATGTACAACATGATCCAAAAGTGATTGAAGTCTATCTGGGACACTAAGGAGACAAATATGAGCGGATTATTTGAAATTCAATCTTTACGTTCTGGATATGGTCAGAGTGAAGTCATTCATGATGTGAGTCTGACGGTACAACCAAAAGAAATTGTTGCCGTTATGGGGCGCAATGGTATGGGGAAGACCACATTCTTTAAAACCCTGATCGGTGCCATTAAAAACACCTCGGGTGAAATCAAGCTCGATGGTAAAAATCTGGAAAAAATGGATGCATTCAAGCGGGTACAAAATGGTGTGGCTTATGTGCCTCAGGGACGTATGATTTTTGGCACCATGTCTGTACTGGAAAATATTCAGACCGGATTACCTGCTTCGGCACATGGACGTGTCCCTGATGATTTATATGAGTTATTTCCGGTATTGTGGGAGATGCGCAAGCGCAAGGGCGGCAATCTGTCAGGTGGTCAACAACAGCAATTGGCGATTGCACGGGCGCTGGCCACCAATCCCAAGGTATTGTTACTGGATGAACCGACGGAAGGGATTCAGCCTTCAATTATTAAAGACATTGCAAAAACATTAAAGCAAATCCGTGATCAACGGGATTTGACGATTATTGTTTCCGAACAGGTACTGAGTTTTACCATGGCCATGGCAGATCGTTTTCTGGTGATTGATAAAGGTCAGTTTGCCTACGAAAATATTCGTGAAAATGTGGATGAAGAGACCATTAGCAAATTTTTATCTGTTTAATCGAGCTGTAATTTGCTGTTTTAATAAAACGCTGAAACTGGCTTTTAGACTTTTATTTTAATCCTTGTATTTACAGGGATTTTTTATTTATATATTCATCAAATGATACCTCTATACGTAATTTTACGTATTTCTAGCGACAATTTTTCACTGCAAAATCCAATCACAGCGTAATTTTTTGATACGGGAAAAAATGATGAGACATGGTGATATTTCAAGCAGCCCTAGTACCGTTGGTGTAACGGTTGTGAACTATAAAATTCCACGCCTGCATAACAAGGCAGAAGTACTGGACAATGCAAAAAAAATTGCAGAAATGCTGATTGGTATTAAACAGGGTTTACCGGGCATGGATTTAATCGTGTTTCCTGAATATAGCACCATGGGCATTATGTATGATCATGATGAAATGATGGAAACTGCAGCGACCATTCCTGGCGATGAAACTGCAATTTTTTCTGCGGCATGTAAGCGAGCCAATGTCTGGGGTGTTTTCTCCATTACCGGTGAACAGCACGAACAACATCCACAGAAAGTGCCCTATAACACGCTGATATTAATTAATAATGAAGGTGAAATTGTACAGAAATATCGCAAGATTATTCCATGGTGTCCGATTGAAGGCTGGTGTCCTGGGGATACTACATATATGACTGAAGGGCCAAAAGGCATCAAAATGTCACTGATTATCTGTGATGATGGGAATTATCCGGAAATCTGGCGTGACTGTGCCATGAAAGGTGCCGAGTTGATTGTCCGTTGTCAGGGTTATATGTATCCATCGAGTGAACAACAAGTCCTCATGGCAAAAACCATGGCATGGGCCAATAATGTCTATGTGGCAGTTGCCAACTGTACCGGATTTGATGGCGTCTACACTTACTTTGGTCGTTCTGCCATTGTTGGTTTTGATGGTCGTACGCTAGGTGAATGCGGTACCGAAGAAAATGGTATTCAATACGCGCAGTTATCTATTCCGGAAATTCGTGACGCACGTCAATATGATCAGGCGCAAAATCATCTATTTAAGCTGTTGCATCGTGGTTATACCGGCACATTTAATAATGGTGATGGCGATAAAGGTGTTGCAGATTGTCCATTTGATTTTTATAGAACATGGGTGCTGGATGCACAAAAAGCACAGGAAAATGTGGAAAAAATTACCCGCTCAACCATTGGTGTAGCAGCATGTCCAATCGGAAATCTTCCTCATGAAGGTTTAGAGAAAGAAGCTTAAGTTCTGGTGGAGAGGATTGCATCATGACATTTGCCAGTGACAGACTTCAACATCAGCAAGACGTTTTGGCTCGACAACAGTATGATCAACAGGGGCAGCAACAGGCTGCCCGCACTTCACGCTTTAAGTTTGAACCCCAGCAACTGATGCAAATGCTAAGAACCAGAATCGTGGGACAACCGCATATTCTCGATGCACTTGAGGATATGCTCAATGTGGTGAAGGCAGATTTTAACCATCCGGAACGACCTTTGTCTGTCACCATGTTGCTGGGACCTACAGGCGTAGGCAAAACCGAAACAGTACGGCTAATCAGCGAGGCAATTCATGGTCATGCCCATGCCTTTTGCCGGATCGACATGAACACACTGGCACAAGAGCATTATGCGGCAGCACTGACGGGCGCACCGCCTGGTTATGTTGGGAGCAAGGAGGGCAACACTTTATTTGACATCGAAGCCATACAAGGTAGTTTCTCCAAACCCGGCATTGTACTTTTTGATGAAATTGAAAAAGCCAGTACAGAAGTGGTTCGTGCCTTATTAAATGTACTTGAAACGGGGACATTAACATTAACCGCAGGAACAAAATCCATAGATTTTCGTAACTGTATGATTTTTATGACCAGTAATGTTGGTGCAAAAGAGAGTCAGGCCAGATTGCAGTTGCTCAATAAATTTCCTGCCCGTATAGCCGATATTGCACACCGCCTTAAGCTGGATGATCGTGAGATGACCAAGCGGGCACTCAAGCATAAATTTGATCCAGAATTTCTCAATCGTATTGACCGTATTTTGTATTATCAGGCGATCCAGTCTGATGAGGTACAGCAGTTAATTGCGATAGAACTAGAGAAATTAAATCGCCGTTTAAAACGTCAGGGCCGTGCGGTGACATTATCGGATTCAGCTGCACAATGGTTGGCCAAAGATCATGATATCAGCTATGGCGCCCGAGGTCTGGTCAGAAAACTTAGAACACATCTGGAACCTATTCTGGCACGTTATTTTCTAACACATCCCGAGGTCGGACAGGTCCGTATTAGCTTAAAACAACAACAACTTGTGGTAGAGCGTGGCGCTGCAGATCAGAATATTTTAGATCAACAGCATAAACATTGCAGTAACTGATGTGGTGCTCTGGGGGAGGGCATTCACATCATGACAACAGGGGAGGAAGCGATAGGAAAATAAAGGCTCAAACAGGGTTTGAACAGCGATAAAACTAAATCTGGGCTAATCGGCAGAGGATCGCCGATTGCCTCAGGTTTAAACATAAAATTGAAAACTAAATTGAAATAATGACTCACCCCATCTAGTGCTAATTATAAACGTTTTGGATATTTAATCAGGTCAACAATTGCAAAGCTACCACTGAGCAAAGCTAGACCTATCCCCACCATACAGGTCATTACCCAACCACCCTGATTCCAAGCAAAAATACCCAGTGCCGAGCCTGATGCTGCGCCGATAAAATATAAGGTCATATAAATGGAATTTAACCGGGACTTAGCATCATCCCGTAACTGATAAATAATATTCATATTGGTAATGTGCAACATCGAAATGGCAAGATTAATGGTGGTAAAACCAAGAATAAATGCCACCACATAATATTGACTTAGATAAATAAATATCCAGCTCGACAATAATATCAGAATGCCGAATATCGTCAGTTGTCGTGCATAGCCTCGATCAGCCAGTTTTCCGGCAAATTGTGCAAAAACTGCACCAACAATCCCGGTCAAACCAATTAAACCAATCTGAAAATCGGAAAAATTAAACGGTGATCTGGACAATAACAAGGCCATGGTGGAAAACAAGGTGCTCATTGAGGCAAAAGCAAATGCACCTACGCCGGCACGGATGCGTAAACGCGGTTCTGAACGAATCAGTTCAAGCATGGTGCCAAACATGGCAACATAACGCAGTTGAATGGTGGCAGTATGAGGTAAACGGGGACGAAGCAGTGCAGTTAAAATCAGTAAAATAATGGCACTGAGCCAATATACCGTATTCCAAGCAAATAAATTGGAGAATAATCCAGCCAGACTGGTTGAAAGTAAAATCCCGATAAATAAGCCGCTCATCAAAAAACCGATGACGGCACCGGTTTTTTTAGGTTCCACCAGTGCAGCAGATAAGGGAATCAGTACCTGTGCAGCAATGGTAAACAGGCCGGTCATGGCTGTACCAAACCACAGCATATAAATATTCTGGGCAAATGCACTGATCAACAATCCAACCGCAGCTAGACACATCAATAAGGGAATAAAAATATGTTTTTTGAGCAAATCACCCAGCGGTACCAGCAGTAATAACCCAAGCGCATAAGACACCTGAGCAAAAGTCACGGTGAGTTGTGCCTGTGCCGAACTGACTGCAAAATGTAGTTGAATCGAATGAATCAGCGGCTGATTAAAATAATTTGCACCTGCACATAAACCACATGCCGCAGCCATGAGCCAGAGTGTTGCGGTTGTTAAACCGGTCTGAGAAGAGGTCGCCATATTTTTGCCTAATCAATGTGGGGTAAAGCGGTATGCAGTGGCATCAATTTCAATCAGCATATTGGGTAATGCCAGCGATTGTACAGGAATTAAAGTACAGGCTGGAAAACGATTCTGTTGAAAATAGTGTCGCATGCACGCAATGAGTTTGAGATGCTTTTGCCGATCATGCTCAACCACCAGAATTGTCATTTTTGCGATATTTGCCCAGTCAAGTTGAGCTATGTTTAATGCCTGTTGAATATTATAAAATACGCCATCGCATTGCTGCTCAAATGAAAAGGGCATATGGCCAGACAGGTGTTCACCACCTTGTCCTGCAATATGGATAATTTCTTCCACATCTTTTAAGCGAATACGGGTCATGTGTGAATAGGCATATTGTGTTGGATCATAAAGTGTTTTTGGATTTTCGATCTGAATCAGGCTTTTTGTATGGTTTAACATGAGAAAGATAGTCAGTTTTAAAAATTGTTGCTAGTATCAAAGCTCAAGCTAACTTGAGGTCAAGACTTTTTTGCAAAAAACAGCACAGGATTTAATGACGATTGGTGATGTGGCAAAACGTAGTGGTTTAACCGTTTCGGCCATTCGTTTTTATGAAGAGAAAGATTTGATTCAGAGTATGCGTACCAATGGCTATCAGCGTCGTTATGCACGGCATATGTTACGCCGTTTAGCATTGATTAAAGTTGCCCAGCGCGTGGGTTTATCTTTACAGGATATTCAGCAGGCCTTTCAAGATTTACCTCTAGGTAAAGCACCGAGCAAGGCAGATTGGCAAAAGATGTCTTCTCGCTGGCAACAGCAACTCGAAGAAAAAATTCAGCTTTTACAAAATATGCAAACTCAACTAGATTGGTGTATTGGTTGTGGTTGCTTATCACTGGATAATTGCCCATTGCGTAATCCGGAAGATGTTTTTGCTCAGGATCCACAAGCCCATGAATATTGGGAAGAAATAGAGTAATAAATATTTTAGATGACCAAATGCTTAGGATCAATTTCTCCAGTTTTCCCAATCCAGAATGGACGATTACTTTCACCATGACCAAACCAGTCACCCAGATACGTGGGAATTTTGAGTGGATCTAGATGTTCTGCAAAAATTTCGGCAATACTTTGCGGTACATTTTTTTGTGGACAGTGATAGAAATCACCTAATACTACAGCTTGAAGATTTTTTAAATCAATACTTTGCAATAGCTGTATCAGTAAGCGTTCCAGCCGATAATACGGTTCACCGACATCTTCCAGCAATAAAATACTGTGTTGATCCAGTCGCAACGCCCAAGGTGTACCTTGCAAACTGCATAAGGTGGCCAAATTGCCGCCTAGTATTTTCCCAGATATGGTTTTTGTCGATTGTGCATGTGTATTAAGAGGCTGAACTGGATAATGATTTTTTTGTTGTTGCAACACAGGATTGAGTAAAGCCAGCACTTCCTGCGCATTACTGGAAATCTGCATGACGTCATTAAGATTTTTAACGGCAATTTCCTGAAAAACCGGTGCATGCAAAGCCTGCCCGCCCAGTCTTGCCACCTCATTGAGTAAAACAGTACTGTCAGAATAGCCAATGATGGGTTTATTTAAAATCCAGCGATCCAGATAAGGTAATAACTGTGCCGCACCAGTACCACCACGGCCACACCAGATTGCGCCAATGTTCGGATCCTCACAAGCCTGTTTTAAATCACTGATACGTTGCTCGATACTGCCTGCCAGATAACGATGCTGGGCAAAAATATGTGGCGATAAAATTGCATTTACAGCAAATTGTTGTAAATGTTGCTGTGCAAGTTGAATCGGTTCTGCATCTACACATGCACTCGGGGCAACGACCTGAATATTCATAGCAAATAAAGTCAAAATTTCAATGGGGATAGTGTGGCATAAACAGCAGAGGACTCAAGTTTTTTTGCTGGAAAAGCTCACTATCAAGACACCGATAATATTGAGGGCACAGCCTACCCATTGCCAGCCATTGAGTTGTTCATTCAAAAAGATGACAGCCAGAATAATGGTAAAAATTGGCCCGCCTGCACCAATCATTGCCGCCCGTGATGGGCCAATGTGGACAATACTTTGCATCAGTAAAATTGTGGGTAATACCGTGACAAAAAATCCCAAGGCAATCCCATAGCCATAAACAGCCACGGGGAGTGACATTAATGTGGTGACCGGATGTGATGTGGCAAGCATATAGTGCACAATGGTTCCGAGACAGGCAACGGTCATGGCCAGTCCGGTAAACCGCCACGAACCAAATCGCTCAATCAATCGGGGTGTCATTAATAAATAGGCTGCAAAAGCAATCGCACTGGCAAAGACCAAACTTGATCCCAGCCAGATATTTTGACCAAAACCTGTACCATGGTGCTCGGCCAGCATTACAATCACTGTACCACTATAACTAAGCAAAATAGCCAGCCAGATTTTTAAGGATAATTTGTGTTTAAAAATGACTGTTGAGGCTAAAACTGTTAGCGTTGGATATAAAAATAAAATAATCCTTTCTAATGAAGCACTAATGTACATCAAGCCAACAAAATCCAGCCAACTGGCAAAGTAGTAGCCTAATAGACCGGCAAAAACTAAAAGCAGCCAATCCTTAAGCAAAAGATTGTTTTTATGCTTTGGAGCGAAATAAATCAGCAGGATAAAGAAAGGCAGGGCAGTCAACATGCGTAGAGTAAGCAGGTTGGTGGCATTGACCAAGGGAGACAGTGCATAGGCTTGCTTGATAAAAATTGCTTTACTGGCAACCAAAAAGGCTGCGATTAACGCAAAGCTGGCACCCCAATGTAGAGATTTCAAGAGTCTATCCTTATACGAGGGTACTTATTTTAATGGGGCAAACCTTAAAATTATAGGAAATTTTAGTTTATTTTAGCACTATGATTTATGAATGAATGGTATTTATTATCTAAATAATGGGTAGTATTTATTTTTGAAATCATATTAGAATCGATCATCGAATATTCATAATGGGGGAAGTATCTCGTGCTGATACAGTACGGATGATACTTTGACTACGTAAATTAGCTTGAGGAATGCTCATGCAGATCGGAATCCCAACCGAAACCCTCACGGGTGAACACCGTGTGGCAGCGACACCAGAAACAGTAAAAAAACTGACCAGTGCCGGACATACGGTAGTGGTTGAACGTGGTGCCGGTGTAAAAGCCGCTTATATCGACAGTGCTTATGAACAGGCAGGTGCTAAAATCACCGACAATGCCTATCAGGGCAGTCAAATTGTATTGAAAGTTCGTGCACCACATGGCGACGAAATTTCACAATTGGAAGCCAAAAGTATTGTTGTGGCAACGTTTGATCCCTATCGCAATCCGGAACTGGATCGTTTTGCCAGTCAGAATGTCTCTGCATTTGCGCTTGAATTATTACCACGAACTTTATCCCGTGCGCAAAATATGGATGTGTTGTCATCTCAGGCAAACCTGTCAGGTTATAAGGCGGTGTTGCTTGCTGCAAATGAATATCAGCGTTTATTCCCCATGTTAATGACTGCTGCCGGTACGGTAAAACCTGCCCGCGTGGTGATCATGGGGGTTGGCGTTGCCGGTTTGCAAGCGATTGCCACAGCAAAACGTCTTGGCGCAGTGGTTGAAGCAACCGATTTACGTCCAACGGCCAAAGAGCAGGTTGAGTCTTTAGGTGGAAAATGGCTTGACGTACCCATGTCGGCAGAAGAGCAACAACGGGCGGATGATGCGGCTAAAAATGGTTATGGCTGGACCCCGGGTGAACAATATATTCAGGATCAGGCAGCGATTGTCGATAAGGCAGTTTCCAATGCCGATATCGTGGTAACAACAGCTTTGTTACCCGGTCGCAATGCACCACGTTTAATTCATGCGGCAACAGTGGCCAAAATGAAGCCCGGTTCGGTCATTCTGGACATGGCGGTGGAAAGTGGTGGTAATGTTGAAGGCTCCAAGGTCGGTGAAACCGTGAGCACTGAAAATGGTGTCAAGATTCTGGGTGTGCCGAATATTCCTTCGACAGTTGCTACTGAAGCCTCGGCACTCTTTGCACGCAACGTATTGAACTTCATTGAAACTTTATTTGATGAAAATAAAGTATTAAAACTGAATCAGGACGATGAAATTCAAAAAGCATTATTGGTCACGCATGGCGGTCAAGTCCTGCTGAAACGTGGTTAGGGAGATTCCTCATGGTTGAAACGATTACAATTTTCGTGCTTGCCATCTTTGTTGGCTATTACGTGGTTTGGGGGGTTACACCTGCATTGCATACGCCATTGATGGCGGTGACCAATGCCTTGTCCTCGATCATTATTGTGGGTGCGATGATTCAGACGGTTGGATTGCCTGTGCTGGGTGTCGAGGGCAGTGTGGCATTTCAAAGTATTAATGTGGTCAGTGTGCTAGGTGCAATAGCAGTCTTTCTGGCAAGTATCAATATTTTTGGTGGCTTTGCCGTGACGGCACGCATGCTGGAAATGTTTAAGCCAAAGCAAAAGAAAAAAGAGGGATAACTGATGGAGTTTATTCATGATTTTATG
The DNA here is from genome assembly GCF_900096995.1 of Acinetobacter puyangensis. Classification (GTDB taxonomy): domain Bacteria; phylum Pseudomonadota; class Gammaproteobacteria; order Pseudomonadales; family Moraxellaceae; genus Acinetobacter; species Acinetobacter puyangensis. The sequence goes on from NZ_OANT01000001.1 coordinate 380,638, forward strand.
AAAGGCTATGCGGATTGGTTCTACCTGATCGGTGCCGTACTCTTTATTTTGACCTTGCGTGGTTTATCTGGACCAAAAACAGCGATTGCCGGTAACCGTTACGGTATGATCGCCATGGCGATTGCCGTGATCACCACATTCTTTGTTGCCGATCATCCAGTGATCTGGATGATTGTCGGTGCCATGGTGTTGGGTGCTGTGGTGGGGATTGCCCGTGCCCGTACCGTACCGATGACGCAAATGCCGGAAACTGTGGCACTGATGCATTCATTGGTGGGATTGGCAGCAGTTCTAATTGCCATCGCTGCGATTCTGCATAACAACCAACTGCTTGCCTTGTTTGCAGAAAATGGTGCGGCACTTGATATGGCAGGCGTACAACATGCACACATGAATAAAGTCCATTTATTTGAGTTGTTTGTGGGTTGTTTTGTTGGTGCGATTACCTTTACGGCTTCAGTCTTTGCTTATGGTAAACTGGCTGCGAAAAAATGGGCCAAAACCATCTCGGGTGGCTGGGTTAAACCGGTGCAAGCGATCATCTTTCTGGCAATGCTGGTCTGTGGTTTCTATTTCTTTACTACAGGCAACATCAATGCCTTCTGGGCGATGACTGTATTGGCACTGGCATTTGGCTGGGTGTGGATTGCCCCGGTTGGTGGTGGCGATATGCCGGTGGTGGTGTCTTTGCTGAACTCTTTCTCGGGTTGGGCAGCCGCAGGGATTGGATTTACCCTTGAAAATAACATGCTGATTGTTGCTGGTTCGCTGGTTGGTTCTTCCGGTGCAATTCTGTCCTATATCATGTGTAAAGCCATGAACCGTTCCATCATCAATGTGTTGTTTGGCGGTGCGATGGGCGGTGCAGCAGTTGCCAGTAGTAATGCTGGTGGTGAACAGGTACAGCGCAACTATCGTTCCGGTTCTGCCGATGATGCTGGCTTCCTGATGTCAAATGCCGACAGTGTGGTGATTGTGCCGGGTTATGGTATGGCACAGGGCCGTGCGCAGAATGCAGTGAAAGAACTGGCCAACGTGCTTAAAGAGCAAGGTGTCAAAGTCCGTTTTGCCATTCATCCGGTTGCAGGTCGTATGCCGGGTCACATGAACGTTTTGCTTGCCGAAGCAGATGTGCCTTATGAAGACATTCTGGAAATGGACGAAATCAATTCCGACTTTCCGGCAACCGATGTGGTGTTGGTGATCGGGGCAAATGACGTGGTTAATCCGGCCGCCAAAGATGATCCGAGCTCACCGATTTATGGTATGCCGATTCTGGAAGCGCATAAGGCACGAACCATTATGGTGATCAAGCGTTCCATGGCAACAGGTTATGCCGGACTGGACAATGACTTGTTCTATAACGAAAAAACCATGATGGTATTTGGTGATGCCAAGAAAGTAGTTGAAGATATGACCAAAGCCATTAATGGTACCGGGCATTGATAGCTGATTGAGAATATAGCACTATATTAAGCCATCTTCGGATGGCTTTTTTATGGAAAATTTAATAAATGCTGTTATCTGAAAAGTCGTTTAAATCGTTTATGGATAGACATGCGATTGTAGGAAAAATATTTAAGACGAAGATTTTTATATTGATAATGATATGTTAAAAATGGGTGATGATTTGGATGGCATGAGGGGTAGCAACATGATATTGAAGCTGATGATTGGCATAATGTGTGTGGGATTGTTCTCCATTGCTCAGGCTGAATCTTTTTTGATTACCGATGCTTCCCAAATTTATGATGTTCGTATTGATGTAGCATGTGAAGAAGATAAGTGTGGCGGTGAAGCAAAGATTGTCTTATACCAAAAAGGCAAAACAAAAGTTTTTCAGCAATTTGCATCCGAAGATTTAAATTTCTATTTACCCGAGGATCGGCAGCCGACTTTAGGTGAAACGCCAATGTATGGCGATCAAAGTGGATTAATGTTTGGGGATTTTAATTTTGACGGCACTGAGGATATTGCCATTCGCAGTGGTAATAATGGCCCCTATAATGGTCCAAGTTATGAGGTTTATGTTTATCATAAAAATAGAAACAAGTTTGTGTTTAGTCAGGAATTAAGTGATTTAACCTATGAAAACTTGGGTATGTTTCAAGTCGATCCAAAACGCCAGCGAATTATTACATTTAGTAAAGGTGGATGTTGTTATCATGCAAAACGGGAATATGCTGTCCTACCCCAAAAAGGTTTGGTTTTAGTGTCAGAATCAATAGAAGATGCCATGAGAGGTGATGATCAGGTGGCAATCATTCAGCGTGACTTAATTCGTGGTCGCTGGAAAGAAACCGTAAAGTTATATCCTTTGAAAGATATTTATCCTGATAATTAAATATGAGGTTGTGCCGCAAAAGGGTTTATTGTTAAGTCGAGAATATAGCGAAGTACTGATGCTTTCCGGGGAAGACGTAAAAATCATCGACCACAATTTGATAAACGGGCATTGGCAAGAACACATCAGATACTATCCGATAAAATAATATCGTGAGATAGAGAGACAATAAGGGAGGGGAATATGCGATCAATAAAGATCGCATATTGAGTAACGCAGAGATTTAACTAAATTGTTCTGCTGGGGCTGGACGCCACAGACTTTCTAAGTCATAAAATTTACGTGTAGTGGGTAACATGACATGAACGACGACAAAGCCGAGATCAATTAAAATCCATTCGGCATCACGTTCACCTTCAATTCCAATTGGACGAAAACCGGCTTTACGTGCTTCTTCTGCGACATTGTCGGCCAGTGCTTTGACATGGCGTGTAGAAGTGCCACTCGCAATCACGATGGCATCGGATACACTGCTGATATTCGAAACATCGAATTCAATGATATCTTTTGCTTTAACATCAAGAAGAGCTTCTTGAACAACATGTAAGCATGTTTTAATTTGTGAATGTTTATCTGAAACTGCATCTAAACTAGGTTTATGTGCGGGCGATGGTTCAATATTCATAAAAGGAAAAAAATCCTGAGATTGTGTCACTGTCTACTATAAGAGCATTTGTATAAAAAATCAATTGATGATTTATTCATCAATTGATTTTTTTAGAGATATGGCGATGTCAAACATCGCCGCCTAATCAGATATTAACTTTGTGTTGCTTGAATTGCAGTCAGGGCAATGGTAAATACGATGTCATCTACCAATGCACCTCGAGACAAGTCATTGACCGGTTTGTTCAAGCCTTGCAGCATCGGACCAACGCTGACCACATTGGCAGCACGTTGTACGGCCTTGTAGGTGGTATTACCGGTATTTAAGTCTGGGAAAATAAAGACATTGGCCTGACCGGCAACTTTGGAATTCGGTGCTTTTTGCTTGCCGACACTTTCCACCGAGGCAGCATCATATTGTAATGGGCCATCTATCAATAAATCCGGACGACGTTGCTGTGCGATCTGGGTGGCTTGACGTACTTTGTCAACGCCTGCACCTGCACCGGAATCGCCGGTTGAATAACTGATCATGGCAATGCGGGGCTCAATACCAAAGGCCAATGCAGAATCGGCAGATTGAATCGCAATTTCAGCCAGTTCTTCGGCATTTGGATCCGGGTTGATGGCACAGTCACCATAAACATAAACTTCATCTGGTAACAGCATAAAGAAGATAGACGATACCAGTGAATAGTCAGGGGCGGTTTTAATCAGCTGGAATGCCGGACGTACGGTATTGGCAGTGGTGTGAACTGCACCGGAAACCAGACCATCGACTTCGTCCAGTGCCAGCATCATGGTGCCGAGTACCACGGTATCTTGTAATTGTTCATTGGCCTGTAAATCGTTGAGTTTACCTTTACGACGTTCAACCATGGCGGAAATATAGTTTGCACGGATATTGTCAGGATCAATAATTTCCAGATCAGCAGGCAATTCAATATTACGTGCTTTGGCAACTTCCTGAACTTCTTCTGGTTTTGCCAGCAGTACGCATTGGGCAATACCACGATTTTGACAGATTACCGCTGCCTGTATGGTACGCGGTTCGGCACCTTCTGGCAGGACAATACGTTTTTTTGCTGCAATAGATTTTTGTACCAGTTCATGACGGAAGGCAGAAGGGGACAGGCGTGGTGTGCTTTCAATATCACATTCCTGTTTTAACCAGTCAAAATCAATATGGCTGGAAACAAAACGGGTGACTTGCTCGGCACGTTCGATATCATCAATCGGGACTTCATTGGCAATATTCTGAATATTTTGCATGGCTTGAAAGCTGTCCAGAACGGTAGACATAACCGGTAAGCCTGCTTTATAGGCTTGCTGGACGAAGCCATGAATTGCAGTGTCAGGATTGTTGTGGCTATTGGACAATACAATCCCTGCAAGCGGAACGCCACTAAGCGCGGCAACACTACTTGCCAGAACCACATCACTACGATCACTGGAGGCAACCAGCAGTTCGCCTGCCACCAATTTATCCAGTTCATGTTCAATACGGCCACTGATCAGTGTGCTGTGCTGTACACGGCTTTGCGCAGCATTTCCTTCATTGATCCATGTTGCCTGAATGGCAGCGGCAATATCCAGTGTACGCGGCACACTCAAGGTCGGGCTAAACGGCACCAGACCGATAATCGGAAATTGCTGGCTACCTAATAACGGAGAAAAACGTTGTAAAGCAGAGGTAAAACCTTCAATCTGGCTGGTTAAACGTAACCCCTGATCTGTTGCCACCGGGATTTGTGCATTTTCGGCAGATAAACCTTTGCTGCGCATAAATAGCACGCCAGCGGTACGATGTGCATTTGCACCACCAAACGGACGTAAATGGCTATCGACAATCTCTGCGGTTAATTCGGGATTGTTCAAATCTGCGGTGCTGATAAGAATCACCCGTGCATCCAGTGCTTGTGCCAACGCTGCATTCAGTTGAGAGGTATAGCTTTGGCTGGCATTTGGCACCAGACCTTCTACCAACATAACTTCATGATCTTTAGAAACATGGCGATGCAGGCTGACCACTTCTTCGAGGAGTTCATCCATTTCACCAATGCCGACCATATGACTGGTTTTTTCATGGCTAATTGGATTGACTTGCGGACGTTGATAAATATGGGAAATTAGTGCGGAAGTTCGGCTAATACTATTGTTTTTTTCTTGCGCAAATGGTTTTAAAAAGTTGGCTTTTACGCCGATACAATCAAAAGCCTGTATCATGCCCAGGCATGCAGAGGTCAGTCCAATCCCTTCAGCTGTCGGTACCAATAAAAATGTTTTCATGAAATCTTCCTATTTTTTCTAACAAGATAGGTGCATATAAAAATGCACCTATTGAATTTTAACGATCAAAATGTTTTGAATTATGCGGTTTCAAGTGCATTTAACGCAACCTGCCTAGTTTCCTGTGCAATACGACTTTCTTCGTCGGTTGGAATGATCCAGATCATTGGACCTGTACCTGCATCGATGCGGATTTCCTGACCACGAGTTTTATTTTTTTCACTGTCCAGACTAAAACCAAAGTGCGGTAAAGATTTGATTACTTTCTCGCGGATATAGGCGGAGTTTTCGCCAATACCACCGGTAAAGATCAAACCGTCGATTTGTGGTAGCGCACAGCTCATTGCAGCAAGTGATTTGGCCAGACGATAGACAAACACTTCAATGGCCAGCGTCGCATCATGATTTCCCTGTTCTGATGCGTCAATCAGGGTACGCATATCATTGGAAAGACCGGAAAGTCCCAATAAACCACTTTCACGATTAAGCATGCGATCAATACGGTCCAGATCCCAACCCAGATTTTTTGCTAAAAAATGATGCAGACTCGGGTCAACATCCCCACTACGGGTGCCCATACACAGCCCTTCAAGCGGGGTTAAACCCATGCTGGTATCCAGACTTTGTCCATTCCATACGGCACAGGTTGAACTGCCATTCCCCAAGTGTGCAATCAGCCAGCCGCCCTGATTTTTTTGACCAGCCAGTGTCGATGCTCGTTCGCTGACATAGGCATGACTCGTGCCGTGGAAACCATAGCGACGTACACCATGTTCTTCATATAGCTTTTTCGGAATCGCATAATGGTAGGCTTTTTCCGGCATACTTTGATGGAATGCTGTGTCAAATACAGCAACCTGCGGTAAATCAGGATACATTTTTAAGGTTGCATCAATACCGACCAGATGTGCAGGATTATGCAAGGGTGCCAGCGCAGAGGTGGCTTTGATATGGTCAATCACATCCTGATCAATCAATTGTGCTTCAGTCAATTCACCACCATGGACCACACGGTGTCCAATGGCATCGAAATGAAATTTCTTCAAGCGTTCCATGGCAACTTCAAGTGCCTGTTTATGATCTGCCTGACCGAGTTCGACTTCAAATTTTTCCTGACCTTCGGTGATCCCTGAAATACGTGCATTTGGCGTACCCAGATTCTCTGCCAGACCGTAAATACGGTAGTCATGATCGTCAAGTAAAAGTGCATATTTAATGGAAGATGAACCACAATTGATTACAAGTATATTAGACACAGTCAGTTATCCCTAAAAAAACAAAACTTTCAAATCTTATGTAGGTCAATCTGCTATTGGATAGAATATCAAATGACCTACGTTCCATAGGCGTGTTATGGACTGGTAATGTAATCGTTCCCGGTCAGAACGAGTCCTATTAAACATGCTCTGGTAAAATGCGACAAGCTAGACTTTGGGTGATTAGACTTTAGCATCATTTAAATTTTTAGGTTCTGGATTTTTTGTTACTAATTATTTGTTATAAAATATTATTTTTAATTTTAATAGGGATTAATTCTTGTATGAATACCCTAAAAACTGAATAAATCCATGTCATTATTATGGCTTTATTAGACTTAAGCCGAACATTGAAACCCGTTTCGCATATAAAAAAGTCCTAAAGCAATACTTTAGGACCCGAAAAATACAAAAGAACGGCTTTATTGACGAATTTGCCCATCGCCTAAAACAATCCATTTCTGTGAAGTTAAACCTTCCAGTCCCACTGGACCACGGGCATGGATTTTATCGGTTGAAATCCCGATTTCTGCACCAAGACCATATTCGAAACCATCAGCAAAGCGTGTAGACGCGTTGACCATGACTGAGCTGGAATCGACTTGCGTCAGGAATTTACGCGCCTGAGTATAGTTCTCGGTAATAATGGCATCGGTATGATGTGAACCATATTGATTAATATGTGCAATTGCCTCATCAATATCGGCCACCACTTTAATCGCCAGAACAGGACCCAGATATTCGGTGTACCAGTCTTCTTCACTTGCTGCCTTGATTTCCTGACCCAGAATATTGCGTGTCACTGGGCAGCCTCGAAGTTCCACATTTTTTTCTGCGTATAGTTCGCTAATCAATGGCAAAAATTCTTCTGCCACAGGTGAATCCACCAGCAGCGTTTCCATCGCATTACAAACACCGTAACGATGTGTTTTGGCATTGAGAGCAATCGGCAATGCCTTGTGTAGATCAGCCTGACGCTCTACAAAGACATGGCAGTTACCATCAAGATGTTTAATCACAGGAATACGTGCTTCACGACTAATGCGTTCAATCAGGCTTTTGCCGCCACGTGGCACAATCACATCCACAAATTCCGTCATGGTAATCAATTCGCCTACAGCGGCACGATCACTGGTTTCAATCACCTGAATAGCCTGTTGCGGTAATCCCGCGATTTTTAAACCATGTTGAATCGCCTGTGCGATGGCTTTATTTGATTCAATGGCTTCGGAACCGCCACGTAAAATGATGGCATTACCGGATTTGAGCGCCAGTGATGCAGCTTCCAGTGTGACATTTGGACGGGACTCATAAATCATGCCGATCACACCTAGCGGCACACGCATTTTACCAATCTGAATACCAGACGGGCGATAGGCCAAATCCGTAATTACACCAATCGGGTCTGTCAGTGCAATCACATCTTTGAGTCCGTTTAACATCGCCTGAAAGCGTGCAGGCGTCAGTTCTAGTCGATCCAGTAATGCCGGTTCAAGCTGTTTGGCATGACCATTGTCCATATCAATTTTATTGGCAGCAAGAATAAAGTGTTGGTTATTCTCTAGTGCAGTATAAATTTCTGATAATGCATTATTTTTTGCATCAGTCGCCAAGCCCGCCAATTGGCGCGAAGCAAGACGCGCCTGCTTTCCGATTTGCGACATATAGTGTTGAATAGACTCACTCATGATTGACCCAAAAATTTTTTGATGAATGACATGTGATAAAAATCACTTAGAAACTTAAAGTTAGAAATCTAAAGAAAGAAACCTAAAAAAGTTTGCTGTTAAAAAACATACCATATGCAGTTTATCAGACTTTATGAAAATCAAGACACTTTCAATATTGATTATGTTATAGTTAAACGAAATATAAAAGAGCCGTGTTGATCAAAACAGGAAAAGGAATCTTGCTTTGGTGGTCAGATTGAGTCAATCAGCACGTCGATGTAAACAATAACAAGCCTATATTTACGTTGAGATGACGTTAAATAAAGGAGCAATCACTTGTATAAATGACTTATACAAGGCTGGGAGGGCATAGTGAATAGTATTGCTAAGGATCGGGCAAAACAATCTATTGAGATTAATCCAACAGATTTTTTCGAGTTATATCATCGGGATGTATTTAAGCAGCCAGTCAGGGAGTTTTGGTTAGACGGTTGGAAAGTTGAATATTTGGCGATTGCAAAGTCCGAAACCATACATAAAACACCGATTGTCATTGTTGGTGGGGCATTTCAAAACTTTAATTCTTATAAATATTGTGTTGAACAATTATTTCAATGTGGGCCAGTGATCCTGATCGACTTACCGTCAATGGGTGCCAATCAACAAATTTACAATAAGGACAGCGGCGCTTCGGCAGCAATTCTGGAGCTTCCCGATTTATCGCATATGCTGGGGATTTGGCTTGATGCCATGGGAATCAGAAAAGTCTCCATGATGGGCATGTCCTTAGGCTCTGTAGTGGCTTCACATTTCGCTGATCAACGCCCGGAATTGGTTGAACGTATGGTGTTGATGGGCGTGATGCAAAAGACCCGACCCAGTTGGCGCATGATTCTGGAAGAATCGTTAAAGCTGATGCAGGAAGGTCGAATGCAGGAGTTTGGGCAGGCCGTGATTTTGTATCTGGTCAACCATGCCAAACTGGATCAAACGCGCATGTCACCCACAGCAAAGCGATTGTTTTTTCAGCAAATGTCGGAATTTACCACGACAGAACAATTACGCTATGAAATCAATTGCAATCGCCTATTACGGTTACATAGTGTGCCTGCACCGAGCTGTAAAGTGCTGGTGGCTGCTGGGCAATATGACAGTTTTACTCTGCCATTTGAAAATGCCCATTTTGCCTTGCAATGTCCGGATATGGAATTTGCCCTGATTGCGGGTGCTGATCATGTACCACAATTGCAACGTCGTAAAGAAACCATGAATTTGTTTAGTGCTTTTTTACGTGGTGATCCAATCCAGCATCTGGAAGGGATTATTCCGATGTCCCGTGCCCAGATGCATTTAATGGAACGCCGTGGAGAAGAGCGTATCAAGGTCAAACAACCACATACTTACATGTCTTATCGTCATTCGGATTTGACTGCAAACGTAGATATTATCAACATCAATTTTTTTGGTGTATTGCTTGAGATAAAAGACGTGGATAAAACACAGCAAGTTGCCCGCTATGCAAGAGATATGTCGTTATCTCTGACGGATGAGCAGGGCGAATTTTCGATTGAATGTTTGATTTTTGAGTTGAAAGCACATCAACTGCGAATATTATTTAAACATGGCAGTTTTGAGCTTGCAGAGCGTTTATTGCGATATATTGCCGCACAAAAACAGGCGATAGAACAAACAAAACGATCTGTTTAATCCGTTTTGGCTTATGGTGGATGTGAAATGCTACATACACCATAAGCCTTGACCCAGTATCCAACCTGATTTTTTAGTGTTCAGCTTTTAGATTTCAGCCAATACCACCCAGACAAAATCTCCAAGATGTATTGTTGATGATTTGTGATCTTTCTGGCTAGGTTGTTGAATACTGACCTGATGATAACCACAATTTAGAAAGAAATCTTGGACCTCATCGGGTGTGGTGAAATGGAAGCTAAATGCGCTCTTGGATAAGAACTTTAATAATTTGCTGCTATTCCAGACCAGATTTGCCAAGGGATGTTGAACGGGTTCAGGGCATAAGTCGGTTAAATAGTAAAAGTGATTAAACTTACCTCCATATTCTGCAAGTGTAGTCCACAAGGTTTTCAACGCAGCTTTATCAAAATAATTTACCAGTCCTTCACTGATGATGACTAATGGCGCATCATGATCCAGATGTTTAAACATGTCCTGAATCTGTGGTGTAAACAGATCAATTGCCAAGACTTGTGCATCAGGTTGACCGGCTTTTTGTAAGGCCTGTTTTTTGATTCTTGCCATATTGGGCAAGTCGACTTCGATATAGGTCAAACCCGGATAATGTTTGCGGAAATGCCAGCCACGGGGTGATAAACCTGTTGCAATTTCTATGACCTGTAAGTTTGGGTGTTGTGCCAGTAGGTCAGCCAGTGTTGTATCAATCAGGGTGTGGCGTTGTTGCAGGGTGGTACGGATACTGCCACCAATAATTCGTTCTGCACCAGCTTCAATAGGTTGTAACAGACCGGTTAAAAACTTGCCTTGTGTGGTGGCAAAGGCAGGATGGGAAATACCCATCATATACCAACGATAGCCGGTATAATGTGCAGTGAATGAAATATGACGGTGCTTTGAGCGTAGTGGTTTGGATAAATGTGATTGTGTCATGTCGATCCTGTGACGATATTTTGTTGTTTTGCTGTATTAGGGCCTGTTGAGAATTAATCACATATTAAATTTAAGCTAGAAATAAGGCATTTTATGTTCTATTTTTGCATGAAAAATGGCTAAATTAGACTTATACTGCGTTAACCAGCTTGCCAATATACACATATTGTCCACACTGGTTGCCTTGTCTAAGCCATAATTTTTCTCATTTTTCATAGCAAAGATCAAATTTCAACAAGCCCTAGATGGAATGCCAATTCATCACGAATTGACATCATTTTGTACTTTATAAGCTTTCTACAAATTGTTCAATTTTAGTTTTGGTTTTTTGCCATTGTTCACCCAAATCAAGCGCCCCTCTAATTTCAAGTGGCGGAATCTGTCCACGCATTTTTTCCAATCTGCTCTGGTTTGGTAACTCAAGATCGTGTAAACCTTCCAGCGCGATACAGGCTGCGTTACGGTCATTACAGACCAAGCCCATGTCACAACCAGCATGTAAGGCAGCACGAATACGGGCATCGGCGCCTCCTGCGACACAGGCAGCCTGCATGGATAAATCATCGGAGAACAAAACGCCATCAAAACCGAGTTGTTGCCTTAAGATTTTTTGAATCCAGAATTGTGAGAAACCCGCAGGGTTGGGATCAATATTTTCATAAATCACGTGTGCCGGCATGATCGCATCCAGCTCAGGTATCAATGCCTTAAAGCTCAACATGTCATGTGCTTCGATCTCTGCAAAACTGCGGCTATCGATGGCGGCAGCGACATGCGAATCAGCCTTGACAGAACCATGACCGGGGAAGTGTTTACCAGTGGTTGCCATGCCTGCCTGTTTCATGCCTTGCATAAAGGCGCGGGCCAGCGGAATAATATCCTGAGGATTTTTGGCAAAGCCCCGATCCCCAATCACATCACTGATATCGTCAATGTCCAGTACTGGGGCAAAACTAAAATCAATGCCGACTGCAAGCACTTCACTCGCCATCAGCCAGCCGCAGGCATGCGCCAGTTCACGTGCAGATTCGGGTTGCGTCAGATAAAGCTCACCTAAACGTCCCATGGCTGGAATGTTACTAAAGCCATGTTCCGGTTTGAGTCTGCGTACTCGTCCACCTTCCTGATCAACCGCAATCAGAATTTCCGGACGGATTTGACGGATATGATCGGTGAGGGCGCGAACTTGTTCTGGTGATTCAATATTACGGCCAAATAAAATCAGGCCACCGACCTGTGGCGCCTTTAATAATTCTATGTCTTCACTGGTTAATGTTGTTCCAGCGACATCAAGCATCAGCGCACCAATCATAACTTTTCCTTCATGTTCTATTCATCTTTTGCAAAAAATAAATTCACAATGTAATGATTTTTTACATTTACCGCATCGAGAATATGCTAAAACTAGCAAATTCTAAATTTCAATGCATTATTGTTTGAGCATAATAGAAGTGATTGTCTAAAATCGCAAAGTATTATCGGTGCATAACTCAAAGGAAGCATAAATCGATTATGAAGTTACAACACATTGCTTGTGCCATCGCTCTTGCAACCGGCGGTCTGTTTTTTACCCATGTCGTGTCTGAGGCTATGGCGGCCACCGAAACAAAAGTTGTTCAAGGTGCCATTCAGCCAACACAGGAACAGGCATTGGTGGCTCGTCAGATGGCAACACTGGTTGATCGCCAGCATTATTTACCTATGCGATTGGATGCCAATACTTCAGTCCGTATTTTTGACATGTATATTGATAGTTTGGATCCGGATCATAGTTTGTTTTTACAAAGTGAGATTGATCAATTCAAACAAAAATATGCAGCCGGCTTTGGTCTGGCATTAAAAACGGGAAATTTACAGCCTGCGTATGAAATTCACGCGATTTATCGTGCGCGTATTCAAGAATATTATCATTATATGCTGGCTGAATTGAAGAAAACGCAAAATTTACATCAGAAGAATGTGTATCTGGATACCGATCGCGAAAAAGCACCTTTTTTCAAGACCAAGCAAGAACAAAAAGATTTCTGGAATAAAGTGCTGACTTCGCAATTAATTGGGCTCACCATCACCAAGGAAGAAGAAGCGGCCAAACAGCAAGCATTAAAAGATAATCCGGAGCTGGCACAAGGTGAAAACCTGACCCCGCCTGAAGATTTAACCCCGGTGCAAACACTGGAAAAACGTTATAAACGTCAGCTGGAACGTGTCTCCCGGGTGAAAAGTGATGATGTGTTGGAAAAAACTTTAAATGCCATGTTGGCAACTTACGATCCGCATAGTAATTATTACCCACCGATTGATGCGATGGAATTAAATCGTCAAACCACGTTACAGCTTGAAGGGATTGGCGTGACTATTCGTCCGGAACGTGGCAATGAAGATTATACCAAGATCGAAACCATTGTGGATGGTGGTCCGGCCAGTAAAACAGGACAAGTCCGTTCCGGTGACCGTATTGTCGGCGTGGCACAAGATGGTCAGGCCATGAAAGATGTGGTGGGTTGGTCGAGTCAGGAAATTGTCGGTGAAATCCGCGGTAAACGAGGCACCAAAGTTACTTTAAAACTGGTGGCTTCTGGTGCACCGATGAGTCAGGCCCGACTGGTGACCATTACCCGTGATGTGATTCAGGAAGAGGATTCCGGCCTACGTTACCGAGTGGTTGATGTTACCCATCAGGGCAAAAAGCAAAAAATCGGTGTGATTGAAATTCCATCATTTTATTTAAACTATCGTGCACGTCGTGATGGTCAGAACTATCGTAGTGTGTCCGAAGATACTGCAAAAGCCCTGATCGATTTATCCAAGCAGAATGTGGCCGGTGTGATTGTCGATTTACGCAATAACCCGGGCGGTTCACTTGAAGAAGTGGCCAAAATGATTGGACAAGTGGTGAAAGACGGCCCAGTGGTACAAATCCGTGATGGTAACGGCAATGTTAGTGTGTTTGAAGATACCGATGGCGGACAACAGTTGTATGCTGGTCCAATGGCCGTGATGATCAATCTGGCATCGGCATCGGCCAGTGAAATTTATTCTGCTGCCATTCAGGATTATGGTCGTGGCATTATCATTGGCAGTACCACCACTGGTAAAGGTACGGCTCAGGTACAACTCGATAGCCTTGCCTATGGTCAGGCGACTTTGACGCAACGTAAGTTTTACCGTATTACCGGTGGTAGTACCCAGAACAAAGGGGTCATTCCAGATGTGAAACTGATTGATATTTATTTTGATCAATTCGGAGAGCGTAAATCCAAGAATCCGCTGGAATGGGATACCATCGCTACTGCACCGTTTAAACGGGAAGGTGTGATCAAGCCTTATGTAAATCAGTTACAGCAGCAATCAGATCAACGTCGCAGTCAAAATCCGCAATTTATCTATCTGGATGAATATGTCGGCATTGCCAGAAAAGCGGCTGATGAGAAGAAAGTCGTACTAGACATTGATCAACGTAAAGCGGAAATCAATGCATTGGAAGCACAAACGCTCGCAGTAGAAAATGCACGTCGTAAAGCAACCAATTTGGCGCCATATGCCAATTGGGAGAGTTATCAGGCTGCATTGGATGCTCGCAGTGAAGCACGTGCAAAAATGAAAGAAGCCAAACGTCCGCCATTGCCGGAAGAAGAGGCTTTTGTCACCGAATCGGCACAAATCTTACTGGATACGATTGATCTGCAAAAAGCCAATTAGTACGGAGTAGCCATGAGGTTGCATCTTACAGATTAGAGACGTGCTCTATAAGCTTATATATCAGCTTATAGGGCGTTTTTATTTGGCCGAAATTATACATATGAATTGGTGACTGTTTTTAATTTTAAGAAATTTGATTTAAAACTTGCCTTTTTCTATGTGCTTATGCAAATCTAATAAAGATCAAGGGGGAGATTATGCATTCGGAATATACCGTTTACTGGGTAGTAGGTTTGATCATACTATTTTTACTGGGTTCAATTTTTGGCTTAAAAGTGAGTCCCCGGGAAAAAGCATTGGGTCTATTACGTGATCATGCACGGAAAATGGGATTACATCCACGCTTGATTCCTGCACCTGAATGGAGCAATATTCCTCCGGCATCTGAAACACGAGCCAGCATAGTAGCGTACTATAGTATTTTAGTGCCCGAGGGAAAGTTCCCTTTATTGCGAGCGGTAAATCAGGAAGGCCAACTTTCTGTGGTCAAAGGTGATCCCCAATTTAACGGCGAAGTGATTACACTAAAGGGCATTTATGCTATTGATATGCAGGCCAATTGCGTAGGAATATATTGGGATGAATCAGCAGATTTTGCTGGTGAACAACTTGAAAATATGAAAAACTTCCTCCATTCATTAGCACGACAAGCAACACAACAGTAACCACTGGAAAAATTTATGGCGACAGCAACAACCTCCCAACGTGACAAAAACTCGACTCAAAGCGCAAAAGGGCGTTCTTTGGTGATTGTGGAGTCGCCTGCCAAAGCCAAAACCATTAATAAATATTTGGGTTCACAATTTATTGTCAAGTCTTCCGTGGGACATGTACGGGATTTACCGACAGGCGGCGGTGCAAAAAGTACCGAGAAAAAAGCGGCTACACGCACCAAACAGACTGCCGAGGATAAAGCCAAAAAAGCACAAACTGCTTTGGTCAACCGAATGGGGGTTGATCCGGAACATGGCTGGGCAGCGCATTATGAGATATTGCCCGGCAAAGAACATGTGGTTGCCGATCTCAAAAAACTGGCCAAAGATGCCGATACCATTTATCTCGCAACGGATTTGGATAGAGAGGGAGAGGCGATTGCTTGGCATTTAAAGGAAGTGATTGGTGGCGATGACAGTCGCTATCGCCGTGTGGTGTTTAACGAAATTACCAAAAATGCCATTCAGGAAGCCTTTAAACATCCGTCTCGTCTGGATATTAATCGGGTTAATGCACAGCAAGCGCGCCGCTTTTTAGATCGTGTGGTCGGGTTTATGGTGTCGCCATTGCTATGGGAGAAAATTGCCCGTGGCTTGTCCGCAGGACGGGTGCAGTCGGTTGCGGTAAAACTGGTGGTGGAACGGGAACGGGAAATTCGTGCCTTTATTCCGGAAGAATACTGGGAAATTTTTGCTGATACACAAAAAGATAAAGATGCCATCCGCCTAGAAGCATTTAAACATGCTGGCAAAACTCTGAAATTAAAAAATAAAGCCGAAGCCGATGCGATTTTAGCCTTATTGAAAGATGCAGAATACAAGATTGTCAGCCGTGAAGATAAACCGACCAAAGTTAATCCAAGTGCGCCTTATATCACCTCAACACTGCAACAGGCAGCCAGTACTCGCTTAGGTTTTTCGGTGAAAAAAACCATGATGCTGGCGCAGCGTTTATATGAAGGTGGTTTTATTACCTATATGCGTACCGACTCGACCTTTTTAAGCGATGATGCGGTCAATATGGTACGTAATCATATTAACGATAATTTTGGTGAAAAATATTTACCTGAAAAGCCAAATCGTTACGGCAATAAAGCGGGTGCACAAGAAGCGCATGAAGCGATTCGTCCTTCCAATGTGGCCTTGAGCGGTAGTGATCTGAGTGGAACTGAACGTGATGCACAGCGTCTATATGACTTGATCTGGCGTCAGTTTGTGGCTTGTCAGATGACACCTGCACAGTATTTATCTTCCACCATTCTGGTTGAAGCCAATGGCGTTGAACTCAAAGCCAAAGGTCGCACACTGGTATTTGATGGTTTTACCCGGGTACGTGGTGCCAACAAATCTGATGATGATGTGTTATTGCCAGCGGTAAAAGTTGGTGAAACACTAAAACTAATCAAACTTGATCCATCTCAGCATTTTACCAAACCACCGGCACGATTTACCGAAGCATCTTTGGTAAAAGAATTGGAAAAGCGGGGTATTGGTCGTCCATCGACGTATGCTGCGATTATTTCCACCATTCAGGATCGTGGTTATGTCAAGTTGGAAAACCGCCGTCTATTTGCCGAAAAAATGGGTGAAATTGTCACTGATCGTCTGGATGAAAGTTTTAATAACCTGATGAATTATGCCTTTACTGCCGATCTGGAAGGGCAACTGGATAAAGTCGCAACAGGTGAAGAAAACTGGAAGAATCTGCTGGATACGTTTTACGGTGATTTTAAAAAGCGTTTAACCACTGCTGCAAGTGTTGATGGTATGCGTCGTAATGAACCGATAGAAGTGCCTGATGTGCATTGTCCGCAGTGTGAACGTGCCATGCAGATTCGTACCGGAACAACAGGCGTATTTCTTGGCTGTTCGGGGTATAACTTGCCACCGAAAGAACGTTGTAAAGGGACATTAAACCTGACACCGGTAGAATCACTGGCGGCCTTATCGGATGATGACAGTGCAGAAACCGACGACCTGATGTCGAAAAAACGCTGTCATATTTGTGGTACAGCCATGGACAGCTATGTGATTGATGGTGGCCGTAAATTGCATATCTGTGGTAATAATCCCGATTGTGCAGGCTATGAAGTTGAAGAAGGCGAATTTAAAATCAAGGGCTATGATGGACCGACCATCCCTTGTGATAAATGTGATGGCGAAATGCAGCTAAAAACTGGACGTTTTGGTCCATATTTTGCCTGCAATAGCTGTGACAATACTCGCAAAGTCCTGAAAAATGGTCAGCCTGCGCCACCGCGTGTTGATCCAATTAAAATGGAACATCTACGTTCTACCAAGCATGATGATTACTTTGTCTTGCGTGATGGTGCAGCTGGTCTATTTTTGGCAGCGAGTAAATTCCCGAAAGTACGTGAAACCCGTGCGCCAAAAATTGCTGAATTGCGTAGTGTGGCAGAACAACTTGATCCGAAATTTCAATATTTACTTGCAGCACCTGATACCGATCCAGAAGGCAACCCTGCGATTTTGAAGTTTAGCCGTAAAAATCAGGCGCAATATGTGGCATCAGAAACGCCTGAAGGTAAAGCGACAAAATGGTCATTGATCTATGAAAATGGTAAATGGGTTGAGAGTAAGTAGGCTCCTGTAAGGGGAACAACATGAAAAAACTTGCTGTTTTGATTGATGCGGATAATTCTTCGGTAAACTCAATTCAATCTGTTTTGGAAGAAGTTGCAAAATACGGAATAGCAAGTGTCAAACGCGTCTACGGTGACTGGAGTAGTGAAACGTTAAAAAGCTGGCGTGAGGTATTGCTTCCTCATGCCATTACGCCGGTACAGCAGTTTGCCTATACCAAAGGTAAAGATGCCACGGATATGATTCTTATCATTGATGCCATGGATTTACTGTATGGTGGGGCATTGGACGGATTTTGTATTGTTTCCAGTGACAGTGATTTTACACCACTTGCTTCACGGATTCGGGAAAGTGGTTTATTGGTTTATGGCTTCGGACGCAATAAAACGCCGGAAGCTTTTCGTAAAGCATGCGATAAATTTATCTATATTGAGAATCTTGTGCTTGACGATAAAGACGAAATCAAGCAGGAAACAGAGAGAGAGACGCTTAAATCTGAACCGACAAAGAAAGAAGACGTGAAACCGCATGTATTGTCGAAACAAGAACCAGAAAAAGATGCTGCAAAAAATGAAGCGATAGAAAGCTTGGATAATAAATCCCAACACATTGATAGAGCAACATTAAATCTTATTTATAAAGCTGTAAAAGATAATTCTGACGATAATGGCTGGGCTAATCTGTCGGTGGTCGGGCAATATATTACTGCGGTAAAACCCGATTTTGATTCACGCAATTACGGCCGAGCAAAATTATCTGGCTTAATTAAAATGCTGAATTTGTTTGAAACAAGAATTGATGGCAGCCAGATGTATCTGAAAAAGATTAAAAATAAAGTAAATTAGGAAGATGTTAATAGCGCAAAAATCTTCCTTCTGGAAAATGTTTCGAGTCACCATTTTATTGCTGATTTTGCTTATTGTTGCAGTCAATGCTTGGCGAGATTATCACCAGAATTGGCAAACGCCGATTTTTGTTGCTTTATATCCTGTCAATGCTGATCAATCGACAGTTACAGCAGATTATATTGCCAGTTTAAATGAACAGGATTTTGCGGTGATTGCACACTATTTACAACAACAGGCACAGCAATATCATCAGCCTATTCATGTTTATTTTAAATTGGGTTCCGAAATCAAGACACTACCGCCCAAAGTACCCGATTCGCAATCTATACTGGAGATTATGTGGTGGAGTTTAAGATTCCGTTATTATGCATGGCGACAGCAACAGGACATTGGTATACGTCCTCAGTTACGGTTGTTTTTAAATTATTATGATATGCGGACACATCAAGTTCTGAAACATTCAACGGCTTTGCAAAATGGCCGTATCGGTGTGGTCAATTTATTTGCACATCATAAACAGGATAGTCAAAATCAGATTGTGATTGCACACGAGATGTTACATGCCTTTGGTGCAACCGATAAGTACGATTTATCCACAGGTCAGCCAGTTTATCCGCAAGGTTTGGGGGATCCCGATCAGCAACCCTTATATCCGCAAAAAACTGCCGAGCTGATGGCTGGCCATATTGCCTTGAGTGCAACAAAAAGTAAAATGGCCAATAGTTTGAAAGATGTACGAATCAATGCGGAAACAGCAAGGGAAATTGGCTGGTTGAAATAATTTTACAACTCGCAACTTTTTAGCAATAGAAATAGGTATAAAATATTTATAACAACTTAAAAAGAGTATAAACAAATGATTACAGTCGGTAATGATCTGGTTCGAGATCATCTTCACGCAGAGCGCAAATGGTTTATTTTTCTTGGGGTGATTCTGGTTATTATCGGGATTTTGTTATTGGGCATGCTGCCTTTTGCAACGCTTTCCGTCGTCTATTTTTTTGGTTTGTTAATGATGCTGGGTGGTATTTTACATCTACTTGCGGCATTTACTCTGTTTAAATCCAATTCTCGCTGGTTCTGGGCATTATTTAGTATCTTCTATTTTATGGCGGGTTATTTTGCGTTTAGCTCACCTGATAAAGCAGCATTGGTATTGACCACACTGTTATCTTTCTTCCTAGTGTTTGCGGGTGTGATCCGTATGGCAAATGCGACAGTACTGCGTGCTATACCCGGCTGGAAATGGACATTCTTTTCCGGTTTACTGACCTTTATTACCGGTCTATTAATTATGTTTACACCTGATGCACCATTCTGGGTGTTGGGTATGTTCTTAGCCATTGATGTGTTATTTCAAGGGATTAATTACCTAACAATCGCTAGTGTGATTAAACAGATTCCGGCCAGTTCAAAAACGATTGAATAGTTTTTTCCACCAGCTATCAATAGGTTTTTCTGAGATTCCCCATGTTTCTCCCCAGCCATCACATGGATTGGGGAAATAAAGATAGATTTGAGAAAGTTCATCTTCATTTAAATTAAGATTCTTATTTTTGTCGAGTTGATGAAATATCTTCAAGCGAAAGGGATCATCTTTTTCCGCTTTTTTAGTCCATTGATAAGACTGATGTTTTAATTCAATCAGCTTTTTCCATTCCTCGACGTCAATTTTTCGATCTTTATTTTGATCATAATCCAGATAAAGCCTGTCCCAGTCCAGCGCAGCTGGTTCACAGGTGTAAGCTTTGGTGGTTATGCCTAACAGTAAAATAAGCAGGCATGCACTAAATATACTGGATTTGATATGCTGCTGTTTATAGATCATTTTAATTTTTATCACTCCATACGGCCAGTTCATAGCCATCAGGATCCTGAAAATGAAAACGTCGACCACCGGGGAAATCGTAAATGTCCTGTGTGATTGCTCCACCAGCCTGTTGAATGATCTGCTGGGCCTGTTCAATGTTTTGGCTATACAAGACCAGAAGTATACCACCTTGTACTTGAATCGTTTCAGCTAAAGCAAAGCCACCTTTTAGATGACCATCATTAAACTCACAGTACTGTTCGCCATAATCGGTAAATGTCCAGCCAAACTTCTGATAAAATGCTTTGCTGCGAGCAATATTTGTAACCTTAAATTCAACATAATTTAACGCAATCGTTGCTTGTGTCATATCTATTTTCCATATCATCTAAAAATGAACGATCAAATCAATGTAGCATAGAAATGATGAAAATTTATCAGGCATTGTCCATTGTTACACCAGCAGGGCAACAAATTGCAAAAGGCATAAAAACGCTGGAAATCCGCTCATGGTTGCCGCCACAATTGCCATTAAAAGATTTACTGATTGTGGAAAATCAAAATTATCTCAGCGAAGATGGTGATGAAGAACCAGGTATTGCTGTTGCGCTGGTCGATATTGAATCAGTACATGATTGGCGAGAAGATGAGGTTGAAGCGGCAACAGCCTCCTATTGGGCAACTGGTTATTATGCTTGGGTGATCAGCAATGTTCGACCATTAACACAGCCGATTGACGTCATGGCAAAGCGTAAGATTTATCAGATAAATTTGCAGCAACTAGAGATTTAAGTCATGTTGATTGAAACAGAGCGTCTCCTCCTAACTAATTGGCAAGATGATGATGAAAATAAGCTTTACCATTTAAATTCCAACCCGGAAGTCATGCGTTATTTTTTAAATCCATTGTCTAAAGCACAAAATCAAGATTTTTTTCAGCAAATTAGACAGCGTATTCAGCAGCAGGGCTATGGCCTATATAAAGTTTGTTTAAAAAATACAGGGCAATTTGTGGGATTTGTCGGACTCAATCATCCGCAATATGAATTGCCTTTTGCCTGTCCTGTGGAAATTGGCTGGCGATTGCTGCCAGAGTTTTGGCATCAGGGGTTGGCATTTGAAGCAGCGCACGCAGTATTGCAGCAAGGATTTAATATACTAAATTTTCAGCAAATCATGGCATTTACTGCGAAACAAAATCAACCCTCATGGACATTAATGCAGCGTTTAGGCATGCGATTTCAGCAGGAATTTGCTCATCCTTTGGTCGCTAATAGCCATCCTTTATACCAGCATGTGCTGTATTCAATCAAAATAGGTCGCAATGCAGTGGCCGAAAATTATGCATCAGTAAAAACAGTATAGATAATTTTAAATGAACGTGTATTGGCTATCTTTCCTTCTAGAATTTTCGTCCATAGGCCAAACCAAACAAATGCTGGCTCATCTCAATATTTGCTTCACCGCCACCAAATGCAACGGGAATGGATTGTTGTCCATGCACAGTTTTTTTAATGCCATAAGTATAGGCAAAGTTGATTTCTTGTGATGGATCAATATTCCATGTTCCGCCAATACTGATATGATCCTGTATGACGGCAGGTGCAAGAATATTTAAAAAGGTTTGATCTTTGTTAATTGGTTGATCGTTATGACTATAACCCGCACGCAGACTAAGTTTTGATGATGCCTGATAGCCTAAACCAAGACGATAAATATTAATATCTTTCCAGCCAAATCCGGGCCCCTGTTTGCTACCAAATCCATTCCCCGAGAATAAGGAATTAATATCAAATGAATTACCCACAGAATCAATATCAGAAAAGTTAATACGTGAGATATCCGCAGCGAGGTTAAGCTTCGGTGTAAATTGAAAATTTGCCCCAATCCCATAATTTTCCGGTACGTCAAAGTTACCTGAATCTGCAAATAATCCTTTATATTGACCAAATTTATCTGCTTTTATTTTAGAGGAATAGGTTGCACCCAAGCTAAGCCGGTCAGAAATTTGACCTGCCCAGCCCAGCTTTATTCCAATTCCCGTAGATGAATCTTTACCTTGATTACTGATATGGTTGGGAGTACTGGAAAACGCACCAAATGCAGAAAGACCTTTAGCCTCAAATTCTTGATATAAAATATTGGTTGCAATGCCAATCGATTGATTCTCAGAAAAGCGCCAAGCCACCGCAGGAGATATAAAGACTTGAGTGATATTCACACCCGCTTTTCCTGTATTGCCAAATGCAGTAAAGGGGTTATGATCATAGCCGGTATTCATACCACCATTCCCATAGATCGCAATGCCTAAGTCAACTGTATCATTAATTTTTTTATTGAAGCCAAATTCTGGAAGTAAAAAATATTCTCGGGCATTGCCGTCATAATTGCCATTTGCACCCGCTAAATTGCCCTGAATTTCAGCAGAACGATCAGGTGAAAATAAGGTTAAACCCGTATCCAAGCGTGTGCCTACCCAGCTTAAGCCAGCAGGATTATTGGCAATTGTCAGGCTATCATTAAATTGCGCAATGGCTGTCCCTGCATTTCCCTGTGCTTTTACGCCATAACCATGCATAAAATAGCCCGTAGTTGCGAAAGATGATTGATTTAAAAATGGTAAAGTTATAATAATCAGTGTGGAAAAAATCGTTTTTTTCATAAGTTAGTCTACGATTATGTCGAGATTTTTTAATTATATGCTTAATTATTTTATCGAGTTATAATATTAATTTAGAAGTAAATTTAATAAGTTGATAATAAGATGGTGTGATCACTAAAATCCTCTGAAATAATGGTTTGTATTGTATTACGGGAATCATAGAGTTGCGTTGGTGAATGTGTTCTCGTGTTAGAATGATGACTTAGAAAACTTAGATGAATAAAATGAAGTGTATGATTTGATATGACCATCCAACGCCTACTCGATGAACTGAATCCCGAACAATATCAGGCTGCCACAACCACTGCACAAAATACATTGGTGTTGGCAGGGGCAGGCTGTGGCAAAACCAAAACCATTGTCGCTCGTGCTGCCTATCTGATCAGTCAGGGCGTACCCCCCGAACAAATCCAGATCATGACCTTTACTCGGCGTGCTGCCAGTGAAATTGTGACTCGGGTCGAGCAATATCTGGGTATACAGGCACAGGGTTTACATGCTTCGACTTTCCATACCTTTTGTTTGGGTATCTTAAGACGTTATGCCAAAGCCTTTGATCTTGGACAATTTAATGTGATTGACCGTGATGACCAGGTATTAATGTTTCGCTTGTTACGTGGTAAAGATAAACAGCATGAATTGCCCAAAGCGGCACAATTGCTGGATTTGTATTCCTATACTCGAAATACCCAGTGCAAATTTAGTGAGGCGCTTGCCAAACAATTGCCTGATATGGTGGAGTTAAAAGAGCCGATTATTGCGGTAATGAAAGCCTATGAAAATCAGAAACGGGAACGCGCTTATCTGGATTACGATGATATTCTGGAATACGTGGCCAAGTATTTAAATCAATCAGACGCGTTGGTGGATCAAGTGTTGTATCGCTGTCGTTATCTATTGGTTGATGAGATGCAAGACACCAATCCCTTACAATGGTCATTGCTTAAACCGTTTATTGGTAAAGCGCATCTGTTTTGTGTCGGTGATGATGCGCAGTCGATCTATGGCTTTCGGGGTGCGGATTTTCAGAATATCCATGCTTTTCAGCAGCGTGTGCCTGATGCACAAGTGTTAACATTGGCAAGGAACTATCGTTCGACACAGGAAATTTTGGATATTTCCAATTGGTTATTAAAAATTAGTCCGCTGGATTATCAAAAAGAATTACAAGCCTATCGTGGTAAAGGTTTGGCACCACAATTACATACACTGGCCAATGAGTTTGAAGAAGCCAACTGGATTGCACAGGATTTAAAAAAGCGCCATAAGAAGGGCAGTGCTTGGCAGGAACATATGATTCTGGTTCGTTCCGGTTTTGCCGGACGGCAAATTGAAAGTGCTTTGGTGGCTGCGGATATTCCCTATCAATTTATTGGTGGAGTAAAATTACTGGAATCGGCGCATGTCAAAGATGTGCTAAGTATGTTACGAATCGTTGCCAATCATAAAGATGAGTTGGCATGGATGCGCTTTTTAACCCTATGGAATGGTGTGGGTGATGTCGGTGCAAGCCGTTTGGCCTCGGAGTTTTTGCAGTTTGATACGCTGGAAGATTGTCTGATCCGCTTAAAAAAATTTAGCAAAGTGCCTGCAATCGCCATTGCTGCTTTTCAACAACTGTTACAGATACAACATCTGGTCAGTAAAAGTCTGGAGGTTGCGCTGGCAGCCTTACAAGAGCAGCTTGAGCATAATTATCGTAATCAAGACTGGTCACGACGACAACGCGATTTTGAGCTGGTTAAGCAGCTAGCAGAACGACATATGAATGTTGCCGCTTTTATTGAAGAATATGTACTGGAACCGATTTCACATAGCGAAGTCGAACGGGAAAAAGATAAAGATGTGGTCACACTGATTACCATTCATTCTGCCAAAGGCACAGAACGACAGGTGTGTTATGTTGCCAATGCATCAGTCGGGCAGTTTCCACATGCCCGTTCACAAGGTGATTTTGATGAGGTTGAAGAAGAACGCCGTGTGCTCTATGTGGCTTTAACCCGGGCACAAAATGAGCTGATTATTACCCGTCAGAATTTATTTACCTGGGTCAAGGATCAGCTTGATCCACTTGGACGTGTGGTGACAGCGTATTTCCTCAGTGATTTGCCGTCGGGCTTGTGTCATGAAACCCTGCATCGACGTGGTGATCAGCGCCAGAAAGTCTGGTCTTTTGAGCGTGAAGATGGTATTGAAAAACCAAGAATTGGCATAGATTGGGATTAATTATTTTATCTCGATTGTATTTTTACTATCTCATCCTGATTTATACGCTTAAAATAAAATGAATTCTTAGTTGAAGGAACTGTAATGTCCCGTGTTGCCCGTTACCATGCCGACCGTACCAACCAAAAACTTTATTTTGCCCGTCTGGCCTGTCAGCAAGCGGAGCAGACCGAACATGTCCAGCAGATTCAGGCGCATCGTGAAGCCGCAGTATTTCATTTGCAAGGCGCAGTATTGGCATTTTTGCAGGAATTGGTGCGCTATTATCGTTTAACCGAATTTCGTCCGACCTTGCAAAATATTGAGCATCATATGGCCGAGCGTGGACAGGTATCTCCAGAAATTCAGGTCTTAAAACAACTCAGTCAAGATGGTTTTTTGTCAGCGTTGAACCGTGCCTATCGCATGTGTCAATATGCACCGGAACCCGTCGCACCTGAGCCAGAAGAGGAAACTTCATCAAATTTGATTATCAAAGTGACACAAAGTCCACAAGCATGGTTGCCCGATACACAAATTTTGCGTGAATGGCATAGTGAATTGTTAAATTTAATAGATGGTTTTCGTAATGAAATGGTGGAGTTCTGAATAAATATACAAATAGTACTTGAAATTCTAAACATTTGGACGCATTAATAAGAATCAGAGATAAACATAGATGGCAATAGATTCTATTGCAGGAGGTTGCGAATGTCAGTTGAAGAACTTAAAGAGTTACTTGGCACTCAAGAAACCATTCTTGAACTTGTTCAGCTTGATGATGGTGCTTTGGCGTTAAGAGTATCGAATTCAGAAGATGTGCCATTGGTCAGAATCGAATTTAATGAGGAAGTGCGTAAAATACTTGGCGAAAATACAGGTATGGTGGCACAGCATATGATTCAGGCAGCAATTTATGGCGTGATGGAAAATCAAGCGAATAAATGGCATGCAAATGTGCTGGATCAAAAGCCACAGTTTTATAGTTAAATTTGTTTTGTAGCTGTAAGTTTTATTCTTCTGGAAATCCATAATCATAAGGAGTGCGGTGAATATCGCACTCCTTATTTTTTATCAAGTGATTAAGCGTGATGGCCATGCTGATGTGCCAATTGAATTTGCTCTAAAATATGCGCACTCATATTCTTCGCCATTTCTTCTTTGGCAAAATAGACTGTACCAATATCGTCTTCACGTAATGCGCGCGCTTCTTCGCCATTTTCTGCACATAACAACACTTCAAGCATTGGATTAAGCTGTTTGGCAATATTGACCACCTGATGAATCTTAACCAGATCCATTGGCGAGATGACCAGTAAGCGGGCATGCATGATATGCGCCTGAATCAGTACACTGGGTTCAGTGGCCGAACCACTGACCGCAGCAACGCCTTTGGCACGTAAATTCTCAACGATTTCTCGATTCTCTTCGGCAATCACCACTTTGATGTTTTGTTCCTGTAAGGTCTGGGTAATGCGACGTCCCACCTCACCATAGCCGACAATCACGATTTGATCACGGAGGTAATCCTGACTCACTTCATCCGGTAACATGGCCAGAGGGTCGCTTTTACGTTCCAATAGACGGGCAAGATAAGAACGTGCCCGAATCCATTTCTGAATCGGTTCAATGGCAGAAAAGATAAACGAGTTCAAGGTAATGGAGATTAATGCACCGGCCAGAATCAGGTTTTGTGCATCGAGTGTTAGCAGTTGCAGTGATACGCCGAGTGTTGCCAGAATAAACGAAAACTCGCCAATTTGTGCCAGACTCGCGCCGACCGTCAGTGCCGTATTAATCGGGTAGCGGAAAAATAACACCAGTGCCATGGCAGCAATGGTTTTACCAATCATAATAATGGCGACGACCGCAAGAATATGCCCAGGTTGTTCAATCAAAATGTGCGGATCAAACAGCATACCAACCGAAACAAAAAACAAAATGGCAAAAATTTCACGTAGAGGTAAGGTTTCTTCTTCAGCGCGATGGCTAAATGCAGATTCTTTGACCACCATCCCTGCGAAAAATGCACCCAATGCCATAGACACACCAAAGATGGCATATGATCCGTATGCAATTGAAATTGCCGCAGCGACTACTGTGAGAGTAAACAGCTCACGTGAACCCAGACGTGCCACAAATTGAATGATCATCGGCACCAGACGTTTCCCGATAATCAGCATAAAGGCGATAAATCCTGCAACCTTTAATAAGGTAATGCCAAGAGTCAGCCAGATATTATCATTGGCAGATTCCTGATTGATCGGTTGGCCACCTAACAGAATTGCTGTTGCCGGTAAAAGCACCAATACCAGTACCATCACCAGATCTTCAACCAGTAACCAACCTACAGCAATTTTCCCATTGACCGAATCAAGTAAACCCCGATCGCCTAATGCTTTTAATAACACCACCGTACTGGCACAGGAGAGGCTTAAGCCAAAGACCAGTGCAGAACCAAAGGACCAGCCCCAGAGTATGGTCACGCCCATACCAAGCAATGTGGCGACCGCAATTTGTAAAATGGCACCGGGAACCGCGATACGGCGTACCTGCATCAGATCATTTAATGAAAAGTGCATACCCACACCAAACATCAGGAACATGACGCCAAGTTCGGCAAGCTGGTTGGCAAGATGAATATCACCGACAATACCCGGTGTATTTGGACTGATAATGATCCCTGCGATCAGGTAACCGATCAATGGAGGAAGTCGCAAACGTGCAGCAATATAGCCAAAAATTAACGCCAGACCAAAACCGACGGCAAGTAATATTATGAGATCTACATCATGAGGCACTGACGACTCCTTAATCGAGATGGGTTAAGGGCTTTAAATAGAAGCATAAATAATGCCAATATTGATTGTTTGAGAGTGTATCAAATTTAGCTGCGATTGACACTTTATAATCAACTGTAAATACAGAAAATTTTAACTTTAGCGGGAGATGTATAGAGGCAAGTTTAAGCTTGTCAGATCAGCGGCGAAAAAAAACGACTCATGTGAGTCGCTTTTCATCCAGCCAAAATTATTTAATTTTAGCTTCTTTAAAAATAACGTGTTGGCGGATTTTTGGATCAAATTTTTTGATTTCCATTTTTTCCGGCATCGTACGTTTGTTTTTGGTTGTGGTATAGAAATAACCTGTACCAGCACTTGAAACCAGACGAATCTTATCACGCATGGCAATGACTCCTTAGATCTTTTGACCTTGAGCGCGAAGATCGGCAACAACCTTCTCAATGCCCAATTTGTCGATAATACGCATACCCTTAGTGGTTAAACGAAGACGTACAAAACGTTTTTCGCTTTCTAACCAGAAACGGTGGTGATGCAGGTTCGGCTCGAACCGGCGCTTGGTTTTGTTGTTTGCGTGCGAAACGTTGTTTCCAACGATTGGACGCTTGCCGGTAACTTGGCAAACCTTAGACATGGTGAACTCCATTGATTAAGCCCAACAACAATCGATTGCAAGGCTTGTCAGTCAGTAAAACAGGGTGAACTCATTTATAAGGGGCGTTTTATACCAAAATTTGAACTAAAACACAAGTCCACAGCCCAAAATTAAGACATAAACCCGATTAATAGTTTATGTCTTAATCAATATGTAACAATAAAGGAAATCTCAGCGGAGATCCTTTATTTGCGTAAAAAGGTTTTAAATAAAATTTTATGTACTGCTTTATTAAACGGTGGCAGGATAAATTTCAGTGAATAGAATTTTGGATTAGACATTACCGAGCGTTCATGTGAAAAGCTAAAAAAGCCTTCCGGACCATGATATTTACCCATACCAGATGCGCCTACACCGCCAAATGGTAGATCATCCTGTGCCACATGGGTGACCACCTGATTATGACCAAAATGTCCGGAATGGGTGCGGTTTGCAATATATTCGGCACGATCTTTATCATAATCAAAATAATACAATGCTAATGGACGGGGACGTGCATTGATAAAATCAAGCACTTCATCAATTGAATCATATTCAAGAATCGGTAACACAGGACCAAAAATTTCATTTTGCATAATTTGCATCTCAGGTGAAATATTGGTCACAAGCGTTGGTGCAATTTTACGGACTTGTTCCAGATTCTCATTGTTGAGATTGATTTCAATTAGGTCGGCACCTTGTGCCTTGGCGTCTTCAAGATAGCCCTGAATCCGTCGGTACTGCTTATCATTGATGATCGAGGTATAGTCTTGATTATCTTTGAGTGTCGGATACATCGACTGCACAAAACTTTCAAAGAATCCGGCAAATTCAGCGGTTTTACCTCGTGGTAGAAACAGATAATCTGGTGCCACACAGGTTTGGCCCGCATTCCATAATTTACCCATTGCCAATCGTTGTGCGGCATCTTTTAGTGGAAGATCAGGATGGACAATGGCAGGAGATTTCCCGCCCAGCTCTAGAATGACCGGAACCAGATTTTCAGCAGCAGCTCGCATTACGGTTTTGCCGATTTCGGTAGAACCGGTAAAAATAATTTTATCAAAAGGCAGATGACTAAACTTATCGGAAATTGCGCCCCCACCATTAATTACGGCAACCAGATCCTGTGGAAAAATTTCGGCAAGAATTTTTTCCAGTAGTTGGCCAAAATGTGTCGACGCACTAGAAATCTTGATCATGGCATGGTTGCCTGCGGCGAGTGCACAGATCAGCGGGCCTATTGAGAGCAATAATGGATAATTCCATGGAGTAATAATACCAATCACACCCAATGGTTGATATTCTACCCAGCCTTTTGCAGGTTGGTGCAATGGGCTAATATGGCGCTTGGATGGTTTCATCCAGCGTGTAAGATTTTTGGAATAATAGGAAATTTGTTCGACGCAGGTCAGCAATTCGCCGATTTTGGTTTCGGCAAATGCACGATTACCATAGTCCTGACTAATGGCAGCTGCGATATCATACTGATATTTGATGAGCACCTGACGTAGATGTGACAAGCGTTCGATCCGTTCCTGAGCGGTAGCTAGCGGATGGCGTTGATACGCCAGTTTTTGCGCTGCCAGTATCTCATACAGGGCTTGGATATCCGGCGGTGTTTCGACCGCTTTATTTGTTTTGACGATGTTATTCATTTTCGTGTGCCAATTTGATGAAATTAATGATGAGTTATTTTTAGAGTAAAAACTCTAAATAGTCAAGTCATGAATATGTGTGTAATATGAGTAAATTTGTAATGTATTGATGTTAGACAGAAAACATTTACATGCGTAATATCTGTTATTTAGATCGTGATTGCCAGATTTGAGGAATAATCATTTGAAAGTTTCAAAAACCAAAGAACGAATTTTGCAGGCAAGTTTGACCTTATTTAATGAAAAAGGTGAAAGAGTCGTCACGACCAACCATATTGCAGCCGAACTGGGGATTAGTCCGGGTAATCTGTATTATCATTTTCGTAATAAACAAGAGATTATTAAAGAATTATTTGAACAATATCAAACTGAAACCATTAATTTATTAAATGTGCCAGAAGGACGTCCGTTAAACAGTAATGATAAAATCCATTATTTTCAGATTCTGAGCAAGCAATTGTGGTCTTATCGGTTTTTACATCGGGATGTGCATCATTTAATGGACTCCAATCCTGAGTTTAAACAGCTTTATCCGCAACTAGCAGGTCGTGTCATGCAACAAGGGCAAAAGATTTATCAGGGTTTTGTTGATGCCGGATTAATGAGAATGACAGCATCGGAGATTGAAGCTTTAATTATCAATGTGTGGATTGTGTTAACCAACTGGGCCAATTTTTTATATATGTCCGGACATTTAAATGGTGATCAAAAATCAGAACACTGGGTATGGCAGGCTTTGCGGCAGATGGTATTTCTTGAAGGACCCTATTTAATTGGTGAAAGTCGAGAGACCTATGAAAAACTGCTGGAAACCATGGGAACCTCGAATTTATTTGCGCAGTTATCTGATGTTGGGTCAGAAAATAGCGAATTGGAAATAAAAAATTGAAGATTTTTTGGCTAAAAGCGTTAAACTAATGCGTTTTTTAAAATTATTGCGAATTTAAAGTAAAATGAATATGTCTACAGTAAATACAGCACGTTTGCTGATTACATGTGAAGATCGTCCCGGTATCGTACAGGCTGTATCGAGTTTTTTGTATCACCAAGGTGCCAATATTACCGCACTTGATCAATATGCAACCGAAGCGCAAGGCGGACGTTATTTTATGCGTGTTGAATTTGAGCTGGATCATTTGTCTGGTCGTCAGGAAGCATTGGTTGAAACATTTCAGAAGAATGTTGCCGAACGCTATAATATGACTTGGCGCTTGAACTGTGTTAGTGATGTTAAGAAAGTCGGAATTTTGGTTTCCAAAGTTGATCATGCTTTATTAGAGTTATTATGGCGTCATGCACGTGGCTCCTTAGCTTGTGAAATTACACAGGTCATTTCCAACCATGAAGATTTACGTGAATCGGTTGAAAACTTTGGTATCCCGTTTACTGTAATTCCGGTCAATAAAGATAATAAAGCAGAAGCCTATGCACAAATTGATGAATTGATGCAGGGCAATGATTTGCTTGTTCTAGCACGTTATATGCAAATTTTGAGCGAGGATTTTGTATTAAAATGGCCGATGAAAGTGATTAATATCCACCATTCATTCCTGCCTGCATTTGTGGGAGCAAACCCTTATAAACAAGCCTACGAAAAAGGCGTAAAACTGATTGGTGCAACTGCCCATTATGTGACTGCTGATCTGGATCAGGGACCGATTATTGAGCAGGATGTAGAACGGGTCAGTCATGATTATAGTGTCGAACAATTACGTGAACTGGGTGAAGATGTAGAACGAAATGTTCTGGCTCGAGCAGTAAAATGGCATCTGGAAGATAGAATTATTGTGGATGGTAATAAAACCGTTGTTTTTGATTAATTATTTACACATTCTAAGAAATTTTTTCAAGCACAGTTATTAACTGTGCTTTTATTTTTAGTAAAAAATTATAAAAAAAGGTTGAAAATGAAAACACTTCTCATTTATCATTGTCGCACTTTAATTTGTACATCCGGTTGTATCAATCGAATGATTTTACGTTACAAAATTAGGACATCCTAAATGGGTCAACTTTCTGTAGCATCATCTTCCCATCCGCTGTCTAGGAACCAGAAAATTATTGCTGCAATTGCAGCGGTAGTTGTGGGTCATGCCGGCGTTTTGCTGGCTTTGTCCTATATGAAGCCAATGCAATTAAGACCAGTCGATCCACCCAAACCTGTGCAGGTTCGTTTTGTCAAAATTGTTGAGAAACCAAAAGCTGAATTACCAAAGCCAAAAGAACCTGAGAAGCCGAAAGAACCGCCTAAACCTAAGCAGGTGAAGATTGTTGAAAAGCCCTTGCCTCCACCTAAAAAAGTAGAGAAGGTGCAGCAAGTCAAGGCGCCTACACCAAAGCCGGTAGAGTTACCTCAGGCTGAGACAAAAATTGTGACCACAACGACAGCCGTGGTGACGACACCACAACCTGCACCAAAGGCAGAGCCGGCACCCGCACCGGAGCCAGCACCACAAGTTGATAACAGTCCCCGTAATTTGGGTGATGCATCAGGTGTGGCCTGGAAGCGTAAACCAAAGCCTAGGTTATCTCAGGACGATCTGAAAAGTGTTACCAGTACTTCAATGATCATCCGTATCGATGTTGACGATAAGGGTAGAATCAAGGCAAGAATCAAACAGGGCAGTGGTAATGCAAAGGTTGATAGAGAAGTCATTAGAGCTGTGCAGGCAGGACAATTTTATCCGCATAAAGAAGACGGTGTTGCCGTTCCATTTTATGCAGAACAACCATTCCACTTACAGTAAAGCCGCAGGGCTAAACCGAAATATTTGAAAATTAAGGAGTTCGAATAATGAACTTTTCAGTGTATTGGCAACATGCAGATGCGGTAAGTAAGACGCTGTATTTTATTTTATTGGCGATGTCGATTACGACGTGGACCGTCTTTATTATCCGTATTCTGGGCACCAAGCAAATCAAGCAATTGGCCAAAGACAATTTACAAAAAGCCATTAACGACTTGAAAAACCGTGTCAGTGGCTTGGCTTATGATCACCGTAAAGCAGCTGCCGAACAGGTGTTATTACAGCAGATTGCACGTGAAAAATCGGCCGCAGATAAAGGCGTATCAGTATTGGGTACCATCGCTTCAATTGCACCTTTTGTTGGTTTATTTGGTACAGTGTGGGGTATTTTCCATGCACTGGTCGCCGTTGGTTCTAGTGGTCAAGCTGGTCTTGCTCAGGTTGCAACACCTGTGGGTGAAGCATTGATTATGACGGGTCTGGGTCTTGCGGTAGCGATTCCTGCGGTACTTGCCTATAATATCTGTGTACGTCAAAACCGTACCTTGTCAAATGACTTACAAGATCATGCACATGGTTTGTTGATTGATACAATTTTACAGGATCAAAAACATGTAGCGGAATCTTCCGAATCCGTTGCAGCAAATAAAGCACAATATGCTGGAGGTCAGGCATAATGGCATTTTCTCTAGGAGAAGATAATGATCAAGGCATGACGGAGATGAACCTTATTCCGTTGATTGACATCATGCTGGTATTGATGATTATCTTTTTGGTCACAGCGACTGTAGCGAATCCGTCCATTCCGTTGACATTGCCGAAAACAACGGCAGAAATGCAGGAACAGCCGCCGGAAGCGATTACGGTGAGTATCGATAAAGATAACCAGATTGCGTGGAATGGAGAAGTTGTATCCTTAGATGAATTGGCACGACGTTTCCAAGAGAAAAGTCATGCAACGCAAAAACCAACCATTCAACTGCGCGCAGATAAAGATTCAAAATATGATTCAACTGCTCAGGTGATGTCCCGTGCAAGTGAAGCAGGTTTGGCAGATATTGCATTTGTTAGCGAGAATTAAGATCACATCGTGGATTTGTATTAATATTTCTTAATGCATTAAGCAGTCTAAAAAGACTGCTTTTTTTATGATTGAAATAAATCTGGGAATTGTTTATGAAGTTTTTCGAGTTTTGGTGGAATGGCAAAATTACAATAAGGCTGGGTTGGATTACGATCAAAGAAATTTTGGTGATATTCTTCGGCACTATAAAATTCTGGCGCAGCTGCCAATTCGGTGACGACATTGATACCGTCGGCCTTTAACTGGGCGATTTTATCTTGTGCCTGTTGCTTTTGGGCTGTATCCAGATAAAAGATCACAGAACGATATTGTGTGCCGATATCATTGCCCTGACGATTGAGGGTGGTGGCATCATGTGTGGCAAAAAATACCTCTAGAAGTTGCGTATAGCTCACAGTCTGTTCATCAAAATCAATACGGATCACTTCTGCATGACCAGTTGCGCCGGAACAGACCTGTTCATAGTTCGGATTCTGACGTTGTCCACCGGCATAACCGCTTTCTACCTGCCGAACACCTTTGATATGTAGAAAGACTGATTCGGTACACCAAAAACATCCACCACCAAAAATTGCCTGTTGCATCGCTGAATCCTCATCATTGATAAGATTTTTGTCTGTTATATAGATTGAATCATTGCGGTTGCTTTAAAATTTTTCCAGTGCAATATTGTTGCAACAGGAATCTGACGCTGAAAATAGTTCAGATCGAAATATCGATTCCTCAGAATTAGAAGCAGCGTTAAATTTGATCCATTTGGTTCCCGGCTTGTTTTACGATAGAAGTAGAATACCACGCATCTAACGCGGTTGAATTGGGCTGATAAAGGTTACCAGCGCATTGCCATTGGCATCTATTAAAACCAATTGTTGATGGCTTACAGTATATTTTGCAACGTGCTGTAATGCTTGTTTATAAGCCTGTTCAATTTCTCCATTATTGCTTAAACATGCCATTTCGGTACTGGCAATCTGTCCTAGGCTAATGTTATTTAGATTATCAGCCTGATAACTCCCCATAATACGATTACAGCTGTCAGAACCGCTGAATCGGGCCTCACTTGAGCTAAATTCAATCGTGGCTGTGTTTGCATTCTGCGCATAGGTAATCGGCTGTTGACCTATCTGACTCAAGATCCAGGCTTTGCCTTGTAGCAGTGATAGATTATTTGCCTGTACCACTTGTACTTCTGGTGGGGTCGAAGTACATGCTGAAAAAATGATGCCGGAACTTAAGGCACATCCCAATAAAAAGTTTTTTTTCATGATCTTTCCTATGTTTATTAAAGTTACATTATATTTGCTTGATCAAAGCAAAAAATACCAGAAATAGCCAGTGATTTGATCAACAAAAATGATGCAAACTGTAAAGCAGTTTTGGTCTTATTGATCTGCTTTGGGTAATCCGGAACGAATCAATTGCGAATAGTGCCGACTAGATCGATCTTTGAGCTGTGTAAAATTTTGTACTCTAGGATTGATATAGGCCATCTGTAACCACTGACTTTGTGAGTATCGTTGGTCAAGAATCTGATGATCATACAGATAATAAGGTAATTTCCCGGATAACAATACCCGATAATCGACCGGGATCGGATCAATTTTATTGACCATATCAAAAATGATGGTAGTACAGTTACTAAATAAGGTGTTATACCAGCGAGGATGGGTTTGCAATGCCTGACCTTGTTCTAGATAGGATATGAACAATTCCTGCATGGCAATTTTGGGCATTTTTACCGGATAGATATAGACACGCTCTTTACGGATATTGCTACGTGTATAGATAATATCTTTTTCGTCGGCAGGTACAATGGCAAGTTCATACTGACGGAAGAAACCACCGATGCTGGAGAATTTTTCGGTTTTTTCCTTACGGATTTCTATCGAAAATGTCAGATGTCGTCCATCGGCAAAATTAAAACTTAATAAGGTATGTGCAATTTGATTTCCGGCCCAGTAGGACAGAATTAAATCCATACTTTCAATTTTGGATAAATCGTAGTGCCGTGTCTCCCAACGAATGTCGTAATCAGTTTCACTGCGCCAGTTAAAATTACGTACATTTTCAATGGTAATCTGATCGCCATGCTGTTGATAATTTAAAATTCTGGCGACTTCGGGATTCCAGTCACGATCATTACGGGGCTGCATGGAAAAATACCATACCACACCAACGGTAAAACATAGGAGGTAGATCCAGACATCGGTTTTGCGTTTAAAAATCGCCTGTGTGATGTAGACACCAGTAATGCTACAGGACAGAATAATCCAGAAACCAATCGCGATATAGCTAAAAACTTTGCCAAAGGGTTGCTGGATCCATAGTGCCAGACACAGCCAAATACTGGATAAAATGACAAATATATAAAACAGACCGTGTAATAAAGCACCAAAAATACTTTTGTGGAAGGTTTTTTTATCGATGTCGTTCATACTTAGCATAAATTATCTTGACGTAAATATTGGGCAAAACGAAAAGAAATTGCATCTTTGGCACTGATATGGTCACTAAAATCGGTTAGGATAAAATCATCTGGAATTGCAGGATAGAAGGCATCACCTTGTACATCCAAATCAACATGGGTGATTTCTAGACGATCTGCAATAGGCAGGGTTTGTTTAAAAATTTCCCCGCCACCGATAATAAACAATGATGGCTTATCTACTTCTTCCAAATCAAATACAGCTTGTTCTAGCGCATTGTCAATAGAATAGGCAACTTTTACGCCTTCTGCTGTCCATTGATGATCTCGGGTAATCACCCAGTTAATACGATTGGGTAAAGGGCGTCCCATGGATTCAAAGGTTTTACGCCCCATAATCACCACGCCATCTTGCGTAATACGTTTAAAATGCTGTAAATCTTCTGAAATATGCCAAGGCAGTTGATTGCCTTTACCGATACACTGCTGAACATCACAGGCCACCACATGTACAACTTCGATGTCTTGAAAGGCCATTTTCTTCTCCCTGATGCTCCCCGTATCGAGGATGCATTTTAAATATATATGCTGTAGAAACCTTAAACCGCAACAGGTGCCTTGATGGCCGGATGTGATTGATAACCAACGATGTCGATATCTTCAAATTTAAAATCAAAAATATCTTTAATTTCAGGATTAAGTTGAAGCTGGCAAAGTGGTAATGGTTCACGGCTTAACTGTAATCTGGCCTGTTCAAAATGATTGGCATATAGATGCGTATCTCCGCCGGTCCAGACAAAGTCGCCCACATCAAGCTCACAGACCTGCGCGATCATATGCGTGAGCAGGGCATAACTGGCAATATTAAAGGGAACACCTAAAAATTTTATAACCCTAAATTTTTGCACAATATGCTTTCCAATAAGGGTTTACTACCAAATTATAACTGTGCATTATTAATTTTGCACATTTGGTAAACCCAAGCATATTCTAGAACAGTTAATTAAAACCAGATACTCATCTGAATGTAATTAAATAAGTTTTCCCTAGAAGGATAATTATAGATAAATTTAATACTTTTAGCCATCCTTTAGTTCCAAAATTGATACGTACTGACAAAAACGAAAGATCAGATATTAAAGTTTATTTACTCCTTAGGTATAAGTTCAATACAAGCAAAAAATTTACACTTTAAAATGTAAACCTACGGTTAGGTCTATGTTCAAACTATTAATTATTTTAACTTTTTATGTATGTTCTAGCTAAAACAGTGTTGCACCACTAGCGAATAATTCAACATAACATTGATGTTCTAGTATTTTTCAGCGAGTTGCGGCCCTAGTCGACTTTTTCCACCCATCCAAGGAATAATTGGCTTGGTTTTCATCTTTTCACCTACTGCATTTTTTCTTCATTTTCTGATAGCCTCAACATACTCTTTACAGGAGGTGATGAAGCATTTTCTGCGGTAGTCAACTTACCCAAGGAGGCATAGCTTGCTAGAATAAACTATGTCGCTTCGTTTTGTTTTTTATATTTATAACTTTCAATAAGTCGGAAATGATTCCTAAGGGTGGGGTATGCTAAGTAAAAATCTAAATAAATCAATTAATAGTATTGTTTTTGATTGTCCTTATTGCAATGCCAACAAAATTACTTTTGATATAAAAGGAATAAATAACCCTCAATTAGATAGAAATAATAATAAAATTCATTTTCAATTATTTGCAGTTTGTAGATCATGCAAAAATGCCATTACGGTAAATGCTATTGAAAATGAAGAGTTTTTTAAAATGGCTTTAGGGGATAAACTTAATAATGATCGTGGAACGACATATCTTCAGATTGTTCTTAATTACTTTAATGAACACGAACGAGATTTACATACAATTTTTTCCTCATTTTTTTATAACCCAATTCTGCCTAGTTCAACACAACCTCCTGAACACTTACCATCAGAAATTGAAAATATCTTTTTAGAAGCATCAAAATGTCTTTCAGTAAATTGTTATAACGCTGCTGGTGCAATGTTTAGACTTTGTTTGGATATTACAACCAAGAAAATTATTGATAATCATTCAAATAAAAATCCAACAGCAAATGATAAAAAAACGATCCATTCCCGCTTGAAATGGATTTTTGAAAATGAAATTTTACCTTCAGATTTAGAGGACTTGTCTCGTGGTATTAAGGATGACGGGAATGACGCTGCCCACGATGGATCATTGAACAAGGATGATGCTGAAGACCTATTAGACTTTACTTATATTTTACTAGAACGGGTTTATACAGAGCCTGAACGCGTGAAGATTGCAGCTCAACGTCGAGTTGCTCGTAGACAAACTCCGTAGCTGTTCATTTAGGATAATCTAATTGCAAAATAAAACAAATACACAATCAAAATTTAAACCGTTGATTGTTGTTTCAGGCTTATATTTATTACTGATGATAGTTTTATCTGTTGGTGATCTCTCTGAATTCAAAGAAATGAAACCAAATGAATGGGGCGATTTCCTCGCAGGCACTTTCGCGCCTTTGGCGTTTATGTGGCTAGTTTTTGGCTATAGACAGCAAGGCGAAGAGTTAAAGCAGAATACAGAAGCCTTAAAACTTCAAGCTGAGGAATTAAAAAATAGTGTTGAGCAACAAAAGCAGCTTGTAAAAGTGACACAAGTAGAACTAGAACTCATTAAAAATAAAGATGACCGTCAAATCAAATTAGAAACGATTAATGCACAACCATTCTTTCATTTTTATGAAATGAAAATTGCTCCTCTATTACAAAATCCTGATGGGACAACTATGGGATTACTTGAATTTTCATTCTCTTTAAAAAATAGTCGTGGTGTTTGTAGAGAGATATCTATTACAAATGCAAATTATAATAGAAGTCTAATTTTAACTACACAGTTTGATTTACTTGAAAATGAGACTAGTGCTGAAAAAATAAAGTTATATTTACCATTTGAATTTGAATACAAAAATGGTGAATCTTTTCCAGTCGATTTGGAAATTAATTATCATGATGCTTATGATATTAAGCAATTTCAAATTATTGAACTGTCCGTTGAGCGTGATTATTCATCTGAAGAATTAGCATTCAAAATGCATACAAAAAGAAAAGGACAATCTTTCTAAAATCATCAACACCCACATCATTCACCCAATTATAATCATCAGAATGTATTTCCATCTCATCATGACTTGGAATTGACATAAATTTGGGTGTACTTGGGTGCTTAATCATATACTCTACAAGTGAAGGACAGGTCTTTATGGTATTTTGTTGTTCTGCTGACTTGTAAAATTAAAAGCATGGGATGATTTCTTGATTAAATAATAAAAAAGTTATATGCAAAATCAATAACTACTTGGACATGTATTCTTCTTTCATCTGAACTTGTTTTCTGTTTTAGGTTTAAATGAGACTATATAAAGCCGTGGAACATGAAAATCAATAAAAGGCCCACTCTGGAGGGAATGGGCCAAGATTCTGGAAGTATCGGATTGAATTTAAAGGATAATTATGAATCATTAGGTATAACGTGCATTATGTTAATTTTACGAAAATTTGACTGTTGCTTTTACCTAATGAATTTGAACTCGATTAAAGATATTTGGATCTTTAGCTAATGCTCTATAAAAAACTTTACGCCAATGATTTTCAAAAAGACCTGGAGTATTTGAACAATCTATTAAATATTCCTGTAAAGCAGTTCCTGTTAGCATTCTCAAAGAATTTTTCAATAGATATAATAGTTGAGAAGCCTCACTATTTATTCGTAATTTATATTCAGCTTCTATCCTATAATCTTTAAAATGTTTACTAGCTCTTAGTTTATCATCATTAGACCATAAACTAGGTGGATTAGTATAAATATTCAGCCCTAAGGTAGTATAATCACTTATACTACCTTCAATCCATATATCATTAAAAAATATTGACTTATCAAAATATGGGTGAATTGGTTGATCAATATAACAAGTTGCTACAGTATTCAATTTTCCAGTATTACAAGTACCACATGATGGTAATAAATTACTAGTGAATACAGAATATTGAGGAAAATCTGCCTTTGGTAGATAATGATCTAATGTTGTAACTGGATTACATTCTCCACAATATGGACACATATCTGCAGAGCTTTTAATTACATTATATATTTGTTTTCTTGCATCTTTATCTTTCCTATCTCTCATATAGCCATATAAATTATTTAATTTTTTTTTAGATATATTTTTATGTAAAACTGGGTTGCTTTTACGATCTAAACCAATCATACATGATGTTAATTTGTAGCTTTCTAGATTTTTAAATGAACTATCTATTAAGAAAGCATGATATACAAAATAATGGTAAATTTCTTTATAAGAATCTATTAGGGTTTTATCTAAAAGAGTATCCAAGGTAATTTGTACAGATTGTAAATCATTAATAGAAATTTTATCTAATTTGATCATTGATTGCGCTCCATAATAAGAACACGCAATAAACCTTTTGCTTCTGTACCTAATTGATTGTGGAATTTACTTACTATATCTTCATAAGTAAGCCCTTCATCAACTAAATCCTTTAAAAATTTCAAAAAACCAGATTCTTTCACTTCTAAACCAAAAATTTCATTAGTCAATATTCCAATATTTTCGCCAAATGTTTCGCATTTAGGCTTTTTCCCCACCATTACAGCGCCATGCCTTGTTAACTTTGTTACACAAGTTTTCGGAACCTCTTGTACAACAACTGGAGAGTGAGTCGCAATAATAGCAACAGCGTTCCTATTTCTTAAGATATTACTAAGAGCCCTAACAAAGGCTGACAAGAGAGGTGGATGTAAGTGACATTCAGGCTCATCTA
The DNA here is from genome assembly GCF_900096995.1 of Acinetobacter puyangensis. GTDB lineage: Bacteria > Pseudomonadota > Gammaproteobacteria > Pseudomonadales > Moraxellaceae > Acinetobacter > Acinetobacter puyangensis. The sequence continues at coordinate 422,188 of NZ_OANT01000001.1, forward strand.
AAATTACTAATGATTTTTCTTCTAACCTTTCTACTAACTTAGTAACTGTTAATAATACAATTTTATGACCTGAACTCATTCTCTCAAACTTTTTGCATATAGCTTCTTTTGACTCATTATTTAATTTATGAAGTTCCATCTCTGCAAAGTTAGGATCAGAACAAAGAGTTTTGATTGAATCATTCCAAATATTTCTTTTTAAATTAGTTTTTAAAATAAAACTAAATGAAGAGTAAAATTCTGTTGTTAATTCTTTTGGTGTTTTTGATTTAGGTTTATCAAGAGCATCATCAGGAAAATAATTTTTTAAACCAATGTAATGATATTTTGTTCCATAAACATTAATTGAACCATCTTTAGGTGGAATAAATGGATCAAATGCACTAAAAGATACAGAAATTAATTGGCTAAAGAATGTATAATCTATTTTTATACTCTCCACTTCACCTAAATAATCAGTAACTTTTTCACTAAAAAAAACTTCATCAGAATTAGATGTAATGGCTTCAATCATTGAATTTAAAATATGTGTTTTTCCAACTCCATTTCTACCAATAATCGTATGAATATTCGTAGGAGGCATTGAATCTTTTAAAACATCAAAATTTAAAGTAACAGGATAGTTTTTATTAGATGCAATTATATCAAACTGAAAATTAAAATCTGTTAAAATAATTTCATCATTTATAATTTTTCTAAATTTTTGTTCTATATTTAAAATACTCGTATCCCTAAGGAAAGCTTTCAAAAAAGCTCCCTCCGATTTAACTTCGTCCAATAATGATTTTTTGTTAGCTATATCATTTAAATTATCCAGTATTTCTAATTGAATACTTGGATCTAATTTTTTTAAATTTAAATAATATTCCTCATCTGTTCCTAGTGAATAAAAATTATCCTCTAATTTATTAAAAACTTGAGCGATTTTTATATCAGTGTAATCTCCTTCTGTTTGTCCTTTAAAAGCTATTCTTAAAGTACCAATCTTATTCTTTACTAAATCAGAACCACAATAAATTAAGTGAAAGTATGTATAATAACCTTGATCATTCCAATTATCTGTAACTAAAAAAAATGTATCAGCTTCTGGAGTAAAACTTTTTTGATCAAAATAACCAATTTTTTTAAATTTCATCAGTATATCTAAACATATAAAATCATTATTAAATTATAACTATCTAAAAAAAAATGCACTCACTCTCTCAACATTCAACCTAAAAGCCTGCAAAAACTTGCTTGCTCTTAAAGTATTGCCGAATACTAATTTCAGGTTGACTGAGCCACACATCGGTTGTCCACGACAGTAGGTAATTGTGCTTTCCTACATAGGCTGAGATTACGGTTCACACACCGCATCGACACGTTCCAAAATCTATTTGATATAAAATCTCATCTGCGAAATGCACATGTTAGAACCCATTGAAAGTGCTGAAATTAGATACGACTCTCTGTCTATTTTTGGTGAAATTTGGTCTCCAATAGAATAAAGAATATGCAGTTACATTCAAATTGAATATTTTTTGGTAGATCATAATGTGTTAAAGATTGCACACTATGATCCTTTTTCTACCTTAAAGTACAACTATTTGACTATTATGAATGGTTGTAAAATTATAACTTTCCATACTTTACTATGTAAAAAATCTAGAATTTATTAGTTAGAAAAGTTGTAATTTTTTCATCTAAATGCATTAACCAATCATGTAACTCAATAAAGTCTAATCTTCTCTCACAGTTTTCAACTTTAGCAACATAGGACTGTGGTTTTTTTAAGGACAAGGCTAACTGTACCTGCGTTATATTTTTAGATTCACGCAGTTTAATCAATTCTGTAATAATTTCCCTATACCTAGGGTCGTGTATTGAGCTCATAGCTCAAAATGGTGTACTATTCTAAAAAATATCCCAAAATGGGATATTTTTTACTTTTAAGTAGTATATTGAGTTTTTTATGCCTAAAAATCATAAACTTAATCGTTGTTTGATTAAGTTTTTATCAAATCACAATTTTATAAATAGCGAATTTAAAACCATATTTGATGGTTTTACAAATGAGTATCCTGAGTATCGTGGCTATAACGGCTATCAAATTACCTATAATATAATTAGAAGTTTAGTTAAAATTAATTTGATTACGCTTACTCCTCGTACTAGCCAAAATTATGAGTATTCCTCAAATTATACAATGTCAGAACTCAATACATATTTATTGAACAAAGGAATTAAGTCTGATTTTCAAGGCGAATTTGAGAAAAAGCTTAAAAGTTTGAAGATAACGCTGGAGAAGACTCAGTTAGAAATTCAATTTTTTGATCAATATCTAAAAGAATTTCCTCTGTTAAAAGATACTCTTATCGTGTTTAAGAAAAACAGTGAACAACAACTTAAGAATTTAGAGTCTGAAATCAGTGTCCTAAATAAGATAAGTGCTCATCTTTAACATGAGTACTTATTTGAAATTACATCAAAATTTAGTAGCTAAATTACCAAGCAATATCTCATTATCAAAGCTTGAAAATCTCTTTTAATTCATTTCTCCAACTTTTATTTTCATCTATGTTCAACGTTTGAGTGAAAGTTTTCAGTTGAATGGTTTTTAGGTGGACAACGTTTATTGTCTAAAAGTAAGTGACCAAAGCGATCTGAATTTGGTGAATTGAGTAAGTAATCAAGTGCCCTAGAAGATTGGATTTGTAAATATTTCCCCCATGCATCATATCGAGGATAAAACTAGGAACTTCTGTATTGGTTTTCATCACATATTTTTTGCTTGAAGTGGATAATTTATTTCATCTGGAACCCAATTCCCTTGATACTGTGTTAAGTAAATCCAGTGACCTATACCATTTTTCAAAAGTTAATCGACCAACAGTCTAATAGTCCATTGAATCTTCAATCATGGCGCAATGATAAACAGTTAGCCTCAATTTAATATTTTCCTTTACAGTACTTTACAAGCGATGATATTAATATTACAGTGAGTTTTATCAAATTGCTAAAGAACAAGCAGTTACAATGTGGATAGAGCAAATTAATTATTACAGTATTAGATCAGTTTAAATATATTTTGAACTGAGTGAAATATGTACTGATGAATTGATTAAGTGTATTATTAAAAAAGTTAGCTATATCACTAACTAAATTGGAGATTTGTAAAATATATGACAACTAGAATAGAAATTGGCAAAGAAATCTGCGCTGTGAAAAAGCGCTCTGCTACACACAAAAAACTTTATCAGAAGAAAACAGAATTAATAAAACAACGATATCAGAGATCGAAAATGATCGATTCACTGTTTCATTTCTTGTGTTTGAACAAATTCTTAATTTTGTCAGATTAAAATTTAAAGTGTGAAAAAGCAAACACCAATTTCCTAGAAGCGTTTAATCAAGCGGTGGATTAATTTTCAATAATTTTAAAAAATATTAAAGGGGAAACTATGTTAAAAAATATAGAAATACAAAACTTTGGAAGCTATCAGAATTTTAATGGATTATCCGAGAAGAATTATTTTAAAAAAATGAATATCATCTATGGAGCAAACTACTCTGGAAAAACAACTTTATCAAGGATTTTCGCATTATTAAAAAATAAAAATGACCCAGAAAACTATTTGAATCCCATTTTTAAAACAGTATTTGAAAATGAAATTATAGATTCTAGTAATTATAAAGAAAATTCTAAAGACTTATTGGTGTTCAATAAAGATTTTATAAATGAAAATTTATCTTTCCTAGTATTTAATAATCATGAAACAGGTAGTATAAAAAGCTTTGATGCTGTTGTAGTTGGTCAAGATCAAATTTTAATAGATAATAAAATAAATGAGTTGCGATTTTCAATAGAAGTTCTAGATAAAACTGAACAAGGAGTTAATAGAGCAATAGATCTAATTAATAGGGATAAAATTAAAATTGAAAGAGAAAAGTCAGGATTAATAAGAGTTAAAGAAAATAGTTTAACAGAGAAAGCTAGAGAGCTTGAAGCAAGTGGTTTAAATACTGCTCGTACATACAGACGACCAAATTTAGTAATTGATATTGATGGGATACTATTAGGAAATCCTCAATTAATAAGAAAATTAACTGAAGATGAAATTCTAAAAAAAATTAATGATATGAAGGTTTCTCAAAAGCCAGAAATAAATATTCAAAACAAAGTAGTTGAAATAGAAAATTCTATAAACCAACATATTGAGCATTCCGATAAAAAATTAAAAGAAGTAGTTGAGAAAAACATTACAAAAGAAATCAATGAGTTTTTTAAAGAATGGGTACTTCAGGGTTATCATTTACATAAAAAACACAATAAAGAAAGTTGTGAATTTTGTGGTGGAGAGCTAAAAAAATCAGTATTAGAACAATATGAAATTTTCTCGAACCAAAGAGAAGAAAATCTCAAAAAAGAAATGATTGGACTTATTGAAAGCCAAAAGAAAATATCTAAAGCTTTATCTGTCCTCATAGAGGGATTTGTAGAACCAGATGCATACTTCTATGATAGTTTTAAAAGTGAATATTTAGTGTTACTTGAAAATATTAAATCAAAAGCATTTGATTTTTTAGAAAGCCTATCCTTATTAGAGTTAAAATTAGATGAAAAACTAATTAATTTGAGCCTTGAATTATTTTTTGACTTTAGCTCTTTAAAGAAAAGTTTTAGAGCTTTAATTGATGCATATATTCAAGTGATCGATATATGTAATAAGAATGATGAGTTTTCAAAAAATATTAGTAGAGAGCAAAATAAATTAAAAGCTGAAGTACTTGAAGAGCGTATTGTTGAATACTTAATTGAATTTGAATGGCACAAAAAAAATAGTAAAATAATTGAGTTACAGGAAAGTGTTAGGAAGCTAATTCCATTTGAACAAGAAAACTCTGAAAGAGTTTTGGAAATTCAAACCTATCAGGTTAATATTCAAGAGGAAATAAAAAAACTAAATGCTCAAAAAAGCACAATAAGTGCAGCAAGTGAATTAGTTAATAAATTCCTTAATAGTTTTTTTGGTCATGAAAGTTTATCTTTAATTCCTATAGAAGCGGAAGGCCAACAAGGTCGATTTAAAATAGTTAGAAATGGACAGGAAGCCTATAATTTAAGCGAAGGCGAATGTACATTGGTGGCTTTTTGTTATTTTATCGCTTTAGTATACAATTTGAAAAATATAGAGAAATTATCAGATGTGATCATTTATATTGATGATCCTATATCGAGCTTGGATTCTAATAATATTTTCTATATTTATAGTCTAATAGAAAATATTATATGTAAAGAAAAATCATATAAGCAATTATTTATATCGACCCACAACTTAGAATTTTTAAAATATCTACGAAAATTAACTATTCCTAAAAATAGAACAAATATTAAAAGTTGTAGTGATCCATCTTGTACTTCAACCAAAAGAAATGAAAAAGAGGATGTCTCTTTCTATCTTATTAATAAAGAAAATAATATTAGTAAGTTAGATGTGCTTCCGAATTATTTAAGAAAGTATAATACGGAATTTAATTACCTGTTTTCACAGATATGGAATTGTGCGCAAACAACAACTGAGCTAGGTCCGGATCAAATTTATAATTTCAGCAATAATATGAGGAAATTTTTTGAAGTATATAATTATTTCAAATATCCTTCTGATCAAGATAAGTCAGCATTTAGAGAGAAGTTCTTTGATGCAGAAAACAATCTTAATCACTTTAAGCTAGTGGATAGAATAGCAAATGAGTATTCACATGCTGAAGAAATATTTGATAGAACAATGAGACCAATTTCATCACAAGAAATGATTGAGACTTCAAAGTTTATATTGGAAAGATTGAAATTAAATGATGAAGTTCAATTTAATGCTCTAGTTCAAAGTACTATAGATCTACGAGAATAAAAGCTATCCTAAGCTAAGCAAAATGCCTTGGGGCAATATAAAAAACAGAAAATATCTAAATTTATGATTGAGATGGAAGGAGGTCATGAAGCACGTTTTTGAGGTCTGTGCAAGAAACACTTAACACTCTATAATATTGAATTAATTCATCAATATTGGATTTCATCATAAATTATTTAAGGTATTGAAAAATATTGTTTTTTGTGATTGGTCTATATTTTATTTGAATATTATATAACGTGATATTAGTTGAATTTTGATTGGTAATATTTAGGTGGTTAAATGAAGCAGTATCTAGATTTGTGTCAACGCATAGTTGATGAAGGCGTATGGGTTGAGAATGAACGAACTGGAAAGCGTTGTTTAACCGTTGTTAATGCTGATTTAGTATATAACGTAGGAATGAATGAGTTTCCTTTAGTTACAACTAGAAAAAGTTATTGGAAAGCAGCTATTGCAGAATTGCTAGGCTATTTGCGTGGATATGACAACGCTGCCCAATTTAGAGCGATTGGTTGTAATACTTGGAATGCAAATGCTAACGAAAATGGAGCTTGGTTAGCGAATCCTTATCGTAAAGGTGAAGACGATATGGGGCGTGTCTATGGTGTTCAGGGACGTCATTGGCGTAATTCTGAGGGTAAAGAGTTTGATCAGCTTCGTAAGATCTATGAGGATTTACGAAATGGGATTGATGATCGTGGCGAAATTCTGACTTTCTATAATCCGGGTGAGTTTGATATGGGATGCTTACGACCTTGCATGCATACTCATACCTTTTCTTTGGTGGGAGAAACACTTTACCTAACGTCGTCACAACGTTCATGTGATGTACCATTGGGTCAAAATTTCAATCAAATTCAAGTCTTCACTTTATTGGCATTAATGGCTCAAATTACAGGTTATAAGGCAGGAAAGGCTTATCACAAGATTGTGAATGCACATATCTATGAGGATCAGTTAGAACTTATGCGTGATGTTCAACTTAAACGTGAGCCTTACGCAGCTCCAAAACTTATAATAAATCCAAAGATTAAGACTCTCGAAGACATAGAAACATGGGTAACACTAGATGATTTTGAGGTCGAAGGCTATCAATATCATGAAGCAATTGCTTATCCTTTTTCAGTATAAATAGTAAATTCTATTGGGTGAGGATTTAGTATCTTTATCCAATAGAATTTACTTACGATATCTAGTGTTTAATTAAATCTGGCAGGATGCCTTTGCTTTCTAATAATGTTTTTAACCGTTTGATTTCTTGTTCTGCTAACAAAAATTTTTTTTGATATTCTTCATATAAATTTTTATAATAAGCATGAGATTCTTTTTGAGTCTTTAACTGTGTATGAAGGTGATCAAAAGAAAGTTTGATATCTTGGTATTGGTTAAACCAATAGATAACTTCTTGTCTTGCCTGATTAAGTTTTTCATCTAACGATGTTTTATCACTTATGCGTTGTTTTTTATTTTCCTCGTCTTTGGAGGATCGTTTCTCTTTAATTCTTTGTAGATGTTTTAATGGCCAGTCACGATTTGTAATAGTATTTCGATGAATTCCAGCCATTTTTGACAATTGGGCAATAGTAGCTTTAAGTGATGGATTGTTCTCTATTTCTAGTAATGATTTTTTAAGTTTTAAGGTATTTTCCTCATAGTCTTCAGCATTTTTTTGATCATAAGTCTTGGTATTCATAATTCTACCTCTTCACCTAGGCTCTCTAGAACCATTGCAGCTTCATCCATTGCGGCTTTAATTTGGTCACGATTATAAGCATATTCTGGTTTATTAAGATTTGCTTTATTCAAGATATAAACTTCACGCCATTTAGGGGCATGTGTACTAGTAACAATAGCTTGACTACATCTTGCAGGATTGCATCGTAAGGAACCAATACAGGGTAAAGAGGAGTCAAATTCTTCAGTTCTGTTACCGTAGCATATACCTTGACCTACATAGACAACAGCCATACCTTGATCAGTCATTGCCTCATATATTTCTTCTTCAGTGTATCCAGCTGCCATATATCCTTGGAATATCTTGATGAGATTTTGCTTATGTTCAGCGGCTTTGCTGCCATAGTATGCTGCATTTGGATTATTTACAGCTTTAACAACCTCTAATTCAGCAGAGTGCCTTAAGGATCTACTTGTTTTTCGGCTACCACCCTTTGAAAGTAATTCCCCTATTTCACCGTAGCCTAGAGTTACAGTTGATGTAGCCTCCATTGATGTAAATTTATTCACATTATCCACAAAGTGTTTCAGTTGAAAGGAAATGAGTGGCAATCCGACTTCTGCCCTAAATAGTTGATAGGTTAAAGTGTGACGTAACATATAAGGATTAAATTTGATTTGATCCGCTACTTGGTGTCCTAAAAGTTGGGTAATAAGATTATTTATTTGGTATGAAAGACCGCTACTTTTCATTGCTACAGCATTACTATTGGGTTTTACCGTATCTACGTTAGATACTAGGTAAGGTGAAGATTTGATTTTCGAGATATGAGAAGCTGCCAATATTGCGTCTCTAATAATTGGAATGGCTACCCATTTATCATCAAACAAGCCGGTATTGATCTCTTGCTGATGTTTCTTGAGTGAACTTTTAATCAACCAAATTCCATTTTCCTCTACAAGGCAACTACAGTTTTCTACTTTGATTTCGGCTAATTCCGATGGTCTCATCCCTGTATATTGACCAACTAGGTAAAGACATGAATATGCTATTAAATTGAAATATTCACGTAGATTGTTAATATTAAAACCAGCATTTTTCAATGATTTTCGTATTGTTCGGTCTCCCATTAGTAAAACTTTGTTGTTCATCCTTTTATCTAACTCAATTTTTTCAAAAACTGAGCTTGGAGAGTAGCCTTTAGCCCTTAGGCGAAGTGCAATATAGTAGTTAAACATTTTAAGGTTAATTTTTTCTTTATTTGCCCAAGACGAATATTTACTTGCACTAAAGCGCTCCAGAGTATGGATATCTGATATTTTCGATTTTTCACCTATATTGCTTAAGAAATCTACTACGATGAATGATGTCATTTTAGATAAATGTTCGAAGATCTTATCGGGTAGAATTTTATCTTTTTCCTGTTTATTTTTATTAGGTTTTTTTTTCCAGTCTAAACTTTCCAAATCGACATAAATAATTGATTTATCAAAAACATATTTGGTGGAGGAGGGACTTCTCATATATTCAAAAAAGCCATACAGCTTCGTAGTTAGCAACTGATCAAAAGTTTTTGCCGCTTTGTTATAATGTGTTGAATCAATATCAGATAACGATTGAAATTTGTATTGGATGAATTCATGCCCGAATTCTTCATTGAGTATTTTAAATATTTCATTAATAAATTCTAGACCACTTTTGAAAATAGGAATTAAGGTGTTAGCTTTGAGCATTCCCTTTTTAGAACCTTTCCGACTACTATTTTTAGGTCGAAAAATAAGATTGTTAAGTAGAGCAAGTTCAAAGATAACTTTTATTTCAATTAAAATAAATTTTGGAATGCTTTCATATTTTGTATAGTCAATACATAGTTTTGCACCTTGAACATTACGAGCAGCATGAGGATAGTCAGCGTTGAAATCCCAAATACTATCTGAAAATTTAGATGACTTTGAAATTGGTTGCTCCATTAAATCATTGACATATTTAAAAGAATTATCAGGTTTTTTTGGAGAAAATTTACTATCTAATTTTTCACCTAGATTCGGTGTATTCATTAGATAGAGACGATGTTCTACAAAACTCGTTAATATGTTTAGTTTTGTTTCATTATTCATTATAAAACTCCATCAACCAAAAAAGTTGCTTCAATGTATTCAGCTGTAATTTCAGCATTTTTAAGTTCTTCTATAGAAAAATCAGATAGTTTAGGGTCTATAATGTGTTTTATAAGCTCTAGATTCTCTTCAATCACACGGGCATATGGTGTATTCATTACCTGAGAGTTCTCAATGAGGAGCTTGTAATCACGTTGCATTGCAAAGATTTGGGGCAGATCCTTAACTGAAACAATTACATTGTCACAGCTTAAACATTTGTTATATTGAGAACATGGTGTTCCATGAGTATAAGATGATAAATTTTTAATAAATTCTGGGGGGGCAAAAATGTTCTTGCATTCAGCGAGTGGTGTCTTAAATGTAATTGTTACATGATCTTCCTTTTTGAGTTCAATTCGCTTTTGTTTTTCTTCAGATTGAGTATCTAACGTGGATTGTTGTATTTCGATTAATTTTTCATTGAGCTTTTTTCTACTTAAAGCATTAAAGTCCAAAGAATCTAAATATTGAATAGTTGTGCGAATAGATTTATGACCTAACAGAAGCTGAATTTCACGTAACGACGCTTCAGAATCAAGCATTTCGCTTATTAAAGTGGGTCTAAATCTACTGATTGTTAAGACCAATGGGCAATCTTTATCATTCGTTAAATTGTATTTTTTTACGAATTTAGAGATAACATCGGTTAGTTTTTTCGAATTTTTATCTTCATTTCCTAATAAGGGCGTTATTCGTCCATGGTGTTTTACACTATTGGATTGATATATAAATAATCTTTGCTGATTTTTTTCATCGTCGATATTTTTTCTAATGTCACGAGTTAATCTAATTACGTCATCGAAAATAGCCTTTACAGTTTGCGCTTGCTTTACTGTAAGCCAAGAGATATCAGCATCGATAAGATCCAATGGGTATTCTTTGTAGCCATCAGATCTTTCTTTCCAATATTTAAGGCAGGGGCATGATGTCGCAGGATGACAAGGTTCATAGTCATCTATATTTAAAGCAATTATAGAATCAGTATTTAAACCTGTAACTTGGGCTAGTTTTAGAAAATATGGTAAGAGTAATTCTACTCCTATAATAGGTGTGACCCCCCATTCTTTATATACAGTCATTAGTCCTTTTTTTGAATCTGCTATGATTCTAAGGAACGATTGTTCGATTGGCGTTTTTGCTGTACTAAAATGAATAGGTTTACAATTCAACATGTTTTCGAACAACCAACGAGCGTTTTCTAAAGTTGATAGACCTCTTACCCGATTACCATTTTGATCTAAAGGGTTGGAGCCCATACCAGTTTTTTTATAAGGCTCTAGACTTAATTTAGCTTCATTAAGTTCCTGATCGATAGCTTCTAATATTTGAATGCGCTCATTTTTGCTGAAAGGTTTTTTTAGATCTGTTTGTCTTGTAGTATCAAAGCCTGCTACATCAAAAAAAACATATTCTAGTCCTTTAATTTTCGTTAGCCGATCCAATGTGACGCGTACTGAACTTAGAACAGTATTAGCATGATGGCTTGATATTTTATTATCCAATATATTATTTTCTAAGTGTTTCCTATATTTAGATAATAAGTGTTCATCAAAATTTTCTAAAATTTTTAAGGGTGTATTTCCATGTAGTCCAGAAAGAAATTTGATAAATAGGCTACATGCATTTCTGTAGTTATCTTTTCCTGATTCTGATGCTAACGAGTTCGTCATAGATGCAAAAAGCTGCTCAATCTGAATAAAAGGTTCAGCCTCTGAAGGTTCAATGAAGTCTAATAGGTCATTAAGTTTAAGATTAGCTAATCTATTTAATTTATCTTTTTTGGTTTGATGAAGTGGCTTTGGATTACTATTTCTATCTTCGATCCGTTGTGAAACACTTTTATAATTGGTATCCAATAAACCTAAATTTTCAAGATCTTGATGAATAGATTCCCATGCCTTTTTAACAACATCAAAGCCTAATTCACCCTGTTTGATAGGGCGTTGATCTGTAGGTATTTTTCCAAGTGAAATTTTATTGCCAAAAATAGGTAACTGACTTTTTTCTTTAGAGTTCAACTTTCTGTACCAACTAAGCAGTTTTCTTCTGCTTTCAACGGTGGCAGCTCCTGAAATGTCATTTGGAGATACTAAAATTTCGTTTTCAATCATTACTTTAATTAAAGGATAAGCCAATGCTCTATATTTTTGTGCTGCACATTTTGAAATACCTAAAACGGTTTTAAGGTATTCGACTGATACGTTAAAACCTAAATCTGTATTAGCCTTAGCAACAGGTATTTCCCACATAGCATCTATGTCATCAGATACCGTTGCTACCCATTTTATGACAGTAGATTTAACATCTTTAATTCGTCTTTTATTGCTAATAACTGTCTTGATATCTGCCATGATAATTCCTGTTTATTAAGGCCCCAATAAATATAATTAATTACTTTTGCCATCCATTCATATTGATTTGCTAAAGAAGCCTAAGAACTTTGTTGATTGTGTATTGATTTAAATAAAATATTGTTAGTCTTAACCTAGACATTAACTATTTGAGCGGTATTTAGACTGGGACCTTTCATTTTATATCTTTGATACTGATTCTTAATTGAGTTTTTTCAGTTAAACGTCTCATTTTTTCCGCCCTAGTTAAGAGTTCTCCATTTTCATTACACATCGAGTTATAGATGTCATGAGGGATACTGGTATACATTTGGGTCGTATTCAAATGGTTATGTCCTAAGTTTTTTTGTAAGATTACAAGCCGATCTAGATAATCAATTCCTAAATCATTTGATTGCAATATTGCGTATGCATTGCCATGTCTTAGCTTATGAGGTGAGATTTCTCTAGTAATGAGCCCTTTTTTAATAGCACGACTGCTCAAACGCTTAAGCAATTTATTAATAGCAGATGGCGTGTAAGGGGTTCCTTCAGCATTTAAAAAAGCTGGAGTTTCAGAAGGTGTAGAATATTTTCTTGCATGCTTTTTATACAGAGGGGAGGCATGGTACTTTTGAATACGATGAATAGTTGCTGAACTAATTAATGACCACCGAGGTTTTAGCTCATTACCTCGCCCTTTACTACCTAGAACTTCAAGAGGGGCATAATCGGGAGAAATGGGTTTGTCAGAATCATCTGATATAAACGTTTGAGAGTTAAAATTTACCGTATTTTGAATATGTTCAAGCGAAACTCTAGGAAGTTCTGATCGGCGAAGCCCTGAATCGTATAAAAATTGAAGTAAAACTCTTTCTCTTTCAGATAAAGTGGATGTAATCAATATAAATAAATCATCAAGATTACAGGCAACAATAGGGGTCCGTTTTGGAGCTTTAGAAAGATAGCCTCTTTCGTATGGATTATCTTGTCTGAGTGGTATACGACTTTCTGTGGATGAACACAAGAAATCAATAAAAGCACGTATGGTTGCATCACGGTTTCTAACCGTAGAAGAACTAATGTTCTGTTCGCAACTTAAGCAAGTTAAATATTCTTGTATTACATATGAAGGAACAGTAATAAATACATCATCACTTTCATCACTACTATAATCTGAGCGATTGCGGATATATTGCAGAAAGTAGGTTAGATTTTTACCGTATGTGTTTGCCGATTTATCTGAAATTTTTTCATGCTTGGCGAAATAAGATAAATATTGAGAAATAAGAGGTAGAATTCTACCGTTATCATCAAAGACACCAACTCCGTTAACTCTTACTATTGTATTTAATTTTGAGTTTTGAAATTGCTCATTTAGATATGATTTAGATAAGTCTAAACTTATATTTGAACAAACTTTGATTTCCATACTAATCGCCAAATCAATTCAATGATTAAGTTTTATAGCATACTGTACATAATTTAAAATTTACGATAAACATAAGTGAAGTAGGTGGTTTTAAGCAGCCAACACTTCATACTGTGAATTATTCATATGGGGGAATAAAAAAAATACATCGGCACTTCGTTGATATAATTGGCAGGACAGTTTGCCATCCTGAACAAAAAACTGAAATAGCGTATGGCAAGGCGGCAAGGGAACCTGACCGGCTTCTTTGGGATTCCAGCCGGAAACGATTAATCGACGGGAACTGGGATTGTTTTTGATTTCATTGATGAGCCATGAAATTTGATCAAAACCATCATTTTTATAGCTGCCATCAGCATTCTGGCTTGCGCCAAAGTTACGCCATTGATGACCATATACCGGGCCAAGTTCACCTTCGGGACGACCAAAACGGGCACATTGTTTGGCAGTGGCCCATTCATCCCAGATGCTGACTTGATGTTCCTGCAAATATTTGACGTTGGTGTCACCTTTTAAAAACCATAGCAGTTCAATCGCAATCGAGCGGAAATGGACCTTTTTGGTGGTGAGCAGGGGAAACCCTTTGGACAAATCAAAACGCATTTGATAACCGAATACCGAGCGAGTGCCTGTCCCTGTACGATCACCTTTATCACCGCCAGTTTGTAGAATATGATCGAGTAGGTCGAGATAGGCTTTCATACGTTATCCAATTTTCATAAGGTCAAAACATAGCGGCTTATCTTAACTGATTTCCACAGTCTTAAACAAATATCGGGCACTAAAATATTGAGATAGAATCACGAGAGTAATTGATTGGAGTAGCGTGACTAAAAATGTATCTTTTGGTAAGTTGAAGATCAGATTCAAAAAAAGTAAAAATGGTATCGTGCATAAGATTATTTCAAGGCCTTTTTTATATGTATTATCAGATTTTACTTTACTGTATTGCTGTTTAAACAAAGTGATCAGGATTCCAATAAGACAGCTAAAAAGAATAAATTTAGGATTTAACAGGTCAATTAAGGCTGTCAGGATCAGAATGATGACACTGCATAAAATGATGAAATGACGTTGACGATTCGAGAGTGTTTTTTGATTAAATAATTTGAAGTCCATCACCGCAAAAATCCCAAAATATTGTGACTATCATAACAAACATAATCAATATTTTGGGAAAATCACGGCAACGGTTTTGTTTATTTTATATGCCAGTCATACTGTTTGCGTTGATAGGCATACCAGAACATCAGAACACCAATAATAATCATTGGAAAACTGAGCAATTGTCCCTTGGTGACCCATCCCAGCAGAATAAAACCCTGATCCACATCGGGTTCACGGAAAAACTCCATCACAAAACGAGCAACGCCATAACCGATTAAGAACACCGCAGAGACCGCCATTCGGGGACGAGGTTTACTGCTAAACCACCATAATATGATAAAGAGTAATAAACCTTCACATAGCGCTTGATAAATCTGGGAAGGATGACGTACCAGTTGTAAAGGATCAGTTGGGAAAATCATGCCAAATGGATAGCTTGGATCTGTCACCTGACGACCATAGAGTTCACCACCGATAAAGTTGCCGATACGTCCAAACATCAGACCTGTAGGGACGCAGGGTGCAATGAAATCCAGCGTTTCAAACCAGCTTTTCTGGTACTTGCGACACCAGAAAATCATGGCGAGCATGACACCGATAAAGCCACCATGAAAGCTCATGCCACCTGTCCAGACCTGAACCAGCCAGAGTGGATTATCCAGAAATTTATCAAATTCGTAGAACAAGACATAACCGATTCGGCCGCCGAGTACTACGCCAAGTGCCCCATAAAAGACCAGATCGGAGACCATTTCTGCATTCCAACCGTCACGCTGTTTGGCACGGTAGGTTGCCAGACCCCAGGCACATAGAAAGGCCAATAGGTACATAATGCCATACCAGTGGACTTTGACTGGTCCGAGTGATAAGGCAACAGGATCAATGTTTGGATAAGTCAGCATTGATTTTCCTTCATTCAGTTTTATTTTGTGCTTGATTGTAGCGGATAATTTGAAAAATGTTGTACATTCAATGTATAGGGTGTATTGAATTTTTAAGATGCCACAAGTGAAGAGTTGATTAGATGTGTATTTTAGCGTTGGCTTGGGAAGTACTGGAAGATACGCCATTGCTTTTAATTTCCAATCGTGATGAGTTTTATCATCGTGCTGCCCAACCTTTGGCGCATTGGCCGCATAGTCCAGTTTTTGCCGGGCAGGATTTACAACAAGGTGGGACATGGCAGGGCATAACCGAACAGGGACGTTGGGCAGTGGTGACGAATTTTCGTGAGGGCGGGCAAACAACACAATATCCAACCTCACGCGGTGATCTGGTCAAGGATTTTTTATTGTCCGATTTGGCACCGATCCGTTTTGCTCGGAATTTGGAAAAAACACAGAATGATTATGCCGGTTTTAATTTAATTGTCGGAGATCGGCAGCAAGCTGTTTATATGAGTAATCGTGGCGAAGCACCGCAGGTTTTGGCCAAAGGTGTATATGTGTTGTCTAATGGCTTAATGAGTGAACACTGGCAAAAAACCGCACATTTACGTCAACGCTTTACACAGGAATTACTGCCTTTGATGCAGTTGCCACAGGTGACGCTGGCAGAACGGTTGGATACGGCTTGGGATATCTTGCAGGATCGGCGCAAAGTTTCAATAGCGCTATTGCCACATACAGGAATTGCTGAGGAAATGGAGTTATTATTATCTTCAACCTTTATTCAAAGTGAGGTCTATGGAACACGCTGCTCTAATTTTTTATTGATAGAAAAAGAGAAGCTTAATTGGTGGGAAAAAACACAACAGGGGCAATATGCAGGAGAAATTCGGCAGGTGCATATCAAATAAAAACAGCCAGTGATGTATACTGGCTGTCGAATGAGAAAGAATCGGTGCTTATGCTTTTTTCTCTTCCAGAGAAACTTCAATGCTATCAGCAGTAATATAGCCGACAAATGCTGAATTACCATCATCAAAATTTTCTTTGATTAATGGTGCAAGCGCAGTTTTTACCGCATCAGTTGTGCCAGAAGTAAATTCTCCAGGATGTTGGAAATTACTCATTATATAGGTCCAACCATTGACTGAATCAACAGCATGCAAACCTGTGGATTCTGCACCAGCAGGAGTAGAAAGTAAGCGAGTCAATTCTTTGGTATCAAGATTATATGCCCACAAGAAATTGTTCACGTGGTTACCACTGTCTTCACCAATGAATAATGTACGAAGTGTTTCAGAGAATTTTAAGTTATCAGGACTAGCAATGTTATCAGGATCAGCTGTGTTACCAACACCATTAGGATCTTGAGCAACTTTAATATCTGTACCTACAAGTAAGGTTTCACTTTGAGATGGGGCCCATTCACTATTGATAAGGTTTCCTTCACTATCTTTCAGACCACTTGTTAATTGATGCGCAAGAATACCTCCAGCTTTGATTTGAGGAAACTTGACATTATGTTCAGCAATATAGCCATCTTTTCCTTCCACCATAGAGTCTTGGATATTGGCTAAAGCAGAATAGGCAACTTTATCTTTGATATTAAGGCTAGTTCCTTCCATTTTGGTAAATGCCATACTTGCGCCCTTGTAAGCAGCATAACGGTGCGTTTCAAGAAATGCAGCGGCTTTTTCCATACCTGTTTTAATTTTGACCCAAAGAGACTTTTTAGCTAGAACAATTTTAGTGTAGCTACTGTCATTTGGATCTTCAGTTAAACTTTCCATAATATCAGCTGGTTGAATCCCACCTTTAATGAAGTTCTCAATTTCATCACTGGTTGCATGGCCCAGTTTAATCCACTGAATATTGCCAGCTATTTTATCAGTAAGTTGAGAAGTATATTTCGCAACATATAATGTTCCAGCAGATAAATCTTTTTCTTTATCTGCAACAAACATAAATAAACCACCATTGGTATAGTCATCACCCATAATTGCAGTACGATTATCCGGCATAACCTGAATAAGTTCGCGTGAAATACGACCTAAGCCATAATGTTTTTTAACAGTACCGGTACCATCAGCATTCACTGTGATTTCTGGTAAATGGCCGTAGTTGTAAGCATTTGCTTTGCTTTCATCGTTAAGGTAATACTTGCCAATACCTTTAGGACTTGGACCACCAATACCTTGCTCAAATGCATCAGGTTCATATTCTTCACTTGATAGGTGTGTACCCCAAGGTGAAAGGCTAGCACCACAGGTAATCCATAGGCCATGCGCTGCTGACATATCAATGTTATAATATTGAACTAAATCTAAGTGTCCAGTTTTTGAGTCTTGATCTAAAGTCAAGATGGCAATTGGTGAAGGTAATTCACCATAAGCTTTAGATGTATATTCAAATTGTACAACATGGAATACAGGATTCCCTTTTACACCCAAGGTGGCTTTATCAGCATCAGTTGCATCTTTACCAGTTGCATCTTTAAAGCTAATTAAAGAACTACCATCTGGACAGTCAGAGAACCATTGTTTATTTGTAGTTGGGTCAATAATTGCTTTGCCATTTACATCAAAGTAGCCACCGGCAATGATGGTATCACCGCTGACATTTGTTTGTTTAGGGTGTTTTTTTACGGCAGCACCAGTTTTAAAGAATTCTTTATAGCCCAGTTGATAGTCAGTTTTTGAACCATCATCCCAGTTTACAGAAAGTTTGGATGCAACAGTCGTCGTGGCCATCGCTGCAGCATCTGCCAGTGTAGGTGCATCCATTGCAGTAAATGTTGCACTTTTAAAGTTGACAACTTTAGCAGGAGTGTCGCTGGCATTATCGTCATCATTACAACCACTTAATACAGATGCAGTTGCCATTGCCCCAAGTGGTAAAAATGGTACCCCAGCAAACCATTTTAAAATATCGCGACGTGATGGGTGATTAGCCTGTTCAGTCATTGTTTTTCCTTTAGCATCGATTAAAAATAAAACCTGGTCAGAGTGTAGGTATAATATGTGACATTATTCTTTCGGTTTTATATCAGTTTGATTACAGCAGAATTTTGTGAATATAAAAAAACCTATTATTTAGCATAAATAATAGGCGTTAAATGAATATAATATAGATTCGATAATAATGATATTAACTTCTTTTTTCGATTAACTTGCCTAAAAATAATCCCAGTTCGAATAATAACCACATGGGGATTGCCAGCATAACCATAGACAGGGCATCAGGTGGTGTAACAAACATGGCGACAAAGAAACAGCCCACAATAATAAAACGTCTTTTTTCTGCTAGGCTTTGTGTACTGATAAGACCGGCTAAGATTAAAACTAGGGTAACAATGGGGATTTCAAATGTTAAACCAAATACTAGAAATAGCTTCATACAAAAACTAAGATAACTATTTACATCAGTCATTGGTGCAACTGTTTCAGGTGATACACTAATAAAAAAATGTAAAATTGCTGGTAGGGTAATAAAATATGCAAATGCTACTCCTAGATAAAATAAAAGAATACTGCCAAATAATAATGGAAAGGCCAGTCTTTTTTCTTTTAAATAGAGGGCAGGCTTAATAAATAGCCAGATCTGATAAATAATGAAGGGCATTGCAATAAATAATGCTGCAAATAGATTCAGTTTAAATGGTGCCATAAATGTTGCTGTAACATCAGTCGCAATCATGGTCGATGTGGCAGGAAGCTGAGCCCGTAAAGGTTCGGAAAGTAGCTGGTACGTATGATTTCGAAAGGGTAATAAAATAAAAAACAGCACCAGTAATACGCCAACAATCTTAACCAGATGTTGACGTAATGTGATCAAATGCGTTGTTAGTGGCATTTGATCCAATTCTTCCTGGGATGGTTGTGACGTGGCGATCGGTAATTGGTTCATACGGCAACTTTTAATGTAGTGTGAACAGGATTGATTGCTATCGGCTGAGATAGTTGCGAGAGAACTCGCACATCGAAACTTGCCTGAAACGGTACTTGGTAGAATCCTTCCAGATAATCATAGCGAATAGCTTTTTGTTTTAGTTGCTGTTGCAGAAACTCATTTTGCTGACGTTCCATTGCTGCAAATTTTTCCTGCATTTGTTGTTCCAGTGCTTCAATACGTTTGATTTCATCCTGCATTTGTTCGCGTAATTCGGAAATTTTGAATTCTTTTTCGATATCCTGCTGAACATTGGTAACAAATTTTTTGATACGCACATACCATTTTGCAACTGTTTTAAGTGCAATAGGTAATTTTTCCGGTCCGAGGACGATGAGTGCGATAATCGAGAAAATTAAAATCTCACTCATACCAAGATTTAACATGACATATCCTCAAGCAACATGGATTAAAATTCGTTTAGCTTTTTAATTGGCTTTTGCTTTCGGTGCCCGCAGTTTCAGATGTGTTTGCATGTTCGATTAGTTTTGGATCTGTTTCATCTTCACGTACAGTTTTTTTAAAGTCCTTGATAGCACCGCCGACATCTTTACCCAGATTTTTAAGTTTGGAGGTACCAAATAATAACAACACAACGATGGCAAAAATGAGGACATGCCAAATTGATAAACCGGCCATAATACGACTCCCAAAATACATCAAAATAGATAGAGGGTATTGCAACAAGTTAAAATGACAAAAGTGTGACATAAATATTGCAATTTAAAGACATGACTTGGGCAAAGACAGGATTTTCGCTACAATGTAACGCTCCATCTTAGATGACAATCAGGTTTGAACATGAGTTTGATGCTCCCCGCAGTATCTTTTATGGTCGGGTTGGCATGTGCAGATCAGTCACCACAATTAAAACAAATCTTTGCACGATTATTGTCTCAGCTTTTCATTCCGATTGTGATTATTTATAACATGGTGTTTTATCAGGCGGGCAGCATCTATTTGATGTTATTTAGCCTGTTTAGTTCAATCATGCTGTATGTGGTGTATCGCTTATTTAGTCAAAATAAAATTCAGGCATTATGTGTGTCGTATCCCAATCTGGCATGGCTGGGCTTTCCTGTTGCGCTGGCAATTTTTGGTGAAAGTGTCAGTGCAAGTATGGTCGCTTTATACATTGGCGGCTCTTTGTTTGGTAACGTGATTGCTGTTGCAGCACTTAGTCCGAAACTGAATTCCTGGCAATTTTTTCTCAAACGAGTTTTTTTGTCACCGCCTGTCATGGCATTGATCATTGCCGCAGTCTTACGCCTGCTGGGTGCGCATCATCTTACCACACATGTGTTGATTGACTGGATCTATGAACTGACCAAATGGCTAATGACCTTTAGTGGTATGTTTGTACTGGGCATGTGGTTACGTCATGTGAAATTACAATGCTCTGATCTACTGCAAAGTCTACAATTATCAGTATTTCGTATTGTGCTGGGTAGCGTGCTTTGTGCATTGATATGGTTATTTTTGCCGAAAATGCAGCAACAGATCGGCATGATGCTATTACTGTTTTTTCTGCCCCCTGCGGCAAATATTGTCTCTTTGGAAACCTTTTATTCTGGGACGGGAAAATCGGCGCAATATATTGCCTCCGGTACCATCATCAGTTGTATTTTATTATTCGGGTTTTATCTGGTAGTACATTTTATCTTCAATCCTTAAAAAACGACTATAGTTTCAAAAACAGAGCAGTGAAAACTGCTCTGAAATCCAAAATTATAAGTAGCTTTTTAATTTTTGAATGGCTTGACCACGATGGCTGATTTTATTTTTCTCTGCTTTTGGCATTTCTGCACTAGAGCAATTAAGTTCGGGTAGCCAGAACAATGGATCATAACCAAAACCATGTTCACCACGGGCCTGTTCCAGAATTTCACCTTGCCAGATGCCTTGCGCTATGATCGGTAAAGGATCATCTGCATGACGTACCAAGGCCAGTACACACACAAACATGCCTTCAATTACTTTTCCTTCTTGGCGAAAAGGACGTAATTCTTGCAATAATTTTTCATTATTGGCTTGATCATCGCCATGTTCTCCGGCATAACGGGCAGAATAAATCCCGGGCGCACCATTTAAAATTGGCACAACAAGGCCGGAATCATCTGCAATCGCAGGTTTACCTGATAAACGTGCGGCATGGCGAGCTTTGATAATGGCATTTTCAATAAAACTCAGCCCATCTTCAATGGCATCTGCAATATCAAGCTGGCCTTGTGCAATGATTTTGGTATCTAAATTGAGTTCGGAAAACAGGAGTTCGAATTCGGCAATTTTGCCTTTATTATTACTTGCCAGCACCAATTCTGAGCCAAGCCAAGACGATGGAGAAGATACCGAATTTGCCATGTGTTTTCCCGCTGTAATAAAAACAGCAAATAGTAAAACTGTTTTGCGGGTAGAAGTAAAGAAATTACAAAGAATAACAATGTTAATGTCATGATTTTTATTACAGAAAAACTCGGCGAAATGTTTTGAAACATAGCGATGCCCGAACTGACTTTACAGCGTCTATGTTTTAGCTAGTCTAGAGAATACCGCCTATGGAAATAAAGACAACAGGAAGTTGTTTGAGCGGTATATTTAATGAATTTGGACTACTGCTAAAAGAGGTAATGCAACCATGTCTCTTAACCCGAAAAAAGCTGTCAAGCATTCTGCATTTCATCGTATTGAACTATTGGCAAGCCGCGCGTGTGGCTGCTTTAAATGTCTACACATTTTTAGCCCAGATCATATTAAAGAGTGGGCAGATAATGGTAAAACTGCCATTTGTCCCTATTGTAAAACCAATACCGTGATTGGGGACGCTTCCAAATATCCGATAAATAATGACTTCCTTAGCACCATGCAAAAGGCACTTGCCAATTAATAGATGTTATTGATGCAGGCTTAGCATAAAATGTCGAGATGACATTCATATGACAGATCGAGATGGTTAAGCCTGCATCGCTTATATCTTTAATTATCATGAGACTTGTGATGATTTTGACTGCAAGTGTTTTCTATACTTAGTAAGTTACTCGACGGGCGAGTATTCTTATTTGACAAATTGATATTGTTCTTTGTAGCGATACCTTTGTAAAAGGCTGGATAATTTAATGTAGATGCTTTATATCCAAGCGAAAGCGTTTTAATCTAATCACATTGTGTTTTAACCATTCTTTTAAGAGATTCCAATGTAAGCCATAACAACGATAACAATATTAGTCACTACTTTGCAATTCTGCTAGAATTGCGCCAATTTTCAAATTACATATGCCAAAATTAGGCATTAGCACTGCGTTTTGCAGTAGGTAAACTTCATGACATCTCTTAATGAGCTAAAAGCACAAGTTGCACAGCGTCGCACATTTGCGATCATTTCCCACCCCGATGCCGGTAAAACCACCATGACAGAAAAACTGCTGTTATGGGGTAAGGCAATTCAGGTGGCTGGTATGGTCAAAAGCCGAAAATCAGATCGTGCGGCCACATCAGACTGGATGGAAATGGAAAAAGAACGTGGTATCTCGATTACCACATCGGTAATGCAGTTTCCGTATAAAGATCATACCATTAACTTACTGGATACACCGGGACATGAAGATTTCTCGGAGGATACCTATCGTACCTTAACGGCGGTGGATTCTGCCTTGATGGTGATTGATGGTGCAAAAGGGGTCGAAGAACGGACCATCAAGCTGATGGAAGTCTGTCGTATGCGTGATACGCCGATCATTTCTTTTGTCAATAAAATGGACCGTGAAATTCGTGAACCGTTAGAACTGCTTGATGAAATTGAAAATGTGCTAAAAATCCGTTGTGTTCCAATTACCTGGCCGTTGGGTATGGGTCGCGATTTTGCCGGTGTTTATCATATTATCGAAAATAAACTTTATATTTATAAGCCAGGTTTTGGTTCGACCATTACCGATATTGAAATCCGTGATGGTTATGATTATCCGGATATTCGTGAAAAAGTCGGTGATCTGGCTTTTGCGGCATTTGAAGAGTCGCTGGAACTGGTACAAATGGCGAATGAACCCTTGGATCGTGAGTTGTTTTTACAAGGTAAACAAACCCCGGTTTTATTTGGTACTGCACTAGGTAACTTTGCGGTAGATCATGTGCTGGATGCTTTTTTGCAATGGGCACCTGAACCTAAAGCACATCCGACGCAAGAACGTATAGTGGAGGCGACCGAAGAAACCTTTACCGGGTTTGTATTTAAAATTCAGGCCAATATGGATCCGAAACATCGTGACCGTATCGCTTTTATGCGGGTGTGTTCCGGGAAATATGAAAAAGGTTTGAAAATGAACCATGTTCGTATTGGCAAAGACGTGCGTATTTCTGATGCGTTGACATTCTTAGCGGGTGAACGTGAGCATTTGGAAGAAGCATGGCCGGGTGATATTATTGGTTTACACAATCATGGCACGATTCAGATTGGTGATACCTTTACCAGTGGTGAAAATCTGCATTTTACCGGGATTCCACACTTTGCGCCGGAAATGTTCCGTCGTGTGCGCTTACGTGATCCTTTGAAATCAAAACAGTTGCAAAAGGGCTTAAAAGAGCTTTCTGAAGAAGGGGCAACGCAGGTCTTTATGCCGCAAAACAGTAATGATCTGATTGTTGGTGCCGTTGGTGTATTGCAGTTTGATGTGGTGGCTTATCGTCTGAAAGAAGAGTACAAGGTGGACTGTGTTTATGAACCAGTGAGCATCAATACTGTGCGTTGGATTCATTGTGATGATGAGAAAAAGCTTAATGACTTTAAGAAAAAAGCACATGACCAATTGTCTCTCGATGGTGGTGGACATCTGACCTATCTTGCGCCAAGTCGTGTCAATCTACAGTTGATGCAGGAGCGCTGGCCGGAAATCACCTTTAGTGCGACACGAGAGCACTAAGTTAAAATATTGGGTCAAAATATTGAGATTATAATGAGGGCTGTTTTTATCAATAGATAGAAACAGCCTGTTTTTAATAGAGCAGGGGCAAACAGAATGGGCAAGACAAAACTAGCACTGTTCATCGTATTGTTAAGTTGTGTGGCATGTTCTAAAACACCAGATGTAAAAGATTTGGATCAGCAAAAATTGCAGCAACAACAAGCACAGCAGGGCTATCCGATTTTGATTGCCAGTCCTGAAATTGCTGATTATGCCTTGCCCTTTTGTGAAAAAAAGTATTGTATAGAGGTGGAGATCTTTGATTTTAACAGTCAGGATCAATGGTTTAATCAATTTACCGATCAGCAAATTGCCGATTTAATCCGGCAAAAACTGGCCTTAAAACAAAAAATGAGCTTGCAGGCAGCAGTTGATCAATTTGTAATCCTGTCGGATGAATGGCAGGCACAAACTGAAAATCAATCTAAAAAAGCATGGAGTCTGTATATCAAACCTCGGGTTGCAACGCAGCAGGGTGAAATTGCTTTATTACAGATCAATGCAGAATATGATGTTGGTGAGGAGAAAGTTCCGGCTCAGGATTATTACTTTGTCGTAGATCGCAAAAAACAGCAGATGATTCGTCTATATGACATCATTGCTCCTAAATATCGTGCTGCCCTGACAGATGTTATTCAACAGCATTATCAGGATTGGCAGCAGCAATGGTCGGTACAACAACAGCAAGCATTCACGGGAAAACAACCAGAAAAATTATACTGGGCCAATCAGGACTGGTTTTTTGATGATCAGGGCATTGCGATTTATTATCGGGGAACGGATTTAAGCACAAAGACAACAAAAAATTTGGTGATTTATTTGACGCCGGAACAAACCAGACAATGGGTGTTGGCAGATTATTTACAGCAATTTCATTTACTTTGATGATACAAGATATTTCTTATCAATTCGAATAAAAACAATCTTTAACGAAGCAAAGAATGAATCAGTGCTAATCTATGCACATGCATTCATGCTATAAAGTTTTTAGGTTAAATCTATATGAAAACAAGATATAGTCATTCGGTAAAACATCAGATCGGCTTACTCATGCTTGGTGCCACAATCGTATTTACGCTGGCTGGTTGTGAGAAAAAACCAGAACCCAAAGTTGAACAAAACACAGCATTAGAAACTGAACAAAATGAAATAACACCTGTATTACAAGCCAGAGTTGAAAATATTCCAGTCACACTGCCGGAGTGTAATGGTCAGTTGTGCCCAAAAATTGATCTTCAGCATCTCAAAAGTAATTATCCAAAGATTGATCAGGCGGTGGATCAATATCTGTTAAATTATGTCAAGGATCTGGTACAAGGATTTGATATCGACAGTAATGGCAATGCAGATAAAAATACAAACAGCAATACAAAAGCCGAAGAAACAGCTTCGCCCATCGTCAAAATGAGCGAGCAAAAAAATGTGCAAGGCAATCTCGCAAATAAGACCGAGCAAGTCAATCCAGAACCGGATTATCGTGAATTGCAAGGCTATATTAATAAGTTTATTCGATTGGCTGATGAGGTCAAATCATTGGGGTCTTCTGCACAATTAAGTCTTTATGTCAAACCACAAGTCTTAAATCCGAAAGGCCCTGTTACGACAGTGGTGATGAATGCCAGTAATTATGTTGGGGGCGCGCATGGGAGTTCTGCACAGCAATATCTTAACTTTGAATTGGACATTAATTCACTCTTAAGTCTGGATCAAATTATCCAGAGTGGGCAGCGCAAGGCGTTTAATGATTTGGCCTATGCAGCATTTGAGCAATGGATTAAAGAAACGCAACCCGATATGGATTCAAAAACCTATCAACAATTGTGGAAATTCACCTTATCAGAAAACTTTTATTTGAGTTCAAACGGCTTAATTTTGCAATATGGTGAATATGATATTGGACCGTATGCGGTTGGCTTGCCTCGTCTGGTGATTCCTTATGAAAAATTACAAGGGATACTCAAATCACAATATTTACCTGTCGTCGTGAATACTGCGGTAAATGCTGCCAAAGATAAGACAGCGCAATCGTCTACCGCACAGGACACGACTAAAACCACGGAAAAATAATGTCATGATCAGCTTATTTGATACGCATACCCATTTTGATGTTGAAGATTTTGATCATGATCGACAGCAACTGGCAGAGCAAGCGTATCAAGTCGGTGTAAAAGCTTTGATCTTGATTGGTTTTTTACAATCCCGTTTTGCCGATTTGCTGGCAACGGATCAATTTTTAAAATCTTTAAAAGATGTGCCGCAAAGTTATCTTGCACCAGGTTTGCATCCTTTTTATATTGAACAACATAGCACACAGCATTTACTGGATTTGGAACAATTTTTAAAACAGCATCCCTGTGTTGCCATTGGTGAAATCGGTATGGATAGTTTTATTAAGGCGCATAAAACGACGGAAATCCGTGCCTTGCAGGCGGATTATTTTTCAGAACAACTGTTTTTTGCCCAGCAGTTTGATAAACCAGTGCTGTTACATATCCGTAAGTCACATGGTGAAACCTTACAGCTTTTAAAACAGCATAAATTTAAAAATGGCGGCATTGCCCATGCATTTAGTGGCGGAGTAGAAGAAGCCAAAGCGTTTATTAAACTGGGTTTTAAAATTGGCGTGACAGGGCAGATTACCAATCCTAATGCCAAACGCTTACATGAGGTGGTAAAAAGTGTTTCTGTCGATGATCTGGTATTGGAAACAGATTGTCCTGATATGACGCCCTTATGCTGTCAGGTCTCGAGTGAAGCCAGAACACGTAATACCCCAGTGAATTTACCTTATGTACTTGATGGTCTAAGTGTGGCCTTAAATATCAATAAGGAAATATTGGCAGAAAAATTATGGCAGAATAGTGTGCAGTGTTTGGATTTAAAATATTAATAGCAATATTCCCTTAAAATTCTGATCTAACCATAAAAATAATATAATATTGGTTTGAGCAACAGCCTTATCAATAGCATAGATCGGGATAAAAAATGTATATTCCAAAAGAATTTAAAGAAATAAGAACGGATGAAATCAATAGAATCATACAGACTTTTCCTTTGGCATGTATTGTTGCAAATACTGAGCAAGGATTGATTGCTGTACATATTCCTTTAATTGTCAAAGACAATGGAATACTGCTTGGACACATGGCGTTAGAAAACGACATGGTGGATTTACTTGTCGATGGTCAGGACGTATTGTGTATTTTTAAAGGCGATGATGCATATATTTCGGCAAATTATTATCCAAGTAAATTTGAAGATCATAAAAAAGTACCGACATGGAATTATCAGGTCGTTCATGTATATGGCAAGATCACCTTTCATCATGATCATAAATCTAAATTGGCAGCTCTCGGGCAATTGACCAAAGCGCAGGAGTTAAAAACCAATGGCGATGCTGCATGGAAACTGTCGGATGCACCCAAAGATTATCTTTATGAAATGATGGAACATCTGATTGCTTTTGAAATTAAAATTACTCAAGTTCTGGCAAAATCCAAGTTGAGTCAGAATCGGGACAAAAAAGATTTTGTAAATGTCATGAAAGAATTAAAAGCACATGGGCATACTGCCTTGGCAGAAAGTATGTTGCAGTGGGATAAAGCAAGAAAAAGCGAATGAAATTTAATCCGACCTTCTTGTAGAATGGTCAGATTAAATGTAAGCAGATAGATTATGTTTTATCCGCTAAAGTGATTCTTAACCGATTTAATGCGCCCATTAATGAGATACTGGCCGTCAATTCTACAATTTCTCGGTCATTAAAATAATCGCGCAACTGGGTTTTGAGCGTATCGATTCTTTCAGATAAAGTGATAACTGCCTCGGCCCATTCTAAAACGATAGATTGTTGTGGTGTAAATGCGCTGGAATGTTTATATCCTGGGATTTTATCAATAAGTTCCTGAGTAATTCCCATTTCGCGTAACTCTTGTGCGTGAAAAGCACAGCAATAAGCACATCCATTGACTTGTGAAACATATAATTCGACCAATGCGATAAGTTTTGTATCTATGCCCGAGGAACGGATTGAGGTATGGGCAAGATAAAGATGACCAATCGTTTTTTTGGCAATGTCTTTATATTCCATCATTTTATTCCAAATTAAAGATAGAGAAATGATTATAGGATTTTGGTATAGATTGTAAATTAGGCACTAATATGTTATCTAAGTACTTTTTTTATACTTAAGATTTTTATGAAAAATACGATTTCTGGTTGTTCCGTTGAGGAAGCAATGACCATGCTGGGCGGGCGTTGGCGGATGCTTATTATGTCTTTCTTATTAGACCAGCCAATGAGATTTAATGAATTAAGGCGGGCCATCCCAAATATATCTCAGAGAATGCTGACCTTGGAATTACGAGTATTAGAAGCAGAGGGCTTTGTATCAAGAAAAGTGTATGCAGAAGTTCCTGTAAAAGTTGAATATTCTTTGACCTTAGATGGAAAAAAATTAGAACCGCTTATTGCAGTGTTAAAAGAAACCGGAATATGGTTGAAATCAAGGAAATTGGGCTCAGAATAATGGAAAGTCTATACAGCTTACTTTTATTAAAATCTAAAGAGACTTCTTATTTTGGTTTAAAAATTAGGATTATAAAATGATTACACCACCTATCTTTGAATTTTCCTTACAACCCCACATTCTTTTGTTTAACAACAAGCAAGGTGCTAATCTAGAAATTCCTTGTGGATATGTAGATATTCAGGCAAAAAGCATTTATAGCGATGATATTGATGAAGCAGGTATAGAACGTCTGATTTTGCAGATTGAAGATATTATAGAATCAAATAAGCAATTAAGGTTGATCAAAGATAGTGTCATCACACATGATCAATTATTAATGCAGGTTAGTGCTATTTTCTTTAATGCCAAACAAAATATCAGCATAACTGAAATGGAACATGGCTTTAATAATTTTATTGACCATTTGTCACATTACAACTACGTCATTACGCGGGATAAAATCAACATTGTCACCTATTTTGTTTTTGTGCGGGAATTGATGCATCACCTCCAGATTCAAAATATAGGTTTTATGCAGAAATAACGTGTTAGGGTTTTAGTTTGGCCTGACTTATGATTTATAATTGGTTGATCCCTTTATTGTAGCGATAGAATGACTGATTCCCAACCGCAAGCCAGCCAAGACGATTATGAGCGCCGTTTTACCGGTGCAGCAAAAATCTATGGTGAAGATCATTTCCAATCTTTTGAAAATAGCCATGTTATGGTGATCGGAATTGGTGGCGTGGGATCATGGGCAGTTGAAGCTTTGGCACGTTCTGGCGTGGGAAAACTGACACTGATTGATATGGATGTGATCGTTGCCTCTAATGTAAATCGTCAGTTGCCGGCATTAACCTCAACTTTTGGTCATGCCAAAATTGAAGTGATGGCACAGCGCTGTATGGAAATTAATCCTCATATTCAGGTCAATTTGGTTGATGATTTCTTAACACCTGACAATGTTGCCGAGCTTTTACAGGATCGTCCGGATGTTATTTTGGACTGTATCGACGATGTTAAAGCCAAACTGGCGCTTATTCTGCATTGCCGTTTTAATAAAATCCCCTTGATTGTCTCGGGTGGTGCAGGTGGTAAATTGGATCCATTAAAGATTCGCGTCGCCGATTTATCCAAAACAGAACAGGATCCGATGCTGGCAAAATTGCGTTCACAACTCAGGGCAAAAGGGATGTGTAAAAAACCAAAAGAAAAATTCGGGATTGCCTGCGTTTATTCAGTGGATAATCCATTTTCCAATGTTGCCACTTGTGAAACAGTTGATGTCGGTGCGAAATTACGTTGTGGTGGTTATGGCTCGGCAGTTGTGGTGACGTCAAGTTTTGCTATGGTGGCTGTTGCTGAAGTATTAAAGAAACTGACGATCAAAAAATAATGCCTTCTTTGTGAAGGCATATTGCTTAATGCGTCGGTGGAATGATTTGATCCAGATCTTTTGCACTTAAATTGTCAAGTTCGCTTAAATCGGTTTTAATCTTCCATTGCGATTCCTCCTCAATCGGATTAGGCAATCGACCTTCCAGCCAGTCACAGATCACATCCGGTGAGAAATCGGCATGGTTACATTGAATCACCCATGCCAGAAAATCTTTAGCTTCTCCATTCATATAAGGCGGTGGAGAAACTGGGAAAAACTGTGTTGGCAAGCGTTCATCTGTGGAGAGATAATTCAGTACATGACCCAATTCCTGAACAGTTTGCCATGCCAGAGGATGTTCAACATCAATTTTAAATTTAATCCACCATGCATAGTCGCCATCATTGCCATGGGCGATTAAACCCTGTTTTCCAATACTTGGAACTTTATGAAAAAAATCGGTGAGCCGAGTAAAGTCAATGCCACTCATATTGATTATGTTGCCTGATTCAATTTGAATAAATGGTAACGGGTTTTGCAAGAAAATACGAGTGGGCGATCATGATGTTAAGCATAGATCAAAAAATAATTTCATGAAAGATTGCATGTTTTTTTATTTATAACGTCTAAGATTAAGCAGTGTGGAGGAAATGTAAGAGAATAAGTGGAATTTTCTATTTAAATTAAGATATTGAAAAATAATAATATTATTTAATTTCATTTTTTATTCATTGTTTTAACAACACTTAGCAACTTATGGTTTTTTATTCATCATTTGTCCTTGATCAAGGCATACAGTGCAAGTATGCAAAAAAAGAGGATCATCCGATGAAAAAGATTGCAATATTAAGTAGCAGTATCTTGTTGTCTTTCACTGTGGCAACCTCAAGTTTTGCCTATGATCGGGATTTTGGTGAGAAGTCAAATCGTGATCGTCATCAACCAGCAGTACAGCACAACAAAGATTATCGTGGTGGGCCACAAAATCGTGGCGGACCGCAATATAGTAGTGATCGACGTGGCGGTGATTTTAAATATCAAAATCAAGGTCGTCCGCAACATGTTCAGGCACAACATTTTAAACGTGGTGAACGCTTGCCGGATCGTTACCTAAAAAATGATCGTTATTATGTCAAGAACTGGCGTGCTCATGATTTACGTCAACCTCCTCGAGGCTATCGTTGGGTAGACGTGGACGGTCGTTATTTACTGGTCTCTGTAGTGACAGGTGTGATTGCAACGATTCTTCTTGGATCATAAAATTTATATTTAAACATTATTAAAAGATGCTCTGCGAAAAACAGGGCATCTTTTTTATTTGATCTTAGGCCAGTTCATCATCTTCAGGGCGAGGTGTTTTACCAGCAGGCAATTCCCGTTCAGTATGTTTGCTTTTTACTACAGATGGGTAGTTCCATGAAGCAAAACGTACAATCAGAATGGCAAAAGCCAGCAGTAAAATTGCACCTGTCACAATTAGTAAACCCATATCTGCTTTATGTTCATGCTGAATATTTGAAATCAGCAGACGGGTCAGGGCGGTAATGGCGACATAAATCAGAAAGCGTACCGGCATGTGATTGGTTTTAAAATAAATACCGACCATTGCCCCAAGTTCAAGATAAATAAACAGCAGTAAAATATCATCTATGGTGGCAAATCGTTTGACGGTAAAAATATCAAGTGTGGTATGTAGGGCTGACCAGATAATCATTGCACCGATTAATGCCAGCATAATATAGTGAAATGCTTCAACCAGATAATGTCCGACTTTATCGAGCAGAGATTCTATTTTTTTAAAGTTAAAGTTCGCCATAATGGATAGTAGGTAATATCTTGAAAATATAATAAATTCATTTTATGCGATTTTTATGCCAGTTGCATGACCAAATTTAGGACATATAAAAAAACCTGCCACTTGAGGACAGGTTTGGTGATGCATATCGAGAAATATCTTGGAAGATTAAGATTGGTTAGTAAAGTAATCTTCATCAAAACCCATTAACAGATCGCTGTTGGTTTGGATACGGATTAGGCGGGCTTTAAGATCTGGCAAGATACGGGCAACAAAGTAACGTGCCAGCGCAAGTTTGTTTTGATAGAACTCGCCTTCTTTATCACTGGCAGCCGCAGCAATTTTGGCAAACATATAGCTAAAGCTGAGTAAACCGACAGCATGTAAGTAATCAACAGCCACACCATTGCTATAGTCAGCATCTTCTTTGGCTTGTTCGAGAATATAGCGGGTAATCACTTCAACTTCAGTCGCTGCATCCAAAGTCGCATCTTTGATAAAGTTAAGATCCGAGCTAAGTGCATTCACTTCGTCACGTATTTCTGCAATATATTCGGTGATAAAGGCCCCGCCACATTTAATGGTTTTACGACCAATTAAATCCTGTGATTGCACACCGTTGGTCCCTTCATAGATTTGTGCGATACGTAAATCACGGATACATTGTTCCATACCCCATTCACGAATATAGCCATGTCCGCCAAACACCATTTGGGCATCTAGTGTGGCCTGGAATGCGGTATCGGTTAAATATGCTTTGGCAATCGGGGTGAGCAGGGCAACACGATCATTGGCTTTTTTCACTGCTTCTGCATCGGTTGAGAACTTGGTAATGTCCAGTTGTTGACCGACATAGACTGCAAAGGCACGTGAGGCTTCATTATTGGCACGTACATTGAGTAACATACGACGCACATCGCCATGAACCAAAATAGCATCTGCCGCTTTTTGCGGAGATTTGGCACCTGTTGCACTGCGTCCCTGAATACGGTCAGTCGCATATTGTGCAGCATTTTGATAGGCAAATTCTGATGCACCAAGTCCTTGAATACCCATGGACAAACGCTCGTAATTCATCATCACGAACATGGCTGCCAGACCTTCATTTTCCTTGCCGACCAGATAACCTGTAGCTGCATCGAAATTCATGACGCAAGTAGCAGAGGCTTTGATTCCCATTTTATGTTCAATCGAACCCGGGCCGACTGCATTGCGTTCACCCACTGTACCATCTGCATTCAGCAGAAATTTTGGAACGATGAATAAAGAAATACCACGAGAACCGGCAGGTGCATCAGGCGTTTTTGCCAGTACAAGGTGAATGATATTTTCGGCTAGATCATTGTCGCCACCAGTGATAAAGATTTTTGTACCAGTAATGCGATAGCTGCCATCTTCATTGCGTTCAGCTTTGGTTTTAATAATCCCCAGATCTGTCCCGGCATGGGGTTCGGTCAGACACATTGTTCCAGCCCATTCACCGGTATAGATTTTTGGCAAATAGGTTTCTTTCTGTTCTTGTGAAGCATAGCTGTTCAAGGCCATACCTGCACCGACCGACAAAAGCGGGTAGAGCATAAAGGAAGGATTGGTGGCAAACAGCATTTCATCAGAGAGTACTGTCAGCATTTTCGGCATGCCTTGGCCGCCCCATTCTTCATCTGCACCAAGTCCAATCCAGCCACCTTCGGCATATTGACGAAATGCTGCTTTAAAACCGGCAGGGGTAAAGACATTGCCATTTTCAATTCTGGCGCCTTCTTCATCCCCCGTACGATTAAGTGGCAAAGTGACATTCTGGGAAAATTTTGCCATTTCTTCAAGAATGGCTTCTGCTGTGGCTGCATCCAGATGAGCAAGATTTTCATTGGCTTGCCAAAACTGTTCTGCTTTAAATACATCATTGAGGATAAAGCGCATATCTGCAAGCGGTGCATTATAAACTGGCATATCGGTTCCCTATTCTTGGTGGATGCTTGAGTAAAAGACTCAAAGCCATCTTTGTGTTTAATTTTTTTGTTAAAAAGGCTGATACAACATTATTGCATCAGCCTCAAGTTCGTTTTATGGAATTCGCTGGAACGATTGATTAGATAATGAAATCGTCAGCAGCCAATGCCATCAATGGACTTACACCTGATGCAATGGTTGCAACATGTGATTTTGTACGCGGTAAAATCTTGCTAAAGTAGAATCGTGCAGTGGTGATTTTTGCATTATAGAATGCGGTTTCGGTTGAACCTTCTGCCAGTTTCTGTTGTGCTTTTAACGCCATACTTGCCCAGAAGTATGCCAGTGTGACATAACCGGAATAGTACAAGTAATCGACCGCAGCCGCACCGACTTCATCAGGATTCTGCATGGCTTTCATACCAATTTGCATGGTCAACTCGCCCCACTCTTTATTGAGTGCAGCAAGTGGCTCAACAAACTCTTTCTGTTCGGCATTGTCTTTGTTGGCTTCACAGAATTTATGAATAATCTTGGTGAAGTCTTTTAACAACGCACCTTGCGTTTGTAGAACCTTACGGCCTAATAAATCCAGTGCTTGAATTTCGGTTGTACCTTCGTACAAACAAGCAATACGGGTATCACGAACAATCTGTTCCATGCCGTGCTCTGAAATAAAGCCATGACCACCAAATACCTGTACACCATGCTTGGCAGATTCAGAACCCGCTTCGGTCAAGAATGCTTTGGCAATCGGTGTCAGGAAAGACAGAATATTGTCGGCATATTTACGTTCTTCTTCTGTTGCACCATGTTCAACCGTGTCAGAGAACTGGGCCAGAAAATAAACCAAGGCCCGAGAACCTTCGGCAAATGCTTTTTGTGTCAACAGCATATTGCGCACAGCTGGATGCACGATGATTGGATCTGCTTCTTTCTCTGGTGCTTTGGGACCAGAAAGTGAACGCATTGCCAAACGATCTTTGGCATAGGCAACTGCGCCTTGGAATGAGCTTTCGGAAGCAGATAAACCTTGTACCGCAGTCCCAATACGTGCTGTGTTCATAAAGGTGAACATACAGTTTAAACCACGGTTTTCAGGTCCGATCAGGAAGCCTTTGGCACGATCAAAGTTGATCACACAAGTTGCATTTCCGTGGATCCCCATCTTGTGTTCAATTGAACCACAACGTACAGCATTACGTTCACCGACCGCACCATCAGCAGTGATATTGAATTTTGGTACGATAAACAGGGAAATCCCTTTGGTGCCTTTAGGTGCACCCGGTAAACGCGCCAACACGATATGGATAATATTTTCTGCCATGTCATGTTCACCGGCAGAAATAAAGATTTTCTCACCGGAAATCGCAAAACTACCATCCTCATTCGGCTCTGCTTTGGTACGGATAATCCCTAAATCGGAACCTGCATGAGATTCGGTCAGACACATGGTGCCTGTCCATTCACCTGATACCAGTTTTGGCAAATAGGTGTTTTTTTGCTGTTCAGAACCATGATGTTCTAAAGTACGTACGGCACCGTGTGATAGTCCAGGGTACATACCCCACGCCCAGTTAGATGTACCGACCATTTCAGAAATAGTGATACCTAAAGAATTGGGTAAGCCCTGACCACCGTATTGTTCTTCGGCAGAAAGTGACGGGAAACCCAGTTCGATATATTTTTGATACGCTTCTTTAAAGCCTGTAGGCGTGGTGACGACACCATCATCCCATTTACAACCTTCACGATCACCAATTTGATTCAAAGGTGAAAGTTCATTTTCACAGAAATCAGCAGCAGTTTCTAAGTATTGATCAACCAGTTCACGACTTACGGTCTCAGCAAAAACGGGTAATTTTGAATAATGTTCTTCAGCATTTAATAATTCATGCAAAACGAATTGCATATCACGTAAGGGTGCTTTGTATTGTGGCATGTTTTTGTTCCTCAATACTGGTTAAACCAGATCCTAAATTAAATTCATTTGAATTTGCATACATGCAATGTCGTGTCAATCGTGCAATATCTGATGCGCTTGTACAAGCGTTAATAGGGCTTTACGCGTGACTGTAAAGTCAAAGAACTGCGCTTGAAAATGCAAGTTCTCAGTAATGTAAATGAAAAATAGAGAAAAGTCTTGATGAAAATATGATTTGAAAAATTGTTTTACGTTTTAATATGCTTATCGTTGTATTGCCAACGTACAAAGTAAAATAACCAATTTAAAATAGTTTAAATATCAAAATTTTATATTTTTTACGGTATTAGAAAAGGGCATTTTGCCCTTTTCTAATACTTAATAATTTACAATTTTAGGTGATTACACTGCTGGTGCATTTTTCGGTGCAGCAGGTGGTTGTAGACGTTCCGGTTTGGTGGGTTGAAAACGAACTTCACATTTACCTTCAACGCTTTGATCGCCCAGTTTTACACTGATAGTTTGTCCAGCTTTGCCTTCACATGCCTGTTGCAATGCTTTGCGGTCTGCATCACGTTGGGCACGATGTTCCTGCATTTTTTCTTCAAATTTGGCACGTTCTTCAGCAGTTAATTTATGCAGACGTTTGCCTTCACGGTCAAAAGGCTTACGCAAATCATCTGCGCGATGCTGTAAGTTTTTAGGGGGCTTTTCAGGTGTTGCGGTTGCACTGCTTTGGCAGGCGGTTAATCCTATTGCAGATAAAATTGTTAAAGACATTAGCGATGCTTTTACCCAAGTATTCATTTATTGACTCCTCAATTGATGCAATAAAATACAAATCTGCTTTTGTTGCTGTAAAGATTAAGCAATAAACATGTAGAAACAATGTAGAGAGTTTTTAGGCGTTGTTGGTTACAATACATCATGATGTAGGCGCAAATTCCAGACCAAAACCGAGAAAGAGGGCGATCTTTGAAGCACTGGCGTATTCCAATCGCATTGAAATTGTTTCTTACCGTATTATTGACGACATTGTTAATTACTACGGTGAGTCTCGGGGTCTTACATTGGACCATGCAAAAGAACTTTTCTCGCTATGTGACCCAAGTTGAGATGCAGAAACTTGACCATCTCAATAATAATTTGGCCGAGATTTTTCAGGTGTATGGTAATTGGAATACAGCGATTCAAAGCAGTGCTGCAACAATTCAGGATCGATTGGAAGATCGGGATAAATCGCATTTTCCACAGCGCTGGTTGCGTCGGCAGTATGATATTGCACAGCAGCAAAGTGAAATTATTAAAAATCCTGCCCTTTTTCAGTCCAGATCCGCTTCTCCAGATACCGATTTAAAACAATTTATTCCTTCGCATTTTGATGCTTTTGCACCGCCCCCAGAATTAAGCGAAGCACAATTAAAGCAATTGGGTTTACAGCGTGGACCAAATCCGTCTCCCCAATTAAAGGATAATAACCGACGATGGTTAATTCCATTGCCGGATCGTTTGGGATTTGGTAATCGTTTGGCATTATATGATCAGAATAAGCAACTGGTGACAGGTGATCCATCCTTGGAAATCCCTCTTCAACCAATATTGATGGATGGCAAAGTGGTGGGATATTTAGGCTTACGACCTGCACTGGATGTTGATGATGCGCTGAGTATTAATTTTTTTAGCAATCAACAGCGCTATTTATTGCTAATTTATGGGGTTTCGATTGTTGTTAGCTTAATTGTTGCATTGTGGCTGGCGGCGTCATTTAGGAAGCCAATTCATCGGTTGTTGAATGCTGCACAAGAGTTGAGCAATGGCAATTACCGTTATCATGTTAAAGTGAGAAGTAATGATGAGTTGGGGGATTTATCTCAGGTGATTAATCAGCTGGCAGCGATACTGGATCAACATGAGCAATCTCGCCGACAATGGGTAGCTGATACCTCCCATGAATTGAAAACGCCATTAAGTGTCTTACAGGCACAGATTGAAGCCATGCAAGATGGTGTACGTCAACCGACTCCAGAACATTTATCACGTATGATGAATCAGGTCATGACTCTGAAAAAAATTACCCTAGATCTGGCAGATTTGGCCCAGGCAGATGCCCAACAATTGAAATGTTATCTGACACAAATTAATCCATGGGATATTGTGCTGCATGAAGTGGAAAACTTTAAACCGCAATTTGATCAGAAACAATTACAGCTTTCAATCCAAGGTCACGGTGTCAATCTGATTTCAGATCCTGATCGCTTTCGGCAAGTGATTGTCAATTTACTCAGTAATAGCGTGCGCTATACCGAGCAGGGTGGTGCCATCGCAATTCATACTGAAACACATGAGCAGGAATGGATTGTACATATTGATGATAGTCCGCTCGGTGTAAGTGATGAACAGTTGAAGCAGCTGGGTGAACGCTTCTATCGTGTTGATGATTCTCGTACCCGTAGTACCGGTGGCACAGGTTTAGGTTTGGCCTTATCCAAAAAAATTGCACAAATCTTGGGGGGAGATTTACAGTTCTCTCATTCACCTTTGGGTGGTTTGCGCTGTACAGTACGCCTCAATAGACTTAAACAAAAAGATGAATATCCGCAGGAGAGTAATGCATGAAACATATCATGTTAGTGGAAGATGAAGTGGAATTGGCAGAACTGGTCAAAGACTATCTGCAAGCAGCCGGTTTTGAAGTCAGTCTGTTTCATGAGGGTCAAGCCGCCTATGACTCATTTCTACAGCAGAAACCTCATCTCATGATTCTGGATTTGATGGTACCTCGTATGGATGGTTTGACCATTTGCCGTAAAGTCCGTGAGCAGTCTGATCTCCCCATTATCATGGTCACTGCGCGAACTGAAGAAATTGATCGGGTACTGGGCTTGAATATGGGCGCAGATGATTATGTCTGTAAGCCCTTTAGCCCCAAAGAATTGGTGGCGCGAGTACAAGCAGTATTACGTCGCTTGGAGCGTAAAGCCGAACCTGAAATCAATGATTTATTCCGGATTGATAAGGCCCAGCAACGGATTTGGTATAAACAAAAGACTTTAAATCTAACACCGACAGAGTTTCGTCTGCTAGAGTTATTTCTGGAACATTTGGGTCATGTTTATTCGCGTGCACAATTACTTGATCATATTAATCCGGACAGCTATGAAGTGGCAGACCGGGTTATTGATAGTCATATCAAAAATTTG
Source organism: Acinetobacter puyangensis (assembly GCF_900096995.1). Taxonomy (GTDB): domain Bacteria; phylum Pseudomonadota; class Gammaproteobacteria; order Pseudomonadales; family Moraxellaceae; genus Acinetobacter; species Acinetobacter puyangensis. Next base: position 461,326 of record NZ_OANT01000001.1, read on the forward strand.
CGTCGTAAAATTTCCGATGCGGCGGAAACTGGTAATCGGCATGAATGGATTCAGGCAGTATATGGCGTCGGCTATCGTTTTGAATATCCGGATGCATAATTTCAATACCTGAATTTCTAAGTCTGGTAAGCCCGGCCCAGAGGATGCCAAAAACAGAATAAAATATGATAAAAAAGTTCGGGTTTTCATGGGTGGATGAATATATAGAACATATAATCAAACAGCACCATATGAATAACCCGGCTAGATAACATAAAGGCTGTGAGCGTTAACATTTTGTGTAAGCTATTAAAATAAATTGGACATAATCCTTGCCTGATCAACACAAACAATAAATATTAATCTGTTAATTTAAATTAGAGATAAAGCCAAGGCTTTTTATACCAAATTTAGCAATATGGAAGATAATGCATCATTCACATTGTTAAATTTTAATCCTTAAAAGAGTTGACCTTAAAGCGTAGGAAAATAAACAATGACTACAGACAATAGTGTAATAGACAAAAAAACAGCAACAGATCAGACAGTGTTAATTACCGGTGCAGGGAGTGGCTTTGGACAAGCGGTTTCTTTTAAATTGGCACAATTGGGCTATCGGGTAATTGCCACTGTCGAGGCGGTTGCACAAATCCAACCGCTTAAACAGGCTGCAAAAGCCAACAATCTTGAACTTGTAGTGGAAAAACTAGATATCACATCGGAAGCAGATCGTGAACTGGCGGCCAACTGGGAGATTGATATTCTGGTAAATAATGCTGGTATTTCCGAAGGTGGTGCAGTGGTTGATCTGCCTGAATATATTCTAAGACAACAATTTGAAGTAAATGTGTTTGGTACAATTTTGCTTACACAACAATTCGCACGCCAGTTTGCCCAGAGAAAATCTGGAAAAATTGTTTTTATCTCCTCCGTTGCCGGACTGACTACCGATCCATTTACTGGGGCGTATTCTGCCAGTAAACATGCGCTTGAGGCTTTTGCAGAAGCGTTAAATAAAGAACTACACGAGTTCAATGTACAAATCAGTACGGTGAATCCCGGCCCAATCCTGACCGGTTTTAATGATCGTATGTTTGAAGGATGGAAACACTGGTTTCCAGAGGATCAACAGGACACTTTATTCGATTATGATCAACTTGCATTTCCGCATAAACAGTATGATCCGGAACAGGTTTCTGATTTGATCGTTAAAGTGGTCAGCAATGAGATTTTGACTTATCGTAATATTGTTCCTCAAGAAATTGAAGCGGATACCAAAAAGCAACTGGAGGAGGTATGGCAACGTACCATCCATCAGCAGGCAAAACGTGATCCATTGGTTCAGACAGCTTATGAGTTGGAACCTGAAACGCCCAACGGCAAATAGATTTTTTAAGATGAACAACTGACCATCACTTCTGGTTGATCACTGGGTAAGGGTACCAAATCCTGTGGTCTTTCCAGATCAGGCTGTCTGGTAAATGGATGAGTAAACAGTTTAAATAAACGATCAACTTCGGATAAATCGTCCTGTTCAGCCAGTTCGATAGCATGCTGCACCATATGATTGCGTAAAATATAAATCGGATTATGTTGCTGCATATCCAGATCTAAAATCTCCGTAGGCTGAGTGGCCCGAATCTCATGATATAGCGTTAAAAACTCATCAAAGGCACGAATGTCTAAACAGTTATCGCGAATTTCGGTGTAGTCATGTGCGGTCAAATGTCTAAAACTGCCGGTGTAGTCCAGTTGTTCAGCCTGTAATATTCGTAGAAAAGCCATACCACAATCAAAGCTTCTTTCATCTGCAAGTGGCAAGCCCATTTTTTTATACAGCCCGGCAGTATAATAATTTAAAAAAGCTGGTTCATAATTTTCAAGAGATGCCACTAAATCATTTTTAAATTGTTCTTTTTTTGTTGAGTCGGCTAAAGGGATGAGATTATTGAGCCACATCCATAAATTCCAATGCGCAATACTGGGTTGATTCTGATAGGTATAACGGCCACGATCATCTGAATGATTGTTGATCCAGTTTGGTCTGAATCTTTCCATAAAACCGTAGGGGCCAAAATCAAGAGTTGAACCCGTGATATTAAGATTATCGGTATTCATCACCCCATGCGCAAAACCGACCAATTGCCACTGAGCAATCATATAAGCAGTTCGATCAATCACTTGCTTGGCAAATGCTACAATAGGCTGCTCTGCGTTTAAACAGTCTGGATAATAATAGGTGAGACAATGCTCGGTAAATTCTTTTAATAATTGTGGTTGATATTGATTGATCCATTCAAAATGTCCAAGACGGATATGGCAATCTGACGTGCGCAGCATCATGGCGGCCGGTTCTAGCTGTTCTCGACGGATTTTTAAATCGTGCGAATAGACAAAGCCAACTGCATTGCTTGATGGAATCTGTAGTTGATTTAAAGCGTGACCCGCCAGATATTCCCGAATAACAGAACGCAATACAGCACGACCATCACCCATACGCGAATAGGGGGTTAAACCGGCACCTTTTAAATGCAGATCAACACGCTTTTGTGCTTGATCGAGAACTTGTCCGAGCAACAAACCACGTCCGTCACCGAGTTGTCCCGCCCATTGACCAAATTGATGTCCAGCATAAACCATTGCCAGCGGATCGGCATCTTTGGGTAAATGGGTGCCATTGAGGATATTGATCCAATCGTTTTGTTCTTCGGCAGTCCATTGTAATTGCTGGGCCAATGCCTGATTAAAATGTCCGGGCAATACCTGTGTCAGGCTTTGTACGCTTTGTTTATGGTAAAGCTTGTCGTCTAGAAGACGATAGGTATTGTCAAAATGCATAATCAAGTCCCGATGTATGGTTTAGCGTCTGAAGACATTTTAACCAACAAATCATCCAATGATGAAATGTCGACAGACCTTATAGATACTACCTTAGTTTTGTCTAAAGATAAAAAAAGCTCCCAATCAATGGGAGCCGGAGGAGTAAAGGTTGAATTAAACTCTTTTCATCTCTTTTTTCAGTGAGCGCAACATTAATTCCATACGTTCGCTTTGCTCAATCAAACTTTTTTCCACTGCATGAAACTCATGCTTGAGCTTGACATCCATCTGGTGAATTTTCTCTGCAACACTGGCTTTTTTAGCCTGCAATTCCTGTTCTTTCAATTGTGCCCATTCATTTAGGGTATGCGTAAAGGCATCGTATTCCAGCGCAATTTTATTTTTGATCTGTACAATATCTTCATCAACATCGTGTCCAAAAATAGCCAGATTTTTCTCGGCATATTTGAACTTCATTGCCAGTTCTGCACGCTTGATATTAAAACTCGGGATACGGCGTAAGTTTTTGGTCAGACCCATTGTCGATAGTGACCAAATTAACCATTTGGTAGGATCATATTGCCACCATTTTACGCCATTACGATAGTCATATTGGAAGATATGGTGATAATTATGATAGCCTTCGCCCCAAGTGAAAATTGCCAGCCAGAAGTTATCACGGGCAGTGTTTTCATCGGTGTATGGGCGTTTACCAAACATATGGCACAGCGAGTTAATAAAGAAAGTGACATGATGACTCACGATTAGACGCAATAGGCCGCCCAATAACATCACACCCCATATATCACCAATGGCCCAACCGATTAATCCGGGAATACCCAGTGAGGTTAGCAAAACCAACGGAATATAATATTTGTGCTGGAACATCACCAGTTTGTCATTCAGTAAATCCGGAACATTCTTATAATCTGGTGTGCCATTTGGATAATCACGTAACATCCAGCCAATATGGGAATACCAGAAACCTTTCTTGGCAGAATAAGGATCTAACTCGATGTCATCCACATGGCGGTGATGTACCCGGTGCCCTGATGCCCAGAATAAAATACTGTTTTGGATGGCAAATGTACCACCAATCATTAATATCAGTTTGACAGGCAACGAGGCTTCATAGGCACGATGTGACCACAATCGATGATAACCGGCAGTAATGCTCAGGCTACTAAAAGCCAATAACAAAATAAAACTTAACCATGCACCTAAGGTAAAATCGTGATGGTAAGCATACCAAGGGATAAGAATAAGTGCAGCGATTGGCGTGCCTAAAAGAACAATTGCACCTGGCCAATTGATGGGTGCTTTGGTCTGAGATTCAGCAGACATTAATTTTGGTTGCTCCATATAAACCAAACAAAAAGCGAGAACAAATAAAAAGAATGAATTGAGTATTGTCAGCCATGCTTTAATTTGTACAATCATCATAGCATGCGAGAACAAGTGTTCACTAGCGGAAAAAATGATTTTTTGACAAAAAAGTACATCAAAAATCCATGATTTAGTAGGACGATTTCACTATACTGTTGTGTGACCTATTTCATGTTTTTACAATTAAAATAATGGTGTATTTTATGCGACTTAATTCTGTATTTGCTCAAGTTTTTCTGATTGGTATGGCTGTCTTAATGACGGCATGTCAGAGTCATTCACCCACGCAATCTGCATCAAAAAATAAAGGATCAGGGCAGAAAGCCACAAACACACCCTTACAATTAAATACGCAAAGCATACCCGTGATTAAGAGCAAAGATGGCATTCAAGATATTAAGTGGATGATTAAATCGGTCAAATCAAAAAAAGCATTGTATTTTAACCAAATGCCATCAGTGCTTTTGCAATCCAATGTACAGCGTGTGATTGGCAATACTGGCTGTAATTCAATTTATGGCAGCTATCAAATTGATGTAAGTAAAAAAACCATACAATTTAAAACCAATGCAGGACATCAGTCTTGTGATAACGCCTTAGCACAAGAAGCGGAACTGATGGATGCATTTGCCCGTGTGCAATATTTTTCTGTACAGAATAAACGCATCACTTTTTATGATGTTAATCGTCAGGCTTTAATTACCGCAGAGATTTGAGCAAAGTCGGGATTTCAGTCAAGCTATAGCAAAATTCGGTTTATAGGTTACATATCATCTCGTCATACTTGCCTTGCGAGATACATCTCTCAAAGTATCCAGAGCCAAGTTCTTAAGGCCTAGGCTTTAGCTTTATAGAGTTTGATTTAGGATACGTTAACTCTGGATGCCGGCCTTGCGAGATACATCTCTCACGGCATGACACAAATGTAGCTTACATTTTGAATTTTGCTATAGATTTAGAGATGTTCCTGCATCAACTTGGGAAAATCGGTAATCAGTCCTTCAATGCCATAATCATGTAATTGTTTGGCACGGTCTATATCATTGACCGTCCAGACGCTGACCGCAAGCCCGGCTTGGTGGGATAATTCGACAATGGACGGATTGACCAAGGCATCTTTCCAGCCAATTCGCGTACAATCATATTGATGTGCAAGCTCAATGGCATGTTCTCCAATCGGAATTTCGACCAGTAAGCCTCGCTTAAACGCAGATTGCTGGTTTTGTAAGGCGCTTAAAATTTTTAAGTCGAAACTGGTAATGGTAATTTGTTGCTTCAAGGGCTGAAGTTGTTGTTGTAAATGTGTAATTAGTTTTTCTGCTTCCTGTTCGGTGTCTACAGCTTTCACTTCAACTTCGATATGTTCAAAGTCATGAATTAATGACAAAACTTGCCCGAGTAAAGGCACATTTTCAACCTGTTGCCAAGATTCCCAATGTTTGGCCTGATTAAAACGACACAGATCATCTTGCGTGCAATCTTTTACAGCATGATTTATGCCGGCAGTGCGCAAAAAATTATCGTCATGAATGATGGTTAGCGCAGCATCAGCAATTTGGCGAACATCAAACTCAACTGCGCGGACACCCAGATCATGTAAATACTTGAATCCGCCTAATGTATTTTCAGGGGCTTCACCCCGTGCGCCACGATGACCAATGATTTGCATGTGTTATTCCAGATGTAACCGTGTCTGAATTATAAACCTTATATTGTGTCATTAATGTTTTTTTGCCATAGGACTTCTGTGCCTCTAGCCTGTTTTTGCAGGCAACGTGATGCTACAAAAAACCAGTCGGATAAGCGATTGAGTAATTGCAGGGCAGTGTTCTGAATATTCTGATCCCGTTGTTGTACGATAATTAGACTGCGTTCTGCTCGGCGGCACACGGCACGAGCCTGATGTGCATAACTACAGGCTAAAGTCCCACTGGGTAGAATAAAATCCTTGAGCATAGGCAACGATTCATTCATGCGATCAATATCTTGTTCGAGAAAATCGATACTTTTGTCCTGTAATAAGGTGTAATTGGGGATACAGACTTCACCGCCAAGATCAAATAGCCAGTGTTGAATCAGACTGAGTTTATGATCCCAATCCTGTTTTTCGGAGAGTTCACTATTTGCAATCTGCGCGCGTAACACGCCGACAATGGCATTGAGTTCATCTACATCGCCCAAAGCCTGAATGCGCAGGTCTTCTTTGCCCACACGCGAACCATCTCCCAGCCCTGTGGTGCCGGCATCGCCTGTACGGGTATAAATTTTACTTAAACGATGTCCCATAATGTATTCCTGATCTTTAAATTAAAAAAGGATAATGTCGGTCAAGAACATTATCCATAAACTTTAAATCAAGTTTTAAATTTTGGCTTAATATTTTAGTGTTACACCGATAGATGCTTGACGACCGCCGTTGATGTACCAACTGGTAAATGGATAACTGTTATAAACCTCTTTAAAACGAACATCACCAATATTCTGAACATTAGTAAATAGTTTTATATTTGAATTTATATTCCAAAAAGCATTAAAGTCTACTGAGGCATAACCTGGTACTTTGTTATTACTGTTGTTACTGCTTGAGTTGGCTTTAGACCGTGCAATTAGCGAGGTGGAAACACCATACACACCGTCATCATAACCCAACGTCAATGTGCCTGTTTGACGTGGACGATAGGCGATTTCTAAACCTGTATCTTTATTTTCAGTTTTGACATAGTTATATTGAGCATTAGCATAATAACGATTTAATACCCATTTGAAACCAAGTTCACCGCCTGTCATTTTTGCTTTTTCAATATTTGAATTTAAGAATGTACTGGGATCAGAAGTAATTAAATTTTTAACATCTGTATAATAACCTGATAAAGATGCGGAAAGACCATAATTTAGCTTCTGATCTAAACCAATTTCGTATGAAACACTTTTTTCTGGGTCAAGCTCAGGATTACCGCCCCATTGCGAGTACAACTCATTTAATGATGGTGCTCTAAAAGCGGAACCAATATTTGCATAAATACTGGTGAGTGGAAGAACCTGGAATCTTACAGCTGCTTGCCCGACAGTATGTGTACCAAAGCGTTCATTATCTTCTACGCGAGCACCAATTTGAGTTGAAATACCATCATTTTTATATTGATGTTGTAAGTAGTAGCCAGTACTATCGATATCCTGCTTGGCATTAGTAATGGTGTTGCTTTCGTATTGAGAACCCAAGTAATTCACGCCAAATAATATATTTTGATACGGTAAGAAATCCCATTTCAAATTTACATCGGCTTCATTGTTTTCCGTATTATAGTGGGAACCATAATCAGGAACATTTTGTTCGTCTTTAATATTTGAATAACGTGTTGAAAGTTTCAAATTTGGTAAGAGTGTATAAGCTAATTTTGCATTAATTACCTGATTTTTGAAGATTCTAGGTGAATTACTTACAATATAATCATTAGTAAAAATGCTTGTACCTTCATTTTGGTTAATTTCAATACTAGCATCAACTTTTTTATCTTGGATATATCCTAATTTGGCATGATAACCTTTTTGGTCATATCCTGCTTTTTCATTTTTTTCTTGAGTATTAAGTACAGTCGTCCCATCAGTTTCCAAACGTTGGCCACCAACTTGTGCATAAAACCCAGAATTATCAACAAAGTCAGTATTTATGATCGCTTTATAAGTATTGTTTTCGCCATATACACCAGTAAGTTGAGCACCTGATTTACTTGGTGGGGCTGTAATTAAATTAACGACGCCACCAATTGCATCAGAACCGTATTGTACCGATGCTGGACCTTTTAGAATTTCAATTTGACTGATATTGCTCAAATCAAGAAAGGCTGGAAATAAAGGTGCATAATTATTTTGATTATTTAATCGGGCACCATTCTGTAAAACAAGTGTATGTACAGCAGAAGTACCACGTAAAGAAATATCGGAAATTTGCCCGATACCACCAGATTGTTTTATATAAATAGAGGCATCTTTCTGTAAAACATCCGATAAGTTTAACGCTGGATTTTTTTCAATATCCTGTTGTGAAATCACAGAAATACGTGCTGGCACTTCACTGGCTTTTTCTTCAGATTTTGATGCCGTTACCACAATTGGATCAAGTTCTATCGTCTGATCTGCTGCAAAAGTCGTGGTTGAGGCGAGGACAATAGCAATTGCCCCAGCAAGGCTGGCTGGCTGGAAATGTTTAGACATGGTGTAACTCCTACATTCACTCCCCGTGAATGATCAAATGGATAAATACAACAAGCAGGTCTCCGGACTTCGATATAATTATGTTTTGACATAATTGATCTATTCACCTTCCCACATTTTTATGTCATGCAGTGGTGTCAGTTCTAGGCTGAAAACAATAGATGTTTCATCGTTACCGTTGCGGGGGCAGTACTGGATTTACACCAGTTTCCCTTGAGCATATGGCTCGGCACTTGTTGTGGATGTTGCGAAGTATAAAGAGTGTATTGCAATTTAACAACGTAAATACTATGGATTTGCTTCAAAGGACAATGCAAATGGTAAAATTTGCATTACAATAGTTGCGATTTTTAAACGCTTTCATCAAAAGCGAGACAATTTCTGGATTTAAAAACATGCGAGTACGTGCCAAAATTTGTGGGGTTACCCGATCTCAGGATGTGCAGGCAGTGGTTGATGCGGGCGCAGATGCGATTGGTCTGGTATTTTTTGCGCCAAGTCCTCGTGCTGTTTCAATACCGCAGGCCGCAGCATTAGCCCAAGACATTTCGGCGTATGTACAGATAGTGGGTTTGTTTGTCAATGCCAGTGCAGATGAGATTGAGCAAACCCTGGCGCAGGTGCCATTGGATATTCTGCAATTACATGGTGATGAAACCCCTGAGCAATGTCGGTCTATTGCACAGCACGTTAAACGTCGCTGGTATAAAGCCATTCAGGTCAAGCCTGATCTGGATGTGGTAGCAGAAATTAAGCGTTATCAGGCTGCCGGTGCAAGTGCGATATTGCTGGATGCATGGCATCCCGATTTAAAAGGTGGAACCGGGCATGCATTTGACTGGGACAAGTTCCCGAAACTGGATATTCCACTTATTTTGGCAGGCGGTTTGAATCCGGAGAATATTGAACAAGCCATCTCGATTACAAAACCTTATGCGGTTGACGTCAGCGGTGGTGTAGAATCTGCCAAAGGTATCAAAGACCAACAACTTATCCAAAGTTTTATGCAAGGAGTCCAACGTGGATCAACAAAGTGCGAATCATAAAGATCAGGTGACTGACTATACGCAATTTCCCGATGAAAAAGGTCATTTTGGCATTCATGGTGGGCGGTTTGTATCAGAAACCCTGATGGCGGCACTTGAAGATTTGGAAAAACTGTATTTGCGCATGAAAGATGACGAACAATTTCTGGCAGAATTTGATCGTGATTTGGCATTTTATGTTGGTCGTCCAAGTCCACTGTATCACGCCGAGCGTTGGTCAAAAGAATTGGGTGGTGCGCAGATCTATTTGAAACGGGAAGATTTGAATCATACCGGTTCACATAAGGTCAATAACACCATCGGTCAGGCATTGTTAGCCAAACTTTCTGGCAAAAAACGTATTATTGCCGAAACTGGTGCAGGGCAGCATGGTGTTGCTACTGCAACCATTGCTGCACGTTTGGGACTGGAATGTGTCGTGTTCATGGGTGCCGAAGATGTGAAACGTCAGGCCATGAATGTGTATCGTATGCGTTTGCTGGGTGCAACAGTTGTACCGGTAGAAAGTGGCTCCAAAACCTTAAAAGATGCCATGAATGAAGCAATGCGCGACTGGGTAACCAATGTGGACAGTACTTATTATGTGATTGGTACAGTGGCAGGTCCGCACCCTTATCCGCAGCTGGTACGTGACTTTCAGTCGATCATTGGCCGTGAAGCGAAAAAACAAATCCTTGAGCAGGCAGGACGTTTACCGGATGCATTGGTGGCCTGTGTTGGCGGTGGATCAAATGCCATGGGATTGTTCTATCCATTCCTGAATGATCTGGACGTTACGATGTATGGCGTGGAAGCTGCGGGTTATGGCATCGAAACAGGTAAACATTCTGCACCATTAAATGCCGGACATGTTGGTGTGTTGCATGGTAACCGTACTTATTTAATGAGTGATGCACAGGGGCAAATCATTGAAACGCATTCGATTTCCGCAGGTCTGGATTATCCAGGTGTGGGGCCGGAACATAGTTTCTTAAAAGATATGCATCGTGTAAATTATGTGCCGATTAACGATCATGAAGCCTTACAGGGGTTCCGTGATCTGACCAAAATTGAAGGGATTATTCCAGCACTGGAAAGCGCACATGCCATGGCATATGTGACTAAACTGGCGCCAACCATGGATAAAGATCAAATCATTATTGCGACAGTATCAGGTCGTGGTGATAAGGATTTGATGACGGTTGCCAAAATTGATGGCATTCCAATGGTAGATTTATAATTCTTGGTTATTAAGACTTGATTGTTAAAACTTGGGCATAATCAATGCTCAAGTTGTTTATTTACTTTTTCTCGTTGTTTATTGTCCTGCTTGCCAGAACGCTTCACCTGCGGCAATGGGGTCACCGGTTTTTGCCATGGTTTCAATCCAGACAGGATATTGTGCAATGATCTGATGTTGACTCGGATGAAAATCCTTTTTATACCATTGCAAATACGGTTGTTTCATACGGGTGAGTATGCCGTTTTTACCCAGAAACCAAGGCAAGCCCTGACGAAATAGTTTCAGACGTTGTCTACTCGAAAAACCATCACATTTCAGCATGATATTGGTGCGATACAAGGTAAAGCCCAACATTAAAACCGTGGTGGCAGCCAAGGTGAATTTGCGGGTTGCTTCGGGGACTTCTCCCACTTGCTGCATCACATCAAACGCCACATCCCGATGTTCCATTTCTTCAATGGCATGCCATGCCAGTAATGCTCGTACAAATGGATGAGCATCTTTTAAGGTTGCTTGATGATGATAAAAGGTGTCTGCCATCAATGCCGTCAAATGCTCTGCTGCGGCAGTCATGGCAATATTATACTGCAGTGATCGTTTGCTGAGTTCAAAACGGAAAATGCGTTTGAGTAAGGCAGTGAATTGATCGACGGGCATACCTTGTGCTTGCATCAATTGATTCATTTTTTCGTGTGCAAGACCATGTTGTGCTTCCTGACGGATAAAGTCGGCAACTCTTTTTTGTAGATCCGGATCGGTAATTTTGTCACGAAACAAGCGCACAGATTCGATGAAATAGCGTTCTCCATCTGGAAAGGTCAAGCTGAGCGCATCAAAAACTCTGGTTTTAAACGGATCATTGCCAAACCAGAAGCGCGGAATTTCTTCAAGTCTAAAGTCCAAATGGGTACGTACCACAGGATCAACTTGATATTGTATCGCTATATTCATGCTGATTATTCCTTGAATTTATGACCGAAAAATATAAAAGCAGCTAAGACGATTTCTTTATAAACCTATTTATGATGCACTCTCGATATTCAAACAACCATCGCCATTTAGGCCATTTTTATTAAATTTTAGGCAAATTCAGAATCAATATTGACAGCAATTACGTTAATCTCAACTTTAATTCATGGTTAATTAATTGATAAATAACATAAAATTTTTAATTTTACACAAATATTGCTCACCTCATCGCCTTTGGCGGCTCGGCGAGTGGGTGAGGCACTGTATCGCAAGAACTTGTAATGTTGGTTGCTGTAGGCAATAAAAATTTAAAAAACATAATATTATTAGTATTTTAGTGAAAAATGATATTCTTAAAAAAGTTTAGATTGGCGTATTCCAGACTAAATTTATGTTATGCGATAATTTGTATTGACTTCTTATCATAGCATGGCTATTTTTACATTATAGTTCTATTTTAGAACTTATAGTTCTTACAATTGGTTAAATTGTTAAAGTGTGCCTCATAATGCAATCTTTAATTCAAAATATAACATTTATTAGCAGGAGTGTAATGCGATGAATCCATTGAAAATGACAGGTCTGGAAATTATGCAGGCATTTTGTCAGGGACTTTTTCCTGCACCAGGAATTGCCAAAACAATCCCCATGCAGCCTGTAGAGGTTGAACATGGACGAATTGTATTTAGTGCGATTGCCGATGAGCGGCATACCAATCCACTGGGTGGTGTACATGGTGGTTTTGCTGCAACAGTGCTGGATTCGGTGACAGGTTGTGCAACGCATACTGTGCTTGCAGTAGGTGAAAGCTATGGTACAACCGATCTAAATATTAAAATATGTCGTCCGATGCCCTTTAATAAAAAATTAATCGCGGAAGGAAAAGTGATTAATGCCGGAAAAAATTTGGTGATTTCAGAAGGTTATCTCTGTGATGAAGAAGGTAAGCTTTATGCGCATGCCACTGCAACCAATATGATTATTCGCCGCTAATGCAATTTTTGCCTGATGTTATCAGGCAAAAATAAATCTTTGCTAGAAATGATATTTTAGACTAAGGGTGGCATTACGTGGTGTGCCATAATGATATGTTCCATTACTCACTGATTCATAATATTTTTTATCAAAAATATTATTTGCGTTGAGCTGAACCTTAATATTTTTATCGACATCATAACCAAGCATCGCATTGGCAAGAAAATAAGCATCTTGAACTAAAACACCATAAGCAGTTTCACCATTATAATACTTGCTACGATAGCTTAAACCACCCCCTATAGAGAATTTCTCCCACTTATATTTACTAAATAAATTTGCTGTGGTTCTGGCAGCTTGCGTATTAAATTTTTCACCTTCCGGGTCTTTGGCCTCAAAATGAGCAATACCAAAATTAATATTCCAGTTATCGATAATCTCACCATCAATTTCCAATTCTACGCCTTTACTTTTGATCCCGCTTACACCGTGATAGGCCTGATCGCCATTCGATATAAATACGTTATTCAGAGCCTCGGCAACATTATCCTGTTGAATCTGGAATATAGATAAGGCAGTATTTAATCGACCATCAAAGTATCCGCTTTTAATGCCTGTTTCATATTGTTTGCCGATAATCGGGTCAAGATACTTTCCATTCACATCTTTATAGTTTTGTGGGTTAAAAATATCAGTATAACTAGCATACAATGAATGATTTTGATTTAGTTCGTATACAATGCCAAAGTATGGGGTAAGTTGATTTTTAAATTCACGATTACCAACTCCATCTTCTTGTTCATATTTCCAGTTGGTTAATCTGGTACCAATCACCACTTTTAATGGTTCAAGTATAGTGAATTTACCTGCAACATATCCGGCGGTTTGTGCCGTTTCATTTAATATACCTTGGGTTTTAGTGCGATGTGATTCTGGATAAGGTATGGCATAGATGCTGTCATAGTCAATCAAACCTACAGAAACTCGACTTGAATAAAAATAGGGATTAACTACTTTAGCTTGATGATAATTAAAACCTGTGACAATTTCCTGTGGCAAACCTGAAATATCAAATGGCAGATTAAAATAAGCATCAATATTTTGCTCTCGTTGATTATATGGGTTGGTTTCTAATGACCATGCAGGGCCACTGGATAAATTAGTGGTTTTATCAATTGCCCAACCGTAAGAATTTAACAATGCCCAACCTTGCTTAATGTCTTTGTACGTAGCTTTTAAATTAAAACTAGCATCATTGAATAATTTTTGTTGAAAATCGACATAAAAAGTCGTGGTTTTATTGTCTTGATATGTCCAATCGGCAGTAACAATTTTTGAGCGGTCAAAATGAGTCCGTGTACCATCGGTATAATAGGCAGGAAATGCACCCCAACGAATATTGTCTCGTTGTAGATTCTGATAACTGGCTGCGATGGATAAATACGTGCTATCGGTCAAATCCATATCGACTACTGCATAAGCAGTCTCTTGCATTTTATGATATTTATCCATAAATGAATCTTCATCCTGATATTTGACTACAGTCCTCCCACGAATTGAACCATCACTATTTATTGGAAAGGATAGGTCTACACTACTACTATATTTATTCCATGAACCGATTGATACATTGAGAGAACCGGTGAGTTCTTTGGCGTTGGCACGTTTTCGAATCAGGTTTAAACCCATCGCAGGGCTACCTGCACCTGTCATCAGACCATTGGCTCCTTTAATTACTTCGACTCGGTCATAGATCGTAAGGTCTGGGTCTAGGTTGGCATAGTAACCAGCAGTTGGTACACCATCAAATAAATAATAATTTGTTTCGAAACCTCGTGAGATTGGATTAATCCTCTCATCGGTACGGTTTAGATATACGCCTGTAATATTGCTAATTAATTCTTGAAATGTAGTGATATTGGTATCGTCCAGATATTCACGAGTTAATATCTTGATATTTTGAGGCGTTTCACGAGGGGATAAATCCAATTTAGTCGAGGTGTTTGAACTGTCAGCAGTATATGAACCTGTGCCTTCTGTAATATTAGATTTTTGTGCGTTAACAACGATTGTTGGAAGTTGTTGTCTATCTTCTTCGGCAGCAATTGCCAGGGTTGGCAACAGTGTAAGTGTAATTAAAGAAGACAAAAGATTTAGACGGGGTATTGGCTTAGAGTGGCTTGTGGTTTTATTGCACATTACACTTAATCTCATTTGTTAGTGATTATTATTTATTAATTGTAAAATTGTTTGATTTTTGTTGCAAGTATTTTGTCATCATTTTTATGAATTTGCGATAAACGTCTATTTGGCCAAAATTAACAAGACTATTTTGTAGCTCTATATGCAAGAATGCGAGTGCCCATTTCGTATTCCTTGTGCAATATATGGTTTAGATAAAAACAATAATTTGATGTCTAAGATGGATTCAAAAATATGGCAGGTAAGTTTCAGAATAATTTTGTTGTCGGGGTTGGATAAGACAAAGCTGTGAATGTGGAACATTCGATCATTGAGTAAAGATACTTTGCTGTTTATCATCTAGTCATTGCATAAAAATGCAAATCAACCCTGCAAATTTATCACGTTTAGTTTTATGATTGCTGCACAGTAGAAAGTGATTGATAGGAATTGCAAATATTATGTCTCGTCTAGCGCAGCGTTTTGCTCAACTAAAAGCAGAAAATAGAAAAGCATTAGTGACTTATGTAATGGCTGGTGATCCACAGCCAAGTGTCACTGTACCACTTATTCATGAGATGGTGGCAGCCGGCGTGGACATTTTGGAAATTGGTTTACCTTTTTCCGATCCGATGGCTGATGGTCCGGTGATTGCACTTGCCGCAGAGCGTGCGCTTGCAGGTGGTACCAATACGCTGGATGCGATTGCCATGGTCAAGGAATTTCGCCAAAAAGATCAGGACACACCTGTTGTTTTGATGGGCTATTTAAATCCGGCAGAAGTGATCGGATACGAAAAATTTATCCAAACCGCAGCAGAAGCAGGCGTTGATGGCATGATTCTGGTTGATTTGCCACCAGAAGAAGCAGAGAAATTCGATGTTATTTTAGATCAGTATGGTCTGGATCAGGTGTTTTTACTTGCACCGACCTCAACTGATGAGCGTATTACGCATGTGATTAAACAAGCACGTGGTTTTATTTATTACGTGTCGTTAAAAGGTGTTACTGGTGCTGCAACACTGGATATTAAGTCCGCAGCAGAGCGTATTGCCAAAATTAAACAACAAACCGATTTACCGGTTGGTGTTGGTTTTGGGATCAGTGATGCTGCATCGGCAAAAGCCATGGGTGCAGTTGCCGATGCAGTCATTGTGGGCAGTGCATTTGTAAAACCTTTTGCAACTTTATCTGTAGAAGATGCAACGGCAGCCGCTGTTGCAAAAGTGAAAGAATTAAGAGCAGCTTTGGATGAGCTATGATGAATGAAACGCAAACCGATCAACCACAATCGTTGTTAAATGGTGCAAACTGGCTTGAACGTCCAGTCCCAAGTGTACATGTACCGGAAGAAAACAAGAGTAAACCTACTTTTTCTGAACCAACGGTTGAATGCCCGGAATGTCATGCGCTGGTCACACGTACCGCCATGTCATTTAATGCTTATGTCTGTCCGCAATGTGACGAACATCTGGCAATGAAAGCACGTGATCGGTTGCACTGGTTCTTTGATCAGGTTGATGAAGAACTGGGCTTGGAATTTACCCCGAAAGATCCGCTAGGCTTTGTTGACAGCAAGCCTTATCCGAAACGTATGGAAGAGGCGCAGACCAAAACTGGCGAAACCGAAGCATTAATTAGTATGCAAGGTATGATTGAAGGTGTGCCGATGGTTGCGGTGGCCTTTAATTTTGAGTTTATGGGTGGATCAATGGGTACAGTTGTCGGTGATCGCTTTGTACAGGCAGCCGAACGTGCTTTAAGTTTACGTCAGCCATTGATCTGTTTTGCCGCATCAGGTGGGGCACGGATGCAAGAGGGTATGTTGTCGCTGATGCAAATGGCACGTACTGCGGCAGCGATTGAACGCTTACGTCAGGCCAGTATCCCTTATATTGTGGTATTGACCAATCCTGTCTATGGTGGTGTAACAGCATCTTTGGCGATGCTTGGTGATGCCCATCTGGCAGAACCTAAAGCCATGATTGGCTTCGCCGGTAAGCGTGTGATTGAGCAAACAGTACGTGAAAAGTTGGAAGAACCCTTTCAACGCGCAGAATATTTGCTTGAGCATGGTGTAATCGATCAAATTGTGCATCGTCATGCATTACGCGATACAATCTACCGTATTGTAAGTAAACTGATGAATTTACCTTGAGCCATACGATACCAACTGCATCTGATTCATTAAAAACTTGGCTGGACTATTGGACTACTGTTCATGTCACAGCCATCGATTTAGGTTTGGAGCGTGTGTTACCTGTAGCACACGCTTTAAATGTTTTACAGCCTAAGGCAAAAGTATTTACTGTTGCTGGAACCAATGGCAAAGGCTCTACCACGACCACCCTTGCTGCGATTCTAAATGCAGCCGGCTATCAAGTCGGTTTGTATCAATCACCACATATTTTTTATTTTAATGAACGTGTGCGTATCAATGGCATTGAAGTTGCCGATGATGTTTTGGTCGATGCTTTTGTTCAGGTTGAGCAGGCACGGCAGCAATGTGATCTCACTTTATCTTTTTTTGAAGCCACCACGCTGGCAGCGGTTTATATTTTTACGCAACAGCAGTGCGATGTTTGGGTGCTGGAAGTCGGGCTCGGCGGTCGTCTGGATGTCGTCAATATTATTGATCCAGATGTTGCAGTCATTACCAATATCGGACTGGATCATGTTGACTGGTTAGGCGATAGTATAGAAAAAATAGCATTTGAAAAAGCAGGTATTATTCGTCCGAATATTCCTGTTGTTTTTGCTGGAGCGCAAACGCTACCACAGGCTATTGCCGATAAAATAGAGCAGTGCCAAGCCACATTATATCAATATCAAAAAGATTATTTTTTCGAATTGACCGATGAGCATTGGTATCTGGCCACACCTGCATTAACCATGACTTTTGCCCATGGTCAATTGGCACATATTAATCAAAGTGCTGCATTGATGGCTGTGTTGGCAAGCGGTTTGAATGTTAGCCATGATCAAATGATGCAGGGTGTACAGGTAGCACAATTGGCTGGACGGTTTGAAATTCGTCAATATCAAGATCGCCATCTGGTGCTGGATGTGGCGCATAATCCGCACGGTGTGCGCTTTTTAAAACAACAATTAAGCAGATATTTACAATTACATCCTGAAATTACGCAGGTAAATGCTGTATTTTCCATGCTGGACGACAAAGATATACAAGGTGTTGTGCAATTATTAACAACTATCGTAAAAGAATGGTATATTGCGCCACTAAATGTTGCGAGAGCTTGTACAATTACACGTTTGCAAGACGAACTGCAAGGACAGGAATTTTTTGTTTCCGAGTCGATTCAGCAAAGTTTCGAACAGGCATTACAACGCAGTTCATCGCAGCATTTGATCTTGGTTTGTGGTTCATTTCATACATTGGAAGCCGTTTGGGAGTATTTGTTAAATGGCGATGAATAATAAGCAGCGTCTTCTAGGTAGCGTTGTTTTACTGGGTGGTGGTGTTTTACTGGCTGCAATTTTGTTAAAAGGGCAGAATACAACACATCAAAGCACCGAAGCTGCCACAGTGCAGACCACAAAACAGCAAAGTATAGCGCCACAGCCTTCCGAGACACAAACAGAATTTGATTTACAACCTTTGGCTGTGGATGTGGAAACCGAAAAACGCTTGCTCGAAGAACAGCGTAAAGCACGGGAAAAAGCAGTTGCTGAACAAGAGCAACGTACCGCTGAATATCTGGCAATGCAACAACAGGCTGAGGCAGATGCTGCCCGTAAAGCCGCAGAAGAAAACGCTGCGATTTTGGCGCGTCGTCAAGGGCAATTACAAAGTTCAGATAATATTCCGCCCGAATTGATTCAGGATGAAAAAGCCAAACAGGCTGCGCAGGCGAAAAAAGATGCTGAAACAAAGCGTAAAGCCGAGCAGGAAACCCAAGCGAAAAAAGACGCTGACGCGAAACGTAAAGCAGAAGCTGATGCCAAAGCCAGAAAAGAGACCGAAGCAAAACACAAAGCTGATGCCGAAGCCAACGCTAAAAAAGAAGCAGACGTAAAACGCAAAGCCGAAGCAGAGGCAAAAGCCAAGAAAGAGGCTGAAGCTAAACGTAAGGCTGAGGAAGAGGCTAAAGCCAAGAAAGAAGCCGAAGCAAAGCGTAAAGCCGAAGCGGATAAAAAGAAACAAGATGCAGAAAAAGCAAGAGATTTGCTTGAAAGTGGCGACAAAAAATGGATGGTACAGGTTGCACTTGCTGCCAGTCAGTCCAATGCCGATGCTTTAACTGCAAAACTTCAGGCCAAAGGCTATAAAGTAACGCAAAGTAAAACCTCAAAAGGGGTACGTATTATGGTGGGGCCGTCAAAAGACCGTGAAGCTGCTGATACGATGCGTAAGAAAATTACTTCTGATGCCAGCCTGAATATGAAATCGGCATGGGTAATTGACTGGGTGCCACTTGATCAGCGTTAATCTTTATTCATATTTGTTCCATTGGATTCGTCCAGATGTTGGCGAATCCATGTAATATTTTCTGTGCTAAATAAACGATCTATATTGACCCAGATCGGATGAAAACCATAACCACCATATTTCATTTCTTTCACAGCATTGTCAATTGACCAGTTTTCAAAAAAGATACGATACATTGCTACCATGGTGCCTGTACGATCAGAACCATGGTAGCAATGTATCAACACCTTGTGCTTTTTTTGCCGTGCCTGTTTGAATGCTTGCATGGTTATAAGCACATCTTCACGATCAATTGCCCAAGTATGAATGGGAATATGAATAATATTAAACGATTGATCCTGAAACTCTCGGGCAGTTTTGTTGCGGGAACGCAGACTGATAATGGTATTGATACCAAGCTGATGCAGGGTTTGACTTTGTTGATGCAGTGGCTGTTCACTACGATATAAAAAATCACTGATTTGATAAAGATTTTGTTGCTGCTGAAGCAAACGACCCCAATGCTGTGGGCGTTGTTCTGGTGCAAGAGATGGATGCTTCACACAACCCGTCATAAGTGTAAGCGAAAGTAAGGAAGTTAATATAAAAGTTTGTTTTATCATGGCAAATAAAGTGATATGAACTTTAATTACCTTAGTCGGCGCACATCGGATTTGCAAGCTAAAAAGAAAAAATCCCTTGACAGGCAAGGGATGGAGTAATACTTAAATTTTGCTTATTAAATTAATTTTTATTCGGTTGTGGGGTTAAGCGTAAATAAGGTTTCACCGCATTATAGCCTTTAGGGAAGCGTTCTTTGAGTTCGGCTTCATCTTTAATCGAAGGCACAATCACTACATCATCGCCATCTTGCCAGTTGGCTGGTGTTGCAACTTTATAATTGTCAGTCAGTTGTAGTGAGTCAATGACACGCAACACTTCATTAAAGTTACGACCTGTCGATGCAGGATAAGTAATAATCAAACGTACTTTTTTATTTGGATCAATAATGACCAAAGAACGTACAGTTGTAGTTTCGCTGGCATTTGGATGTAAAAATTCGTACAACTCTGATACTTTACGATCTGCATCAGCAATGATGGGAAAGTTTACCGTGGTGTTTTGAGTTTCATTAATGTCGTTGATCCAGCCTTTATGTGACTCAACATCATCTACAGACAAAGCAATTGCTTTAACATGACGCTTTTCAAATTCATCTTTAAGTTTTGCAGTAAAACCAAGTTCTGTGGTACATACCGGGGTGTAATCGGCAGGATGGGAAAATAAAATTCCCCAACTATCACCGAGAAAGTCATAAAAATTAATCAAACCTTCGCTTGATTGTTGTTCAAAGTTAGGTGCTGTATCACCAAGACGCAAAGACATTGTTATTTCCTCTATTTATCTGTTGTTCAAAGCAGTGGCTTTAATATGAACCTGTTCTATTGCAAATAGAACTAAAGTTTTTGTATTTTTTTATCTAAAAAATTCATAAAGGAAAAATCTACGTTTAAATCCATCATCTTGTTTGAATCATGCACAATTTTGCAAAAGCTGGCTAATTTTGCATTTCCATCGGAAAAAAATGTGCAAAGTAACTGTTTAGGACTTGTACTTCAAATTTCTGTCCTCATAATATTGAATGTAAATTTTTCGTTGCATAAAAACGTATTTTTA
This sequence comes from Acinetobacter puyangensis, assembly GCF_900096995.1. Classification (GTDB taxonomy): domain Bacteria; phylum Pseudomonadota; class Gammaproteobacteria; order Pseudomonadales; family Moraxellaceae; genus Acinetobacter; species Acinetobacter puyangensis. Next base: position 482,222 of record NZ_OANT01000001.1, read on the forward strand.
GATTTTTAGAGAGTTAAATTCATGTTGGCAAGTCTGGTCGGAGGTATCTTCGGTACAAAAAATGAGCGTGAGCTCAAAAGAATGCGTAAAATTGTCGAGCAAGTAAACGCACTTGAACCGTCGGTATCTAGTTTAAGCGATGCAGGCTTAACTGCAAAAACTCAAGAATTTAAAGAGCGTTATCAAAAAGGTGAATCTTTAAATAAACTCTTACCCGAAGCCTTTGCTGTGTGTCGTGAAGCTTCAAAGCGTGTCATGGGCATGCGCCATTATGATGTACAGTTGATCGGTGGTATTACCTTACATGAAGGTAAAATCGCAGAAATGCGTACAGGTGAAGGTAAAACCTTAATGGCAACGCTGGCCTGTTATCTCAATGCCTTAAGTGGCGAGGGTGTACATGTCATCACCGTGAATGACTATCTGGCGCAGCGTGATGCCGAGTTAAACCGTCCATTGTTTGAATTTTTGGGATTGAGCGTGGGTACGATTTATTCGATGCAGGCACCTTTTGAAAAGGCACAGGCCTATCAATCGGATATTACCTACGGGACCAATAACGAATTCGGTTTTGATTATCTGCGTGACAACATGGTGTTTGCACTGGGTGAGAAAAAACAGCGTGGCTTGCATTATGCGATTATCGATGAGGTCGATTCCATTCTGATCGATGAAGCCCGTACCCCATTGATCATTTCTGGACAAAGTGAAGATTCTTCACAGCTGTATCAATTAATTAATAGTATTCCACCCAAATTACATGCGCAAAAAGAAGAAAAAGTGCCTGATGGCGGACATTTTTGGGTTGATGAGAAACAGCGTTCGATTGAAATCACCGAAGCTGGTTTTGAAGTAATTGAAGATGAACTGATTAAAATGGGCTTGTTGGCAGAAGGCGAAAGTCTATATTCTGCCAGTAATCTAAATCTGCTACATCATGCAACTGCGGCAATTCGTGCGCATAATCTATATCAACGTGATGTGCAGTATATTATCGGTGTTAATCCATCGACAGGCAAACAGGAAATCATCATTGTTGATGAACATACCGGACGTACCATGCCGGGTCGTCGCTGGTCGGAAGGTTTACATCAAGCTGTTGAGGCCAAAGAGGGCTTAGAAGTTCAGCCGGAAAACCAGACACTGGCAACCACAACATTCCAAAACTATTTCCGTCTATATAAAAAATTATCAGGTATGACTGGTACAGCCGATACCGAAGCTGCGGAAATGAAAGAAATTTATGGTCTGGATGTGGTATTGATTCCGACCCATCGTCCTATGGTCCGTCAGGACAATAACGATTTAATCTATCTGACCCGTGATGGCAAATATAATGCCATTATTCAGGAAATCACCCGTGTTCGTGAGGCGGGAGTTGCACCGATATTGATTGGTACGGCAACCATTGAGGCCAGTGAGATTCTTTCTGCCAAACTGCAACAGGCCGGCATTCGACATGAAGTCTTGAATGCCAAACAGCATGAAAGAGAAGCCGATATTATTGCACAGGCAGGTAGTCCAAACTCTGTCACCATTGCCACCAACATGGCCGGTCGTGGTACGGATATTTTGCTGGGTGGTAACTGGCGTGCCAAACTGGCACAAATTGAAAATCCGACCGCAGAAGATGAACTGCGTCTTGAGGCTGAATGGCGTGAAAACAATAAAGCCGTTTTAGACGCTGGTGGTTTGCATATTGTTGGTTCGGAACGTCATGAATCGCGTCGTATTGACAATCAGTTGCGTGGTCGTGCAGGTCGTCAGGGTGATCCGGGTGTATCACGGTTCTATCTGTCTTTAGAAGATGATTTGATGCGTATCTTTGCTGGTGATCGTGTGGTCGGCATGATGCGTGCGATGGGCTTAAAAGAAGATGAAGCCATTGAACATAAGATGGTTTCTCGTTCAATTGAGAATGCTCAGCGTAAAGTTGAATCACGTAACTTTGATATTCGTAAAAACTTGTTGAAATACGATGATGTCAACAACGAACAGCGTAAAATTATCTATCGCCAACGTGATGAAATTCTGTCAGAAGCGACACTGCAAGAAGGTATTGAAGAAATGCATCGCGATGTGATGCAGGGCTTGATTGCCAACTTTGTTCCACCGGAATCGATTCATGATCAATGGGATATCGAAGGTCTAGAAAATGCGCTGCGCAATGATTTAGGTATTGATTTGCCTGTGGCTGAATGGCTGGAAACCAATCGTCGTTTAGATGAAGAAGGTTTGGTGGCACGTATTAGTGATGAAGTGCTGGATCGTTATCGTCAGCGTCGTGTACAGATGGGCGAAGAGTCTGCACCAATGCTGGAACGACATTTTATGTTACAGGCATTGGATAAACACTGGAAAGATCATCTGGCAGCAATGGATTATTTGCGTCAAGGGATTCATTTACGTGGCTATGCACAAAAGAACCCCGAGCAGGAATACAAAAAAGAAGCATTCAATTTGTTTGTAAATATGCTGGGTGCGATTAAAGCAGATGTGGTTACCGATCTATCCCGTGTGCATATTCCGACACCGGAAGAAGTTGCCGCTTTAGAAGCACAGCAGCAACAGCAAGCCGAAGCCATGCGTTTATCATTTGAACATAGTGATGTGGATGGATTAACCGGTGAGGTTACTGAAAATCCTGAGGTTGATCAAACCCGTAGTAGTGCACATCCATCAGCACAATATATTCAGCCACCAAGCAGCCGTAATGCGCCATGTCCGTGTGGTTCTGGATTAAAATACAAACAATGTCATGGCAAAATTTAACATCATTTACAAAAGGTAGCGCAAGTCGCTACCTTTTGTGATTTAAGACCAAATGTTTTATGCTATAGATATTTACAGAAAAATTGCTAGATTAACAGGATTTATCATGAATAAGATTTTCCATTGTGCTGTTTTATCATTTTTTGCTGGTGCTACAAGTCTGGTTTTTGCGGAACAACAAACTGCTTCTCAGCCGCTTACTGTAAGTGCCGCAGCGGTACAGAATGTGCTTGCTACACCGACAGTTGAGGCAAGCAAACAAGGTGGTAAGACAGTGCTGGTGAGTCCACGTACTGGAATTCGCTATAGTTTTAATAATCCCGATAACCGTCAGATCATTTTTAAAACTGAAGGTGTCTTACCCGTCTCTGCACAGAACGTGAGTCGCATTGCAGCTTCTAATCCTGCATTATCTGCGCAAAGTCAACAACAAGCAGAACAAGCTTTATTGGATTTGGCTGGTATTCAGGCACCACAGCAACCTACGGCTTTGGAAGCTCAAACTGCATTGGCAGAATAATTGCGTGCTGAGTGACTGACAATGATAAAACGATTTTGCACACCATCATTATTGATAGGTTTGTCCGTAATGAATTTGGTTATTTCGGGCTGTCAAAGTGCAAGCGATCATAGAGGTCTACTCAAACAGACTGTATTGAAAAATAATATACAGCAATATCAATGCGATGAGCGGGTTGTTATTCATCGACAAAAACTGGATGAAGATACAATACGCCTAGGTTTTGCTCATCGCTTTTTTGAGTTAACACAACTTTCTGTGCCAGATAAAAGTCAAAATTTTTATCGTACAGAACAGGGCCTGGTGCAGGGAAAAGGCTTGTTGTGGATTGAAAATGAACAACAAGCTACATTAAAAACAATGTTGTTTGATCCTGCTATTCATCTTGAAGATTACCCTGTAATCTATCAGTGTCAGCTAAAATCTTAGCTGAAATTTCATCTTTTACTATCGTTAAATAAGGACGATCTCATGGCGGTTGGTGACGTTTCTTTTCCAAAAATGTGGACAGTTGCAGGTATAAAAATTGGCAGCAGTGAGGCGTATGTTCGATATCCCAATCGACGTGATTTAGTCATATTTGAACTGGCTGAAGGATCAAATATCGCCGGCGTCTTTACTCAAAATGCATTTGCTGCGGCACCTGTTGTATTATCCAAGCAGCATCTCGCCAAAAGTCTGTCAGCAGATCAGCCACGTTATTTGATTATTAATACCGGCAATGCCAATGCAGCAACCGGCACGATTGGTCTGGAAAATGCCGAGAAGACCTGTGCGCATCTTGCCAAACTTACTGGTGTACAAAGCCACCAGATTTTGCCATTTTCTACAGGTGTGATTGGTGAGCAATTGCCGATTGAGCGTTTACTTAGCGGCATACAACCTGCATTGGACAATTTAAATGCGGACAGTTGGCAGGAAGCAGCCACAGGTATTATGACTACGGATACTGCACCCAAAGGCGCATCAGAGCAATTTGAACTGGATGGCATCACTTATTGCATGACAGGTATCAGCAAAGGTGCAGGAATGATTCGTCCAAACATGGCGACTATGCTGAGCTTTGTGGCAACAGATGCACCGATTGCGAAAAATCTGGTTGAGCAATTGCTTAAAACTACAGTTGAACAGTCATTTAACCGCATTACCATTGATGGTGATACCTCGACCAACGATTCCTGTATTTTTATTGCAACTGGACAGGCGGGTGGTCAAGCGATTCAACAAAGTGATGATCCTCGCTATCAAGTGGTGCTAGATGTGTTGTCACGGATTATGCTGCGTCTGGCACAACTGATCGTACGCGATGGTGAAGGTGCAACCAAATTTATTACCGTCACTGTGGAGGGTGGAGTAAGCACACAAGAGTGTTGTGATGTGGCCTATAGTATTGCCGAATCACCTTTGATAAAAACCGCTTTATTCGCTTCTGATCCAAATTGGGGGCGTATTGTTATGGCGATTGGTAAAGCGGGCATCGCACAACTTGATACCAGTAAAGTTCAGGTGTGGTTGGGTGATGTGCGGATTTGCCGTGATGGTGGTGCTGCACTGGATTATACTGAAGAAGCGGGCGCCAAAGTCATGGCTGAAAAAGAAATCACCATTCGTATTGACCTAGGACGTGGTACGGCACAAGATACCGTGTATACCTGTGATTTTTCCTATGATTATGTCAAAATTAATGCCGATTATCGGTCTTAGAATTAGACTTTTTATTGTGATCGAAGCTCCTAAAATTAGGGGCTTTTTTACCAATACATGCTATGCTTACGCCGTGTCAATCTTATGACAGGTCATGTTTTAGCTAAGTGAAATAGCTGATCTTCACTCGCCAATAAGGATCAAAGTTTCGATGAATGAATCCACCTTAATTGCTAATGATGCGAAACGAATCGTAGAACAGCATTTAGACCAATTGGGACAACCAAACGCCTATATTTTAACAGCGAATGAAAAAGCACAAAAATTTGCTGAAATCGCAGAAGAATTAAAACGACAGAATGCAGTTTTGGTGGCACATTATTATTGTGACCCGGATATTCAGGAGTTGGCTGAATTTACAGGTGGTTGTATTTCAGATTCATTGGAAATGGCACGCTTTGGTCGGGATCATGCAGCAACCACACTGGTGGTAGCGGGTGTTAAATTCATGGGGGAAACATCAAAAATTCTTTCCCCTGAAAAAACGGTTTTAATGCCGACGTTGGAAGCCACCTGCTCATTAGATCTGGGTTGTCCTGAAGATGAGTTCAGTGCTTTTTGTGATGCCCATCCCGAGCATACTGTGGTGGTGTATGCCAATACTTCGGCAGCAGTCAAAGCCCGTGCAGATTGGGTCGTTACCTCAAGCTGCGCAGTGGAAATTATTGAACATCTGGATAGTCTGGGTGAAAAAATTATCTGGGCACCGGATCAGCATTTAGGTCGCTATATTCAGAAAAAAACAGGCGCAGATATGCTGCTCTGGGATGGTTCTTGTATTGTCCACGAAGAGTTCCGGGCGCGAGGCATCAGCAAAATGAAAGCCTTGTATCCTGATGCTGCGGTACTGGTACATCCTGAATCACCCGAGTCAGTTGTCGCCATTGCTGATGCAGTCGGCAGTACCAGCCAGTTGATTAAAGCTGCACAAACCTTACCGCATCAACAGATGATCGTGGCAACGGATCGTGGTATTTTTTATAAAATGCAGCAGGCCGCACCCGGTAAAGAACTGATCGAAGCACCTACAGCAGGCGAGGGCGCAACCTGTCGTTCTTGTGCGCATTGTCCATGGATGGCAATGAATGAACTTGATGGCATTCTTCATGTTTTAAAGCACAAAGATCAGGAAATTTTTGTTGATGAAGCATTACGTGAACGTGCCAAGCTTCCACTTGACCGCATGCTAAATTTTACTGCCAGCTTAAAACCTTAGTTTTTGTTGTTTAAATAAGCATTTAGATAAAAAATCAAGGATTTTTTGATTCTAAGTATTGACGTAGTGTAGCGCTACGCCTAGAATGCACTCCGTACCGCACATGGTGCGATACGCAAACGCTGAGTAAATCGGAGTATGGCGCAGCCTGGTAGCGCATCTGGTTTGGGACCAGAGGGTCGTAGGTTCGAATCCTACTGCTCCGACCATTACATAAGGCAATGTATCGTACGATTTTTTTCGTCGGTGAAGCGCCTGTAGCTCAGTTGGATAGAGCATCCGCCTTCTAAGCGGATGGTCACAGGTTCGAATCCTGTCAGGCGCACCATTTGGTAGCTTGTGGTTTGACCAAAACTATGGTGGATGTAGCTCAGTTGGTAGAGCCCCGGATTGTGATTCCGGTTGTCGTGGGTTCGAGCCCCATCATTCACCCCACTTACGGAGTATGGCGCAGCCTGGTAGCGCATCTGGTTTGGGACCAGAGGGTCGTAGGTTCGAATCCTACTGCTCCGACCATTATATTAAAATTCAAGTATTTACCTGTTCAAAAAAGAATTCGGAATGTAGCGCAGTCTGGTAGCGCACTTGCATGGGGTGTAAGGGGTCGTAGGTTCAAATCCTATCATTCCGACCAATTCAACCAATAATTTAAATTCCTTTGTCAAATCGAAATTTGATTATTTTTTCTACTCGTTTGTCTTGCTAAGTGTATATTTGTAGATCTTATACGCAAAATACTAGATAACTCAGCCACCCATTTCCTGTTCCTACCATATCAGCTACTCCAATCCGTCAGCCATTTTAATTACGCTCTATAATGTGTTGTGGATGTAAGTTTTGCAATTTATAATTTGTAGAATTGCAGTATTTAAAAATCGCTCAATAATGACCATTGTAAAAATTTAATGACTGGCGATGTTGATTTATTAAAACTATAACAGAACTTCTAATTCTAAATATTTTTAATTAGATCAAACGATTTCCTTGTCTGAACAGTTTTCCCTCCTACTTAACATACTTTGAAGACAGTCGTTTATCAGAAGTAATGTTCTAAAATTACGTCTTACAGTATTGTGAGCTTGCTTTGGTTTGAATGTAAGTTACACAAGCTTTATTGGGTTGAGTATCTGTAAATTGTTGATCCAATAGATTTGGTGTTATGAGCAATCGATGATTTGAGTCAGTTGTATGTTTATCTTTTTTACATGCAATCTTACTGCGTAAATCAAACTTTTAAGCATTCTTGCAATGCTACGCTTAATTATGCAATAACTTAAGTCATGCATGAGTGATGGTATATCTAAGCGTGTATGGTGTCGCATACAGCTTTAAATCATTGTATTTCTGTACTTGTATTCGTTTGCCATTTTTGCCAAGCATAATATTTTGGAATATTGCCATTTAAGTACTTATAAGCAGAAAAAATAGAGGCATCTTTCTCCGCCTAATCTTGTATTATGGTGTGCTGTTCTTGGTATGACCTGTTAGACAGAAATTACTCATGCGCTTTTTATAAAATATTATTGGGTTTTTCTAAGTTATTTAACCTCTTTTTTCTAGATCAAATAATTCTTTGCTGTTCTGGTATTAATGGAAGTTTATTTGAATATGCTAAATGAAATTGGTGAGTCTATTGATCTAATATTGAATAAACAGCCTCAAGTTTTTAAGCGATCAAAGCGAGTGGTTCATGTGAGTCTGCAAATGCATAATCAATTGCTTGTTGTTTAAACTTAGGGCTAAAGTGTTTGCTGTATCTTGTGAATGGTTTTATATCTCATTTTTAGATTTTGTTGTAAATTGTATGCGACTATGTCTGTTAATAATGATGATCAAATTTTAATTAAAATAGATAAAAATTTATATTTGTATAATTTATTTTTTAACTTGATTAAGTAAATTTTAAATATTTTCCAATTACTTTGAATGCTCTATTATATTGCAAATTAATGCATCAAAAAAAAGCAAAAAATATATATGTGTTAAATCATGGTGCATATTCTAAAAAATATCATTGCTAAAAAATAGTGCAATAATTTTTTTATAAAATTTTATTGACTAGTAAAGTTAATATTTGTGGGTTAAAGGTTCTGTGTTGTTTGTTTTGATATAAATATAAGTAATTGTTTTTTATCATTAAATAATTTTATTTGAGCATTTATGGTGCTGTTTATAAATAGCGTTGCACCAAGTTTTATCTCTTAAAATTTAATTGACATTTCAATTAAATTGACGCATTTTAATTCTAAATCTGGTGGTGAAATTTACAGTAAAAGGTGAATCTATGGATAATATTGTTTATGAAAAAATGACTTTAGGGCAAGGTGCTATTAAAGTCATGATTAAAGATAGTATTCACATTGCTGGATTTAAAACAGTTGCTGGAAGTCGTGCATTAATTAATAGTGAATTAGAAAAACAAAATGCTGAGATCGTGGATTTAATTCTAAAATCAGATTGTCAAATTCTTGGTAAAACAAACTTACATGAACTTGCTTATGGTATTACCGGCATTAATAAGTTTACGGGTACAGCGATTAATCCGAAATATCCAGAACTTATTCCTGGAGGGTCTTCCAGTGGTTCCGCTGCCGCGGTTGCCGCAAATATGGTTGACTTTTCAATCGGGACGGATACGGGAGGCTCGATCCGTATGCCTGCTGCTTGTTGTGGTGTGTTTGGTTTAAAACCGACGTTTGGACGAGTCAGTCGCAAAGGTGTATTACCGGAACAGACCAGTCTGGATTGTGTGGGGCCATTTGCCAATGATATGGACCATCTTATTCAGGCGATGCAAATTATTGATCCCAGTTTCAAAGGAGAGGTTGTCAATGCTGCGGCAGTCAAAACACCCAATCTGGTGATGCTCGATGTGACTGCAACAGATGACGTGTGGCAAGTGGTGAAAGCGTTTCTCAAGCAAGCCGGACTTGAGCATTCTCCCCATGTTCAAATCGAAACGTTTGATGAAGCGTACAGTGCAGGGATGCAAATTATTAATTATGAAACATGGCAGGCATTTGGGCATCTAGTGGCAAGTGGAAATGTTGCCGAAGATGTTGCTGGTCGATTGTTAAAAGCTTCTAAAACCACAAGTGTAGATGTCGATGTTGCAAATCTGGTACGTGAAAAGTTTAGTCGGGCTATTGATCAATTGCTTGAGCAGTATGACGCCATTGTATTGCCGACTTTACCGCAAATTCCACCCAAAGTTGCTGATGCAGAAAATACAGTCGCATTTTTAAATATGACGGCGTTGGTGAGACCTTTTAACTTATCAGGCCACCCCGCAATCACCATTCCTTTACAGACTGCGGACGGCAATCCCGTAGGTCTTCAAATTGTCACCCGACATGATGCTGATGAACAGTTATGTGCCATTGCGACACATCTGGTCAATAGGGCAAACGCAAATTAGTAGGAGCCGGAAAATATGAATGGCCTATCCATGGTAAGTATTAGTAATAATCTAAATGATGATGTCGATTTAGACACCTTATGTCAGGAAATCAGAGAGCGTGCAGTGACAGGCGAGTTTGATGAACAGGCTTATGTCTCTTTGGATATTATTGATAAGTTGAAAAAAATTGGTGTCTATCGCGCACTGGTTCCTTCCCGTTTTGGTGGAGAAGAATGTACTCCGAGAGAGTTTTGTGAATTGATCGAGAAACTCTCCATGGCCGATGGTTCTGTGGGGTGGGTGGCCAGTTTTGGTATGAGTCCAGCTTATCTTGCTGGTTTACCGGAAGCTACCTTGGCACAAATTTATCAGGATGGTCCCGATGTAGTGTTTGCGGGTGGGATTTTTCCGCCTCAACCTGCTCAAGTCACTCAGGAAGGCATGCTGGTTAAAGGTCGCTGGAAATTCTCTAGTGGTTGTATGGGCGCGGATATTATCGGTGTTGGTATTTCTCCGTGTAAAGGATCGGAAGCACAAGGATTACCCCGTATGGCGGTGATGCCTGCCGATCAGGTACAGATTGAAATGACATGGGATACTGTGGGCTTAAAAGCTACAGGTAGCCATGATCTGGTGGTGAATGATGTGCTGGTTCAGGAAGACTGGACTTTTGTACGTGGCGAAGCTTCAACGCTACCGGAACCATTTTTTAAATATCCTTCTTTATCTTTTGCCACACAGGTTTTAACTGTGGTGGGTATCGGGATTGCTGCTGCTGCACTGGAAGAATTTAAAAATCTGGCCCCGGGAAAATCATCTATTACAGGTGGCGCACAAATTGCGCATCGCCCAGTCACGCAATACGAATTTGCAAAGGCCGAAGCAGAGTTTTTGGCATCTAGAGCATGGTTTTATCAAACCATGGATGCGGTCTGGGACGTGATCTTAAAAGGACAGGATCCATTACCTGAGCAAATCAGCCAGATGCGTTTGTCCTGTACCCATGCAGCACGGGTGGCCTCAAAAGTAACCCGCAAAATGCAGATGTTGGCAGGTATGACGGCCATTTATACCAATAACGTGTTTAGTCGATTTGTCAATGATAGCAATGTGGTGACACAGCATGCCTTTATGGGTGATGCGACCTTGTTAAATGCGGGTGCCATGAGCTTTGGTCTGGAACCCACTCCGGGATATTTATAACGTTAAAGAGGTATAGCGCAATGGAAACCAAAAAATCACTCCGTGTACTGTTTTGTATGGGAATTAATCAAAACTTTTTTGATGCTCCTCCCGAAGAAGCCAAGGCAGTATGGGCGGCATTTGGTCAAATGTGGCACGGTATTCATGATTTACCCAATGTCACCGTGTACGGCAGTCTCGATGATGATCAGAGCATGGTTGGACCAAGTGCCGGCTGGCCGTGGACCACCTATCTTTTGGCTGATGTGCCGGATATTGAAACGGTACATGCAGCTTGCAATTTATTCCGTAGCACTGTGGTGGGTGAAGGCCCTTTTAAACTCTGGAAATATTGCAAGGTTGAAGCGCGGGTTGGACGTGAATTGGTGATCCAGCGTTAATTGAATGTGTTGAGGAAAATGTCATGCAGGCCATTTTACAGCGTTTAGCCAGATTGGAAGCGGTCAATGAAATTCGTAATAGCATCAATCGCTATATGGAAATTTGTGATGCGTTAGATGCCAATACCAATTTATCGCAATTGATGGATCTATTTGATGAACAGGCCATCTGGGAAGGTATTGGTGAGCGTTATCAGGCAGCATTTGGACGCTATGAAGGGCGATTTGCAATCGAAAAAATGTTTGCCGGCTATATGCAGCAACAATCGCATTTTGTCATGAATGCGCATTTTGTCAGTTCAGAACAAATTGATCTGCAAGAGCCAATGGCGACAGGTCGCTGGCTGATGCTGCAAACCTCAACATTCAGAGATGGCAGTTCACACCTAAATGCCGCCAGACTGTATATCCAGTTTAAATGTCAGGACGATGGTCACTGGAAAATTAGTCATTTTCAGACCGAAAACATTTTTAGTCGTCCGATCTCCCATTGGGAAAGTGCAGCCACGTTGCCTGTGCCAAAGGCTTAACTCGCTACACCCACATATTTGAGGAAAGAATCAATGAACAGTTTAATTCCGATGAGCGCCGCAGAAACGGATTATGCCAGTCTGGTGCAAACCGACCGGGTGCATACTTCTTTATACAAGGACGAGCAGATCTTTGATGAAGAAATGGAAAAAATCTTTTATAGCACTTGGGTTTGGGTAGCACATGCCAGCGAAATTCCTGATGCAGGCAGTTTTAAAACCATCAATATTGGTAAACAACCTGTTGTTGCTGTACGTGACCGTAAAAAACAGGTGCATGTATTACTTAATCGTTGTCGCCATCGTGCAGCAACCGTCTGTGAGCATAAAAAAGGCAAAACCAATAGTTTTGTCTGTCCCTATCATGGCTGGAGTTATGCGCTGGATGGGACTTTACGTGGTGTGCCTGCGCCGGAAAGTTATGGTGAATGTCTGGATAAAAGTGAATTTCCCTTGGTTAGTCTGCGGGTTGAAGAATACAACGGCATGATTTTCGCCTCATTTAAACAAGATATCGAACCTTTGCTGGATTTTCTCGGTCCTGCAAAAAAATGGATGGATTTGTTTATGAAACAGGGTGCGGGTTATCCCATTAAAGTGCTGGGCGAACATCGTTTTCGTTTTCCTGGTAACTGGAAAATCCAGCTGGAAAACACCACAGATGCTTATCATTTTCCATTGGTGCATAAATCATTCTTAAGTTCGGTGGATGAACAAACTGAACGTATGCTGGATTTTGCTTCTGGTCCGGGTTATGTCGAAGATCTGGGCAATGGTCATAGTGTGATGGTGATGATTCCGGAACTGATTGATCTGGAAGAAGAACTGATGGAGCGTGATATTCCGGAACGCTTTGAAGAGCTGGCGCAGGCATTACGTGATGAAGGACATGAGGAATTACAAGTCCGTCGCATTGTGCGAGCAGTCGGTGGTTCCGGTTTTAACCTCAATCTTTTTCCAAACATTGCCTGTTCTATGGCGTTTTTCCGGGTATTACAACCGATTTCTGTACAGGAAACCGAAATTCATCATGCCGTGATTACCATGGATGGTGGTCCGCAACTGGCTAATCAGTACCGTTTGCGCTTGCATGAACACTTTCAGGGGCCACTGGGTTTTGGTACGCCTGACGATTCTGAAGCATGGGAACGGGTACAGCATGGTGCAGCCGCAGGCAATGATCTCTGGATTATGCTGAATCGTGGTTTGCCGGGTGAAGTGAAAACCGAAGATGGCTTGAAAAGTGATGTCAGTGCTGAAACAGGTATGCGTGCGGCCTATCAGCAATGGAAAAAGATGATGACTGCATAGGGTAGAGAAGACATGAACGAACAATTACAGCGATTAACCGAAGTGACAGCATTCATCTGGACCGAAGCCGATATGTTGGATCATGCTGAATATCAGGCTTGGCTCAATTTATGGGAAAAAGATGGCAAATATATCATTCCGATTGATCCGGCATTGACAGATTATGAAAACCATCTGAATTATGCCTATGACGATCATCATATGCGTCAGTTAAGGGTGGAGCGTCTGGAAAATGGTGAAGCGATTTCCACTTCACCCAAAGCCAATACCGTACGCAGTGTCTCACGTGTTCGTATTTTGCAGGAAGAAGGTAATACCGTGGTGTTGCGTTGTGCCCAGAATCTGCGTGAGTTTCGTAAGGAAAACCTGCGTCATTACACTGCCGATGTGACATATACCTTAATCCGTAATGCGGAGGGTGAATTTAAGATTCAGCGCAAAATCATTAATTTGATCAATTCAACCGATACCCTGGCCGGTATTAGTTATCTTCTTTAAGGTGGTGAACCATGGGTAAAGTTGTCTTGATCACAGGATCATCATCGGGGTTGGGTTATGTGATTGCCGATTATCTGGCGAGTCAGGATTATCAGGTGATTGTTTCGGGTACCAGTCTGGAAAAGGCGCAGGAAGCGATTGCAGGTAGTCAGTACGCACAGAACATGTATGCCTTAAAGCTGGATATTTCGCTTGAAGATGATTTTCATCAGGCGGTGCGATGGATTGAAGAGAAGTTTTCCAGACTAGATGTGTTGGTCAATAATGCCTCGGTCACCAAAGCCACCCCTGTTTTGGAGATCAGTGCAGCGGAATTTGACTGGGTCACGCAGATTAATCAGCGGGGCACCTTTCAGGCTTGTCAAATTCTGGGTCAGTATATGGCTGGAAAAGGCGCAGGACGTATCATCAATATGGCATCTCTGGCTGGACAAAATGGTGGTACGGCAACAGGGGCGCACTATGCTGCCAGCAAAGCGGCGATTGTGACTCTGACCAAAATTTTTGCCAAACAATTTGCGGCGCAGGGCGTCACAGTGAATGCAATTGCACCGGGTCCAATGGATTCACCTGCGGTACAAAGCATTGTCGCTGCCGAAAAAATGCAGCAGTTTATTGACAATATTCCCGTTAAGGCATTGGGAAGTATGAGGTTTATTGCACAAACCGTTGACTTGCTGGCCAGTGATAACGCTTATTTTGTGACTGGTGCAACGTGGGATATCAATGGTGGTTTATTTATGCGCTAGATCAATTGATCCAAGGCATAACGTAGAGGTAAACATGACTGAACTTTATACGGTAAAGATAAAAGACCGCCATGTGGAAGGCGGCAATGTGGCAGTGCTGGCGTTTGAGTCTGCAACAGATCAGGCACTGCCAAGTATTGAAGCGGGATCACATATTGATGTGCATCTGCCCAATGGTTTGGTGCGTCAATATTCCTTATGCCAAAACCCGGCACAGGCAGGCATTTTTCGTCTGGGAATTTTGAACGATCCGGCATCTCGTGGTGGTTCATTATCGGCATTTAATGATCTTCAAGCGGGTATGCAATTGCAGGTGAGTGCGCCACGCAATTTATTTCCACTCTCTAAAGCCAAGCATACCGTATTGATTGGTGGTGGAATTGGTATCACACCACTGATTACCATGGCCTATCAACTGTTACAGCAGGGTGCATCTTTCGAGCTGCATTATTGTGGTAAAAGTGCAGGCAGTAGTGCATTTGTGGAAGAAATTAAAAACGGTGAGCTGGCAGCATTTAGCCATTTTCATTTTAAGGATGAAGGGGCAAATCATCGGCAGTTTTTTCAGGACAGTATTCAGAATATTGATCCGGCGACACATATTTATACCTGTGGCCCCAATGGGTTTATGGATTGGGTAATCAATCTGGCGCAGTCACAACATATTCCGGATGAGCAAATTCATAAAGAATATTTTCAGGTTGAGGCAGATTTAAGTGGTGATAGTTTTGAAGTTGTGGCACAGCGCAGTGGAAAAATTATTATGGTGGATGCCGAGGAAACCATTCTTGCTGCCTTGGCTCGAGAAGGCATCAAAATAGAAATGTCATGTGAGCAGGGCGTTTGTGGTACCTGTATGTGTGATGTGATTGAAGGTGAGCCGGATCATCGTGATGTCTATTTTACCGATGAGGAAAAAGCCAGTAATGAACAAATACTGGTGTGTTGTTCCCGATCCAAAACTTCACGTCTGGTATTAGATATTTAATTCTGGATGAACGATTAAGATATGAAAACGGTTGTAGGAGAATGAAGATGAATTCATTACAGGCTATGGATGCAATCAGCATTGATCCATTACAATTTCGGCGTGCTCTGGGTAATTTTGCAACAGGTGTAACCATTATCACTGCGCAAAATGAAGCCGGTGAAAAAGTAGGTGTGACCGCCAATAGCTTTAATTCGGTTTCTCTTGATCCACCTCTCATCTTGTGGAGTATTGATAAAAAATCTTCTAGTTTTTCTGTATTTGAGCAGGCTTCGCATTTTGCGGTCAATATCTTATCGGCATCGCAGATTGAGCTTTCCAATACATTTGCCCGTCGTAATACCGATAAATTTGCCAATGCACGGTTTCAGCCGGGTGCAGGCATGGTGCCTGTTCTGGAAAATTGTTCTGCGGTATTTGAATGCGAACGTTATCAGATTGTAGAAGGTGGTGACCACTGGATTATCATTGGTAAAGTGGTTAATTTTTATGATGAAGGGCGTAGTCCGCTGGTTTACCATCAAGGTGCTTATTCCAGTGTCATGCCACATCCAAGTTTAGACATTCCACAAGATCATGTGGCAGTAGGTCAGGATGATGCAGACAATATTTATCGTGGTCGGCTATATGATAATGCCTGTTATTTGATGAGTCGTGCGATCAAGGTATATCAAAAAACCTATATTCCAAAACAATGTGCATCAGGTTTTCGCACCAGTGAAGCACGTTTATTATTGGTACTTGCCAGTGAAACGGCATCGTGCAAGGAAGAATTATCACGTGATGTCGCTATGCCAATGCGTGAAATTGAACAAGCTTCTGAAATTTTACAGAAACAGGGATTATTACTGGATCAGGGTGATTTTTTTGAATTAACCGAAAAAGGCCGGGAGACTGCTCAATGGTTATTTGAAATCGCAGATAGCCATCAAAATGAAGTATTTAAAAATTATTGTGAGCAGGATAAAGAAATTTTTATCAAAATTTTAAAGGATTTAGTTGGTTTAAAATAATTGAGTAAAGATTAAAAAAGCGAATAAAATTTATTTTATTCGCTTTATTTTTTTGGATTAAATATTTTTATATAATGATTTTTTGGGTGTTGCAAGGACTTGCTCCAGCATTGGCAAGAAGAATTCTAAAGATAACGTTTCCATATCCTGGTCAAAAGCAGGAGAGTCATATTTTCTGCAAAATTCTTCTGTATAACTAAAATAAGGATGATCTTTGAATTGATTGCGCTGAAAACGATCCAGCCCAATATGATGAAAAAAATAATAGCCTTGAAAAATACCATGATGTTTTAACATCCAGTAATTTTTTTCACTAATAAACGGTTCCAATAATGTTGCAGCAAGATCGGCATGATTATAACAAGCCAGGGTGTCACCAATATCATGTAATAATGCACAAACCACATATTCTGGATCGCGTCCATCCTGGTGTGCCAATGTCGCAGTTTGTAAACAATGTGTTAAGCGATCAACCGGAAAACCACCATGATCATCTTTTAATAAAAGTAAATGATCAATTATCCGTTGTGTATGATTTTTCTTAAACAATTTAAAGTGTTCAGCAATAATTTTAAAATCATCTTGTTCACTTTCAATAATATTTTTAAAGTTTGCTTTGGATAAACTGCTCATTAAGGTTCACTCTCTAAAATTAAAAATTAATTCATGCAATAATTATTCCATAAAATTTATATAAAATATCATGAATTTATTTGGTGCAATATAAATAATATGAATTGTTAAATTGTAATAAAATATTTAAAGAATAATTAAATTATTAGAAAAATCACATAAAAACTTAGCTTAAATTTACTGGTTGAAATTTATTCTCATTTGTTTTTTTAATTTTGCACAATCATAGTGTTTTTGTATTTATAGAGTTTTTATTTGGCTGTTTTGTGCATTTGTAGTGCATTACATAAAATTGACATTTCAATTAAAAAATCACATAGTTTTAGTCGGGTTTATGGATTGGTTCTATTTTTGGAAGGGTTTAATTATGTCTGTTAGAGCAAAGTTTTATACTGGTAATAATAAAACCTATTTGGCTTTATTAATAAGTGCAATGGGTTTTCAAAATGTTTATGCAGATTTTTTAGAGGACAGTGAAACATCGATTTATTTAAGAAATTTTTATATTGATCGTAGTTTTGATCGTGTTGAAAGACCTGATATTGGAAGCTGGACACAGGCCATTTCTGGTAAGTTTAAATCAGGTTATACCGATACACCAATTAAGATTGGTTTGGATGCATCTGTACAATATGCTTTTCGATTAAATGATCATAATGTACAGCGTGCTGATACTATTATTCCTTTTGATGCAGAAAAAGGTGAGCAATATGATGATTATGTAAAATATGGAGCAACATTAAAATTAAAATATAATGAAACCGAATTAAAAGTTGGTGAATTATATCCAATGACACCGGTTGCATTTATTGATGATTCACGGCAGTTGGTGACCAGCTATGCGGGTGCAATGCTGGAGTCAAAAGATATTAAAGATCTGAAAATTAGTGCAGGGCGTTTGACACGTATTAATGGACGTGAAGATGATGAATATCGAAAAATCAGTTTATTCACTGGACAAGCCAGTTCTAATCCAAATGCATTGGGGAGTGATGGTTTGAATTTTATGGGCTTGGATTATAATTTTACGCCAAAAATATCGGGTTCATACTGGTTTGGCCAGTTGGAAGATATTTATCAACAGCATTATGCTAAGCTGGCCTATAGTACTCAGATTGGTGGTGCAAAAGTTAGCATCGATGGTCGTTATTTTAATAATAAGGAAGATGGTGATGCATTTTATGGGAAAATTGACAGTCAATCTTATGGCTTGATGACAACCATTCAAACTGGCGATCATTTATTTTCTACAGGGGTAAGGAAAAATGAAGGCCCAAGTACTTTTCCCACTTTAACCGGTTATGCACCGCAACCATTTTTACATGCATGGTCTAATTTGGGATTTGTAAGTCCGGAAGAGATGACTTGGCATATTTTATATCGTTATGATTTTAAAGGATTGGGTTTGCCGGGTTTATCAACCACTTTGCGTTATTTGCATGGGGACAATATCTACCGTGCGGGTATGAGCGATAATACAGAAATTGAAAAAAGTTTCCTGCTGAGTTATGTCGTTCCCGAAGGTAAATTTAAAGGCTTGGGATTGCAGTGGATGAATATCAACACCGATACCAAGTATGATAAAACGACCAATAATGCTGGGGCAAAATGGCAGGAAAATCGTTTAATTGCAACTTATACGTATAAATTCTAAACTTATTTTTGATATGGAAAGCCTACTGAAAAAGTGGGCTTTTTTTATGCACTTTTATCGAAATAAGGTTTATTTTGGGGCAAAAAAATAGTTGAAAAGTATATATTTATTTGTAAATTATTTTATGTGTATTTATTTATATAAGTAATTGATTTTTTTAAAATTTAAATTTTGTATAAAATTTAAAATGTGGCATGGATACTGCATAAATACTATAAGTAATATTTAGATGTTTCAATCAAATTGTATTGAGCATGACATCAAACTAAGAGGAGAGTTTGGCATGAATTTTATCAAGACAGCCCTATTTGGCGCCATTTTAACAGGTAGCATGTCAGCCGCTTTTGCTGATATCAAAATTGGTGTTGTGACATCTTCAAGTGGACCCGTTGCAATGGTCGGTATTCCACAGAAAAATACTATTGCACTATTACCCAAAACATTAGGCGGTCAGACAGTCCGCTATATTTCGATTGATGACGCCAGTGATCCGACCGCTTCTGTTAAGGCAGTGAACAAGCTGATCAAGGAAAATAATGTTGATGCGATTATTGGACCTTCGGGTTCACCCAATGTGATGGCGGTGATTGGTACCGTCGCCAAGGCTGGTGTACCTTTATTAGCGCCGGTGGGTACCTCCAGTGCAGTATTACCTATGGATGCCCAAAAAAAATGGGTATTTAAGACCACACAAAATGATGATTTGATTGCAACTGCACTGATTCAGGATATGGTCAAGCGTAAAATCAAAACCTTAGGTTTTATTGGTACAGCGGATCCTTATGGTGATAACTGGATTAAAGTTGTCACTGCACTGGCAGCAAAAAATGGTATCAGTATTGTCGCCAAAGAAAGTTTCCAACGGCAGGATACCTCACTCACTGGTCAGGCACTTAAACTGATTGCGAAAAAACCACAAGCGATTCTGGTTGCTGCACCGGGCAGTTCTGCGGTGACACCACAGACAGCGTTGTATGATCGTGGCTATCGCGGACAAATGTATCAAACGCATGGTGCAGCATTGGATCAATTCCTTAAAATGGGCGGCAACAAGGTTAATAATACGATTTTGGCCGCGAGTCTGATGCTGGTGATTGATGAAATTCCGAATAGTAATCCATCGAAACCAGTTGCCTTGAAATATATGAATAATTATAAAAAACTTTATGGCAGCTATCCGGCGACTTTTGGTGCAAATGTTTATGATGCAGGTCTGTTATTGGAAAAAGCCGTACCTGTCGCATTGAAACAGGCAAAACCGGGGTCTTTACAATTCCGCCAGGCCTTGCGTGCCGCACTGGAAAACACCAAAAATCTTGCCGGAACACAAGGTGTTTATAACATGACACCAACTGACCATAGTGGTTTTGATCAACGTGGCCGGGTCATGATTACGGTAAAAAATGGTCAATGGAAGTTGCTGAAATAATGTTTTAGTTCAACTGTTTTTCACTTATTCAAAACTTAATTTTTTAGAGATGGACATCTCTTGGAGCGGTTTTGTCTCTAAAAAATGAAATAGGGTAAGGTTTATGGATTTTAACATCGCATTAATTTTAGGACAGGATGGGATCACCAGTGGGGCAATTTATGCGTTACTGGCACTGTGTATTATTCTGGTCTTTACGGTTACCCGTATTCTATTAATTCCGCTTGGCGAGTTCACTGTCTTTGCTGCATTGACACTGGCATCTATACAAGCAGGAACACCGAGCACGATTGTCTGGTTGTTGGTGGCACTTTTTATCGTCAATGTGCTACTCGATGGCTATGCCTATGTTAGACATCATGTGTATTTTAACTGGAAAATAAAAGTTTCTTTGGGAGTCTATATTGCGATGCTGGTAGGTGCGATGTACCAACTGCCATTGGCGACTTTACCCATGTTTTTACAGATTCTGTTTACACTGGCAATTCTTACTCCATTGGGACCGATGATTTATCGAAGCTGTTTTCAACCGATTGCTTCGGCGAAATCTCTAGTCTTGCTGATCGTTTCTATTGCAGCGCATGTCGCTCTGGTTGGAATTGGTTTGGTGATTTTTGGACCGAATGGTGCGCAAACACAACCGTTTAGTGATGCAAGTTTTGAACTCGGCAGTTTAAGTGTAAATAGTCAGACTTTATGCATTTTGGCTGCATTTGTGATTTTGATTATTGCACTGTGGTATTTCTTCGGAAAAACACTGTACGGCAAAGCTTTACATGCCACAGCAGTCAATCGTGTGGGGGCGCAATTGATGGGGATTTCCCCCGTATTTGCCGGAAAGGTCACTTTTGCACTGGCTGCATTTATTGGTGCGCTGTCTGGCATTTTAATTTCTCCTGTCACCACCTTGTATTACGACTCTGGTTTTTTAATCAGTTTAAAAGGTTTTGTCGGTGCCATTATTGGTGGCCTAGTCAGTTTTCCTGTTGCAGCAATCGGGTCAATTGCGGTGGGATTAATTGAGTCCTTTTCGATGTTCTGGGCCAGTGATTATAAAGAGATTATTGTGTTTACGATCATTATTCCTTTCTTAATTTGGAAGTCTTTAACTTCCCGTCATTCAGAGGAGGAAGGTGAATGAAAACGAAGTATTTGCTATTGGCTTTCGCCCTCATTACCTTGGTTAGTCCATTAATTTTACCTGCTTATCAGGTCACTTTATTGAATTATATTGGATTGAATGCACTGGTGGTTTTGGGACTGATTCTGCTCACCGGAGTTGGCGGTATGACCAGTTTTGGTCAGGCTGCATTGGTCGGAATTGGTGCTTATACCACGGCCTATATCTCCGCTACCGAGCAGTTACCACAATGGCTGGCCTGGACCAATGGTAGTCCCTGGATGGCATTGATTCTGGGGATTATGATTACCATCATCTCGGCAATTTTGGTCGGTGGATTAACGCTAAAACTCTCTGGGCATTATCTGCCATTGGGTACGATTGCCTGGGGCATCTCGCTGTATTATTTCTTTTCTACCATTGATAGTCTGGGTGGACCTTCTGGGATATCCAATATTCCAAGTATTCATCTACTGGATTATACCCTTGATAGCAGCAATAAAATGTTTTATCTGATTTGGGTAATTCTTTTTATTGCCATTCTTCTGACCAAAAATCTCTTAAATTCCAGAGAAGGTCGTGCCATTCGTGCGCTCAATGGCGGGCAGATTATGGCGGAATCTATGGGCGTGAATACCTTTCGCTCAAAAATGGTCATTTTTATCATTGCTTCGATCTATGCCTCTATTTCTGGTTGGCTTTATGCGCACAATCAGGCATTTATTAATCCAACACCATTTGGTTTGCAGGCCGGTATTGATTATCTGTTTATGGCGCTGTTAGGCGGTGTTGGCAGCATTTGGGGTGCAATTCTGGGTGCGGGTATTTTTACCATGGCGCGGCAATGGTTACAGGATTTTCTGCCGGTAATTTTTGGCTCAGAAGGGCATTATGAAACCATCGTGTTCGGTTTATTAATTGTGGTTTTGATGCAAAAAGCACCTGCCGGACTATGGCCCATGATAGTTAAACTCGTGCCACAAAAAATTCGTGCAAAAGATCAGCATTTTGCCATTACGCCACCGACACGGGAATTACCTTCTCTGGAATTTCCATTAAAAGGTTCGGTGATTTTGGAAGCAAAAGATGTGACCAAAAAATTTGGTGGTCTGGTCGCGAATAACCAGATGAATTTGTCTATCCATGCAGGTGAAATTTTGGCGCTGATTGGTCCGAATGGGGCCGGTAAAAGTACCATGTTTAACCAGCTTTCAGGGGTTGATGTGCCGACCAGTGGTGATGTCATCTTTCTGGGTGAAAAAATCAATGGACAGAGTTCCCGTGAGATTGCCAAAAAAGGTTTAAGCCGAACATTTCAGCACGTCAAGATTTTACCGGAAATGACGGTACTTGAGAATGTTGCCATTGGTGCGCATTTGCGTGGTGATAAAGGTGTGATTGCCTCCATGTTGCTGTTGGATCGGGAAGAAGAAAACAATCTTTTAAACGAAGCAAAAGCGCAGCTTGAGCGTGTTGGTCTGGGCGATTATCTCTATACAGAAGCAGGTAATCTGGCACTGGGTCAGCAACGTATTCTGGAAATTGCCCGTGCTTTATGTGCCAGACCGTCTTTATTGTTGCTGGATGAACCAGCTGCCGGATTGCGTTTTCAAGAGAAACGCGCTTTGGCAGATTTACTCGGCAAACTGAAGTCCGAAGGCATGGCAATTTTACTGGTTGAGCACGATATGGATTTTGTCATGAATCTGGTGGATCGTGTGGTGGTCATGGAATTCGGACAAAAAATTGCCGAAGGATTACCCGAAGAAATCCAGAAAAATGAAGCGGTACTGGAAGCTTATCTCGGAGGTGCAGCATGAGTACGATCGAACACAATGATCAAGGTAAATCTTTGCTGGAAGTCAAAAACTTAAGTGTGGCTTATGGCAAGGTCGAGGCATTGCTGAACTTTAATATGCGGGTCAATGAAGGTCAGATTGTTTCTGTGGTAGGGCCAAATGGCGCCGGGAAAACCACGTTATTGTCTGCCATTATGGGGGTATTGGGCTCAAAAGGCCATGTGGAGTTTGATGGTGAAATTGGACAATGCCCGCAGATCGAACGCATGGTGGTGCGTGGACTTGGCCTTGTGCCGGAAAAGCGTGAACTCTTTAGTTCGATGAGTATAGAAGACAATCTGATGCTGGGTGCCTTTCAGCGTTATCGTCATGGTGATCGCAGCTATAAAGACACGTTAGAGCAGGTATATAGCATTTTTCCACGCTTAAAAGAGCGTCGCGGTCAGGAAGCTGGAACCTTGTCCGGTGGCGAACGTCAGATGTTAGCGGTTGGTCGGGCTTTGATGGCAAAACCCAAATTATTGATGCTGGATGAACCTAGTCTGGGTTTGGCACCTTTAATTACCCGTGAAATTTTCAAAATCATTGATCAGTTACGTGGACAAGGCGTTTCCATTTTATTGGTCGAGCAAAATGCCCGTGCGGCACTCAGACTTGCGGATTATGCCTATGTGCTGGAAATGGGCGAATTATCCATGCAAGGTCGTGGGGCAGATCTGGTTGAAGATCCACGTATTATCGAGAGCTATCTCGGCATCAATAGTAAGCATCAAGATGTGCTGGCAATCTAGAAGGTGCAATAGCAATGGATAAACAGACGAAGATTTGTATCGTGGGTGCTGGTGCAATTGGTTGTACGGTGGCAGCCCGATTGATTCTGGCCGGATTTGATCATGTATCCTTGATCGCCCGGGGTGAAAATCGACAGGTATTGCTAAAAAACGGTATTCATCTTAAAGATTTAACCGGTGAACATCATGTTAAACCTTATCAGGTGCTAGAGGATGCTGCATTATTGCCCGTACAGGATTTAGTCTTTATTGCCACTAAAGCAGATGCGTTGCGTAATGTACTGTCTGATATTTTGCCAGTATTGCATGATCAAACCCTTTTGATTCCACTCATGAACGGTATTCCTTTCTGGTATTTTTATACCGGCCAGCAAGGTGACCAGGTCGAAGCAATACAATGTCTGGATCCGGATCATTATTTGATTGAGCATTTTCCATTACAGCACTTGGTTGGCGCAGTGGTATTTATCACGGCGCAGTTACATGAGTATGGGAAAGTACAATCCAATAATCCCTATTTATTGATCTTTGGTGAACCTAAGCATCAATCAAGTGATCGTTTGCAAGCATTAAAGTCAATGTTTGAGGATACCGGGATTGAAGCACGAGCAGTTGATAATATCCGTGATCAGATCTGGACCAAAGTCATTGCCAATTTAAGTTCCAATCCTTTATCCGTTGTTACGGGCGCCACCTTAAAAGATATCTACTCACATCCACAATTATTACCTGTGGTCACAGAAATCATGCAGGAAATACGCCTGGTTGCTGTCAGCTATGGTGCCAGAATTAGTATTGATCCCCATACCTTTTTAAAACTGGGTACCGAGATGGGTGAGGTACACACTTCGATGTGGCAGGACTTTCAACACAAGCGTCCTCTGGAATTAAACAGTATTGCTACGGCGGTATTTGAACTGGCCCAACGCTATCAATGTCCAATGCCAACCACCTTCAATACCTGTAATTTAGCCAAATTTATCAGTGAGCAATCACTGCACAGCCAATCTTAGAGGAAGATACAATGAATACATCAGTTGCAGCATTAAATTGTTCTCAACAGGAATGGGAGTTACGGGTTAAACTGGCTCAGTGCTATCATCTGGTCGATTTTTTCGGTTGGACAGAAACTATTTTTAATCATATTTCTGCACGTTTGCCAGGTGAACATGCCTATTATCTGGTTAATCCCTTTGGATTAAATTACAGCGAAGTGACACCTGAAAACCTGTTAAAAGTGGATCATATTGGTAATAAAGTTGAACCCTCTGCGTATGATGGGAATCCTGCCGGATTTGCGTTACATAGTGCAATTCATACTGCTCGTGAAGATATTTGCTGTTTAATTCATACCCATACCACACCGATTAGTGCCATTGTGCAAAAAAAACAGGCATTTAAATACGATAATTTTTATGGGGCACAGCTCTATGGTCGTATTGGTTATCATGCATTTGAGGGCATCACTTTATTTCAAGATGAAAAAGAACGAATGATTCAAAGTTTGGGCGACAAGCATATTCTTGTGCTGCGTAATCATGGTATTGCAGTGGGTGAAAGCAGTATAGAAAAAGCTTTTTTCCTGCTCTGGACAGTACAGCGCGCAGCAGAAATACAATGTCAGGCCGATGCAATGGGTGGCGAAGATGTGCCATTGGCAAATGATATTAAAGAAAAATGTGCTGATTTAACCGCAATGCTGATACGAGAAAGTGGTTTTGCCACAAAATTTTTCGATGCCATGGTACGTAAGATGCAAAGTAAAAAGTAAGTATTTGAAAAATGAATACCAGTAACAATTAAACGATTGGTTTAAAAATAGAGTTGTATTCTGCAATTCTATTTTTTATATATAGGAATATCATTATTTTTCATCTTTATATTTTTATCAGGATAAGGAAATGATAAACTAAAAAAACAAACTGATTTGTGAATGCTTAAGATGACAAATAAATACTCCAAATATTTTCCAATACATGATGATTTTAGTATTGATGATTTCCCTTATTACTGGATTTCACAGGTCCATGGGTTATATATCAAAAAAATGGATAATTCTTTAAAAAGTTATGGCTTGGATAATTCCAGAAGGCGGATTATTTTGGCTGTACATGCCAGACCCAATGCCAGTATTTCTGAATTGGCCGAAATGGCGATTATCAAAATCCCTACAGCGACTAAAATTATTTATCGTTTAAAAGATGAAGGTATTTTGGATACTTCTGTTTGCGATACAGATAGTCGTATTACCAGAGTGAGTTTGACCGATAAAGGGCATGATATGGTGATTAAAATTAATGAAATTACTTCACTATTATTTAATGATAGTTTTGCCGGGTTAAAACCTGCTGAGATTAAGAAATTAAATGATGCATTGAAAATAATTAAAAATAATTTAAGCTAGGATTCTTGGAGTTGTAATTAAATATTTATAACTTAAAGATTGGTATATAAAATGCATATTCATTCAGGGAAGATTGAATCTTAAATGTATTTTGTAGGAATAGAGATGATTAAAGCGAATCTTTCTCAAATTTCTGTCTGGACAGAGCATATTGAATCCGTATGTGGTGCATTTGAAACAAAGTTTAATGCTGATCAGGCTTTGTTTATTGGAGAAGTTCGTGCTTATCAATTGGGTAATACAGAAGTTGCTTTTATTCGCAGCAATGCCAATCAGATTGTTCGCCAAAAAGGCAAGCCGGACCGTGCAGAAGATCGTTTCTGCTTTTTGATTTTTCAGCCTAAAGGAAAAATGCTGATTTTTCAAGATGAACAAAAAATACAAATAAATGAAAATGATATCGTTTTACTTGATACTGCAAAGACGATCGAAATGTTTCCACAAGGTATGTTTGAACATATTTCTGTACATCTTTCCCGAGAAAAATTATTGATCAATGATATTACAGCACAGCATTTTGGCAGGCTGAATACCAGTAATATGAGTGGACATTTACTTAAAAATATTCTGCAACAAATTGCCCATGATCAGATTGAGCTCTGGCATTCACAACAAGATGGAAATGCATTTGAAGATGCTTTAATTGCCCTATTAAAACCGATGATACATTATGATTCAAATCTAAAAGTAGATCCGATAAAATATCGCGCAGAACGCTTTATTATAGAGCAATTACAGAATCCATATTTGAGACCAAAATTAATTTCAGATCATCTAGGCATTTCTTCCAGGCAACTTTATCGATTATTTTCAAGTGAAAATCAATCTATTAGTCGATATATACAATATTTAAGATTACAACAGATCTATGCAGAAATTAGTAATTTGGATAATCAGAATATTTCATTGACTGAAATCGCACTTAAATGGGGATTTGAAGACAGTTCTCATTTTTCCCGTTGTTTTAAAAAGCAGTATGGTATTGCACCACGTCAATTTAGAATTCAGCTTTTAAATTGAATATTTATTATTTATATAATGTCACGATTATACAAGTGTTAGGCAAATACAGCCAAGACAGAATATGATAAATCACATGTAATCCTATTAATCCCATGATTAATTCAATGGCTAATCGAGGTGTTAAATGGATAAAGTTTTTGATTATATTATTATTGGTGCTGGTTCTGCCGGATGTGTCGTGGCAACCCGTTTGCTGGAGGCAAATGCAGGTTCGGTATTATTACTGGAAGCTGGCGAACCAGACAGCAGTATTTTCCATAAAATACCTGCTACGGTGGTTAAGGTATTTCAACAAAAATCATGGCCTTATATGTCTGTGCCGCAGCAGCATTGCAACCAGCGTGAAATGATTTTGGCGCAAGGCAAGGTGCTGGGTGGTGGTAGTTCAGTCAACGGGATGATTTATATTCGTGGTCAGCGTCAGGATTATGAGTCTTGGGAAAGTGATTGGGATTGTAAGGGATGGGGCTATCAGGACGTTTTACCTTATTTTAAAAAAGCAGAAAACAACGAAAGCCTGTCAGATCAATACCATGGTCAGGGTGGGCATTTGCCTGTCAGTGAAAATCGTTATCGCCACCCATTAACACTTGCATGTATTCGAGCCGGACAACAAATGGGCCTAAAATATGTCAATGATTTTAATGGTTGGTCGCAAGAAGGTGTAGGTTTTTATCAAACCACGACTAAAAATGGTGAACGTGCCAGCGTATCGCAAACTTATTTAAAATCGGTAAAAGACAATCCCAAACTGACCATCATCACACAGGCCTTGGTGCATAAAATTGAGATCGATAATGATATTGCAACTGGGGTGATCTATAGTATTGCAGATCAGGCGCCGATTCAGGTTAAGGCAAAAAAAGAAATCATTGTCAGTGCTGGTGCCATTGGCAGTCCAAAAGTTCTGTTATTGTCTGGCTTAGGGCCAAAACAACAATTAGCACAACATGAGATTACGTGTATTCGAGATTTACCAGTTGGTGAAAATTTTCATGATCATTTACATATGTCGGTGAATGCCACGATCAAGGATCCAATCAGTATTTTGGGTGAAGATCAGGGCTTAAAGGCACTTAAGCATGGCTTACAGTGGATGTTGACTCGGTCTGGGCTATTAACCTCAAATATCCTTGAGGGTGCAGGTTTTGTCGATAGTCAACAGCAGGGTCGGGCAGATGTACAATTTCATTTTTTACCGATTCTGGATAATTTTGATAATACCCCGGGAGAGAAAGAGGCTGCGCAAGAACATGGCCTTACCATCAAGGTGGGACATCTACAACCTAAGGCTCGGGGGCGGGTAACTTTACGTAGTAATAATCCAAAGGATTTACCTGTCATTGATCCAAATTATCTGGGTCATCCCGATGATGTCGCCGGTAATATTCGTGCAGTCCAACAGGGTTTAAAAATGTTTCAGCAACCTGCTTTACAAGCCATTATCAAGCAAGTGACTGAACCTGCGCAAACATTGCCAGAAGATGATGATGCGATTGAAGCATGGATGCGTCAAAACATTAAAACGGTTTATCACCCAGGTGGTTCATGCTGTATGGGTGTAGATCCACAAAAGTCTGTCACGGATTTACAGTTGAAAGTTCATGGTATGAAGAATCTAAGAGTGATTGATTGCTCGATTTGTCCGCAGGTGCCCAGTGGCAATACCAATGCGATTGCCATCATGATCGGTGAGCGTGGTGCGGATTTTATTTTAAATCCTCAGCATCTCTGATGGTCTAAGGTCATCAAATCAATCTAATATTTTTAGGCAATCAGGAAAAAAATCATGAGCGAAATTACAATATTGGCCTCCGTACAGCAATTCTTACAACGCCAGCATGGACATTTTATTGATGGTGTACAAAAAACCTCCTTAAATACCCAACGTTTTGAGTTAATTAACCCGGCCACCGAGCAAACTATTTCCAGTATCAGCATTGGTGATCAAAATGATGTAGATCACGCAGTACAAAGCGCACATCAAGCTTTTAAACAGCAATGGGCAAGTATTTCTCCCTATGAAAAAGGGGTTTTGTTGAATAAATTGGCTGATTTGGTTGAACAATATGCCGAAGAGTTGGCGCAATTGGAAACATTAAACTCCGGTAAGATGATCAATATTTCCCGCCATTTGGAAGTCGCGCAAAGTGTGATATTTCTACGCTATTTTGCTGGTTGGGCAACCAAAATTAGCGGTAAAACCATGCGGCCTTCTTTGCCTTCAATGCACGGTGAAAAATATACAGCATTTACGCTACGGCAGCCGGTGGGTGTCGTGGCTGGGATTGTGCCATGGAATTTTTCCTTGATGATCGGCATCTGGAAAATTGCATCTGCTTTAACCACCGGTTGTACTATTGTGCTCAAACCCAGTGAATATACACCTTTATCCTTATTACGTCTGGCTGAAATAGCCATTGAAGCGGGGATTCCGAAAGGAGTAATTAATGTCGTGACTGGCTTGGGAGAAACCGGGCAGTTGTTGATAGCATCGCCTGTGGTGAAAAAGGTATCTTTTACAGGTTCGGTTCCGACAGGTATTGCTATTGGTAAAATGGCCATGGATAGTGATTTAACTCGGGTGAGTCTGGAGTTGGGGGGCAAGAATGCTGTTGCTATTTTGGCCGATGCGGATATTGATCAATATTTACCTTCATTATTACAGTCATCATTGGTTCATCAGGGGCAGGTTTGTGCTGCACCAGAACGTTTCTTCGTGCATCAAAGTCGTTATGATGAATTTGTTGCAAAATGTTCGGCTGCCATGCAACAGTTTAAGATTGGTTCACCTTTGGATGAAGATGCACATTTTGGCCCATTATCCAATGCATCGCATTTTCAAAAGGTCAAGCACTATCTGGATTTGGCGCGAAAGAATCAGCAAATACTCGCGGGTGGTGAAATTCTTGAACAACACGGGTTTTATATGCAGCCGACATTAGTTCGGGGTACTGGTATGAATGATCCGATATTCTGTGAGGAGATCTTTGGTCCGATTCTCGCCGTGATGCCTTTTGAACATGAAGATGAACTGATTGAAAAAATGAATCAGGGGCGGTTTGGTTTAACAGCCAGTGTCTGGAGTAATGATTTGTCTAAAATTATGCGTCTGATTCCACAATTGGAAGTTGGCACTGTGTGGGTCAATATGCATACTTTTCTGGATCCCTCCGTACCGTTTGGCGGTGCCAAGGCTTCCGGGATCGGTAGAGAGTTTTCTGATGCATTTATTGAGGATTATACCGAGCTTAAATCTGTGATGATGTGTTATTGATGGATTTGGTTATATTCATCTTTGCTTCGATCACATGATCGCAAGTGATCTAAACCGAACGGATCATACCTTGTAGACTATAATGCTCAAGGTATGAGGAGGAGGTAGATCACCTAAAAGTCCGATGTCATTAGCGTGTAATAAAGTCAGGTTTATCAAGGTATTATTTTATATTGCTGGTCATTAAAACAATAAGTTAAGACACATATACTTTAGTTTAAATTGTTGTCATGTCATTATTAGTCCAATAGGCAATATTGATAAAAGTTAGGGGGCACACAGAATTAAGTTTTATTTTGCAGAATTTTTTGCATGGTTGTGGTAAAAGCAACGACACGACTATGTTCGCGCATTAACGTTTCAGCACGTCCGGCTTGACGATGTAAAAGAGCATCGTAAATTGAACAATGTTGTAGATGTGCAAAATGTAATCTACGATATTCAGACAATGCATGTTTAGAGTCATATGTTAATGCTTTGGCAGATGCCATAGGCATTTGATTGTTTTTTATCAAGGCTTGGATTAAAGCAATATTTTCAGACCCTTGAATGATGGTGTCATGAAAAATAATATTAAATTTATCATATTGTTCTAATTCTTGTTCTCCAAATTGTTGTCTAGAAAATAATTCTTCACATACTTGTATACAATTGAGTAAAGTTTGTTGCTGTAATTCACTCATGCCTTTTTCAGCCAATGTTTTTGCAGCCAATCCTTCTAATACACCTCGTACTTCAAGCGCATGTTGAATTAAATCCGGTGAAATCTCTCGTGCCCGATAGCCACGAGTTGGATTTTTAATCAGTAAACCTTCTTGTTCTAGTAGTTGAAAGGCAATACGAACAGGTTGACGTGATACACCTAGCATCTTTGCTGTCGGAATTTCTGCAATATGTTTAGCATCAACAAATTCACCAGAAATGATCATTTCTCTGAGTTTTAATAATACTTGCTGGCCAGATAATATTTGTTTACTCATATTTAAGTAGTCAGGACTTCGTTAGAATTTATCATCTTACTATACTAAATGATAAAGACACTGCATCAAAGGGTAAATGTGATAGTCTAAGAAATACTCGGAATGTATTGTAAAACAAAGTTTATTTTATTTCAGGCTTTCTATTGATGGGTATCTTCCTAGGTATTTATTTTGCGATTGGATCACAAATAAACGTATATTTTTTATCTTTACCTGCCGTTGTTATATTGACATACGAAGATTAGGAAATGTACTCGACAGCGTTTAATTGCAGTCCAAAAGAGCAATGATCAATTTTACCCCTTTGGACGGACGTTTTTCTTTATCTACGATCTCCATCTAAATTTCGATGACGAGTCGATCTGATTTTGCACGGGAACAACATGGGGTAAAATGTGTGTTGGCGGCATGTTCTGCATCGGTCATAAATAAATCACGATGCTCTGGAATACCATCCACAACTTTTAACATACAAGTCCCACAGATACCTTGTTCACATGACAGCGGAATATCAAATCCATGCGCAATTAATGCATTTGCAACGCTTTGATGTGCGGCAACTTCGATCGGTTTTTCATAGCCCTTCACTTCAAGAATAAATGCCTGATCATCTGAGGTATCTATTTTCTCAGCAACAAAGTGTTCCTGATGAAGTTGTGCATTTTCCCAGTGTGCTTGATGTGCAGCGTCAAAAATAAAATCCATAAAGCCATTAGGACCACAGACATACAAGTGTTTCGTAGGATGAGGTGCTGCCAGAATTTTGTTCATATCAGGTATTGTTTCAGCTTCATCACTGATATGAAAATACGTTTGCTCTGCGAAGTGAGCATTAAGATTGCCATAAAATGCAATCTGTTCACGGCTACGAACAAAATAATGCAATTCAAAAGGTGTATTATTTTTTTTGAGATGGTATGCCATCGCTAAAATTGGCGTAATGCCAATACCGCCTGCAAATAAAATGGCGGTTTCGGTTTGTGGATGAATATCGAATAAATTACGTGGCGCACTGATCGATAAAAGATCACCTTCAGTATATTGCTCATGTAAACATGCGGAACCACCTCTTGTGTTTGCATCGTACAATACGCCAATTACATAGCGATGGTGTTCTCGACAACAGTTTGAAAGTGAATATTGACGGATCAATCCATTTTTTAAAAACACATCAATATGCGAACCCGCAGTAAATTCTGGCAATTGCTGGTTATCTGCTGTGACTAATTCAAATGCACGAATTGTTGGCGTGAGTTGGTGAATTTTATCAATAATAACGTCCATGTTGTTCCCCTTATATGATCCGAATATTTGGGAATTGTCGGGTTTGACCGGAGATTGGTGTAATCGGTTTTTCCGCTTCGAGTAAACGATCAATAATTTTACGTGATTGCACTCCACCAGCATCGATATTCAACATCAATAATTTGCGATTGGGATGATTGAGGATGTTTTTTTGTTGACGTTCCAGCATGTCCAGATCTTCGCTAAAGATTTTACCTTGACCTTCACGAATACTGTCGGTAAGTTCCTGATTACCTGGTTGAAAGTTGCGTGCCATACCCCAGAAATACCAATGTGATGTTTCCGTTTCGGGTGTAATAAAATCCACCACGATAGATGAGACTTTTTTAGATTGCGCTGCGTGATAACCACCATGTCCGGCTAAAGCTACACCTACTTCGATATGTACATTACTCGGAGCATAAAAATGGCAACGTTGCCAACGATCAATTAAGACATCATCGGGTAACTTATTCCCTCTGAGTGCCATTTGCCAAAAAGGTGGTGCATAGATATTTTCCATATAGCGTTCAGTAATCACATGATCACCTTCCACTTTGGTTGTGGGGGCTGCTTCATCAATTTCTTTTTGCCCAATACTGCTGGAATGCACGTAAGTTTCATGGGTTAAATCCATTAAATTATCGATCATCAATTTATAATCGCAATGGATATGGAAGAGACCACCGCCGTAACTCCATTCTGGATTGTCCGCCCATTCAAGTTCAGGTAAGGCATCTAAATCGGCATCTTCTTTATTGCCCGGCCACACCCAGATAAATCCAAATTTTTCGATGACGGCAAAGGCTTTATTACATGGAAATCCTGATACACGCTGTCCTGGCATAGAGACTGTTTTACCTTCACACCCCATGACCAAGCCGTGATAGCCACAGACTAACTCTCCATTTTCAACATAACCTAATGAAAGTGGGGCGCCACGATGCGGGCAAAAATCTTCGACTGCAAAAACCTGTTGATGATGACCACGGTAAAATACAATGCTTTCACCGCAAATTTTTCGTCCTAAGGGTTTATCTTGTATTTCTTCGGGGCGACATGCTACGTACCATGCATTTT
Organism: Acinetobacter puyangensis; assembly: GCF_900096995.1. Lineage (GTDB taxonomy): Bacteria > Pseudomonadota > Gammaproteobacteria > Pseudomonadales > Moraxellaceae > Acinetobacter > Acinetobacter puyangensis. The sequence continues at coordinate 515,980 of NZ_OANT01000001.1, forward strand.
TAATAAACATTGTGATGACTCCTTATCACTTATTGGATCCAATTTATGAAATTTTAAGGGCTTTGGTCAAGTTATTTTTTCATTAAAATAGAGGGTAATTAAAATAAAAAGTAATAATTTGATGTATTAAATCCTTTTTTATGCAGAATTTTTTTTAGTAATCATATATTTTTATTGCACTTTTTTATAAGAGGGAAGATAAGGGGTTTATTTTAATTGATTGACTTTTTGGATCCAGTTAATTAGATTGAGTGAGTGGATAGGATATCCACCAACACAAGTATTTCAAAATTTCTTAGGCAATTATGGATATGGATATACATAATCACTCAATATTTCTCTGTTTTCAGCGGAATTGTGCTTCCAGTCCAGATTGGGAGTGCATCTATGCCAAATAATACAATTTTAACCCAGATCGACCAGCAACCGATGACGACTTATCAATGGTTTGTGATTGGGATCTGTATTTTTCTCAATATCATTGATGGCTTTGATGTCATGGTCATGGCATTTACTGCGCCATCTGTATCCAGTGAGTGGCTGCTCAGTGGTTCGCAAGTAGGTTTATTATTAAGTGCCGGTTTATTTGGTATGGCCGGTGGTTCGATTTTTCTTGCACCGTTAGCCGATAGGATCGGGCGTCGAAAATTAATTTTAACCTGTTTGGCAATTGCTGCAGTAAGCATGTTGGCCTCTGCTGCGGCAAGCTCACAGGCCATGCTTGCCATATTCCGTTTTATTACTGGTTTGGGCGTTGGTGGCATTTTGGCAAGCAGCAATGTGGTTGCCAGTGAATATGCAAATTTGCGTTGGCGTAGTCTGGCAGTGAGTTTAATGTCTACAGGTTATGGAATTGGCGCCACACTCGGTGGTGTATTGTCATTGACCTTAATTGGAGAGTTTGGCTGGCGTTCGGTATTTTTGGTGGGTGGAATGACGACCGTTGTCATGCTGGTATTGGCAATATGGTTATTACCGGAATCATTGGATTATTTGTTTGCCAAACGTCCCTCAAATGCCTTGTTAACCACAAATAAGATTTTGCAAAAAATGAAAATGAGCACGATTGCTCAATTACCTGATGTACACGTGGTAGCGACGCAGCAAGGACAAACTGCAATATCTAAATTGTTCCAAGGGGCAAAAGCAAGGCAAACCTTGTATTTATGGTTTGCTTTTTTCTTGGTGATGTTTGGTTTTTATTTTGTCATGAGCTGGACTCCGAAAATTTTAATTGCCATGGGCATGTCACCTGAACAAGGCGTGAGTGCAGGGATTTTAATTAGCATCGGCGGTATTTTTGGTGCGGCGATTATTGGATTATTGGCATCTAAAATCCGAATTTTTTATGCCTTAAGCATATTTTTGGGCTTAACCGCATTGTGTGTGTTTCTGTTCGTGAGTGTATCTGCTCAAGTCAGCACAGCATTTATTGTCGGGATATTCTTAGGTTTATTGATCAACGGTTGTGTTGCAGGTTTATATTCCATTTCACCAACGATTTATGCGGCAGATGTGCGTAATCGTGGCGTGGGTTATGCCATTGGTTTTGGTCGAATCGGTGCAATATTATCGCCGATTGTGGCAGGGATCTTTTTGGATCAGCAGGTCGCAGCTGCTACGATCTATGCTTATTATGGGATTGTGTTCATTTTTGCCATTGGTTTAATTTTATTATTAAGTCGTGAAGTCAATCGTGAGCAAAAGCAGCCTGTTTGAATATTAAAATATAACAAGGTCTGACCATGAATGTCAGACTTTGTTTATCGATAGTTTAGGCGTTTAATGCTGCAAGTTTTACATCGGCTTCGAACGGTAATCCGACATAGTTTTCTGCTAAAGAACTTTGGCCTGCAAAAGATTCCAAAATATAGCTGAGTTCTGCCTGTTTCATGCGATGGTCAAATTCTGATTCGGTATCAAAACGATGTAATAGATGGGTCATCCACCATGAGAATCGCTCGGCTTTCCAAACACGGGCAAGACATTTTTGCGAGTAATTATCGATGCCATGTTCAGAATGGCGATTAAAATATTCAATAAATGCCTCGGCTAAAAAACCGATATCTGATGCAGCGAGATTTAAGCCTTTAGCACCAGTAGGTGGCACAATATGCGCTGCATCGCCGGCTAAAAATAGTTTGCCGAAGCGCATGGGCTCGGTAATGAAACTGCGTAACGGGGCAATACTTTTTTCGATAGAGGCACCGGTGACCAATTTATTGCGACTATCCTCATCAAGCCGGTTTTTGAGTTCTGCCCAAAAAGCCTCATCAGACCAATTTTCTACAGAATCGGTAATCGGCACCTGTATATAATAACGGCTGCGTGTATTCGAGCGCATGCTACAGAGTGCAAAACCACGTTCAGATTGTACATAGATTAATTCTTCAGATACAGGCGGCACATCGGCAAGTACGCCAAGCCAGCCAAATGGGTAAACTTTTTCAAAAGTTTTAATTTTTTCTTGTGGCACACTGGCACGGCATACACCATGAAAACCATCACAGCCAGCAATAAACTGGCAATCGATACGAAAAGATTGCCTTTTATTGTCAAAGGTAACATAGGGTTGTGTGTCAAAGTCATGAATACGTACATTGTCTGCTTCATAAAAAGTTTGCAGTTGTTGGCTTTCACGTGCCTGCATTAAATCTTTGGTGACTTCGGTTTGCCCATAGACAGTGACTTGTTTACCCCCTGTCAGTTTATTCAGATTAATTCGATGTTTTTTCTGATGAGTTAAAATTTCAATACCATCATGTGGCAAGCCATATTTTTCCAGATTTTCGGCAACACCAGCTTTTCTGAGTAAATCGACAGACACTTGTTCTAAAATACCAGCTCGAATGCGTGCGGCAACATAATCGGCACTGCGCTGTTCGATGATCAGATGGTCAATACCTGCTTTGTAAAGCAGTTGTCCAAGTAATAAACCTGCCGGCCCTGAACCAATAATGGCAACTTGCGTGCTTAACTTTTCCATTGTTTTTGTATCCCTTTAATGCAATATCATGCGATGACTAAAACCTTATGATGTTTATCAACAACAGGCTAGTTGGGATCTCGTTATTTTGTCCGAAATCTATTATATTTGTCCGTAGAGCGGACAAAATGGTGAGTGAAATGCTGATGGACAAGCGAAAAAAGATTAACCCGATTTCATCAGAAGAAATTTTAACTGAGCATTATATTGCGAGCCTTGCCAAAGGCATGGAAGTGCTTGAAGCTTTTGGCACCGAGCGACAAAAGTTGAGTGTGGGGCAGGTTGCAGAAAAAACAAGGATTAGCCGTACAGCGGTGAGGCGTTATTTATACACCTTTAAATATCTGGGTTATTTATCCAGTGATGGTACACACTATTGGATTACCCATAAGGTGCTGAGATTTTCAAGTGCTTATTTAAATTCCAGTTTTTTACCAAAATTAGCCCAGCCTTACCTCAATACATTAAATCAGCTTAGCGGTCTGAGTTTTTCTGTTGTGGTTTTGGATGGTCACGAAGTCGTACCGATTGCACATAGTGTCATGCGTCAAAATGAGCAACGCATCATGCCTTATGGGATTCATTTGGGTAATCGTTTGCCTGCGCATGCAACCTCGACAGGTAAATTACTTTTGTCTTATTTAAGTCCTGATGAGTTACAGCAATGGATCGAACAGTTTGGTTTAAAGCGGTTAACACCGTATAGCATTACCGATGAACATCTGTTTAAACAACGAATAATTGAAATAGGACAACAAGATTATTGTATTTCAAAAGAAGAACATGAATTGGGTGTTATTGCAATTGCTGTACCGCTGTTATCAGCAAAAGGTGATGCGATTGCAGCACTTAACTGTATTAGCACCACCAATCAAATGGATACACCTGATTTAGTTGAACATATTTTGCCAAAACTACGACAAACAGCGCAGGATATTCGATACGCATTAAATTAGTGGTTAATGCGCTTGCGCCGTATAGTGCTTTAAATTATTAGACATCATTTCTAAATTGCTTTTGATCACCATGGCCAGATTTTTGTCAATAGAGTCAAGCATCTGGCTTTCTATATGCTGAACAATTTCACGACAGGCTTGCACTTTTTCCAGACCTAATGTGGAAAGTTCAATTAGAATTCTTCTGCCATGTTGTGGATCAGACTTTTTGATAATCCAGTGTCGATTTTCAAGTTCCTGAATGACCTTGGTGGTCGATTGCGGCTTGATAAAGGATAATTCAGCGAGTTTGGCGTTGGATAAGCCCGGTTTGCGCTGGATAACAGAAAGCATTGTAAATTGTGAAAGCGAAATATCAATTTTTTTAAGTTCATCATTTAAAATTTTATTGATTAAACGATCAGTACGTGCAATCACATAGCTTAAAGTGGTACGTGCTTCGGAAATCGTGATGTGTTCAGTCATTTTAATTAAAAGCTCTTTTGTCATTTGTAAAACATTATACAAATGAATTTAAAGGAGAATTAAAGCATAAATACAAAAAAATTAAACTTTATTCTAAATAGGACTGCATCAAAAATAATTTTAAATATAAGTCTATCTTACAATTATTTAAACTAAAATATTAATTAAGTATTTGTTTAATATTTATTAATATGTAAAATAAAATAATTTTAATTTGCTATTGAATGTAAGCTTGTCTTATATTATATTAAATAAACAAACAGGGAATGATGTCAGATGAGGAGTACAACATGACATATGAAAATAAATGGCAAACAGTGGATGTAAAGGTTGAGAGCGGAATCGCTTGGGTGACGCTTAACCGTCCAGAAAAACGAAATGCCATGAGTCCAACTTTAAATCGCGAAATGATTGATGTACTTGAAACATTAGAGTTAGATGATGATGCACAAGTATTGGTATTGACAGGTGCAGGTGATTCATGGACTGCGGGTATGGATTTAAAAGAATACTTCCGGGAAATTGACGCAAAATCTGATTATATTCAAGAGCGTATTCGTCGCGATTCATGTCGTTGGCAGTGGCAATTGCTACGCATGTATTCCAAGCCAACAATTGCAATGGTTAATGGCTGGTGTTTTGGGGGTGGTTTTTCACCACTTGTGGCATGTGATCTGGCAATTTGTGCAGACGAAGCAACCTTTGGTTTATCGGAAGTCAACTGGGGCATTCCACCCGGTAATCTGGTGAGCAAGGCAATGGCAGATACCGTCGGACATCGGGCTTCATTGTATTACATCATGACAGGTAAACCATTCTCAGGACAAGAAGCCGAGAAAATGGGATTGGTCAATAAAAGCGTTCCACTGAGCCAGTTAAAAGCCGAAGTGACCGAATTATGCCATGTGTTACTAGAAAAAAATCCGATTGTACTGCGCTATGCGAAAAATGGCTTCAAACGCTGTCGTGAGCTGACTTGGGATCAAAATGAAGACTATTTATATGCCAAAATTGACCAGTGCAGCTATCGTGATACCGAAGGTGGACGAGCTGAAGGTTTAAAACAGTTCTTGGATGAAAAAAGTATTAAACCAGGCTTACAAACCTATAAGCGTAAAAAAAGCGCTTAAATTAATCGTATTTTGATTGATGAACCAGAAAGGAAGCAATGGGTCATGCAAAACGTACAATTATTAATTCATGGAAAGTCGCTTGATGCAAGTACAGCAGAAACATTTCAGCGCATCAGCCCAATAGATGGCAAGGTTGCGAGTGTTGCTGCTGCGGCAACGATAGACGATGTTGATGCAGCCATTGCATCGGCACATCGGGCATTTGCCACATGGTCTGCCTTGTCACCGACAGAGCGGAGAATGCGTTTACTCAAGGCTGCGGATTTACTCAATCAAAGAATGCAGCAATTTATTGATGTTGCTGTAAATGAAATTGGTTCATCGCCAACTTGGTATGGTTTTAATGTACATCTTGCTGCCAATATGCTGCGAGAAGCTGCTGCCATGACCACACAAATTGATGGCAGTCTGATTCCTTCAGATGTACCGGGAAATCTTGCAATGGGTATGCGGGTACCCTGTGGTGTGATCGTTGGCATGGCACCATGGAATGCGCCAATCATTCTTGCAACCCGTGCTTTGGCCATGCCTCTGGCATGTGGTAATACCGTGGTTTTAAAAGCTTCGGAATCCTGTCCTGCCACCCATCGTCTTCTGGCAGAAGTCTTGCTGGAGGCGGGTTTGGGTGATGGTGTGGTGAATGTGATTACGCATCGTGCAGAAGATGCACCGCAAATTGTAGAGCGCCTGGTCAGTCACCCTTTGACCAAACGGGTTAATTTTACCGGTTCGACGCATGTCGGTAAAATTATCGCAGAAATCGCTGCTAAGTTTTTAAAACCTGTGTTACTGGAACTTGGTGGCAAAGCGCCGGTAATTATCCTGAATGATGCCGATCTCGATGAAGCGGTGAATGCCGTTGCCTTTGGTGCGTTTTTTAATCAAGGTCAAATTTGCATGTCAACCGAGCGTGTTTTGGTACAGTCAGAGATTGCTGAACAATTTATCGAAAAACTGACGGCAAAAGCCCGAAGCCTAAAAGCTGGTGATCCCAGAATATCGGAAAACCAACTGGGCACCATGGAAAGTTTAAAGGCTGCCACGCGGATGCAGGGTTTATTGCAGGATGCTTTGGATCATGGTGCAACATTGCCTTTAGGAATCCAAATTGAAGGTACAGTCATGCAGCCAACTATTATTGTTGATGTGACCCAGCAGATGAAATTGTATGCCGAAGAGTCTTTTGCGCCAGTGTGTACAATTCAGCGTTTTGAGACGGTGGATGAAGGAATAGCCCTTGCGAATGATAGCCAATATGGTTTATCTGCTGCGGTATTTAGTCAAAATATTGCACAGGCGCTGTCTGTGGCAAAACGCATCGAGTCTGGCATTTGTCATATTAATAGTGCCACTGTACAAGATGAAGCGCCCATGCCATTTGGTGGGGTAAAACAAAGCGGTTATGGTCGTTTTGGCAGTAAAGCCTCAATTGTCGAATTTACCGAGTTACGTTGGATCACGATTCAAACTGAGCCTAGACATTACCCAATTTAGAAATTGGTAAAATTGATTTCGCTTCAATGAGTTGGTTCACGATAAAAATTTCGCAAGAGGCGAAATATGGATGACAAGAGGTCATTCTTATACATGGAGTATGTATATGGCACACGCAAAAATGTTCTCGCCAAATTATCCTGAGCGTTATGTACGCTTGGGTAGTCATGAGATTGATTATGAATATAACGAGGGTGCGTTATATCTCTATCCACAAGAGCAATTGAAAGATTATCCGCAAAAATTAACCGACCGCTTAATTCAATTTGCTGAAACGCATCCAGATCGAACATTTGCTGCAAAACGTGATAATCAGGGTCAATGGATAAGATTAAGCTATGCCGAAGTGGCACAGCGGGCATGGCATATCGCTCAAGCTTTATATCAGCGTGATTTATCAGAAGATCGCCCGCTGATTATTTTATCCGGCAATGATCTTGAGCATTTGGTTCTATCAATGGCTGCAATGTTTGCTGGTGTTCCATTTTCGGCAATTTCACCATCGTATTCTTTAATTTCTCAGGATTTTGGCAAACTCAAACATATTATTGAGGTATTAACGCCCGGCATGGTATATGCGGCAGATGGGCAGTTATTTGCTAGAGCAATTCAAAGCTGTGTTGCAGATGATATCGAAGTGGTGACAAATTCAGGTCTGGTCGGGGATCAACCCTGTACATCTTTTCAAACTTTATTGGATACACCGATTGGTGATATTCAGGCGCATTATGCCACGCTGGATGAGCATACCATTGCCAAATTTTTATTTACCTCAGGTTCAACTAAAATGCCAAAGGCTGTGCCTACAACGCATTTAATGCTGTGTGTCAATCAGCAAATGTTGTTGCAGACCTTTCCTGAATTTGCTGATGAACCGCCTATCTTGCTGGATTGGCTATCTTGGCATCATACCTTTGGTGGCAGCCATAATGTCGGGATTGCCTTATATAACGGCGGTACGATTTATATTGATGATGGTAAACCTGTTGCAGGTAAATTTGATGAAACCATTCGCAATCTCAAAGAAATTTCCCCAACTGTTTATTTTAATGTGCCAAAAGGCTGGGAAGAACTGACCATTGCGCTTGAAAATGACAAGGCATTACGTGACAGCTTCTACGCCAAAGTTAAAATTTTATTTTTTGCCGGTGCAGCCCTATCAAATGCGGCTTGGGAGCGCTTGGATCGTATCGCACAGCAGCATTGCGGCGAAAGTATTCGAATCATGAGTGGTTTGGGCATGACAGAAACTGCACCTTCATGTGCATTTACCACTGGCCCCCAAGTGATGGCAGGCTTTATTGGCTATCCAGCACCAGGTTGCACAGTCAAACTGGTACCAACGGGTGACAAACTGGAGTTTTGTGTCAAGGGCAAGCATGTCATGAAAGGCTATTGGCGTTTAAATGACGATCAGCAATCCACTGTTTTTGATGAAAAAGGATTTTATCATACTGGTGATGCCGTGCGTTTGGTTGATGATAAAGACCCGCGTCAAGGCTTAATGTATGACGGGCGATTGGCAGAAGATTTTAAATTGAATACAGGGACTTTTGTCAATGTCGGTACCTTGCGCAACACCGCATTATTAATGGGGAATCAACTGATTCAGGAAGTTGCAATTACTGGTAGTAATCTGGCATCAATTGGTTTTCTGATCTTTCCCAAACTAGATGCCTGTGCCGAAATTGCACATTTAAACTCTAAATCTGTTGCACCTGAAAAGATCCTGTCACATGCCAAAGTACGGGATTGGTTTCAGCAATTTTTAAAACAATACAATCAGAATGCCACAGGCAGTTCAAATCGAGTCAATAAATTATATTTGATGGTAGAACCTCCACAACTTGATGCTGGTGAAGTCACTGATAAAGGTAATTTGAATCAAGCCAATATCATCAAACGCCGCCATGATTTAATCACTGAATTATACGATGAAGACATCAGTCATCCATTGATTGTCCGAATCTGAAGCAATGTGACATCAACAAAGGATTTGATGATGAACCAAGATCAAGAATTTGAATTATTCCGCAGTAATTATCAGCGTTTTTTGGCTGAATATGTTGCGCCATATTATGAACAATGGGAAGAACAGGGCCTGATCCCTCGTGAATTGTGGTACAAACTCGGTGAAAATGGCTTTTTATGTGTAGATGTCCCCGAAGCATACGGCGGTTATGCTGCACCTGTCGATTATTCATTGATGCTGGTAGAAGAAACAGCACGCGCAGGATTTACCGCTTTAGCCGTTGCCATTGGTGGGCAAAGTGAACTGGTTTCACCTTATATTCAAAATATTGGCAATGAAGCGCAAAAACAATACTGGTTGCCAAAAATGGTGAGTGGCGAAGTTGTGGTCGCAATTGCCATGACCGAAGCCAATGCTGGATCGGACTTGCAAGCTATTCGCACTCAGGCGATTCGAGAGGGAGAGCATTACATTATTAATGGCACCAAAACCTTTATTTCGAATGGTCGTAATGCAGACTTAATCGTACTCGTTGCCAAAACTGATAGCGCACAGGGTGCAAAAGGCATGTCGATTTTTTTAATAGACGCGTATTTACCAGGCGTGAGCAAGGGGCGTGCATTAAAGAAAATTGGTTTACATGCACAAGACACGGTTGAGTTGTTTTTTGACAATGTTCAGGTTCCTGCCGAGCAGTTACTGGGTGAAGAAAATAAAGGATTTGCCTATTTGATGCAGGAATTACCACGTGAGCGTTTGAGTATTTCGATGATGGCGATGGGCGCAATACACGGTGCAATCGAAATCACCACGCAATATGTGCAAGCGCGTAAGGCATTTGGACAGTATCTAAGCCAGATGCAAAATACCCGATTTGTCATTGCACAAGCGGAAATTAAAGCAAAAGCAGCAGCGGCGTTTTTGCAGCAATGTGTTGACTTATATCAACAGGAACAACTCAGCATTCCTCATGTTGCTGCGCTCAAATGTTTTATCACCGATACACAAGGCGAAATTATTGATCAACTGCTGCAACTGTTTGGTGGCTATGGCTATATGCAGGAATATCCAATTTCAAGATTTTTTGTCGATGCACGAGTGCAGCGAATTTATGGCGGTACCAATGAAATTATGAAGGAAATTGTTGCACGATCTTTACTTGGTAAATAAACACAAGCGATTTGTTTATGGCAACACTGGATGTGAGCTTGATAAATTTTCAGGATGAAAATGATGAAAAAGTTACTAATTATTCCGTCTTTGCTGGCGGTATCTACCTCTATTTTTGCTGAAGGCTTTATTGAGGATAGTTCGTTAAGCTTAACAGCACGAAATTTTTATATGAATAAAAATTTCTATAACAATACCGTCAATCAGCCTTCTGCTGTGTCATGGGCACAAGGTTTTATTTTTGATGCAAAATCAGGTTATACACCGGGCAAAATTCAGTTTGGTGCCGATATGATTGCGACACTAGGTATTAATATCAATTCGGATAATGCCGGTCGTGGTGTGTATATCGTACCGTCTGATGAGACCAATACATGGGGTGATGTCGCATTTACAGCGAAAGCTAAGGTGAGTCAGACAGAGTTAAAGGTTGGTGCGCTCAATATCATGAATCCGGTCTTTATTACTTCGCCAGCACGTTTACTACCACAATTATTTCAGGGGATTTCGGTAAGTTCTAAGGATATTGATCATTTTGAGTTATCTGCGGCGTATGTGAATAAAGTGAATCATCGTGATTCGACAGATTGGGAAAAAATCACTTTGGCAAATACCAACTGGCGCTTTAAGCAACAAGCAGAGACTGATGCCGTGTATTTTGCGGGTGGATATTATCACTTTTCACCGCAGACCAAAGCACATTTATTCTATCTCAATGTAGAAGATATTTATGATCAGGTTGAAGGCGGTTTTGAAAATACATATGCCTTAAATGAAAAGGTCAATTTACTTAGCGATGTTAAATATTATCGCAGTCGTGATATTGGTGAGGCAAATGGCGGTAATGTCGATAACGACATGTATATGGCAAACTTTGCGGTGCAACGTGGTGTGCATAAAGTCTCTTTGGGTACGATTATCAATCGTGGTGAAACGGCTTTCCCTTATCTTTACAACAGCGAAGTGGGGGTGTTTTTAGATACTTGGCCCAATGAATTCTGGAATGCGAAAGAGCATACCTACAGTATCCGTTATGACTATGATGCCAAAGCATTATTGCCGGGTTTAAGGTTTATGACCCGTTATACCTATGCCAATAATATTCATACCACAACCAATCAAAGCTTACCGGGTGGTAATCCATATTTACTCGGTGGCGATAATTTGCATGAAAGTGAGCTAGATTTTGACCTGATGTATCGTGTGCCACAAGGACGGTTTCAAAATCTGGGCTTTCGTATTCGTCATGCCATTTCCGATAACAACATGACGTCAAGTGCGGCGATTAAGCCGACCAGAGAAACACGAGTCAATCTGGATTATACATGGAAGTTCAAGTAGGTCTTTTACAATAGGAAGTCCATATATGTTTGATTCTCATCAATTACCACCCATTCATCATTTTTTAGGTGGGCATGATATTAAATGGCATGCAGAACAAGGCATTTTGGAAATTAAGTATCAGACACAACAGTGCTTTACCAACCCTCGAGGCAGCATTGAGGGGGGAATGTTGTGTGCCATATTGGATGATGTGATGGGCATCTTAAGTGTATTTAATAAAGCAGAACGCCCGGCTGCGACTATTAATCTTCATATTGATTTTTTTAGACCCTGTCAGGTTGGTGAGGTTCTCGCCAAAGCATGGTTCGTCAAAGAGGGAAAAAAAGTGCTGAGTATGGAAAGTGAAGCATGGCAAAAAGACAAACTGATTGCTAAATGCAGCGCAGCCTTCTTGGTTTTGTAATGAATCATGTCAGGTTTGTTTAAATTAGGATTAAAAACAAATCTATGGCAGCATAAAATAAGGATATTTTTATGTTCATACACCCAATTAAAAATGATATTGATACTTTACCTATGTCAAAGTTTCAATGGATTATCATTACGATCTGTTTCTTACTCTATGTCGTCGATGGCTATGATTTTATGGTGATGGCCTATGTCGCGAGTGCAGTATCGGGTGAACTGGCTTTAAATGGCACGCAGGTGGGTACTTTGATTAGTGCCGGTATTATAGGGATGACAGTAGGATCGCTGTGTATTGCACCACTGGGTGATAAGTTAGGGCGCCGAAAGTTAGTCTTAATCAGTGCTTTCATCTGCGGTATGAGTATGGTTGCTGCAACCTTTGCGCATAGCTTTAATCAGTTGGCATTTACACGATTTATTGCAGGAATTGGCATTGGTGGAATTCAAATTAGCTGTATGGTTCTGACCGCCGAGTTTTCCGCCAAAAAAGTACGTGGTTTTAATCTCGCCTTACTTTCGGCAGGTTATGGCTTGGGTGCGACCATTGGCGGAGTTCTGGCAGGTGTTTTTATTGAGCATCATTCTTGGCGCCATGCGTTTATGTTTGGTGGTGTTTCAACCTTGATTTTATTTTTAGTTGCTTATATTTATATCCCTGAATCAATTGATTATTTATTACATAAACAACCTAAAAATGCTTTAGCCAAAATCAATGTGGTCTTGGCAAAATTCAAGCGAAATTTGATCAATGAGTTGCCCATCATTACGGTAACTGAACAGCAGCAGGGCACGATAAGACAACTCTTTACAGCACGTTATTTTGCACAAACCATTTGTTTATGGGTGGCAATGTTCTTTTTACTGTATGGGTTTTATTTTGTCATGGGCTGGACACCAAAAATTATGGCGCAATCGGGTTTATCTCCGCAAGCTGGTGTACAGATTGGAATGTGGGTGAGTCTGGGCAGTATTTTAGGTTCGTTAACACTGGGTTTATTGACCACACGGTTCAAGATTTTTCATATCCAGACGGTGTTCCTGTTATGCGTTGCCTTGACTATCTTCGTTTTTGTGAATATGACACATAATCTAGGTTTCCTGCCAGTAATTTCCGTGGTTTTAGGATTCTTCCTCAATGGATGCATGGCAGGGATTTATACCATTTCGGCATTGGTCTATGATTCGGAAGTGCGTTCAACAGGCGTTGGGTTTGCAACAGGATTGGGACGATTTGGTGGCATTTCTTCCCCGATTATTGCAGGCTATTTTCTGGATCATGGCATTTCGCCACTGAGTTTATATGGATACTATTTATTTATTTTCATTCTCGCAGCAATCGCTATCGTTATCCTAACGAAACTCTATTACAGTAAAAATGATCCACAGCTTGCAAAACAATTGATAAAATCATAGCAAGATGATTCGGTCATTTAACGATAATAAACTGTTGTGTGTTTAAGTGGTCTAATGTCATGTTTATCATGGCAATAGACCACATTGCATGTGTGTACTGTCGTATTAAGATTAAATGCTTAGCATGATATTCGTTCTGCTTTGAGCTGTGGTTAGCAGGTATCTATAGCAAAATTCAAAATGTAAACTATATTTGTGTCATGCTGGACTTGATCCGGCATCCAGAGCTAACGTAACCTACATCAAACGCTATAAAGCTAAAGCCTAGACCTTAACAACTTTTGAACTTTGCTCTGGATACTTGCTTTCGCAAGTATGACGAGATGATATGTAGCCTATAAATCGAATTTTGCTATAGTGACAATGGCGTACTGGATTCCTTATTATATCTAACTTGAATGATATATCTTTAATCCTGCGCACAAAAAAAGCAATGCCGAAACATTGCTTATAGAAAAGTGATCTAACCTCAAGGTACAACAATAATCGCAACCCTACGGTTTTTACTACGTTCTACCTCAGTATCATTGTTTGCAACTGGTTTACTTGAACCGTAACCGACAATTTTAATATTATTACCGATAAAACCATTTTTTTGGGCAATCTGTGCAACACTTTGGGCACGTTTTAAAGATAATTCCTGATTGTATTGTTCATTGCCGATGTTATCGGTATGACCCTGAATAATAAGTTTGTTAATTTTAATTGACTTTAATTTTTGACTAAGCTGGGCAATACTATTTTGAGTATCTGCATTAATTAAGTATTGATCCGTTTCAAATAATAGTCGTGTAGGCATATCTAATACCCAGCCATCTTCAGTGTAGGTGAAACCCTGTTGTTTTAAGACCTTAATTTGATGGCGTGATAGGCCACCGAGTCCCAAACATCCGCTGAGTACAATTGCTAGTGCACAGATCATCAAAATTTTGAAGCTGTAATGTGTTTTCATAGGCATCCTTTGAAAAAGTTTAATGTGTGGATTGATCGTATATCGACAATTTTTGTATATTGTTTAATTTGGCTTGATACATGGCTTGATCAGCTTGGTGAATTAAGTCTTCGACTGATTCTGCATTAGACGAGAGTGCGATCCCAATACTAAAACTAAACCGAATGGCGAGGTTCTCAATCAAAAGCGGAGCATCACTTACATGTAATAAATTTTGGGCAACTGTAATTGCATAGATAGGTTTATTAATATTGAGTACTAATACAGCAAATTCATCACCCCCGATACGTGCCAGAAAATCATCTGGGCGAAGTGCTAGTTTCAGGCGAACTGCCATTTCACGTAGCACTGCATCACCATATAAATGACCATGAGTATCATTGATTTCTTTAAAGTTATTGTTGTCAATATAAAGTAATGCAAACTGATGACGGTCTTGGTTTTCAAAAATCTGGCTCAATCGTTGATTGAAATATGCTCGATTTGGTAGTTGCGTTAAGGTGTCGTGTAAAGCCCGATGTTCCAGATGAGAATTTTCCTGTTGTAAATGCGTATGCCAAGTTTGAATTTCATTTAATAAGGCATTAAAGCTTTGAGAAATAATATTAAATTCTGCAATATGACCCGAAGGAACCCGTTGGTCAAAATCACGATGTGCTGTCACAGATTCTGTGGTTTCAGTCAAGGTATCCAGTGAATAACTAATTTTTCGGTAAATCAGCCGTGTACTAAAAGAAATTAATAGCAATGCGGAGATGAGACTGATCGTAAATAAAATGAGGAATTGCTGTAAAAAGCTTATTAAAGGATAAATACTATTGACCACTTTAATTTTGGCAATGGTTTGTCCGTTATGCGTGATATTAGTATGTCCGGCTTCATCAGAAATTAACCAGCGTTGTATTTTTTCGAGTATAGGGGCATAAAAGGTATGTTTTGTGGCGTCATTGATATAAGAAATAAGTTGTCCATTGACATGCGTGACCTGAATACTTTCCAAAGGATATTTTCCGATGCACATCTTAAGTGTTTCATGAATTGTTTCTTTGTCATCGAATATGATTGCTGCTTGTAACTGTTCAGAAAGTAGCTGAGCGATCAGTTGCAGATTATCTTCGGAATACTTTTTAAATGTATGTGCAGCAATTCCGGTCATGCCAATCACACAGACCAGAAGTATCAGTAGCGAGAGATAGGCTTGTGATTTAATCAGATAGGACTTTAGAGAAGTTTGTGAGGAAATAGGCGTAAACATCACTCTTGTTCCTCTTGCTGTTGTGAGAGTAACAATACTTTTGAATTTACTCTTACTTGCGATGCTTTTAAGCTGTCCAAATTGACTTTGAATTTAAATTGTCTTTTGCTGAGATAAATACAAAATGCACTGCCGATACTACATTCTGGATTATTCTCTGACAGAGTTAAAATTTTTAGTGGATTGCGATTAATAATCTGTTGTTGCACCGTATCTGATGTTTGAACAAAATAGTAGACTTGACAATGTGTTGCCGGATTCGAGGCAGCGGGCTTAAGCAATTGTTCAGCAGTATAATTAAAGCGTTTTACATTTTGTGGTTGAATAATTTGTGGCGTAGGATCAAAAATATTTGCGCTAATAAAATTTGCTGGGCCATCAATAACACAAAAATTAATTTGATTTAGGTTGGTCGACCATGTCACATAACTTAAGATACCTGAAACCAAATGATTAGCATTAACCGGATGAGCTTGAGCATAACCAAGTGGTATTACCCCTAAACTACAAAGCAGAACTGCTTGGGAAAAATAAGATTTTCTCCATGACATAAATGCTTTCACTCATCTAAATATTCGTTTTAATTTTGTTAAATATACAATAAATAGCGTAATTACAATAGTGATGAGTCACTATAAAATTGTAATAAGTGTGAAATATTTATAATTTAATGCTTAAAGTGAGGTAAATGTCTTCAAGGTAATCTATTTTTTCAACTAAAGAAATAAAAGCATACATTTGCGTGAGCAAAAAAGTGTTATGGTGGTTTAGATTAATAATTAAACAAATTTAAACGCCAAGCCGAAGGAGAAAGACCATGGCTAGCTATGCCCAAAAAAATAGTTTTGAAAGTTTGGATTGTCTAGACATCAATCAGCAACAATATTACTTTTTTAATTTAAAAACGGCTGAAAAAATATTAGGGTCAGTTGATCGGCTACCAAAGTCTTTAAAGGTCTTACTCGAAAACTTACTGCGTTTCGAAGATGGCATTACTGTTAAGGCAGCCGACATTCAGGCAATTGTGGATTGGCAGAATATAAAATCCTCTGAACAGGAAATACAATATCGTCCCGCACGTGTATTAATGCAGGATTTTACTGGCGTACCTGCGGTCGTGGATTTGGCTGCGATGCGGGCTGCAATGCAAAAAGCAGGTGGTGATCCGGAAAAAATTAATCCTTTATCACCTGTTGATCTGGTGATTGACCACTCCGTCATGGTGGATCATTTTGCTACACCGCAAGCTTTTTCGGAAAACGTAGACATTGAGATGCAGCGTAACGGCGAACGTTATCAGTTTTTACGTTGGGGACAATCCGCTTTTGATAATTTTCAGGTAGTGCCGCCCGGTACTGGCATTTGTCATCAGGTTAATCTTGAATATCTGGCACAGGCAGTATGGACCAATGAAGATGACGGCAAGCAGTATGCTTTCCCAGATACCTTGGTCGGTACAGATTCACATACCACTATGATCAATGGTTTGGGTGTGCTGGGCTGGGGTGTGGGTGGGATTGAAGCGGAAGCTGCGATGTTGGGACAACCTGTTTCTATGTTGATTCCAGAAGTGATCGGATTTAAATTAACCGGTAAGTTACGAGAAGGGATTACTGCCACAGATTTGGTTTTAACCGTGACGCAGATGTTGAGAAAAAGAGGCGTCGTCGGCAAATTTGTTGAATTTTATGGTGATGGCTTGGCAGATTTGCCTTTGGCAGATCGGGCGACGATTGCCAATATGGCGCCGGAATATGGCGCAACCTGTGGTTTTTTCCCGATTGATCAAGTCACCATTGATTATTTAACCTTAACAGGTCGTGATCCGGATCGTATCGCTTTGGTTAAAGCGTATAGTCAGGCGCAAGGTTTGTGGCGTAATAGCGGTGATGAACCCATTTTTACCGACAGTTTAAGTCTGGATATGTCAACTGTTGAACCGAGTCTGGCTGGACCGAAACGTCCTCAGGATCGGGTGGTGCTAGGTCAAGTTCCGCACGCTTTTCAGGCTTTTATGGATCTCAGTTTAAAACCTGTTAAAGAAGAACAACGTTTTGAAAATGAAGGTGGTGGTACTGCGATTGATGTCGAGCAAGCCGCTTTTGAACATGAAAATGGTATTTTCTTTGAGCTTGAAGGACAAAAATATCCATTACAACATGGTGACGTGGTGATTGCCGCAATTACCTCATGTACCAATACTTCCAATCCAAGTGTCATGTTGGCAGCGGGTTTGGTGGCAAAAAAAGCCGTAGAAAAAGGCTTACGACGTAAACCCTGGGTTAAAAGCTCGCTAGCACCCGGTTCAAAAGTGGTGACAGATTATCTCAATGCCGCAGGCTTGACCCCTTATCTTGAACAACTTGGCTATAATCTGGTGGGCTATGGTTGTACCACCTGTATTGGAAATTCTGGTCCTTTACCACAACCGATTGAAGATGCGATTCAAACTCATGATTTAACCGTCGCATCGGTATTATCGGGTAATCGAAATTTTGAAGGTCGCGTGCATCCTTTGGTCAAAACCAATTGGTTGGCTTCGCCACCTTTGGTGGTGGCTTATGCGTTGGCAGGCACCGTGAAAAAAGATATTACTGCGGAGCCGATTGCGCAGGATTCTCAAGGTAATGATGTGTATCTTAAAGACATCTGGCCGACACAGGCAGAAATTAGTGCGGCCTTACAGAGCGTAACCACAGAAATGTTTAGTCAGGAATATTCGGCTGTGTTTGAGGGCGATGAAACATGGCAGGCCATCCAGATACCACAATCACAGACCTATGCTTGGCAAGCCGATTCGACTTATATTCAGCATCCGCCATTTTTTGAGGATATTGATCAACCACCTGCTGCCATTACCGATATTCACAATGCTAGAATTTTAGCGATTCTCGGTGATTCTGTGACAACAGATCATATATCCCCTGCGGGAAATATTAAAAAGGACAGTCCGGCAGGTCGGTATTTGCAATCGAAGGGGATTGAGGCCAAAGATTTCAACTCTTACGGTTCACGACGTGGTAATCATGAAGTGATGATGCGTGGTACCTTTGCCAATATCCGGATTAAAAACGAAATGTTAAATGGCGAAGAGGGCGGTAATACGCTTTATATTCCCACACAGGAAAAAATGGCCATTTATGATGCGGCAATGCTCTACCAACAAAACCATGTGCCTTTGATCGTGATTGCCGGCAAAGAATACGGTACCGGTTCATCACGCGATTGGGCCGCCAAAGGTACCAATCTTTTGGGCGTTAAAGCCGTGCTAGCAGAAAGTTTTGAGCGGATTCATCGTTCTAATCTGGTCGGTATGGGCGTTTTACCTTTACAGTTTCTAGCCAATGAAAGTCGCAAAACGCACCATTTAACAGGCCAAGAAAAGTTAAGTATCGTGGGTTTAAGTGATGACATTCATCCTCATCAACCGTTGACGCTGCAAGTCCAACATAGCACTGGAGAATATGAAGAGTTTCAGGTGCTATGTCGAATCGATACACTCAATGAAGTCGAATATTTTAAAGCGGGTGGCATTCTGCATTATGTGTTGCGTAATCTGATTGCATCATAATTTTACCTCAAAGATGTATTGCCCCTATTATTCCTGATCAAGAATAAAAGGCTGATACATCTTTTTTATCATTCCGTAATTTTCTCTTTGTAAAATAATATAAATTTGACCTAATGAGTTGAAATTATTTAATATACTATATTGATTTAATTAAATTTATTTTAAATATTAAAGGGTTGATGAAGCATTTCTACTCGTAACGAGCATAGTCTGGGTAGATATTTTATTGATCTGTAGATGATACATAAATAAACCTAGTAAATTAGTAAGAATTTCTAAATAATAGTTTGACTATATTGTGCTTTTTTCGTTAGTTGGAAAATCGATGAGTTTCTTTTTTTTATGAGAAAAAACATTATATCTTATAATTTAATAAGCATATATTTAAAATTAAAAAGTAATAAAATCATTATATTATTTAAATATTTGCATATAAAAAAGACAATCTGTAGCAAAGTTGTCAGGTATGTTGGCACGTTTTATGAGTATGGTGTTTTGTATAAATTGAGCAAATAATATAAATGACCTAATTTTTGAATGGTTTTTCATATGAAAGACTGGCTTAACTTTAGCAATAAAACATTAGTTAGAGAGATTGCCATAATCCTTGTGATTAAGCTGATTTGTCTAATGCTTATTAAAGCAATCTGGTTTGATGCCCCTACGATTCCTAGGGACATTGATCATCAGGTTGCGCAACATATTGCAGGTATGCCATCTGCATCACAGGAGTCATCTCGATGATCTCAGAAGCGGTTGTTGATTTATCGCGGTTTCAGTTTGCCATGACTGCGATGTATCACTTTTTATTTGTTCCTCTTACTCTTGGCTTGGCTTTTATTCTGGCAATTATGGAAACGACGTATGTGGTTTCCGGCAAAGAAATTTACAAAGACATGACCAAATTTTGGGGGAAGTTATTCGGGATTAACTTTGCTTTGGGTGTGACCACCGGTTTAACCATGGAATTCCAGTTCGGTACGAACTGGGCATATTATTCACATTATGTGGGTGATATTTTTGGTGCACCTCTGGCAATTGAAGGCTTAATGGCATTTTTCCTTGAATCGACTTTTATTGGATTATTCTTTTTTGGCTGGGATCGCCTATCTAAATTTCAACATTTGGCTGTAACTTGGTTGGTTGCAATTGGTTCTAATCTATCGGCATTGTGGATTCTCATCGCAAATGGCTGGATGCAAAACCCAGTCGGTGCAGCATTTAACTTTGAAACCATGCGTATGGAATTAACCGATTTCGGTGCATTGTTATTTAACCCGGTCGCACAGGTGAAATTTGTACATACAGTTTCTGCCGGTTATGTAACAGGTGCGATTTTTGTTTTGGCCATATCCAGTTATTACTTGCTCAAAAAACGTGATTTGCCTTTTGCCCGTCGTTCTTTTGCCATTGCTGCAATTTTCGGTTTGGCCTCTACTTTATCCGTGATTCTACTGGGTGATGAATCAGGCTATGAACTGGGTGATGTCCAAAAGACTAAACTTGCCGCAATTGAAGCCGAATGGCATACAGAGCCGGCCCCAGCAAGTTTTACTTTATTTGGTTTTCCGAATCAGGAAGAGCAGCGTACAGATTATGCGGTTAAAATACCTTATGTCATGGGGCTGATTGCGACACGTTCTACCGATAAACAGGTCACCGGTTTGGTTGATTTAATGAAAGAGCATGAAGGACGTATTCGTAATGGTATGGTTGCTTATAGCGAGTTAGAACAGTTGCGTGCTGGTGATCGTTCTCCTGAATTATTGGCATCGTTTGAAAAAAATCAAAAAGATTTAGGCTATGGTTTATTACTGAAAAAATATACTGAAAATGTTGCCGATGCCAATGATGAACAGATTCAGTCTGCTGTGAAAGATTCTATTCCACACGTTGCAAGTTTGTTCTGGTCTTTCCGTGCCATGGTGGCATCCGGCTTCTTGATGCTGTTGCTCTTTGTTCTTGCTGCATGGGCTGTGGTTAAACGTAATGCAGAAACCAAACCATGGTTATTGAAATTTGCCTTACTTGCTTTACCTTTACCATGGATTGCAGCGCAAACCGGTTGGTTCGTAGCTGAACATGGTCGTCAACCGTGGTCAATTGGTGAAATCTTGCCAACGCACCTTTCTGCGTCTAGCCTAAGTACGGGTGATGTTTGGGGTTCAATCATTGCGCTGGCAACTTTCTACACTGTGTTGCTGATTATTGAAATGTATTTGATGATCAAATTTGCCAAACTGGGACCAAGTTCATTACATACCGGTCGCTATCATTTTGAAAAACTTGATGCCCACGCCAAAACTCAGGAGATTCAATCATGATTGAATATGAAATCCTTAAAATTATCTGGTGGGTGCTGGTCGGTGTATTATTAATCGGTTTTGCATTAACCGATGGTTTCGATATGGGATCTATGGCGGTGATGCCGTTTGTAGGTAAAACCGACAGTGAGCGTCGTGCAGCCATTAACACCATTGCACCGCATTGGGATGGTAACCAGGTCTGGTTTATTACCGCAGGTGGAGCATTATTTGCTGCATGGCCAATGGTCTATGCCGTTGCATTCTCTGGTATGTACTGGGCGTTATTGTTGGTATTATTTGCCTTGTTCTTGCGGCCAGTCGGGTTCGACTATCGCTCCAAGCTGGAAAATACCAAATGGCGTACATCATGGGACTGGGCATTGGCAGTTGGTGGGGCAGTTCCGGCCTTGGTATTCGGTGTTGCCTTTGGTAACTTGTTTCAGGGCATACCTTTTGAGCTGGATAACACCATGCGTTCACAATACACAGGTAGTTTCTTTGCCTTACTCAATCCATTTGCCTTGTTAACCGGTATTGTAAGCTTAAGCATGCTGTGTGCGCATGGTAGTTCATGGTTGATGTTACGTACCGATGGTGCCTTGCATGAGCGTTCACGTAAATCTACGCTGCTTTGTGGTGCAGTATTTCTGGTGACCTTTGTTCTTGCTGGTCTTTGGTTATATGCAGGCAATATCGAAGGGTATAGTTATGCGCAAGCGATCGATACTGGTGCTGCATTAAATCCTCTGGCAAAAGAAGTGGTGACCAATGTCAATCACGGCTGGTTTAACAATTATAGCCAGTATCCGATTACCATTCTTGCACCGATTGTCGGTGTTCTGGGTGGTTTAATCGTGGTTGCTTCAGCAAAAGCCAATAAATCAGGATTAAGCTTTTTGGGGACCAGTTTATCCATTGTCGGTGCAATTTTAACAGCCGGTTTTGCACTTGCCCCATTTGTCTTGCCTTCAAGTCTGGATCCTGTTTCCAGCTTAACCATGTGGGATGCGGTCTCAAGCCAACGAACCATGATGGTGATGACCGTGGTTGCTGCGATTTTTGTCCCGATTATTTTGTTATACACCTCTTGGGGTTATTACAAAATGTGGGGCAAAATTACCAGCAAACATATTGAAGCAAACTCGCACAGTTTGTACTAATTGCAAGTACGGAGAAATATTATGTGGTACTTCGCATGGATTTTGGGTGTATTGATGGCTTGCTTTGCAGGCGTGATTGCAGCCCTGTATATGGAAAACAATCAGGATCTGGATGAGGAATAGAACATGAGTGAAGTGGTGAGTGTAAAGAAAAGTTCAGTAAGTCAAAAGATGTTGATGGCTGTGTCTTTTTTGTTGGCATTGCCACTTGCTGCGATTCTTTTGATCTATCCGAATCTGATGCTGGATGCCAATGGGCATTATAGCCATAATGCCATGATGCTGATTATGCTTGGCATTTCTGGTGGTTTTATTTATGGCGTAGGATTTATACCACAATTTTGGTTGTGGAAATGGTTGTTTAGTCCTGTCGTTGCATGGCCACTGATGCTATATGGCTATTATCTCTGGTTATTTACTTAATCGATATCTCAAACAAGGCCTCAATGTGAGGTCTTGTTGCTTATATGAAGCTGTTAAATACAGTATTGCTGTACCAGCAGACCGAACAATAACAGTGCAAAACAGAAAAATAATGCAGCGGTGATTTTTTCAATGATCAGTAGATAATGATTAAATCTTTCCAGTACTTGAGGTCGTTGAAATAACCAAGCAATCAGTAGATCCCAGATGAATACCACAGCAATCATCCATAAGGCATAAAATAATTGTGTGGAGAGTCCAATATTTGGTCCTAATAAACTGATCAATGATGCATAAAATAAGGCATTTTTAGGATTAAGCAGACTGGACAATAATCCCATTAAAAAATAATGAAAGATGCTGTGCTGTTGTTGCGCATCCATTTGCTGCGGTTGTGGTGTAATGCTTTTGGTTGTTACTTTAAAAATGCTAAAACTAAGGTAAAGCAGATAACAGGCACCTAAAAACTGAATCAGAGAGAAAAGCTGCGGATACTGTTCAAACTGCTTAAATCCTGTAAAGACCAGAGCAATATAAATTGCATTTCCAAGTGCAATACTCAGACATAAATAAAAACAGTAGAGACGGGATTGGGTTAAAGACGTTCTTAAGATCAGAAAAAAATCCGGTCCGGGGGAGAGTAGTGCTAAAAAATGAGTAGTGGCAATCAGTAAAAAGGTATTCATTGTATAGAGGATGAAAAATTCAAAAGTCTATGATGCAAGAATCTGAAAAATCCGTATTGAAGAAAATTGCGCTAACTGGTGTATTGCATCATGTATTGCTGTGGCGTAACACCGGTAAATAACTTAAAGGTACGCTGAAAATGGCTTTGATCGGCAAAACCTAATTGATAGGCAACATCACTGATGCTTTGATGTTGTTGTAAATATTGGCGTGCGCAATTAATACGTAAATTCAATTGGAAATAATGGGGTGTAAAGCCGGTATGGGCTTTAAACAAACGAATAATTTGATAGCGACTTAAATGCGTCATCTGTGCAAGCTGCTCCAAACTCAGCAAGCAGTTCTGATTTAATTCGGATAGATAAGGATATAATTGAGGACGTTGTAAATAATCTTCTGTATTGAGCGTCAATTGACTGGATTGGGTACGGGTTAAAAATGTCTGAATAAAATCGGTAAAAGCCAGTTCTTTTTCAAAGTTTGAAGCAGAGGAAAATAAGCATTGGTTCATCTGACAAAATTGTTCATATAATGCTTGATCATGCACGACATAAATATGCTGAAAATTATACTGTAAATCCTGTGCTGGAAATGAGAGGGCTTGCAGTTCTTGTTCAAGTTGTTGTATCCAGTGTGGCTGGATATGCAACATTTGATAACTCCAACTGCATTCAGCCACGGGATTACAGGAATGGCGCTGATTTGCAGGAATAAATACCAGATCACCGACATTGAGCTGATAATTTTGACAGAATTTTGCATTAAAAACACTACACCCAGCATCGACAGCGCCAATGGAATAATCATCATGACTATGGGCTTGATAACAGACCCGGCTATCACAAGCTCGCCGCGATTCTATTAAGAAGGGTAATGCAGGATCACGGAAGAATTGTGTTGTCATTTTGGGAGTATAGGGGAATAAAAAAATTTAAGACAAAATCGGATAAAAGTTTCCGATTTTGCCAAAAGTTTTATTCAGGCAGTTGCGTCAGCGGTGAACCACCTAACGTCTGCATTAAGGTGACATAGGCATTGTATTGGTTATAACGCATTTGAGCTAAAGAGATTTGCGCATTGCGTACAGATTCCTGCGCATCCAGTACATTTTTTAAGGCAATTGCGCCATTGCGATAACGTACTTCGTTTAAATATGCACTTTTCTCTGCCAGTGCCAAGGTTTTTTGTTGGTGCTCAACCTGATTACTGAGTTCAATGCGGTTGGATAAGGCATTTTCTACATCGGCAAAAGCTTGATACAGTGTTTTACGATAATTAATGATGGTGCTTTGATATTCAAGTTCACTAATTTCTAGATTTCTTTGCATATCATTATATTGCAGGAAAGGTAAGCTTAAGCTTGCGCCCAGTGCCAATACAGGATTTTTTAATAACTCTGTTAATGAGGTGCTGCTGGAGCCTAAAGAACTGGTTAAACTAATCGAAGGATAATAACTGGCTTTGGTGGCATCTTTGCTTACCAGTGCTTTGCGTAAACGTAATTCCGCTGCCTGTAGATCGGGACGACGGGCTAGAATTTCCGCAGGTAAGCCAGCATTGATATTCGGTAATTGTATGCTGGGCAACCGGGTCGGTTCATCAATATTTAACTGTTGCACAGGTTGATGTAGCAATACTGCAAGTGCAGTATGTGCTTCGACCAGTTGTTGACGTAACTGGCTAATTGTGGCCTGTTGACTTTGTACCGCTTGTTCTGCCTGGGTCAGTTCCAGTCCAGATACTGCACCGGCATTATATTGCACTTTGACCAGATCCAGTAATTTATTACTGGTGGCCAAACTTTGCTGCGCGGAGGTCATACGTTCGTTCAGATAGCCCAGTTGCCAGTACAGACTACAGGTTGTGGCAATTAAACTTTGTGCAGTGGCTTGAAGATCCTGCTCGGTAGCCAAAGCTTCCCACCGCGATGCTTCGGTTTGATTGGCCAGTTTTCCAAAAAGATCCAGTTCATAGCTGACATTGCCACTTAGTGATACACCATTTGCACTGTCATTTCCCGAACCCAAATTAATATTATGTCCGGTCGAGACGCTGGAACCTACCCTTAAACCTTGTTGATTTTCAGTTAGTTTGGCTTGTAATCTAGCCTGACGTAAGGCAATCCCAGCAACGGCCAGATCACTATTTTGGGCAATAACCTGCTCAACCAGCTGATTTAATTCTGCATCATTAAACAAGGTCCACCACTGATCTGCAAATTGATCAACGCCAGTTGTTGCAGCACGTTGTTGCTTGAATTGATCCGGAATTGTCACAGCGGGCGCCTGATAAGGTGTTTTCACAATGGCAGAACAACCGACCAATGTACCTGAAACAAAAAGTGCAATCGTTAAACGGGAAAAGTGTCTTGGCATGGAATGAACCTTTATATTTTATTCTCTGGAAAGAGCATTAACTGGATCAAGTTGTGCGGCATTTTTTGCAGGTAAATAACCAAATAATACACCGATTAGACTTGAGCAAACAAAAGCAGCAATCATCGACGTAGTGGAATAGGCCATCTGGAAAGAACTACCAGCAAATTTTGTGATGACTTGTCCAATGCCGAGTGCCAGTAGCACACCTAAAATACCACCTAAAATACAGACTAATACAGCTTCAATTAAAAATTGTTGCAAAATATCACTCTGCCGGGCACCTACAGCCATACGCACACCGATTTCCTGAGTACGTTCGGTCACGGATACCAACATAATATTCATGACACCGATACCACCGACCACCAGTGAAATCACTGCAATTGCAGAAACTAAAAGGGTCATGGTCTGTGTAGTTTGCTGAATAGTTTCCCGTATGCTGTCCGAGTTTTGGCTAAAGACATCATTTGCACCGTGGCGTTGTACCAATAAATTTAAAATGGCATTTTCCGCAGTAGAACTGGAGTATTCATCTTTGACCCGCACAATGATACTACGAACATTGGATTGCCCCATGAAGCGGCTCATTACAGTGGAATAGGGCAAATAGACATTTAAACTGTCCGAATTACCAAAGGTGCTTTTCTCTTTTTCAAGTACACCGATAATCCGGCTGGGTACACTTCCAAGCAAGATCACTTGTCCCACAGGATCGGTGCCATCAGAGAAAAACGTATCCTTGGTGTTTTGATCAATTACCACGTCTTGACTGAGCTCTGTAATACTTCTATTGTCAAAGGCTTGACCATCAGCAAAACTTAATCCTTTAACATCAAAATATTGATCACCGACCCCATTGACTGTTGCGGATGCTTCAGTATCTTTGAATCGAGCAGTAATACTGGTATTTACAGTCGGACTAACAGCCTGCACATAGGGTTGTTCTGATAAGGCGACAGCATCGCTGGGCACCAGTGTTTTGACCTGTGCAGTTCGTGAGTTATCCCCAAATCCGCGACCTTGATAAACCGTAATGGTATTGGTGCCTAGACTACTGATGTTTTCAAGGATTTGTTTTTGTGAACCGTTACCGAGCGCAACCACAGACACTACCGAGGCAATCCCAATGATAATTCCGAGCATGGTTAGAAATGTACGCATGCGGTGGGCATTCATCGAAATCAGTGCCATTCTAAACGCTTCACTTAGCCGGTCAAAAAAAGCGCGGAAACTGGAAGATTTCTTTTTTGGTTCACGTATTAATGTTTGCGGTTCGGCTAGAGGTGTTTCGTCATCCGCATATACCGGAGTATTGGGCTGATCTGAAATAATATTCCCATCACTAATCTCGATAATCCGGGTCGCATTTTTGGCTACATTGATATCGTGTGTCACGATAATCACCGTATGACCTTTGGCATTGAGTTCACGTAGAATACGGATCACTTCAATACCACTGTGCTTATCGAGCGCACCTGTGGGTTCATCGGCAAGAATGACATCGCCACCATTCATCAGGGCACGTGCAATAGAAACACGTTGTTGTTGACCGCCGGACAATTGACTTGGACGATGATAAAGGCGTTCACCTAAACCTAATTCAGTCAGGATCTGGGCAGAACGCTCATGACGTTGCTGGGCATTTACACCAGCATATACGGCAGGTACTTCAACATTGCCTGAGGCAGTTAAATCGCCAAGTAAATGATAACGCTGAAAAATAAAACCAAAATATTCCCGGCGTAATTGTGCCAGTTGATCTGGCTCCAGTTTTCTGGTTTCTTGCCCCTGTACTTGATAACTTCCTGTCGTTGGTTTATCAAGACAACCAAGGATATTCATTAAGGTGGATTTACCAGAACCAGATTGTCCGATAATGGCAACCATTTCACCCGGATAAATATTTAAGTTAATGCCTTTTAAAATCTGAACAGTGCCTTCACCTGCCGGGAATTCACGAGTTAGATTTTTTACCTCGAGCAGAGGTTGTGTATTCTGACTCATGATTACATTCCCATTGGTGGACCGCCAGCATTACGATTGCTACGTTTCGATGAATCATTTGAAGTATCTGAACCATCAGCAATCACAATTTTGTCACCTTCGTTCAATCCCTTGATGACTTCAGCAGTGACACGGTTATTTAATCCGATTAATACAGGTTGCGGCCGTGCAGTGCCATCTGCTTGTACCACACGGACCATGGCACGTGTTGCCTTACCTTGTTCAATGAGTGCTTTTTCATTGTCGTTAAGCTCCAGACGTGCCGGGCCTTGTTTAGCATTTGTCGAAGTTGAGGAAGATTGCTGTGTGCCTGTCTTTTTAGCAGTTGTTTGACTACTTGATGATGTCTGATTAGTTGTACTACGATTGCTAGAACTTTGTATGGCAGATGCTGGAATAGTCAGTACATTTTTAGCATCCGCAAGAATAATTGATACCTGTGCTGTCATATCGATGCGTAACTTGCCATCCGGATTGGGTACATCGAACAAGGCGTTGTAATAAATTGCCGTACTTGACGAAGAAGATGAAGAGGTTGATTCATCACTGATAGAATCTGGTGCAGGTTCTATCTGACGTAAAGTCGCATAATGTTTGGTTTCACTATCACCAAGTGTGGTGAAATAAACAGTTTGCCCTTTTTCCACTTTCATGACATCTGCTTCCGAAATTTCGGCCTTGATGGTCATGTTATCTAATTTTGCTAGTTTTACAATGGTTGGTGCACTTTGATTGGCATTTACCGTTTGACCCTCTTCGGTCACAATCGCTACAATCGTGCCATCCATTGGTGCCACAATATGGGTATAGCCAATATTGGTTTGTGCTGTATCGCGAGTTACTTTTGCTGATTCAATCTGCGCATCAATGGCACTAATTTGCGCTTGTGCAGTTTGATAACTGGCCAGTGCACTTTCGTAATCTGCACGAGACGTTGCATCTTGTGCATACATTTGTTTTTGACGTTGATATTCCTGTTGGACCTGACTTAGACTTGCCACTTGTTGCAGTCGTTGCGCTTGCAGATTTCTAATATTGGCTTCTGCCGTTTTTAAGCTATTTTGTTGTGTGGTTGAATCGATTTGTGCAATTGGATCACCTTTTTTAACTTCCTGACCCAACTCTACATACATTTTTTCTAGCTGACCAGAAACCTGTGCACCGACACTAATAATTTTAGTGGCATCTAAGGTACCTGTTGCCAGCACAGTATTTTCAAGATCACCACGGCTAACTTCTGCGGTAATATAATCTGGAGCTTGCTGTTTGGGTTTCAAAAACCACCATGCACATAAGGCGATGGCGAGAACAACAAGGGCAGAGATAATATATTTGATAAGTTTTGATCGGGATTGCATAATGATTTTCAATCAAAATATTGGAATGGGTTGTAGTATAAATACGAATTAAGAATAAAACATGGATTTAAAAAAAAATAACAATATGAGCTAATTGCATCTATAAGGTTAAAACGGGTTTCCCTGCCAATGCGCAAACCAATTGCAGTAATAAATCCCGACTATTTTCATGACCGATGCCTTTAATGGCATTATCGGTACGTAATAATAGTTTTGACCATGTAATCAGTTGTGCAGGATTACAGCGGCGTAGTGCCTGTTGATAAAGCGCAATCTTATTTTTCCAGATACCCAGTTGTAACGCGTTTTGAGGTTGTTCAAACAATTGCAAGAGTAAACGCATTTCTTTTTGCAACACCCAAAAAATTAAAGGTTGTGCTTCTCCTGACTCCAGCAAAAAGTTTAAGATTTTGATGGCTTGAGCCAGATCGCCTTTTAGACAGGCATCACCAAGATCGAAAGTGCTATAACGCGATTGGTCTTGTAAACTTTGTTGTAATTGTTGGATATCAATCTGTTTCAGTTCACTAAAGCTATCTGCGACATTGATTAAACTGTTGCGTGCGGATAATAGATTATTTTCGTGATGATAGAGTAACCATTGCCAAGCCTGCGGCGTTAGTTGAATCCCCATATTTTCTGCTTCAAGCTGTAAAATCCGCTGTTGATCCTGTCGGTTATAGGCGGTTAATCCAATTAGAGTACCATTGGCTTCGATGGTTTGGAAAAACGCAGATTTTAAACTTTGACTTTCTTGTTTTGGAAAGATAATCACCAAAACATTATCTTGCGGATTTTGAAGAAATGCTTTGAGCTGTTTTAAACCTTGTGCATCGGGTTTGATGTTGCCATGTACTTCAATCGCGAGCTGGGTTGAAAATAGGGACAAACTGTTTAAGGCAGAAAATATCTGCTTCCAGTCATTTACATTCTGTAAGTCAAAGCGCTGCCGTTCAATCTCCTGTTGCTGCCAGTGTTTTCGTAGCGCAGAGATTAAATTTTGTTCAAGTAAAGGTTCATTGCCATGCATTAACCAGACGCCCTGAACTTGCGTGATTCGATTTAATGCTTGGCTATAATCCAGTTTCATAATTAAAATTATTGTGCCTGATCGATTTGTGCCTGAGGCAAACGATTTGCATGGAGTTGGCGTACAATTTGCTGTGCCACATCTTCTTGCATCACTTTAATCAAATATTGTTCTTCCTGACGTTCGGTGTTTACGCTTGCAATATCGTATTGATAGCTGCGTTGTGCAATGACTGTGCGTGGCGCAGTCAATTGCTCACCTTGGGCATTTTCGATACTAAATGTTGCAGATAAACGCAGTTGGACTTCAGTCAGTTTACCGCTAAATAACTGTCTACGTAGCTCATAGTTATTAATACGTAAAGTGGTGGTGGCATTGGGCTGATTTACCTGTGCGCCAAGATCGGCAAGATAGACAGATAAGGGTTTTTTCAGCGGTTCGGCCTTTTCAATTAAATCCAGACGAATGGATTGATACTCCTGCGGCAGGGCAGAAAGCTGTGTCCCACGTAGATGGAAACCACATCCCACCAAGCTTGCACTTAAGCCTAAAGTTAGAACGATCGCTGCGAAACGTTGAGATAAGTGCATGTTCTTTCCTCTATCTTTTAGATCTCTCTCATCTCTCTTTACAACAGAGTACACTGCACGAGTTGAAAGATGATGTACTTGAGAATTTCCCCTCCTTTATAATGATAAAAACATTCAAAAAGGAGGGAGGGTGGGTTTTAAACCACCAAATTCACTAGTTTATTCGGTACTACAATTTCTTTTTTGGTTGGACCAGTTAAAAATTGCTGTACTTCCGGTAAGGCTTTGGCCTGTGCCAATAAATCTTCCTTGGCGATATCAATTGCAACTTCCAATTTACCACGAAGTTTACCATTCACTTGTACCACAATGGTCTGGGTATTTCGAGTCAGTGCAGATGCATCGACGGCAGGGAACAATGTGGTGGTGAGGTCGATTCCGAATTTTGCCAATAAAGTTTGGCTTAAATGCGGTGCAAAGGGTGCCAGTAAAGTCAATAAGGTAATAATTGCTTCACGTTCTACTGCAAGGTCAGTGTCAGATTTTGCCTCAAACTTGGAAACAGCATTGAGTAATTCCATCTGCGCTGCAATTGCGGTATTAAAGGCATGACGGCGCTCAATATCATCACCCACTTTGGCAATCGTTTCATGGACTTTACGGCGCAAATCCTGTGCATCTTTGGATAAATTTGCTGTATCCAGTGTGGTGGCATTACTATCTTTTTCAAGGAAGTTAGCAGTTAAACGCCAGACCCGTTTTAGAAAGCGATTGGAGCCTTCAACACCTGCATCTGACCATTCCAGTGATTGATCTGGTGGCGCAGCAAACATCATGAAGATACGGGCTGTGTCTGCACCATACTGATTAATAATGGCTTGTGGATCGACACCATTATTTTTTGATTTGGACATTTTTTCCTGACCGCCAATGACCACAGGCTGACCATCTGCCTTATAAATGGCAGAAATGCTGCGGCCTTTTTCATCACGTTCAAGCTCAACGTCGGCAGGATTATACCAAGTTTTTTTGCCAGCCTCATCTTCACGGTAGAAGGTATCTGCCAGCACCATGCCTTGGGTCAATAAATTGGCAAAAGGTTCGTTACCTTGTACAACACCCTCATCACGCATCAGTTTATGAAAGAAACGTGCATATAATAAGTGCAAAATGGCATGTTCAACGCCACCAATATATTGATTCACGGGTAACCAGGTTTGTGCGGCTTCCGGTTTAATCATCCCTGTCGTGTAATCGGGTGAAGCATAACGTGCGTAATACCATGAAGATTCAACAAAGGTATCCAAAGTATCGGTTTCACGTTTGGCAGCACCGCCGCAATGCGGACAGGTGGTTTCATAGAATTCCGGCATTTTTGCCAATGGATTGCCTGAACCATCAGGAACCACATCTGTCGGTAAAACCACTGGTAATTGATCTTCCGGAACAGGCACTTGACCACATTGTTCACAATTGATCATCGGGATTGGACAGCCCCAGTAACGCTGACGGGAAACACCCCAGTCACGTAGGCGGAATTGTACTTTCTTGTTGGCAAGCTGTTGTGGTTCAAGTTTGGCGATAAATGCATCAAAGGCTTGTTGGAAGGTTAAACCATCAAATTCACCAGAATTCACCAGTGTTCCATCTTTACTGCCATACCATTCCTGCCATTGTGTTGCATCAAAGTCAGTACCATCAGCACTTTTGGCATCAATCACCTGTTTAATCGGCAAGTTAAATTTATTGGCAAATTCAAAGTCGCGTTCATCATGTGCAGGGACTGCCATAACCGCACCAGAACCATAGGTCATTAGCACATAATTGGCAATCCAGACTGGCACTTGTTCGCCTGTCACCGGATGTTTGACGAAAAGCCCGGTGGTCATGCCTTTTTTCTCGGCAGTCGCTAGATCTGCTTCTGCCACTGAACCCATACGACATTCTTCGATAAAGTCTTGAAGTACAGGATTACTTTCGGCAGCTTTTAATGCCATTGGATGTTCGGCGGCAACAGCAACATAGGTTACGCCCATCAGTGTATCCGGGCGAGTGGTATAAACGGTTAAACTGTCTGCGTAGATTGAAGTGTCAGCAGAAGGGAAGGTGATTTCCATACCTTCGGAGCGCCCAATCCAGTTGCGTTGCATGGTTAATACTTGCTGTGGCCAGCCGTCTTTTAGCTGTTCCAGATCGTCCAGTAATTCTTGTGCATAGTCGGTGATACGGAAGTAATACATGGGAATATCACGTTTTTCCACCAATGCACCAGAGCGCCAGCCACGACCATCGACCACCTGTTCATTGGCCAGTACAGTTTGATCAACAGGATCCCAATTGACTGTAGACAGCTTACGATAAATCAGACCTTTTTTATAAAGCTGAACAAACAACCATTGTTCCCAGCGATAATATTCCGGCGTACAGGTGGCAATTTCACGATCCCAGTCGACCGCCAAACCCAGACTTTTGAGCTGATTACGCATGTAATCGATATTTTCAAAGGTCCATTTTGCCGGTGCGACTTTATGGGCAATTGCTGCGTTTTCGGCAGGTAAGCCAAAAGCGTCCCAGCCCATCGGTTGTAATACGGTTTCGCCTTTTAAACGGTGAAAACGGCTAATAACATCGCCAATGGTATAGTTACGCACATGTCCCATATGCAGTTTGCCACTTGGATAAGGGAACATCGATAGGATGTAGCGATGTTTGCCTTCCACAGTGTCTGCAACTTTAAATACTTTGCGATTTTCCCAGTCTTGCTGGACTTGAGGTTCAATCGAATTCGCTTGATATTCGGGATCAATGTGCGTCGTAGTCATAACTTAAGTCAAATTAACATCAAAAATTTTGTTGCACAGCATAGCGCAAAATCAAAAAAAATGCGCTGTGATTCGATTGAATCCTGCGCATTTTTTATAAATTATGTCAGGTTAAAGTGCAGTATGATTGTTCTGAATGATCAAAGGTTGATTGGCACCTGAATTTTGCTGTTGTGGTGGTAAAGGAATACGTTGGTTTTGGTTGGAAGAAGGTGTTGGATTACCCGACGGTGTTTGTTGTTGTGGTACTTCTGTATTTGCATTTTTTGCTGGTGGGATAGCGTTACTGCCACTTGGCCTGTCATTGTAGGTCATTACTTTTCCCAATTTTTTTGCATTTTTAGGTGGCGGTGTGGTGGTGTAATGTGTAGATCCTTTGGCATCTATCCATTTATAAAAATTTTGCGCATAACTTAAAGACGGTAACAATAAAAAATACAAGCTAACTAGGCAAAGTGTAATGGATTTTTTTTGTAATGACATGAGGAGGGTACTCTCGAAAGAAGATATATGTCTTTTCGTGATATTTTAAATGAAATTGATCAGGAATACATTTATTTTGCATAAATTTTATTGCTGATTTCAATGAAAGATTTTTTTATGAGAAATAAGCTGTGTAGCGATAAGTTTAATCAGTGATTTCTAAGAAACCATCTGAAAAAACCGTTATTTTGCTTGACTTTCGGGTCGATAGCATCAAAAATGCTCGCTTTAGTTTTATGTGTTGATTCGATCACCCTTCGAATTCAAAACATAACCGTGATAAACATCTGGGCTCTAGACGGGCAGATGATTGATAAGAGTAGGTTTTACATCCCAAAATTGCTCTTTAAGAAATGTAGCCCAACATTACTACATTTCATGTATGTGTTTTACTGTCACGGTACAATGAACTAAATCTGAATCCGACAGCTGTGATCAGTCTGTCAAAACTGTTTATGAATATGATGTAACAAACTTTTTGTTATATCCAGAAAGTCTAGGGTGAATACGTTGGAACTTCTATCTGGTGGTGATATGCTCGTTCGCGCTTTGGCGGACGAAGGTGTTGAACACGTTTTTGGTTATCCAGGCGGCGCAGTATTACATATTTACGATGCCTTATTTCGACAAGATAAAATTAATCACTATCTGGTTCGGCACGAACAAGCTGCGGGCCATATGGCAGATGCCTATTCGCGCGTCACAGGTAAAACCG
Organism: Acinetobacter puyangensis; assembly: GCF_900096995.1. Classification (GTDB taxonomy): domain Bacteria; phylum Pseudomonadota; class Gammaproteobacteria; order Pseudomonadales; family Moraxellaceae; genus Acinetobacter; species Acinetobacter puyangensis. Next base: position 550,995 of record NZ_OANT01000001.1, read on the forward strand.
GTGTAGTACTTGTTACATCAGGTCCGGGTGCAACCAACACGGTTACACCGATTGCCACTGCGTATATGGATTCTATTCCGATGGTGATCCTATCTGGTCAGGTCGCAAGTCATCTGATTGGCGAAGACGCATTTCAGGAAACCGATATGGTGGGTATTTCCCGCCCGATTGTGAAACATAGTTTCCAAGTGCGCCATGCAAGTGAAATTCCTTCGATTATTAAAAAAGCATTCTATATTGCTGCCAGTGGTCGTCCAGGCCCTGTCGTGGTTGATATTCCAAAAGATGCTACCAATCCTGTAGACAAATTTGCCTACGAATATCCTGAAAAAGTTAAATTGCGTTCTTATCAGCCACCAAATCGTGGTCATTCAGGCCAGATTCGTAAAGCGATTGATGAGCTTTTAACTGCCAAGCGCCCAGTGATTTATTCCGGTGGTGGTGTGGTACAGGGCAACGCCTCTGCATTGTTGACTGAGCTTGCTCATATTCTCGGTTTTCCGGTGACCAATACCTTGATGGGATTGGGCGGTTTTCCAGGTGATGATCAGCAATTTATTGGTATGCTAGGGATGCATGGTACATATGAAGCCAACATGGCGATGCATAATGCCGACTTAATTTTTGCCATTGGTGCGCGCTTCGATGACCGTGTAACCAATAATCCAGCAAAATTCTGTACCAATGCCCGAGTGATTCATATCGATATTGATCCGGCAACGATTTCAAAAACCATTGCAGCACATATTCCAATTGTTGGTGCGGTTGAACCTGTATTACAGGAAATGCTGACACAAATGAAACAATTGAATGTATCCAAACCAAATAGCGAAGCAATTGCTGATTGGTGGAAGCAAATTGATGAATGGCGCAAGGTCCATGGTTTACGCTATCAGCACACCACTGATAACACCATGAAGCCGCAGCAAGTGGTCGAAGCATTATATAAAGTTACCCATGGCGATGCGATTATTACCTCGGATGTAGGGCAGCACCAAATGTTTGCTGCGCTGTATTACAAGTATAAGCATCCACGTCAATGGATTAATTCCGGTGGTCTGGGGACCATGGGTGTCGGCTTGCCGTATGCAATGGCGGCCAAACTGGCTTTTCCGGAAAAACAGGTGGTGTGTATTACAGGCGAAGCATCAATTCAGATGTGTATACAGGAACTTTCAACCTGTAAGCAATATGGTTTGAATGTCAAAATACTGTGCCTGAATAACCGTGCGCTCGGTATGGTAAAACAATGGCAAGACATGAACTATGAAGGGCGTCATTCCAGTTCATACGTTGAATCATTGCCAGATTTTCCAAAATTGATGGAAGCCTATGGTCATGTCGGTATTCAGATTGACCATGCTGATGAGCTGGAAGCCAAGCTTGAACAAGCCATGAATATTAATGACAAATGTGTATTTATCAATGTCATGGTTGATCGTACCGAACATGTCTATCCGATGCAGGTTGCTGGTCAAGCGATGAAGGATATGTGGTTACATAAAGGGGAGCGTACCTAATGAGACATATTATTTCCGTACTCATTGAAAATGAATCAGGTGCGCTTTCTCGTTTGGTCGGTTTATTTAGTCAGCGTGGCTATAACATTGAAACTTTAAATGTGGCACCTACAGAAGATGAGACACTGTCACGTCTGACACTGACCACACATGGCGATGAGCACAAGATTGAGCAAATCACCAAACAACTGAATAAACTGGTTGAAGTGGTAAAAGTTGTCGATTTGTCCGATGGGGCGCATATCGAGCGTGAATTAATGTTGATTAAAGTCAAGGCATTAGGTGTGGCACGCTCAGAAATCAAGCGCACAGCAGATATTTTTCGGGCATTGATTGTTGATGTCACACCCAATACCTACACCATTCAGATTGTGGGAACAACAGAAAAACTCGATGGCTTTATCGATGCGCTGGCAGAAAATACCATTTTAGAAGTGGTACGTTCTGGTGTATCAGGTATCGCACGTGGTGAAAAGATTTTAAGTATTTAGAAATCCCCCTTAAATCCCCCTTTTAGAAAGGGGGGGGGCTTCCACGAATTCATATAAATATATGATTAAAAGGAGGTTGGGAGGGATTTAGATATTAAGCCTTATTTCCTTTAATTAAGGAATAAACAGAATTTTAGCGGAGAACACAAATGCAAATTTTTTACGATAAAGACTGTGATTTATCAATCATCCAAAGCAAAAAGGTCGCAATCATTGGTTATGGTTCACAAGGCCATGCACATGCACAAAACCTGAAAGACTCTGGCGTAGATGTTACTGTAGGTTTACGTGCAGGTTCTTCTTCTTGGAAAAAAGCAGAAGGTGCAGGTCTTAAAGTTGCCGAAGTACCAGAAGCAGTGAAACAAGCTGATTTGGTCATGATCTTGACACCTGATGAATTCCAATCTCAACTTTATCGTGATGTGATTGAACCAAATATTAAAGAAGGTGCGACTTTGGCATTTGCCCATGGTTTTGCTATTTTGTATAACCAAGTTGTACCGCGTAAAGATCTTGATGTGATCATGATTGCGCCTAAAGCACCTGGCCATACTGTACGTTCAGAATTCCAACGTGGTTCAGGTGTACCGGATTTGATCGCCATTCAACAGGATGCATCTGGAAATGCACGTAATGTTGCTTTGTCTTATGCGTCTGGTGTAGGTGGTGGGCGTACGGGTATTATTCAGACAACTTTCCGTGAAGAAACTGAAACTGACCTTTTTGGTGAGCAAGCAGTACTTTGCGGTGGTGCAGTAGAATTGGTTAAAGCAGGTTTCGAAACTCTGGTAGAAGCTGGCTATGCACCAGAAATGGCTTATTTCGAATGTTTACATGAATTAAAACTGATCGTTGATTTGATGTTTGAAGGCGGTATTGCCGACATGAACTATTCTGTATCAAATAATGCAGAATATGGTGAATATGTGACTGGTGTTGAAGTGATCAATGATCAATCACGTGAAGCAATGCGTAATGCATTGAAACGTATTCAATCTGGCGAATATGCAAAAATGTTTATCCAAGAAGGTGCATTGAACTATCCTTCTATGACCGCACGTCGTCGTTTAAATGCCGAGCACGGTATTGAAGTAACAGGTGAAAAATTACGTGCGATGATGCCTTGGATCAAAGCCAACAAAATTATCGATAAAGATAAAAACTAATTGTTTTAAACATTTGGTTTTATTAAAACCTCTGTATTTATTGCAGAGGTTTTATTTTATATAGGTACGATATTATCCTATATTTTATTTGTTTAATATAAGCTGGGTTAACCTCAAGATCTACTAGACAATATGACTCAATTGATTTTAATGCCTTATTATTTTTATTGTACGATCAATGTATGTTTAAACTAAATAATACTTGCCTCACAAAACAGAAACCGCTATTGTAAATGAAATTTCTCAACTGATAATCTCTGTATAAGAAATCGGAAGTCTTTCGTGTTTTAGTTTATTTGCCACGTCGCTAACAAAAAAGTATTTGTGGAAGAACTTATGTTCTATGATGTTAATTGTGATCTATCTCTCAGTATGCTCTCTACGGTAATTACATTTTTACTGTGTTATGTCTCGCTTGGTGTGTTGCAAACAACATTCGCAAAGGAACAATTAAATAAAAATAATCTGAATATTGTCATTTTTGGCATGCTATTTTCTTTCTTGATCTGGTTAGTAAATACCACAAGTATCCTATTTTGTCCTTTATCAATAAATGATGGGGTGGATTATAGACTGCTATTATTTTCATTGTTAATTAATATTACCATGTATACATTGGCAATTTGGTTAAATGCACGTCATGTTATTTCATATATTCGATTAATTATTGGTTCTTTACTGATCGGTATCAGTACTTTTATTATGCATTATATGGGGTTGATGAGTTTTAAAATATTAGATCAGGATGCTATTTTAAATCCTTCGGTTATATTGTTTTCTATTCTTGTTGTTTCAATGGGCGCAGCAATATCATTTTTATTATATGATAAATATAAATTCAAATATCAAGGCAAAAGAATCCTAAGAGGGATGATTATTTTACCCTTTATATTAGCTATCGTTGGTATGTATTATATCAATCGAAAAGGTAATTATTTTGATGTTTTATTAACAATTAGATTGCATTATTTGAATTACGTAAGCTATAAGGACTTATTTTATATCGTTTTATTTTTAATCTTGGTGGTGATCGTTGTCAGTTTATGCATTTTATTACTTGAATATAAATTAGAACAAAAAAGTCGAGATTTAAAAAAACTAAATTTGCAACTGGCACAATTGACGATACAGGATCATTTAACCAAACTTCCCAATCGTAATTTTGTAGAAGAGTATGTTAAGCAGTTAATTATAAATCATCGAAAATCCAGAAAAGAAATTGCCATTTTATATATAGATCTGGATCGTTTTAAAGTAGTGAATGATGCATTTGGACATGAAATCGGTGATCAGCTATTGATTGCAGTTGTACAACGCATGCAGATTTTGTTAAATCATAAAAATAAACTGGTGAGAATCGGAGGAGATGAATTTTTATTGATTATTGAAGATTCTCATCTCAATGAAGCTGTTCATATTGCACAAAATGCTTTGGATCTCATACAGCATACGTATGTAATTGGTGGGCGTAAAGTAACCATCTCGGCAAGTATTGGTATTGCAATCTATCCACAGCACGGTGTGAGTTATAAGGATTTATTGATCAATGCCGACATCGCTATGTACTCCTCAAAACAAAGAGGTCGAAATGCTTATCGGGTGTATAATGAAACACTGGATGCACAGCACCTGAAGAGTGAACTTTTACTGGAAAATGATTTATATAAAGCAGTTGAAGAAAAACAATTTATTCTGTTATATCAACCAAAATTTAATGATCAAAAACAATTATGTGGTGTTGAAGCTTTGATCCGTTGGCAGCATCCAAAACTGGGAATCTTGGGACCAGATTTATTTATCGATAAAGCAGAAAGAACAGGATTAATTATTCCAATCGGATATTGGGTGTTACAGCAGGCATGTCATCAAATTCAGAAGTGGGAAAAAAGTGAGCAGCCGTTTTATCCGATTGCAATTAATCTTTCCGCATTACAGTTTGAGCATCATGCCTTATTTGAAAATTTGGAACATGCTTTGCAAACCTATCAGATTAATCCAGAGCATCTTTCAATTGAAATTACTGAAACCACAGCGATGCGGGATATAGATTTAAGTGTTAAAAGTTTTGAACGTTTGCGACAAATGGGGATAAAAATCGCTATTGATGATTTTGGTACCGGTTATTCGAGTTTCTCTTATTTAAAAGACCTGCCTGTAGATGAGTTAAAAATCGATAAAGAATTTATTACTGATTTAATTGCCGACTCCAAAGAAGAAGCCATTCTGGCGAGCATTATTGAGCTAGCGACAAAGCTAGGATTAACTGTAACTGCCGAGGGTGTGGAAACGTCCGAGCAGGCGGAAATATTAATTAAATTGGGATGCCAGCAATTGCAGGGCTTCTTTTTTGCCAAGCCTATGACAGCCGAAGTGTTGCAGCAGTTTAAGTTTGAAAATTAACAAAGCGACCATGATTTTAGCCGCTTTTTAAAAAGAACAGATTATGTTTCATCAATTTTTAAAGGACGAACATCCATGTTGTGATAAGGAATAATTTTGCTTTTATTCTTCCATTTATAACCCAGCCAAATGATTAAAAACAATGGAATACTGATATACGTCGACAATAAACCCAGCCAGTCAATTTTGCCCGCAGTGAGTGCTTGATAATTTTGTCCAAGAATAATCATTGAACACAATATAAATGCAAACCAAGGTGCAAAAGGAAAGAATCGCGCTCGATAAGTCAGATCTTCAAGTTTAAAGCCTTGTGCTAAATAGCCTTTACGAAAACGATAATGGGAAATTGCAATGCCTAACCAAACGATAAATCCACACATGCCGGAGGTATTGAGTAACCAGTTAAACACTGTTTGCTCGCCAATAAATGTGGTTAAGAAGCAAAGTGCAGCAACCACTGTCGTGGCATATAGCGCTTTCATCGGTACGCCGCGATGATCAAGTCGGGCAAACACTTTAGGTGCCCGTCCTTGATGTGCCATATCATAGAGCATACGTGTGGAAGAATACATGCCGGAATTTCCCGCAGAGAGAATAGCGGTCAAAATCACCGCATTCATGACACTGGCTGCAAAGGCAAATCCTGCCTGTTCGTAGAGTAAGGTAAACGGTGAGAGAGCAACGTTGTCTGTTTCTGCTGCATGCATCAGTAGTGGATTGTCATAACGAATCAAGGTACCGATGATAAAAATACACAGGATGTAAAACAGTAAAATGCGCCAAAAGATCTGTTTAATCGCTAAAGGAATGGTTTTATGGGGTTCTTTAGACTCTCCCGCAGCAACACCGACCATTTCTGTGCCCTGAAAAGAGAAGCCTGCAATCATGGCAATCCCGATCATGGCCTGTAAACCACCAACAAAAGGCGCATCGCCATAGGTCCAGTTCTGTAATACGCTCACATCTGGTGTCAGCATGATTTTGCCGATGGTAAATAAACCAATGACAATAAAGACGACAATCGCAACCACTTTAACCATAGAGAACCAGAATTCACTTTCACCAAAGCCTTTGACGGTCATGGCATTGATGGTAAAAATAATGGCAAGAAAGATTACACTCCACCATACACCGGCAATTTCCGGAAACCAGAACTTCATAATGAATTGTACCGCGACCAGTTCAAATGCCACCGTGATTGCCCAGTTATACCAGTAATTCCAGCCGAGCGCGAAACCAAAGCCTTCATCTACATATTTACTGCCATAGGTAAAAAATGCACCAGAACTTGGATAATGCGTTGCCAGTTCACCCAGACTGGTCATTAAGAAGTAGATCATGACACCAATCAGGGCATATGCCAGCAATGCACCGCCGGGTCCTGCGGTGGCAATGGTCGAGCCAGAGGCAAGAAACAGTCCGGTACCAATTGAACCACCAATGGCAATCATATTCAGATGGCGTGCACTTAATTTACGTTGTAAATGCTGATTTGAAGTGTCAGTCATAGATCGTCCTGATGAAGATTACTTTTTATTGGCATAAAAGACTTTAAAACCGTTTTGATCAGATTTAATCTGACAATGCCCAAAGCTGTTTTCGATAAACGGCTGATAATTTAGAAAACGGTTGGCCACAATCCATAATTCCCCGGCAGATCTGAGCAGCGCCTTTGAAAACTGGCACAGATTTTCACTGGCCTGATAATGGGTTTTAATCCCTTGATGAAAGGGTGGGTTACTAACAATTGCATGAAAGCGACCATCAACATCCCGAATATCGGTAATGGCAATGGTGGTCAGTTGAGGGGAGATGTTATTTCTGGCAAAGGTGAGCTGTGTAGAATGTAAAGCAAAAGCATCAATATCTACCGCAGTAATGTGATTTTTGGGATTTGATTTTGCCAATATGGCAGAGATGATTCCTGCGCCACAGCCAAAATCCAGAATTTTACCTGCTTTGACCTGTGCTAAAAATGGCAGGATTTGTTGTGTTCCAATATCCAGATGGTCTTGACTAAATACACCAGGTAAAGCACAAATATCCAGATGGGTTTGCTTGAATGTATATTGATAATGTTTAAGCCATGCCTCTAGCGGTTTTACCTGATGTTGCTGCTGGGCTTTGACTTGCCAGAGTTGACAATGACGTGCGCTATCAATTTTAACAGGCTTAGCAAAAGCCTGTAATTGTTTGGCTGCACCTTCAATGCCGGCTTTTTTCTCGCCCACCAGAAAAATCGGTTTATCCTGTCCTAATATTGCGGCGCAATGTTCAAGCACATAGTTGAGTAATTCTTTGGCTTTGGGAATAAAAATAATTGCCTGATCAAAGGTTTGCTGTGGCGGGACAATGTCAAATACACTGTGATAACCGGATTGCAAAAAGTATTGATGGTCAGCAAAGTTCCAGCTCCAGATCGAAACTGTCGCATCCAGTGATTGACTAAGCTGATCCTGAGGTGCATTGACCAATAAAATATTACCTGAAAATAGTTCAGGTTGTCGTAGAAGCACTTCACTTTTTGCATCCATCGTTATACACCTCAGTTTTAAAGCTTCATTACACATGCTGAATTAAATACTTTATTCAGATTTTGTATCTGGTAGAACGAAATTCAGGATCAATGCAGCGATGCCACCAGTTGCCACACCTGAACTGAAAATATTACGGATAATCTCGGGCATATGTTTTAAAAAGTCCGGTACTTGTGCAATACCAAGTCCTAAACCTAATGATACGGCAATAATTAACAAGGCCCGTCGATCCAGTTTAATCCCGGCCAGAATATTAATCCCTGAAGCGGCAACTGCGCCAAACATGACCATCACTGCGCCGCCCAAAACTGCCTGTGGTACTGCCTGAACTACGGCTGCGATTTTAGGAAATAGACCCAAAATAATCAGCATGGCGGCAATCCATAGACCCACATAACGGCTGGCAACACCGGTCAGTTGAATGACACCATTGTTCTGGGCAAAAACTGAACTTGGAAAGGTATTGAAAATGCCGGCCAGAAAAGAATTTGCACCATTCACCAGTACACCACCTTTGATCCGTTGCATCCAGATCGGTCCGCTCACGGGTTCTTTGGAAATCTTGCTGGTGGCGGTAATATCTCCAATCGCTTCCAGTGAGGTCACAAGATAAATAAAGGCGAGTGGAATAAACAATGACCAGGAAAAACTCAAACCAAAATGCAAAGGTGTGGGCAACTGAAAAGACGGTGCTTGACCAAGGGCAGTAAAATCTAGATGCCCCATAAAGGCTGCGAGAATATACCCGATTACCAAGGCAATTAAAATAGCCGAGCTTTTAATCCAGATGATTGAAATACGATTCAGTAGAATAATAATTGCCAGTACACTACATGACATAATGATATTATCGCTATTGGCAAAACTGCCATCACCCAAAGCAGCATAACCACCGCCCATACTAATCAGTCCCTCTTTAATCAGGGTTAATCCGATGAGTAACACCACAATGCCAGTGACCAGCGGGGTAATCAACATTTTGATCCAGGGCAGAATACGTGAAACACCCATTTCGATAAATGCGCCACAGATTACTACACCAAAAATTGCGGACATCACTTGTTGATAAGGCGTACCATTGGCGATCATCACTGAACCAATCGCCATGATCGGACCAATAAAATTAAAACTGGTGCCTTGTACAATCAATAATTCCGCACCGAATGGTCCGACACGCTTGCATTGTAAAAAAGTTGCAATACCGGAAATCATCAGCGACATCGATAAAATCATGGTGGTTTCATGCGCCGGAACACCCAAAGCACCGCAAATGAGCAAACCCGGTGTCACAATCGGCACTAAAATCGCAAGTAAATGTTGTAATGCTGCAAAAAAAGCCGCGAGTGGTTTAGGGCGTGCATCAATGCCGTAAATTAGATTGTGTTTTGAGGAATCTTTAGATAATTCAGTCATGTAAAAAATACATTAGCGTAGCGAAAGTAGCGTATTCTAAAGGAGAGCTAGTCAATGAGAAAGCAAAAAACATATAAATTATGAAAACTGGTCGAAATGTCGTGAAACTGTCACTACTCAATGCTATGCTTTTTGCTGTATAATTTGTCCTCAAATTTTTTGGTAGCATTCAAAGTCCATGTCAGATATTAAAAATCTTCGTAACATCGCAATTATTGCGCACGTTGACCACGGTAAAACCACATTAGTCGATAAACTTTTACAACAGTCTGGTGCACTTGGTGACCGAGCGGGCGAGATTGAGCGTATCATGGATTCGAATGCGCTGGAAAGTGAACGTGGGATTACCATTCTTGCAAAAAATACCTCCATTACTTGGTTGGATAAACGTACTGATACCACATACCGTATCAACATCGTTGACACCCCGGGACATGCTGACTTTGGTGGTGAAGTAGAACGTGTCATGTCCATGGTTGACTGTGTACTACTTCTGGTTGATTCACAGGAAGGTCCAATGCCACAAACCCGTTTTGTGACACAAAAAGCCTTTGCCCGTGGTTTAAAACCAATTGTAATTATCAACAAGGTCGACAAACCAAGCGCACGTCCGGATTGGGTCATTGATCAGGTATTTGACCTGTTTGATAACCTTGGTGCGACAGATGAGCAACTAGATTTTCCTATCGTTTATGCATCAGGCTTACGTGGTGTGGCCGGTCCTTCTCCAGAAGAACTTGCCGAAGATATGACTCCATTGTTCGAAACAATTGTGGATATTGTTGAACCACCAGCAGTTGATGCTGATGGTCCATTCCAGATGCAAATTTCATCATTGGACTATAATAGTTTTGTTGGTGTTATTGGTGTTGGTCGTATTCAGCGTGGTTCGGTGAAATTAAATACACCTGTTACAGTGATCGATAAAGAAGGTAAAACCCGTAATGGTCGTATCCTGAAAATCATGGGTTATCATGGTTTGGAGCGTATTGATGTAGAAGAAGCATCAGCAGGGGATATCGTCTGTATTACAGGTATTGATGCATTAAATATTTCCGATACGATCTGTGATCCGAAAAATGTTGAAGCATTGCCACCATTGTCTGTTGATGAACCGACCGTATCCATGACATTCCAGGTAAATAATTCACCGTTTGCCGGTAAAGAAGGTAAATTCGTGACTTCACGTAATATTCGTGAACGTCTGGATCGTGAATTAATTCATAACGTGGCACTTCGTGTTGAAGATACCGATAGTCCAGACCGCTTCAAGGTATCTGGTCGTGGAGAGCTACATCTTTCTGTATTGATCGAAAATATGCGTCGTGAAGGTTTTGAAATGGGCGTTTCACGTCCACAAGTCATCATGAAAGAAATTGATGGTGAAAAACAAGAGCCATACGAAAACGTAACTTTTGACGTTGAAGAACAGCATCAGGGTTCTGTAATGGAACAAATGGGTTTCCGTAAAGGTGAAATGACCAATATGGAAGTTGACGGTAAAGGTCGTATCCGTATTGAGGCAACTGTACCTTCACGTGGTCTGATCGGTTTCCGTTCCGAGTTTTTGACCATGACCTCCGGTACAGGGATCATGACATCAAGCTTTTCACATTATGGTCCTGCAAAACAAGGGACTGTTGCGAAACGTCAAAATGGTGTATTGATTTCAATGGTTCAAGGTACTTGTCTTGGTTATGCACTATTTACCCTTCAAGACCGTGGTCGTTTATTTGCTAAACCACAGTTGGAAGTATATGAAGGCATGATTATTGGTATTAACTCTCGTTCAGATGATATGACAGTGAACCCAACCAAAGCAAAACAGTTAACCAACGTGCGTGCATCAGGTACTGATGAAGCATTAACGTTAACGCCAGCAGTGGAATATACGCTGGAACAAGCATTGGAATTCATTGAAGATGATGAATTGGTTGAAGTGACACCAAAATCAATCCGTATCCGTAAGCGTTATTTGACTGAGAATGAACGTAAACGTAATCGTGATAAATAAAGAAGCTATTCGCTTAGATTTTTAAAATCTGAACTTAAAATGCCAATCAGAAAATAGATTGGCATTTTTATTGGGTGATAAATAGATGACATTAAGTTCAGTTACGAAGAACGCTTATATTGTTTTTAATGAATACTTTGTTTGTTGTGCCAAGATGAATAACATGGAACATATAAGCTTTTGCGTTTCTACATGTCAGAATCGTTCCCTTGAGATATTTACTAATCCACTTTATTAGTCTTAAAATCACCAAGCCAATATCTTAGTTCAAATCGAAAACATAAAAATAGGGAAATGATCATCGTCATTTCCCTATTTTCTACACTACCATATCACCGTTAAAACATCCGACTTTAAATTGAAGGCGCAAGCTTTGTCCGGCTAGATAGGTTTGGTTTGATTAAGCCTGACCTTCAGCATCTGCTTGTTGTAAGCGTTGGATATTCGCTTCAAACTCAGCATCAAAGTTGATTGGGCTAAGCAATAATTGTGGGAAGCTGCCTTTGCTGACCAAATCATTCACTGCTTCACGCAGGAAAGGGAATAAGATATTTGGGCAATATGCGCCTAAAATATATGGTAGACGTTCTTGCTCAACATTTTCAATTAAGAAAATCCCGGCTTGCGTCACATCCACAATAAATGCAGTTTCATCGTTATTGGTTGCAGTAACCACAACTTTTAATGCCACTTCATAATGTGTCGGATCAAGTTGCTCGGCAGCAGAAGACAGGTTAATCCCTAATTCCGGTTGCCATTCCTTGGTAAAAACTTGTGCCCCAGGTACTTCAAAAGAAGCATCTTTTACATAAATACGTTCAAGCGCCAGTTGTGATTGTGCTGCTTGTTGTTCTTCGCTCATTGTTGAATCCTTGATTAAATGGAAGTGAGTGCTTAGTTGTTTAAAAGCTGATCAAGCTGACCCTGACGCTCTAAGGCATAAAGCTGGTCAAAGCCGCCAATAAATTGATCATTAATAAAAATCTGCGGTACGGTACGATGATGGGTGCGTTGCATCAATTCGCTGCGTACTTCTGCTGGTTCTGTTGATAAATTAATTTCTTGGTATGCGATCCCTTTACGTTCGAGCAATTGTTTGGCACGAATACAATAAGGGCACACAGTTGTAGAATAAACAACAACATTCGCTGTCATGCTTGTACGCTCCAATTTATTTAGATTTGACTAAAGGTAAACCTTGACCTTTCCAGTTGATAATTCCACCATCTAAGCGGTAACTATCCTGATGCCCAACTTTTTGTAATGCAGTACCTGCAACCTGACCCATATTGCAAATAAAGATCAAAGGACGATCAGTGGTTTTTAATTCTTCTACGTGTTTTTCAAGTTGACTATAAGGAATATTGCGACTACCGCTAATATGTCCTTGTTTAAAGTCTTTACCGTCACGTAAATCGATCAGCATGGCATTTTGTGCTTTCGTTAAGATACCTAAAGATTGTGGTGAAATTTTACGACCACTACGACGGCTTTCAAACACGAAGAATAGGATAATCAAAACACCCAGAATGCCAAACAAAATTGGGTGATTACCCATAAATTCGAACCAACGTTCCACAATTCACCTTATGTTAATATCTAAATCGAGCACAGTATAACGCATATATGGTGCTATAAAATCGAACTTCAAGCGCATTTAATCGCAATTTAGGATTTTTCTGCATCCTCAAGTTCATTCAACAGACGATTCATACTATTCAATCGTCGTTGCAGTACCAGCCCCTGAGCTGCGGCATCACGTAAAGCACATTTTTTTTCATGTTGATGGGTACAGTTACGGAACTGGCATTGTCCGTAAAATGGCTCAAACTCCGGAAAACCTGCATAAATATTCTTTTCGCTCAAATGCCACAAACCAAATTCACGAATCCCGGGAGAATCAATCAATGCGCCCTGTGTGCCAAACTGAATTAAACGGGTCGACGTCGTCGTATGTTGCCCGAGTGCCGAATTTTCAGAAATAATATTGGTCTTTTGAGCAGCTTCTGGAATCATGGTGTTGATTAAAGAGCTTTTACCTACACCGGATTGCCCGACAAATACCACGGTTTGATCCTGAATCTTTTGCGACAAATATCGTGGGTGATACGGGCTGTCTTCCGCTGCATTGGCGTGTGTGATACAGGTGTCATAGCCCAGTTTTTGATATTCTTCCAGAAATGCGTTGGCTTGGGAATCTGTTGTTAATAAATCTGCCTTATTGAGCACCAATAATGGTTGAATATCTGCATTCTCACAGGCAACGAGATAGCGATCAAGCAGACCTGCCGAAGGTTCTGGTGAGGGTGCAAAAATAATCACAATTAAACCGACGTTCGCTGCAACAGGTTTTAATTTATGATATCGATCAGGGCGGCTTAATAATGACGTACGCGGATGTAGGGCTGTGATCACACCCAGACCGGTATTTGGATCAGCTTGCCACGTTACACGATCACCGGTAATTAAGGCATCCAGATTGGTACGGGTATGACAACGCCAGATATCACCGAGTTGAATGGGACGCCAGAATACTTCGGGTTCACCTTCAATGGTTTGAGGGGCGGCAGGTGGGGATTTTGGCAGTGAGCAGACTTGTACCTCCAGTTGACGTCCATAATGTTGCACAATCAGACCTTCGATATCCAAATCATGATCGAATTCTTGTTGTCGATTTTTTTGCTGCTTTTCAATACGGCGCTGTTGCTGTTCGGTTAAACGTCGCTTACGAATTAAAGCCATTCATCCTCGATATCGTCATAAAAAATTGGGATAGGCAAAAATAGCATGAAGAGTAGGTATATTTACAGTGTGCAACAAAAAATTTTGCTAATATGTATATTGAAACAAACAGGATAAGTAAGAATTTTCATGAGCAGCGCTGCCGACACACGTTTAATCTGGATTGATCTTGAAATGACAGGTTTAGATACCGATAAAGATCAGATTATTGAAATTGCAACAATTATTACTGATGATGAGCTAAATATCCTCGCCGAAGGGCCGGTATTGGCGATTCATCAATCTGACCAAATCCTCAATGCCATGGATGAATGGAATACACGTCAGCATGGCCAATCAGGTTTGATTGAACGTGTACGACGTAGTCAGTTAACTGCGCGCGATGCCGAACAACAAACTATTGAATTTTTAAAAAAATGGGTGAATGCAAAAATTTCCCCAATGTGCGGCAACTCAATTTGCCAAGATCGCCGCTTTATGCATCGGTTAATGCCGGAACTTGAACAGTATTTTCACTATCGTAATCTGGATGTGTCTTCTGTAAAAGAATTGGCAAAACGTTGGCGGCCTGAAATCATGAGTGGTTTGAAGAAAGATGCCTCCCATCTGGCTTTAGATGATATTCGTGATTCTATTCGTGAACTCAAATATTACCGTGAATACTTTTTCCGTGTTGAACTAAAATAACAATAAAATCTGAATTTTTAGTTTAAGTTATTATATTTAAAACCTTTTAATTATAATTGTGCCTATCTGATGCTTACGATCGTAAGCATCTTTTTAGAATTTAAGAGATAAAATAAATATACAAATTTTACATTGTTTTATGCTACATTGAACCAATTAAATAAAGTGGGATACCGTA
Source organism: Acinetobacter puyangensis (assembly GCF_900096995.1). Taxonomy (GTDB): domain Bacteria; phylum Pseudomonadota; class Gammaproteobacteria; order Pseudomonadales; family Moraxellaceae; genus Acinetobacter; species Acinetobacter puyangensis. The sequence continues at coordinate 566,143 of NZ_OANT01000001.1, forward strand.
TCTCTGTATTCCAGTTGTGCTTCAAATTTTATAATTAACAATCAGTTTAATGGGACATCAGTTTTATGCAAAGTAATAACCCGATTCTTTCTCGTGTGGAAGTCAGGGCAGATTATAGCCACCCTATGAGTGTTGAAGGGGCTGTGCAAAAATCTGTCATGCTTACCGTTATTGCAGCACTGGTCGGTGTTGCATTTTATATCTATTGTGCCATGACAAGTGCCTATAGCATTGCCAATGCAGGTTTGCTGGTTGGTGCAATCGGTTCTTTTGTTGTGGCAATGATTGCGACATTTAAAACCAATCTTGCGCCAACTCTGGCTGTGCCTTATGCATTGCTTGAAGGTGTATTCCTAGGTGGTATTTCTCTGTTTTTTGAAATGCGTTATCCGGGCATTGCATCGCAGGCATTATTGGCAACATTTGCCAGTGCCTTAACTATGTTTGCTTTATATCGCTTTGGTATTATTAAAGCCACTGCAAAATTTAAAGCCGTGGTGATTTCTGCCAGTATTGCGATTTTGGCGGTATTTGTGGTGCAGTGGATCATGACATTGGCATTTGGTAGCTCAATTCCGGGATTGTTTGAAAGTTCTTGGTTAGGCATTGGTTTTGCCGTGTTTGTTGCAATCATTGCTTCGCTTAACCTGATTCTGGACTTTGACCTGATTGAAAATGGCGCTGCCAATGGCGCACCTAAAAGTTTTGAATGGCTCTGCGCAATTGCATTGTTGGCTACACTGGTCTGGATGTATATTTCTTTCTTGCGTTTGATCGGGCTACTCAACAACGATTAACCCTGAAATTTATTTTATACCTTAGGGTATAAATATAAAAATAGCTTTGCGCATTGCAAGGCTATTTTTTTTGAGCTTAAAATTTTGGAAGATTTCAACCTTTACATTGCTATCGAATATTCGGCATGATGGGACAGTTTTTAGATGGTTTGAGATTGTTCATATGAGTCAAGGGTTATTAGCCGGAAAACGCTTTTTGGTCGCTGGGATTGCCAGTAAATTATCGATTGCTTATGGTATTGCTCAAGCACTTCACCGCGAAGGTGCAGAACTTGCATTTACCTATCCAAATGAAAAATTAAAAAAGAGGGTAGATGACTTTGCTGCACAACTGGACTCGAATCTAGTCTTTGCCTGCGATGTCGCTGATGATGCACAAATTGAACAGGCGTTTGCTGATCTGGCGCAGCATTGGGATGGTCTGGATGGCGTAATTCATTCCATTGGTTTTGCACCAGCTGAAACACTTGATGGTGACTTTACTGAAGTGACCAGTCGTGAAGGGTTTAAAATTGCCCATGACATCAGTTCATACAGTTTTATTGCCATGGCGCGTGCAGCACGTCCATTGTTAACAGCACGTCAGGGGTGTTTATTGACACTGACTTATCAGGGTTCAGAGCGTGTGATGCCGAACTATAATGTCATGGGCTTGGCAAAAGCATCCCTCGAAGCGGGTGTACGTTATCTGGCCTCAAGTTTGGGTGCAGAAGGTATTCGTGTTAATGCAATTTCCGCAGGGCCAATTCGTACATTGGCGGCAAGTGGCATTAAATCTTTCCGTAAAATGCTGGATGTCAATGAAAAAACTTCACCATTGCATCGCAATGTCACCATCGAAGAAGTCGGGAATGCAGCCTTATTTCTGTGTTCACCTTGGGCATCGGGGATTACTGGAGAAATTCTCTATGTCGATGCCGGATTTAGTACAGTAGGGATGAGTACAGCTTTACTAAATGACGAGTAAAACACTTCATCTGATGATGGATATTCCGCTCTAACAAGGGCGGATTTCTTTTTCAATAACAGTTAATTTGCAATTCAATTCAAAATAAAACCATATTAAATTTAATGTGCTAAGTTAATAAATGATAGGCTTTATGCTAATATGCCGGACAAACATCAGCCACCTTTGAGAAAGTTCCATGGAAATTGTTTGTTTAGATTTAGAAGGCGTATTGGTCCCGGAAATTTGGATTAATTTTGCCAAAAAAACCGGTATTAAAGAATTGGAAGCGACCACGCGTGATATTCCAGACTACGATGTGCTGATGACACAACGTTTAAATATTTTAAAACAACATAACTTGGGTTTACCAGATATTCAGGCTGTTATTGCCGATATGGGACCATTACCGGGTGCAAAAGAGTTTGTAGAATGGGTGCGTACACATTTTCAACTTATTATTTTATCAGATACCTTTTATGAATTTGCTCATCCTTTAATGCAGCAATTGGGCTGGCCAACAATTTTTTGTCATAAACTGGAAACTGATGCACAGGGTAATGTGACGGCTTATAAACTACGTCAACCTGATCAAAAACGTCAAGCGGTTAAAGCATTACATGGTTTGAATTTTCGTGTGATTGCCGCAGGCGATTCTTATAACGATACAACCATGCTAGGTGAAGCTGATCACGGGTTTTTATTTGATGCACCGGACAATGTAATTGCCGAATTTCCTCAATTCCCAGCAATCCACGGCTATGATGCATTAAAAGAGGCGATTCGTGCAGTCTCAAAGCGCAATATTCCTGCCTGATCATATAAAAATGAGTAAAAAATAGGGCATTTCAAATGCCCTATTTTTATGTGATTAAATGTATCTATACTTGAATAAGAATTTAGAAGCGATAGCCAAGTTTTAAACCATAAGCGACTGCATCGTTATCAGCGAATTCTGCAACATATTGGTCACTTCCAGCTTGAGCACCGGTTTGTGCTTTGGCATCACCTAACCAAAAGTATTTTACCCCACCAGCAACAAAGTAGTTTGGTGCTGGGCTATATTGTAAACCCAGACCGACATTCCAGTAGCCTTCAGTTGGTCCTAATGTGGTAACAGGATTACCAGCACCACTATCCCAACCTACAGAAGCATTACCAGCCCATTTATCATTAAATTTACGTCCTACACCTGTGGTTACAGACCACTGATCCTTGGAATATTGAACCAGATTGAAACCATTTGGTCGTGATGGATTGAGTAATCCACCCACTTGCTCTGAGATAGCACCAAATTTATAAGGTCTAAGTGCAAAGTCTTCCCAGTTTACCCAGCGAATATTTACAAAAGCCACAGTGTCAGCCATGATGCCTGATTGTAGATCCAGATTAACTGATTGCGGTGTCGTAATTCTGGTTTCTTTACTTGATGCACCATTGGCTGCGATTGCACCACCAATTGCTGCTTGTATTGATGGAAGTAAAGGTGCAATATTTGGATTACTTCCTAAACTTTGCATCAATTGTGCTAAAGCTCCGTTACCGGCAGCAGTGGTTAAATCATCAACTAAAGGTGTACGCTCTTCAATGTTAACATCATGATCAATTTCTGAACGATAAGTTAAAGATGCTTTTAATGCAATCTCAGGAATTTGGTAGGCAATACCAGCAAGCCATCCCCAGCCGTCAGTATTTTTGATATGTGCATCGTAACCGTTATATAAGCTATAGGCTGAACCTCTTAAACTTACATCACCTTTCACTTCTTGATAGACTGGTCCAGCATAGAAGTTGAAATTTTCATTCGGTTGAAAACCAAAAATTAAAGCAAGATTATGTGTTTCCACACTAACCTCTGTATTTCCTGTAGGTGCTGTAGAACCCGCTGCACCAGCCAATTGAGCTGTTGTTACAGGCAAGGCACCGAGTACATTATTGGTTGGTTTTGACACGAAAATATTATCGCCAGAATATGCAGCTTTGGCGCCGAATGGCTGGTCAAAAAGTAAGCCTACAGAAAAATTGTCAGTGGCTTGAATTTTAATGGCTGCACTGGCGAAAGCGTAACTTTGCGCCATATCACTTATTTTATTTCCTGAATTTTCTTTTCCAGATACATCAGGAGCTAATACAGATCCACCAACTTCAAAATAATTTCCAGGTTGTAAAAAGGAAGAAATTGATTGCCCAGAGCGGTCTAGTGCGGCTGCGAAAGCACCAGTCATAGGTAAAGCACATGCAAGTGCAGCTGTAAGCGTCTTAATTTTCATTGTCATCGATCCATGAAAAAGAGGTTTAAACTAATCTTTATCGTATTTGCAATGTTGTTTAAACCTCGTCAAAAAGTAAAAACTGTATGCAAAATGAGTAAAGATGTAGTGATTTCTTCACTATGTGCTAAATATAACTGATCTATGAAAAAAAACGAATAAAATTGTAGTGAAAGCCAATGTTTTTTGTTATTTGATTGAAATTTATACTTTTATTTTAGTTACTGGTGAGTTCAAAAAAAATACATAAGGTCAATAAATAGTATGCTTTAGCACAATGTATTGTCTTTAAAGATAATCGAACACTTGTGCTTAAAGATTATTTGATAAAACGAATTGGTTTTAATAGGGGTTGATTGTTAAGATAGGCTTGATGATTATGCCAGACCAGTTGTTTTATACAGAAATACTGAACAACTTGCGGATAAATAAAATGCTCGAGTTGATGAACACGCTGTGCTAGTGTTTCTATATTATCATGAGCGGTAACAGATAATACAGCTTGCGCAATGGCTTGTCCTGCATCAAGTTCGGCTGTGACAAAATGTACAGTACAGCCATGTAATCTATCACCGGTATTGAGAACCCGCTGATGTGTATGCATGCCTTTATAAGCAGGTAGCAGAGAAGGGTGAATATTCAACATTCGACCTTCCCATTTTTTGACAAAATCAGGCGTCAAAATTCGCATAAAACCTGCGAGCACCACCAGATCAACATGCCATGCCAATAGTTGCTGGTGCATTTGTGCATCAAAACTTTCCCGTGTTGGAAAGTCCTGATGTGAAATGACAGCTGTGTCAATATTGGCTTGTCTGGCCCGTTCAAGCGCATAGGCAGTGTTTTTGTTGCTTAAAACACCAACAATTTCGCCACAGAGGTTGGCATCAATTAATGCCTGTAGATTGCTACCATGGCCTGAAACCAGAACAGCTATACGCATAAGTTAAGCGAAGATAACACGAATTTTTTCATCAGCATTTTTTACTGATGCTGCATCTGCTTCAATCTCACCGATTTTCCACGCTGTCTCACCCTGACTGTTCAGGATTTCAATGGTACGTTCAGCGTCGCTTGCATCCACCGCAATGATCATACCGACACCACAGTTAAAGGTACGATACATTTCAAATTGTTCAACTTGTCCTTGTTCCTGTAAGAACTTGAACAAAGCTGGCCATTGCCATGATTGCTCGTCAATACGTGCGCGTAAGCCATCAGGAAGGACACGAGGTACATTACCAGGTAAGCCACCACCCGTAATATGCGCCATGGCATGAACATCAACCTGTTTGCACAATTTTAGTATAGGCTTGACATAAATACGGGTTGGTTCCATCACCACTTGACTTAATACTTTGCCATCAAGCTCGGTATTTAAATCGATATTTTTGACATCAATAATTTTGCGTACTAATGAATAACCATTCGAATGTGCACCGCTTGATGCCAGACCAATCAGCACATCACCAGCTTTGACCTTAGAACCATCAATGATTTTGCTGTGTTCAACCACGCCCACAGAAAAACCGGCAAGGTCGTAATCTTCACCTTCATACATACCCGGCATTTCGGCAGTTTCGCCACCGACCAGCGCACAACCAGCAAGTTCGCAGCCTACACCGATTCCGGTCACTACATTGGCCGCCACATCGACATTGAGATGTCCGGTTGCATAGTAGTCAAGGAAAAATAAAGGTTCTGCACCAGTTACCAAGAGGTCATTAACGCACATTGCAACAAGATCCTGACCAATCGTGTCATGCTTGTTCAATTGTAATGCCAGTCTTAATTTGGTTCCCACACCATCAGTCCCAGAAACCAGAACAGGTTCTTCATAACCTTTGGGAATTTTGCACAATGCGCCAAAACCACCGAGTCCACCCATGACTTCAGGGCGTGTCGTCCGTTTTGCTACCGATTTAATTCGCTCGACGAGTAAGTCGCCAGCTTCGATATCGACACCAGCATCTTTGTAGCTTAAACCAGTGTTTGAAGTAGAAGTTGAGTTGCTCATAAGTGAAGTCTCCGCATTGGCGGCTGATTATACCTGAATCTACAAAACTCTTATGGTTTTTCTCACATAAAATGTTATCTTTTTTAAAAATATTTTACTTAATGCGAGTAAAATACACATCAAAATGATTGAGATACATAATTATGCATGACCCAATGCTAAAAAGAATATTTATCCTTGCTGGCATCGCCAGTTTCTTATGGGTAATCTATTTACTATTACCCGTAGTGCTCCCGTTTGTGATTGCATTTTTAGTGGCTTATCTGTTTAGTCCACTGGTCGAAAAAATGCAAAAAATTGGTTTGCCACGGTGGCTTGCGATTTCAACGGTCTTTATTTTGATTATTGTTGGATTGACACTGGTGGGGTGGTTTCTTGTTCCCATGATCTGGGCGCAGTTGATGTATGCTAGAGATCATATTCCAGAGATGATTCATTGGATTAACGAAACATTTCTACCTTGGGCGTCGACGACTTTTAATCTTGAGCCGATGGAAATCAATACTGATGAATTGTCTGTGACTGTTATGGATTATATCCAGACCAATTATAGTGTCGATAATATTCAGGATATCGCACTGCGACTGGCACAATCTGGTTTAAGTTTTATCCAGATTGGCGGAACATTGGTGCTGGTGCCCATCATTGCCTTCTATTTTTTACTGGATTGGGAAAGAATGTTGCAGCACATGCGTCGTACTATTCCACGTCCGATGGAAACTGATGTGGTACAAATTGCCCGTGAATGCCATGAAGTGCTGGGGGCTTTTGTCAAAGGGCAATTTTTGGTCATGATTTTACTTGGTCTGGTTTATGCCGTTGGTTTACAGTTAATTGGTCTGCATGTCGGATTGATTATTGGTTTGGTGGCGGGGCTGGCAAGTATCATTCCTTATCTGGGCTTTGCCGTGGGTATTGTGGCAGCAGTGATTGCTTCATTTTTACAATTTGGCATGGACTGGGTGCATTTAGCGCTGGTTTTTCTGGTGTTTATGATTGGTCAGGCGGTAGAAGGTTATATCTTACAGCCATTTTTATTGGGCGATAAAATTGGATTATCTCCAGTTGCCGTGGTGTTTTCTGTACTTGCCGGGGCACAGTTACTTGGCTTTGCGGGAATGCTGATTGCTTTACCCGTTGCTGCGATAATTGTTGTATTATTAAGACATCTTCGTGCCAGTTATGAAAGAAGCCGTTTATATGGTGCACAGCCTGTTGTCACAACTGAACACATTGAAAATATTGATTTAAGTACATCAATGAATCAGGACAGTACCCATAAAAATACCCGTTATGATATCGCACAGACAGATAATGCCAATAAAGATGATAGTTCTAAATAAACCTAGCCATGATAAACAATGAGGTAATGTCAACATGCGTCAATTACAGCTTGATATTGAACCTTATTTGGATGCAAAAATAAGTGATTTTGCAGGTCCAAGTTGGGCACCTGTAATTGATAATATTCGACAATTACATACAGGGTTAATCAAGCAGTTTTATATTTATGGTGAAGCTGGAACAGGCAAGTCGCATTTATTAAGTGCGATTTGTGACTCTTATCTTGATGTCGGCAAGACAGCAATCAACGTTTCATTGCTGGAATTACTTGATGCGCCTGTGGAAGCCATCCATGCACTGGATACTTACGATTTGGTTGCATTGGACGATATTGAGGCGATTAATGGCATGTTACAATGGCAAAAAGCCATTTTTCATTTAATTAATTTAAACTATGAAGGCACTGGGCAACTGGTGTTTTCTTCGCGTTTTGCCCCGACAGAACTAAAATTACAATTCCCCGATTTACAGTCACGCTTGACACAGGCGGTCAGTATCCGTATACCCAATGGTCAACAGTTTAATGATCGACAAGCGCTATTAAAGGCTGTTATGCTGAGACGCGGTTTGCATTTTGAACAGACAATTGTTGATTATCTGCTATTGCATGGACCGCAAAAAACAGCCACGCTATTACAAACGCTGGAAAAACTTGAGCAATTGCTAAAAGGGCACCAGCTCAAACTTTCAAATGTAAAGTTAAAACAAATCTTTGCACTGATTGATGAGTATAGTCATTAATACCTAGGATATTGATTTGTCGCAGCAGTAGTGCTGCGAGAAAGGATAGCGAAATAGATTGGCATAGTGCTTGCCATAAAAAACAAAAAATACGGCATTTCTTAAGGAGTAGGTAAATGCTTAAAAAGGGCATTGGTGTTGGACTGTTATTTCTAGCTGGGCATTCCTATGCCACAATACAGGTCACCACAACAGAAGATCTGGTCAAAGACGATGATATTTGTTCCTTGCGTGAAGCGATTACTTATGTCAATGAGTATTTAAGTGACGAAGATAAGAAGAAGGCAGGTTATAACGGTTGTGGTGGTGAAGATGCGACTGCAACGATTTTGCTTGAATCTGATCAGGTTTATACGCTGGATCAAGCCATAGACATTAAGGCAGCACTGAGCATACAAACTCAAAATAATGATCTGTCATCTGATACAGTTGGTATTGGTTTGCACAATGCCACAATTAAAGCCTCCGGTAATCACCGTTTGTTTAATATTAATGATGGTAAGTCCGATATTAGTCAACTGACGGTCAATTTAACCCAAGTCAATTTACAGGGCTGTGGTAGCACGAGTATCTGCGCAGACTCAGGTGGCATTATTTATAACCGCGAAGCTTTGGTAATTGCCTATTCAAAAATTTCTCAGGGTTATGCCAATCAGGGTGGGGCAATTTATAGTGATGGTTTGATTGTAGGTAATAATACTTATTCTGCTGGCGCTGTCACCATTAGTTATTCTATTTTTACCGAGAATAAAGCAAAAAATGGAGCAGCACTTTATTTAGGTCAGCCATTATTTAGAATAAGTAATAGTGTCATTCGTAACAATACGGCAACCGACAGTAACGGCAGTATTATTTATTCGGCCAATGCATTTGATGATGAAACAACGGGTACCGATAGTTTTATTCGGGCTGCTTATATTTTAAATAGCACACTGTTTAAAAATACAGGCTATCTAGTGAACTTACGTGATGGTGTTTACGCCAATAATGTCACCATAGTGGATAATAGCAAAGGCTTGTATTTTGATGCGCCAAAAGGCAAAGCCCATCTTTCCAATAGCATTCTGGCAGGGAATAATAATGTGGATTGCACCTTTGCATCAGGTGACAAATCCTTATTTTATAACAATTTGGTAGCGAGTCGTGCATTGTGTGGAACAGGCGAAGCCGGCAATGAAAATATTGATTTATCGACACAATCCAATAATCAATTATTTGCAGGTTCAAGTAGCGAAGGCAATTGTAATCTTCCTCCGGCCAAAGGATTATTATGTCCTTTTAGAACCCCTGACAATGCTTTTCTAGGTTTTTTTAAACCAAGATTATTATCGACTTATCAAACAATCCTTGATTCACCTATCGTTAACCGTGGTCGTTTGTATAGTGATGGCACAGGTCAAGGGCAATTTACCTGTCAAAGTACCGATCAGCGTGGCCTAACACGTGCCAATGCAGTGCATTGTGATCTCGGCGCAATAGAGCTTGTGGTTAGTAGTGATAATATTTCCCGTGTTGGTCAAAGCATTTTTTATGGCGAAATTGCCGAAATGAGCATTGCTGATAATCTGGCTGATGGTGAGTTGTTGCCAGCAGAAGAATGCAAAAATGTATTTGGTAGAGATATAGATCCAAATGGTAATCCATGGACCATTGGTTGCTTGCGTATTGAACAAAGTACAGCAACACCCCAATCCAAAGGTACGCTTACACTGGATGAAAATGGCAAGCTGGTTTATCGCCCTAATTCTAATTGGCATGGTCTGGATGAGTTTAATTTAAGAATAGTGACCACTGCCTCACGTTTTTCAGAATCGGAAACGGATCGGGATATTGTGATTCCGGCCAGAATTTTACAGAATCCGCCAGATGATTTTAAAAGTGAGAAAATTAAAGTTTCAGGTGGTGCATTCGGTGGATTGAGTATTTTAGGATTAGTGCTGTTGGCATTACGCCGACGCACAAAAGCTTAACACGGAGCGTTAAGATGAAAAACTATAAAAAAGCTTTGTTTGCGATCTCTGTGCTTGCGACCTTCCCATTGCTGGCGGCAACCTCAGACGATACTGTAATTTATGTGACGACTTTTGATGATGAAGATGGAGAGAATGCCAATGCCTGTTCATTGCGCGAAGCCTTGACTGCTGCTTATCAGAATAAAGCCTATGGGGGGTGTAGTGCGGGGAAAACTACTGCAAGTGTCACAGATATTATTCAATTAAAGGCGGGTATATATCAAATTAGCAAGCCTTTGACCCCACGTTCTCTGGTCAGTATATACGGTGCACTGGACTCAATTGCTGAGGAAAAAGATGTAATTACAGGTGATTACCCTAGACGTACAGCTTTGCAAACCACGATACAGGGTAATGGAAGTTTTGGTTTAATTGATACCACTGCTGGAAAAGCAACTTTAACTTTAAATAGACTACGTTTGACAAAGGGTAAGTCTAATCGGGGAGGGGCAATCCAAACTGGCGGCGCATTGTATTTAAATCGGGTGGTGATCGACAATTCTTCGGCAACTGAAAATGGCGGTGCGATTTATCTGTCTGGAATAAATAGTGCAGTAGGCATTACCGATAGTACATTTTCCGATAATCAGGCACCTACGGGTGCAGTGCTGGGCATGAGCTGTCTTGATAATCTGGTTTTTACAGAGCGTACAATTACGTTGACCAATTCTTCTGTGATTAAAAATGGCGATACAAGCAGTAAAAGTATTCTTGAGTTTTGTGGTGAACCTAAGCTTGCATTAAATGCCAATACCATTGCTGAAAATACAGCATCGAGTAATGCAGATGCTGGTGGTAGTATTATTAAATTTACTGGCGATAGTCTGCCCAATAACAATTCCAGTTCAATTTTAAGTAATAGCAGTAGTTTGAGTTTAATTAGCAATACCATTGTGAATAATACTGCCTATAGTACCTTTCTCTATGACAGTATTGCTGCAAAGACACTTAAATATAATTTGCTTGCCTATAATCAAGGCTATTCCTGTCGCTATTTACTCGGTGAACTGGCAGAGACAGCGACTGCCAATTTGCGCTTGTCGTATAATGCTTTAGTGAAATCATCAAATAGTGCTGGTTATTGCGATATGCCGCATGATACCTTGAAAGATGAGAATACAAAGACCATTGATTTAAGTGGTGTTGCTCAAGCATCTGTGATGACGGGATTACAGGCAGCAACCGATGTGACTGCATTTATGCCGATGTATTTTTTACAGGGGTATGCTACCAATCCATTGATCAATGTAAGTGGTAGTAATGCAGAATGTACCAGTGTCGATCAGCGTGGTGTTACACGATTGGTAGATAGTCTGCAATTATTGGAAACGAATAATAATTCCTGTGATATTGGCGCGACGGAATTAGTCCGGCTTTCTGCGTCCGATCTCTCTAATACTAATTCATCTCAAGTCGGTTTGATCACAACATTGGCTAAACAGAGAGATGATTATCAAGCGTTAATTGATAATTCAAATACTCCCGTAGAATTCCTAACATTTTATAAGATTCAGCGAGATCTATATGCTCAAAAGATTATAGATTACAAAGCAGCGCAAAAATATCGTCAGGTTTATTTTGATGTATTTGCCAATAGTGTACCGCAGGAAATTCAGAATAATGATGGTTCTCGGGTGATTCAGCAATTTAGTGCAGACCTTTATATGGTGAAAACTGAAGCATTAGGGACAGGGCAGGATGTATTTTTATCCGGAAATGTGAATAATCTGCCGAGTGAGAATGATCCTGAGCTTAGATGTGAGTGGGACAGTACACTTCAGCAATTAGTGATGTATCGGACTGATGATAAGCAATCAGCCGCAGGTGACTATAGTTATTGTAAATATACCATTCAGCTAAAGTCTGATACATCAATTCAATCTGTTGGTTTGGCTCAGGCTTCTTTTGTTAATATTGCACCAATTGCCATCAATGATGCATATACCATGCAATATGGAACGAATCAGCAGGTCGATCTTGATGTCTTAGCCAATGACCATGATAATGGCGACGGGTCATCTGATCAGATCAATTATCCAGCCGGGAAGAAGGCATTTTATGTTTATCCGGATGGGGTGAGTGCGCCAATAAAATTCGGGAGTATTGATAATAACTTAACCATTGTTGCCGAGCATACGAGAGCTTGTCCTGATGAGTCGGGAGCTCTGTGTTATGGTGGTAAAATTTCCATTAAACCGAAAAGCAGCTTTAATGTGTTTAACTATTCGATTACTTACGAGTTTTTTGATGCGGATGCAAAATTATCAAATACTGCAACGGTAAAATTAATAAGTACAGAAAGTGGCAAAAGTAATAACAGTGGCGGTGGTAGTTTGGGTTGGTTGAGTGTGTTGGCTTTAATGGGTATGGCGGCAGTACGAAACTACAGAAAGAAATAATTGCTTATGGCAGAAAAGGCTAAATTTAGCCTTCTCTGCTGTTGATATCAAAAATTAATTGATTGTATATTTGGATAGAATATCACGCCGAATTTGCGCGCGTTTTTCTAAATCCGTTGTGGTTTGTAATTTTTTCTTAAGCGCATTGCGTTCCTGTGTACTCATATTTTGCCATGCAATACGCATACGCTGTTGCTCATCATTACTAAGTTGGCAGAACCAATCCATGCGTTGTTTTAAGTTTAACTGCTGCTCTTCCTCACGAATAGATTGATAAGTGCTAATGAGTTGTTGCTGCTGTTCTTTGGTTAGATGATCACACTCATTAAACTGTTGTTCGATATCATCTTCCTTAGACGCTTTCCAGAAGCGATCTAATCCTGCATAACTAATCGCAGTAAAACTAAGTAAAGACATAATTAAAACAGTCCGGTGAAGCTTAACTGCCATGAGGGATATCCTCACCTAAAACCAGTAGCATTTCCAAGTCATCGGCAAGTTGTGGGGTAAGTTTTGGTGTATTAACCACCATTTTTGGCTGATCATCATAATTGGGCATTAATGTACTCGGTACGATGGATAGGCCGGTAATTGCCGCAGCAAAAGCCAGACCGACGCCCCAACGATTATATTTTTGGTGGCGTTTTTCTTCAATACGCGCAAACACACCACTGATAACAGCATGCCGTTTGGGGAAATTATCTGCTTTTTGATTCAAAGCATCTATAATTTTATCGTTTAAATCATCTTTTCTCATCGGATGACCCTCAATCATTTGAATTCAAATGTGCTAATGTCATTTTTAAACTTTGTATGGCTCGGTGATAATGGGTTTTTACACTTCCTTCACTACAATCCATGATTTTTGCTGTTGTCGCTGTGTCGAATCCTTCCCATGCTCTTAACATGAATGCCTGTTGCTGGCGCACAGGTAAAGCCTGTACTGCATTCAGAATTTCATCAGTTGTTAGCTCCTGATCAATCAAATCACTTGGTTCTACCTGATTGTGATCAGGTATGTCTATTTCTTCATCTTCATCAGATAAAGGATTTAGACGCAACCATCCAAATCGTTGTGAACGACGTGCTTCTTTTCTACGCCAGTCCAGTAACTTGTTGTTTAAAATCGTATAAAATAGGGGATACCACTCATCCATGGGTTTTTCTGGATAGTTTTCATGTAAAGCAATAAACGCTTCCTGAACCAGATCCATTGCAATATCTTGCTGACCCTGACATGAGTTTTCCATCATCACTAGCGCACGACCACTTACCTCTTGCATAAAGAGTTGTAAGCGTTTTTCAAGACTCATTGGCACATCGGTATGTTGTGCAGTATTTTTGGTCTTGGGCATTAAATCCATTGAAATGGAAAGTCCTGTCATATGACAACCCATTTTTCCTCTACACGCTATATAACGTTCTGAAGGAAAAATTGGTTGACAATAAAATGAATAATTTATGTAGTTTAATGTTATTTTAACCGAAATTGTTTATTTCCAACATAAACCCATCTTAATGTTACGTTGCACTACTTATAAGCGTTGTCTGGTCATTTCAAACAGGCAAATTGATCCAGCAACTGCGACATTTAACGATTCTTGTCCGCCTGGTTGCGGAATGGTAACAGCAGTTGCCTGTTGTAATAAAGTTTCTTCAACGCCTTGACCTTCATTGCCCAGAATCCAGACACAGGGTGATGTCAAATCGAGATTATAGATACTTACCGGGCGATGTGAACTGGTGGCATAAATGGGGATTTTAAACTCAGTAAGAATATGTTCATATTCAATTGATTCGAACAAGGCCAAGGAGAAGTGTGCTCCCATTGCAGCACGTAATACTCGGGGCGACCACAAACTTGCGGTTCCTGCTATGGTTAAGACCTGTTTTACTCCAGACGCTGCCGCAGAGCGAAGTAAGGTGCCAACATTACCGGGATCCTGAATCTTGTCCAAAATCAATGTGTCCTGTGTGCCGAACCAACGTTGTTCAATCTGTGGCAAATCAATAATTGCCAGCAGTGGTGTGGTCTGAACCAGAGGACTAACACTTTTGTATAATTGTTCGGTAATGATAAACACAGGGCAGGTAGAGAGTGCCAGTGCATCCTGATTGTCCGGATGTTCAAAACCTTGTTCTGTGGTGAACATACAACCTGGTTGTTGGCCTGTATGAAGATAGCTTTCAAGGATATGAGAGCCTTCCAGTACAGTTTGCTGCTGTTTTTTACGCAAGCTGGCTTGTTCAATTAATCCACGTAAGTGTTTCAGTTTTGGATTGTCTTTCGATTGGATAAATTGTGGCATATATTGGCTCAAGTAATGTCGGGCTAAATTTAGCCCGAATCAATAAAAATTAAATTTGATGATAACTTACAACACGTTCAACTTCTTCTTTGGAACCTAAAATAACAGGAATACGTTGATGTAAATTATTTGGCTGTACATCCATGATGTCCTGACGACCGGTTGAAGATTTACCGCCTGCCTGTTCGACCAGAAAACTCATTGGATTGGCCTCGTACATCAAACGTAAACGTCCGGCTTTTTTAGGCTCTTTTAAATCATAAGGGTAAAGGAAAACGCCGCCGCGAGTCAGGATACGATGCACATCACCGACCATACAGGCCACCCAGCGCATATTGAAATCCTTGCCACGCACACCAGTTTTTCCGGCTTGTAATTCCGAGATATATTGCTGTACAGGTTGTTCCCAGTGACGCTGATTCGAAGCGTTAATGGCAAACTCCTGAGTTTGTTGTGGAATTTGAACATTTTCTTTGGTCAATACAAATTCTTTACGATCAGGATCAAAGGTAAACATGTTAACCCCCTGGCCTGTTGTGAGGACCAACATGGTAGATGGGCCATACAGCACATATCCCGCAGCCACTTGTTTGCGGCCATTTTGGAAAAAATCTTCGGTGCTAACGGGATTGGCATCTGTTGTCAAAATGGAGAAAATGGTGCCGACACACATATTGATGTCGATATTACTTGAGCCATCTAATGGATCAAACAAGACTAAATATTGGCCCGAAGCATTTGCGGGTGTTAAGTCATCCAGTTCCTCTGAAGCCAAGGCTGCTACCGCAGGATCTTTTTGCAGAGCGTTTACCAACATATCATTAGAAATAACATCCAATTTTTTTTGTGTTTCACCTTGTACATTTTCATGTTCTGCACTGCCCAGAATACCGGCAAGCTCACCTTTTTGTAGGGCTGCATCAATTGCCTGACAGGTAGCAGCAATGGTTGTTATGACTTGGGGTAGGTTTTCGGTCAAATGTGTGGATTGTTGTTCGAGGAATTGTGAAAGGGAAACATTTGACATTAAAAAACTCCGAAAATTCTAAAGGGTATAGTATTGCACAAAGTGGCTAGAAACCTAATACAGCACAGCATATTTGTCGCATTTATTGACAACTTTTCGACACAATTTAAATGATGAAATATGTATGAATCGTTTGCACTTTTGTCTAAACATGTTAATTTGAAGATACGTGATAAATTCAGGGAGAATGCTATGACGACCGTAAAATTTGATCAAGTTCCCACTGATGCCGAAAGCACCACAGTAACGGATATTCAACAGGACTCGGTGAAGCAGGCATGGCAAGGCTATGAGTCAAAACCTGAGTATAAGAAGTTTAATAAACACGATATGATCGAATCGATGTTACCCCATGCCTCTGATCAAGACGAAAATCTTGTGGTCCAAAATGAAAAGTAGCTGTATTCAGCTACTTTTTCAATCTGTGTTTTATGTTGGTAAAGGTTTGTAAAGCATTCTGTACGATTGAATGTTAAACAAGCACACTTTTACAGATTAGCGATTGTTAGGTACAGAAAGTAGGGGTGGAACAGCTTCATAGTTGATCACAACACGACGGTTTTCACGCCAAGCTGCTTCATCATGACCATCATTGACGGGTTGTTCCTTACCATAACTTACCGTTTCAAGTTGCGTGTCGCGGACACCATTTGATACCAGAAATGCTGCAACAGATTTTGCACGGCGTTCGCCAAGTGCCATATTGTATTCACGTGTACCACGCTCATCCGTATGACCAATCAGGGCAACTTTAGAGTTGGCATTTGCATTCAGATATTGTGCATGTGCTTGTAGTGTTTGATAGTCATTTTGTGAAAGGTCGCTACTGTCATAATCAAAATGAACCACTCGTTTTGCCAAAAATGGACGATTGGCATCAGTCACCCCAAGAGAGGAGCCACCACGTTGATCAATATTTGCATAAGGATCAAGTGTAGAGGTGGTTACCCCTGTGCCACTGGTGGTTCCAGTTGGAACAGTACTTGTGGTATCTGTCGTCGCGGGTTTACGGTTTGCACAACCTGTCATTGCCAGACTACCAACGATGAAAGGTAAAAGTAATAATTTATAATTCATTTGCATAGCTTTCTCCTTGCGGATGTGGGTTAATTTATTCATGCCTTGTATCGTTTGAAAACCTTACGAGATATCTCTCTTATGTCGCAAACATAAACGAAGTGTCAGTAGACCCTATTTAGGTGCCCAAGACGGTTCACGAACTTCGCCTTGTTCACTTGGTAGATTCATACGGAAACGACCATCGGTGGACATAATCGATAATAAACCGCGATTACCTTCACGTGTTGCATAGACCACCATTTGTCCATTGGGTGAAAAACTTGGTGATTCATCCAGTGAAGTCGGTGTCAATATATTAAATACCCCTGAATTAAGATCCATTAAGGCAATTTTATAATTGCTACCGCTTGGACGATGAACTAATGCAATTTTACTGCCATTTGCACTAATGGTTCCCCGTGCGTTAAAACCGCCTTTAAAGGTGACGCGTTTGACCGAACCATCAGTAAAGGTATAGCGATAAATTTGTGCCGAACCGCCACGGTCAGAGGTAAAAATAAATGATTTACCATCCGGTGCATAACGGGCTTCGGTGTCGATTGCAGAATCTCGGGTCAAACGTGAAACTTGTTTGCTAACCAGATTCATTTGGTAGATTTCCGGGTTGCCATCCATAGAGGCAGTAAACAACATGTTTTGTCCATCCGGAGAAAAACTTGGTGCCCCATTTAAACCTTTAAAACTGGTGAGAAGTTGTCGTTGTCCGGTGGATAAATCCTGTAAATAAATTGCAGGACGCTTGGTTTCAAAAGAAACATAAGCGATTTTTTTACCATCTGGTGTCCATGTCGGTGACAGGATCGGATCGGGTGAGGACAAAATGCTACGTGGTTGTTCGCCATCGGTATCGGCAATCTGTAAGGTATAACGCTGATCTGGTGTGGCAGGATTACGCAGTACATATGCGATACGACCACTAAAGTCGCCGGGAATACCGGTTAAGGCTTGATAAATGGTGTCACTGATCAAATGTGCGGCCTGACGCAAGCGACCACTCGGTACAGTCAGCATTTCGTTCAACAACCATTGCTGTTTGTCGGTATCAAAAAGCTGATATTGAACCTGATAGGTGGTGGCATCAAGTTGCTTGACCTGACCCATCACCACATAGGGAATGCCGGCATTTTTCCAGATGCCAACATTCATTTGATTTGGTGCAGTCGGCTGATCAGGTAAATTATTTGAGGTACTGGTAAAACGTCCTGAACGGTTTAAATCACTCGATACAATTGGAAAAATGGTTTGATCGTTGGCAAAGGGGACAACGGCAATTTGAGGTGCTTGGTCAGGTGCTTTGGCAATTTCCAGATGAAGTTGCGCAAAGCTGCTGTTTATGCAGACAGGGCTACATGCGATAAGGACAGCTAAACCTAAATGTTTCAATTTTAAAGCAGTCATTTTGGCGATTCTAAAAATAGTTTAAGAAATATCCATGTGTTTTAACAAAGCTTTTGCATAAATTCTATGTCAACTATGTAAAAACTTTATTACATCTAAATCTGAGTACACGCTTTGTTATCATGGCAGAAATCAAATTTAAAACAATACTGAAATTTAATAAAAATATAGTCTGTATGTATTTAGAGACAATTGATGGCTGATAAATACGTTGCATAGTGGTCTAAGCCATTCAATAGACCAGTTTATTTTGCAGTAAATGTTGAGGTAAATGTGCGCGCTTGACGTCGTGCTTCGGCCTCTTGAGGCAGTGGATAGGGTGCTGCGGAGCGAATGGCTGCTTCAACTGAAGCTTTGACATTTGCATCACTGGAGGTGACGATAACAGAGGCAACAGAACCATTCTCTGTCAAAGTGACTCTGGCAGTTGCTTTGGTTCCTGTTGTACCCGCAGGCACATCCCAAGCACGATAAATTTTATTTTCAAAATCTTTTTTCGCACTTGATGCAATTTTTTTCGCTTCGGCACTTTTATTGGCCGCAGCTTCTTTGGCTTCACGTTCAGCTTTCGCAGCGGCATCTGCTTTAGCCTTCGCATCCGCTTCTTGTTTGGCTTTAGCTGCGGCATCTGCTTTAGTTTTGGCGGCAGCATCTGCTTTAGCTTTTGCAGCGGCATCTGCTTTAGCCTTTGCAGCGGAGTCTTGTTTGGCTTTTGCAGCAGCGTCTTGTTTGGCTTTGGCGGCAGCATCTGCTTTAGCCTTTGCAGCGGCATCTTGTTTAGCTTTTGCAGCAGCGTCTGCTTTAGCCTTTGCAGCGGCATCTTGTTTAGCTTTTGCAGCAGCATCTGCTTTAGCCTTCGCATCCGCTTCTTGTTTGGCTTTAGCGGCGGCATCTGCTTTAGCTTTTGCAGCAGCATCTTGTTTGGCTTTGGCGGCAGCATCTGCTTTGGCTTTCGCTGAGGCGTCTTGTTTAGCTTTGGCAGCGGCATCTGCTTTAGCTTTTGCAGCAGCGTCTGCTTTAGCTTTTGCAGCAGCGTCTTGTTTGGCTTTAGTGGCAGCATCTTGTTTGGCTTTGGCAGCGGCATCTGCTTTAGCTTTAGCGGCGGCATCTGCTTTAGCTTTGGCAGCAGCATCTTGTTTAGCTTTGGCAGCGGCATCTGCTTTAGCCTTTGCAGCGGCGTCTTGTTTGGCTTTGGCGGCAGTATCTTGTTTAGTTTTCGCAGCGGCATCAGCTTTAGCCTTTGCAGCGGCATCAGCTTTTGCATCTGCTTGTTGTTGTGCCAAGCGTTGTTGCTCTAGTTTTTGGGCAGCTGCTTGTTGTTTGATGGCTTGATCATCTGGCTGAACAGGTGCTGTGTTTTCTGCAACAGGATTAATTTCATCTGGTGTTTGAGCAATTTCGGGTGCTTCGGTAACAGTACTTTGTTTTTCTGTGGGTGCCTCGGTTTGCTCTTGAAGCGGTGTGTTTTGTTGTAAGGCTTTAAGTTGTTCCGGTGTGATCAGTACAGTTTTAAGGGGTTCGGGTTTAGGTAAAGGCGCATCAGCAAAAAAAGCCAGACCAACCAGTACCACTGCATGAATACCAAGGGTAAATGCAATCGCAAGCGGTTTTTGTTGGAACTTCGGTTGTTGATGGCGCATAAATGATGTACTTATTTTAAAGGTTGTGTCACTAGGCCAACTTGTTTTAAGCCAGCTTGTTGCAAGTTTGACATGAGTTGCATAACTTGACCATAGGATATAGCTTGATCACCTTGAATCATGACTTTAATCTCAGGATTCTGTGCAAAGGCGTCCACAAGTTTTTCCTGAATTTCATCTAGTGATAGGTTGGTGGCCGTATTTTCTTGATCTTGTAAGGAAAATTGTCCTTCCTTGTCAATCGAAACCACATAGATTGCAGCACTGGCATCGCTGCCTTGATCCTGACTGTGGACTTTGGGTAAATCGACATTGACGCTACTGGTAATCATCGGTGCAGTAACCATAAAAATCACCAGCAATACCAGCATGACATCAATATACGGAACGACATTCATATCACTTTTCAGCGGTTTCTTGATGCGGGTAAAACTGCTATTGCGACGTGCCATAATGAGTCTTCCCGTTAGTCTTCAAGATCAGGTGCTAAAGCTTGGCGTTGCAGACGTGCGGTCATTTCCTCGGCAAACAGGGCACGTTCTTCATACAAGGTTTCACTTTTTGCAGTGAAATGATTGAAAGCAAGAACCGCAGGAATCGCAGCAAATAAACCAATGGCTGTGGCAATCAATGCTTCGGCAATACCGGGCGCAACCGTGGCAAGGGTGACTTGCTCGGCGGTTGATAGACCGATAAATGCCGTCATGATGCCCCAGACTGTACCGAATAAACCGACATAGGGTGCAACAGAACCAATACTTGCCAGTGTGCTTAGTCCAGCTTCAAGACCTGACTGTTCACGGGACAAGCTTACACGCAATATACGCTCTGTCCCTTCAAGACTTTGTTGCAGATTGGCATGTCGTTTTTTTAATTTTGCAAATTCACTATAGCCGTCATGGAAGATATTTTCCAGACCGTCACGGTTATGTTTGGTTTGCGCATTTTTAAATAATGTAGGCAGCTCTGCGCCAGACCAGAAAATTTTATCAAATTGCTGATCTTTTTTACTGGCCTGTTTAAAACCAATACTCAGCTTGGCAATTAAATACCAGCTCAAGATGGAGGCTAATAGTAAAAGTAACATCACAAGCTGTACCACGACACCAGCATGTAAGATGAGATCAATGACGTTTAAAGACTGTTCGGTTGTTGCTGTTGGCATAGTGAAATTGACCGCATTGTTTTAGTTTTCTTGGATGGCTTCAAGAATCATCGCTCTTAGTTTTTCTGGTAATTTTTTCGGTCGCATATCGGTGGACAGGCATGCAATCGTAACTTCACCAGAAGCCAGCAGTATTTCACCACGATATATTTCCTGTATCAAGGAAAAAGATGCAGATTTGCAAGAAACTACACGCGCTGTAACAGTAACTAAATCATCCATTAAAATTGGTCTATGGTATTTTACCGAAATTTCGTGTACCACAAAATTATAGTCAGTCTGATGCCAATAATGTTCAAAGCCTGATGCCCGAAGCCATTCGGTACGGGTGCGTTCCATATATTTAATGTGATTGGCATGATAGACGATCCCCCCTGCATCGGTATCTTCAATATAAACACGGATAGGGAATGTAAATTGATTTGCCATGATTTTGTCCATTCTTACTCAAGTTATAGCCATGAGGTCTTAAGATGATGATCGCTAAATAAGCACAACGAAATAAAGCATAAATATATGCTTCAAAACAGGAGATATATGACATCGCAGTTTAGCATATTGCATGCTGTCTCAAATGGCACAAGTGTTCAAAGCGTGATGTATGTTGTCAGCAAAGAAGATAGCGTATCAAGTCCAAGAAGATCTGCTTTTTTTAATTTAGAATGTCACATATATAGATGTAATTTTAGAGAAATTTTTATATACAGGTTTGATGAATAAAATGATGAATCACAATACCAATGTTCAATTTAAAAAACTGTTGAATGCAAAAGGGGAGGAAACAGATCTGGAGATTATTGAAATTCAGAATGCATTTTGTCATGCACAGATTTGTTTACAAGGTGGACAAGTTTTACAGTATAAGACCCATAAAAATGTGGATTCAGCACTGTTATGGCTATCTGAACAAAATAGTTTTGTGCCCGGTAAAGCGATTCGAGGTGGTATTCCGCTGTGCTTCCCCTGGTTTGGGCAGCATGCAGAATATGCAGATTACCCAGCACATGGATTCGCTCGTAATCTGAACTGGAAACTGGTTTCCCTGACTTTTGATGAAGCACTGGGTCATCAGATTATTCTGGAACTTACGGCAAATGAACAGACCAGACGATATTGGGATTATGCATTTCAGCTACAGATGTGTTTAACCTGTGGAGAAGAATTGACCTTAGTTATGCAGCTAAGTAATCTTGATCAGCAGGCTTTTTCGTTTAATTTTGCATGGCATAGCTATTTTGCCATTGCAGATATTCATGCGATTGTTATCGATGGTTTAAGCCAGACGCCTTTTATTGATCAGTTGCGTGATGATCCAGCATTGTTACAGGAACACGCAAGTACAACTATTCAGCAGGAAACCGATCGTATTTATCCCAAAGCTGGTGGTCATTATCAGATTTCTGATCAGAACAGGGTGATTTCAATTGATAGTCCAAGTTGCCCAAGCGTGGTGTTATGGAATCCATGGATTGAAAAAACACAACGACTAGGCGATGTCGCCGAGGACGCTTGGCAAAAATTTGTGTGTCTGGAATGTGGGCAGATTGGTGAAACCGTTCAACTTGCGGTAGGGCAAACGATTCAGTTTCAGCAAATATTGTCCACATCTAAACGATAGATAGATAAGTTGATTGATGTATATGTATATGCCGCCGAGTTTTTTTAGCAAACGTGAATTCGGGATAAGATGAGTAGAAGAAATTGATTTTGTAGCAGCGTCCGCTGCTTGTTCGAGGTCAGCAAATTATCTGTAAGATAATGTTTTTCAATTAATTTGTTTTTTAGTGGTATTTGACCGAGTTTGCAGCGGGCAAATGGTTTTGCCTACTTTTCCCGAAAGAAAAGTAGGTCGAACCGAAGGTTAAACCAAATATATGAGCCTATAATGTAAGACTCCGTCGTAATTCTTTCATTGAAATTAATTTTATCTATACAAAACAAGTACTTTTATCCCTAACTGACGTTAAGCAAACAATATATTTGCGCGATAATTATCGTTCAGGCGGTTCCATACCAAATTGCAGATAGGCCATATTAGTAGCAATACGCCCTCGCGCGGTACGCATCACATATCCTTGCTGAATTAGGTAAGGTTCGATCACATCTTCTAGCGTTCCACTGTCTTCTGCCATAGCCGCTGCCAAAGATTCTACGCCTGCTGGCCCCCCATCAAAGCGTTCCAATAACATGGATAAATAGCGACGATCAAGTGTGTCCAAACCATCTTTATCGACATTGAGCATGTTTAAGGCGAGCTGTGCCATATCCTGTGTCACTTCACCTGTGCCTTTTACCTGTGCATAATCACGTACCCGACGTAATAAGCGATTGGTGATACGTGGTGTACCACGAGAACGTTGGGCAATTTCCATGGCACCATTTTCGGTAATTGGCACATCCATGAGACGGGCAGAACGACCAACAATACTGGTTAAATCTTCAACTGAATAAAATTCCAGCCGTTGCACAATACCAAAACGATCACGTAAAGGTGAGGTCAGTAAGCCGGCACGGGTGGTTGCTGCAACCAAGGTAAACGGTGGTAAATCCAGTTTGATGGAACGGGCTGCCGGACCTTCACCGATCATGATATCCAGTTGATAATCTTCCATCGCAGGATAGAGAATTTCTTCAATCACTGGCGAAAGACGATGAATTTCATCGATAAATAACACATCGCCTTCTTCAAGGTTGGTCAGCATGGCTGCCAGATCGCCAGCACGTTCCAGTACGGGACCAGAGGTTGATTTTAGGTTACTGCCCATTTCCCGAGCAATAATATTGGCAAGTGTGGTTTTACCCAAACCCGGTGGGCCAAAAATCAGGGTATGATCTAGGGCTTCACCACGACCACGCGCTGCACCAATAAAAATTTCCATTTGTTCACGCACGACAGGTTGCCCAACATAATCGGCAAGTGAAGTGGGGCGAATGGCACGATCAAATTGGTCTTCGGGTTTTTCTGTGCCACTAATCAGTCGATCTTGCATGGTGATTTATCGTATCCTGTTTATTTCATCATCGATTTTAATGCAGCACGAATTAATTCTGCACTGTCCTGACTGTTTTTAAGATCGCTATTTTTCACAGCAGCCACTGCTTTTTGTGCTTCAATCGGTTTATAGCCCAAAGACACCAATGCTGCTTCAGCCTCAGCCACAGGAGTGTCGGGTAAAAACTGTAAACGCTCCAGATCAGGTGACGTTGTTGCGCTGGACGTTTTACTCAGTGCTTTAAAACGATCTCTTAATTCGATGATCAAGCGTTCGGCAGTTTTCTTGCCAATTCCAGGAACTTTGATCAGCGTATTGACATCCTCGTGTTCAATGGTGTGGATCAGCATTTCTACACTTAGACTGGATAAAATACCTAAGGCCATTCTGGCACCAATACCATTGACTTTGAGCAGGGTGCGGAAAATGATTTTATCCTGCGGTTCTAAAAAACCATAGAGTTGCTGGGCATCTTCACGTACCACAAAATGCGTCCATAACGTGGCACTTTGGCCTTTTTTAAGTTGGCAAAAGGTTGAAAGTGGCGTATCCACTTCATAGCCAACCCCACCTACATTTAAAATTACAGTAGGGGCTTCTAAATAAATAACTTCGCCTGTCAGTGAACCGATCATAATATTTTTACTTTAAGATGAATGGAGATTTCAATTTCTCATAGGATTGAGCGTAGAGCTGTGGTTTGCAAATATAGATTATTCTGGGAATATTGTCACTTGAGGCCAGCGTTCCTGATAACGTTTGGATAAAATTCGTTGGCGATAAGTGGCAATATCGACACGTTTTGGATTTCGTCGAACATACATTGCAAATAGATCATCGAGACCATAAGGTGCAATAATTTGAATGTGTTTTTTGGGCGTCAATGTAATACCTACCGAGGTTGCATATTCTGGCCATGTTGCAATTGCTGATTCTAGCGAGGTCAAAGCAGGTACAGTATAACCAAAATACTGTTTATACCAACAATGGACATAGGCTTGATTGGTCACTTCCCAAGGAAAATCCGGCGATTTTTGCGATAATATAGTTTGATGTTTATTTTCCATACCAATATTTTCATCTGGATCGAAATAAGCCAAATCAATATCGTGTAAATACGATGTATGTGAATAACCATGCAAATGATCCCAGACCAAATTACGCACTGCGCCTGCCCCAATACACCATGATGAAAAATTCATGTCTTGTGCAGCTGATAATGCTTGCATAAACCAACCAGAATGATGAACGATCGTGGTTAATTGCTGTTCAAGCGTTTTATGGGTTTGAGGCATATAGAATCATAGGTCCTTGGCAAATTTTGATGTTGACTAAAATATCATCAGTTATAACAAACCAATTTTGTTGCCCTGTAATTCCTGTGAAATCGCATAGGCTTGATGGTCGGAAAACTTACTGATCATATCCAGAACCTGCAACACGTTTTGATAATAGTCGTCAGATAGGGTAATGCCCAAACTGGTTAAGATCACCATCAAGCGCTGCTCCTTAAAACTTACCCGACGGTTCGGATCGGTAAGTGGAATAAAGGCATTGAGTAAATGCTGCAAACTGGCATGTGCCAACAGCTCTAAATCTGCCTTACTGCGATGATTGAAGATTTTCTCTCGTGCCAGATTTTTGGCGCGGTGAATACCTTGTGAAATATCGGCACTGCAATAATGTAATAGTCCATGCGGCAAGTTGCCGGATAGCAGTTCATCATGATGATGAGCAAAGGCACTGGTTACTTCATCGACCAGCCGTTTCATGGCACGTCCCCGCAACGCGGCAATTTTTTGTTGCCATGAGGTGTTTTGTGCAAGTTCTTCTGGCAAGCCATAGTCGGCAATCAGGTCGATAAAAATCGGCTCAACTTCTTCATAGGACAGCATATTCAGCACAATGCCATCTTCAAGATCGATTAAGGCATAACAGATGTCATCGGCTGCTTCGAGTAGATAAGTCAACGGATGGCGACAATAATGATAGTCTCCCAGTTGAATTAGGCCCAGTTGATCGGCAATCAGTTGCAATAAGGCTTTTTCACTACGGTAACATCCAAATTTTGGCCTCAGATAATTAGGCTGATGTTGGGTATCATCAATAATTTGACTTAACCATGGATATTTTAGGTAGGCGCCCAAGGTTGCATAGGTTAAACGCATGCCACCATCATTGGGATGGTAATCCAGACGGGTTAATACCCGTAAACCCTGTGCATTGCCTTCAAACTGACGTAAATCGGCCCATTGTTCTTCGCTAAACAAGTAGGGTTTGGCATGATAGGTCTGATCGAACCAGTCGCGAATGGCATATTCACCGGCATGACCAAAAGGTGGATTACCAATATCATGCGCCAGACAGGCGGCTTGAATAATCGCCCCGACATCGGCAGGGCTAATCCATGCTGGTAAGTATTTTTCTATTTTTTCTGCTGCCAGCATGCCCAGTGAGCGACCAATACAGGAAACTTCAAGTGAATGTGTCAACCGAGTATGGATCCCGTCATGCTGGGTTAAAGGGTGGACCTGCGTTTTACGATTGAGTTGCCTGAAACTTTGTGAAAAAATAATTCGGTCATAGTCTTTGTGAAAGGGGCTACGTGCTTGTTCTCTGGAGCTTTTTTTACTTCCCAAACGAGATGCTGCCAGTAAATTGACCCAATCCATTTGATTCGGCATATATTCTATACTCTATTTATTTCTTTATAGAAAGAGATCATGCCATGGATTTTATATTTTTTCATCTCTATCACGACATAGTTCGACGCAAAAAAAACGCCTAGCCAGACGTTGCACATCTGATTCGGCGCAGAGGGAAACTTAGAAAGCGTTTGAATCTTATTATTTTTCTAGAATTTTAACGGTTGCTGTCCGACCAGCAAGGAAGGCGAGGGAATTACCAGGCACCTGATCCAGAACAATTTTGACCGGAACTCGCTGCGCCAGACGTACCCAAGTAAACGTCGGATTCACATTGGCCAGTAAACCGGAACTGGTTGTGCGTTCACGATCTTCAATGCCGGAAGCAATGCCTTGTACATGGCCTTTGAGCTGTTCGCTATCACCCATCAATTGAACGCTGGCGGCATCTCCAATATGAATTTTATTCAGTTTGGTTTCTTCAAAATAACCCACTACATACATTTGCTGACGGTCAACCAAGGCAGCAATGGCTTGTCCGGTCTGTACATAATTGCCGACCCGTAGCGAGAAGTTGGATAACGTACCATCGGCAGGTGCGACGACTTCAGATCGGTTCATATTTAGTTTGGCCAAATCTAAATTATTTTCGGCAACCACCACCAATGCTTGTTGCTGTTTTACAGTGGCTTGAGTCTGTTTGAGTGCCGCTTGCATTTGAGTATATTCGGCATGGGATTGATCGCGGGTGGCAAAAATCTGATCCTGTTCCTGTTTGGAAATTGCACCGTTCATTAAACTGGCATAACGGTTGGCATTTTTGTCAGCAAGTTGAATGTTGGCTTGAGTTTTGACGATATTGGCATTGGCAACTGCGACATTGGCTTCGGCTTGTGCCAGTGCGGCTTTGGCTTTGGCAAGGTCTGACTGAGCTTGCTGCACAGCGAGTTGTTGACGGGCAATATCAATTTTAAACAGCACTTGACCTTGTTTTACTGTCTGGTTGTCCTGTACCAAAACTTCGGTGACCAATCCGGAAATATCTGAGGCAACGTTAATCACATCTGCACGGATCCGACCATCACGTGTCCAAGGTTTATTATTGTAATAACGCCATAAATGAATAATGGTGAATAATGCAATGAGCATAACAATACCCAAAATGATGGGACGTAACATTTTTTTCAGGTCTAAAGTTGTTTTCTCTCTCATTTCCAAGCCTAATTTAACCTATTTTGCAGACGATCACGCAGCAAAACACAACAGATAAAGATAATGTATTGCGCATAAGCACACGAAATACCAGCACAAATAAAAAATATTGGGATATAAAATCCAGCCCTGATGGTTTAATCGGTCTACCCAACGATTGGAGAAAGAAAAAACCAGATAGGCAACAGCAGCCTGTAATAAAAGAACAGGGACATACACACCATAAAGATTAATTTCACTCATATTCCATTACCCATTGCCATTGAATTTGGTGTCGGAATTGCGGGAGTAAAATGATAAAAACTGTAGCGGATATTGTTTAAACTGATCCATAAACGTTGTTGTAGCATTGGGTCATTAATCTGGCTGGATAAATCTTGCAAGCTGGTTAGACAATCCAAAATCGATTGAGATTCATCAATTTGAACCTCAATATTTTTTTCCTGCTGTTGAAATTCCTGATCAAATAATGACTGTAATTGTCTAATCTGTTGCGTCACCGCCAATGGCATATTCTGATGTTTTGCCAGCTCATCCAGCCATGCCAGATCAATACTGGTACTGGTTTCAATCAGCGCATCATTCATGGCTTTTTTCAGGTCTGTGGACTCGACAATTTTGCTATTGAGGATACCAATCCGATCTAACATACCGCGCAAATGAATTTTAAAGGCTGTACCAAAAGGTAAATAAATCGCTTCACGCATGGCCTGAAAATGGGCAGATAATAAGCGTTTGGCACTGGTATCAGGGGAAATTGAGCGAATAAGATACAGTGCCAAGATCGCAATAATAGGACCTGCAATCCCTGCCAGAGAGGCATCAATCAGGGGAATGGCACTCATTTGATAATGGTTTTGCAGATTGAGCGCCATAATCAGATTAATGGTAAAGGGTATGCCAAAACCACTTAATGGCGGATGTGGATACAGGCAGACTGAATAGATGATGGCAGGTGCCAGAACCACAGCCAATTGCCAGAATGTTTTGACTTCAGGGAAAATCACAAAGACATAAATCAATACCATGATGGACGCATAGATACTGGCACGAACAAACAATTTTAGCGCCGGAACTGGGTTATCCATGGCAGTCAGAATACAGACAGATACTGCGGCAAGTTGCGCCATCATATAGCCTGCTTGCCAGCCTGAATAAATCCATAAGCCAAATGAGGTGAAAATTGCCAGCATTGCTGCCAGTGCGCCACGTTCTGCTATGCCCGTGTCACGATGCAGGCTGGGGTATTTTGTGGTTAGTGGGGTAATAAATTCCGGCAGTTTTTTTTCACCGTGCTGAATCAAATACCAGATACACTTTACCGTATATACATTCTGGATAAAGTGACGCATATCCATTTTCAAGCTTTCCAATACCACTTTGGTAGATGTTGACGAGGCTTGATTTATAATTTGGCTAAATTGTGTATCAAAATTATGTGGCAACAAGTCGGTTCGATGTAGATTTAAATCTGGTGTTTGCTGCAAAAAACCGACGGTTTGATCATGCAACGGTAATAAAGCTTGTCGCAAAGCAGGCTCAAGTTGATCCAATTGATTTAAGCATTGAGAGATTGCAACCAGATTTAACAACACAAGAGAAAATTGATGCAACATTTCTTGTAAAGGCTTGGTCATGCCTTTTAAATCACCTTTTTCATAGGACAAATGTACGGCCAGTCCATGAATATCATTGCTGTCACGATTAATGGCTGAAAGTAGCTCGGTATAATTAGATGCGTGCGGCTGCTGAAAAATTTGATCGAATACATTTCGGCTGTCATTCAGGGCTTTTTCTACGCGTTGCTGAAGTACTGTGCCCAAATGCACAGGAAAGATTGTGGCAGAGACCACAGCACTACAGATCACCGCAATTGAAATTTCCAGCACACGTCCCAGAGCGATGTCCCAAATACTGGTGGTTTCGATACTATTGATTGCATTACATACCACCATGACCGAGGTATAACCCGCCAACATAAACAAATAGCTGCGTGGTGTACGATCTAGCATGGAGATATACAGACAAAAACCGGTCCATAAGGCGAGGGCAGCGGTAAATAGCCAAGGTGTATTAATCAGAAATGGCGTAAAAAATAAAGCCAATCCAGCGCCGATGGCTGTTCCTAGCAAACGATATAAACATTTTGAGGAGACCATGCCGGAATAGGGACTGGCAATAATAAGTACTGTGCCAATCGCCCACATTGGGTAGGCTAAATCCAGCGAAAATGCAATATAGAGCGACAACATGGCTGCAATAAATGTTTTGCAGGCAAAAATAAGATCTGCTTTGCTGGGACGAAAACTCAGCAATTGTCTGGTCAGAAGCATAATGTTGTTTTTGTGGTTATTTGTCCTTGGAAAGGAAAATAAGCCCCTATAAATTTAATGTTTGAGATAATATGCTGAATATTTTGTGCTGTATTGATATATTTGTCAATATAAATATCTTTATATGATAAAAACACATAAAAATTTGATGGATTTTAGATAGTGATAATAATTTCTCTCATTGCTATGCTATTCTTTAACAAAGTTAAGCGTTTAAGCAGGCCCCTTTAACAGGGAAGATAAAAAATGAGTACATCCAGTTTTTCAAAAATTTTAACGATTCTTGATTTATTTTCGATTCGGCAATCCGTCATTAATGTCGATATGATCTGTCTGGAATTGGGTGTATCCAAACCGATGGGCTATCGTTATTTAAAAGAACTGGTAGATGCCGGACTACTCAAAAAAGCCACCGGTAATGTTGGGGATTATGTACTCGGTTCAAAAGTTGCTGTACTGGATTATATTTCCCGGACCACAGATCCCTTGATTAAAATGTGTATTCCCATGATGCAGGAAGTAGTACAACGCACAGAAATGTTGTGCTTGCTTACAGCACTGGATGGACAGCATTGTATTGATGTTCATCATGAATCCTTTATCCATAATGAACATTTGATGTATGGACGGGGCTGTCCCAGACCATTAACGGCGGGTTCATCGGCCAAGATTATTTTGGCGTATTTATCGAAAAAACAGCAGATTGACTATTATCATTTTTTAGCCGAAGACTTACAACACAGTGGTTTTGCCAAGGACGAGCAGGAGTTTATCCAGCTCATGCGTCAGGTCAAAAAACAGGGTTATTATGTGTCCAATGGTGAGTTAAGTCCGAATGTATCCAGTCTGTCCGTTCCTTTAAGATATTCACATAAAGAAGCACCGCTAGCCTTAACCATTGTGGCATCAAGCAACCGTTTTGAATTTATGAATATAGATAAGATTGCGGAGATGTTAAAACAATTAACACAGGTCATTGAACAAAAAAGTCTGGAAATCGAGGCTGAACAGGTATTTTAAATGGAAACTTTCTTCTTTTGTTTGAATGTGGGGCTGTCCTTGCGAAACGATATTTCTCAACCAAAACTGGATTTATCATGCTTTGAGCGATGTGTGGCGCAAAAAGCATCCAGAGCAAACCCATCTAAATAAGATTTTAAGTGATATGAAGCAAAAGAGATCAATTCTCTACAAACAGCTTTATTTGGAAACATCAGCGCTAATACGGATCTGATCGGTCGTTTCGCTAATATTGAGTTGATAGGTATGGGCAATCACACCCAGCGTTTTATTGATATCCCGTGTTGAATATGAACCTGAAACCAATACATCGTGTATTGATGGATCAAGTACAATACGGGTTTTATCGTATTTTGATAATTCCTTAATAAATTGTGGCAGTGGCATACTATGAACAACCAGTAAATGTTGCCGCCATAATAGATCACCGGCATGGAAGGTTTGCGGATAAATGTTGTCGGTATCGAACATGGCAGCGTGCTGTGCGGAAATAATTTGTTGTTGTTTACTATTTCTGACTTCAATACGAACAGCACCTTCCTGAACGCTTAATTCGGTTTTGTCCAGTGTATAATCGACATTAAATTTTGTCCCTAACGCGACTAAATCACCATGTTGGGTATGCACACTAAATGGCCGTTGTAACCGATCTTTATGAGTTTCGATATAAATTTCACCGTTGGCAAGCTCAATTTTGCGTTGTTGGTCGTTGTATTTTACCCGGATTTTAGTCTGACTATTCAGCCAGATCTGACTGCCATCATGCAATGCAACCTGTTGCTGCTCACCGATCTTGGTTTTGTAAATATCCACAGGATCAAAACTAAGTAATTCCGGAAAATAATCCTGTTGTCTGATGCCTTGAAGTGCATAAACAGCGGTTAGCAGGGAAATAAAAGCTAGACTTAATTTGCCGATATGCTTTTTCTTTGGCTTAAGTTCTTGTACTGTTTTTGCAATCACCTGTTTGGGCATACGATTGAATTTTTCTTCAAACATTGCCACGTTTTGCCATACTTCCTGATGCAGTGGCTTTGCCACCAGCCAAGCCTCAAACTCTGCTTGTTGTTGGGTATTTAAGGATTGTTCCTGTATTAACATAAACCACTCTGCCGCTTGTTCATAAGCCTCTTGTTTTTCTTGTGTGGTGTATGGTTTATCCATGGATGATCGCTTTAAATAATGACGTGATTGAGGCAAGACGATATAGAGATGATCAAAATAAAAACATAGGTTTTATCTATTTATTCCATTGCCATAAAGCAAATTGCCATGGCCTTGGTTAAATCACGTTTGATGGTGGCAATTGAAATATCCAGCTTCTCGGAAATTTCGGCATAACTTAAGCCTTCTAATTGCGACAAGATAAAAACCTGCTTCTGACGTTGCGGCATGGTTTCGATGATCTCGCATAATTCGCACAAGGTTTCGATCAAGAGAATATGGTCTTCGACATCAAAAGTTTGTTCAACACTGTCTTCAGCTAAAACACTTAAATAGGCTTGTTCAACTTTTCTACGGCGATAGAGATTAAACAACAGGCTTTTTGCGATAGTGGTTAACAGTGCCCGTGGTTCATGATAATAATAATCTGCATAGCGATACATGACTTTGACAAAAGTATCTTGTGTAAGATCGGCAGCATCACTTTGATTTCCAAGTTTTTTACATAACCACCCATAGAGCCAAGCCTGATGTGCTCTATATAAACCATCTATCTGTTGATTGACTTGTTGCTTTGTCAAAAGTGGATCGGAATGCATTGATAAATACCAATGAGCAAATAATAATTATTATCAGTAATATGTTGTGTTTTGTAAATACAACTTAACTAAATATTTAAAATTTATATTTTTCAAAAGATTAAGTTAAATTTAAAAATATTTAAAAAAAGATTGAGCTGATTCTCATTCTCAGGTGATAAGTAAGTAGATCGATTTATTTTATATGTTTAGCATTCATTGTGGGGAAAACCTGATGCAACGATCACATACATTGATGATTAAATTTAAAAGTACTTTAAGCCTTGCCATTCAAGCCGCCATGCTTGGAGCATTGACAGTGGGGACATCTACACTGGTATGGGCAGAAACTTCTGTTAACCAACATACCCTCTCAACTCAAGTGAATATTGCTGCCGGCAGTCTGGATCAAGTGTTGGCACAATTTGCCGGTTTATCCGGTGTACAGATTTCCTATGATCCAGCGCTGGTTGCAGGCAAGAAAAGTGCAGGGCTAAAAGGGCAATATGCTTTTGAACAGGGTATTGCCGAATTGTTAAATGGTACAGGTTTAAAACTTGCTAAACGGGCTGATGGTGCATGGACAATAGAGCAGCATCAAAATCAAGCTCGGGATATGGGGCAGCTCAAGCCGATTGACGTAAAAGTACAAGGTTCGGCAAATCGTGATGCAAATGCGGTGCAGTTGCCTGTGATTAACGTTACAGCAGAAAATGAAAATTCTTATACCGTGAAAAATACCTCGACTGCGACAAAATTAAATTTAAGTCTTAGAGAAACGCCACAGAGTGTGTCGGTGATTACTCGACAGCAGATGGACGACCAAGCAGCCATAAGCATCGGTGACGCCCTACGTAATACCCCAGGCGTATCGGTACAGGCCTTTGACAGCAACCGCATGCTGTATTTCACACGTGGTTTCGACATCACCAACTACCAGTACGATGGCGTCAACACTATCGTTGACAATATCTACGAAGGCTCCCCCCATGGCGATGCAGCCACCTACGAACGAATTGAAGTGATCAAGGGTGCAACGGGGCTGATGACAGGCTCTGGCGATCCGTCGGCAACCGTCAACATCATACGTAAAAAGCCGACCCACGATTTCAGTGCCTCGGTCGCTGGCAGTGCAGGCTCTTGGGACAATTATCGAACCGAGGCAGATATTTCGGGACCGCTGAATGATGCTGGTACCGTGCGTGGTCGCTTTGTCGGTGCCTATCAGGATCGAAAGTCTTACCTAGATCATTATAAGCAAAACAATGACACGCTTTACGGAATAATCGAAGCAGACGTGATGTCAGATACGCTATTGACATTTGGTATTGACAGATACGGTACAACTCCACGTGGCGTATCATGGACTGGAAATCCAGTATACTTCACCGATGGCACACGTACTAACTTCTCACGTTCGCATAACCCAGGAGCCGATTGGAGCCGCCGCGACTTCGAATCTACGACCTACTTCGCCGCCTTGGAGCAGACCCTGGCTCATGACTGGAAGCTCAAAGTCAGCCTCGACTACCTAGTTACCGATCATGATACACGCTTGGCTTCGGCCAGTGGTGGCAATCCAGATCCAGTCACTGGTGAAGGCATGTTCATGTACTGGGGACGTTGGGAGGGGCATCGTGTGCAGAATACTGCTGACATTAATATCTCGGGCCCATTTAGTTTATTTGGCCGTGAACATGAACTGGTAGCAGGTGTCATGGTTTCTCACTCTCGTCTGACGGGCGATACCTTTGACGGTAGTGCCTTCAGTATGGTATCTGGCAGTATTTTCGACTGGAACGGCAAGTTGCCGGAGCAGGACTTCCCGATAAACGGAAACTACAAGACGACGCAGAGCCAAAATGGTATTTATTTGGCTACACGCCTGCGTCCAAGCGATAATCTTGCATTGATCCTTGGCACCAGAGTCAGTAACTTCAAATTCAACAATGATGAAGACTATTTTGATACCTCTAGTCTGGGTGACGTCCATACCAGCTACAAAGAGCATGGTGTCGTTACACCTTATGCTGGAATAGTATATGATCTTGATGATACCTATTCGGTCTATGCCAGCTACACTTCGATCTACCAGCCGCAGACCAACAAAGATATCAATGGTTCAACATTGGCACCAGTTGAAGGCAATGGTTACGAAGCTGGTCTCAAAGCTGCCTATTTGGATGGCAAGTTAAATGCAGCTCTCGCCTTGTTTCGTATAGAACAGGACAACGTTGCCGAAAATGTAGGTACTAATCCTGTTACGAATGAAGGTATTTACCGTGCTATTGAAGGAGCGACTACCAAAGGTGTAGAGTTGGAACTTGCTGGCGAGCTTAAAAAAGACTGGAGCATTTCGGCGGGCTACACGTACGCTCGTAATCGTGATGCAGATCAGCAGCGTATCTATGGCTACCCACTTGCTACCACCCAGCCAGAGCATGTAGTTCGCTTGTTTACCAGCTATCGACTATCGGGTGATCTAAGCCGAGTTACGATTGGTGGCGGTATAAAATGGCAGAGCGTTTTCTATGGTAACATTTACAATCCGACAATCGATGATTATACACTTATCGAACAACGCAACTACATGCTGGTTGATCTGATGACACGTTATCAACAAAATGAGCATCTTAGTTTTACCCTGAATGCCAACAACGTACTCGATAAGAAATATCTGACTGGTTTGGGTAACTTCGACACAACATATTACGGCGAACCCAGAAGTATCATATTGACAGCAAAGTATCAGTTTTAAAAGTAAATTCCTTAATATAAATCCCTCTAAGTCTCCCTTTGAAAAAGGGAGACTTTCCCACGAATTCAATGCATTATGTAATTCGCAACGCCCTCCCCTTTATAAAGGGGAGTTGGAGGGAATTTCTATAAATCAAATTTTTTGTTATACAATGAACCAATCAAAAATATAAAAGCCATATCATGCCTAAATCTTGTAATTCTATAGTGAAACAACCAGCTCGTGATTTATGCAAAAATATGACCGATGCAGAACAGAAACTATGGCAAAGACTCAGACGAAAACAAATTTTAGGTGTGCAATTTTATTGTCAAAGACCTTTGAATAATTTTATCGTAGGTTTTTACTTGTATTTACATGAGCCTTTATTTTTTGTTTAATCATAATGATAACGACACATAGCTACAATAATTGAATCAGGTGTAACCTTGTAAACGATGCGATTTTCCTTATCAATTCGCCTTGACCAATATCCTGATAAGTCATGCTTAAGGGGTTCAGGTTTACCAATACCATCAAATGGTGATCGTTTGATGTCTTTGATAAGTGTATTGATTCTTTTAAGTGTTTGTTTGTCTGTAGATTGCCAGTATAAGTAATCTTCCCAAGCCTCATCAGTCCAACTTAAAATCATTCTTCAATCAGCTCATGGTTAAATGTTCTACCTGTTTCGATCTGAGCAATTGAATCACGTAATCTTTTCGCATTCGCAGGGCTTTTAAGTAGATGAGCCGTTTCTTCATAGGCATTGAAATCATCTAGGCTAATTAGTACAGCCGTTTGGTTATTTTGTCTAGTAATAAGTACAGGTGAATGATCATCAATAACACCATCTAATACATTTGCTAGATTCTTTCTTAAATCAGAATAAGTGACAACTTTCATTTATACACCTTACATAAGTACAAATATATGTACTTATTTTAGTACAATGATGTGATTTATGCAATATCATTAGATTCCAGTGATTGTGTAAATTCAGTAGGAAAGGCTGATATGGTATGAACAGGAATAGATGGTACGTTAATACAGGAATAAGCAGATCGGAGATTAAATGAATTGGGACTAAAGGTTTTAAGGTTTGATAACCGACAAATACTGTTAGAAATAGATACCGTATGTTATGTAATTTCAAGTGAAGTTAAATTAGGTCTCAGTGATCTACCTTAAAAATCAGATGTTAAAAAAAATAGAAACCTAATGAATAAATAATAATAAATTTTTATATATTTCAATAATCTGAATTTAACTTACAAAAGTTAACACAATTTTTTGGTACTTTTTTCATTCTCATACGTCTTAGTCTATAGAAACAGGATTTTTGATTGTCATTTAATTGCTAAAATGACTAATAACTCATCAGGTGTATAGACAGGTATCGGGGAGGTTTTAAAATCTTTAATATTTCGGGTAACGATTGCATGACAGCCAGAATGTGCAGCAGCACAATATAAGACGGCATCTTCAAAATCAATGGCTTGTAATGAATGTGCTTGTTGAATAATAAACTTATTAATTTCTGAAATTTCAAATAACTGTAAAATAATATCAAGTTGTTGCCAAGCAAGAGGTTTAGAACCATATTTAGATAATAAATAGGATAAAGTGGTAATTGTTGTTGCAGCTAAATATCCTTGAATATGATGTTTTTCAACATGGGCTAATAATAAACTTGCATTGGCTGCAAAAGGTTCCCTTTCTGTAAGAGCATCAACCAGAATATTTGTATCAAATAAAATTTTCATATTTTATAAATATTTTTGCTCAAGATGGTTGAGATACTCTACTTTTTCATCTTCAATGTTAACACCTTTAAGTGAGCCTGTAAGTTGTTGAGTCAGTGGTGGCAAGGTATCTCTAATCTCATTAAGTTTGACTTGCGATTGATAATTTAATGACGCAAAGTAATCGGCAACCAATTGCGATACAGATTTATTCGATTGAGCCGCATAAGCCTCTGCTTGTTTAATCAAAGTATCTTCAAGACTTAATGTAATTGTGGTTGTCATATCTGTATCCTCAATAAAAACTTATCTCTTTTAATCGTATCACTATTTATAGATGAATTTTAATCTATTTTTAATTTAAATAAATCATATATTTATACTATTTTTTACAAAAAATACACAAAATAATGACATTTTCCCCAATCTCAAACGTCTATATAAGTAGAAACAACAAATTTTAGCGCAATTCAAGAACATTAGATTACACTTAGAATCCTGATGAAGTAAAAACAGCAGTAGAGGGCGATTGAAAAATTAAGAGCAATGGACCTTTATATACTGTTACACCTTATACACGAGATGAACTTTATGACCGAAAAGTGTTTCGTTGATACCAATATTGTGATTTGATTAAACTTGAGAAAGCGATAGAAATTTTATCAAATTTCCCAGTGATAAATGTTCAGATCGTAAATGAGGCGATTAATGTATTAAGACGTAAATTTAAACTCACAAAAAAACAAAATTTAGACTTGGCGGCAACCTGGCTTTGAGATAGAAAACAGCTTAATAATCATTAATCCTTTTTTACAGAAATCCTCTTAACATATTCAAAGTAATTTTAACTTGTAGATATGACAGGGAATTTTGACTTAATGAATAATGTGCTATGGTGCATTATGGCGAATCTGCCCACTATAATTGTCTAACCCGCCTCAATCATTAATTTACAATATGATTGATTATTCTTGCAAGTAAAAGTCAATGCAAGGGGAATTAAAAAATATATGATTAAAGCTCTGTTTTTTTATAATCTACAACGATTTAAAAGATATGAGTAAAAGTCAGGATAAAGAATAGGATGAAAAAGTAGAATTTTCTTTTAAAATATAAGCTGACATACCAGCTAAAAAATGGTTAACTATTATTCCAGATTTAGGCTACTAGAAATTAATATATCATGGATGATTTAGATTCTTTTTTTAGCTCTCGTATTAAGTTTAAGAATTTAAAGATTCTTTCTCTTTTAGAACAGCATAAATCACTGACTAAAGTCGCACAAATCATGCATATGACAACATCTGCGGTTTCTAAAGCTTTAGCAGAAGTTGAAGCAAATTATGGAGAACAACTTTTTAGACGAGAGATCGGTCAACTTGTTCCTTTGCCCGAATGCCTAATTTTGATTGATTCATATTTAAAAATAGAAGCACAACTTCGCGAGGGACATGACAAAATAGCATTGTTAAGAGGGGTCAAGGCAAGTCGAATTTCTATAGGCCTTCATGCCCCATCTATCATAAATACTCTTGCAAATGCAATTGTTCGCTTTAAACAAATTTCACCGGAAACAGAGATCAGTATTAAAGCTGGTGATAAATCCTATTTATTGTCTTGTTTACGGGCAGGCGAAATTGACTTAGCCATTTGTCGTGCTGAATTAGATGATCTGGATAACGATTTACGGGCCAATCTATTACATGAACATCAACTGGTTTTAATTGCCAGCAATAGTTTTGACATTCCGCCAGAAAATCAGGATCTAAAGAGTCTTTTAGAATACCCATGGTGTTTAACGTCTTCTACTTGTCCTGTACGCCAATGTTTTGATGCAAATTTAGTTGCCCTAGGTTTAAAACAACCCAATAATATTATTGAGGTTGACAATCCAATTAATCTAATTGGTTATATTATGGAGAAATATAATTGTTTATCAGTCGCTTCGAGTAATCTAGCAGAGCTACTGCAAAAACAAGGAAAAGTTAAAATAATTAATCATGAGCTTAGTTTTCCAATTAAACCACAAATCATAATTTGGAATAGTAGAATTCCTATCAACTCAAATGTCAGAAAGTTACGTGATTTTATTTGTTATGAATCAAAATAATGATATTTAATATAATTATTGTAGAGTTAAAATGAAGGTCTATATTAACTTGAATGTAAACCTTCATTTAATCCCTCTTTATTTGGATAAAGTTAGATTGGTAAAGTAAGCTCCTCAATACTAATCGGACCATCTGTCAACATAATCGGACCTTCTTCACCAATTAATATGGTATCAGAATGACGAAATCCACCTATACCTTCAATATAAAGACCTGGCTCAATGGTAAAACACATCCCTTTTTCAATTGGTCGATCATATCCTTCAGCAAAGAACGGAGCTTCATGTCCTGTAACCCCCATGCCATGTCCAGTTCGATGTAATAGCTTATCTCCCATTCCCATTTTTTTAAAATAATCATTTACTTTTTGATCAACTTCACTCATTAAGATACCAGGTTTGGCTATTTCAAAAGCGATACGACGACCTTCTAACATGATTTCAAAAGGTTTTTTTGCATTTTCTGGTATTTCTCCGATAAAAAATGTTCTTTCAACTTCTGCGCCATAACCATTCATTACTGCGTTTATAATAGATATATGTGGTCCACCTTTTTCTATCACCATATTGATATTGGTGAAATTATGGGGATCATGGGATACACTTGGTGGTTGGAAAACGGCTGAAATCCGGGTTGAAAGTGGATTGATTTCTTTATTATCTTGCAACAGTTGTTTAAAGACAAAGCCGGTTACACTATTCACCATTTCTATCAAAGGCATACCCGGATAGGCAGATTTTAAGAACCAGTTATGTGCTTTGGTCGCTAAATCACAAGAATATGCCAAACGACCAATTTCATAATCCGACTTAATCATGCGTATATCATCAATAATATCGCTACGAATACATTCACCTGGAATTTCATCGTATATTTGCAATGGACAAATAGACTCAACACCAATTCGCTTATTTACGGAAAATAACTCTTGAAATCGGTCATTCCAAGCCTGTCCTTTCGGTGCGGGAAACTCGAAATATGATACAAGTTCAATATCACCTACCATGCGTGTTTTTACATGGGGAATTTCTAATTGAGGAACAACAAATTTAGCAATGCCTTTGCTCGGTATCACTAAAATGAAAGGCCGTTCATGTACTGCATTTGCAAAATTTGTTAGATAAAAAATATTATCCGGGCAGAATGCAACATAATAATCCAATCCTTGCTCTGCCATACGAGCTTGTACACGGTTTAGACGTTGTTCAATTTCAAGTTCTGTCGGTGCGTAGAAAATAGGTTCTATATTCATCTGGATTCTCCTGTTTAAATTGACTTAATAGATTAAAAATTAATTTGATTGTTTATTGCTAGAACATGAATTTAAGTCCGATACCATAGGTAGAGGGATCATCGCCTGGACTTTCAAGTAAAATATTATTCATGGTATATCTGGCCTTGCTGCTATTATTAATATATTCAGCTCGGATATAAGCATCTAAATGCTTGTTAAAATGATAGTTGGCACCAAATGCATAAATCATTGCCGATAGATCATGTTTATCAACCTGCCGATGATATATGGCTGCTTTAAGATTATATTTTGGTTGTTGAAAATCAATCATCGTGCCATAGATCTGAGCTGAAACAGCATCTGGACTATTCGGTTTAAGATGGTTGGCAGTACCGATAATAGTCAAATTTTTATTTATTTTTCTTTGCACAAATGTTCGATAATCACGTGTTTTAATCTCATCATAAACAATACCGTTATAATTGACAGAATAGTTGCTGACCAGTTCATTATAAGATGCACTTATGCGGTTGATACCATCATCATAAACAGCCATTGCTGCATAATTCTTGGCATCTAGAACTTTGGGAGCTTCCCCGACCATTTGGTTTGGCGTATAAAGAAAGGTCAGTGTGGTATTTTTGAAATTTGGGGTGGTATACGTAATCGCACGACTAGATCTAAAATCAAATGTTGGCGCACCTGTTCCCAAATCATATGCCTGATAGGTGAGTGTAGAGGGTGCAAATGATGTGGCGAACAGTTCTTCCAATGCACCCGAGATATTTAACATCTGGCGTCCATATAACAATGTGCCATATTTTTTTGAACTAATACCAATAAGTTCACCACGAGCAAATGTTTCATCTCGTACAAGTTCCATTTTGCGTAAATCAATCCAAGATTCTGCATTACCTACAATAGCAACATCATCATTCAATTTAAGATTAAG
Source organism: Acinetobacter puyangensis (assembly GCF_900096995.1). Lineage (GTDB taxonomy): Bacteria > Pseudomonadota > Gammaproteobacteria > Pseudomonadales > Moraxellaceae > Acinetobacter > Acinetobacter puyangensis. The sequence goes on from NZ_OANT01000001.1 coordinate 608,012, forward strand.
TTTTAAACCCAATCGACTCGCATAATCCATACCACTTTGAAAATCATGTGAACTAACTGCACCAGAATGTGAATAATTTAGACCATAATCTAAAACCCCATAAACTTTAAATGGTGAGTTTAAATCCCCAAGCTGAATATCAGCAAAACACTCGATTGGTAAAATAAAAACACCAGACATCCACACATATTTCAGCATTACTTGGTACTCCATGATATTGATATTCAACGCCTGTCATTTAACATACACAAAATTCATAATTTATAATATTGATATTTTTTCCATCGCAGTTGAGTATTTTTCTATTAATTAATTAAAATAGTATGAGATATGATTTTTATTTTATGAATGTTTAAATAAAAAGCCTACTTTTAAAAGTAGGCTTTAATATAACTAAATAATAATTTAATTTTTCCACTATGGAGAGTTGAATTTAGCTGATAGATTAAGGATATCTTGAGTTTAAAATCAGCTAGAGAGTTGTGATTTTATCGCTAGAGTCTCTTTTCTTTTATAAATTAGCAGAACACTTATGGAAATCATTGCAGCAGACAATAAATAGACGGCTGGTGCCTGCAAAATTCCTTTGCTAAGTGCATAGGTTGTTACAATCGGTGAAACTGCTCCAAAAAGTGTCACGCCAATGTTATATCCCAAACCAATACCCAAAGCACGTTGCCTGGTAGGGAACTGATCTGTAATAAAAGGGAAATAGGCACCTATATTTAAACCTAATCCTAGAGAACACACGATTTGAAATAAAAATAAACGCGATGGTGAAGGTGAAATCAACAAATATTCATAGAGTGGTATGCCTATAAAAGTTGTGATTAATGTTCCAGTTAATAAAATCTTGATAATTCGACCAGATTTGTCTGACCACATGCCACCAATAAAAGCGCCCAAAATAATAATCAGTGCGGACATCATAGAGCTAGCAGAACCAACCAATGGATCAATATTCATCGCTTGTTTTGCAAATGAGGGCATAAAAATAATGACAAGATAAACGATTGCAGATCCAAAACCTGATAGGGAAGCAACAAGTATTACACTTTGGGTAAACTGACCAAGACTCAACTTATTTTGAACGGTTTGTTGTACTGGTGCATTGATTAACTCATTACTTTCCTCCATATGTCGACGAAGATATAAACCGACTGGAATAATAATCAGACCAATAAAAAAGCCAATTCTCCATCCCCAGTCCAAGGTTGCTTGTTGACCTAAAATGCCATAAATAAGTAATGCAATCCCTGAACCCGTTGCGAGTGCGAGATAAGTCGAAGTATTAAACAACGCGCTATAAAATCCCCTGCGATTTTTTGGACAACTTTCCATTACCAATGATACTGCTGCGCCAAACTCTCCAGAAGCCGCAAGACCAGCGACTAACCGACCCAGTACCACCATCGTTGTTCCAATATAACCAGCTTGTTGATACGACGGTGCACACGCAATAAGTAAAGTGCCTAAGCCCATTAGCATCACAGTCAAAACCATTGCTGACTTTCGTCCTTTTCTGTCAGCATAATTTCCAATCAAATAAGCACCAATCGGTCTGACCAAAAAGCCTACAGCAAAAGTAGTTATGGCCGCGAGTGTGGAGAGTATTTCATTTTCTGCTGGAAAAAAATTATGCGCAATCGCAAGTGCAAAATAGCCATATAACGTAAAATCAAGCCATTCAAGAAAGTTACCCGCAGATAGCCCAAGAAATGAACGTCTACTAATAGACTTCTTTTGATTCAGCATTTTTGGCTTCTCCTAATCTAATATCTATTTTGTTAGGTCAAAGCTACACAAAATGTCTAAATTAGAATATTGATATATTTTCCATCGCAATTGAGTTTTTTTCTTTAATAATTAAAAGTTCTTAACTTTTTGAAATGATTAATAAATATTCTAATCTTAACGACTGATCTTAGATCAAATATAGTTTTTTTAATTCAAAGCTTGCAGCAATTGTTGTAATCATTTTGAGTAGCTTGAAGCTTTGGTATGGAGGTTTCTGACTTTTGGAAAATAGTAAAAAATGAATTGTATTAGGATAGAGATTCTTGGCCTTTATGTGAGTAAATCACATAGAAGTGGGTGCAAAAATATTTTTAGACAATTTGTTTAATCAGTTCAGCACACTTTGGAATAGAAAAACCGAATAAATATAAGAAAAATCTTTCTGAGATTTTACGTTTAAATCGGACTTATCAAAAAATAAGCAAAACATATAAAATCTTCTAATTTTTCAAAATTATAAAGCTGGAGTATTGTACCCCAACAGAAGAAATGATTATTCATTGGAGAACAATAATGACGCAATCTAAGATCTCGTCGAAAGTGCTAGAAAAAAGTGGGCGTATTTTATTTAAATTGTCAGCCTTATTTATTTTACCTATTGGTGTGTTGCATGCATCAGACTTCTTGGTGGATACAAAATGGCTGCAACAAAACCTGAATAATCCAAACGTGCGGATTGTTGAGGTGAGTGTGAATCCGGGGCAGTTTGAGCGTGGACATATTCCTGGTGCGGTAAATTTCCGCTGGCATACCGATCTAGTCGATACTGTACGCCGAGATGTTGCCACAGCTTCCAATTTTCAGAATACTTTGCGTAAGGCTGGTATCAATAAAGATACAACCGTCGTGTTATATGGTGATAACAATAACTGGTTTGCGGCATGGGGCGCATGGGTTTTTGATTTATATGGCGTGAAAAATGTCAAGTTACTGGATGGCGGACGAACTAAGTGGGAAGCGGATAAATTACCGTTGTCTGCACGGGCGTCTACGTACAAAGTGGGTAATATCACCATTAACAATAAAACCAATAATCAATTGCGTGCTCGTTTAGTCGATGTCATTCAGGCCAGTAATAAAAAATCTGCTGCTTTGGTGGATATCCGTTCTGCTGATGAGTTTAATGGCAAGGTGTTTGCACCAGCAGGTGTGCAAGAACTGTCTATTCGTGCAGGACACATTCCAAATGCAGTGAATGTACCATGGGGTGAGGCAGTGGCGGCTGATGGTACATTTAAATCTAAAGAAGAGTTGCGAAAAATCTATGCCAAAGTCGGGATTGATGGTTCAAAACCCATTATTACCTATTGCCGCATTGGTGAGCGTTCCAGTCATACGTGGTTTGCCTTGAGTAAAATCCTTGGCTATAACGTTAAAAATTATGACGGTTCGTGGACAGAATATGGCAACACTGTGGGTTTACCAATAACAAATAACGCAGGCACAGTCTGGGGCGCAATATAAAAATAATTAAACTTTTTTGAATTTTGGATTTGTGCTGATTCGTTCGTGCAAATCTAAATTTCTTTTATCGTGATAGATTGATTAGGACGGTGTATGGGGCAAGAACAAACACAGGCATATAATGCGCCAAAAAATAAAATAAATATTAGTTTGGCATTGTTAATTTTAACATTTTTTTTGATATGGAGTTATTGGTTATCACAGCAGTACGTTGAATATCATTTTGGTTTTATTGCCATTATCGGTGCTTTGTTTGGTCTTGTTTTACAAAGATCAAGATTCTGTTTTTACTGTATTTTTACCGATTACTTTGCCCATAAGGACAGTCGTGGCATATTGGGTATTTTGCTTGCCTTATTGATAGGAACATTAGGCTATCATGCTGTCTTTGGTGCATTTTTACCTGTCCTTGATGGCAGACAATTACCACCAGATGCGCATATTGGGGTGGTGAGCTGGATTTTACCTTTAAGTGCCTTAAGTTTTGGTTTTGGTATGGCATTATCCGGTTCATGTATCAGTGCGCAGTTGTATCGCTTAGGGGAAGGCTTATTAACCGCACCGATTGCCTTGATTGGTGTCGCCATCGGGTTCGCTTTGGGTTTTCTCTCTTGGAATTCGCTCTATTTATCTTTTATGCAAAAAGCACAGCCCTTATGGTTGCCCAATCTTGTCGGGTATGCCGGTTCGGTTTTAATTCAGGTGATTGTGATTGGTGGTTTATTGGTATTTTTCTTATATCTCGAAAATAAACGTCGTATCCATACTCAAAATGATCATGACACGCCACATCAAGACGATGAACCTAGTCTTTGGCAAGCGATTTTTCAACAACGCTGGCCGACATGGGTCGGTGGTATTTTTATTGGCTTGATTGCAACCATTGCCTATTTTCGGGTCGGTGCACTCGGTGTAACAGCCGAGATTGGCAGTATCTCCAGAACTTTTCTTGATCAAGTTGTTGGCGGTGTGTCTCGCTTAGAGGGATTGGATCGGCTGACTGGATGTATTACCGTGATTAAACAAACATTATTATCCAATAATGGTGTATTCGTATTGAGTTTAATTTTGGGAAGTCTAATTTCTGCATTAAGTGCTGGACAACTTCGCTGGCAAGGTAACACCTTAAAAGGCATATTACGAATTTTTTGTGGTGGTGTTTTAATGGGCTGGGGGGCAATGATTTCACTCGGATGTACGGTTGGAATGTTGTTATCAGGCATTATGGCGGGTGCCTTATCAGGATGGGTCTTTGCTGTATTTTGTCTATTCGGGGCATGGATTGGATGGTATTTGCGCCAGAAATGGACATGAATGTTTATGAGCGCACGAAATTGTTGTGAAAACCTAGCTCAAAGTAGTATTTCACAGTAGAATATGCGCTCTTATCCTAGTCACATTGCGCTTAGGTTCAAAAGACCTGCCCGTGGAGCCAAAATCAACATGTTTATCGTGGCCGGTGCGTCAGCACATTCTGCATTTAAGAAAACTCAACTATTATCACGTCTAGCGTCAATTAGTTCTGTTCAATCTATAGATAGCCAATGGGTTTATTTGTTTGATCAAGCACTTAACGAAGGGCAGCAGCAATCTGCATTGCAACTGTTAAATGATGGTTCATCTTTTGAGCTGCGTCAGGCAGCAAGTGATGAAGTACAAATTTTAGTGACCCCGCGTGTGGGCACAATTTCACCTTGGTCTTCAAAAGCCACTGATATTTTCCAGAATTGTAATACGCCTGTACATCGTCTGGAGCGAGGTATTTTATATACGCTCAAAGGTGTGAAGGGTATCTCCAATGAAGTCAAACTGGCATTACATGACCGTATGACTGAAACAGTCTTTGCGCAAATTGATGATGCCAAGGCATTGTTTACTGAAACTGAACCTAAGCCTCTAAATAGTATTGATATTCTGGGACAGGGCAAACAGGCATTGGTTCAAGCCAACAGTGAATTTGGTTTTGCTTTGTCGGATGAAGAGATTGATTACTTAACTGATGCCTTTACCAAACTGGGGCGCAATCCGCATGACATCGAATTGATGATGTTTGCACAGGCCAACTCGGAACATTGCCGACATAAAATTTTTAATGCAGAGTGGACCATTGATGGTGAAAAACAACCATTATCCTTGTTCCAGATGATTAAAAATACCTATAAGGAATCACCGGCAGATGTATTGTCGGCTTATAAAGACAATGCTTCGGTGATTGTAGGCTACGACACCATGCGTTTTTATCCAAAAGCCGATGAAAACGGACATTATGTCTATAAATATAAAAGTCAGGCCGCCCATATCCTGATGAAAGTGGAAACCCATAACCATCCAACCGCCATTTCACCATTTGCTGGTGCGGCGACAGGGTCTGGTGGTGAAATTCGGGATGAAGGCGCAACCGGTCGTGGTGGTAAACCTAAAGCAGGTTTAACTGGTTTTACCGTTTCCAATTTGAATATTCCGGGTTTTGAACAACCGTGGGAAGATCAATATGGCAAACCTTCACGTATGGCATCACCGTTACAGATTATGATTGATGGACCGCTTGGTGGTGCAGCCTTTAATAATGAATTTGGTCGTCCGAATCTCAATGGTTATTTCCGTACTTTTGAACAAAAGGTCAATGGCGACGTTAAAGGTTTTCATAAACCGATTATGATCGCCGGTGGTTACGGTAATATCCGTCCAGATCATGTGGAAAAAGACGCCATTCAACCGGGTGATTTATTGATTGTACTGGGTGGTCCAGCCATGTTGATTGGTCTGGGTGGCGGTGCAGCTTCATCGGTAGATAGCGGTACCATGGGTGAAAATCTGGATTTTGCCTCAGTACAACGGGAGAATCCGGAAATGGAACGTCGTTGTCAGGAAGTGATTGATACTTGCTGGCGTATGGAAGATGCCAACCCTATTGTTTCTGTGCATGATGTCGGTGCGGGCGGGATTTCTAATGCGATGCCGGAACTGGTCAATGATCACGAACTTGGTGCAGTACTGAACTTACGTAAAATTCCATCGCTTGAACCAGGCATGTCACCGATGGAAATCTGGTCGAATGAAGCGCAAGAACGTTATGTGTTGGCAATCCATCCAAAATCATTGCCATTATTTGAATCCATTTGTAAACGTGAACGTTGTCCGTTTGCTGTGTTGGGCGAAGCAACTGAAGCACGTCATTTAACCGTAGAAGATCCATTATTCGAAAACAATGCGGTAGATATGCCGATGCAGGTATTGCTTGGTGGTACACCGCGTATGCAACGTGCTTATGACAGCACTGAGCGTCAGGGCAATGCGTTTGATGTTACCAAAATCGATCTAAAAGATGCGATTTTCCGTGTGTTAAAAAATCCGACCGTGGCTTCAAAATCATTTTTAATTACCATCGGTGACCGTTCTATTACTGGTATGGTGGCTCGTGATCAAATGGTTGGACGCTGGCAAGTGCCTGTCGCAGATGCTGCGGTGACCACGACCAGTTTGCAAGGCTTTACTGGTGAGGCGATGGCGATGGGTGAGCGTCCACCTGTGGCATTGTTAAATCCTGCTGCTTCGGCACGTTTGGCTGTGGCAGAAGCCATCAGTAATATTGCTTGTGCCAATATTGAACAATTGGGCGACATCAAATTATCTGCCAACTGGATGGCAGCAGCAGGGCAAAAAGGTGAAGACCAGGCCCTGTTTGAAGCGGTAAAAACCATCGGTATGGAAATCTGTCCAGCTCTTGATATTGCCATTCCTGTTGGTAAAGATTCATTGTCTATGCGGACCACGTGGAATGATGAGGGTGAAGACAAATCAGTCACCTCACCGATGTCGCTGGTGATTACTGCCTTTGCACCTGTTAATGATGTACGTAAAACCTTAACGCCGGAATTAAAAGCTATTGAAGGCTCTGTACTGGTACGTATTGATTTATCCAAAGGTCAATTCCGTTTAGGCGCATCCATTTTGACGCAGGTCTATAAAGCCATTGGTACAACTGCGCCAGATGTGGATTCTTTTGAAGATTTAAAAGATTTCTTTGCCTTGATTCAGGACTGGAATAATCGTGGTCTGATTCAGGCTTATCATGACATTGGTGATGGTGGTTTACTGGCGACTGTGGCAGAAATGATATTTGCATCACGTCTGGGTGTGGTATTACAACCACAAAGTATTGCAAGTCTGTTTGCCGAAGAAATTGGTGCAATATTACAAATCAAGACAGAGGATTGGCAAAGCTTGCAGGCAGAAATTGCACAATCGAGCTTAAAAGATGCTATTAGTTTGATTGGTCAAGTGAATCACAGTGACCAACTTAAGGTTAATGATTTAACACTTGATCGTGCCGAGTTACAACAAGCTTGGACAGAAGTGTCACACCAGATTCAGCGTTTGCGTGATAATAACGAAACAGCGGATCAGGAATTTTCTTTAATTACCGATCAAAACCATCAAGGGTTAATTGCTCAAGCAACGTTTGATTTAAATGAAGAAATTGAAGCACCTTATATCAATTTACGTCGTCCAAATATGGCCATTCTGCGTGAACAGGGGGTTAATGGTCATGTAGAAATGGCGGCAGCCTTTGATAAAGTTGGTTTTAATACCATTGATATTCATATGAGTGACTTGCTGGCTGGTCGTATTAGCCTTGATGAATTTGAAGGTTTAGTGGCATGTGGCGGTTTCTCCTACGGTGATGTATTGGGTGCAGGCGGTGGCTGGGCAAAATCTGTGTTGTTCAATAGCAAATTGCGTGACCAGTTTGAAAAATTCTTCCATCGTGATGAAACCTTTAGTTTAGGGATCTGTAACGGTTGTCAAATGCTGTCACAACTTGCACCACTCATTCCGGGTGCAGAAGACTGGCCACGTTTCCACCGTAATACCTCAGAAGTTTTTGAAGCACGTAGTGTCAATGTTCGTGTAGAAAAATCGGTCTCGGTATTACTTGAAGACATGCAAGGTTCGATTTTACCGATTGCAGTGGCGCATGGCGAAGGTCGCGTAGTGGCAACAGATGCCAAACTGTCTGCTTTAAATGCAGGCAATCAGGTGATTTTGCGTTATGTGGATAGTCAGGGTAATCCAACTCAGCAATACCCGCTTAATCCAAATGGCTCACCTGAAGCGATTACGGGTGTGACCTCCAAAGATGGTCGTGCCACCATTATGATGCCGCATCCGGAACGTAACTTCCGTGCTTTGCAACACTCGTGGAAACCGGAGGATTGGCAAGAAGATGGCGCATGGTTAAGAATGTTTAGAAATGCACGTAAGTTTTTGGGTTAAATATTTTTGATCTAAGGGTACAATTTTGGAATCAGTCATAATTATTATGGCTGATTTTTTATGCATATTTTGGCACCTTAAAGGTCCAGATAAATCCCCAAATTAATGCGATCAAGCCAAAGCTAAAGCTATGCAATAATGTTCCACCATTTTGAATATATAGTTTTGCCAGCCACGGACCTAGTAATTGGGTGCCAGCATACAGGCTAATCAAGAGTGCATATAGTTTTGCCCCTTGTTGCGGTTGGAAAAACTTGGCAATACGTTGTGAACTGACCACAGTACCCATAAAACTTGCGCCCATGAAGATCGCACAGATTAGTATGCCAAAAATATTGGGAAATATTAACACCCCGGCAACACCAATAATTTGCATTAAATAAGAACCTAGTAAAGCAAAACAGTCAGTAAATTTTGCGCCTAGCCAGTTCCAAAACGGTAAAAAAATCAAGCAGGCAAGAGCAGTCACTAGCCAGACATTTTTGACCCAGAACGCATGCTGACTTGCAACATCATGTGCCAGTGTGGGTAAAAATGTCATAGGTAAGATATAACCCAAACCTGCGCCAGCATAGGCAATAAATAAAGGCGTGGTATTGTGATCAAATAATTTTTGTGAAGAGGATACGCCTGACGAATGAGGGGGCTGGATTACAATCTGATTAAGATAAAATACACTATAGAGTGTCAGTGGAATACTAAAAAAGGCCACAGGTAACCAGCGCATTGCACCGGTAAAAAGATTGGCTGTCCAGTCAATTAATATACTATCCAGAATTAAACCAATAGAAACGCCAAGATAAACCAGCCCACTGAGATGTGTCTTTTGATGTGTGACTAGCCATTCCAGAATCAACGAAGGAGCAAGAACAAAGACAATGCCGTTGGTGATGCCATTGAGCAGTCGCAAGATGAGTAAAGCATCAAAATTGCTGATCCAGCATTGTAATAATGTGCAGAAGCAATTAAGGATTAAAGAGATCAATAGGAGTGGTTTTAGTTGATGGGCTTGGCTAAACTTAACCGCAGATAGTGCACCGATTAAATAGCCTGCATAATTCAAGGTGGCTAAATTGGCGCCTTGTTCGATACTAAACATGCCATCTTGAATAAAATATGGTAGCAAGGGTGTAAAAGCAAAGCGACCAATGGCATGTACCACAATCAATGCGGCAATACCTGCACAGATATAAATCTTTGCCTGTTTGGAAACAGTAGGAGAAGAAAAATTATCCATAATTTAAATGATGTCCCGATCAGTCGCCAAGCTTACACTATTTATTATTTGAATCATTGTACAGTGATTTAGAAAGTGTAATTTCGACATGCATGAATTTTGATAAAGAACTATGTGGTTTTATTATAGATTTACCAGAAATATCAGGGTAATATTTCTGGCGTTTTAAAAATATTATGTATTTACCAATGGTTGACTCACCAGAAAATCGGGTGGTGTCAAAATGGTATCGCGAATTTCACTGGAAAGTTCAGGATAATCCAACGTGTAATGTAACCCGCGTGATTCTTTACGCTGCATAGCACAGCGTACAATCATTTCAGAAACCAGAACCAGATTACGTAGTTCAATCAGGTTTTTACTGACTTTATAGCCCTGATAATAGTCTTCAATTTCATGTTTGAGCATTTCAATGCGGTGGAGCGCCCGTTCCAGACGTTTGCGACTACGGACAATACCGACATAATTCCACATGGAGGTGCGTAATTCATCCCAGTTTTGGAGGATCACCACATCTTCATCAGAATTTTCGACCTGTGAGGCATCCCAGTGTTTGACTGTATTGAAACGAGGAGCCTGTTCAAATTCTTGTTGAATATGTTTGGCTGCACTCATGCCATAGACAAAACATTCCAGTAGTGAGTTACTGGCCATGCGATTTGCGCCATGTAAACCGGTACATGATGTTTCACCAATGGCATACAGTCCGTTAATATCAGTACGACTATGCTGGTCAACGATTACACCCCCACAGGTATAATGTGCCGCAGGAACGACAGGAATCATATCCTTGGTAATGTCAATTCCCAGTTCAAGTAGACGGGCATAAAGTGTCGGGAAATGTTCTCGAACAAATTCCGGAGATTTATGTGTAATATCTAGCCAGACATGACGTAGACCAAGACGTTTGATTTCATAGTCAATGGCCCGAGCCACCACGTCGCGAGGAGCCAGTTCAGCACGTTCATCAAAGCGCAGCATAAAACGCTCGCCATCGGGCAAACGTAAATACGCACCTTCACCGCGCATCGCTTCGGTAATCAGAAATGAACGGGCTTGTGGATGATAAAGACAGGTCGGATGGAACTGATTAAACTCCATATTGGACACACGACAGCCAGCGCGCCAAGCCATAGCAATCCCATCACCTGTAGCAATATCCGGGTTTGAGGTATAAAGATAGGCTTTCATTGCGCCACCACAGGCAAGCGCAGAAAAGGGCGCTAGAAAGGTTTCAACTTCGCCGCTTTCTTCGTTTAACGCATAAACGCCGATTGCCCGATTGTCTTGTGATGCCAGTTGGGCTTTTTGTGTGGTAATGACATCAATCGCAATCACATTCTCGAATAGCTGAATATTCTGTTTTTCTTTGGCACGTTGTACCAGTGTGGTTGAAATGGCTTTGCCCGTAGCATCGGCAGCATGGATAATCCGTCGTTGTGAATGTCCACCTTCACGCGTTAAGTGTAAATTATCCTGTTCATCTAGGGTAAATTGCACACCTTGCTTCAATAAAAAATCAACTGCATCCTGTCCGCCTTCCACAGTAAATGTCACTGCATCGAGATGACATAAATGTCCACCTGCAATCATGGTGTCATCAATATGTTGTTCAATAGAGTCTGACTGATCCAGTACTGCGGCAACGCCGCCTTGTGCATAGTAGGTGCTGGCATCCTGTAAATGGGATTTGGCCAAAATGGCGATTTGATAATGATCCGGTAGAGAGAGGGCTAAAGTAAGTCCTGCGCCGCCGCTTCCAATGATGATGACATCAAAACAATGAGGCGATTGTTTGGGCGTATTCATAAGAATATTAAATGAGATGATGGAAATCTTTTTAAGATACTACAAATCATGAATTTTGGTACTCACTTAAAATGATATTCATTATTGATAATAAAAATATACAGCGGTGGAAAAAGTCACAATTCTTTACGGAAATTTTTACCTACACATGCTAAAAAAGCTGTTATTTAATAACGGGCTAAGTTTTATGAAAAAATTAAATCATGCCTTGGGCATAATGACATTTGCAGTAACAACAATGACTGCTCAAGCAGCGATTCCGGTTGATTTTTCCAATTTGGTTGAGCAGGTAAGTCCTGCTGTGGTGAGTGTGAGTGCAACAAAATCCCTGTCACAACAAGAAATGATGCAAGAGCAGGTTCCTGAGTTATTAAGACGCTTTTTTGGTAATCAAATTATTATTCCGCAGCAACAAATTCCGCGGGAACAAAACGCCTATGGCAGTGCTTTTTTTATTAGTTCAGACGGTTACCTCCTTACCAATCATCATGTGATCAAAGATGCATCCAAAGTCACCATTACATTAAATGATCGCCGTGAACTCGATGCAGATGTGGTGGGCAGTGATGAGCGCACCGATGTGGCCTTGTTAAAAGTCAAAGGTGATCGTTTTCCTGCACTTAAAACCGGTGATGTGGATCAGTTAAAAGTGGGGCAACCAGTATTGGCTATTGGTTCTCCATTCGGCTTTGATTATTCTGCTTCGGCCGGGATTGTCAGTGCCAAATCGCGAACCATGTTTAATGAAACCTCAGTGCCCTTTATCCAGACGGATGTGGCTTTAAATCCGGGTAATTCTGGCGGACCTCTGTTTAATGAGAAAGGCGAAGTGGTAGGCGTGAATTCCCGTATCTTTAGTGGTACCGGTGGTTATATGGGATTGTCTTTTTCCATTCCAATCGATGTTGCAATGGATGTGGTAAATCAACTCAGAACCACTGGCAAAGTATCCCGTCCATATTTGGGGGTGATGTTGCAGGATGTGGATCGTAATCTTGCAGAAGCATATCGACTAGATAAGCCGGAAGGGGCACTCATTACTCAGGTTGCACCAAACTCTCCAGCGCAAAAAGCTGGTTTAAAAGCCGGTGATATTATTCTCAGTTATAATGGACGTAATCTGGTACGCACCTCGGATCTGATTAATCTGATTAATCGTACCCAGATCAATCAAAAAATTAATTTGACGATTTTACGCAATCAAAGACGGCAGGAGCTTGCGGTTACACTGGTATCTTCTCCGGATGAAACTCCGCCTGCAAAAAAAGAAAGCGCAGATAATCCAAGTTCAAAGCTTGGGATAGCATTGCGTGAATTAAATGCGCAAGAAAAAGCACGGTATAAATTGCAGGGGGTGGTGGTTCAAAATTTATCCTATGCGGGGCTAGCTGCACGTTCAGGTATTCAACAGTATGATGTCATTACTCAAATTGCAGATAAGCAAATCAAGAGTTTAGCTGATTTTAAACAGGCAATAGAAAGTATCGATAAAAAAGCGGTTGTGCCAGTTTATATTGTGCGTCAAGGACAACCTACAATTTTGGGTCTGAGACTTGATAATTAATGATTTTTAATAGGATAACTATAGTCTAAATAGCGTGGAGCTCTAAAAGAATATAGATTTTAATGTGATTGCCCGGTGGGATTTAATCTTTGGATTAATCATATAATAATATTATTTTATTGGTCATAATATGTGTTCTATTCACCACTTTTAATCAAAGTGGTGAATAGGAATACATTAATATTAATAGAGCAATATGCTGTAATATTTAACTTGGCATTATTTTTCTATCATATACTTTAATCAATATATTAATATGTTTTGGCTTGAATTAAGTCAGATAATAAATCAATGGCATTTTGCAATTTATGATGATCTTCATTCTGTTTAATTTCGATATTTAAGCGTAATAAGGGTTCGGTATTAGAGCTACGAATGTTAAAACGCCAATCCCCAAAATCTGCCGAAATACCATCGGTATGATCTAGTATAGGGCTTTGATCTTTAAAATGATTTAATACCTGTTGAATGGTTTTCTGACTATCCTCAACTTTAAAGTTAATTTCGCCACTACATGGATACTTAGCAATCATACCATTAACCAAAGTTGACAATGAGGTTTGTTTCTTTGAAAGTAAGTCGATGACCAATAACCATGGGATCATACCGCTATCGCAATAACCAAAATCACGGAAATAATGATGAGCACTCATTTCGCCACCATAAATGGCATTTTCCTGACGCATAATGTCTTTGATAAAAGCATGTCCGGATTTTGACTGTACTGCCACACTGCCATCATATTGGCTGACCACATCCAGTGTATTCCAGACCAGACGAGGATCGTGTACAATTTTTTCCTGACTCGATTTGGTCAGAAATGCTGCTGCCAACAGTCCGACAATATAATAACCCTCAATAAACTGACCTGTTTCATCAAATAAAAAACAACGGTCAAAATCGCCATCCCATGCAATACCAAGGTCCGCCTGATGTGCTAACACAGCATCACGAGTGACACCTTGGTTCTCAAGCAGGATTGGATTAGGGATGCCATTGGGGAAATTACCGTCTGCTTCATGATTAATTTTGATAAAAGTCACAGGTACATTGTTCTGTTTAAAACGTTTTTCAATTTCATCAATCACGTGACCTGCTGCACCATTGCCTGCATTCACCAGTAGTTTTAATGGCTGGAGCTGTGTAATATCAATATAGCTCATCAGGTGGTCAACATATTCCGGCACAATGTTGTATGAGGTGGTTTTTCCTGTTTTGGTTGGTGTTTTGAAGTCACCATTTTCTGCAATACGCTGTATGTCTTTTAGGCCTGTTTCTATGCTTATTGGTCTGGCATTTTCCCGTACCAGTTTCATGCCATTGTAATTCATTGGATTATGGCTGGCAGTGATTTCTATCCCACCTTGGACATCGAGATGAAATGCAGCGAAATAGACTTCTTCCGTACCTGTCATCCCTAAATCCAGCACATCAACGCCTGCATCATTTAGCCCTTTAATCGTGGCTTGTTTTAAGCTTTCACTGGAAAGACGGATGTCACATCCGACGGCAATGGTTTTGGGTTGATATAAATCGCCATAAGCTCGTCCAACACGATAGGCAATCTCTTCATTTAATTCAGTGCCTAGTTCACCGCGAATATCATAAGCCTTGATACATTTAATTTTCACGCATGCTTTCCTTAAAATAAAACCAATATATAAATTGCTGGCTATTATACGAGAATATCTTGTGTTATAAAGTTAAAAATAGCAGCATTTTATTACAAACTGCTATATTTGTTTTGCTATAATCCATGAAAAATTTTTGATGTGAATAATTTATGAAAGTTAAAAAAGCTATTCTACCTGTTGCTGGTTTTGGTACACGACTTTTACCAGCCAGTAAATCGATTCCTAAAGAAATGATTACTGTAGTCGATCGCCCTGCAATTGATTATGTGGTTCAAGAGGCGGTTGAGGCGGGCATTGATACCATTATTTTGGTGACTCATCCGGCGAAGCAGGCGATAGAAAATTATTTTGATCGAAATGCAGAGCTTGAAGCCTTATTAGAGAAGAAGAAAAAAAATGATCTGTTGCAACAAATTAGACAGATTATTCCGGAGCATGTCACTGTGGTGGCTGTGCGTCAGCCGCAACCGCTAGGCCTAGGGCATGCAGTACTGTGTGCAGAAAAAGTCATCGGCGATGATCCATTTGTGGTATTACTACCTGATGTATTGGTTGATTCCTCCGATAAAAATAATCTGGCACAGATGATTGAGCAATTTGAGCAACATCAGGCTTCCCAGATTATGGTTGAAAATGTTGCACCTGAACGCGTGGATCAATATGGTATTGTGCGCTTGGAGGAGGTTGATGGACAGCAGAGCAATAATATTCTGGAGTTGGTTGAAAAGCCCCCAGTTAATGAAGCGCCATCAACATTAGCTGTTGTTGGACGTTATGTATTTACCCCAGAAATCTTTAAATATTTGCATTTAACGCCAGCGGACCGATCTGGTGAAATTCAGTTAACTGATGCAATGGCACAACTGTTAGGCGAACAAAAAATTCAGGCCTTTACCCTAAAGGGCGAAACATATGATTGCGGTAGTAAAATTGGCTACATCAAGGCAATTGTTCATTACACTTTAAAACGTGATGATCTTAAAGCACAATTGATGGATTTTCTTGATACAATTAAATAAAGAATAAGCTATGTATATTCAAATTATTGGTGCCTCTGTAAATGCAGCAGTTATAGCATATCATCTTGCAGATGTTGGCCATAAAATCTTTTGGCAACCACAAGATGAGGCGTTATTGCTTAAATTACAACAGCGTCAAATCATTTTTGATGACGTTGATTTAACTATGGCAGTTAATCGCCAGTTGGAAAGCTCTCAAATTGCAGTAGATCAATGCGGATTAAGTGATGTAAAAGTCTGTATTTTGGCTTTGGCGTATGAACAGTATGGTTGTTTTGAGCAACAGGATTTTAGTCGTCAGTTTAAACAATTTGATTTAGTGATCAACTATTCTCATTTGGCTTTGGGTAAAACCGAAGAGTTAAAGCTGCTGATTGCAAATCCAAATGTTGTTTATATTCCAGACTTTTTACAAGAAGGTAATCTGTTACGTAGTTTTCTCACCCCAAATTTAATTATTGGTTGCGAAAGTGGTATTCAGATTAAGTTGCTGGTACAAGAAATTTTTAGACCTATTTTTCCTTTGCTGACGCAATATAATTTTATGTCAGTACGTGCAGCAGAATTCACCAAGCTTTCCATATCTGGTTTTCTGGCGACCAAAGTCAGTTTTATGAATGATTTGTCAAATGCGGCAGAAGCATTGGGTGTGGATATTGAAGAAGTGCGTGTGGCCATGTCTACGGATACGCGTATCGGTAAACAATATCTATATCCGGGATGTGGTTTTGGAGGGGGTAATCTTACCCGTGATGTGCTGACGCTAAAAGAAGTGGTACAAGAAACCGGAAGTGTCAATGGTTTGCTGGATAAGATCTGGGATATTAATGAATATCAAAAAGAAATTATTTTTAGAAAGTTATGGACCTTGTTTGACTGTCAACTCAAAGACAAGGTGATTGCTTTTTGGGGCGCTGCATTTAAACCGAATACCAATAGTCTGGCGCAAGCCCCCATTCTTAATATTCTTGAGGCCTGTTGGGCCCAAGGTGCTATTACTCAGGTGCATGATCCAAGAGCGCTGGAAAATTTAAGACAACATTATCCGGATCAGCCATTACTGGTATTGTGCGATCATCAATATCAGGCTGTGGAAAATGCTGATGCTTTGTGTCTAGTCACGGAATGGAAGCAATATTGGAGTCCGGATTATATTGAATTGCGGCAAAAAATGAAGCGTTTGAATCTGATTGATGGGCGCAATATTTATAATCCGCAATATGTTAAACAACAAGGTTTTCATTATTTAGGAATAGGTCGTTAAACAAGATGACGAGTAGACTTATGCTGGATGCAGAACAACAATTGCAAACCCTTGCAAAAAAATTTAAGAATATTCATTTAAATGATTTATTCCAATCCGATCCTGAGCGTTTTGAACATCTTCATATCGAAAATAATGGCTTACTTTTTGACTATAGCAAAGAGCGATTGGATCAAAATGTTTTAGACCAGTTAATTGCACTTGCTCACGAAAAACAGCTTGGGCACTGGATTGATAAATTATTTTCCAAAGAACATATTAATCATACCGAACAGCGGAGTGCGATGCACTGGGCATTACGAACGCCTCGGTCAAATGATGAAAATGATCCGAATTTTGATGTCAATCAATTGGTTCATGAGCAACTTGATAAAATGGCAGAGATTGTACATAAAATTCAATCTGGTCAGTTTAGAGGGACAACAGGCGAAAAAATTACTGATGTTGTGAATATTGGGGTGGGTGGATCAGATCTTGGACCATTGATGGTGTGTCGTGCGCTTGCCCCTTATCAAAAAGCGACTGATCAGATCAATGTTCATTTTGCCTCAACCATGGATGGTAGTCAGTTAAGTCAGATTGTTGAAAATCTGCGTCCAGCATCGACTTTATTTATTATCTCGTCAAAATCATTTACTACAGTAGATACATTGTCCAATGCGGATACTGCAAGACAATGGCTGGTAGAAAGTCTGGGTGATCATGAATCGGTGATGCGTTGTCATTTTATTGGCGTATCAACCAGTACCGAAAAAATGCAAAACTGGGGAATTGCCCCTGATTTACAACTTAATTTATGGGACTGGGTCGGTGGTCGTTATTCTTTATGGTCTGCGATTGGTTTGCCGATCGCCATCTTGATTGGCATGGAGAGATTTAAAGAGTTTTTGCAAGGTGCATACTTTATTGATCAACATTTTCGTCAGGCCGATTGGCATGAAAATTTACCAGTACTTCTGGCATTGATTGGCATTTGGAATAATAATTATCTGGATATCCATACCCATGCGATCTTACCTTATGATGGACGGCTGGAATTTTTTACCTCTTATCTCCAACAACTAGAAATGGAGTCGAATGGTAAATCCATCAGACGAGATGATTCACAGGTTGATTACCCAACCTGCCCAATTATCTGGGGTGAGGTGGGACCCAATGCGCAGCATGCTTTTTATCAATTACTACATCAAGGCACGCTAACGGTGTCAACAGATTTTATTATTGCCAAGACCCGATATCGTAATAAACAGTTAAGTAAGCGTGATAAACCGTTTGAGGCCTTACAGAAACAGCATCTTTTGTCGATCTCGAACTGTCTGGCGCAGTCCAGACTATTGGCTTTTGGTAGCCATGCGGTAAAAAACAGTGAATCCATGCCTTCATATCGTCAATATTATGGCAACAAACCCAGTTCAACCATCATTATTCCGCAACTTGATCCGTTCTATCTGGGGGCATTGATTGCCTTGTATGAGCATAAGGTATTTGTACAGTCGGTGCTTTGGGATATCAACCCATTTGATCAGTGGGGCGTAGAAATGGGCAAAGCCATTGCACAGGCGTTATTGCCTTATATTGCCAGTGACGAGGTGGATGACACGCTTGATAGCTCGACCAAAGGTTTATTAAAAGCATTTGATTAGTCTGTAAATGATGCGGAGATTGGGGTATTTATGTCTGATGAAGGAAGACTTGCCCTAATCTAGGAGAACGTTGGAATATGAGTCAATTGTTTGAGCAGGTCTTGATGGTTCAACCTGAACATCTGGATGCATTAGGACATGTCAATAATGTGACCTATGTGAGTTGGATGCAGGACGTTGCATTGGCGCATACCACAGCACTAGGCTTGAGTCTGGACGATTATTTGCAGATGAATCATGCCATGGTGGCAAGTGAACACCATGTCAAATACCGTAAAGCCTGTTTGCTGGGTGAGCAATTGATTTTGCGAACCTGGCTTGGTGAGCTCGGTCCATTTTCTTCGGTTCGACACTATTTTTTTTATCGTCCCACAGATCAGTCCATTGTCTTTCAGGGATATACCGTTTGGGTGTGTGTTGAAATTTCAACCGGAAAATTAAAACGTTTATCCCCTACATTTGTGCAAGCCTATCAACCCTTAGATTCTGAAATTGATCCGACACATTTTGCGTCAGAATAGTTGCTTGACGAGAGTATCAATTGCAAGGGATTTTGATTATACTGCTGACAAATTTTTATCCATAAATTGACACGTTGTCAGCATATTTAGTCTATTAAGGTCGTTCATGGCAGCAGCTAAAAAATCTACGCCGATTAGTAATATTCGTAACTTTTCCATTATTGCGCACATTGATCATGGCAAATCAACACTTGCCGATCGTTTTATTCAGATGTGTGGTGGCTTGCAGGATCGTGAAATGCAAGAGCAAGTACTGGATTCAATGGAATTAGAACGTGAGCGTGGTATCACGATTAAAGCTGCGTCCGTCACCTTGTACTATACTCATCCCAATGGTCAAGAATATCAGTTGAATTTTATTGATACGCCAGGACACGTCGATTTTTCCTATGAAGTTTCCCGTTCTTTGGCTGCGTGTGAAGGGGCATTGCTGGTTGTTGATGCTGCACAGGGCGTTGAGGCGCAATCGGTGGCGAATTGCTATACTGCAATTGAACAGAATCTTGAAGTTTTACCTATTTTAAACAAAATTGATTTACCACAAGCTGAACCTGAGCGTGTGATTCACGAGATTGAAGAAATCATTGGGATTGAAGCCACCAATGCACCGACCTGTTCTGCCAAAACAGGCCTAGGCGTGGAAGGTGTATTGGAACGTTTGGTTGATGTGATTCCTGCACCCCAAGGTGATCGTGAAGCACCTTTACAAGCATTGATTGTCGATTCATGGTTTGATAATTATCTGGGCGTCGTGTCTTTGGTCAGAATTAAGCAGGGTCGTATTCGTAAAGGCGACAAGATGCTGGTTAAATCCACCGGGCAGACTCATCCGGTGACTTCTGTGGGTGTGTTTAATCCAAAACATACCGAAACAGACATACTGGAAGCGGGTGAGGTTGGATTTGTCATTGCCGGGATCAAGGATATTTTTGGTGCGCCAGTAGGTGACACCATCACATTGTCTGCAACGCCACAAGTACAATCTTTACCGGGCTTTAAAAAGGTCAAGCCGCAGGTTTATGCAGGTTTGTTCCCGATCGATTCCAGCGATTTTGAACCTTTCCGTGAAGCTTTGCAGAAATTGCAAATTAACGATTCTGCATTGTTCTTTGAACCGGAAAGCTCTGATGCATTAGGTTTCGGCTTCCGCTGCGGTTTCCTTGGTATGCTGCATATGGAGATTGTACAAGAACGTCTGGAACGTGAGTATGATCTTGATCTGATTACCTCGGCACCGACGGTCATTTATGAAGCAGTCACCAAAAAAGGTGAAACCATCTATATTGATAGTCCATCAAAAATGCCGGATGGCAGTACCATGGAAGATTTGCGTGAGCCGATTGCCGAATGTCATATTCTGGTGCCACAAGAGTATTTGGGTAATGTCATGACATTGTGTATTGAGCGCCGTGGTGTGCAGCAAGACATGAAGTTTTTGGGTAATCAGGTGTCGATCAGTTTTGAAATTCCAATGGCCGAAGTGGTGATGGATTTCTTTGATCGTCTGAAATCATGTTCAAGAGGTTTTGCATCACTGGATTACAATTTTGTACGTTTTGAAAGTTCCAGTTTAGTTAAAGTAGATGTGCTGATTAATGGTGAAAAAGTAGATGCCTTGGCGATGATTTGTCATCGTGATGATGCACGTCACCGCGGAATTGCACTGGTTGAGAAAATGAAGGATCTGATTCCTCGTCAAATGTTTGATGTGGCTATTCAGGCTGCTATTGGTGCTCAGATCATTGCCCGTTCAACGGTTAAAGCGATGCGTAAAAACGTACTTGCCAAATGTTATGGCGGTGATGTAAGTCGTAAGAAAAAATTACTGTCCAAACAAAAAGAAGGTAAGAAGCGTATGAAGCAGGTGGGCAGTGTGGAAATTCCTCAAGAAGCGTTTTTAGCTGTGCTACAAGTAGATAAAAGATAAGGTGCTGCATTATGGATTTTGATTTTAACTGGATTCTGGTGCCTGCAACACTGATCTTCTTTGTGATCTGGTTACTGGATAAATTGCTTTTTAAACAGCGTAGTGGTTTAAAGCAAAAAAAAGAAGCCGCATTACAAGCAGATCATAAAGTGCAACAGGCACAACAGGGTTTTGAGCAATTAAAATCCAAATATCCACAATTACTGATCTCCGAAACGGTCAATCAGGCGGAGGAGCCTATCGAGATTACTCAAGCTAGAGATCGCTTGAGTCAGGTAAAAGTTGATGCTGTGCGTGCGCATAATGCACTCAATGAACATAAAACTAGTCCGGTGATTAACTGGGCTTATGATTTCTGGCCAGTGCTTGCAGTGGTATTGGTGGTTCGTTCATTCTTCTATGAGCCGTTTAATATCCCCTCTGAATCCATGAATCCAACGTTGGAGACGGGTGATTTTATTCTGGTGAATAAATATGCTTTTGGTGTGCGTTTACCATTAATCAATACGAAAATTATTGATAGTGGCGAGCCGCAGCATGGTGATGTGGCGGTATTTCGTTTCCCTAAAAATCCAAGTATTAGTTTTATTAAACGGATTATTGGTTTACCCGGTGATCATATTGTTTTTCAAAATGGGGAACTCTATGTCAATGGAAAAATACAACCGCATCAGGTTGGTAATGAAGTGCCATTGCCTGTAAAATATAGAGATCAAAATGGACAAGAACAAACCATTCCTGTTCAGGCCACACAATGGGTGGTGAATCTGGGTGAACATCGTTTCATTTCACAGTATATTAAAACCGAGCAACAAAATCCTACCGCCCAGCAATTTTTAAAGAATTATGAGGCGGGTATTCCACTTTCTCTACAACAAAGCTGGGAAGTGACGGTACCGCAAGGACAATATTTTGCCATGGGCGATAACCGTGATCAAAGTGATGATAGTCGATTCTGGGGATTTGTGCCTGAAGAGAATTTAACAGGTAAGGCCATGTTTATCTGGATGCATAAAAAACCTGGCTTGAACTTACCAAGCTTTGAGCGTAATGGGCGTATTCCATAAGAAATGAGATTGACGAGGAGGTTGCATGAAACATAGACAACGTGGTGCATCATATCTGGGAATCTTTTTTGTGATTGTACTGGCAGCATTTGCAGTAAAACTTGCTGTGGCCTTGTTTCCTCCATTCTGGGATGACCGCATTGTGAATACGGCAATCAGCGAAGCATTAACTGCTTTGCCTAAAGAGGCAACCCAGCGTCAATTTAAGGAAGATTTATCAAAACGACTGGAGATGAATAATATTCGTAATCTCAAAGTCGATGACATCGTGCAGGTAAGCAACAATCGTGCTGGGCTTGCAGTCAATAAATCCTATGAAGTGCGTGCGCCTTTTTTTTCAAATATTGAATTGGTCATGACCTTTAAGCAAGACTTTAATCAAAGTAATTTGACAACGGACGGTAAATAACAGCAGGTGAAAGTTCAACGATTAATGACGAAATTGGGTTATCAATTTCAACGAATAGATTTATTGCAACAGGCGCTGACTCACCGTTCGGTAAGTCAGCGTGATAATTATGAGCGTCTGGAGTTTTTAGGGGATTCCTTGCTTGGAATGATCATTGCCAAGTATCTGTATTGCCATTTTCCAAAAGAGAAAGAAGGACGTCTGACCCGAATGCGGGCGACGTTGGTACGGCAGGAGTCCTTAGCAAAAATCGCAAAAGATTTACAATTGGGACAATCGTTAATCTTAAGTGTAGGTGAATTGAAATCAGGCGGTCATCATCGTGAGTCTATACTGGCCGATGTGGTTGAAGCCATTATTGCGGCAATCTATCTTGACTGTAATCGACTGGATATACTCGAGCCGATTGTACTAAAATGGTATGAACCTTATTTGATTGAAATTCATCCGGGCGATCAGTTAAAAGATCCAAAATCTTTATTGCAGGAATTATTGCAATCAAAAAAAATGCCTTTACCGATTTATGAAGTCGTTAATATTGAAGGGGATGCCCCCAATCAACATTTTACCATTCATTGTCAGGTTGAGGGTTTCTCAGTATTTAAAGGTGAAGGCGCCAGCCGACGTTTTGCCGAACAAGCGGCAGCAGCCGATATTTTAAAATTTTTGGAGCATTCCCTGTGAGTTCACAAGATCAAGATCAACCGCAATCCGAACAAGACGTTATTGCGCAGTTCTTTAGCAACGAGCAGCGAGAAATTCCTAGTGATTTCCGAAGTGGTTTTGTGGCCATTGTTGGCCGGCCCAATGTCGGCAAATCGACCTTGATGAACCATTTACTGGGACAAAAACTTTCCATCACTTCACGTAAGCCACAAACTACACGACATAAAATCATCGGTATTGATAGTCGTGAAAATATGCAGGCGGTGTATGTGGATACACCGGGAATGCACAAAAAAGAAGTGCGTGCCATTAATAAAATGATGAATAAGGCAGCACATTCTGCATTACGTGATGTCAATCTGGTGTTATTCGTGATTGATGCGCAAAAATGGACGCAGAACGATGATCTTGTGCTAGAAAAGCTCAAAAATGCCGAGATGCCTGTTTTGCTGGTGATTAATAAGGTTGATACCTTAGAAGATAAGAAAAAATTATTACCATTGATTGAAGAGCGCACCAAACTCATGAATTTTGCCGAGATTGTGCCGGTCTCTGCATTACGTGGCGCAAATCTGGAGCACTTAAGCGAGACTATTGCCAAATATCTGCCATTTGCTCCACCACTATATTCATTTGATCAGGTCACAGACCGTTCCGAACGCTTTTTGGCCAGTGAAATCATTCGTGAAAAAATTATGCGCCAACTCGGTGAAGAATTACCTTATGATTTAACGGTGCAAATTGAAAGTTTTAAGGTGGAAGAGCCAGTACTGAATGAAAAAACAGGAAAACTTAAACCGGCCTGTACCTATATTGATGCAACCATTTTTGTTGATCGTCAGGGGCAAAAAGCCATTGTGATCGGTGATAAAGGGCGTAAGCTCAAACAGATTGGTATAGATGCACGGATGGACATGGAAAAAATGTTTGAGCAAAAAATCATGTTAACCCTTTGGGTGAAAGTCAAAGGTGGCTGGTCTGATGATGAGCGTGCCTTAAAAAGTCTGGGTTATAGTGATATTTAAGGAATGCGTATGAAAGGTTCAGTTGTATTGCTTTGCGTTGTGGCATTGCTGTTACAGGGCTGTATCACCAAAGTGGTGACTGTGCCGGTAAAAGTGGCTTATAAAACGACTAAAGGTGTGGTTAAAGGCACCGCTGCGGTGGTCGATGCCGTGATTCCCGATGGCGATGATGACAAGCATAAAGATAAAGACGACTAAATGGATTTAATGCGTAATCAATCCTTAACTGGTTTTGCTTTACATCAGCGTAAGTACCGTGAACGTAGCTATATTTTACATTTTTTTAGTCAGGAATTTGGGCGGGTTGATGGCGTAATCCGTCAGACGCCACCTTCGCTTTATCATCTATCGACGCTTCAAGCGACGGGAAAAGCTGAGCTTAAAAACTTTAGCCAGCTTGATGTACAAGGACAACCGTTTTATCTGCAACAAAAGGCACTCTTTGCAGGATTTTATTTAAATGAAGTTTTATTGCGATTATTGCCTTTAGAAGAGGCTATGCCGGCAACGTATCACGCCTATATTTTTACTTTGGAACAATTAAAACAACTCCCAAAAAATGATCCCAAAGATCTCCAGCTCAAAATTATCCTGCGACAATTTGAGCAGATATTTCTAGAAGAATTGGGCTACGCTATTGATTATTTTGCAGATAGTCTAGGTAATGAAATTGATCCGGCACAATTTTATCTGTTTATTCCGCAGGAAGGTTTTATCCCCAACATTCAGCCGCGCGGCTTTTCGGGCAAAGAATTATTATTGCTCGGACAGGATCAACAAATACGTTCGGAAAATGTCGCATTACTTGCTAAACTATATCGAACGATTTTAACCGAACTACTGGGCAATAAACCCTTAAAAAGCAGACAGCTTTGGGTGAGCCAGCAGCAATATTCATAAGGGATCATTATGTCAGCATTACTTGGTGTGAATATCGATCATGTCGCAACATTAAGACAGGCGCGTGGTACATGTTATCCCGATCCGGTGAATGCGGCATTAATCTGTGAGCAGGCAGGTGCTGATGGCATTACCTTGCATTTGCGTGAGGATCGTCGTCATATTCAGGATGCCGATGTCTACCGTATGCGTCCGTTATTGCAAACCCGCATGAATCTTGAAATGGCCGTGACTGAAGAAATGATCGGAATCGCACTTGATGTCAAACCGGATTATGTCTGTTTTGTGCCAGAGCGTCGTCAGGAAGTGACTACGGAAGGTGGTCTGGATGTGGTCAGTCAATTTGAAAAAGTCAAAGCTGCCACCCAGACTTTGCTCAAGGCAGGGATTGATGTGTCACTATTTATCGATCCTGATGCGGCCCAAATTGATGCGGCAATTGCTTGTGGTGCGCCGACCATTGAGATTCATACCGGGGCTTTTGCCGATGCAGAAGGTGCAGCACAACAACGCGAGTTACAGCGTATTATTGATGCGGCAGAATATGCTGAGGGACGGTTGATCGTGAATGCAGGACATGGTCTAAATCTGGATAATATCACTTCAATTGCCGCATTAAAGCAAATCCATGAATTAAATATTGGTCACTCCATTATTGCCGATAGTATCTTTATTGGTTTGGCACAAGCTGTACAGCAAATGAAAGCAGTCATTCAGGCAGCCCGATAATTTGCATGAATGAAATTAGCATAATAAAAGAAATTTTTGAGTAGAACCATGCGTGATGATTTAACCGAATTGATGCAACCGGTTTATGCGTTTTTAGGTTGCCGAACCCCAGAGACATGGTTGCAGGCGGCAGCGGATAATCTGGAATTACTCATGCAGGATCATGCCAACTGTGAAAAAAAAGCCGCAGGCACGGCCATGAATCTGATGTTTCGTTACAGCTTTTTTACCGACTTGCAGGTCAAACTGGCACAACTGGTACGTGAAGAAATGCTGCATTATGAACAAGTGCTTGAGTTTATGGCAAAACGCGGGCAGCAATGGAAAGCGGTTAGTGCAGGGCGTTATGCCGGTGCTTTACGTAAGGAAGTCCGAACTTACGAGCCCGAAGCATTGGTTGATGTATTGATTATCGGGGCATTTGTTGAAGCCCGTTCCTGTGAACGATTTGCAGCCCTTGCCAATATTGTTGATGAAGAACTGGGTAAATATTATCGCTATTTACTCAAGTCCGAATCCCGACATTTTGAAGATTATTTGACTTTGGCAAAAGAAGTTGCTGCAACAGTCCAGATGAAAAATCCTGATGAAGATATTGCCGAGCGTATTGTGCATATTCGTGAAGTTGAAAAAGAATTAATTTTAAGCCCAGATTCGGTGTTCCGTTTCCATAGTGGCGTACCTACAATATTGCCAGCGCAAGTTGTTTCATAAGTAGAAAATATAAATTTGCAGCGTTAGATCAGCAAGGATTGTAAAAACTGTTTTACAAAGCACATGTCTGCGCTGCGCATATTGCCATTGAAATTGCATCAAGAGTTATAGAAGATGAGATGATATTCGAATGATCAGGAAATCATCAATGCAAAAAACATCGTTTTATTTGGGTTTGTTGTCATTTTCAGTTTTGTTCAGCACTTTTGCCCATGCAGAAAAGGGAATCTATTTTTCACATCAGAATTGGGAAATTGCCTGTGACAATGTTGGGACGTGTCAAGCCGCTGGCTATCAGGCCGATGATGGGGATATGCCAGCGTCGATTTTATTAACCCGAAAAGCTGGTGCAAAGCAAGCTGTCACTGCTGAGTTTGTTTTATCAACTTATGAGCAACAAACCCCGGCGCAGGCAAAATCACTTAAATTGTATAGTAATCATATTGATCTAGGGCAAGTTAATTTGGATAGCGATGATGGTGAACTGATTACGGGAAAATTATCTAGCAAACAAGTACAGGCTTTACTTGCGAATAGTCAGCAAAGACAGAATATCGAATTTAAAAATGCCGGGCAGCAGCAATGGCAGATTTCTGATCTGGGCATGACAGCGGTTTTACTGAAAATGGATGATGTACAAAAACGTGTGGGGACTACAGGAGCCTTGATTAAAAAAGGTACTGCATCAGAAAAAAATGTATTAAAAGCCAAGGCATTGCCTATCATTCATTATGTAAAAATCGATCCGAAACTGATCCGACGAATCCAGCCGGAACAGCCAGAATATCAAAAACTGGCACAGATACTGTTCAAAAGTTTAAAAGATCCCGAGAGTTGTGAGGTCATTATTGATGGTGATCAATGGCATACAGATGCCAGAGAACCGATTCATATTGCGAGATTGACAGCGGATAAAGTGCTGGTTTCGACATTTTGCTGGCGTGGTGCCTATAATGAAGGCTATGGATACTGGGTTATGAATAAAAATTTGACTGGTCCAGCAGAGAATGTGACCACATCTGCCAGCGATTTTGATCAAGGTATTATTTATTCCTCACAAAAAGGTCGTGGTATTGGTGATTGCTGGTCGATTGCTCAGTGGGTCTGGAATGGACAAAAATTTGTACAAAGTGAAGATTACTGGACGGGCATGTGCAAAGGCATTGCCGCAGGCGGTATATGGGAGCTGAAACAGATATCGATCATTGTTAAATAATTATTCTGTTTAAACTTTAGCTTGTGATGTGAATTTGGCTGTATGCTTTATTGAGGAATTAAGCGCTTTTTTTATAGTTATGATGGATTCTATCTTGTGCTAAAGTCTATAGCATCGCAATTCAGCAGCGTTTTTGTATATGATATTGCAGACTGGATATCGTCCATATCCCAAGTAATTTTTACATGGCATGATGCAGTGTAGCGTAACGAAGAAGGATCAATAATGAGTTTTGCAGCACAAATTAAAATTCCAGCCACCTATATGCGTGGCGGCACCAGCAAGGGTGTATTTTTTAAGTTAAGTGATTTGCCTGTAGAGGCTCAAGTGGCAGGGGAAGCACGGGATAAAATTTTACTTCGGGTGATTGGCAGTCCGGATCCTTATGGTAAACAGATTGATGGCATGGGCGGTGCAAGTTCAAGTACCAGCAAAACCGTGATTCTATCGAAAAGTGATGATCCTGAACATGATGTGAATTATCTGTTTGGACAAGTTGCGATTGATCGGACATTTGTCGACTGGAGTGGAAACTGTGGAAATTTAACCGCAGCGGTCGGTTCGTTTGCAATTTCTAATGGTTTAGTCGATGTAGATCGAATTCCTCAAAATGGTCTATGCACGGTGCGAATCTGGCAGCAGAATATTCAGAAAACCATCATTGCTCATGTGCCGATCACCGATGGACAAGTACAGGAAACCGGTGATTTTGAGCTGGATGGCGTGACTTTTCCGGCAGCCGAAGTACAAATTGAATTTCTTGATCCGGCTGATGATGGTGAAGATGGCGGTGCAATGTTTCCGACGGGTAATCTGGTGGATACACTACAAGTACCAGAAATTGGCACATTTGAAGCAACTTTTATTAATGCTGGAATCCCGACAATTTTCCTAAATGCAGACGCACTTGGTTATACAGGTACCGAGCTACAGGACGCGATTAATGGCGATGAACAAGCTCTACAACGTTTTGAAACCATTCGTGCTTACGGGGCAGTACAGATGGGGCTAATACAGGATATTGCCGAGGCTGCGACAAGACAGCATACCCCTAAGATCGCTTTTGTTTCTCCACCGAAAACCTATATTTCCTCCAGTGGTAAAACAGTGAATACTGATGATGTGGATTTGCTGGTACGTGCCTTATCGATGGGAAAACTGCACCACGCAATGATGGGCACCGCAGCGGTCGCCATTGGTACCGCAGCAGCCATTCCGGGTACACTGGTCAATCTGGCCGCAGGTGGTGATAATCGTGCAGCGGTTCGCTTTGGTCATCCATCGGGGACATTACGTGTTGGTGCGCAGGCAATACAGGATGAACAAGGACAATGGCAGGTAAAAAAAGCCATTATGAGCCGTAGTGCCCGAGTCTTAATGGAAGGCTGGGTAAGGATTCCTGCGGATACGTTTTAGTTTTATCTAGGAAAATTTATAGCCAAAATCTAAAGTGGATTTTGGCTATTTGCAGTTAATTTTTATCATGATTTGTTTTAAGGTGTTTCTTAAATGCATTTCAAAAATAAATCAGAACAAGCAGCATGACTATAAAACAACGATAAGTCATTCTTCTAAAAGTCCTCATAGACAAATTGTTCAGCAAAAAGAAAAACCTATTTCTTTTCAGTCAATTCCCGATAGACCACTTCTGAAAATGGTGCAAAACGTGGTGGCGGGCTACCTGCCGGAGTGGGTGGTGGGTCACCAACAATTTTTTGAATTTCTGCTAAGGTTTTCTTTTGCGCAACCAGTGTCTTGATTTGATCTCTTTCATCAGAAACCAGTTTTACCCGTTGTGCAATACCTGCTTTATTTTGTACCTCACCATGTCCGACCACAAATGTATCGGCATCAAGTGCCAGAATATTTTGTGCATTGGTGACCCATCCTGCGGAGCTGCCTTGTTTGTTATAGTGAATAAGTGTGCGGTGCTGATTTAAGGTAAAGATATCGCCAGTAAATACAGTATGCTGCTCGGGTAAGTAAACGATCAGATCACCAGCGGTATGCGCAGGTCCCCAGTGTAAAAGTTTTAAAGTAATACCTTGTCTAACGATGGTGTCTTGTTGATCAATAAGATGGTTAGGTAAATATTGGGCTGCATTGGCGAATGTTGGACTATTTGCAATATTTTTGGCTGCATTCTTTTGCGCGATGATTTCTATATTTGCCGGAAAGGCAGGGAGACCATTTACATGATCGGCATCTTCATGGGTCAGAATTACAGTTGTCACGGGTTTATCGGTAATTTTTTTAATGCCGGCAAGCAACTGTTGTGCTGTGTCGGTAGAAATAGTGGTATCAATCACGATAACGCCTTGCGTACCAATAATGATACCGACATTACCCACACCACCACTGACCCAATAAATGTTGGATGAGAGTTGATGAAATTGTAAAGATTGAGTGGCTTGGGAAGAGGGTGAAACGGCGGTTGAAGCCTCTGTTTGGGCAGAAGTGGTTTGTATGCCCATCGCACTAACATTAAGACCAAGGATTAAAGCGGAGCAAACAAACATACGCTGCATAGGACACACCTCACTATTATCTATCGTATTTATATTAACCATATCCATTAAAAATACTATGATTTTTTTGATATGGATGTATCTGCTATGTTGATATAAACACGAATTTGATACAGGTGATCAAATGGACAGAGGGCTTGGCTGTGGAAGGAATAGTGAAGTGGATCGCTTGTTTTTATCGAGTGGAATCAGGGTAAAACCAATAAAAACTGCCCGATTAAAATAGACCAGCCAGATTTGTTGCTTGCTTAAAACAATCGATACAAACTAAACTAGGACTTTAATTTTTCTCTTTATTTGAGTTTTTATCATGTCTGATCAACTTCCTGCATGTCCACAATGTCATTCTGAATATACCTATCAAGACGCAGATCTATTTATTTGCCCGGAATGTGCAAATGAATGGAAAGAAAATGAAAACCTAGGACAGGATGATCAGATCATCATTAAAGATGCCAATGGCAATGTTTTGGCTGATGGTGACAGTGTAACTGTTATTAAAGACTTAAAAATCAAGGGGTCATCTTCTGTGGTTAAAGTCGGTACCAAAGTCAAAAGTATCCGTTTGGTTGCCGATGCCAGCGATGGCCATAATATTGATTGTAAAATCGATGGTATCGGTGCGATGAAATTAAAATCAGAATTTGTCAAGAAAGTTTAATTTAGAGCTTTGTTATGATTCTAGCCCCTCAAGCCTTATTGTCCGCTCAGCAACAAATTCAGCGTGATTTGCACAGTTGTCTGGATTATTTTGATCTCCCGCATCCGTTAAAAGATGCTGTTCATCATGCTGTGATGTTGGGTGGAAAGCGCGTTCGACCTGCATTGGTGTATGCGTCAGCACAACTGGATGGTGATGTCATGTCTGCGGCTGCGCGGCGTGCTGCGGTTGCTGTGGAACTGATTCATTGTTATTCATTGACCCATGATGATTTGCCTTGTATGGACAATGATGAATTACGTCGTGGTCAGCCCACTTGTCATGTTGCTTATGGTGAAGCAACGGCTTTACTGGCGGGGGATATTTTGCAATCTATGGCATTTGAAGTATTGGGAAGCCGCATGTTTGACACGGCAGATCTCCCTAATCCAGCGATTGCCTTGCGTCAGATGCAGCTACTTGCGACAGCCAGTTCAAAAATGGTGTGTGGTCAGGTATTGGATTTACAGGCAGAGGGTCAGTCGATTGATCAGTCACATCTGGAAAATATCCATCGTAATAAAACTGGTGCATTGATTCAGGCAGCCATCATGCTGGGGGCAACGACAGTATTGCCCGTGGCTCATCCGTCATTTACGCATTTGCGGATATTTGGTCAATCCCTTGGTCTGGCATTTCAGGTACAAGACGATATTCTAGATATTACTGCGGATACTGAAGTTTTGGGTAAAACCGCAGGCAAGGATATTCAGGTGCAGAAATCCACGTATCCTGCTTTACTGGGGCTTGATGCTGCACAGGTGTATGCACAGCAATTGCATGATCAGGCGCTAGAGGCTTTACAACAGGTCACGGGTAATACTCAGCCATTACAGGATGTTACACAGTTTTTATTACATCGGCAGAGCTGATATTTTAGTTTAGCCTGTATGATCTAGACGAGTTCCCAATGTTTCAAGATGCATTGGGAATTCATCGTTCTGACGGTCTATAAAATAATGTTCTAGTGTGCGTTTGACACTTGGAAATGCTAGATCGTTCCATGGAATGTCCTGTTCTTCAAACAGTCGGCATTCTATGGTTTCTTCGCCTGCACCGAATTTACCCTCAATCAGATTTGCCTTAAATAGCACATAGATTTGTCCGATTCGCGGAATATTATACATACAGTAGAGTTGTTCGATGTCCACTTCTGCTTCGGCTTCTTCTCGGGTTTCTCGGGCTGCACCTTCTTGCATGGTTTCAAACAGTTCCATGTAGCCAGCCGGTAGCGTCCATAAACCATAGCGTGGTTCAATTGCTCGACGACATAATAAAACTTTGTTCTCCCAAACGACCAATGCGCCACAAATCACTTTTGGATTCACATAATGAATTGTGCCACATGAAGTACAGACTTCACGGGGCAAGCTATCGCCTAAAGGTATTTTGGTGGTTGTGGGCTGACCACAACAGGAACAAAAACTCATATAATATTCGGTAAATCAGGTTAAAATAAATTAGCCATGAGCATAACTTAAAAAGTTTAGCACTGCATCAATATCTGTGTTATAGAGTATAAATTAAATAGAAATAATCGTGTTTGTTGATCATTGATAAATGAATGATGCATAAAATATCGACAAGCCCGTAATGACTTTATGAGGTTATCATGTCACGGCTATTGGAGCAGCCAGCACTTATTGAACAGTTACAGCAGAATTTATCGTTTCAGACCAGAACACGATCTGCGGATGCTGCGGTACTGATTGCCATTACGCAGGAGCAAAATCCACAAATTTTGTTGACGCGTCGTGCTGCACAAATGCGCACACATGGCGGAGAGGTGTCCTTTCCGGGTGGAAAGCGTGAAAAAAGTGATACCAGTAATATTGTTGTGGCTTTAAGAGAAGCTCATGAAGAAACGGCACTCAATCCTTATGATGTGAGTTTGCTGGGTGAGTTGCCGATGCAAAAAGCCCGTAGTGGTATGCTGGTCAAGCCGATCGTGGGTTTAATCCAGCCTGAAATTTCTTTGATACCAGAACCGAGTGAAATTGATCGTATTTTTTACATGCCTTTGCAGGAATTTATGCTGAGTACGCCACAAGCCTACCATGTCAAATATGCAGAGCAGAGTTTATATTTTCCCAGTATTCAATTTGATAATGAAGTGGTTTGGGGACTCACAGCCAGAATTTTAGTCTCATTATTACAACGTGGTTTAGGCTATCATAAAGAATGGCCATTTTTATTAAACCCACCCCGCTAGTATCTATATCAAAGCAATTCGTGCAGACATGTTTCATGCCGAACATGCTTATATTGTAGATATTCAGGCTAGGTATTTTAAACAAGGAAGAATTTATGCTTTATCAATTAGGAGAGCTACACCCAACAACAACGGTGACGCCATGGAATGGCTGGGTGGCCGACAATGCTACAGTCATCGGGCAGGTCGAGCTAGGGCAAGAGGTTAGTATCTGGTTTGGTGCGGTTATCCGAGGGGATAATTCTCTGATTAAAATCGGTGATTTTAGTAATATTCAGGAAAATGCTGTATTGCATACCGATGCTGGAATTCAACTTAATATTGGTCAATATGTTACGGTTGGACATCAGGCCATGCTACATGGTTGTACCATTGGCGATAATACCTTGATTGGCATTAATTCTGTGATTCTCAATCATGCGGTGATCGGTAAAAACTGTATCATCGGTGCCAATGCTTTAATTCCGGAAGGTAAGGTGATTCCCGATAATTCTGTAGTAATGGGGTCACCGGGAAAAGTGGTCAAAGAAGCCTCAGAACAGGTGGCACAAATGATCAGACTCAGTGCTTTACATTATGCCCAGCATTTTAAAAAATTTAAGCATGAGTTAAAGCCTTTTCAACTTTAGCGCATATCTGTGTTTAGATTATTTTCTTGCTGTTCTTGTGTGAATACTTCTTTATCTTCGGCTTGTTGCGCTTTTTCGGCAAGCCAAAGCAGCATTTCTTCATTATCCACCCGCTGATATAAGGTCTCTACACTTACAGTAAGTTGTATAGACTCAAAATTGACATCATCACCAAGGAAAAATTGTTCAATTTGCCAGCCGGTACGGCGGCGGCGAATGCTGATTTCGACACTATTTTGTTCGACCGTGACATATTCCTGCAAGGCCGGGATTTGTTCATATAAATGTCGTTTGGTTAATTTATCATGACGATGGCTGGAGCTGGAAATCACTTCAATAATGAGGACAGGTGTAGTCAGCATATTATCTTTTGCTTCATCTGTTGAGCAATCGACCACCACATCCGGATACAGATAATTGTTTTTACTGTGATTTAAAGAAACTTTAAGCTTGGTGCTTTCTGCAAAAACTTCGCAGGGATGCCCTTCAAGATGGTTGCCTATTAATCGAGAGAAAGTGCTGACTAATCGAGCATGATTAAAGCTACCACCAACCATAGCAAAAACTTCACCGTCAATATATTCATGACGTAATTCGCTTGTATGTTCCAGAGCGAAATAGTCCTGTTCACTCCGTTTTTGAGTCTTATCGATAACGTGTTTTCTGGCTAAATTCATCACATGCCTCACGATGTGTAATTAAAAGTTGATGGCTTATTGATCATAACCTAAAAAATAACAGATGTCCCAGCAAGTTAAAAAAGGTATCATAACGCCCTGTCGAGTTGAACCCATGAGCAACCCTTTATTTTTATGAAAATCCTTGCACTTGAAAGCGCAAATGAGCAGTGTTCTGTCGCATTGATTGATGACAGTCAACTTGTGTATTTTGAGCAGTATGATGAACCTCGTGCGCAGACACAGCAAATCTTGCCCATGATTGAGCGGGCTTTAAAACAAAGTCAAACGACATGGCGAGACCTTTCGGCGATTGCTTTTAGCCGTGGGCCGGGTTCATTTAGTGGGGTGCGTATCAGTGCCGCAGTGACGCAAGCACTGGCTTGGGCCAATGATTTACCCGTGATTGCTGTATCTACCTTGCAGGCATTGGCACAACATGCCTATCATGAGGCGGGGTTAGCACAAGTTACCACTGTGCTTGATGCGCGGATGCAGGAAGTTTATTTTGCACAATTTGCATTGAATGCGCAGGGCATTATGCAGGCAGTGGGTGAGGAACAACTACTCAGTTATGATCAGGCGATTGCACAGATACAATATCCTGTGGTGGGCAGTGGGGCAGCGTTGCTTGGTCACCAGAGTTATACAAAAATACGCTATGCGAATGCGCAGGATATTGCTGAAATTGCGCAAGCTGAATTCCATCAGGGGCATACCGTCTCCGCAGATCAGGCTTTGCCGGTCTATTTGCGTGATAATGCATGGAAAAAAATAAGCGAACAAAACAAATCATCTTCTTAACCAAATAAGTGAACATTATGGATTTAATCCTCATTCTTAAAGCCATTGTCATGGGTATCGTGGAAGGTATTACCGAGTTTTTACCGATATCCAGTACCGGACATTTAATCCTTGCCTCAGAAATCATGAATTTCTGGACCGCAGAAAAAAGTGCGGTATTTGTTATTGCAATTCAAATGGGGGCAATTGCAGCGGTCATTTATCAATACTGGTCCCGCCTTTGGGGAGCAGCGACTGGAATCATTACTGGTGAACCACAAGGACGTCGTTTAGGTCTGGGGATTATTGTTGCCTCAATTCCGATTATTCTGATTGGCCTGACCCTTGGTCAAACTGTAAAAACTTTGCTTTTTAATGATGTGGCTGTTGCTATTGGTTTGATTGTCGGTGGTTTGATTATTATTTTGGTGGAAAAACATCCGTTCAAAATTAATGCACCGGAAGTTGAAAATATTACTTTTAAGCAGGCTGTTTATATCGGTTTGATTCAGGTCCTGTCATTGATTCCGGGAACATCACGTTCTGGTGCCACCATTATTGGCGGTATGATGTTAGGTTTATCGCGTAAATCTGCAACAGAATTTTCTTTTTTCCTCGGGATTCCCGTCATTATCGGTGCTGGCTTGCTGGATCTGTGGCAAAGTCGTGGGGTGTTACAAGGCAGTGAGGACTGGACCGTTTTGGCTGTAGGTCTGATTACATCTTTCGTTTCGGCTTTATTATTGATTCGTGCCTTGGTGGCTTATGTGGCAAAACGTGATTTTATGATTTTTGCCTGGTATCGTATTGCATCTGGTTTGGTGATTTTATTATTTGCATTTACCGGCTGGAAATTGTGGTAAATGCAAGATTTGAATTTTCTCCTTTATGCAGCGCCAGAGCATGAGAGCTGTGCATTGGCATGGCAAAAACAGTTATCTGATTTGAATGTGCACACCCAGATTGAATGGGTTGATGAGATTAATGCACGTTTTTTACGTTTTCATCCGGAACTTAGTTTAATTGTTGATGAAAATGGTTTATGGCTTGCTGCAAACGGCATGAAAATGCAACCTGCCTGGCAGGCCGAGATGCCACGTTTAAAGCGTGCCAATCCCAAGAATGAGTTACTTGCCCGTGCCTGTCAGGTGAACAAAGTTGAAACAATACTTGATGCCACGGCGGGTCTTGGGCATGATGCTTTGTTGCTGGCATGGTTAGGTGCAAGGGTGACTTTACTGGAACGTCATCCTGTGCTGTTTGCGCTTTTGCTCTCGACACTTGAACAGGCAAAACTAGATCCTGGATTGGCGGATACAGCGCAAAGAATAAAATTATTACACATTGATGCAGAACACTATTTAGCTGATATTGCTTCTGAACAATATGATGTGGTCTATCTTGATCCAATGTTTCCGTCGCGTGATGCCAATCAAAAACAGGACAAAAAACAGGCACAAGTCAAGAAACAGATGCAGCTTTTGCATATGTTGCTACCTGTTGATGGGGTCATGGATTTAGGTGAAAACCTGTTAAAACAAGCACGGCTAAAATCCAGTCGTGTGATTGTTAAACGGCCTAAACATGCTGTTTTTTTGGCGGATCAAATGCCTCAGCATCAATGGCATGGTGATGCCTGTCGTTTTGATGGTTATTTCAAGATTTAAGTTTTCGTAAAGTATAATCGGAAAATTCATTATCATTTTGTTATTACCGTTGTATTTCTCATTGTCAAAAAAAAATAAGGACTTACACTATAAGAGCTTGTTGAACGCTCAATTTTGGGCGTCATGAATAATCAACAGCCCCTAATCAACTTGCTGCTTGTCAAAATATGATTGAGATTAAAGCTACGCCATTTTTTTTACGTAATTTACGCAGTAATCAAATCGCAGGAATGTGGTTGTTTCTTGGGTCTCGGCGTTGCTTTGACTGGGTTGCACCAACACCATTGCAATTTTTGTTCTGGGGAATTGCAGGCTGTTCTGCCAATACCTTATTTAGTTGGTTGGTTGCCAATGGTCAAGGTGAATTTAACTCTCAGGGTTTGGTGAGCTATTTGCTGTGGCCGTTTTTGGCCTTGATTGCCGGTATTTTTATTTCGCAACGAACTGAAATGTCACGGGTCATGCTGGTGCCTGCATTGTTGTGGTTGATCCTCGATGTGCATGTCGCTTTATTGCAAAGTTTATTGCAATATCTAGGGCAACTGGATTTACTGCCTTATTTTACCTATAGTTTTTTACCGCATCTGTTTATGCTGTTGTTTGTCTGGCAAAGTTTGGCCGTGGTATGGGTATTTTCTCGTGCGTTGAAATGGCCATGGTGGGAGCGGGGATTGATTCTTGCAGCGACTTTGTTTACGTTGGTGGTGTGGCAGTCATCGGTAAAAAGTCAGCCCATCTGGAAAATTGAAGATGTTGAACCAACATTTTCAGAAAAAGCGTTATATGAACAATCGTTGCTGCTCAATCAAAATTTACAGGCTTTGCAACCAAGCAATTATACCGATACGCAATGGTATTTTATGGGGGTTGCCGGTGCAGGTTATCAGAATGTCTTTAAATCCGAAATTGAGCGGATTAAGGAACAATTCGATACCCGTTTTGGTACTTATGGGCGTTCTATTGCCTTAATTAATAATGATGCCACCACGGAAACCCTGCCGATGGCAACGCATATTAGTATTCAAAATAGCCTCAATCGTATTGGTGCTTTAATGAATCGTGAGAGTGATGTGCTGTTTCTATATATGACTTCTCATGGGTTGGTGAATCAATTTGAACTATCACAACAACCGATAGCCATGGAGCCGGTTGATCCGAAGTGGCTGCGACAGGCACTGGATACAGCTGGGATCCGCTGGCGTGTGATTGTGATTTCATCATGCTATTCCGGCAGCTTTATTCCGGCATTACAATCACCAGATACCTTGATTATTACTGCTTCGGCAGCTGATCGTAGCTCATTTGGCTGTAGTAATGAAATGGATTATACCTATTTTGGTCGGGCATTTTTTGATGAAGCCATGCGGGAAAATCATGCACTAAAAACTGCATTTGCACAGGCGCAAAAAACTGTGAAACAATGGGAAACTGCGCAGGGCTTTGAACCATCAGAGCCACAATGGGTCATTGGCGAGAATATGAAACTAATTCTGCCTCAATTTGAGCGCCGATTATTTCCTGATACCACATTGAATATGCCACCTCAAAGCAGCAATATTCCTTTTTCACTCAAAGCGGAGCATTAATTCATGACATTAGAATTCATACAAAAGCATCAATGTTTTGCTGGTGAACAACATTTTTATCAACATCAGTCAACTGCTGTGGCATGTAAAATGAAATTTGCAGTGTATTTGCCACCACAGGCTCTAGCAGGAAAATCCTGTGCCGCAGTTTTTTATTTGGCCGGTTTAACCTGTACCGAAGAAACCTTCGCCATCAAAGCACATGCCCAATATTGGGCCAGTCAGTTGGGTTTGATTCTGATTATGCCGGATACTTCCCCTCGGGGAGAAGATGTTGCAGATGATGTTAATTGGGATTTAGGGCAGGGCGCAGGATTTTATCTTAATGCGACACAACAACCCTGGGCTGCACATTTTCGCATGGAAGATTATGTGGTCAATGAACTCTATGATTTGGTAAAAAAACAGTTTGCTCTTGATGGTGACAAGATTGGTATCATGGGACATTCAAAACAATGTTTTTTTGAAAATATGGAAACTATTTTAGTTTCTTGATTTTTATAGATTTTATTTAATGGTTTGTGAATTCCATAAAAAAATCCATATTTTCATTAAAAACATTAAAACTTCTTATTCAAAATTCCATATTTTTATCAATTTTTTAAGTTTATAGGAAGGTCAAATGGAAATTAAAGAAATACAATCAATACAGGATCTAGAATCTATTGGTTCATTGGAAGATGTTATAGAACAACTCAATAAGAAAATCTTTCCTCTGTTTATTAAGGCTGATAGTTTTGAAGATTTATTTCAGAAGTTAAGTGTATTAAAAAAGAACTGGGTACCTTTTATTGAAGGTCCCTTTGTTTCAGAACAAGCTAAATATATTTATTGCTTAACTGAATTAGAGGGTGAAAGTAGAAATAAAGTTCTTGGAATTAATGATGAGTGTTATGAAAGTGTTGAAGCAGCGAAGAA
Organism: Acinetobacter puyangensis; assembly: GCF_900096995.1. GTDB lineage: Bacteria > Pseudomonadota > Gammaproteobacteria > Pseudomonadales > Moraxellaceae > Acinetobacter > Acinetobacter puyangensis. The sequence continues at coordinate 647,594 of NZ_OANT01000001.1, forward strand.
ATGGAGACGAACGATAGAAAGTTATGTACATCCTGATAAAGGTGGTAGTAGCCAAGCATTTGATATTTTAAGAAATTTGTACGATGTTATGGTAGATGATGAGGAATATGAAGATGACTGATAAAAATTCAATCGTAGTATATTCAGCAGAAGATCTAACCATTACATTTCCTGCTCCTAGCTGTCATTTGACTGAAAAAGAAACATCTAAAACAAGAAGTTTAATAAAGGAAACTAGTATTTATACACCTGACTCGAAGGGTTATCTAAATACTAAAAGCTTACCTCATTTGATGGGAACTGATAAGAAAGGTACTAATAGATTCTATAATAATTTAGATAATGTAGATAAATTTGAAAATGGGGCTGAGAGATACGCATCTATTGAATCGGTTACTAAAGAAGTTTCTAAAAGGTTACAAGAACCTAGAGATACATTACAACGGGAAAGACTTAGAGATTCAGAAAATTGTATAAATGCTTTTAGAGATGCACCCGAACTAGAAAAAATCAGAGAGATAGAAGAGTCGAAAAATAGAAAAGAGCAATCAAATTTAAAATTTAAAAAAATCAGACTAGAAAATATTAAGAATTGTCAGCTTTCGGGCGATCCACTTGAGAAAGATGCACATGCTCATCATATTGAGCGTAGAGCTGATAAGCCTAGGCTTGCGAGAGATCTCAATAATATTGTCGTTGCCAATCAAAATCCTCATGATGAAGTACATAGAGAGAATGCAGAGTCTAGGGAAGAGTTAAAAAAATTATGTGAGAAAAAAGGATGGAATGATCCGACTTGATAATTTTACTCGTTTTAAGATTTACTATAAGTCATTTATACAATTGAATGGAATTAACATGGAAATAATTGAGAAGCATGCTTCATTTGGTGGTTGGCAAGAAGTATATAAACATCATTCTGAAGTACTGAAATGTTCAATGAAGTTTGCAATTTATATTCCACCACATGAGAAAGATGAAAAATTACCCGTAATCTATTGGCTTTCTGGTCTTACTTGCAATGAACAAAACTTTATTACTAAAGCAGGTGCGCAAAAATATGCTGCAGAGAATAAAGTCATTATTGTTGCTCCAGATACTAGCCCACGAGGTGAGAGCATCTCAGATGATGAAGCTTATGATTTAGGGCAAGGCGCAGGTTTTTATGTTAATGCAACTCAAGAGCCTTGGTCAGAAAATTATAAAATGTATGATTATATTGTAGATGAGTTAAGGGCAATAATTGATAGCAACTTTCCTACAAATAAAGTTCAAAGTATTATGGGGCATAGTGCTGGTGGACATGGGGCATTAGTCATTGGTTTAAGAAATCCTGATATATACAAGAGCATTTCTGCATTTTCGCCAATAGTTGCACCCTCTCAAGTTCCTTGGGGGGAAAAGGCATTTACTGCTTATCTTGGTAAAGATCAGGCTTTATGGTCTGATTATGATGCTGTCGAGCTAATCAAATCTAGTTCCGTGAAGATGCCTATTTTAGTTGATCAAGGTAGTGAAGATTCTTTCCTAAAAGAACAGTTGAAGCCTGAAATCTTAGCAGATGTATGTAGAGAGAAAGACTATCCAGTTACTTTAAACATGAGAGATGGATATGATCATAGTTATTATTTTATAGCTAGTTTTATAGAAAATCATATAAAATTTCACACATCTTATCTCATTAATTAGTTAACGAATTTTATGTTAGGAAGAATTTTTTTATTAAATTTGTTAATATACAAGTATAAGAGTTCTTCCTACTGATTAAGAGTCGAATATGCCTATAAATATTAGAATGCTTCAAGCAAATCATGGGGATTGTTTTTTAATAAGTCATGTAGATGGCGATAAGATATATAATATATTAATAGATGGTGGAACTAAAACCACCTTTAGTAAAGGGCATCGTCAACGTGTTGAAGGTCCATTACGTAAGTTGTTAAATGAATTAAAAGAACAGAAACAATGCATTGATCTTCTAATACTTACCCATTTTGATGATGACCATATTGGAGGATTAATTAGAGGATTTGAAACTGAGGGTTACTTACAAGAAATGGTGAAGAAAGTTTGGTTTAACTCATCATTAGCTATAACTAATTATTTTGAATGTGAAGAAATTAAAGAAAATAATATATTGATTGCCAGCGATACTGCTCAAACAACACCAGATCAAGGTGCAACTTTAGAAAAATTATTACTTAGAATTGGATGTGAACTCGTACCAATATTAACAACAGGAGAGGAAACTAAATTTGGTCCTTTTACATTTAAAATATTATCACCAACTAAAGAAGTATTGAGAAAACTAGTATGTATTTGGCCTAAAGAAGAAAGTGATGCTGAGACATCAGGTGTAGTAAATGATTATCACCTGACTTTTAATGATTTGCTAGTTGATGAAAATTTTGAAGAAGATGATTCATTAGCAAATGAAAGTTCAATAGCATTTATACTAGAAGCTGACGAAAAAAAACTATTATTTTTAGGTGATGCTCATAATAAAACAATAATTAATAGTCTAAAAAATTTAGGGTATGATGAAAATAATAAATTAAGTGTAGAAATAATGAAAGTATCACACCATGCAAGTAAAAATAATACAAGTATAGAATTACTTAATACTCTTAAGGTTGGGAACTTTCTTATTTCAACAAATGCAAGAAAAAAAGGTTCAGCAAGTAAAAAAACTATTTCAAAAATAATAAAAACCCATAATAAAAGTTTAATTTGGTTTAATTATAAAAATGTTATTGAGGAGATGATTTTAAATGAAAGCGATAAAGATTTATATAAAGATATATTGGTAGAGTTCGATGAATCTAGTGGACTAAAAATATGAACAGACATGATTTTATGACAGTAAATAGTGTAATAGTTAATGATGGAAGTGGTGTTTTAGTTAATGCCATGACAGAAGACTATACGTATGTTTTAACTGCAAAACATGCTGTTTTAGAAAGTAATGTGGTAAAGAGAATAGATGGATCATATATTAATGTTTTAGACGTTTTTAAACATGAAAATGATAAAATAGATTGCGCAATTTTGATTGTTGATTATCAACCTGATATTAAGCAGAAGACACATTACATAGGAAGCTTACCTGATTTAGCTTCATTGGTTTTAGTTGGATATCCGATCTGTAGGCGAAATGCAGATGATAAAATTAGACATCAGAATGGAACTTTTGTAGAACACTTAAATAATGAATTTGTTTTGAGTGCTGACGGTATTCCTGGTCAAGACATAATTATGGGAATGTCTGGAGGAGGTGTATATTTTATAGAGAATGATAATGCATATTTAATCGGTATAGAACATAGAATGGATGGAACTATTAGAGAAGAATTTTTTGGTAGGTTGAAATGTAACTCTTTAGCTTTATTTGATGAGATTATCCAAAATTATAAAATTCCACCAATGATTCCAAGTTTTTTAGAGTGTTTTTCACGAATTAAAGATGATATTTTTAAATTTAATGTTGTAAAGTCATCGAATGTTGAAAAACTTAAATCCTATTTAAATCATATTGCTGAAAATTTGATTAAAGATGGTTTATCACCATATATTATAATGCAGAGATACAATGAACAATTAGTACTACTAACGAAAAATATTGAGCATTTAAAAGAAAAAGAACTATGGATAGCATATTGTGAGTTTTTAATTATATGTTTGATTGTAGATTCTCCTCAAATAGCAGATGAAAACTATTTAAATGGTTTGGATGGAAAAAGAAGATTGCTTTATTATAATTCAACTGAAAATTGGACTCGCAAACTACAAGAAATATTAATTTATGCACAAAGTGTTTTTATTGATAAAGGGACTTTGATTATTAGTTCTCCAGAGTCACATGCAATGTTATATCCTCATAAAGAAACTTTAGCTGATGTTGTAGATGACATTTCACAAATTCCTCTAGATGGTTATGGAGATGAAATAGATAATACATATGAAAAACTTTATGAAAATTTGGTGATTACACATTTACAAACATTAAATAATCATTGTGTTTCACAACATGAATATAAGTATAGAGATTTAAAACCTCGTGAAATGATTAATTTCTTTAAAGGATCATATTATGAAATTATTAAATGAGCCGAAAAAAGTTGAATTTCTAGACTCCGAGTTTCAAGAATTTAAATTTGAGCTTTATTCATCATATATAGAAGACAAACTGTTTATTAGTTGTATTGTATGCTGGAGCAATTCTATTAAAGATACTATTACTCGATGGAGTGAAGTACAAAGTATACTCTCATTAAACTATAAGTCTGAAAGGGAATATGCTAGGTGGAATACTTATCTAATTTTTTTGAATGAAGAAAAAATACCTATTAATGAGAAGTATCGAATTGAAAATGATAAGTTTTCAGCTAGAAAAATTATTTTGGATGGACTTGTAAAATTACCAACAATTTCAGAAGTTGAGCAATTAATTAATATTGAGTTACTTGGAGAGGATATGTACTTAATTAATAGTGAAAGTTTATGTGCAGAAGTTTCAACCCTTATAAATCCGAGTATTTATGAATTAATTAAAGATGTACCATTAGACTCTACAAAAGAATCTAAAAATATAAGAAGTAATGTACTCAATGTTTTGTTCAGGATATTAAACTAATGAAAATAAAAAAAGTTGAAATACAAGGTTTTAGAGCATATAAAACTAAGAGGGATGGTACATTTAACTTCAAATTAAATGAAAATGACGTTTCAAATTTTATTGCAATATATGCACCAAATGGTTTTGGAAAAAGCTCATTTTATGATGCTGTTGAATGGGGTGTAACAGGGAATATATCACGTTATATAACAGATAATAATAGAAAGTATAATGAACAAGCTGCAAGATCTACAAAACAAGATGGTGTTCCACAAATTATATTAAGAAATAAAGATGTAGATTCAAATATACAAACATATGTATCGCTTGAGACTACAATAGGGAATTTTTATAAACCTTGGGTAAAGCCCCGAGTTGATTCTATGGATTTGAAATTCAATGAATCAGATACTGATAAAAAATATATTTTTTTTAGAAATGTAGTATTGTCACAAGATAATATTGATAGATTTATTCGAGAGATAAAACCTGAGAATAGATATAAAAATTTTATGGAGGATTTTTGTGGTGATGTGGAGTATCTAAGAAGAAAATTAACAATTTTAATAAATGAAAATAAACAGAAAGTTGATGATATTAATACAAAGAGGAAGTTGATATTAGAGGAACTTCAAATTCCTATTAATGAAAATGTTTTTGATGAGTATAATAGTTATGTAAGTGAAATCAATAAGTCAGGTGAGACTTTACCATTGGTAACTAATGGTTTTGATTCAACCCTAGAACATGAGATAATTTCTATTTCTAATAGAAGAAAAATTGAAATTGAAAAAAATCTTAGTTATTTGGAATCAGTAAAAATAGTTTATATTGAATCCAAGTCTAAATTAAATGAATTTAAGTCTAAATTAGTTGGTTTGGATGAAATGAGTCGTAATTTAGATGTTTTAAACTCATCATTTGATAAAATAAATAAATATAATGAGTTGTATAATAGTTATCTAGTATATTCAAAAGATCTAGAGGGAGTTGTTGGTGAAATTTCTAAAACTGATGAAGTGTATGGTAATATTAATCAATATGAAATAATTGAAAAAAATATTCAGTCAAAATTAAAAGAATTGGAAATAAAGAAATTAGAAAAATTAAACTGTGAAAATAAAAACGAAGAATTAAGTAAGCTTTTAATTGATAATGAGGCTGAAATATTAAATTTAAATAGAGACATTCACAACTTAGAGGAAAAATTTTATAATTCCGAATCAAAGTTTATAAAGTCCAGAGATTTAAGTGTTGAGATTTCCTCCTTAGATGTCGATATAAGTCTTGATAATAAAATATTAGATTCTTTCAAGTTGGAAAAGAAAGTATTAGATGATGAGGTGGAGAAATTATTGAACTTTGATATCAGTATTAATGGAGTTATTTCAAATAATATTGGAGTAATAGAATCTAATAATGATACCATTGAAAGTTTCTATCAAAATATTTCTAAATTAAGAAGTATAGAGCATACTGAAAACTATGTAAAAGAAGTACAGTCATCATTAAGTAAGCAAATGAATATTGCTGAAAAAATAGCATTACTAGGAGTTGAATATGTTGCTCTAAATGAGACAAGTATATGCCCTCTTTGTCAGCACAAGCACAATACACATAGTGATTTAAAGACTTTTATTGAAACTAATAATTTAGTTACTGAACTAGCACATTCAAATGCAGTGAAAATGGCTGAGTTGTTAGAGGAAAAAAATAATATTGAGGAAATGTTGAATCTAAACTTAAAGGAGTTTGAAAAATCTAAAAACAGTAAATTAGGATTTTTAAATGGTAGACTTGTTGAAATTAATAAAAAAATAAATGAGAAAAGTATTAAAATAAATAGTTCTATTAGTTTGATGTCTAAATTGAAAATTGATTATGATGATAATTTGAAATATTTGGATTATATGGATCTTAATGATTTTATTAATAGTATTAAGCCTAAAATTGATTCTTTTAAAAAGACTCTTGTGGAAAAGCAAAATAGAGTTAGATCTCTTCGAGAAAGCATATCTAAGTTAAAAGATGATATTGGAAAACATGATAATGAATTGTCTTTAATTTTCAATAACATTGCCAATCTCAGAATTAATTATTCTTATTATAGTGTTTTTGAATATTTGAAATCAAAGAATATAAGTGCTGATTTATTTAAATCTTCTTATGCTGATAAAGTTGAAAGTCTTTACAGTACAAAAGAACATCTCAATAAACAGTTATTTAATATTTCTGGTGAATGTAATTTGTTGAAGGAAAATTTAATTGAAAGTAAAAATTGGATATCTTTAGATGAATTAAATTTAAAAATTAATGATTTGAAGAATTTAATTTTTAGTGAAAACTTATATATAAATTCTTTTTGTAATGCAGTAAAATACAAATCAAATGATAATAATTATTCTAAAATAGATGAATTTATTGATAATGCTGTTAATAGTATTGATTTAGAGATGAGTTTGGCTCGAAATTTAAGTTCTAAGTTTGATGTTATATTGGGGCTTATTGCATCGATTAAACCTTATTCTAATAATCTTAAATTGAAGGAGGAGTTAAGTAGAATTGATAGTGAGTTAATTAAATATAATAATGTAGATGATAAATTGTCTAAAGAGCTTGGAAATGTTGTTGGGTATTTGTCTGAATATATTAAATCTTTTTTTTATACTGATTTAATTAATTCAATTTATAAAAAAATTGATCCGCATCCACATTTTAAGGAAGTTGTTTTTGAACCTGATTTTTCAGTTTTAGATAGGCCTTGCTTGAATATTCTAATCAAAGATGAAAAAGATCAAACAATTTCTCCAATTATTTATTTTAGTTCGGCTCAGTTAAATATACTTAGTTTAAGTGTTTTTCTCTCTCGTGCGATTCACGCTAAAGATAATTATGGAAATGCCTTAAAGTTAATATTAATTGATGATCCAATTCAGGCTATGGACTCCATTAATATACTTTCAACAATTGATTTGCTAAGAAGTATTTCTTTGAGATTTGATAAGCAAATAATTATTTCTACACATGATGAGAATTTTTATCGTTTATTACAAAAGAAAGTCCCAACTCACTTTTTTAATTCTAAATTTTTTAGACTTAGTAGCTATGGAGTAGTTGAACAACAAGTTTAGAAATGTAAAGTCAGCTTGCTTTACAAGTTGACTCTTTTATATTCGTGAATTTTACTCTTCAAGATAGCTAATTAAAGAGCTTAATGCATTATATTTATTTTTTATAAGACGGATCTCTCTAGTTTTAATTTGCTTAAGTTGCTCAATTTTAAATTGTAAATCAGGATAGCATCGTTTCAATTCATCATAAATATCAACCTCTTCTCTAAGGCTTAAAATTACTAATTCAAGTTGTTTTTGTTCTTTTACAAGTTCAAGAATTGTATCATTTGTCTCTATACAGAATTGATCTCTGAGATTCATCATTCCATCTGTTTCTGTATATGTTGTATAGGGATTTTTAATATTATTAATTATCAAATATCCTTCTTTTACAAGTCGCTGAACTAAACGATAGACATTTTGGTAATTGATATTATTGTTTTCTACCCCTAAAAGTATAACTTTACTAAATATATCACTGACCTGAAACTCTGAGATTCGATAGCTACATAACACTCTCATAACTTGAGAAAAAAGTGGTAAAGATTCTAAGTTCATGCCAATCTTTGATAAATAATGAGGATTATAGTCCGTGGATTAAAACACTTCAATTCCTGATAGTTCTTGTATTTATGGTTATCAACTATGAATACAGAATTAGCCTTGTCGATTGGCTCTAAAATTAGAGAGGCTCGAAAAAATAAATCAATAAGCCAAGAGCAGTTAGCATTATTGACAATAATTGATCGTAGTTATCTTGGGCGAATTGAAAGAGGAGAGGTGAGTGTGACCGTCGAAAAATTGGCTCAGATTGCCCATGTATTGAACGTAGATATAAAGAGTTTAATACCTTAGCACATGCTTCAATTGAGCATCTATTCAGTTCTAATAATGTCTTTTTCTCATTTTTAAATATTCTTTAATTGCCCATAAGAAGCTACCAACAAGAACTATTTCGAAAAAAGCGATACATCGCATTTTTTCGTAATGTTTTACGAAAATAGGGGTGAAATCAATAATAGACTTTGGTGTTTGATTAGCTTTTTCTAAAAGAAAATGTTGCATCCATTGGTCTAGAAAAATAAATAAAATCATGCCAAAACAAGGCAAAAGCAATATAGTTTTGCGTCTATGCAGAATTTCTAAAAATGTATAAAACTCATTAATCAACCAGTCTTTCATGAAGAATACCTCTAATTTTTGTTGATCTTAAAGCCTATGATTTTATTATCATTTTCCTCATTGAGGAACTGGTTTTCTCGCTTTAACCTATGATTTTCGAAAATTAAAGAGTTGATTTGGCTAAGTTGAACATCATATTTTTCCTGAAGTTCTTTTAATTGCTGCTTGAGCTTTAAAGCTTCATTTTGCATTACAATTTTTGAGTTCTTCTTACTATATTCCTTACCAAGTCTTTTTGCTTCAGCTTCCCTAATATTATCTAATAACTCTGCAAGTTCAGGACGAGAGCGCTTTACAGCACCTCTTTTCAGACCAGCTTCTAGTGCTACCGTATCATTATTGATTTTTGAGCCTTTAGGTACTCTAATAGGCGTATTTACAATTAGACGATTCAGCGCTTCATTAAGATTCACCAAAGCTTTAGACATTTTTTACCTCAATGTATTTCTTACGAAGTTTTTCTAGAAGTTGTTCGACTGCTTTGACTTCTTGCATGTACTGCTCATATAACAAAGACTCGTTTGTATTTAATTTTTCATCAGCAATTTTAGCGTATGCGTTTTTTGCTAATTCCAGAGCATCAATGGAGTCTTCGTTGAAAATTGAATAAGAGCAGGGGATACATGCTGTAATATAAGAAAATCCTAACTTATTACAACCTGAAGTACGAGAGCATCCACCCAGAACTGTTTTCCGATAAGCAATTTTTCCTTCAAAAATATACTTTTCGGTCTGTTTTTTATCAGTTAAAAATACAGGAGCTTTATTTTGATCTTTAAGTACTTGTAGTCTAGTACCTTCACCTCCAAATAAAGGCGTATCTTTTTGTACTACATCCTTTGTGAAATCAGATAATTGTTCATATAAGGTTTGATTTCTATATTCTTTAATTAGACTAGACTCATACTCACTATCTGAAAGGTTTTGATCTTGTATGATATTTTGAGCATTCATATAGTCTTTGCCGTAGTACAGCGTCATATCATAAGTGATATGTTTCAATTGCCGTTTTAGTGTTGGAATATTCACTAAACCACTTCGAGCACTGTATACCGTCAAAGATCTGCGAAACTGGTGGCTAGTAAACTTCCATGGTTTTCCAATTTCAAGTTTATAGTCATCTAACCAATTAATTAATGGATTAAAGATATTTAACTCATGTAAATCATCTTCTGTGAAAATGATGGGATCTATCGCTCTATAAATTGAATAATGATCTTCCATAAATCCGCCTAAAGGCATCTCAAAAATGGGATGGAATGATTTTTCATGCTTAATCGCAAATGATGGAAACAGAGGATACGATTCAAGTTCTAAATGTGAAATGACTCCTCGTTTAGCACACCATGATTGATGTATTTTTGTCAGTTTCCGTAATGTATCAATAACATGGAGTATTACATTAGATGAAACCCAATACGTTGCGACGGCTCCAACTTGAGTAAACTTACTAGTAGTTCCTTTTAAAATCCATGCCGATGGTAGATTTCTTCTTTTTATCTCCTGATACGATACATAATTTAAATTTAATGCTTCTGATCGGCGCATTCCGCTAAAGCACAGTAGTAGAAAGGCACCTAAATTTTGAATAGACTGGATGAAGAATAAGACACGTTGACTAAACCTCATGTCGTATTTTTCGCTTAATTCGGTTAGTCCGTGCTTTTCTAGCATTGCTTTAAATATTTTGGGTTTGTGACGATAATTATTCCCTTCTTTATGTGTATGAAAGTCATTCTCACGAACCAAATTATGAATTCCATTCATAAATGGCTGTATTTCATCAAAGAATTTTAAGCCACTGTCAATAAACTGACCATAAATCCTAGATGGAATTAAAAGAGTCTGCTTGTGTTCTTTCATTTCAGAATGCTGAGCTATTTTTATTTCTTGAATATATTTTTCACTAAATCCAAAATTATCAATCTGATAAAGCATACCTGCTTTATTAATTGAATTTAATATATTTATATATTTCTTTTTACTTTCCCAGCTTAATTCCGATAAATGATTTTTTAAAGATTTTAGAAAAATTCCATTATTTTTTATGCTTGTAAAATCACAATTGAAGTCTAAACATAAATATGCAATTTTTCTAATGATAAAGAAATTACCTTGGATAGTTTTCAATGTAATATTGTTATCTCGTCTTTTTCTTGAGAACATCAAATAAAATAAAACAATTTTTATTTGATGTGACAAAGTATATTTTTGGGGGGATGTGTGGTCTAGATAAAAATTAATTTCAGATTGGTCAGTGTAATTATGTGCGTAGCAACCCAATTCCCAAATTTCACTTTCGAAGTAGCTAAGTGGTTTTCCTAATTGATCTAAGCTAATGACGGTATCATTTTTAGGGTGGTGATTAAATTCTTGTTTCGATGCACCAAATGTATCTGCAATAGCAGGAATATTATTCATAAAAATTCACACCTAAATCTGTAAGTGTATTGAGCATAATTTTAAAAAAAGGGCTTAATTTTCCAGTGCTTATTAATTTGGAACTAAGCATAATAGTTAGTTCATTCTTGGGGTCGTTATTAAGAATAGAATCCAAAACATCATTTATTTTTTGAATAACAAGAAAAATATTTTCTGAGTTTTGGTTAGAATTTGCCATTTCAAAAACTTTTTTAGCTGATAAAAGCTTATGAATATCTTCTTTGTCTGTATGGATGACATAGTTTTCGCAAAATAAACATGAAATTGGGTTTGAGCAATTGGGTGTATCTAGGTCAATATTTTGATAAATGCTATGAAGTTTAGGTATCTTAGAAAAACAGTGCCCCATGTCAGTATTTAAGGTATCAGTTAAATTTAGCTTTATAGTTGAAATATTCTTCGAGATGATAGGTGCTGAAGTAGCGATACTTTGAAAAGTATTGCTCATTTCATCTAAGACTTGAAATTCTGTAGCTTCACTGTATGAGCTAGCAACGATTTGTGGAGTGTTACCTAATTTTTTGGCAACTATATTTAGATTTTTACTTTCATTATGATAAATATTTGCAATAGTGGATCTTAACTTTGATAAGGGAATCCACTCTATTTCATGAAAATGTTTTATAAACCATGTCCTAAATATATTATGTTGATTTTCAGAATAAGATATAATAAAGTTTTCTTTATAAACTGCTTTAGTATTATTTAAACCTATAAAAAGTAAATTCTCACTTTTATCTGTATTGTAATTAAAATTATAATTTTTTATTATCCACTCTCTAAAGTTTAAATAATCTAATAATATTTTTCGAAATTTCAAAGGTAAAGTTAATTCAATATTTTTATAGCCAGCTCTCGGTTTTGTGGTAATAACTCTCATCCCTTTTGTTGAAGAGTGTAAATCTTTTACGTCAGAGACTTTCAAATTGTATATTTGTGATGTGTTTAGTGCTGATGCTGATACAAAACAGTTTATAAATGCCGTGATTGCTAAATTCGAAATTTTTGCATTATTTTGATTAATCTTATCTATATTATTCTGTTCTATTTTATTGTTATTAAATACTTCATAAAATGAAATATCAATATTGTTTTTTTCATTTTTTAAATGAATTGGTAGACTCTTTTTGTTAATTAAAAAGTCAGAAAAAGTTAAAAAAATTGTTTTATTTATTTCGAAGAAATTTTGAAATTTATATTCGTCAACAGGAATATTATGTTCTTTATGCTTGGATGCAATTTCTATATAAGAGTTTTTTACTTCTTTAATATTAATCTCTAGTGATCTTGATAAGATTTCTGCAAAAACATGTTGTTTTCTATTGTATTGACCAAGATCTGTAATCGAATTTTTAAGTTTGGTTGCTCGATCCATAATTAAATATTGTGTATAGTCTCTATATATATCTAATGCTTGAGCCCTTTCCTGTAATTCAAATATACCATAAAGAGAGTAGAGTTCTTTAATTACACTTCTAATCACTTTAAAATAATGTTTAATTGAGGCATGAGAATACCTTTGAGTCATATCTAAAATATACTCATGTAAAGGCGAGATTAACTCTATAAACAATGATTTTTTATCAACTAACGCGTAATGTGTTTGTCTATTCATTGCTGTATGATTTTGAAAAAAAATTGTACCAAAATCTAAGTATGAAATTTTTCCAACAACTTTTAATTTTAAAACGACATTAGGCAAAAAAGAAGTAGATAGGGCGTCATAATCTTCTGGGAACAGATATTTAATGTCTCTTTCTTCAAACATGATTTTTAATTCATCCCTTGATAGTTAAATAGTATTTCTTCAAACTTTTTGTCCATCTCGGTATTGAGTTGTGAATAAGCAATGTACCTAACATAGTGAATTGTACTCATGATATTTCGATGACCCATTCGGCTTTGTATATACGGTAAAATTTTATCAATATCATTGACATGCTTTGAGGCAGATAAAAGTAGATTGACTCCAAAAGTTGCACGTAAATCATGTAGAGTGAATGTCTTTATGTCTTCTTTATTCTTGTGCATTAGATCAATCAACTTAGTCAGTGCTTGTCTGGCTGCATTACCTCTATGTATTGAAGACTTTATTTCTTTTGAAAATAATTGAAGATTACGATCCTCAATTTCTTTGATGGATGTGTAGTATGGGTTTCCATGTTTAGTAAGAAAGACGTAATTTTCATCTTCAACTTTATAAAGGCTCTGTGATGCTCTTTTCTTCCAAGATTCAGAGCTTAAATATTGAACTATATCTTTGATTAACCATGCTGGTACTTTCAAATTGTGTTCATAGCCACCCTTGGTATCAATAATTGATTTTCCGCCTATTCGAATGCTGTAGGTATCATCAACACTATTCGGCATTTGTTTAGTAAGTAACTCTTTTATATGAAATGCTCTTAACGTACAGATAGTCTGTAATCTTGCCCCAGTGTATAGAGCTATATAGCAAATAAGTTGAAAATCTCTAGAACTATATTGTTCTAAATATTGAAGAAAAATTTGTTGTTCAATCGTAGAAAGTGGATGAAGTCTTCCACCATCGATAATTTCATTTCCATATCGAGGATTAGGGCTATGCCGAATTTTCAGATTTGAACTATTTACCTGTTTTGTATAAATATCACCTGAAGAAGTAATACATGACACATAGGTTTTAATTTTTTCATATGGTCGATTCTTTAATTCATCAGGAGTAAATACATTTTCTGCAATTAAGAAATCATAAAATCGTAAAATTCTGTTCATCCGTTGACGAGCAGTGCTTGGTGAAATTAAACCAAGTCTTATTCTTTGCAAAAGTGATGTATGAAATTGATAAGTCACTCTTTTTTCAGGCTTAGGAGGGAGGTGCAATATATCTAATTCATTTTCCTCTAAGAATCTTAAAAAATCTATTAAGTCTGATGCAACAGACTCTAATAGAGCTGTGCTTTTTTTCTCATCGATGAGTAAGTGATTGAAATAATTTGAAGATAAATGCCATACAGTATTGTCACTTTTGATCAATGACGGAAATCTTGGACAATAGATACTTTCCATTTGGTCAAAGCTATTTGTTATGGAGTCAAAATAGGTTGGACGATATTCTTTTATAAAATTTATATGGGCTTTAGATTTGGAAAAATACGGCTCTAATTTTTTGCTCATGTTTACCCACTCACTAAATAGTATCTATTTACAACATGCTATAAATTCCATATAGTTTTTACAGCACGTTGAAGAAGCATACTACACAAAGTACATTGTCCATGGGCGGACATGGCGCACTGACACTGGCATTTAAATATCGGCAAAAATTTCAGTCGGTGTCTGCATTTGCACCGATTTGTGCACCATCCCAATGTCCATGGGGGGAGAAAGCCTTTAGTCATTATCTCGGTGATGATCAAACCACATGGCAAGCGCACGACACGGTAGAGTTGATCAAGGCGCAGGGTAAAAAATTTGATAGCATTTTGGTTGATCAGGGTAAAAATGATCAGTTTTATGCTCAACTGCATCCAGAAAAACTGCAACAGATTTGTGATCAGGTCGGGCAGCCTTTAACACTACGTTATCATGACGGTTATGATCATGGTTATTATTTTATCCAGAGCTTTATTGAAGATCATTTAAAGCACCATGTAAAGTATCTCAATAGGTGATGAATAGATTAGGGTATTGATTGACTTCACGACTTGGATTAAAAAAATTAAAAGGAGGCAGGTGATGAGCAATAAGCATCCTTTGTGGTTAGAAATACAAAAAGGTGAAAGTAAAACTCTGGAATTTAAACAACAACTTCCGAAAGGACAACAAATTGCCAAAACGCTGATTGCTTTTGCCAATGGTAATGGTGGGAAGCTGATTATTGGTGTGACTGATGATCTGGAATTAGTGGGAATCAGCGATGATGTCTTCGAGTTGCAGGACAAAATCAGCTCAATGATTGATGAGTTGTGTCGTCCAAGTCTATTACCACATATCTATATTGAAAATATTATGGATAAAGAGTTACTGGTAGTTGACGTAGCGCGGGGTAGTTTAATGCCTTATTATTTAGCACCTCTTGGGCGTGAACAGGGTGTTTATATTCGTCTCGGTGCAAATAATCGGGTGGCATCGGCTGAATATATTCAACAACTTGAATTACAGCGTTTAAATAAAAGCTTTGATGAGTTGGTGAATTATCAATACCCTTTAGAAAAATTAGATTTAACGCGATTAGAAGAAGCATTTCAGGAAGTCAATAAAACCCTGAATTTAGACAAACTGCTTAATTTAAAACTGGCAGTCGAAGAACAAGGAACATATTTTGCTACGCATGGTTTGCTTATTTTACTCGGTGAATATGAACATGTCGTAACACAATGTGCCCGTTTCAAGGGCACAAACATGAGTGTGTTCCTAGACCGAAAAGAATATACAGGCAACTTATTTTTACAACTCACTCAAACTGAAATTTTTATCAAAAATCATTTATCTTTACGTGCTGAAATTCGAGGATTAAAGCGCCACGATTATCTGGAAATTCCGGAGAGTGCCATTCGTGAAGCCTTAATTAATGCCTATATTCATCGGGATTACAGTAACTTTGGACGTAATATTAAAGTTGCTATATATGATGACTTGGTAAATATTGTGTCACCAGGCGGATTACCGAATGGTTTAACCGAAGTCGATTTATTACAAGGCCGTTCGGAAATTCGTAACCGTGTTTTGGCGAGGGTATTTAGAGAGTTAGGTTATATTGAGCATTGGGGTAGTGGTATTCAGCGGATTCAACAAATGTGTAAAGCAGAAAATTTACGAAGTCCTGAATTTGTGGAAACTGGTGATTTTTTTGATGTGAAGCTATATCGTCCGAAAATACAGACAATCAAGAATGATTTTAAAGATGCAATAGGTGGCTCAATTGAAGATTTTAGTGGCTCAATAGGTGGATCAATTGAAGATTTTAGTGGCTCAATAAGTGGCTCAATGCAACAAAATCATTTGACAGAACGACAGAAGGAAATTTTGGGTCTAATTCAACAAGACCGTAAAATTTCATATCGAGAAATGGCTGATAAGCTACGCATTAATGATTCCGCAGTTAAAAAACATTTAGAAAATCTAAAAAATTTAGGCTGGTTAGAGCGTGTGGGTAGTACGCGTGGTTATTGGGAAATTAAAAAAAAGTTTGATGTACAAACATAAGTTTTTTATTTAACACGAATGATCAGTAGTGATAACAACAACTTAAATCCAGCAACTGAATGAGAAGGCTTTAAGGAAATAATGATGAATGTCTTATTGAAAAAAGGAAATGAGAATTATTTATAATATCCATTTTTCTTTTTGGATTGGATCGTTTAGAATCTTGTTTTTCTTTAACAATAATTGTTTTATAAAATGAATAACGATAGTTTAAATGATCCTGTTTCTAATGATCCATTGTCAAATCATGGTGGTTCAAGTGAATCTGTTCCGCCACAATTGCCTGACTCCACATCAATTCCTCCAGCATTTGATCATGTTGAATTGAGCAAAATCTGGCGCTTTGCTTTTCGTGGCACAGGGCTGGAATATTTTAAAATCTGGATTACCAATTTATTTCTCACCATTATCACCCTAACACTTTATGCGCCTTGGGCAAAAGTTCGGCGTCTGCGTTATTTTTATGGTAACACTTACCTAAATCGTCGCAAATTTGATTTTACTGGTATACCGGTGCGAATTCTGGTTGGTCGTTTAATTGCATTGGGGCTATATTTTATCTTTATTCTGGTATCTCAATTATCAGTTGAAATTTATGCCATTGCTTTTATCGTTATTATGCTGTGTGTGCCGTGGCTCATTCGTTCCAGTACTCGATTTAAGGCAAGAAATAGTAAGTATGAAAATAGCCGTTTTTATTTTTCAGCGTCTATGAAACATACCTATTGGGTATTTTTTTGCTGTGTTATCATTACTGTACTAAGTTTGGGAATTTTATATCCAATCGCACTATTATGGTTTAAGCGCTATCAGCTTAATCATTTATATGTGGGCCAATTACAGTTTAAACTCAAAGCAGAAGCAGGCGATTTTTTTGTTGCGGTCTTATTACCTAGTCTAGCTTTTATGGTTTTGATGATCATTGCCATCGCTTTGGTTGCTTTTAGTTATTTCACCGGATTTTCCCCAGAAATTGCTATTGGACTGGCCGGTATTTTATATATTCTGGCGATTTTTTATCTGGGACCATTGATTCAGGGTTATTTATTTAAAGCAACTTGGTCAAATGTTGAGGTAGGTTCCAGCCAGATGCAGACCGATATTAATCCATGGAAATTTGCATGGATTCAAATGAGCAATAGCATTGCCATTATTTTTAGTATCGGCTTACTTTATGCTTGGGCGATGGTACGGATTTACCGGTATAAAATTCAGTCATTGAGTTTAACCTTTAATGATGATCCACAGCATCTGATCAATATGGCGCAGAAAGATTACAATGCCATAGGTGAAGAAGTTGCTGATATTTTCGATTTTGATATTTCCCTGTAATGGTGATGGATAATCATGATGACAAGCACACAGATTCACTATTATGATGGCAAAATTAACCATGTTCATCTGGCAGAGCTTTTGCCGCATCCGCAGGGTGCAATCGTGCGTTATGGCGATGAGGAAAAATTATATACGTTCGATCAGATGACCTATATCGGCGCACTCGGTAAAATTTTACCTGTGATCGAGTTACCCAATGATGCCCGTATTGAGTTTTTAACTGCTGATGTGCCGGAATGGTTGCAGTTAAAGCAACGTAAATTATCTGAACGTGTGCATAAAATTGAAGGCAGTTGGCGCTGGATTGCGGTAAGTTTTGTCGCAATGATTGTGGTGGTTGTGACTACATTTAAATGGGGAATTCCTTTTGCAGCCCATGAAATTGCCATGCAGTTACCAGAAAAAACGCTGAATACTTTGGGCAATCAGGCACAGCAATTTATCATTGATCAAACCGAAAAAAGCGAATTAACGCCACAAAGACAGCAGCAGATTCGTGCCCTTTATCAAAACAACATTCAAGCCACTCGACCAGCAACCATTGTCTTTCGTAAAGGTGGCAATTTTATCCATGCCAATGCCTTGGCTGTACCGAATGGCACCATTATCCTGACCGATGAACTGGTAAAACTGACTAAGAGTGACAATGAGTTACTCGGTGTATTGGCACATGAACAGGGCCATCTCGATGAGAAGCATAGTTTGCAACAAGCCTTACAAAGTCTGGGGATTACCATTTTATATGTTGCGTTGACAGGGGATAGCTCGGACATTTTAGGTGGTTTGCCACTGGCAATGGTCTCTGCCAAATATTCCCAGAGTTTTGAATTACAAGCAGATCAACACGCCATTGCCGAAATGCGACGTATGAACGTTTCACCTCAATATTTAGCCGATTTTTTACAACGCTTAAGTCAAGAAAGTGGTGAAGATCAGGAAGCCAGTGATTTTTTACACAGTCATCCGACCACGGCAAAACGCATTGCACAAATAGAGGCCCAATCCCCTTGATTTGATATGGCTTGCATTAATTTAACCATGTGATTCTGTTATACTGATGCCAATATTGCATTGTCAGGTGAATCATGTCCAAGCCTTATTTAATCGCACCTTCCATTTTATCTGCCGATTTTGCCCGTTTGGGTGCAGATGTTGAAAAAGTACTGGAAGCCGGTGCAGATGTTGTCCATTTTGATGTGATGGACAATCATTATGTCCCCAACCTGACATTTGGTGCACATATCTGTAAGGCACTCAAAAATTACGGCATTACAGCACCCGTCGATGTCCATCTGATGGTATCGCCTGTGGATCGTATGATTGGTGATTTTCTTGAGGCCGGTGCAGACATTATTACCTTTCACCCAGAAGCATCAGCACATATTGATCGTTCCTTACAATTGATCAAATCCGGTGGGGCAAAAGCTGGGCTGGTTTTTAATCCGGCAACGCCATTACATTATCTGGATTATGTGCTGGACAAAGTTGACCAGATTTTATTGATGAGTGTCAACCCGGGCTTTGGCGGACAAAAATTTATCCCGACAACGTTGGATAAATTGCGTCAGGCACGTCGAATTATTGATGCAAGCGGTCGGGATATTCATCTGGAAGTTGATGGTGGGGTAGGTCCCGGTAATATTCGAGAAATTGCAGAAGCGGGTGCAGATATGTTCGTGGCTGGTTCAGCGATTTTTGGTAAACCCGATTATAAAACCGTGATTGACCAAATGCGCAGTGAGCTTGCCAAAGTGGGCAGTCTTACTACCTAAATGATCATAGATATGTTAATTTAAAGTATGGACTTCCATAATTATGGAGATATAGAATGAATACGACTTTTGATCCGCTTATATCTGAGTTTGATAGTTCTGATGATGCAGAAAAATATGATCTATGGTTTCGTGCAAAAGTAAGAAAATCACTTGCTGACCCACGTCCTTCCATTCCACACGATGAGGCGATGGCTCGTATTCGAGCTGAACTAAAAAAGAGGATTGCCGAGCGTGCTAACGGTTGAATGGCTGGAGAGCGCAGTTCAGGATGTGATTGAAATAACATCTTACATTGCACAATTTGATCCAGTAGCTGCAATGGATATGACAGATTTATTTGAGGTTACTGCGGAAAAAATTCCGGATCAACCTTATACTGGCCGCCCTGGACGTGAGCTTGGTACACGTGAGAAAATTCCACACCCTAGATATGTGATGGTTTACCGTATAACAAATTCGAGCATTCAAATTGTGAATGTGCTGCATACGAGTAAACAGTATCCATTTTCAATGGATTAAGCATCTTAAATACAAAATTGAATATAGAAACAGGAACAATAATGGCAATCAAATCAGATCGCTGGATTCGTGAAATGAGCGAAAAGCATGGCATGATTGAACCCTATGCAGCTAATCAGATTCGTTATGATGAGCGAGGTGAAAAACTCATTTCTTATGGCGTATCAAGCTATGGTTATGATGTGCGCTGTGCCCGTGAATTTAAAGTCTTTACCAACGTCCATTCTGCAATTGTCGATCCAAAGCATTTCGATGAAAAAAGCTTCATTGATATTGAAGCAGATGTTTGCATCATTCCACCTAATTCCTTCGCTCTAGCCAGAACAGTAGAATATTTTCGTATTCCGCGTAATGTACTCACCATATGTTTGGGTAAATCTACCTATGCACGTTGCGGTATCATTGTGAATGTGACACCACTTGAGCCGGAATGGGAAGGACATGTCACTTTGGAATTTTCCAATACCACCAATTTACCGGCACGAATCTATGCGGGTGAAGGTGTGGCACAAATGCTCTTTTTTGAAAGTGATGAAGTGTGCGAAACCTCTTATAAGGATCGTGGCGGGAAATACCAGGGACAGACGGGTGTAACCTTGCCTAAAGCCTAAAATTTGATTAGTCTAAAGGCTAGACACTAAGAGGTATGACATCATGAATCTGGCATATCGACACCATAAAATGACTGAAGAAGAATATCTTCAGGCAGAGTTGCTTGCGGATATTCGCCATGAATATATTGATGGCGAAGTTTATGCCATGGCAGGTACAAAGAAAAATCATAATATTATTGCTGTGAATATGCTGAGTCTATTACAGCAACATTTGAGAGGAAAATCGTGTCAGCCTTATGCCTCAGACATTAAAGTTAAAGTGAATAAAAACTTTTTTTACCCTGATGTGATGGTGGATTGTAGTGAGGATGACAATGAATACTTTACCGAAAATCCTACAATTATTGTTGAAGTATTATCCAAGTCTACACGACAATATGATAAAACCTTGAAACGGGAACAATATCTAAAAATACCGACCTTACAGGAATATATTCTGATTGAGCAAGACTTTGTTGATATAGAAATCCAGCGACGCAGTAATGGCTGGCAATCGGAACATTTTTATCTGGATGATCCGGTACAAATTCCCGCAATTGGTCTCGAAACTACGGTGTCTCAAATTTATTATCGAGTTAAAAATGAAGATATGGAGGAGTGGTTGCTTAAACAGGAGGAAAGCGAATGAATTTTGCTTATCGATTTCACTAGCTTCATATAGAATAGAAATAATTTGTATTAGAACAACAGATAAATATTCGCCATGAATATATTGATGGTGAAGCCTATGCCATGGCTGGTGGTACATTACAGCATGGTGGTTTGATGATCAATATCTCCAGAGCAACAGGAAATCATCCTAAAGGCAAATCATGTCGGGATTTGCCGAAAGTATTAAGGTGAAAGTTGATCAGGGATATGGTGTAGCAGTTTTATATGAGTTTCACTATTGGATGAGTACGAAACCCGACAAACGGTTATCTTTTTTATCTTTATGAAAAACAATCGAAAATTTTAATAATTCAACCCACAAAACAGTATTTTTAACAAAACGTTTGTGGCATATTGCTTTTGATCATCGCATAATGCAAAGTAAGTAAAAACTGGGATAGAGTTCTCAGTTATTTAAGTGAAGTGATGTAATACAACAATAATCATCACACAGGATGTACAACAGATGTGTAAGCATCTAGATAGGACGAGTAAGCTTATGATGGGCTATTTATCTGTGTCATTAAGATTATCTGCTTTAACTGTAGCATTACTCACTGCTACGTCTGCAACTTTTGCACTGGAAAAGCTGGATGATGCCACACTTGCCGATGCGACGGGTGAAGGGATTGCGTTTTTACCGGAAAATTCGGTGATATTATTTCGTGGAACTGACGTAGGTGCTACAGAAAGCACGACAACAATATTAACTGACCGCACACATGATACTGGCTATATTAATTTTATTCCTGTTGGGCCTTTAACCACACAAGCTGCACAATCTGGGGCTGGTAAAGCAGATGTTTACTTATATGGTTTAGCGATTTCGAAAGGCGATGGTGATTTAAATAGACGGCTTAATGCTGTTGATCCAATAATACGCTCTTGGGGGACCGCAGATAATCCGTGGTTATTTAAAGTTGAAACAGAACATAATGTACCTAACTTTGCCCCTACTGGCACAGATAGTGTGACGTATCTTGCTTTAGAAACACCATTACATCATTTATATACACTGGATTATACAGATAGTTCAAAAAATGTGATCAACAATATTCCAAGCTCTGGTGAAACAGGTGCAGATGCTTATAATCTGAAATTAGCGATGTGGGCAGATGCCTTTGTTTTAGATCCACGAAAATCGGCAACGGATGAAACTCGTTATCATTATAATTATACTAGTACACCCGATCCCAATCGAGCCAATCGCTTACGTTTACAAGTTATCTGGGATGGTTTAAGTATTAATGGTAGTGACATTCGTTTATTCCAGACTTTAGGTGGTGCAACCGGTATAGCAACCAGTGGTAATGCTAAAGATACGGCATATAACCATACTTTGGGGCTAGCAGGCGTATTACGTTTTAATAGTGGTGATACAAGAAACCTAAAAGCCTCACGTACCAATAGTACAGTGACCAGAGCTGTAAATAATGTAGCAACGATGCGTTATACAACAACTTATTTAGGACGCCCAGGCGCTTCAAGTGGTGGAGCACATACAAATCCTGCTAATTTATATCGACTGCGTACTCTGGATACACGTGATGATTATTCCGCAAGTTCATGGACGATGCCTTCATTGGAAGATATCGGTGTCTTGCGTTTAAGCACAAGGGAAACAGGTGCTACCCAAGGTATTTTGGATTCGCCGGCGATTAATGCTGTAAATGCACCAAATTTTGATGCAAATGAAGGGTTGCACTTATATGGCACCAATATTAATTTGGTTCTGGGAAGCCTTTACCAACCTCTAATTTTAAATAAAGACACCAGCAGCAATAATCTAGTATTGGAACTAGCAGCTATTCCGAATAAAGCGGATATTTATAAACAGATTTATACTGCCTATTCAGGTTATTTAGGTGATGCAACAGCCAGTGAATACAAGGGTTCAACCTGTAATGTTTATGCCTGTGGAACACCGATTGAAATTAATGGTGTGAAAACTTATCAGGGTAATAATGCGACACATAGTAGTATAAGTATAGGTACTACCGAATATGACCCAAATACAGGATTAATGACTGCATTTAAAGGAACAACGACTCAAGATTCTATCGGCGTATCTTTTGGTGCATTGTCATCTTCTAGTACAGCCGCCTATTCCCGATATTATTATCAATTGCAACAACAAACCCGCAATCGTAATGGTAATAATCGCTGGAATTATATTAATTCTTCAGGAGGGAATTGGGCTGCCACAAATAATTGTAATGAAACAAATGGCGGTTGTTATCAATTCAACAATACGAATGTTGCATGGCAGAATGTAGATTCTTTTAATGTGCCAAGTATTGTGAGTGAATATAATCCAACGACCAATCATGGCGCTGTAAGTGTTACCGGACAGACAAATCCTGTGGTTCCTGCCTGGAATGCTCTGCCTACTTGGGACGCAACGACAGGTTCAGGTGCAAATTTTAGCGGTACAACTTGGACCAGTAATCCTGCACCAACATATCAATCAACAATATCTGCATCACCTTCTAATAACCTTGGTTCAGTTGTTATTGATGGTATGTTAATCCAGCATATGAAAATTACCACCAAAGGATTGTAGGAGAGACACATGTTAAAAATCATTTTATGTTCTACTCTATGTATCCTCAGTGGTCATGGCTATGCAGATTTACAGGCACTGGATAATGAAGATTTAAATACAGTGCATGCACAGGCAGGTGCGGATCTCTCTTTATATCTGAGTTTAAACCATAAACAAGACGGCACATATCAATTAACTGATCTTTGTAGTACAACAGGTTCAACCTACGAACAATGCCGTTTAGGATTGGCATTTAATAGCCGTTATCATAATGGTGAATATGTTGATCGGGAGGGAAATGTACACAATGCATCAGGAGCAATAATTACAGGAAGTGCAATTGAAGGGCGAAAATTGTGGCTAGTGATGAAAGGCTTACAGGGAACAATTGATCTACAGCATGTTGGGCTAGATGGTACAGATTTAACCTATACCGAAAAAGGCGGATCACAAACCATAGTCAAATCTGCCATTCAACTCAGTTTTGATCCTCAAAGACCTATTGTGATTCGTAATTTTGGTTTTGAGTCATTGTCCGTTGAGATGGATTCTGCTGTGGAAACAAATGCGGCAAACATCCCAGGTTATTGGCAAAAAAATACATCGGGAACAGGTCTGAATAAACTTACAAATGGAAAATATGATTATTCAACTCCGGTTACGGTAGGTGGCTTAACTTATAATAGTGACTCATTTGATCATGGCCGTGAAGTTGGATTCACTGGAATGCTTATGAATGCCAATCTGGTGATGAATGGCACAATAAAAGTTTTTGGCTGTGATGGATCACATCCACGTTGTTAAGCGTTAAAGATCAGGAGTAGGGATAATGAAAAATAGAAATGATAAAAAAAATAAGCTAGATTTAAGATTAAATCCTTTGGTGTTAAGTGTGTTGTTGATTGCACAGAATAGTTATGCAATGCAGGCTCTAGATGATCATGACTTAAGTGCAGCAAATGCTCAAGAGGGAGTTTATATTGAAACAACCTATAATGCTTTGGCGCTTGACAATTTATATTGGGAGGATCAGGCAGGAAGTGCAAATGGTGAAAAAGCATTAAGAATATCTGCTGAAAACATAAAAGTTGGTAAGAATAAACCTACTGATGTGCTTGGAACTAGTTACCAAATACAGATGGGCAGCAATGCAGATAAAGCAGGGCTAGATTTAAAGTTAAGCAGTAATCATTCATTGATTGAAATCGAAAATTTTAAAATTTGTGATACAGCAAGTACTGTGACTTGTTCACCTGAAATTGGTTCTTTAGGTATTCAATCTACAGAAGCTGTTACGGTACATTTTAAAACAGAAGATGGTTTATTTAATAGTACCAGTCCTGTTGAGCTGGAATTGGGATTAAAAAATATAAATATTTATTTGGGACAAGAAAACTTTAGTGTGGCAAATACCCTCAACCAACTGGTTTTGAGAAATTTTAACTTTAATTTTAAAGGTCGGGGCACAATGGAGATTGATGCGATTAAAGGTTTATACATTGCCACAGGAGCAGATGGTTATGTGGATTTTAATCGGGTTAATGATACAGGCATATTTACAACAGCACAGTTAGGCACATATTCCGAGGCAGGTCAACCGACTAATGCTGGTTTGAATCTTGAATTTATGCTGAAGAAAGATGTAGCAGATGCTTCTCCCTATCTAATGGATAGCTATAATGCTCCAGCGAATGCAACAGGTTTGATTCGAGTAGGTGCCAGCGGACGTATGGTTAATGGTTATTTACAATTACGCGGCACAGACGCAAATGATAGTGGTTTGACTGCACCCTCTGGATATGCAACCGATAATACAAATATTTTAGGATTTGCCGATAATAATAACAGTAACCCTAGTGTGATTGGGAGTACAGGTATTGGTTTTCGTATGCGGGGTGAATTTACTAATCAAAATGATGCAGGTTCTGGTGGAGATTTAACTCAAAACAGTGTGCGTCCGGTAGGAAGCAAAACTTCATTGGAAATAGGAGGGGCAGGACTAAATACTTATGGTTTTGAATTTACCAATTTAACGGCATTACGTTCTGATTTATCTAATCGGGCTTATTTTGACAGTGGTAATGTTTATATTAATCTGACTGATACCAAAACTTTATTAATGCCATATAACTATGTGTTTCAAACCAGTCGCTTTGGTGGAGCTAGTGATCATTTGACCAACGATGTTGATTATCAACAAAATATCCATACAGGAACTGGAGCAAATCCCTATGCACTTGTTGCAGCAATTCGTGGTGCAGAGTTTCAGGCAATTTCACGGCAAGGCCGCTTTACCAATAGTGCTGGTGTAGTAGCAAGTGATCGGATTGATGACTCGTCTAATAACGAATGGGGATTGGCGCTGCCTTTTTATAATCTTAATGCCAATATGGCAATATATGGTTCGACCACTGATGCAAATACTATTCATTACTATACGACCAATGGAATTAAAACAGCAGTTGGTGTAGCAGGTGCAGCACAGCGACTGGGTTTTTCTTTAGCCATGAGTACAGAAGGTATTGATAAAGATGCTTCAAACAATGCCATAGGCGATAAAACAACTTCTATTTTAGTCATTGATGGTGGTAATAATCCAAGAACAGACACACCAACCGATTATTATATGGGCCTCAGAAATGTAGATATGTTACTTAATGGTACGGGTAGCATTGGCGTTGAAAACGGTAGTTTGAATATCGCATTACCTAATGTTCTAATTGTCATGGCTGGAGAAGTTGCAGCAGGTTATTTGCCGGGAGCTGCTTATAAAACTTGTCCAGTTAATGCAGTTCGATGTGCTGCACCGACGGATAATTTTGCTAAAAAAGATGATGTATTGTTCGGATTAAAACTGAGGTTAGGTGGCGATATGAGTTTTTCACTGATTCCAAATAGTGAGATACAAAAAATTGCCGGAATAAATGTGGGCAGTCGTTTAAATATTGTTGGTGAAGTTGCTCTGAATGAGGCAAGTAAAAATACCATTCAAATCAGTGATCCTGCTGATGGTTCTATTTTGGGACTGGATAATCTTACAGGTAAGATTGGCTTTAATAATGCAATTGTGATTGATCGTTATAGTGCTCTAGATAATCGTGGTGTGGTTGGCTTCCATGCAGAATTACATTTTAATCCAGAAGGTAATCAGGCAGGTGTATTTAGAGCTAAAGATATAAATTTCTATCCTGAAATGGGTGCTGGGCAACGATTGGGTGAGATTGCATTGACAGGTGGCACATTAAATAGCCGTTTTAATATTGTGCCCCGGAATTAAATAAGGATATTACTATGATAAAGTTAAGTTATCTCAGTTTAGGGCTGGTCATGTTGGCAAGTGGCTACAGTTATGCTGACACTGAATATTATGAGCATCGTATGATCTCTGATTCTTTATCGACGTCTACAATGGTAAGTCTTACAGATGATGAGTTAGAGCAAACACAGGGACAGGCACTGTTTAATTTATCTTATCTGGCACCTGGTCAGGCAACTAATCCCTATAATTCAAGTAATGGTAATATTGGTTTTTACACGCTTGGGATTGAAGCAGAAGTTGCGATTAATGCCAATATTAAAAACTTACAACTCGGTTGTGGTGGCGTAAATGGTGCTGGTGGTTGTGATGTAGAAATTCAAAATTTTTCATTGGGTTGTATTGCCAATAGTTCGGGTGTTTGTGTTTCTCTACCAACCAATACGACAGGCACAGCCACTAATAATCCGGCAAGCCATACCACGATTAGCTCCACTGTTACAGATTTAGCCGCTAATCAACAACAATTAAAAGATTTTGTATTGACTAATCCCTTTTATCAATTTGCGATTCGTAATCCAGATAATGCCGCAACTCGTGAAGTTGTGGGAATACGTATTGGTGCAGCAAATGCTGAAGGGCCCATGAGTTTTAATGATATTATTACTTTCTCTGGCTATCTATCGGGAATAGCAAATATCACCATGCAGGGGCAAACCAATACGGCCTTAACATCAACAACAGGTTATGCTCCTAATGGATCTACAACCCCTGCATATGATTATAATCTGGGTCTAAGTAATTGGTGTCTTGTAAGCGTTATTTTTTGTGTAGCGCAGGCAGATCAATATCAAGTGAAATTTGATGGTCAAAGCCGTATGTGGGCAGTGGATAATAGTGGCAATCGTTTTACACAAGCCTATATTAGAGATACAGATTTACAGAGTGTCGTTCGTGGGGTCGTCGATTCTGTCGAAATTGTAAGAACATATAACGCATTAGGTACAACAATTGGTAATGCAGTTTTAGGTTTAATAAGTGATAATGTCTATGACCGGATTATTGGTCAGCTTGCTACAGGTCTTGGTATATCAGTAGCCGAAATACCGGGTTATAATATTCCTTATAATTTAAGTAATGTCGGTTCACTGGATATTAATTCTCCTGCATTTGGGATTACACTTCAATCACAAGATCTATATTATCCTGGGTATTTTAAATATGATGCAGCTGGAAATGCAACCACGACACGGGTGACAATGACAAAAGGCTGGGCAATGAATTTACCTGCTGCATTTGAATTAATGATTAGTCAGCCTATGAGTGAGTTTACAAATAATATTTTAAGTGGGAGTGCTGCTCAGGGTAATATTGTAGGATTGCCTGCTCCCTACCGTAACTGCTGGGGCAATGTGAAGTTTTGTTAATTTGTGGTTTTCCAGAGCAGTCGAAAGGCTGCTTTTTTTATAGAGCATAAAGAATATATGCCAGTTGAATTTTTATATGCTCCATTTCCATAGCATATAAGTTCTGCCGAATAAAAATAATTCACATTGAATCGCCATTTTCTTAAGGTATACTTTTTAATAAGTCAAAGACGAGCGTGATAACAATATGAATATTGCAAAGAAATACCAACCAATAAATGAGCAGGATTATCTTGAAGGCGAATTAATCTCGGATGTGCGTCATGAATATATTAATGGTGACGTTTATGCCATGGTTGGTGCACATAGAGACCACAATCGTATTACTGGAGAAGTATTCAGGATTTTTGCAAATCACTTATTGAATTGGCCATGTCAGCCTTATGCTTCCGATATGAAAGTTAAAATAGACAAAAACTATTTCTATCCTGATGTGATGGTCGATTGTAGTGGTGAGGAGCAGGATTATTACACAGAATATCCGACGATCATTGTTGAGGTTTTATCCAAATCTACACGACAGCATGATAAAACATTGAAGCGTCAAGCATATTTCCAAATTTCAACCTTAAAAGAATATGTATTGATTGAGCAGAGTTTTGTTGAAATTGAATTTTGGTCTAAAGATGAGCAAGGAATCTGGCAGCAGTCTGTTTACTATTTGGGTGATGAAGTGCCTTTTTCATCTATTGGCTTAAAGGTACAGGTTGAAGAGATTTATCGAAATGTCCAAAATGAAGATATGCTGGCTTGGTTAGAGAAAAAACAACAAGATCAAGCCGAGCAAGAATAAAATATTATCCCCAGATATTAAAATCTGAGGATAAATAAAGATTCAATCTCAAAAGTCTTTAAGCTTTGAGTTTTTCAAATAACTCATCTTTGCTTAAATTCACTGATTCTGCATCACGACGGCCTTTATATTCAAAGGTACCCGCTGCAAGCCCTTTATCACCAATCACAATACGATGCGGAATACCGGTTAATTCAAGATCAGAGAATTTGACGCCGGGACGTTCATTACGGTCATCGAGAAGCACATCAAAACCCTTGGCACTGAGTTCTGCATACAACTCCTCTGCGGCTTGTAGTGTAGCAGGGGATTTATGCGCATTCATAGGCACAATGGCAATTTCAAACGGTGCGATGGTTTGTGGGAAAATAATGCCTTTTTCATCGTAGTTTTGTTCAATTGCCGCAGCCACGACACGGGTGACACCAATACCATAACAGCCCATGGTAACAGTTAATGGTTTACCATCTTCTCCCAATACGGTACAACCTAATGCTTCAGAATATTTTTGACCGAGCTGGAAGATATGCCCGACTTCAATCCCACGTTTGATTTGCAGGGTGCCTTTGCCATCAGGTGAAAGATCACCTTCTACCACATTGCGCAGATCATAAACTTCGGTGAATAGCGCATCACGTTCCCAGTTTACGCCAGTGGCATGCTGGTCTTTGTTATTTGCACCGGCAATAAAATCTGATAAAACTGACGCTGCACGGTCAACGATGACAGGAATATTTTTTTCTACCAAGCCTTGTGGGCCGATAAAACCAGCGTTAAGGTCAAGTGTCTGAAGCTGTTCATCGGTTGCAAAGGTTAGCGGCGCTGCAACCAGTGGATGGTGTTCTGCTTTAATTTCGTTGAGTTCATGATCACCGCGCAGGAACAGGGCAATTACAGGGGTATTGCCTTGTTCATCGGCAATACCTTGTACTAGTAACGCCTTAACCGACTGTTTAGGATCTGCATTTAAGAACTGACATACATCTGCAATGGTTTTTTGATTAGGTGTATCTACAATTGTAAGTGCCTGAGTTGGCGCAGCACGTTCACCGACAAAAAGTGCCTCAGCTTTTTCAATATTTGCGGCATAATCGGATTCGGTTGAGAACACGACATCATCTTCACCACTGTCAGCAAGTACCTGAAATTCATGTGAACCTGAACCACCAATTGATCCTGTATCGGCTTGTACCGGACGGAAATCCAGACCTAGTCGATTGAAGATGTTGCAATAGGTTTGATACATCACATCATAGGTTTCTTGTAGGGAAGCCTGATCAATATGAAAAGAATAGGCATCTTTCATGACAAATTCACGGGAACGCATGACACCAAAACGTGGTCGTACTTCATCACGGAATTTAGTCTGAATTTGATAAAAATTCATGGGTAATTGTTTGTAGCTTTTGAGCTCATTACGGGCAAGATCGGTAATGACTTCCTCATGTGTTGGACCGAGCACAAATGGATTGCCATGACGATCTTTAAAGCGTAGCAGTTCTGGGCCATATTGTTCAAAACGACCAGATTCTTCCCACAGACTTGCCGGCTGTGTCACAGGCATAAAGACTTCAAGTGCGCCGGAACGGTTCATTTCCTCACGGATAATCGCTTCAACTTTGTTGAGTACACGTACCCCCATGGGTAACCACGTATATAAACCTGACGCAAGTTTACGTATCATGCCAGCTCTTAACATGAGTTGATGCGAAATGACTTCGGCATCATTTGGTGTTTCTCTTAAAGTTGCAAATAAAAAGCGACTCGCGCGCATGGATCATGTTCCTGATAGCTAGAGTGAAAGTGAGCATTATACGTCAAAAAATATCCTTACAATAAAATGTTAGGACTAAAATTGTTGACGATTGCCTTTTATGCTAAATATGCTGTAAGGAAATACTTTTAAATTTAGGGTGGCGATAATGAGCGTTGTAGAAATGATCTATCAGCACAGTTTGCATCTGTCTGAAGAAGAAGCAAAACAGGCTTTAGCGTTTATCCTGTTTCTGGAACAGCGGTCGATGAATCATGAACAAACTCAAAAAGTTGTGAGTGACTTAAAAGAAAAATTAGAAATTGATGAAGAGCTTTTGCATCAGCATGAAATAGAACAGGATTTCTGGTTGGCCACCGGAATATGGCAAGACCGTGATATAGATGCACATCAGCTTAGACAAGATGCTTGGCAGAGATAATAAGATGATTTTATGTGATACCAATATTTTTATAGAACAATACAAAGGAAATTTGATCATTGTTGATGAACTAAAACAGATAGAGGCAAAAAATATTGCAGTGAGCAGTATTACTTCTGCTGAATTATATTTTGGTGCAAGAAATAAGGTTGAATTATTATTAATTCAACGGCATTTGGCAAGCTTAACGCAAATTCCTTTAAATGAAAGTATTTCAAGATTATTTTGCAGTTGATGCAAAAATATGTCTTGAGCCATAAGTTAAGCTTAGCTGATGCTTTGATTGCCGCAACAGCAATAGAACAAAATATGATACTTTATACATTGAATTATAAGGATTTCCACTTTATTGAAGGAATAAAGTTGTACAAATCATAAGATGATAATCTGTACAACAAAATTAGGCAGACATCTTTCTTATGAATCGCATTGTCAGATTCTTTAAATCATCCAGATAAGTAAATACCACAGGAACCACAATCAAGGTCAAGAGAGTAGACGTTGTTACGCCACCAATGACAGCATGTGCCATTGGCGCACTTTGTTCTCCACCTTCACCTAGACCCAGAGCAAGCGGGATCATACCCATCACCATGGCACTGGTGGTCATAAGAATTGGGCGCAGTCGGGTTTTACCTGCCTGTAGAATCGCTTCATGGCGTTGTGCGCCATGTTCCATGGCTTTTTTGATAAAATCGATAAGTAGAATAGCATTTTTGGTCACTAGACCCATCAGCATGATAATGCCGATAATTGAGAATAAATTCATGGTGCTGTTGAATAAAAATAGTGCCAGAAATACGCCAATTAGTGAAAGCGGTAGTGATGCCATGATGGCTGCCGGATGAATAAAGCTATTAAACTGTGAACCCAACACCATATAGATAAAGATGATGGATAAACTTACCGCAGTAAGGGCGTAACCAGCAGATTCAGCCATATCGGCATTTGCACCCTGAGTGGCAAAGCTATAGCCCGGCGGCAGCTGGAAATTGTTTTGTAGTCTTTCAATATCCTCACCAATATCACCGGCAGGACGCCCGGCGGTATTGGCTTGTACCAAAATTTCCCGGGTCAGATCACGTCTATTAATTTGTGATGCACCCATGATTTCCTGCATACTGGCCACCGCAGATAGCGGAATAAAAGGACTTTGACCTGTTGCATCAACATTATTGGAACGAATAAATAATTTATCCAGATCACTGGGTGAGGTTCGTTCACTGTCTTTTAAACGCAAGTTGACATCATAATTTTCGCCACGCGGATCTTCCCATGTGGTGACATTATCGCCTGCAATCAGTGGTCGCAGTGTGGTGGCAATTTCGTTGACGGACAATCCTAAATCATTTGCCAGTTTACGATGAATCTCCAGTGTTAGCGTTGGTTTAGGTTCGCCGAGTGAGCTTTCCAGATCAACCAGACCTTCAATTTTTTGCATTTCCAGCATAAAGCGATCGGAGATTTTTTGTAATTCATTCAGATCCGGACCTTTGATTGAAATCATGATGGGTTTTTGTCCACCTGATACTGTTTCATCCGCAGATGCAATAGAAGTTACGCTAATGCCTGCCACATTACTTAAACGATCACGAAAAATATTACTGATATCCGTCAGTGTTTCGCTGCGTTCCTGCCTTGGTGTTAAGCGGACCAGAATATTGACTTTATTTTTCCCTCGATCAGTTACGGGATTGACCACACCATAGGTGGCAGTGACGTGCGGATATTGTCGCAGAATCGATTCGACTTGTTTCAGTTTTGCATCTGTATAGAAGAGTGATGCATCAACGGGTGTTTCAAATTTAACAGTGATTTCGCCCTTGTCCGGCGTAGGAACAAACTCGGTCCCGATCATTTTTGATAATGCCAATGCACCAAATAACGAAGCCACAGCAATTGCCAGTGTTAAAAACCGAAAATGTAGCGCCCACCTCAGAACTTTTGCATAGACATGACTTAACTGATCAAGTTTGTGTGAGGTCCAGTCAAAAAAGCGTTGCAGAATATTTTTCTTCTTAGGATTTTTATGCTTTTGAGCCCAATGTGCAGACAACATAGGATCAAGGGTAAAACTGACAAACATAGAAATTAGCACTGCTGCACTGACCGTTACCCCAAACTGGTAGAAAAATCGACCGATAATACCGCCCATAAAAGCGACCGGTAAGAATACTGCTACGATGGTTAAAGTGGTTGCCAGTACTGCCAGTCCAATTTCTTTGGTGCCATCCAGTGCTGCGGAGACATGGTCTTTGCCCATTTCGGCATGTCGCACGATATTTTCCCGCACCACAATCGCATCATCAATCAGCAAACCAATGCTGAGAGATAAAGCCAGCAAGGTCATCATATTAATACTAAAACCCAATGCCCAGATAATGGTTAATGTCCCCAGCAAGGCAATGGGTAAGGTCAGACCAGTAATGATAGTTGAACGAATGGAACCAAGGAATAACATGACAATAAATACTGCCAGAATACCGCCTTCGATAATGGTTCTGGCGACATCTTTGATTGATGCACGGATTCCCCTTGAGGTATCGGATACTACGGTCAGAGTGGTTCCTTCGGGTAGTTGGTTTTTAATGGTATCCAGACGTTTATAGAGTGCATCGACAACATTAATTACATTGGCATCAGAATTACGCAAAATATCAACCGAAAGGGCAGCATTGCCATTTAAAAATGCACTGGTTTCTTGTTCTGCTTGACTGTCCTGTATCGTGGCAATCTGATCAAGTGTAATCGCCACACCATTACGATTGGCAACCACCAAGGTATTAAAATCGGCAGGTTGTTTAAATTTGGCCTGAATTTCAACCACCAATTCCCGATTTGCATTGCTTAAAGTGCCACTTGGAATCTGAGTGTTTTCGCTTTGTAATGCTTGTATGACCTGATTGATACCAATTCCGTAACTTTGCATACGCATTGGATCAATTTCTATTCGAATCTGACGTTTTATATCGCCCATCATATCGACACGACCCACGCCAGCGACTGTGCGGAGTTGTGGTAGTAGATATTGATCGACATAATCGCTCAGATCCCGCATGTCCATGTTGTTGGATTCAAATACCACCGACATGATCGGGCTGGCAGATGGGTCATAACGTTCAATCACAGGATCATCGATTTCATCACGGAATTGTGCTGTGATCGGCGCAATTTTATCTCGCATATCCTGCGCCGCAACCGACGAATTCACATCAAGATTAAATTCGGTAACAATGGTGGACAAGCCTTCACTTGAGGTGGAAATGATTTGTTTAACACCCGATAAGGTATTAATTTGCTCCTCAAGTTTTTTGGTAATTTCACTTTCAACCACTTCTGGTGATGCACCAGCATAGGTGGTATGAACTACAACAAACGGAAAATCGACATCCGGAAATTCTTCAACATTCATGCGTTGCCATGATGCAAAGCCAAGCACCAAAAAGCACAGCATCATCATGATCGTGAACACAGGATATTTAATACTTATTCGTGTAAACCACATGATGTTTATCCTTATTTAAATCGACAGCATTCAATGCTGGCAGATATTATTTTTCTATATGAACTGATCTGTTCTGCTGTTGCGGTGTAAATTTAACCAGACTGATCTGATCATCCGCATGCAGACCTTTTACCAATGCCAGCTCCTGTTGCTGATCAAGCTGCACCACATCAATATTGATTCTCTGGATTTTACTGTCCCGTACCACCCAGACAAATGGATTTTTCTGTACATCCTGTACACTGGCAAGCGGGATTAATTGGCCTTCAATATTGCCTTGCTGAATGATCTCACCTTCGACAAAGGCACCAATACTGAGTTGTTTGAGACTGGTTTGAGGTCGGGCAAAAAACTCAATGTTGCGACTGACCGTATCGGCAACCGGAGAAATTCGGCTAATCTGTGCCGGGAACAGGGTAGGATTACCCTGAACACGGAAATGAATTTTTTGTCCCACCGCAATTTTGCCTTGATCACTGGCGGCAAGATTGGCTTTGATTTCAAGTTGGCTAGGATCGACTATATCAAATAGTGTTTGTCCCATGGCAATGGTTTGTCCAACATTGACCTGACGACTGGTAACATAACCTGAAATTGGACTACGGATCACAGCATCCTGTGCTGCTTTGGCTGCGATATCGACATTGGCCTGTTGGGCTTTGACATTTTCTAGCTGTGCCTTATATTCGACTTGGCTTTGTTCCCATTCTAGTTTTGCAATAAAGCCTTGATCAAACAAACGTTTTTTGCGATCTAGCAATGATTTGTCTAAGGTGGCTTGTGCTTTGGCAGCGGCGAGATTGGCTTTTGCCTGTGCCAGTCGTGCAGCATTATCCTGATTATTCAATTCAACCAAGAGCTGACCTTTGTTGACCATTTGCCCGACATCGGCAGAAACCTGCAATACGGTGGCAGACACCTGTGACTGGATACTGGTATGATTTACTGCTTGTATACTGCCGGTAAAATTAGTTTTTTGTTGTAAATACCCTTGTTTGACCGCTACCAGATCTGCCGCAATAATATCAATTGGTGTTGTACTTGAGGTTTTTTCACTCTGTTGTTGTGATGAGCTATCACAGCCCAATAACCCGATACAGAACACTTGAAGGCCAATAAACATGAGTAGAGAATTTATTTTAATGGTTGGACGCATAAAATCGTTCGTAATACATTAATAGAAGAATAACTTCACTATAAAAACTATTCCATTCTTTGTAAACGGCTAATCATGTAATCAAATTGCTGTTCTTGCTTCACATAAGTGCTTTTTAACTGTTCAATGGTACTGCGGGTGTTTTTAATATGAAGGGCATTGTTATCTAAATTTTTTTGTAGTTGTACTGGAACGGATTTCTTATCCAATACATAGTTTGCCCGTTGTTTGAGGTAACTGCTGCGATCTGTTTGCAATTGACGCATTTGTTGGTACTGTTGATCGATTTGCTTTTGCAGTACCGCAAGTGCATCTTTCTTTTTTTGTGTTGCATAGGCAACATTACGATAGGAGCGTTTTAAGACCTGATCTTTTCTGGCCTGTTCCGATTGTATTGCCCGGCTACGCTCCTGCTTAAGATCTGCTTCAACACTATAGGCAGGTACTTTATAAATCACTGCCATATTGTGATCAAGTGCTTCATAACCACGACGGATATGGGTTGGGGAAACATTCTTACTGATTGTTGCCACACCGTTGTTATCATAATAACGGTAATATTGAGTCTTGTGTTTTTGGAGTGGTTCTGCCCATGTAT
Source organism: Acinetobacter puyangensis (assembly GCF_900096995.1). GTDB lineage: Bacteria > Pseudomonadota > Gammaproteobacteria > Pseudomonadales > Moraxellaceae > Acinetobacter > Acinetobacter puyangensis. The sequence continues at coordinate 684,502 of NZ_OANT01000001.1, forward strand.
TGCTTGAGAATACATAGCCAAAAATAAATAAAAATAGAACGACTGCTTTTAAAATGACAGTCTGATTTGATAAACAAGATATGTTTTTATTGAGCATCATAAAATTATTTCTAAAGAGATATTTTAATCCTTATATAAGATTGTAAGCGTTTCTTTTTAAAGTCAATCATTATGCGAATAAAATAAGCGGATTTCATCATATTTTAGCGATATTATCAGGCCACATTATTGGCGGCTTAATCACTTTGTTCTCTATCACTATTGTATGGAAAGTCATGTTAAATTTTTACAAAAATAACGAGAGCTGATTCATCAGCCCTCATCTTTCAATGTAGTTAGCTTGATACATATCAAAATCGGGTTGCTAAGCATTGATGCTGAAAAATGAAAACAGACAATAATTTATTATTTTATTCCTGACGAATCCATGTTTGGCTACGCCCGACCACTTCAACCCCGACATAACCACGCATGGTAATACGTGAACCAGTACTGTTAAGTTTAATTTTGCTTTTATAGACTTTGCCATTTAATGGATCTAAAATTGTTCCACCTTCATATTCTAAGTTGTTTTTTGTGGATTTTTTCATATTATTTAAAATGTGTAAGCCTAAGATTGGCTTGTTTTTTAATGTGCCTTTACATTGATCGCATACAGTTTTCGGTGTATAACCGGGACGTGGAATAACTTCAATAATTTTTCCTGTATAGATCCCATTGGCATCTTTGGTAATTTCAATAATTCCTTTACTGAAACCGGTTTTATCATCAATACTGCGCCATGTACCTGTAATATCTTCAGCAGCAAAAACATGACCTGATGCGATAAGTAAACTGCCGAGTAGCAATATACTTTTGAATGCCTTCATTGTACTCATCCTTTAGTAATAAAAAGTCTCAATTTGCGATATTAACTGTTAAATTATTCCGAGTAAATAACAATAATGAGCGAAGATACTATTTTCTTTGCAAAGTTAAAATTCAATGTCACTAATAGTATTCTTCCTATTTAATCAATTCCATATATTTAATTTACATGAATTCTTATTATGAATACTTTCCATTTTTATTGTGATGAATAATTTTTTATTAATTAAAAATGATAAATATTTATCATTTTTAATTGTCACGGCTTATTATTTAAATAAATGAAAAACAATAGGTAGCCAGATTGAGGTGAGGACAGCATTGATTGCCATACCAAAAGCTGCATAGCGTCCGGCAACAAAACCACGTTGCCATGCCTGTACTGTGCCGATTGCATGAGCAGCCAAGCCTAATGCAAGTCCAGAGGCACGTTCATCATTGATATTTCTTAAAATCAATGATGAAAAGGCAGCACCAATCACACCGGATAAAATGACAATTAAAGTGACGAGGGCCAAAGGTGCATGGAGTAGCGTTGCGATATTGAGTGCAACGGGTGTGGTGACTGCACGGGTTGCAAAGGCTAAAATTGTAGGTTCTGAGAGATGTAATAAATACGCCAACCCCATAGGCAGAGCAACAGCACTGATGCTGGCAAAGACTAGAATGGCAATCATGGGTTTGAGGGGTAAATCATCGAGACGCATTGCAGCCAGAGGGATGGCCAATGCAACAGTGACATAACCCAATAGACGACTGAATAATGGTTCTACATGCCCCATATAATCATTGTAGTTCCATGAACATAACCACAATAAAATAATTAACCAAATGGTGGCTAAAACAATAAGCGGCACTTTAGGAATATATTTATAGGTCAATTTGCCCATAAAATAAGCCAGTAAAGTGACTAAAAAACCAATCAGAACCATCAGGCTATCAGGTGCGTGATCAAACATGGTGATATATCCCTATTTTATTTATTCCAGATGTATTTATAACCAGCGTTTGGCAAGTTTTGCATAGATCCAAAGCGGGACCAAGGTACTAAACACCATGACAAACAGAAATAGGGGAATTTCTTCTCCCATCACAACTAGCATTAAGATTGACCCCCCTGCAATGGGTAAGAATGCCAATGCACTTTCCCGCATCAGATATGCATTGGCATCAATCATGCGTAATGGAATGGCTCCAAATCTGCGAACCAGAATCAGACCGATCAATAATAGTCCTAGACCGATTAAATTTCCGAGTTCGGGATGACCAAACAAAGACATTAACCAGACTGAAAATTCACGTACCACAATAATGAGTAGAATGGTCAGCAATAATGCAGACCAGTCAAATTTAGTCTTCATAAGAATAACCCTGATGCCTGGTTTTAAATCCTGACATCTGTTGTTGTATTCACTTTAAGGCATTAAAGTTTGTTCAAAGGCTTCTAGCTCAGGTTTAAATTGTGCTGCCTGTTCACCTAAAATGCTGTCCAGATCAAAATGATTTTGACCAATAAGTTGCAACAGTTTTTCTGCTGCCATACGCACGGTCAAATGCAGTCTTCCTTGATCATCATAATGTTCGGATTGAATCACCTGTAGGTGATGGAGTTGACTATGTAATTTGCCATGTTGTGACGTCAAACATAGGTTGAACTGCTGCAATTGCCCGAGTAGGGCTTCCTGTACAGCCTGACGTAATAAATCTAGTCCTTGTCCTGTATGTGCTGAGACAAAAACACGATCTGGCACATGCGGTTTGGCATAGACAATTTTTGCTTCATCACCAGATAAATCAATCTTATTATAAATGCGTAAAATTGCAATATCTGCGCCGATTTCTTTAAGTACGGTTTCTACAGCTTCAATTTGCTCAAGCATATCGGGACTACTGGCATCAATCACGTGTAGCAGTAAAGTTGCTTCCAGTGTTTCTTCCAATGTTGCTCGAAATGAATCGACCAGTGAGTGGCGCAGATCTTTAATAAAACCAACGGTATCGGCCAGAATTACAGGTCCCAAACCTGCCCATTCTACACGGCGCAAGGTCGGATCAAGTGTGGCGAACAGTTGATTGGCTGCATACACATCGCTTTGTGCCAATGTGTTAAACAAGGTGGACTTTCCGGCATTGGTGTAACCCACCAGAGACACGGTAGGAATCGCAGCTTTTTGCCGTGCAGCACGACCCTGTAGACGGGTCTGGCGGACTTTTTGCAATTTGTCTTTAAGTTGCGTCATCCTGACTCGAATCAGTCGACGGTCTGTTTCCAGTTGCGATTCACCGGGTCCGCGTAAACCAATTCCACCTTTTTGTTGTTCCATTGTGCCCCAACCACGCACCAATCGACTGGCCAGATGCTGTAACTGTGCCAGTTCAACCTGTAACTTCCCTTCGTGTGTACGTGCCCGTTGTGCAAAGATGTCCAGAATTAATCCTGTACGATCAATCACACGACATTTCAGGATTTTTTCCAGATTACGTTCCTGTGCTGGGGAGAGGGTATGATCAAAAATGACCAGTTGAATATCGTGTTCTTGAACCAATGCTGCAATTTCTTCAGCTTTTCCAGAACCAATAAAGCTTTTGGGATCTGGCCGTTGTCGTTGTGTGGTAATGTGGTCAAACAGCGTTGCACCAGCAGATTGTGCCAGTAAGGCAAATTCTTCGGCATCCAGATCATTTAGAATGTGAACATTCACACTGACCAGTAATGTCAGTTCCTTATTTTGTTGTGGTTCAAAAGATTGCACGTAATTGTATTCTCCATCAATTGAAACACCATTGTAGGAAAATTTTACTGCAACTGCATTTTTTTATTGTTAAGTGTTACGCACAGTGGCGCCAAATAAGAAAATAAAATGATAAAACTGGAATATTCGGAACTTTAATAAAATGAAAAAATAGATTATGTTTAGCGACTAAGCTAAAGTAAGAGCGAACAACAACATGACGGTTCAGTCTGTACCCATGACAGAAAAACATATTCCACATCGAAATGCTTTATCGAAATTCTTTCTTTACAGTAAAAAAACTGCACATGTTTTAACCGTGGTGAGTGAAGGTTTTTATTTGATTTTTAGACATCAATTATATAAGCAACCCAATAACCCGGAAAATACTCGTTATGTGCAATACTTTTGCCGTCGTCTGGGTGAAGTATTTAATGTAAAAGTTCAGGTACATGGACACATTCCACGGCATACTGCACTTTGGGCCAGTAATCATATCTCTTGGCTAGATGTGGCGGTCTTGGGTACAGGGGCGCGGGTATTTTTTTTGGCAAAAGCAGAAGTTCAATCCTGGCCAATCCTGGGTAAACTCGCAGCGTGGGGCGGAACTTTGTTTATCCGTCGTGGATCAGGTGATTCAGCGAAAATTCGTGAACAAATAGCATCATTTTTAAAACAGGGGATTCCAGTTTTATTTTTTCCGGAAGCGACCACCAGCGATGGCCGTTCAATTAAAAAAGTCCATGGCAAATTATTGGGTGCAGCGATTGAAGCCAATAAGCCGGTACAAATCTGCCTGATCTGCTATGTCAATGCACAAGGTGAACTGGATCATGTCGTGCCATTTATCGATGATCAGACCTTTATCGAGAATATTGCCCATGTGTTACAGATGGAGCAAGTAACTGCACATCTGGTTGCATTACCTTCAATTGATCCTACAGGTCATACGTTGGAAAGTTTAAGTACACAAGTACAACAGCAAATGACTGAAGGTTTGGCGCAACTGCATCGCACAGTATTATTGCCTTAAGGCTGATGAGGATTTTTTCTCAGGCGTTTTAATGCTCCAATCACGCATTGCTGAACTATGTTTTAGGATTACATTTGTTTTTCAATGGGCAATAATGAAAGCAGTTTTAAACCGATATTTTGCCACCATTTCAATTGTGGCTCCTTGTGGTAAATTGTAATGTCTTGATCAATCTGTTTTTTCCAGATCAGTTTACCTTTTTCATCGAGTTCAACTTGATAAGCATATTTTAATAAATCGTCATTCATACTCTGATGAATGGCTTTGGCAAGATTAGGGCTGTCCAGCACCACGCCAATTTCGGTATTGAGATAAACCGATCGTTGGTCAAAATTAAAAGAACCAATAAACACCTGTTGATTGTCCAGCGTCATAAATTTTGCATGCAGACTGCTACGGCTCAAGCCGGTACGGTTAAATGTACGCTCTCCAAATAATTGGCTACGATCACTTCGGGTCAAGGACATGGGCAAAACCGGTAAAAACTCATAAAGCTGTATACCATCTTGCAAAAGTCTTTTGCGATATTTGGCATAAAAGGCATGAACGACCGGAACATCATTGGCTTTAAAGGAATTGGTTAATACCCGAATATCTACCCCTTGATCGGCCAATTGTTTTAATACCTCAAGATTTTTTTCATTGGGAACAAAATAGGCTGAAACCAGATCGACATGCTGTTGCGGATGATTGAGAATATTGGCAAGCTGAAAATTTAGATGCTGTTCCTGCGGCGTATCTTTATTAATTTTATCTGCTGAATCCTTGACCAATACCGCATTGACCCATTCCAGCTTCAAATTTTGATTAAACCAATGATCGAAAGAAAGTGATGAGGACAGAATATTTAGATCATCTTGTACATTACTTTTAAACCAGTTGGCTTCGAGTTGTTTGCGTAAACTTTGATAGCTTAGTCGATGCCGATACGTTTTGGCGACCTGTGTGATCGGATAGGCATAGTCGTGATTCCAGTATTCATCGAATGAGTCGCTGATTTCCCCAACAGTTTGCCCGACCAGTACCACATCCATATCGGAAAACTGGAAATTATCGCCAACATTATAATATTGGTTACTCATGTTGCGCCCGCCAATTAATGCCACCTCATGATCGCTGATAAAGGTCTTGTTGTGCATGCGGCGGGTAATACGGTTAAAGTCCAGCATAATATCCAGCGCCCGAAGACGACGGAATTTATAAGGATTAAAGACTCGGATCTGAATATTCGGATGTTGTGACATGGCCAGATAGGCGCCTTCCAGCCCTTTGGAATTATTATCATCAATCAAGAGACGAACTTTTACACCACGATCAGCAGCACGTAAAATTGCTTCCAGTGCTAATGCCCCGACTTTGTCGTTGTCCCAGATGTAATATTGCAGATCAAGGGTTTTTTCTGTTTTTTCAATCAATTGCAATCTGGTGGTAAGTGCTTCGTTGGGATCGTAAAGCACATGGAAACCGGTTAAATCGGGATGTTGTTGTTTTAGTGGTTCAAATAAGGTCGACAGATAAGTATGCGAGGTATCGAATTGTGAGGTATATGTTGGCGTTACGGATTGTCGCTGTGGTAATGTTGAGCAGGCCTGTAACATGAACAAGCTGCATAATATAAAAAAACGACACAGTAACTTTAAATGCATACGTTATGATAACCTTGTCCGATGACGTATTTTGTAGCTGCCCCCTTGATACAGGATGCAAATGTCCCAAAATTATAAAGATAGATGACAGAAATAGATATAGGTGTGATATACGGCAATTGTAGCTCGTTTGGGATTCGTACAGATATGGCTTAGAATGGTTGAGCGGATGATGGACGAATGCTCAACAAGCTGCATATGGCTTTATATTTAATCATAAAACCCACGTTTCTTTGGATGGTAATAAAATAGATGCAGATCTCCCATTTGTTGTCTTGGTCACTTATTTTGATATTTGTTTGGGCAATGTTGCAAGCATGGCGCAGTGCCAAACGGACCGAAACTACCCAGCCATTGAAAGCATTTATTTTGTTGGTCGTATTTTACTGTAGTTATTTGCTTTTCCCGTGGGTTTTGCTCACCAGTTGGCAATGGTATGTAAATGAAATTAATAATATTCAAGCGATTTCTTATCTGGTGATTGCTATATTTTTGATTTATGCCAGATTTATCGAACCGCATCATGTGGTGGTTAAACATACCGATCTCAGCATTGATGAAAATCAGCCATTACAACAACCGTTAAAAATTGCCTTAATTGCCGATTTACATATTGGTCTGTATTCGGGACATGAGCGACAACTAAAGAAAATTGTACAAAAAATCAATCAACAGCAATTGGATTTTGTCGTGGTTTCCGGAGATTGGACTTATGAGCCTGAAAATAAATTGGCACAGGAATTGGCAATTTTAAAACAGATTCATTGTCCAGTGTATTCTGTCAATGGCAATCATGATGAACAATATCCTGGACCACCGATTCAGGCGTTACTTGCCAATGCATTGCAAGTGAATAACGTCATTGATATCGAGAACAAAATTGTTGAATTTGATGAAGTGCGCTTGTATGGGGTAGGGGATTTATGGGCAGGTAAAGCGCATATGGAAAATTTACCAGAATTGCCGCAGGATAAATTATGGTTACTCTTGTCACATAATCCCGATACGGTGGATATGGTGCCGAATTTACCCACCAAACCGTTGATGTTGTCTGGTCACACCCATGGCGGACAAATTGAGTTGCCGTGGCTAACCAGTTATGTGATGAAGAAAGTTTCTATGCTGGGACATAAACGTGGCTATTATCGACATGAGACAGCCAATGTTTTTGTCACAGTCGGAACAGGCATGGTGGGTGCACCTTTTCGTTTTCGGGTGCCGCCAACTGTCGATATTTTACATTTGCATTAGACCTTGTTGATTGAAAGTTGATCGCTGGTTGGATTTAACTTAAAAATAAAGAATTCTTCTTGCGAAGCTCTAGTTTCAACAAAGCATAAAAAAGCAGCCTTGATTGGGCTGCTTTTTTTCATATAGGTTTAGCGTTGTGGTTTAAAATGAACTTCACATTTACCGTTAAAGGTTTGTCCGTTTACTTTAACACTTGCGGCCTGATTCAGTTTTTTACCTTTACATGCCTGATCAAATGCAGCGTTTTGACCACGTTCACCACGTGGAAGTTGGGCATTACCTGTTACAGCAAAGTTTAATTGGCATGTACCTTTAACAGTACGATCACCCATTTTGGTGCTGATGCTATCACCGATTTTTTTACCATTGCATAATTTATTCATTGCGCTGCGGTCAAAACCACCGCCTGTTGGTGGATTGGCATGGGTCAATGCAGCAAATGAACTGAATAGGCAGATTAAAAGCAGTTGTTTTTTCATAATAAGACCTGATATGAGTCATATATTTTGTTGGTGAACATAATCTATGACATAAAATTGAATAAACTTATATTTAGAACTGGGGTATTTTGTAAAAATAATGAAGGAATCATGAATATGTGTTAAAGGGAAAGACATAATATGTGCAAGGTACCACGATCCTCATTTTAAGAATTTAAAAAACTATAATCAGAATTGAAGATCACCCTGAATTAGTATTTCGATTGGTGCCCTGTATTAGGATAAGAAAAAGGCCGTAAATTTTTGCATATTTTACAGCCTTCTGATAAATAATTTATTGAATTAATGCAATATCTTATTCAGAAATTGCTGTGCCCGGTCACTACGGGTGGTATTAAAGAACTCGTCTTTGGTACAATCTTCAACGATTTTACCCTGATCCATAAAAATAATACGATTTGCCACCTGTTTGGCAAAGCCCATTTCATGCGTTACGCACATCATGGTCATGCCTTCTTTCGCTAGTCCGACCATGACATCAAGTACTTCATTAATCATTTCCGGATCAAGCGCAGAGGTCGGTTCATCAAATAACATGGCAATCGGATCCATACTTAAAGCACGGGCAATGGCAACACGTTGCTGTTGTCCGCCGGAAAGTTGGGCAGGGAACTTATTGGCTTGTGCACTTAAACCGACACGATCCAGATAGGCCAATCCTTTTTGCTTGGCCTCACTTTCTTTACGACCAAGAACTTTCACCTGTGCGATGGTGAGGTTCTCGGTGATACTCAAGTGTGGAAAAAGTTCAAAGTGCTGAAACACCATACCGACCCGACTGCGTAACTTGGTTAGATCGGTCATTGGATCAGCAATGGAAATACCATCAACAACAATATCACCTTTTTGGAAGGGTTCTAGACCATTGACAGTTTTGATTAAAGTTGATTTTCCGGAACCTGAAGGACCACATACCACCACAACTTCACCTTGGGTAATTTTTGTGGTGCAATCGGTAAGAACCTGAAATTGTCCATACCATTTATTAACGTCTTGGATATCAATCATCACTTTGCTATTGCTCATACTTTTAACCTTTTCTGTAATTTCTTAACTGCGTAGGTAGCGAGGAGACTGATACTAAAGTACACCAGACCTGCGAACAGAATATATTGTGTGAGTAAAGACATGAGATCGCCACGTACGTAGTTGGTACGGAAGAAATCTAGCAAACCAATGGCATATACCATGGTCGAGTCCTGAAATAAAATAATGGTTTGCTGTAATAGCAGCGGGGTCATTTTGCGAAATGCCTGTGGCAGGATAATTAGTCGCATGGATTGACCATAACTCATACCCAGCGCATAGGCTGCAAAAGTCTGACCTTTCGGGATAGACTGTATCCCTGCCCGGACAATCTCGGCAAAATAAGCCGCTTCAAACAGCATAAATGCCACAGTGCTTGAAACCAGTGCGGTATCAATGGTCAGATACTTGCCTGTAATCCCGGTATAAATAAACGGTACAGCAAAATAAAACCACATCAATACCAGAAGAAGCGGAATTGAACGGAATAAATTGACATAGGATTTAGCAATAACATTGAAAGCCTTAATGGACGATAAGCGCATCAATGCCAGTAGGGTGCCAATAATCACACCACCAATTGCAGCCGTCACAACGACTTTAAGCGTGATAGTGAAACCGTGCCAAAGTGCTGGTGCTGAAACTTGTAAGTCTGTTAAAAAAGAGGTAAGCCATTCCATTATTTACCTCCTCCAGTAGTTAAGCCCGGAACATGCAAGCGTTTTTCCAGATAACTCATTATTAAAATCAAAAAGACATTAATCACAATAAAAATCAGCGTGACATAAGTATAAATTTCAATCGTATTTTGCGTGTATTCACTAATGGTTTTCATCTGTGAAATAATCTCTGCGACACCGACCAGCGATGCGACTGAGGTATTTTTAACACAGTTGGTCAACTCTGAACTCAAGGGTGGCAAAATTGTGCGGAATGCTTGCGGTAAAATGACATAGCGATAGAGTTGGAACGTTGAAAAGCCTAAGGCAAAACCCGCATTTTTTTGTCCAAGTGGTAAGGCTTCAATCCCGGTTCGCACCTGTTCACAAACCCGTGCCGCAGTAAATAAACCTAGACCGACACTGGCAGAAATCAGTGCAGTTGCACTATTGCTTAAATCATTCATCCACCACGATTTAATCGGACCGGGTAGAAAGTTCGGGATTACATAGAACCAGATAAATAATTGAATAAGCAGGGGAATATTACGAAAAATAGTGACATAAGTGGTCGCAATATTGCGCGCAGTTGCACTCGGCAGGGTTCTCATGATGCCGAGAATACTGCCGAGTATCAGTGCGATTGACCATGCTATAACAGCAATAAGCAATAACCAGCCTATCCCCGTTAATATCCAGTCAAAATAGGTGGTGTTATTCACACCTGTAGACTGTGATAAAACACCCCAATTCCAGTTATAGTTCATAGAATCTCCAGTTAGGTGTTAATAAATTAAAATGACCCACCACATCAACCAGAGGACATGATGGGTTAAAAATTATTGATCTCTATCGTGTGGATTGGCAATTAATGCTTTCACTTCATCCGACATTGGGAAGTTCAGATTGATGCCTTTTGGTGGAATTGGAGATTCAAACCATTTTGTATACATCTGATTGATGTCGCCTGATGCAAATGTTGTTTTAATCGCATCATCAACCACTTGTTTAAAGCCTGTATCACCTTTACGTAACATACAGCCATAGATTTCTTTAATTGGTGCGGTACCGACAATTACCCATTGATCAGGATTTTTTGCTTTTGATTTTTCACCCGCCAATAAGATGTCATCCATCATAAAGGCAGCAGCACGACCATTTTGCAGCATCAGGAATGATTCTGCGTGATCTTTTGCCGAAATTACTTCGCCCACACCCAGTTCAGTCGCATGTTGACGTAACCAGCGTTCAGAGGTTGTACCCGCAGTGGTGACGACTTTTTTGCCTTTTAGATCGGCATAGTCATTGATACCGGAATCTTTTGAGGTTAACAGGCGACCACCGACTTCAAAATAACCTACAGAGAAATCGACCTGTTGTTGGCGTTCCTTATTATTGGTGGTTGAACCACATTCGATATCCACAGTACCATTTGAAACCAATGGAATACGGTTTTGACTGGTCACCAGATTATAGCGAATTTTAAGGTCCGGTAAATTAAGTTTTTGCTTGACGGCTTCAACCACTTTTAACTGTAAATCGTGGGCATAACCGACAGGTTGTTGTGGATTATCCGCAATATAAGAAAATGGAATAGACGAATCACGATAGCCAAGAACAATAGTGCCTGATTGTTTGATTTTATCTAATGTACCCGATGACGAGCTGGCTGAACCAGAAGCCGCATCGCCAGAAGCAGGTGTCTTGTTGTCACTACATGCACTTAAACCAAGCATAAGTGCACTGGCACAAAGCAAAGAAGTTACGGTACGTTTATTCGAAAGCATAAAAACTCCGTTTTTGAGTAATTCATCACTGATTTTATATTCAAAAGGCATACCACAATGACCGATATATGAAAAATATATAATCATATGTTGCAAATTGAACCAAATTTATCTTAATCCAATTTTGTCGAAGGCTACAAGAGCGGATAGAAATTTATTTTGTAATCTAAGTAATTAAAATTTATATATTTATTTTTTATAAATGAGTAAAGTATGATTTATCTGGTGAATAGACAGAATCATTTAAAATAATGAAGTAATGTGAGACAGCGAAGAATTTATTTTCATTCTTGGTTTTATTTAATCATTATGCTTGGCATATTTCAAGAAATCATAGTTAATTTTGTTCATTTACAGCGCTATTGAGCATAAATAGATGCTACTTCTGATTTCATTCCTCATCGTTTTAGGATTCAGCAATCATTTAGCCAAGAAACACTACTTTTCCTATTCTTAGTTATTTTGAGTCAATATGGTGCGTATTGTGTTTTTGTGGTGCATTACTCTATTTTGCTCTAATAGACGTACTCCTATAATTTTCTACTTTTCATCTAAAACTGGGTAATACCTCTATGCTCATCATTTCATCGAATCAGGTTTCAATGATGATGGATTGATGTCATTATTTGTATGTTTCACCCTTTAATTTGAGCATCAATTGAAAGGGTGATGAATGCTCAACACACGCTAGACAAGTCCCAAATATTTTCTGAGATAAAAAGCTGTGGAGGATCTCTCCGGATTTTTGATTAAATCATCCACTGTTCCAGCGAAAATCAATTCTCCACCTTGATCTCCAGCCAGTGGTCCAATATCGATAATCCAATCGGCTTGGGTCATAATTTCCAGATTATGTTCAATTACAATAATGGTATTGCCCTGATCAACCAGATTATTGAGTAATTGAATGAGTTTTTCGGTATCTGATGGATGTAGGCCAGAGCTGGGCTCATCCAGTACAATAATATGACCTTTTCCGTCAATTTCCTTGCTTAGTTTTAATCTTTGACGTTCTCCACCAGAGAATGTATTTAAACGCTGACCAATTGCAATATAGTCTAATCCCAGATTCATCAATAACTGGAACTGTTGCTGTAAATATTCATGGTCAAAAAAATGAATTGCTTCTGCGACAGTCATTTTCATGATGTCGGCGATATTTTTGTCTTTATAAAGGTATTTTAAAATTTTAGGGGCATAACCTGAACCATGACACATCTCACAGGTCATTTCGATATCATCCAGAAATGCCAAATCAACTTTTTCAATTCCAGTTCCCTTACACTGTGGACAGGCACCATCACTATTAAAACTAAATAGTTTTGGGCTGACGTTATTGGCTTTGGCAAATAATTGCCGGATTGGATCGAGAAGATCGAGATAGGTGAGTAAATTGGATCGTGCTGTTGCGGTAATGGCAGATTGATCAATCAATTTGGTTTCAGGATATTGTTGCGGTAATACTTTGCTGATTAAGGTGCTTTTTCCTGATCCTGCAACGCCTGTCACTACGGTCAGGCAATTTTTAGCAATCGGTACATCAATGTTTTTTAAATTAAACACATGGGCATTTTTAATCCAAATCTTTTCATCATGTTGGCGGGGTATTTTTTTATAACGGGTAGGTTTACGGAAAAATTGTCCGGTAAGTCCTGCTGAATGTTTTAATTCGGCAAAATTACCCTGATAAATAATTTCCCCACCGTTTGTACCTGAAAGAGGTCCCATGTCAATTACATGATCGGCAATTCTAATCAGATCAGGATCGTGCTCTACCAGTAAAACACTATTTCCCTTATCTCTAATTTTTTTAATAATTTCAATAATGTTTTCTAAATCTTTAGGGTGTAGGCCAATACTGGGTTCATCAAAGATATAAAGCAGATCGACTAGGCTGTTGCCCAGATGTTTTACCATTTTAATGCGTTGTGATTCACCACCCGATAGCGTATTACTGATACGGTCCAGATTAAGATAGCTCAAACCAACCAGATTTAAATTGTTCAGTTTATTTTTGATTTCATTCAAAATGGTTTCATATTTTTCACTTTCGAGAGATTCAATAAATTCTAATAATGCTGTTACCGAGAGGGCAGTACAGTCGGCAATATTTTTGCCTTTAATTTTACAGGATAAAGATTTTTGATTCAGGCGTTGTCCATGACATAAAGTACATGGTTTTGTCGTAATAATGGGATCAAGACTGTGTCGATAACGGTTGCGTTCCTGTGCTTCACCTTTTAAATAATTACGTTCAAATCGGGTGATTAAGCCTTCATAGAGTGCGGTTTTTTTCCAGTTATTGGTTGGATGTAAGGGTTTATGCTGAGGTGCATTCAAAAATAAATCCCATTCTTCTTTGCTATAGTCTTTTAACTTTTTATCCAAATCGAAATAACCGGAATCGGCATAGCGTGTCCACCGCCAGGCATGAGGGCGATAGGTTGGAAAATTAATCACACCGTCTTCATTAAGTGACTTATTTAGATCCAGAATTTTGTAAATATCAATGGTCTGTTCCAAACCAATGCCTTCACATTGCGGACACATGCCACTGGGATGATTAAATGAAAATACAGTTGCATAGCCTACAAATGGTTGGCCCATACGGGAAAATAACAAACGCAGGTTGGCATAAATGTCGGTAATGGTGGCAACGGTAGAACGAATATTTCCGGTTAAAGGTTTTTGGTTAATAATGACCGGAACATTTAGATTCTCAATTTTATCCACATCTGCCACACCAAAATGCTGCAAACGATGGCGAATAAAGCTGTCCTGTGTTTCATTGATTTGTCTTTGCGCTTCTGCACCGATGGTTTCAAAGACTAAAGATGATTTACCTGAACCTGATACGCCAGTAAACGCGACGATTTGATGTTTGGGAATTTTTAAAGAAATATTTTTAAGATTATTCTGCCGTGCCCCGTAAATATTGATTGTTTTATTTACCATTTTGTTCTGCTCCGGTTTTAAAAATATGATGTTTATCTCTGTAATGGCGATAGTGCACCAAGCTGTATTGGTGCAGTTACAATGCCAAGGATAATTTTCACTTATGATGTTTTGGACTGTTTAAGTCATTTTATCGTATATTTTTCTGATAACGTGGTTATAAACAGAATACCAACAAAACCTGAATTTTATTTCTTATCGTAATCAATGAAGTTACTTTAAATAAGAATTCATTCATAATCTTTGATTTGATCGAGATGATGCCGATATTCATAATTTTGCTTTTAATAAGCAGGCTTGAATAGTGTGTTTAGTCCATATTTTATATGTTGATGATTGAATCGGAATTGCTATGTTCTGTTATTTCGATTTTTCCATTTCTTGAATGGCCATGTAAATTGTTTCACAAAACTATTTTGGGAATTAATCCAATTGAAATTGAGTTTGTTCTAATATTTGTCGATTATGCACAATCGCTAAAATATAAATATCATTCTTTTCAATTTGATAGATGATTCGATAACTATGGATAGAAAGTTCACGAATATGCTCTTGGTCCGTTTCTGGTGTGATTTTTCCAATTTTGAAAAACTTCTCTAAAATTTTAGTTTTTTGAGCGATATCAAGTACAGTTCGTTTGGCATAAAGCGGTGAGTCTTTAGCAATATAATTATGGATATCTCGCAGTTGCCTTTGTGCGTGTTCAGTCCAAACTACCATAAAAAATTACCATGATTCGATATCATGTAATAGCTGATCTACAGTGATGATTTGATGATTTTGAATATCCTTTTGTCCTTTTTGGATATTTTCTAAAACATAAAGCTCATACATCATGCTTTCGATATCTACATTTTCAGGTAGTTTTTCTATCGTTTGTAAGACTCGCTGTTTAATACTTAAATCAGACATGATAACTCCTAAAATACAGCCTAGAACACTTTTGTCCTAGGCTTGTTATATAACGAACTGCGATAGATTACAAGTTCGCAATCTGCTCCATATTCGCCTTAATCTTAGTTAACTGATCCGCAAATTCGGCCAGTTTGGCTTTTTCACCTTCAACCACAGCAGCAGGGGCTTTGGCAACAAAACTTTCGTTACTTAGTTTAGTTGCGATTTGATCATGTTGTTTCTGGATTTTATCCAGATCTTTTTGCAAACGGCCAAGCTCTGCTTTTGGATCAATCAAACCTTTCATTGGGACAAAGACGGATGCGTGACCAACTACGGATGAGGAAGATAGTGGTGGTTCTTCGCCATTTGCCAAGAAGGTGATGTTTTCCACTTTTGCCAAGGCTTTAAACAACGGTTCAATGCGTTCAATCTGCGTACGTTCTGCCTCAGAAATATTTTGCAGGAGAACTGGCAATAAACGGGCATTACCCAGTCCCATTTCACCACGAATATTCCGAACTGCACCAATCAAACCTTGTAACCATTGCATATCTGCTTCGGCTTGTTCACTGATTTTATCCTGTTCTGCAACAGGGTAAGGTGCCAGCATAATGCTGTTTTTACCCTCTGCACCACCTTTACCAATCATCGGTGCAAGGGTTTGCCAGATTTCTTCGGTCAGGAATGGCATCAAAGGATGCGCTAGACGTAAAGCAGTTTCCATTACACTGAGTAATACACGACGCACCTCAGCCTTACGTTCATCAGATACATTCGCATCATTTAAAACTGGCTTTGTTAGTTCGACATACCAGTCGCAATATTCATTCCAGATAAAGTCATAAATGGTTTGTGCAACCAGATCCAGTCGATAGGTAGCAAAACCTTGCTGTACCGCTTGTTCAGCTTTTTGTAAGCGACTGACAATCCATTGCTCCGGCAATTCCCAAAGATCAGGACGAGCAGTTTGACCCACTGTCTGACCTTCGACATTCATCAGCACAAAACGGGTCGCATTCCAGATTTTATTGGCAAAGTTGCGGTAACCTTCAACCCGTTTTAGATCGAATTTAATGTCACGACCAGTATTGGCCAGCGCACAGAAAGTAAAGCGCACAGCATCTGTACCATAGGCATTGATCCCGTCTGGGAATTCCTTACGGGTGGCTTTTTCGATTTTTGCTGCCTGTTTTGGATTCATCAGACCCGTAGTCCGTTTGGCAACCAGACTTTCCAGATCAATACTGTCGATCAAATCCAATGGATCAAGTACGTTGCCTTTGGATTTAGACATTTTCTGACCTTCACCATCACGTACCAAACCATGTACATACACGGTTTTAAACGGTACTTGAGGAGTGCCATCTTCATTTTTCATAAAGTGCATGGTCAGCATGATCATGCGTGCCACCCAGAAGAAAATAATGTCAAAACCAGTAACTAGAACATCGGTCGGATGGAAAGTTTTTAGAAAATAGTTTTCCGCATCTTTCTTGGCATCACCAGTCCAGCCTAGTGTGGAGAATGTCCACAGACCAGAGGAGAACCAAGTATCCAGTACATCTTCGTCCTGATAGATATAATAATCTGCCGCCAGATTGTACTTTTGACGAACTTCGGCTTCGTCACGACCAACATAGACCGCACCATTTTCGTCATACCATGCAGGAATACGATGGCCCCACCACAATTGACGGGAGATACACCAGTCCTGAATATTGTTCATCCATGCCATATACATATTGGTATATTGTTCAGGCACAAATTTGATACGACCATCTTTAACCGCTTCAATCGCTGGTTGAGCCAAAGGTGCAATTTTGACATACCATTGATCTGTTAATAAGGGTTCTACGATCACGCCGGAACGGTCACCACGTGGTGCTTTCAGGGTATATGGATCGATTTTTTCCAGCCAGCCTTCAGCTTCTGCCTCACTCACCAGTTTTTTACGGGCATCATAACGCTCTAAACCAACATAATCTTCAGGTGCAACCAGTGTCTTGCTGATTGGTTCGCCTGCTTTTTCCATCCAGTCAAATTCACCGAGAATTTCGGCATTTTTATTCAAAATATTGATTAAAGGCAGATTGTGGCGTTTACCCAACTCGTAATCGTTAAAGTCATGCGCAGGCGTAATTTTGACACAGCCCGTCCCAAAGTCTTTTTCCACATAGTCATCGGCAACAATCGGCACAATTCGGTCGGTAATTGGCAGACGAATATTTTGACCGATCAGGTGTTTATAACGTTCATCCTCTGGATGTACTGCAACTGCTGTATCACCTAATAATGTTTCCGGACGTGTGGTGGCAACCACCAGATAGTTTTTACCGTCGGCAGTTTTTAGATTTTCATCGGCAAAGAAGTATTTGAAATGCCATAAAGACCCTTGTTCTTCATTGCTTTCCACTTCCAGATCAGACAGGGCAGTGTGCAGTTTGGGATCCCAGTTCACCAGACGTTTACCACGATAAATCAGTCCTTGTTCATGCAGTTTGACAAAGACTTCTTTAACTGCATTGGATAGACCTTCATCCATGGTAAAGCGTTCACGTGACCAGTCTACGGACGAACCTAAGCGACGGATTTGACGGGTAATATTACCACCGGATTGTTCTTTCCATTCCCAGACTTTTTCAATGAATTTTTCTCGTCCAAGATCATGACGGCTAATGCCTTGCGCACCAAGCTGGCGTTCTACCACCATTTGGGTGGCAATCCCGGCGTGGTCGGTACCCGGTTGCCACAGGGTGTTTTTGCCATTCATACGGTTATAGCGGGTCAGGGCATCCATGATGGCATTGTTAAAGCCATGTCCCATATGCAGGCTACCAGTAACATTCGGTGGCGGAATCATGATACAAAACGATTCACCTTCACCAGATGGTTTAAAATAGCCGTTTTCTTCCCACACTTGATACCATTTGTTCTCGATGAGAGAGGGATCATAAGTAGTGGCAATATTTTCGGCAGAATGATTTTCAGCAGTAGGGTTTGCAGCGGAAGTGTGCTGATTTGTGCTATTGGTGTCAGACATATGAACTAAAAAGTATTAAAAAAATTTCATCTATTGTAGCAAAAAAATAGCTGTTCAGTCGCCCTATTCAAAGCACGAAATAAACATTGGGTCGATGACCAGTTTTTGTTAGTATAAATTGAATGAATAAAGAGAAAGCCTGTTGAGGGAATAACATGGCCATACAATTCGTAAAAATACTGGTAAATCGTGACACCTATCAAAAGTTACAACAGATCACACAGGCACTCAATCGTGGCGAGAAAACACCATTGGCAAAACCGCTTGGTCAGGTGTTTACCAAGTTAACCTGTGAAGTGCTGGATCAGGCATTTGGGGCGTTGGCAAAATCTCAAGAAAATAGCGATGATGTACAGGCACAGGAAACCGCCAAAGTCTTGCGTCAGATTGATAAACACTTACAAAAATATATGCCTTGGTCGATTTCACTGCTGAGTAATATACGTTTACAAGCTGTGGCAAACTATATGTTGGATCAGTTTCATTGTGATGATCCACAACAGATTTATCTACAATATGCGCTCACTCCGGCGCTTGCCAGCAGAGTACAGCAGAATTATGAGAGATTAATGCAAAATGATTCGCTGGCTGTTGTACCAGTGTTTGATGATTTGATCGAGGTGATTGATACTGGAGTAACAGCCCATATTCGCACTCCGAAAACCATATTAAAGTTTAATTATGTGGTCGATAAAACCCTGACCGGCATAATCGATTTGGTGACCAGTTTGGGTTATAAGCGCATTGAAAAAGTTGCCAGACATTTATCGCTCTCTCAGGCACAGCAATACGCCAGACACTTCAATAGTTTTATCCAGTAAATGAATGTTATGAATAAAAGGAAAATAACGATGTCGAAAAAGCAAACAGTATGGATCACAGGTGCAAGTTCCGGGATTGGTGCAGCTTTGGCACAGGTCTTTGCAGCACAAGGTGCAACGGTGATTTTAACTGCCAGACGTTTGGATCAGCTTGAGGCGGTACGGGCAAAATTGTCTAATCCAGACCAGCATCACTGCATTGCACTGGACATTACCGATTTTGAACAGGTGGATCAAACCGTCAAAGCAGTCTTTGCAAAATTTAGTACTGTAGACGTGTTGATTAATAATGCCGGTTTGAGCCAGCGTGCCTTAATTGCTGATACCAGCATGGACACTGAACGAAAAATCATGGAAGTCGATTATTTTGCTCAAGTTAATCTAAGCAAACAGGTGTTGCCGTATTTTGTGCAGCAAAAATCCGGACAGCTTGCGTTTGTCTCCAGTGTGGCAGGTTTATTGGGCACGCAATATCGTGCTAGTTATTCTGCGGCCAAAGCAGCAATTCATATGTGGGCCAATAGTTGTCGTGCCGAATATGCAGAACAAGGGATTAACGTATCGGTGATTTTTCCGGGCTTTGTACAAACCGATGTGGCGAAAAATGCACTCAATGGTGCAGGACAACCACAAGGTTATGAGGATGAAGCAACCGAAAATGGTTTAAGCGCCGAAGATTTTGCCCGGCAAGTGGTACAAGCACTGACAGCCAAACAAGAATATATCGTGGTCGGTGGCAGTAAAGAAAAGCTGGGGGTATTGGTTTCTCGGCTTTCACCAAAATTGTTGTATAAAATGATCCGTAAAACACAGGTAAAATAATGCAGTTAATCGGCTAGCCGATATCATTTATAGAGAAAATTGCATAACATTTTTGTGATGCAATTTTAAAATATACTGAGCTTAAAATTTATTACTATATTTTTAGATAGCCCACCCTGTAAAAAATAATTGGCAGACGATTTGGTTAAATTTTTAGCGGGTGGTCGCATCAGTTGGCATTCTAGGCAGTTTGACTATTGTGTTTAGATCACTAGCATGTTCTTATTTATATGTGTTTTTTTATGTTTAAGAAGCTGATTTGTCAATGCAGCATACCATGGTTTCTGACTGTTCTAATGAAATGGATCCATGTCAGAAAAAATTATTTGAAATGACCCAAGCTGTTAGTCAGCTTCTTGCCAAAGTTCATCAGTTACAGGATGCTTATACTGCCGGACATCAGCATCGGGTCGGTTTGTTCTGCCAAGCGATTGCAGAAGAAATGGGTTGGGCAGAAGTCGACTGCGAACGCATGTATCATGTTGGATTACTACACGATCTAGGTAAGATTGCGATTCCAAATCAAGTTTTGCATAAAGTTGCCACACTTGAACATGAGGAAAAAAGATTAATCAAAAGCCATGTTGAAATGACTTATGAATTGTTAAAAGATATTCCGTTTGAATTTCCTTTAGCCGAGATTGTCTTTCAGCATCACGAGCGTATCGATGGAAGTGGTTATCCCAAAGGATTGAAAGGCGAGCAGATATTGCCCCAGGCTAATATTTTGATTGTGGCAGATGTGGTTGAGGCAATTGCAGGGAAAAGGCCTTATCGTAAATCACTGGGATTGGATTTTGCGCTAAATGAATTGAAAAAAGGGCAGGGCAAAACTTATGATCAGGCAGTATGTGATGCAGTCTTTCGTCTTTTTTATGAAAAAAATTATCAACTGCCGACTGCTGCTGAAGAATAGTGATATAACGCATTCTTTATCCTAGATTGAACAAAGAATGCCGAGTATTGATTGATCGCATTCTAACTTGCGTTATTGTTCAATAATATCCGTGCCTTTAGGTGGGGTAAAATTAAATACATTATTACTAATTTGTGCATTCAATTTCACATTTTTAAATTTAATGGTTGTGGTCTGGCCCATTGAATCTTCCAGAATCATCAAAGTGGGTGCTTTATTGGGACCAAAACTAATCAGCAAGCGTTCAAAAGCACCTTCTTTATTCTTGGGCGTTAAACTGTAATAGGTTTTACTGGCATCAGGTTGACCTACAGTATAGGCATTCATGATTTCCTGTGCATTACCAGATAACAGTAAAGCAGGGGTATTGGCCACCTGATCATCCAGACTTTGTTTTACGGCCTGTTGTAAATCTGGATCATAGATCCATACCGATTGTCCTGTGGTCACAATGGTTTGTTTGGCCGGTTTGGTGGTTTCCCAATAGAATTTTCCGGGACGGGCAACTTTCATAACGCCACTAAAGCTTTGATTCAGATGTTGTGGGGTGGGTTTGTTTTGCTGCTTACTGTTACGTGCTTGTGTTAAGCGCGTACTTTGCTCAAAATCAGCACTGAGACTCTGAATGCCACTGAGTTGTTTGACCAGATTATTGGTGGCTTGTTGTGTGGTCGCTGCTGCGGCATAGCTTTGGGTTGCCATCATTGAGGAAAGGCCAAGTGCCGTAATGGCAAAAGCATAAGATGATTTTTGTAAAAGATTCATAACGCAATTTAATCCTGATTGTTACTATTTATGTTGACATCTTACTGGGTTTTAAATTGAAAAAAATGAAGAAATAGCAGGATTTTGTTTAGATTCAGTCGTAAATTGCATATCTCTGTAGTGAAAATACTGTTTTATGAAAAGATATAGAAAAGGAGTAATAAAAAAACCCGCAAAATGCGGGCTTTTCGAACCATTAAAACTTACGCTTCAACAGTTACATAGCGACGGCCAAATTGACCCTTCACTTCAAACTTTACTACGCCATCAGCAGTTGCAAATAAAGTATGGTCACGGCCCATACCTACATTGTTTCCTGCATGGAATTCTGTACCACGTTGACGAACGATGATGTTACCTGCTGTTACAGTTTGACCACCGTAAATTTTTACGCCTAACATTTTAGGATTTGAATCACGACCGTTTTTTGTCGATCCACCGGCTTTTTTCGTTGCCATGTCTATTTACTCCTCGTGATTAGCCTGCAATACCAGTAATTTTCAACTCGGTAAACCATTGACGGTGACCTTGTTGTTTACGGTAGTGTTTACGACGACGCATTTTAACAATACGTACTTTGTCATGACGACCATGACTAACCACTTCTGCAGTTACTTTTGCGCCAGCAACAACTGGAGCACCGATTTGAACGCTTTCACCGTTTACAAGCAATAATACATCATCAAATGTAATTGTTGAGCCAGTTTCTGCTTTCAATAATTCAACTTTAAGGGTTTCACCCTCAACTACACGGTGCTGTTTACCACCGCTTTGGATTACTGCGTACATAATGTACTCCACACATGCCCGTGTCGTCGTGTCAATCAGGAATAATCGAACTTCAAACGAACGCCACTGGGGTATATAAGGGGCAGAATTTTACGAAATTTTCGATCAAACAACAAGTGTTTGTATAAAAAATAACAATGAATTTTGTCTGCGACTTATTTTTTATCCTTGGCACATGATCATTGCTACCTTGATTAGCACAAAATTATCAATGCAGATGTGATTTAAAGTCGGTAAATAGGCTTGCAAGTTGTAGGGACATTCATGACAATGGCAACTTGGCGAAGATTGATTTTATTAAACTGTTAAAATTTAATATTTTGAATCATCGGCTTTTGATAGGATAGGATGACAAAGTCAGATCGCAATACATAATTGGCAGGATAAATGAGGTTTTTGCATGACGATTGATTTTAAACGGGATGTGCTTGCTCCGGTTGCGCATGACTTCGCTGCGATGGATCAATTTATTAATGAGGGGATTACCTCCAAAGTTGCTTTGGTGATGTCAGTCAGTAAACATGTGGTAGAAGCTGGCGGAAAACGCATGCGTCCAATCATGTGTTTACTTGCAGCAAAAGCCTGTGGTGTGTCGGATATGACGCATGCCCGCCATCTCGCTGCGATTATTGAAATGCTGCATACCGCCACACTGGTACATGATGATGTGGTAGATGAATCTGGTTTGCGTCGTGGTCGGCCCACTGCCAATGCAACATGGAATAATCAGACTGCGGTGCTGGTCGGTGATTTTTTGATTTCCCGTGCGTTTGACCTGTTGGTCAATATTAAAAACTGGGATTTGCTTAAGGATTTTTCGACCGGTACTTGTGAAATTGCAGAAGGTGAAGTCCTACAATTGCAATGGCAACATCAGCCACATGCGACTGAGGATATCTATTTACAAATTATTCATGGTAAAACCTCCCGACTTTTTGAACTGGCAACAGAAGGTGCCGCAATTCTGGCCGGACAGGAAAGTTATCGTGAAGCCATGCGCCATTATGCCGGGCATTTTGGGAATGCTTTTCAGATCATTGATGATATTCTCGATTACACCTCAGATGCCGAAACGCTGGGTAAAAATATTGGTGATGATTTAATGGAAGGAAAACCGACCTTACCATTGATCGCAGCGTTGAAATTAACGCATGAAAATACTGAACAACATCAGATCGTGCATAAAAGTATTGCAACGGGTGGGACTTCACATTTAGAACAAGTGATTTCGATTGTAAAAAACTCTGGTGCACTGGAGTATTGTTTGCAGCGTGCCAAGGAAGAAACAGAAAAAGCTGTTGAGGCTTTACAGGTCTTGCCTGAAAGTGAGTATCGGCAAGCGCTGGAAAATCTGGCACAACTTGCGCTGGATCGTATCCAATAAACTCAATCATTAATAGGAGAGGTGTTCTATCATGCATGCTGAGTTGCAGAATGTTTTATCCAAGATGCAAATTCAGACCGAGATGGAACATCTGGACCCACAACTATTACAGCAACTGGTGGACTGTTTGCGTCCATCAGATCCGGAAGATCGGCAAGAGATTCATAAAAAGATCCAGACATTTATCCAGACCATCTTAATTACACCGACATCGACTGAAATTTTACAACGATTTGCATTAAGACTTCTAAATCAATATAAACAGGTTAGTTTATATACCGAAAGTGGTATTTTAAGCTCAGAAGGCTTTAATACCCAATTATCGCAACGCATCGGTGCACATTTTTTACCACTGCTCAAAGATAAAACTGAATTAAAAGAATTGGTCGGTCTGATTTTTTATCGTAAAGCCGATCAGACTTGGTTGGAAAATATTTGTTCTGAAGACTGGCAAGCCATTTTAAGATTATTTGCCCAGTCCAATGCCAATCAGGAACAAAAGCATAATCTTCGTATGCAGATGATTCATGCGATTATGGTTTTATCCTATCGTATTAGTTCAATTGGTTTACATCCCGAATTTAGTCATGCTTATCCAGAGATTGATGAGTATGAATCACCTTTTTTGATTCAGAATCGTGAAATTATTGAATATATTGAACTTTATAAAAAATATGAAGCACAATATGACACGGCATCGGTGATGCCATTACCGGATTCAAGGCAGGCATTAGTCATGCTGGATCAATGTCGGGATATTTTAATTCGGGTAAAACGAAGTACAAAACGTAATGGCGTCAGCTTAAGTTTGACCTATTTGCTGGTATTACTTGAGCAATGTTTACAGCGTATAGAAACGCTACTGCATGTGGTTTCTGATCAGCAACAGACCCAGCAAATTGCGATTATGGCATTATTACGAAATTTGACCTCTGCCTATTATGATGATCAAAGTGTCAGGGCGTTATTAGCGACCAATACTGAATTAATGGCATTACAAGTCACAGAAAATGCCAGTCGGACTGGTGAGCATTATGTCAGTACCGATAAAAAAGGTTTCTTTCAAATGTATCGCTCGGCTGCCGGGGCTGGTGTGATCATTGCCACTATGGCAACCTTGAAGGTGTTGGCGGCAAGAATCAGTATGGCACCTTTGATGCAGGCTTTTGTCTATAGTATGAATTATAGTCTTGGCTTTGTTTTGATTCACTTTTTACATTTTACTGTGGCGACCAAACAACCTGCGATGACAGCCGCAGCGCTGGCTTCGACGATTCAGCATAGTAAAGGATCGAAAGCGGCCCAAATGGCAGAACTGGCAGCATTGATTATTAATATTATGCGCACTCAGTTTATTGCAATTTTAGGCAATATCTCGATCGCCATTCCTGTGGCAGCTTTGATTTCTATAATTTGGTTACATGGCATGGGTGAAGCACTGGTTTCTCCCAGTAAGGCGAATCATCTATTACATGATTTAAATCCGTTTACCTCTTTGGCGATACCGCATGCTGCAATTGCCGGAGTATGCTTGTTTTTATCGGGTTTAATTGCTGGTTATTATGATAATTTGGCGGTCTATCGGAAAATAGGTGAACGTTTACAGGCGCATCCAGGTTTAAGAAAAATGCTGGGGCAATCAAGATTAGATCGGCTATCGCATTATATTGAGCGTAATCTTGGTGCAATTATGGGGAATTTTTTGTTTGGTATCATGCTGGGGAGTATGGGAACCCTGGGTTTTATTCTGGGGTTACCCCTTGATATCCGCCATATTGCTTTTGCATCTGCCAACTTGATGCAAGGTTTATTGAATATTGCCGGTACACCTGATATTGGTTTAATTTTTGTCTCTTTTCTGGGGGTGCTTCTAATTGGTGTAACCAATTTATTTGTAAGTTTTAGTCTCACTATCTTTGTTGCATTGCGGGCACGTCGAGTACGCTTGAAAGACTGGAAGCCCTTGTTTAAACTTATTTTAATTCATTTTGTCACCCGACCTGTTGACTTCTTTTGGCCACCTAAACAACCTTTGAAAATTGATGAACAAACAAAAAGTTAAGTAAATATAAATAAGCTCTTATAATCACGATTATGACTCCGCATCATCGTACTTTGCACATAAAATTGAAAAACATACAAGACTATCATTAAAATCATTTTTGCTTATGATAGTTAAAACCGAACATTACAGATTAGCAAATGCCTGATTTTTTATGCGCCAAGCAAAATAAATTCTAGTAGGTAATTTGAAAAGCAATTCAGTTTTTGTGAAGGCTTTAAACGCCATGCATAGTGTGCATAAAGAAAGGTTTTTTTGGACAAAGTGTGAGTGGGTGAAAATTTACAAAAATACTAGGATTTCTTTGCTATTGTTAAAATCTCCTTCTTGAAAAAAAGTGTACTAATCAGTACACTTTGCATTCGGAGTGATCTGGGTGTTTAATATTTGATTCTTTAATATTCATTTAAAGGGGGACTGATGCGAATCATAAGCTTCGGTTTATGGATTTTCATATTGATGTTATGTGGAATTGTTCTAAAATTTCCAGAAAACCTCTTTGATTTGAAAATCATTCAATATTTTCAACAGATCCACTCAGATTTTGCTCTACAGCTGGCACAATATTTGGCATATATGGGTGGTTTGCCTGGTACTGTCATTTTGGTGTTGCTGTTGGTCATGTATGATGTGTTTAAACGACACAGGCTTGAAGCATACATATGTATTTTGGGATTATTATTTACAGCTTCAACCACGTGGTTATTAAAATGGATCTTTGCGCGCCCACGTCCTGTGATTGAAACACAAATTGTAGAAGTATATGGGAGTTCCTTTCCAAGTGCGCATAGTGCTTATGCCATGATGTTCGCATGTATGTTGATGATGAGTTTTCCATTTAAAGAATATCGCTGGATCTGGAGTATGGCGTGTTTCTGGGTCATTTTAATGGGATGGTCTCGCATATATCTTGGTGTTCATTATCCTACAGATGTGTTTGCGGGTTGGAGTTTGGCAGGTTTGATAATGCTATGTATCCATGCAAATGTATATCGGTCTGGAATAAAGCAACAAAATAGTCAAAAAGCGTTGTATTAGAGGTGAAATGATGAAATCGGCAAAGTGTTGGGCTCCTACGCTAACTGCTTGCACACTGGTGTTAAGTATGGCGTTGGTAGGATGCAGCAAGAATTCAGAAGAAGCAAAACAAGGTGCAGCCGCAGCGCAACAGACGCCGCCAGCTCAAGTGGGTGTCATCGTGGCACAACCACAAAGTGTTGATAGTACTGTGGAACTTTCGGGTCGAACTTCTGCATATCAAATTTCTGAAGTGCGTCCACAAACCAGTGGCGTAATTTTAAAACGATTATTTACCGAAGGTAGCTATGTCCGCGAAGGTCAGGCACTTTATGAACTGGATTCCCGAACCAATCGTGCGGCATTTGAAAGTGCAAAGGCAAGTTTGTTGCAACAGGAAGCCAATCTTAATTCTCTCAAAATCAAATTAAACCGTTATAAACAGCTGGTCTCAAGTAATGCTGTTTCAAAACAGGATTATGATGATTTGCTGGGTCAGGTCAATGTTGCTCAGGCACAAGTGGACGCAGCAAGAGCGCAAGTACGAAATTCGGAAGTTGATCTGGGATATTCCACCATTCGTGCGCCAATTTCAGGTCAGACTGGTCGTTCTTCTGTAACAGCAGGGGCATTGGTGACGGCGGGGCAGGCAGACGCCCTGGTGACTATTCAACAGCTGAATCCAATCTATGTTGATATTAATCAGTCCAGTACTGAATTATTGCGTTTACGTCAGCAATTGAGCAAAGGTACACTGGGTCAAAGCAATAATACGACAGTGAAACTGAAGCTGGAAGATGGCAGTACTTATCCGATCGAAGGAAAACTGGCATTTTCTGATGCAAGCGTAGATCAAACCACTGGTTCTGTAACCTTGCGTGCAGTATTCCAGAATCCGAATCAATTATTGTTGCCGGGTATGTTTGCTAATGCGCAAATCGTGCAGGGTGTTATTCCAAATGCTTATCTGATTCCTCAGGCAGCGGTGACACGTACACCAACAGGACAAGCAACTGTGTTTATTACCAATGATAAAAATGTAGTGGAAACCCGCAATATTCAAACTACCGGTGTTCAGGGACAAAACTGGATTGTGACTGAAGGATTGAAAGTTGGTGATAAGGTGATTGTTGAGGGTGTGGCGAAAGTTAAGGAAGGGCAACAAGTAGATGCCAAGCCTTATGCACCACAGGCTCAACCTGCAGCACAATCTAGCCAGAAAACTATTTCTCCCTCAGAATCACAATCATCTGAAGCGCCGCAAGCAAAACAACCAGCTACTTCAAATACATAAGGGGTAGGTTATAATGGCACAATTTTTTATCCATCGTCCCATTTTTGCATGGGTAATTGCTTTGGTGATTATGTTGGCAGGGATATTGTCTCTGACAAAAATGCCCATTGCGCAATATCCGACAGTCGCACCACCGACAGTCACTATCTCTGCGACTTATCCGGGTGCGTCTGCGACAACTGTAGAGAATACGGTAACACAAATCATCGAACAACAAATGAATGGTCTTGATGGTTTGCGTTACATGTCTTCCAATAGTTCATCGAACGGACAGGCATCAATTCAATTGAACTTTGAACAAGGTATTGATCCAGATATTGCACAAGTCCAAGTTCAAAATAAATTGCAATCTGCGACTGCTTTGTTACCTGAGGATGTACAGCGTCAAGGGGTGAAAGTTACCAAGTCCAGTGCAAGCTTTTTACAGGTACTGGCTTTTTATTCTCCCGATAACTCTTTGTCTGCAAATGACATTAAAGACTATGTCAACTCCAATATTTCTGAACAACTGAGTCGTGTAGCCGGTGTAGGTGAAGTACAGGTATTCGGTGGCTCCTATGCTATGCGGATCTGGCTTGATCCTGCAAAGCTGGTCAGTTATCAATTAACACCAAGTGACGTTGCAGCAGCAATTCAGGCACAAAATGCTCAAGTTGCTGTAGGTCAATTGGGTGGTGCGCCCGCAGTAAAAGGTCAGGTTTTAAATGCAACTGTAAATGCACAGAGCTTGTTGCAAACGCCTGAGCAATTTCAAAATATCTTTTTGAAAACCACAACATCTGGAGCGCAAGTTCGTTTATCTGATGTTGCAAATGTTGAATTGGGTGCTGAAAACTATCAATTTGATTCTAAATTTAATGGTCAACCAGCTGGTGGTGTAGCAATTCGACTGGCGACAGGTTCGAATGCGCTAGATACGGCTAAAGCGGTTGAAGCAGAACTGGTTGAACTACGTAAAAACTATCCATCTGGTTTGAAAGATCAATTGGCGTTTGATACTACACCGTTTATTGAATTATCGATTAAAAGTGTGGTGAAAACCCTGATTGAAGCAATCATTCTAGTATTCTTAGTCATGTTTTTATTCTTACAAAACTGGCGTGCCACCATTATCCCGACATTTGCTGTACCCGTTGTGGTCTTGGGTACTTTTGCCGTGATCAATATTTTCGGCTTTAGTATTAATACTTTAACGATGTTTGCTATGGTGTTGGCGATTGGTTTGCTGGTGGATGATGCGATTGTTGTGGTAGAAAACGTCGAACGTGTGATGACAGAAGAACATTCTGATCCTGTCACGGCAACCGAACATTCGATGAAGCAAATTTCAGGCGCTTTGATTGGGATTACCAGTGTACTCACAGCAGTATTTGTACCGATGGCATTCTTTGGTGGGACAACTGGGGTAATTTATCGTCAGTTCTCGATTACGCTTGTTACCGCCATGGTACTTTCATTGATTATTGCCTTAACGTTTACTCCGGCATTATGTGCAACTTTATTGAAACAGCATGATCCAGACAAGAAACCAAGCAATAATATTTTTGCCCGCTTTTTTAGATGGTTTAATCGAAGCTTTGATCGTATAAGTCATAGTTATCAAAGTGGTGTAAACCGCATGGTGCACCATAAAGTATTTTCAGCCATCATTTATGCTGTGGTTGCAGTTGTACTGGTGTTTTTGTTTCAGAAGTTACCATCATCTTTCTTGCCCGAAGAAGATCAGGGTATGGTGATGACACTGATACAATTACCACCAAATGCGACCTTGGAACGTACTACGAATACTATTGATCAGACCACGGAGTTTTTCCTGAACAATGAAAAAGATAGTGTCGAATCGGTCTTTAGTGTCGCTGGATTCTCTTTTTCCGGTATGGCACAAAATGCTGGGATGTCGTTTATCAAGCTCAAAGACTGGAGTGAGCGCACCACACCTGAAACACAGATTTCAGCAGTGATTCAACGTGGTATGGCATTAAATATGCTGGCACAGGATGCGTCCTATATCATGCCTTTACAATTACCAGCAATGCCTGAACTTGGGGTAACTGCTGGGTTTAACTTACAGTTAAAGGCAATGAGTGGACAAAGTCATGCAGAACTGGTTGCAGCACGTAATGCGGTATTAGGTCTGGCAGCGCAAGATAAACGTTTGGTCGGTGTTCGTCCAAATGGACAAGAAGATACACCTCAATATCAGGTGAATATTGATCAGGCTCAAGCAAGTGCTATGGGTGTAAGTATTGCAGATATTAACTCAACCATGGCAATGGCGTGGGGCGGTTCATATATCAATGATTTTATTGACCGTGGACGTGTGAAAAAGGTGTATGTTCAAGGTGATGCAGATCGTCGTATGATGCCTGAAGATCTGGATCAGTGGTATGTTCGTAATAGTCGTGGTGAAATGATTCCATTCTCTGCATTTGCTTCGGGTGAATGGACCTATGGCTCACCTCGTCTGGAACGCTATAATGGCTTATCTTCTGTCAATATTCAGGGTAATCCTGCACCTGGGATCAGTTCTGGGGATGCCATGCTTGCGATGGAAGAGATTATTCAAAAATTACCGTCTATGGGCTTATCTGGTTTTGATTATGAATGGACAGGTCTATCTTTAGAAGAGCGTGATTCAGGCGCACAAGCCCCATTCCTGTATGCCTTATCTCTGTTAATTGTTTTCCTGTGTTTGGCAGCTTTATATGAAAGTTGGTCAGTACCTTTCTCGGTATTGCTGGTTGTTCCTTTGGGTATTTTGGGTGCAGTTGCCTTAACTTTCTTGGGTATGGTGATCTTGCAGAATTCAAATCTCTCCAATAATATTTATTTTCAGGTGGCAATGATTGCGGTGATTGGTTTATCAGCCAAGAATGCAATTTTGATTGTGGAATTTGCCAAGGAATTACAGGAACAAGGACAAGATCTACTGGAAGCAACATTGCATGCATCTAAAATGCGTTTACGTCCAATCATTATGACGACTTTAGCATTTGGTTTTGGTGTGTTGCCATTGGCGATTTCTACAGGTGCAGGTGCAGGTAGTCAGCATTCTGTTGGTTATGGAGTATTAGGTGGTGTAATCAGTTCTACACTTCTGGGTATTTTCTTCATTCCGGTCTTTTTTGTGTGGATTCGTAGTATTTTTAAATATAAACCTAAACAACAGGTTTCTCAGGAATAATGATATGACACAGATCATGACGTTGGCTGGCCGTGGTTTGGCATTATCTGTACTTGCATTGTCTTTGGCTGCTTGTCAAAGCATGCGGGGTACAGAGCCGACCGTTCAGGCAAATATTCCTGATGCTTACACGGCTGCGTCACAAGCATCGACAGCTTCAATTGCAGCTCAAGGCTATCAGGACTTTTTTGCTGATGAACGTTTAAAACAGGTGATTGCTTTAGCTTTAGGTAATAACCGTGATTTACGTACAGCAGCATTAAATGTAGAGAAGGTACAGCAACAATATCAAATCACCCGCAATGATCAGTTACCAACAGTGGGTGCAAATGCAGGTTTTGCCCGACAGGCAACAGCAAGCAGTAGTTATCAGCCTTACTCTGCTTATAGTGTTGGACTAGGTGTCACAGCATTTGAGCTGGATTTATGGGGACGTGTCAGTAGCCTAAAAGATGCAGCTTTAGACAGCTATTTTGCTACTCAAAGTGCCCGTGATGCAACGCAGGTTGCCCTAATTGGGCAAGTGGCCGAGGCTTGGACAGCAATTTCTTTTGCCGAGCAGAATCTGAAACTTGCCGAACAAACATTGAAAGCACAGCAAGAGTCTTATAATTTAAATAAACGTCGTTTTGATGTTGGAATTGACAGTGAAGTGCCTGTTCGTCAGGCACAAATTTCGGTTGAAACCGCTAGAAATGATGTTGCCAATTATAAGACACAAATTCAGCAAGCGAAAAATGCATTGAATTTATTGGCTGGACAAACTATTGCGGATAATTTATTGCCCGAAACTCGTGTGGTTAAAATTACCAATAACAATGTATTAAATGCAGGTTTGCCAAGTGAGCTGTTAAATAATCGTCCAGATATCAAATCTGCCGAATATCAACTTCGTGCAGCAGGTGCCAATATTGGTGCAGCCAAAGCCCGTTTATTTCCAACTATCAGTTTGTCGACTTCGGCTGGATATTCTTCGGGTCAATTAAGCGACTTGTTCAAATCTGGTTCGTTTATTTGGAGTGTTGCCCCAAGTCTGGATTTACCGATTTTTGACTATGGTACACGTCGTGCGAATGTCAAAATTTCAGAAGTAGATCAACAAATTGCATTAAGCGATTATGAGAAATCGATTCAGACCGCATTCCGTGAGGTCAATGATGTACTGGCAACGCGAGCTAACATTGATGATCGTATTGCAGCGCAGCGTCGTCTGGTTGAAGCCACCAATATCACGTATCGTTTATCTGAAGCACGCTTTAGAGCAGGAATTGATGGTTATTTAACTGTACTTGATGCACAGCGTAATTCGTATACCGCAGAGCAGGGATTATTGGCATTGCAACAAGCCAATATCAATAGCCAGATCGAGCTATATAAAACGTTGGGTGGTGGTGTAACTTCACAAACACTAGCCGATGCTGATAATACGACTAGTACGCCTGTACAGTAATCGATTATAGGTCGTTGGTCTTGAATATAAAAGCAGTCACTACGGTGGCTGTTTTTTTATGTCTTTGTAAAGTCTGCTTGATCTAGTGTTAAACTTAAAAATGATGATATAAATAAGAGATGTAATATGGAAATTAAATGGGCCGCTTGTACGCTATTCGCCAGTATATTTGCATTGACAGCTTGTCAGGAAAAACCAAAGTCAGATACAGCTTCTGAAAAAGAGGCTATACAAAAAAATCAAGTAAAAACGGATACGGCCATTCCCTTGATTCAGGCAAAAGTTGAGAGAGTACAGCCTAAAAAAGATGAAGTCTGTCATGCCGCAGAGTCTAGCGATGATCTTGCTACCTGTACGCAATATGATTTGCAGACAATTAACACTAATGTTGCGTGGATTAACACCTATTTTCAGGACACGATTAAAAAAGATCATGCCGAGGCTTTTGATGATCAACCTGCTGTTAAGGTCACGTTAGATCCTAAAATTCCATCGGTTAATTATAGTGGGGCATCGGTACGTTATATCGGTCAAAACTATAATATTGCCACATTTGAATATTTGGTTGATTATTATCCGGCAGGTGCAGCACACGGTACCTATGCAAGTTGTTACGTGGTCATTGATCTGAGCCAGCAACAGATTTTAAACCTGAATGATATTTTACTGCCCGGAGCACAAGAAAAATTAAAAGATGCGTTATATAGTTATAATAGTACCTGGCTTGATGATCATAATATTGCAGTAAAAGATTTAAATATTAGCGAGAATTTTTATCTTGGTGCCGATGGCTTGGTCTTGGTGTATCCAGTTTATGAGTTGGCATCATATGCCGAGGGTGAATCGGAACTGACTATTCCATATGTGGAATTAAAAAACTTTGTGAAAGCTCAATATTTACCGAGTTTACCTGAACCAAGACAGGACTTTTAAACTCATTTAATTGAAATATTTAGGAATAGAGAAAATGCTATTAAGTAATCTGGAAACAGTCCCAGCGCATCGTATTGTTCGCCAGCTTGATGTGGTCTATGGCAGCACTGTACGTAGTAAACATGTAGGACGTGATTTTATGGCGGGGTTAAAAAATATAGTCGGGGGAGAATTAAAAGGTTATACCGAATTGCTTGAGGAATCGCGTCAGGAAGCCATGCAACGTATGATTGACAAGGCGGGTCAACTTGGTGCCAATGCCATTGTCGGTATTCGTTTTTCCACTTCCAATATTGCACAGGGCGCCTCCGAACTTTTTGTTTATGGTACTGCGGTGATTGTGGAAGCACAGGTACCCAAATTGCCTGATCCATTTACCATTTAAGAGGAAATCGCATGTCTGGGATCATTGTGCAAATTGCGATTTTTATTATTTTGTTCCTGATTGGTTGGGGCTTTGGTCGCCATATTGAAGCAAAACATTTACAGTATTTGGCAGAGCAGGAAAAACAACTGGCACATATTCAAGTTGATACCAATAAGTTTGTGGTTAGTCATACACAAGGTGCATTGATTTCCAGTAATGTGGTGTTGTCCCATGATTATTTTAAATTTGTACTGGCTGCGATCCAGAATTTTTTTGGTGGACGTTTAACCAGTTATGAAAGCATTGTGGAACGTGCCCGGCGAGAAGCAATTATTCGTTTAAAACAACAGGCATACGCACAGGGCGCAACGCAGATTATGGGATTGCGGTTAAGTACCACGGAATTGGGAATGCAAGGCGGTATGGTGGAAGTTTTTGCTTATGGCACTGCTGTTCGGTAATAAATATACGCATAACAAAGATTTAAAAAAGGGAATTAACAGCATGGTCAAAACAAATATTTTTACGCTGACAATTGTCATGATGGTCGGGGGATTAAGCGCATGTACCCCAAAAAATCCGCCAGTCAATGACAGAGGACAGGATACAAGCACCAAATCAGAGGCAATACCACAGCCTGAACAGTTACCAGCAAAACAGCAATCAGATGATATTCCTGCGGTATGGGCAAAATCTTATCGAATAAGCCAACAAGAACTTTGTGAAGCAGCCACTGAAGATCGCGAAGCAGCCTGTACCACTTACGATATACAATCGATCAAGACCAATGTGGACTGGATTAATCAATATTACCATGCACAATTACAGGATTCTGCATCAGGGATCGCTACAGAGAAAAATGTAGACAAGTCTCAAGGTGAATTCCGGCAGTATTATGATGGCAGCATGGTATCTTTTGTGGGGCAACGCTATCAGCTGGTGACTTTTTCACGATTTAATAATGTTTATTTGGGTGGGGCACATAATGTCTTTAGTGTTCAATACGATGTGTTTGATTTGAAAGTAAGGAAAAACCTTGCTTTAAATGATGTACTGAATAAAAACAGCCAGTCTAAGATATTGGCATTACTTAAACAAAATAATGTACATGAATTGAAAGAATACGGTACAGATCTTGAGAGCCTGAAATTAAGCGAAAATTTTTATTTTGCTGAACATGGTCTGGTCTTTGTCTATGCACTTTATGAAATTGCGCCGTTTGTTTATGGTATGCCGGAACTTTATGTGTCATATGAAGATTTAAATGGATTACTAAAAACTGAATATATGCCAAGTTTACCGGACATGACGTTAAGCAGGAATTTTTCCTAGAGCAGATTAATAAGCAACTGCAAAATAGCGGTGATGGTGATGGAGTGACTATTTTTTTTTAGTCGAAGCGCTTACACTATATGGCATTCATTTTTAGCCATTTAGATTGTTATGATTGATCCAAAAATTTTACGTAATAATATTGAAGCAGTCAATGCCGCACTTGCCAAACGTGGCATTCAGTTGAATGTACAAGAATGGGCAGATCTGGAAGCTCGTCGTAAAGAAATTCAATCCAAAGCAGAATCCTTACAAGCCGAACGTAATGCAGGTGCCAAACAGGTTGGCCTGATCAAGCGTGAAGGCGGTGATGCGTCAGAAGTCATGGCACGTATGCAGGCGATTGCTGATGAAATTAAAACTGCCGAAACTGCATTGGCCGACTTACAGGCGGAAATTGAAGAAAAATCTTTATCTATTCCAAACTTGCCTGATGCATCTGTACCAGAAGGTAAAGATGAAAGTGATAACGTCGAAATTTTACGTTGGGGAACGCCACGCCAGTTTGACTTTGAGATCAAGGATCATACCGATCTAGGCGAGTTGATGGGTGGTCTGGAATTTGAAACTGCAACCAAACTGACTGGTTCACGCTTTAGCGTATTGAAAGGGCCGTTGGCACGCCTGCAACGTGCACTTACTCAATTTATGCTGGATACGCATACCTTGAAAAATGGCTATACCGAAGCTTATGTGCCGTATCTGGTCAATGCCGATTCGCTACGTGGCACAGGGCAGTTACCTAAATTTGAAGAAGATTTGTTTAAACTGCAAGGCGAAAAAGAATATTATCTGATTCCAACCGCAGAAGTTCCGGTGACCAACTTTGTCCGTGATGAAATCATTGATGCAGAACGTTTACCGCTTAAGTACGCAGCACATACGCCATGTTTCCGCAGCGAAGCGGGTTCTTATGGCCGTGATACCCGTGGTTTAATCCGTCAGCACCAGTTTGATAAAGTCGAAATGGTACAGATCGTCAAACCTGAAACATCAATGCAAGCACTGGAAGATTTAACAGGTCATGCCGAAGGTATCTTACAGGCGCTTGAATTGCCATATCGTAAAATTATTCTGTGTGGCGGCGATATGGGCTTTGGTTCTACCAAAACCTATGATTTGGAAGTGTGGGTACCAACTCAGAATACGTATCGTGAAATTTCCTCATGTTCAAACATGGGTGACTTTCAGGCACGTCGCATGAAAGCCCGTTATCGTGTTGATCAAAAGAAAACCGAATTTGTTCATACTTTAAATGGTTCTGGTTTGGCCGTTGGTCGTACTTTACTGGCAGTCATGGAAAATTATCAGCGTGCAGATGGTTCAATTGAAATTCCACAGGTTTTGCGTCCCTATATGGGCGGTGCAGAATATATCGATTAGACCTTGTCAAAGATAAATTGCATGATTTTTGCTTAGCTATCGCCATCAAACTTATGTAGAGGTTCATCTTTGGATATTTTCCCGATTTCGTTAAAATTGAAAGATCAGCCTTGTTTGTTGGTGGGTGGTGGACATATTGCCTATCGCAAGGCGGTATTGTTGGCCAGAGCAGGTGCGATCATTGATGTGATTGCGCCTGAGATTGAACCAGCATTGCTGGATTTGGTGCATGACACAGGTGGACAATTCAGCAAGACCGAATTTTCTACCGAGATGCAGATCAGACATTATCGACTGGTGATTGCTGCAACCAATCAGGCAGAAGTGAATCAACAGGTTTTCCTGTATTGTGAAGCGCAGAATATATTGGTCAATAGTGTCGATGATATTCCACATTGTCGGTTTATGGTGCCTGCGATTATTGATCGTTCACCGTTGCTGATTTCGGTGGCGAGTAATGGTACATCACCGGTATTATCACGTCAGATCCGTACCCAACTGGAAAGCAGTATTCCGCATGGGATGGGCAAACTGGCCGAATTTTCCGGTAAATGGCGGGCAACCGTGAAAGCAAAAATCAGTAATCCGGATGAACGTCGGATTTTCTGGGAAGACTTGTATGCCAGCCCTTTAAAAGAACAGGTCTTTCATGACAATTTAAGTGATGCAGATACCTATATTCAGCAGGCTTTAATGGACTGGCAAGCACCAAAAGGTGAAGTCTATCTGGTCGGTGCCGGGCCGGGTGATCCGGAATTGCTGACTTTAAAGGCTTTACGGTTAATGCAGCAGGCGGATGTGGTGATTTATGATCGTTTGGTGTCCAAGCCGATTCTGGATATGTGTCGTCGTGATGCAGAAAAAATTTATGTCGGCAAAGCACGTTCCAATCATGCTGTACCACAGGAAGGCATTAATGCATTGCTGGTTAAATATGCACAGGCAGGGAAACGGGTCTGTCGCTTAAAAGGTGGTGATCCGTTTATCTTTGGCCGTGGTGGTGAAGAAATTCAGCAACTGTTTGATGCCGGGGTGACTTTTCAGGTGGTGCCGGGGATTACCGCAGCTTCAGGTTGTTCGGCATATGCGGGTATTCCCTTAACACATCGTGATTATGCGCAAAGTGTAAGGTTTCTAACCGGACACTTAAAAGAAGGTTCACCTGAATTACCATGGGATGAACTGGTTTATGAAAATCAGACCTTGGTGTTGTATATGGGTTTGGTCGGACTAGAGAAAATCTGTAAAAACCTGATTGCACATGGTCAACGTCCTAATATGCCGGTGGCATTGATTTCCAAAGGCACCACGCCTGAGCAAAAAGTCGTGATTGGTACCTTGGCTGATATTGCAGATAAAGTAGCTGAATACGAAATTCAGGCACCGACCCTGACCATTATTGGTGAAGTGGTAAAATTGCGCGAGCAATTGCAATGGCATGAGCGAGGATAGAACAGCGATTAATAATCGCTGTCCGAGCGCAAGGCGAAGGCTATGCCTGAGCAAAGAGGATAGGTGCGATAGTACTGTAACAGCGATTGATAATCGCTGTCCGAGCGCAAGGCGAAGGCTGTGCCTGAGTAATGTAGCTCTGCAAAAAGACGGTGCCTAAGCTACCAATGAAATATTTATAAGTGAGTAATGAAGTGATTCATGTTGTCCTGTTTGAACCTGAAATTCCAAGTAATACCGGTAATATTATTCGCTTATGTGCCAATACCGGTGCACGCTTGCACTTGATCAAACCTTTAGGTTTTGAACTGGATGATAAGAAACTGAAACGGGCAGGGCTGGATTACCATGAATGGGCCAGAATGCAAATCTGGGACAATATTGAAACCTGTCTTGCCCATTTGGCTGAACATGGTATCAGCCCTGAACAAGTTTTTCCCTTAACCACTAAAGGTTCTGCGGCACCTTATACAGTTGATCTCAACCAACCGGTAGCTTTATTAATGGGACCTGAAACTCGGGGTTTACCTGAACAAGTGCGCCTGTTGTTTCCCCAACAAAATTGGATTCGACTGCCAATGGCAGAAAATTCTCGTAGTTTAAATCTATCTAATGCTACGGCAGTGATTGTCTATGAAGCATGGCGGCAACAAGGGTTTCAGCCTTTAATTTAAGCTGTCACGCAATACAGTGCAGATTGAACTAGATCAATACGCGCTTATTTTTGTTGTGCATCATATATCTGCTGTGCATGTAAAATTTGTTCAATATTTTTTCCGCCCAATTTTTCAATTGATTCGCTGTTTTCGATACTTCCCGGCCAAGATTCGTTAACTGATATTCTACCCGGATAGGTGAAGTCGATTGCACATGGCGGCTAATAAAACCATCTCGTTCTAACATTTTCAATTTTTGCGACAACACTTTGGGTGAGATACCTTCAATGCTTTTTTTTAAAGATTGAAGTGTAACGGCTGATGCTCCAATAAATATAAAATCAGTAGCACCCATTTATCAGCAATTTTTTCAAAAAACAAACGGGCAGGGCATTGCTGGCGATAAACATTATATTTCAGATCATCATGCATAAAATTCTCCAAAATATTTAGTTGTGATAAGGATATAAGATCTAAGTAGGTTACTTATGGGTAACTAATTGACACTTGGTTTCTAAAATATATTATAGAATAATTATTGATAAACACACGGGAACCAAGATGGCTAAAGTTGCAGTAGTATATTACTCTGGATACGGACATACCAAAGTGGTCGCTGAAACATTTGCAAATGAAATTAATGCAGCATTGATTGAAATTGATCAACAAGGTGAAATTGCCGATACCGATTGGCAAATCTTAAATGATGCACACGCAATTGTATTTGGGGTCCCAACTTATATGGGTGCTGCCCCGTGGCAGTTTAAGAAATTTGCCGATGCGACGTCAAAATTATGGGCAACTCGAGAGTGGCAAGATAAGATTTTTGCAGGATTTACCAATAGTGCCAGTTTAAATGGTGATAAACAACTTACCTTATATCAGTTACAGACGCTTGCTTCTCAGCATGGCGGAATCTGGGTCAGTTTAGGGTTATTACCTGCCAATACGAAACAAGCGACACGTGAGGACATCAATAGTTTAGGGGGTTCTGTAGGACTATTGGTACAAACACCAGCAGATGCGGGCGTAGATGAAATTCCGACAGGAGATTTGGAAACTGCAAAAGTTTTTGCACAACGTGTGGCAAAAATTACTGAAAGATTTTATATCTCGCGCTAAATAACCTCAGTATTTAATCTAATTTCGTATAAAACAAAGACTCGAATTTTTAAATCCGAGTCTAAGCATGTTTTAAGTAAGAGGTGAGTTAGCACCTATCCTCTGGCTTTATAAACTTAGCTTACTCACCTTTGGTATTTCAAGACATTGATCTCTGAAATGACAAAAAACTGCGTTGCTTACTATTTTGTACTGCAACGCAGTTTTAATCTTATAGCGACTGATATCTTATGCTTAAGATTTCAGTTGTTTTTGATATTCCTGATAATATTCTTCTGCAAAAGCTCTTAATGATTTACCAATAGCGGCATATTGGTATTCGTTTAGATTGGCCAGTGATGCACGTGCCGCAGAATGTGTTACCCCAAAACCTGAGGCAGGTAATAAAACCACACCGGTTTCATCGGCGACTCTAAAGAGTAAATCGGTTGGATTTTTGCTTTGAATCACCCAATCGGCAAAGGCATCTCCGTATAGTGCACGGCAGGTTTGATCCAGATCAATTAAAGTGTAGTAATCTACACTGTTTGGATTATCTTGCCGCTGTACGCCAAGTTGACGGTATAACGCCGCATCACGATTACGAATGACTGTTTTCAGGGCTTTTTTATAGTTTTGTGTGGCATCCATCATATTGAATAAAGCAAATAGCACCATTTGAATTTGCTGTGGTGTGGATAACCCGGCTGTATGATTGAGCGCCACAGTACGACTGTCTGCCACCATACGATCAATCATTTTAAAATTTTCCGGTTCTGCGGTCAGAGACGCGTATCGGTCTGCCAATTCTTGTTGATCGCCTGGGGCTAACTGACGTATTTTTTGATCAAGAATATTATTATGGCTCAGAGCAATCACCCCTAAACGCCAGCCGGTCGCACCAAAATATTTAGAGAATGAATATACCAAAATGGTGTTATCGGGACAAATAGAAAATAGGGATTGGAAATCGTCGGCAAAAGTGCCATAGACGTCATCAGTTAACAGGATTAGATCTGGACGTTTGGCCACAATATCGGCAATGATATCCAGGCTTTCATCACTGATTTTTACAGAAGGTGGATTACTCGGATTGACCAGAAAAAATGCCTTGATTGAGGGATCTTCAAGTTTCCGTAATTCTGATTCGGGATATTGCCAGTTTAGCGCAGGATCAGCTTGGATATGCACTTGTTCGAGTTGGTAATCGTTGAGTTTTGGAATTTCAAGATAGGGGGTGAAAATTGGCGAACCAATCGCAATTTTATCCCCATGATTTAAGATTTTATTTTCTTTTAAAGAATTAAAAATATAGGCCATGGCCGCAGTACCACCTTCAACAGCAAATAAGTCGAAAGCATCTGCATTTAAATTTTTAATGCCCATTTCCCGAATGATATATTCTTTAATGGTTTGTTCAGATAAGCGCAACATTCGGTCAGGAACCGGATAATTACATCCCAAAACACCTTCTACCATTTCCTGTAAAAACTGATAGGCATCCAACCCCAGCTGGTCGCGGATATAAGAAATGGCTTTACTTAAAAAAAGTACCCCGGGTTTATCTTTATTTTCCAGTAAAAAATCATCAAAACGTGCCATTAAACCTTTGCTACGTGGGAAACCGCCTACACCTTCGGACATATAGGCAAAGGAAAATTCTGCTTCGGTGGTAGCAAATAGGCCCAATTGGAAAAAGGCCCGGCGTGGAATGGTTGCCATGAAGTTCGGATTTCCGCGACCTGCGTTGAGCATCAATCGATCGGCATGGCTTTGTGCCAAGGCCATTAAATTATCTTTAAGTTCAAAAGGACTGAGTTTTGCAAATTTTGAATAATCTGTAGTAGACATTATATTTCTCCAATCTTGTCTTTTTAAAAAGTGAAAACTGTTGTATGAAAATCGGGGTTATGCAAATGCTACAACCAAAGGGCCTAAAAGTGTCAAAAACACATTGGCCAAGGCATAGGTAATTGCAAAGGGAACCGTTGGAATGCTATTGCCGGCTTTATCCAATACACCACCGAATGCCGGATTGGCACTACGGGCACCTGACAAAGCACCTGCCAGAACAGCGACATTGTCGTAACGCAGTACATAACGTGCAAAAAGCATAGAGAGCAGCAGGGGAATCAATGTAACCAACACACCAATCATGAAGAGTGATACACCACTTTCTTTAATGGTCTGTATGGCTTGTAAACCCGATTGCAGACCGACAGCGGCAACAAAACCTGCCAAACCTAAATCTTTTAAAATCTGAGAGGCTGCCGGTGGCATGGAACCACTGGTTTGATGCCGTGTTCTGAGCCAGCCAAATAACAGACCGGAAAGTAGGGCACCACCGCCTGCACCTAGTGTGATTGGGATACTACCAATACGAATCACGATCAGGCCGATCAATAAACCCACCACCAAACCGGCGCCATGAAAAATCCAGTCGGTTCGAATAGTATTTGGAATTGGAATCCCACCTTCATGAGCAAAGCGTTTTAAATCTTGTTCTACACCATAGGCAGTAATCACATCCCCCTGTAAAACAGTTGTATCATCCTGAAGTGGGACAGGATCATCATTGCGTTTAATGCTCAGAATAAAGATTCCGTGTCTTAAAATCGCAGAGGTTGAAGATTTAATATCGCCCAGTGTTCTGCCGATATATTTGGGATTTTTTAATACAATGTCATCGGTATTCATCACCACATCGATACCGTCTGAAGATTGCAACTCTTTGCCGATTTGATCCGCAATGGCAACCACATCAGCGCGCCGTCCAACCATGAGCACAATATCACCCTGTTGAATCAGGGTATCCGGGGCAATATCGATTAGACGATTTTTTCTTTTTAACCGTTCGATGGTGATGTTTTTGCCCATGGTTTCAACTTGTGCCACGCTAAGATGATCAATTTTTTCCACCTGATAAATACGGCCAACAATATCCGGAATCGCCAATGATTGTCCTGAAGTCAGGACAAATGCGCCTTTTAATTGTTGGTTTTGTGCTTTAATCGCATCATCATGGATATCTTTGCCCATAAATTTGGGTAAGATATTGACACAAACAATAATGGCACCCAACGATCCAAAAATATACGTCACGGCATAACCAATCGCCACATTGGCTTGCAATTTCTGAATTTGATCCAAAGGTAAATCCAGACGGGCAATGGCATCACTTGCTGTACCGATAATTGCAGATTGGGTCATGCCACCGGCGGCCAAGCCCGCAGCAAGTCCCTTATCCAGATGGAACATTTTTGCCAGTACTAGAATGGTAATTAAGCCCACCACGGCCATAAACACCGCAAGTAAAATTTCTTTGATGGAACTAGGTCCTAGAGATTTGAAAAACTGGGGACCACTTTCGAAACCAACGGCATAAATAAACAAGGCAAATAGAATGGATTTAACACCATTATCAATAGGGACATTGAGTAAACTTAGCGCAACAGCGACAATCAAGGATCCGGCGACACCGCCCAGCTGAAATTTGCCCAGTTGGAATTGGCCGATCCAGAAGCCAATTGCCAACGACAAGAAAATGAGTATTTCGGGAGAATGACTGAGCTGACTTTGTAACCACGTCATAACACTGTCCTTTTTATATAAAAATAGGAAGATAAAAGTTAAGTTTTATTGACCTATTGTTGTTAAGTCATCGTGCAGTAATGTTTAATTCTTAAGACTAAATTCTGTCGTTACTATCGACCTACGGAAAATAAAGTTCAATTGAAGCATGTGTTCCTTTTGTTATAAATCTTATAAGAATTGCAATTTTATTGATTTAGAGTGAGGCGGTATGCAACTGAGAAAAATCAAGGAAGTATTAATTTGATGTAATATAAAGATCTAATACTATATAACTGAAAAATAAAATATATTATGGGTTTCTTGAGATGTTTATTTGACGGCTAGAGATGAGCAAATAAAGGAAATTATGATCATTTCTGGACTAAACAGTTAACACGGATACACTTATTTTTTAGGCAGAAGCAAAAAGAAAATAGAGTTCTGGTCACAAAAAAGTGACATTGTAAAAAATGAAATAAGTGCAGAACATCAAAAAATTTATCGTTATTTTTTAATTAAATAATAAAAATTAGGTCAACTTAAACGTTGACCTAATCAGTGGGATAGACGATATCAATTCGATTAAATGCAATAGACCTGATAGGGCATATATCGAAGCTTAATCATCAAACTCGTTATATTGCGGTGCTGGTCGAGTAAAACCGCCAGTTTTATAAGCCAGATAACCGACACCAAGTACTGCCCAGATCAGCCCGTATTTAAGCGAAGTTTCTTCAATTTCTAGCCATAACGCAAAAATACTCATAAAGCCAAGTAATGGAATCACCACATATTGGAAAATATCCTTGGGTGTCTTCGTTCTACGATCACGCAACGCATAACGGGAAATCACCGACAAATTGACAAAGCTAAATGCTGTAAGTGCACCAAAACTGATAAGGGACACCACAAAATCCAGATCCATAAAGCCCGCAGTTAATGCGACAGCACCAACAATCATAATGTTATAGGAAGGGGTAAATGATTTTGGACTAATATGACCAAAAATCTTTTTGTTGATGACACCATCACGTCCCATCACATACATCAGGCGTGAGACCCCTGCATGTGCTGAAATTCCAGAAGCCATCACAGTGACAATGGCAAAAGCCAGTACATAAGACTGGAATAATGAACCACCAACCAGTAACAAAATATCAGGTTGCGTTGCAGCAATATCTTCAAAATAAGTTTTCGGATCGTTCGGGAAATAAACCTGCATAAAATATGTGCTGATAATGAAAATAATTCCGGC
This sequence comes from Acinetobacter puyangensis, assembly GCF_900096995.1. GTDB lineage: Bacteria > Pseudomonadota > Gammaproteobacteria > Pseudomonadales > Moraxellaceae > Acinetobacter > Acinetobacter puyangensis. Next base: position 729,451 of record NZ_OANT01000001.1, read on the forward strand.
AAACAAAGCAGTTAAAAACATGGCCTTAGGCAGGGTATTTTCGGTATCTTTGGTTTCTTCTGCCAATGAACTAAGCGAATCAAAGCCAGTAAATGAAAAGCACAGCAAGGTTGCCCCTGTGATCAACGCGCCTACAGAGGTCAGCTCATTCCAGAATGGTGCAAGGCTCCACAGTTGATATGCAGTGTCCTGATCAACCATACTACCATCGGCATTGATCCCCATACTGAGCTTGTGATAGACCAGATAGGTAAAGACAATGATCACGATAATCTGTACAAAAACAATCAGACTGTTAAAGTTGGCAACAAACTTGACACCACGCAGATTAACACCGGTCATAAATGCGGTCAGTACCACGACCCAGATCCAGTGATTGACATCAGGAAATAGTGCTTCAAGATAAATCACTGCTAGGACAATATTGACCATCGGTGAGAGTAAATAATCCAGCCATGATGACCAGCCCACCATAAATCCAACATTGGGATGGATTGATTTTTGAGCATAGGTATAGGCAGATCCGGAAGACGGATAGCGTCTGATCATATGACCATAGCTAATTGATGTCAGCAATATGGCAACGAGTGCAAAAATATAGGATGTAGGTACATGATAATGACTTTCTTCTGATACCAAACCAAAAGTATCGAACAAAGTCATGGGTTGAATATAAGCTAAACCGATAATAATGATGTGCCAGAGACCCAGCGTTTTTTGCAGTTTAGCTACCGATTGAGTCCCAGTATGAGTAGTCAATGGCGTTATCCTCTTTTAGATAAGGATGATCAAGGATCGCTATGATAGTTTAAGGATCATCTGTGGATCCTCCCCAAAAACACTTTTTTAAAAAAAGTGCGCCAATCTAGCGTAAATACTGTAGATTGTCAGCAAGTTCGTGGCCAAAAAAGCAAAAAATTAGCCAACATGGGCTAATGATAGAGAAATATGCAAAAATTACGAGGAAAAAATAAAAAAATTGTATTGGAAAAGTTGATCATTTAACGCTTAAAGCCTGTGCTGAAATATTATTGATCAAAAGCCTAATCAAAATTTTGATCAGGCTTGAAAATAAAGCATTAAATCTGACGATTAACATCAATATTTTTGGTTTCTTTAATCAGTAGGAAGGCAATCAGGGATAAAATGGCTGCACCGGAGAGATAATAGCCTACGGCTTGTAAACCATAGGTTGTTGCCAGATAGGTGGCAATTAATGGTGCAAAAGATGCACCAAGAATACCTGCCATGTTAAAAGTCAGGGCAGAACCGGTATAACGCACCGAGGTAGGGAATAATTCCGATAATACTGTACCGATTGGTCCATAGGTAAGTCCCATGATTCCCAAGCCTGTGCATAAGAATAGAAATACAGTAAAGGGATTATTTGACGCCAGCATATCGGCAAAGAACAAACCGAATATCGCAGCAAGAATACAAATCACAATTGACGTAGCGCGACGACCAAATTTTTCTGCCAGAATTGCCGACAGTGGAATAAAGGCAGCAAAAGATAAGGTTGCCAGAGTCACCATTTTTAAGAAATCTTCACGGCTATAGCCTAACTGCTGGGTTCCCCAGTTTAAAGAGAATACCGTGGTCAAATAGAACACTACAAAAGTACAGACCGCCGCCAATGTACCTAAGATTAGCATCGGCAGGTGATGTTTAAACACTTCTGCTACAGGGACATTTTTTTTCTCTTGTTTATCCAGAACCCGTTGGAATGCTGGTGTTTCGTGTAATTTTAAACGAATATACAGGCCCATAATCACCAGAATCGCACTGGCAAGAAATGGAATGCGCCAGCCCCATGCCATAAATTGTTGTTCGCTTAAGATAGAACCCAGCAATAAAAAGAAACCATTGGCAAGAATTAAACCAAAGGGTGCGCCAAGTTGTGGAAACATGCCATACCATGCACGTTTTCCTTCAGGTGCATTTTCCGTGGCCAGTAAAACTGCACCACTCCATTCTCCGCCTAGTCCAATCCCTTGGCCCAAACGGCATAAAGCTAGTAAAAGTGCTGCCGTAATCCCGATATCGTGATAGGTTGGCAATAACCCAATTGCAATGGTCGAAATTCCCATGGTTAATAAAGCTGCCACTAGCGTTGCTTTACGTCCGATACGGTCACCAAAATGTCCAAACAATGCCGAACCGATGGGGCGGGCAATAAAGGCAATCGCAAATGTTGCCAAAGATTTTAAAGTATTGGCTTGGGGATCGCCGTCTGGAAAGAACAAATGCGGAAAAATAATGACTGCTGCTGTGGCATAAATATAAAAATCATAAAATTCGATGGTTGTTCCCACCATACTTGCGGCAAGTACGCGTCCTTTTGAGTTTAAAGGCTGATCAACAGCAGCGGCAGTTTCCATGGTTTTCAATGTCCCTGAAAGAAAATTTGCTTATTCTAACGAGGTCTTGGCCATTTTGAAATTAAAAATTTAAGACGATAAAGTGTTCAGCATTGACCAAATGGCAAAAAAATGACTGGCAGCACCCATGACCACAAAAATATGCCAGATGGCATGGGTATATTTATATTTTTTGGCCGCATAAAAAATAGTACCAATGGTATAAAATAAGCCGCCGGCAATGAGCAATTGTAGCGCTGTACTGCTTAAATAGGTTCTCATGTCATCCATCACCAGCACAGCCAACCAACCCATCACGATATAAGCGATCAACGATATTTTCTGAAAGCGGTGCACAAAGAATAATTTAAAAAATGTACCGATGAGGGCAATAATCCATAGAGCAATAAGCAGAATTTTAGCTTTTTCAGTGGGTAAAAAGAGCGCCAGAAAAGGAGTGTAGGTGCCGGCAATCAGATAATAAATTGCGGTATGATCCAGTTTTTTTAACCAGATGCGCTGTGTTGCGGAATCAGACAGATGATAGAGAGTTGACGCAGAAAATAACAAAATCAGGCTTAGTCCATAGGCCAGCATACTGATTCCAGCTTGCCAGGATAGGGGGACGGCTTTGACCAGCAAGAAAATGGTGCCCAAAATTGCAAGGATCGCAGCCAGACCGTGTGTCCATGCATTTAATCTTTCTTCTTCTGCACTATAAGTATAAGGAATTTTAATCATGGTCCGGGAAAGTTAAAGCTTAAATCGGATCTATTTATGCGCCATAATCCATAAAAAAGATATGGCATTTCTGCTATTTTTGCAAAGCTAATGCAGCTTGGACTGAAGTTGGTTAAAATAGCCGACTTGACTTAAAATAATGGAAGCACCATGACTGCCAATATCTTACAACCCAATCAGCTTGAATTTTTTAATCAAGTCGAGCAGGCATGGCAACAACAGCATTTTGAACGTATTATTTTGAGTCAATACCAAGGTGAAATCGCAAAACTGGAAAAAATAACCGTGCGCAGCATTGTATTGAAAGATCAAACTTTGCTGAATGTGGTGTATCGTTATCAAACACAGGATATTACTAAAAATTATTCATGGCATGAGTTTTCAGCATTATTACAGGAATGGCTGAATCAATGTCAGCAAATCAATTTATTTACCGAGGGTCGGGAAATTCAATTGAAATATAAAAAAGGTCAATGGAAACTGAGCCAAAGTAAACATAAATCAAATGCAGTTGTTCAGGCTCTACCACAATCTCATGATCGCAATAAAAAACGCTGGATTGCACAGGATCGTTTGTTTCTACAATTGTTGGGTATTACCGATCAAAAGCACGAAATTATTCCCAGCATGGCACGTAAATGGAAACAAATTAACAAGTTTGTGGAAATTTTTGCAGGTGCAATTGAACAGGCACAGTTAAAGCAGCAAGGAGATTTACATGTGGTGGATTTTGGTTCAGGTAAAGGTTATCTGACCTGTGCTGTTTATGATTACTTACTGGGTCAACATTTACAGCCGCACGTGACAGGCGTTGAATTGCGGGAAGAACTGGTAAAATTTTGCCAGAATGTGGCGCAGCAAGCAGGCTATGATCAGCTTAATTTTTTTCAGGGTGATGTACGCAGTTATTTTCCGGAAAAAACCGATGTGATGATTGCACTACATGCCTGTGATGTTGCCACCGATTTTGCCATTCATACTGGTATTCGTTTGGGCGCAAAAGTCATTATGTGCGCGCCATGCTGTCATAAGGAATTACGTCCGCAGTTGCAAGCGCCACAGGTTTTAAAACCCATGCTGCAATTTGGCGTACATGCTGGACAGCAAGCAGAAATGCTGACTGATACCTTAAGGGCTTTATTGTTACAAGCCTATGGCTACGAAACCAAAGTGCTGGAATTTGTATCGTTGGAACATACCAGTAAAAACAAAATGATTCTGGCCACCCGGCAACAGTCATTTAAACAGGTGGATCAAAATATTCTGGATCAGGTACAGCAGTTAAAAACTTTTTATGGTATTGAAAAACATACACTGGAGTTGTTATTAAAGGATTTACCGGTCGATCAAAAGATTGGATGTGCCTGTTAGACAGGCACAAACTGATTTGATTTTAATCATGATCAGGATTAACTAGGCATGTTCTCACCGGCATATTGTAATCGCCAGAGCTGTGCATATCTGCCTTGTTTGTCCAGCAATGCCTGATGCGTACCTTGTTCCAGAACCTCGCCCTGTTCCAACACAATAATATTGCTTGCAGCAACAATGGTGGATAGGCGATGTGCAATCACAATCACGGTTTTGTCTTTCACCAGTTCATCAATTGCTGCCTGTACAGCCAGTTCACTAAAGGTATCCAGTGCCGCAGTCGGTTCATCCAGAATGACAATTGGTGCATCTTTTAACAATGCCCGTGCGATGGAAATGCGTTGTCTTTCACCTCCAGAAAGGCTGCCACCAATATCACCAATACGGGTTTGATAGCCTTCCGGGAGTTGCGAGATAAACGTATGGCATTGTGCCCGTTTGGCAACCGCAATGATTTCTGCTTCGGTGGCATCTTCTTTGGCCATTTTAATATTATTCATGATGCTGTCATCGAATAAATATACATCCTGAAACACCACCGAGATATAAGACATCAATTCATGCGGAAGCATATTTTTAATGTCAATACCGCCAATTTTAACCTGACCTTGCTGACAATCTGCATAACGCATGATCAAGCGTGTCAAGGTGGTTTTTCCACAACCTGAATGCCCAACCAGACCCGTCAGACTTTTTTCTGGAATATGGAGATTAATCTGATGTAATGCCCAGTCCTGATTTTCATCATTACTTTTATCGTTGTCCTGTTCATATTGAAAACTGACCTGATCAAAATGAATATTAAAGCGGGTTGGCAGTTGTGTTGGTGTATGGGTGATTAAAGGCTGAATATTCAGCATATTTTCAATACGGGCATAACCCGCTTCAAGTAAACTGAAAAACATGGTCATTGAGGTAAATGCAGCAATCGGTTCGGCAAAACGAATGATGATCACCAGCATGGCAATAAAATACATTGCATTGCTATAACCAAACAATACCAACCATAGGCCAATTGCAATAGCAATCAGTAAACCCACTTCAATTGCAGAGGTGACGATCAGATTGGGCTTACCACCTTTACGATGGCCGATCTCCTGTGCTATATGAACTTTATCAATCATCAGGTAAAGACGCTGCGTCTGATCACCTACACAATTGGCTGCCTTTAACACTGGCAAGCCCTGAGTATATTCCACCAGCTCGGCATTCAATTCGCCATTGAGTTGACTCATCATCTGCATGCCACGATCATAGGCAGGTTTACGCCAGCGATATAAGGGAATAATTGCAGGAAAGATCAGTAAAATAATCAGAGCAATACGCCAGTCAAAGAAAAACGATAAAATGCCGACAGTAATCGGTACCACCAAGGCATACAGCATGATACTGACCACAGTCAAGGTATAGGCAATGACTTCATCAGCACTGCCAGCAATGGTGGCATTCCATTCGCCAGCACGTTTTTTCGATAATAATTGTAGGGGAATTTGTCTTAATTTTTCTCCAAGGTTGGTTCTTAAGACATGTTGTGCCTGTGCAGCATGGCCTTGATAGTCGTAATCCTGTGCCTTCCAGCGTAGCGCCGAACTCAACAGCACAAAAGCAGTTAAAACAACCAGCCAAAAAGTGATGTTGGAAATCTGCTGCGTAGCCATTGCCAGAAAAATAGGATAAAGACAACTAAATGCGATCCCCTGACAAATGGCAGATAAGGTCATGAGGAGAAATGCCTTACGCAAACTGGCCTGTTCATCGCCTGCGGAACGTAACATCTGCTGATAAATTTCTTTAAGGGAATGAATACGCTGTGTTTTGTGATGTATATCAGCCATGAGAAGATTCTCCCTGAGCAACTGAAGAGACGGGCTTCAGTGCAATATGCCAATGCTGTGCCTGTTGAAATGCCTGCCATAATTCGGCATAGCGACCCTGTTTTTGCAATAATTGTTGATGTGTACCTTGTTCGATTAATTCACCTTGATCAAAAAATAGAATTTGATCGGCATGCTGAATCGTGGCAAGACGATGGGCAATCATGATTACAGTCTTGCCATGCATCAGATTTTTTAGGGCTTGCATCAATAATGCTTCATTTTCGGCATCGGCAAATGCGGTTGCTTCATCCAGAATAAGGATGGGACGATTCTGCAAAATCGCACGGGCGATGGTGATCCGCTGGCGCTGTCCGCCAGAAAGATTGGCACCACGTTCGCCCACTTGCGTATCATATTCATCATTGAGATTACGGATAAACTCATCTGCTTGTGCTAAACGTGCTGCTTCCCGAATCTGTTCTTCTGTGGCATGCGGTACACCCAGCCGGATATTATTGGCAATGGTATCGGAAAATAGAAAATTATCCTGAAAGACAAAGGCAACTTGTGCCATCAGATCTGTTGTGGCGATATCCTTGATATTAATGCCGCCAATTTTAATTGCCCCGCTATCGACATCCCAGAAACGGGGAATCAATTTGGCAACAGTGGATTTACCTGCACCTGATGCACCAACCAATGCGGTAAAACTATATTCAGGGACAGTAAAATTAATGTCTTTTAATGCCAGTATTTGACGTTCTGGATAACGAAAATTAACGTGTTCAAACACGATAGCGTGTTGTTCTGGTGTCTTGCTGTGTTCAGTTTGTGGCAAAGGCGCCACGGCAAGTAATTCTAGAATACGGGTTGCACTAATTTTTGATTTTTCAATCAGATGATACAAACTCATATAGGGCATTAAGGATTCCACCATGCCCGTACCGAGTAACAGAGTGGCGACCAGCACCTCAAAACTTAACTGCCCGTGTTGCCATAAATAAATACCGATAATCAGCAAGATCACAAACGTGGGTAGGGGATTCAGGATTAACATGGAAATTCGGGCTGTTAATCCGCTTTGTTTGTACCAGTCGCTAAGAATCACTTTATAGGCATATAGCGCGTTTTCATAACGGCGGAAGGACTTTTGTCCACCGTCAAATGTTCGTACGACGGGCATAGCCTGTACAAACTCGATGACTGCACCGTTTACATTTTCCCGTGCCTGATTATAAACCTTATTCATTTCATCGTGATTTTTCATCACCAATGACATAATCAGCATGCCTACAATCAAGATGGCAACACTGAGTAAGGCCATACGCCAGTCAAACCAGAGCAATGCCAGAAATGTGAGAACAGGGAAAACGTAGGCACGGGCAAAAAGTGGTGTTGCATCAGCCACAAAGGCATGCAGTGATTTTACGTCATCCTGCATGATTTTGCTGATCGCGCCCGAACCAGTCGTGGTAATGTAGCCTAAAGGTAATGTGGCAAGATGCACACTCATGTTTTTACGCAAAATTGCTTCCAATCTGAATGCAGCAAAATGAGATTGGTTAAACGCATTTAAGCGTAAGACATAAGCAATAATGGTGAGTAATACAATTACGCTAAAGATCGTATAAATCTGTGTAATGTGTTGTTGTAGCAAGGCCTGTACCAGATAGGCAATCGCAACCAGTAAAGCAACTGTGCAGATTGCAGATAAAGTCGAGAGTAAGATCGCAAAGTTAATTTGTTTTTTCACTGGCGCAATAATTCGCCAGTTTGGATTGTCACTCATTTTGATCCTCTTTTTATGATAATAATAATCATTATCGAATATATATTATCTATTTCGAGAAGACCAGTGAAAAATGAACTGGGTAATTTAGTACACTGATATTTAAACTCTTTATATTTGATTTGGTCATCTATTCGGTGTGATCGCATAGATTCAGCGTTATTGATTTTTCATATTTTTCGCTCAATTCTGGGGAATGGATTGCTTAATATACTGAAAGATTAAGATAAAATATCAGTTAGTCTTAAATGCAGTTTCGGTGAATCCGAGTGTGCTATAAAGTTTCCACTTACATGTTTGCGATTAAATAGAATTCATCACAATGACATATTTTCAAAGTATCTTGTTGATTAGGTTAAATAGATACATTGGAAAATGTGATGAAGATAACCCATGCATTACAACAAAAAGTCATTGCTAAATATAAAGATATTATCGAACATCAAGTGACCATCATCGAAGTACAACGTGACAAAATACAAAAACTGGAACAGGAACTGGAAAAATTTAAACAAGTGCATCATGTAAAATTACCCAAAACAGGTTTGGGTGTATTAAAGGAAAAATTTGCTGTTTTAGTGAAATAACGATAAAAACCGAAAAAGTAGATGAATACTCTTTCAGTAAGTGATTTGAATCCAGATGTTATTGAATGATTTCACCTGATGCAGCATGTTTTTTTAACAATTCTGGCGCTTTAAATCGTTCACCATATTTGGCTGCAAGAGTATTAGCACGTTGTAATGCTTTGTCTAGACCATATTGATTTAAATACTGAATTGCCCCACCTGTCCATGGCGCAAAGCCGATACCAAAAATTGAACCGACATTGGCATCGACTACCGATTCCAGTACATTTTCTTCATAGCAGCGTAGCGTATCTAGTGCCTGTACAAACAAAATACGGTCAATAATATCTTGCTCGGTCAGGTCATGATCTTTTGCCCAATAGCTTAAACCCTCCCAAAGATATTTTTTTCCGCTTTCAGGATATTCATAAAAGCCTGCGCCTGCGGCTTTACCTTTACGGTTTTGTTGATGAATCATCCATTGTAGTACATCTTCACTCGGTGAATGTGGCAAGGATTTTCCTTCAGTTGCAAGGGCTTTACGTGCTTCATTGCCAATGTGTTCTGATAAGGTCAGACTGACTTCATCCTGAATGGCAAGTGGGCCAACAGGCATACCTGCTTTAAGTGCTGCCATTTCAATTTTGGCGGGATGTACCCCTTCGGCCAGCAAGCGCATACCTTCCTGTACAAATGTCCCAAATACTCGACTGGTAAAGAAACCACGACTGTCATTAACGACAATGGGTATTTTTCCGATTTGTTGTACAAAATCATAAGCACGTGCCAGTGTTTCATCAGAGGTATGTTGTCCTTTGATGATTTCTACCAATTTCATTTTATCCACTGGACTAAAGAAATGCAGACCAATAAAGTGTGTTGCATCCTTACTGGTTTGAGCTAAACCTGTAATCGGTAAGGTCGATGTATTTGAGGCAAAAACACCGCCATCTAGCAAATATTGTTCTGCTTCTTTTGTGACCTTCGCTTTTAATTCCTGATGTTCAAATACTGCTTCAATGATCAGATCACATCCCTGCAAGTCTTTGGCTTCGGCAGTCGGTTGGATGAGGGCTAAAATTTGATCTTTTTTTTCCGTGGTTAAACGACCACGAGAAACACGTTTTTCCAGTAATTTTTGACTATAGGCTTTGCCTTTTTCCGCCGCCTCAATCGAAACATCTTTAAGGATGACCGGGATTCCCTTGATCGCAGTAGCATAGGCAATACCAGCACCCATCATGCCTGCACCGAGTACACCTACTTTTTGGGCTTGCCATTTGGCAATGCCTTGTGGACGGCTGGCACCTGCCTTAATCGCATTTAATCCGTGCCAGAATGTACCAATCATGTTCTTGGCGACTTGACCTGTAGCAAGCAGGGTAAAATAACGACTTTCTATACGTAGGGCGGTATCAACATCGACCTGTGCACCTTCTACTGCTGCTGCCATGATGGCTTCTGGTGCAGGGTAGCAACCTTTGGTTTTATCCCTTAATATGGCTGGGGCAATCGCAAGCATCTGTGCAACCGCAGGGGTTTTGGGATCACCACCTGGAATTTTATAGCCTTTAACATCAAAAGGTTGTTGGCTCTTTGGATTGGCTTTGACCCATGCAATGGCTTTTTCCAGTAATTCTGCTTGTGTTTGCGCAGTGTCATGGATTAAACCAGCCTTAAGGGCTTGCTCTACACCCAACTGTTTACCTTCCAATAGATAAGGGAATGCAGTTTGTAAACCAAGTAAACGGACCATACGCACAATGCCACCACCACCGGGGAGTAAACCTAGAGTAACTTCGGGTAAACCAAACTTGGCTTTAGGGTCGGCTAAGGCAATACGATGATGACAGCCTAAAGCAATTTCCCAGCCGCCACCCAAGGCTGTACCATTTAAACACGCCACCACAGGCACACCCAAAGTTTCGATATAACGTAGCTGGGTTTTCAGTTCCTGAATGGTATGAAAAAATGCTGTGACATGTTCGGGTTGAATTTGGATCAGATCATCAAGATCTCCTCCAGCAAAGAAAGTTTTTTTTGCCGAGGTAAAAATAACGCCTGTGATTTTGTCTTCCTGAGCAAGTGTTTTAACTGTGTCGGTTAAAGCCTCACGAAAATCTGCATTCATGGTGTTGGCAGATTGATTGGGGGAATCCAAGGTTAAAATCACGATGTTATCGGCATTTTTGTGATATTGAATTGCGCTCATGACTTTACTCCTTAAACTCTTTCAATGATGGTGGCAATCCCCATCCCACCGCCTACGCAGAGGGTGGCTAAACCACGTTTTTTGTTTTGACGTTCTAGTTCATCCAGTAATGTGCCGATAATCATTGCACCTGTGGCACCCAGCGGATGTCCCATGGCAATTGCACCACCATTAACATTGACTTTCTCCGCAGGCACATTTAATTCATTGATAAAGCGCATCACTACCGCTGCAAAAGCTTCATTGACTTCAAATAAATCAATATCATCAATGGTTAAACCAGCTTTTTGCAATGCTTTACGTGCCGCAGGGGCAGGGCCAGTCAGCATAATGGTAGGATCTGTCCCGACCAGTGCCGTGGCAATAATTTTGGCACGAGGTTTTAAACCTAGTTCCTGTGCGGCTTTTTCTGAGCCAATCAAGAGCAATGCTGCACCATCAACAATGCCTGATGAATTCCCTGCATGATGGACATGATTGATTTTTTGTGCTTCTGGATATTTTTGTAAGGCAACAGCATCAAAGCCCATTTGCCCCATCATTTCAAAACTGGCATTGAGTTTGGCTAAACTTTCAACTGTAGTATTGCCACGAATAAACTCATCTTTATCCAGAATCGTCACCCCTGCGGCATCTTTGACAGCAATGATAGAGCGATCAAAATACCCATTGGCTTGCGCTTGTGCAGCTTTTTGCTGGGACTGTAGCGCAAAAGTATCGACATCTGTACGACTATAACCATCTAAAGTGGCGATTAAATCTGCGCCGATACCTTGCGGAACAAATGAGGATTTTAAATTGGTTTCTGGATCCAGTGCCCAAGGTCCGCCATCTGAACCCATGGCAATCCGTGACATGGATTCGACACCACCTGCCACGATTAAATCTTCCCAGCCTGAACGAATTTTTTGAGCCGCTAAATTAACAGCTTCCAGACCTGAGGCACAAAAACGATTGATTTGCACACCAGCGACCTGATCACTCCAGCCTGCGGCAATGGCAGCGGTCTTGGCAATATCGCCACCCTGATCGGCAATTGGGGTAACACAGCCTAAAATAATATCTTCGACTTTTGCAGTATCAAGCTGCTGACGTTGTTGTAAGGCATGTAATAGCGTGGTGACGAGTGTAATGGGTTTGACTTCGTATAAACTACCATCTTTTTTTCCTTTACCGCGGGGCGTGCGAATCGCATCAAAAATATAAGCTTCGCTCATGCTGACGATCCTGTATCATTAAAATCATTATGTAACGAGTGTACGCAATAAAATCTCTATCACAATGACCAGTTTGATAAACTTGGCTGATCTTATTGGTCAATTTACATTATTATGCGTTATATCAATATCGTGGGGACAACAGGTTCGGGAAAATCAACGCTTGCACGAGCGTTATCAAAAAAACTTCAATTAAGCTATATCGAATTGGATAATTTATTATGGTTAGATGATTGGCAAGAATCGCCTGATACAGAGTTTTTGGCGAAACTTGAACACAGTATACGGGCTGCATCACAGGGATGGGTGATTGATAATATTTACACTCGTGCTACGGGAATGATCTGGCAACAAGTAGATACGATTATTTGGTTGGATTATTCATTTTCGTTAAATCTATATCGCTTATTTAAACGAACATTGAGTCGTGTCATCAGTCGCAAACAATTATGGTCAGATTCCAATAATCGGGAAAGTTTTAAAATGATGTTATCCAAAGAATCTATTTTTATTTGGATGATTCAAAAATATCCTAAAAACCGACAAAAGTATTTGGCAATGATGCAAGACCCGAAATATCAACATATTCAATTTATTCATTTAACTTCAACAAAACAAACAAAAGCATTTTTACAGCAGCTTTAATCAGAGAAAGATGATGCAAACAATTCGCGCTAAAGCTTTGTGTATTTTTCGTCATAATGACAAAGTTTTATTATCAGAAGCTTATGATCCAGCCAAAGATGAACATTATCTAAGACCGATCGGTGGTAGCATTGAGTTTGGCGAAACATCGCAACAGGCCATTGAAAGAGAAGTACTTGAAGAGATTGGTGCAGAAATCCATGTGCTTGGATTGCTAGAGGTATATGAAAATTTATTTACTTTTAATGGCAAACAAGGTCACGAAATTGTGTTTATGTATCATGCACAATTAAAAGATCAACGTATATATGATCAACCGCAAGTATTGGGCTGCGAAACCGATGGGACGCAGTTTATTGCAAAATGGTTTAGTCAGGCTGAAATTTATACTAGCCAAAAACCTGTTTATCCGATAGGCGTTGATCGTGTACTGTTTAGCAATTCTTTCTAGGTATGATCATGTTTCAATTTAAGATAAATCGAGTGTTTAAAATATGGATGAAATGACAAATTTCTTGGCAAATGGGGTGATCTTAAGTCAATGTGGTGTGCGTCTGGAACCTTTGGATTTTAGCCATGCTGATGGTTTGGCTAAAGCATGCCAAGATGGAGAACTGTGGACATTGCGGGTAACGTCTACACCCCATTATACAAAGGTTGATGAATATATTGCTCAGGCACTTGAACAAAAAGATGTGGGTAGCCGATTTGCTTTTGCCGTGATTGATATTGAGCAGGATATTGTGATTGGTACCAGTAGTTATCATGATATTGTGCCTGCACTTGGGCGTGTGGAAATTGGCTATACTTGGTATGCCAAGACCTATCAACGTACCTATGTCAATACCACCTGTAAATTTTTGCTGTTACAACATGCTTTTGAGGTATTAAAGGCCAATACAGTAGGTTTTCGTACCGATCAATTTAATTTTGCCAGTCAAAAAGCAATTGAACGTCTGGGTGCAAAAAAAGATGGGGTGATTCGTGGGCATGCTTTGCGTAAAGATGGCAGCATTCGCGATACTGTGATGTATAGCATTGTTCATGGTGAATGGACAAATGTGAAAGCGCATTTAAGCGATTTATTACAGAATAAATATTAGAAAAGGGCAGTATTTGGATAAGCATCAGCTTTTTGTATTGTCGAGAAAAATTATTTCATCAAGATACGAGGAGTAAGGCGAAGATTTTTATCTGCTTTCACAGCGTAGAGAGGGTTAAACTGGCTTAAAAAACTGCTAGAATAGAGCGGTTTTTAACATATGAATCAATCAACGAGAGTTATTATGTCACTGGAAGCTCTGACCAATGAAGCGTTGGCTGCGATTGCAGCAGCCAATGATCTTGCAGCACTTGATCAAGTACGTGTGCAATTTACAGGGAAAAAAAGTCAGCTTGCAGAGCAGTCAAAATCACTGGGTAAAATGGATCCCGAAACACGCAAAGTTGAAGGGGCAAAAATCCATGCCGTTCGTGAAGCGATTAACAACGCACTGACCGAACGTCAGACAGCATTACAACAACAGGCTTTACAGGCAAAACTTGCCAGCGAAACCATCGACATCAGTTTACCGGGTCGTGGTCAACACATTGGTAGCATTCATCCTGTGACGCAAGTACGTGAGCGTATTAGCCAGTTTTTTACCAAAGCCGGCTTTCTGGTGGCAGAAGGTCCAGAAGTTGAAGATGATTATCACAACTTTGAAGCTTTAAATATTCCGGGGCATCATCCTGCGCGTGCCATGCACGATACGTTTTATTTTGATGCCCAGCATTTACTGCGTACCCATACATCGGGTGTACAAATCCGTACCATGGAAGTGAGCAAGCCGCCGATTCGGATCATCTGCCCGGGGCGTGTATATCGTTGTGATTCAGACCAGACGCATTCGCCGATGTTCCATCAGATTGAAGGTCTGTATGTGACTGAAAACACCAACTTTACCGAATTTAAAGGCATTATCATCAATTTACTGGAAGCCTTTTTTGAAAAAGAATTAACCGTGCGTTTTCGTCCGTCCTATTTTCCATTTACTGAGCCAAGTGCCGAAGTGGATATTATGGATGAACGGGGTAAATGGCTGGAAGTCATGGGCTGCGGCATGGTACATCCAACTGTACTTAAAAATTGCGGGATTGACCCGGAACAATATTCAGGCTTTGCCTTTGGTTTAGGAATTGAGCGTTTTGCCATGTTACGTTATGGCGTAAATGACTTGCGCTTGTTCTATCAAAATGATGTGCGTTTCTTACGCCAATTTGCCTAATATAGATATTGATTGTAATGATGAAATTAAAATCCCCCTAAATCCCCCTTTAAAAAGGGGGACTTCTTACGAAATAAATTGTAGAGATTAATTCGTGGATTCCTCCTCTTTTCCAAAGAGGGGTTAGGGGAGATTAGGGAATAGACAAGATGAAAATTAGTGAAAATTGGTTACGCAGTTGGGTGAACCCGGCAGTTGATAGTGACAAGTTGGCCGAACAACTGACCATGTTGGGACTGGAAATTGATGAAACTGCTCCTGTGGCAAAACCTTTTACCGGTGTGGTGGTAGGAGAGGTCTTGACGGTTGAGCAGCATCCCGATGCAGATCGTTTACGTGTCACCACAGTCAACATCGGAGAGGCTGAACCTCTACAAATCGTTTGTGGTGCCCCTAATGTACGTGTCGGAATGAAAGCTCCGGTAGCGACCATTGGTGCAGTATTACCGGGTGATTTTAAAATCAAAAAAGGTAAGCTACGTGGCGTTGAATCACATGGCATGCTATGCGGTGCATCAGAAATTGATCTGGAAGATAAGATTGATGGCTTGCTGGAATTACCGGAAGATGCACCAGTTGGGATATGCATCCGCGAATATTTGAAGCTTGATGATCGGGTCATTGACATTAGTATTACACCGAATCGTGGTGACTGTTTTAGTATTCGTGGGATTGCCCGCGAAGTAGCAGTAATCAATCAACTGAAATATCAGGCACCTGATATTGAGCCTGTTGCCGCAACGATTGCAGATGAAAAACCAGTCTTTGTGGAAACACAAGGTGCACCACGTTATTTGGGCCGTATCATTAAAAATGTCAATACGCAGGCAGTTACACCAGACTGGATGCAAGAGGCATTGTCACGTTCGGGGATTCGTAGTCACAGTATTCTGGTGGATATTACCAACTATGTATTGATGGAACTGGGTCAACCCCTGCATGCTTTTGATCTGGATAAAATCACTGGTTCAGTGATTGTGCGTCAGGCCAAACAAGGTGAAAAGTTGGTTTTACTGAATGAGCAGGAAGTTGCACTGCAAGATGATGTGATGGTAATTGCTGATGATGAAAAAGTGCTGGCAATTGCAGGGATCATGGGTGGCTTATCGTCTAGTGTGACTGATACAACTCGGGATATTTTTCTGGAAAGTGCCTTCTTTGATCCTTTAGCCATTGCTGGTCGTGCCCGTCGTTTTGGTTTACATACCGATGCATCGCAACGTTATGAACGTGGGGTCGATTTCGAATTACCTTTGCTTGCCATGCAGCGTGCCAGTCAGTTGATTCAACAACTGGCAGCAACAGATGAAACCGGTTTTGCTGAAATTACCGTAGAGGAAAAACCTGAGTTATTACCAAAGCGTACAGCGATTGGTTTGACACAAGTTCAGGTGGATAAACTACTCGGCTTTAGCATTGAAGGTGCTTTTATTGAAGATGTTCTGACACGTCTTGAATGTCAGGTTGAACGCACCGTAGAGGATGGCTGGATTGTTACACCGCCTTCACATCGTTATGATTTAAGCATTTATCAGGATTTGATTGAAGAAATTGCCCGCATCTATGGTTATGACAATATTCCAACTGCCAAACCAGAGATGCAGATTACGCTGGCTGATTATCAGGATCAGACAGAATTGGGGCAACTGCGTCAAACCTTGGTAGCATTGGGTTATCAGGAAGCAATCAGCTTTAGTTTTGTCGATGAAAAACTGGAAAAACAACTGAATCCACAGGTTCAGGCATTGGCATTGGCCAATCCAATTTCCAGTGATCTTGCGGTGATGCGTAGCACTTTGCTATCGAGTTTAATTCCATGTGTACAATACAATATTAATCGTCAGCAAGGTCGTGTACGTTTCTTTGAGCTAGGCTTACGTTTTGCCTATCCACAAGATCAGCAAGGTACAAACAGTATTGATGATCTTAAGCAAATTCCGACACTGGCCTTGATTGCTGTAGGTTCGCATAAACCTGAACAATGGCATGAAAAAACTCAAGCCATGGACTTTTTTGATTTAAAGGGTGAAATCGAAAATATTCTGGCCGTTGCGCATGTACAACCGGAATATGTACGTTCCGAACGTGCCTGGTTACATCCGGGACAATCGGCAGAGATTTTGCATAATGGCAAGTCTATCGGTTATTTAGGCCGTTTACATCCTTCGCTGGAAACCGCACTGGATTTGGGCGTCACATGGGTGGCAGAGCTTGATCAAAGTGCAGTTTTGCAACCGTATGTATATAATTTTACAGAATTATCACGTTTTCCTTCTGTTAGACGTGATATTGCGGTATTAATTGATGATACTATTGCGCTAAGTCGTATAGAATCGACAATAAAACAAGCAGCAGGTGAGTTTCTGGCAGCGAGTTGGTTGTTTGATGTCTATACAGGGCAAGGTGTAGAGGTAGGGTATCGTTCATTGGCATTTGCTTTGCATTTCCAACATTCTTCACGTACACTCGAAGATGCTGAGATTAAGCAAGCGATGGACAACGTGATTGAAAGCCTAGAAACAACCTATAAAGCAAAATTGAGGGCATCATGACAGCATTAACGAAAGCTGAGATGGCAGATCATCTAAGTGAAAAAACAAGCTTAAACCGTCGGGAAGCAAAGCAACTTGTCGAGCTTTTCTTTAACGAGCTGAGTCAGGCATTGATTGAAGGTGAGCAAGTCAAACTTTCAGGATTTGGTAATTTTGAATTACGTGATAAACGTCAACGTCCTGGACGAAATCCAAAGACTGGCGAAGAAATTCCAATTACTGCGCGTCGTGTCGTGACCTTCCGCGCTGGTCAAAAATTTAGACAGCGAGTAGAAAACGAACAAGGTTAATTCTAGTTTTCGCTCTAAGGCATCCAAGTGGTGCCTTTTTTAATGTCTGAATTTAAATGGCATAGCTTTTTTAGGAAGATACAAAACATCTTCTGGATATTGATCTTTATGACTTTAGATAAGGATAATCATAAAAAAGTATAGGGAGAGTAATAAATGGCGTTATATGCTGTATATATAGCAAAATTCAAAATGTAAGCTATATTTGTGCCATGCCGGACTTGATCCGGCATTCAGAGTTAACGTATCCTAAATCAAACTCTATAAAGCTAAAGCCTAGGCCTTAAGAACTTTGCTCTGGATACTTTGAGAGATGTATCTCGCAAGGCAAGTATGACGAGATGATACGTAGCCTATAAACCGAATTTTGCTATAGCTTGCAATGAGGGATTGTCGTTTTGATAAGGTAAAGGAGAAATTCAGTGTTTTAATGCATTGATAGGGCTTAAAACAGGGATAGGCAGATGGGTTGTAATAAAATAAGTTGTTAAACGAATAAGGATAGAAGAAAGAATTATAATTAAACTAAAGCTTATTTTTAAACCGTGAAGACAATAAAAAAGAGAGCAAATGCTCTCTTTTCTAAGAATTATGCTTCTAATTTTAAAAATTAGTGAGCAGCTTCTTCTTTAGGTGCGTCAGCAGCTGGAGCAGCAGCGGCGTCAGTAGCAGCAGCAGCGGCATCAGTAGCAGCATCAGCAGCAGTTGTAGCGGCATCAGCAGCTTGGTCAGCAGCAGCAGTAGCTTCTGTAGCAGTAGCGTCTGTAGCTTGAGCAGCAGCAGCGTCAGCAGCAGCTTCAGCTTCTGTAGCAGCAGCAGTTGCGTCAGCAGCAGCAGCGTTAGCATCAGTAGCAGCTTCTTCAGTTTTCTTAGCACAGCCAACGAAAGTTAAAGACGCAGCAATAGCGGTTGCAATAGCAATATTTTTGAATAACATGGCATCACTCTCTATATAAAATGAGATTAAGTTAAGATTCGCCTTTATAGTAAAAAGATAAAACGTCCCTCGCATTGGATGAAATATCTTAAGGCTTATCGGCTTGATGAATATGCTATCACCGAGTGATTTTAATTTCTACTGGCTTAATATTTTTTAATGATGAAAAATATAAATTAACTTTTAAAAATTAAGAAGATTTAGCAATAGCCGATTCTAAGATTCTAATGATTAATTTTTAATGAATTGAATTATATTGATTTTTTATCGGATAATTAATCATCTAAAATAGTCGCATGTGCTACGTTAAGTCATGTAAAAAAATGTAATGTTTGTCAACCAAATTTCAATTCATAAAAAAACCGCCATTTTTTATAAAATGACGGCTATTTACTTGGACAGCTAAACTTATTGTTTACGTTTCATTTGATCAAAAAAGTCATCATTGGTCTTGGTTTCTTTCATGCGATCAAGCAAAAATTCCATCGCGGCAAGCTCATCCATAGGATGTAACAGTTTGCGCAGAATCCAGACTTTACGAAGATTTTCTTCATTCATCAGACGTTCTTCACGACGCGTACCGGATTTTTTGATATTCATTGCAGGGAAGACACGTTTTTCGGCAATGCGTCGATCAAGTGTAATTTCCTGGTTACCAGTACCTTTGAATTCCTCGTAGATCACTTCATCCATTTTACTGCCGGTTTCAATCAGCGCAGTAGAAATAATGGTTAAAGAGCCGCCTTCTTCAATGTTACGTGCAGCACCAAAGAAACGTTTAGGGCGTTCCAGAGCATGGGCATCAAGACCACCAGTCAAGACTTTGCCTGAAGAGGGAATGACGGTGTTATAAGCACGGGCAAGACGGGTAATTGAGTCCAGCAAGATAACCACATCTTTTTTATGTTCGACCAGACGTTTGGCTTTTTCAATCACCATTTCGGCAACCTGAACATGACGTGCTGGAGATTCATCAAATGTTGAAGCAACCACTTCGCCACGCACACTGCGTTCCATTTCCGTGACTTCTTCTGGACGTTCGTCAATCAACAATACAATCAGAAAAACTTCGGGGTTATTACGTACAATCGATTGCGCGATGTTTTGTAATAACATGGTCTTGCCGGCTTTCGGTGGTGCCACAATGATAGAACGTTGACCTTTACCGATGGGTGCAACAAGGTCGACCACACGTGCGGTTAAATCTTCTGTTGTGCCGTTACCCAGTTCCATGATCATTTGTTCGGTCGGAAATAAAGGGGTCAAGTTTTCAAATAGAATTTTATTACGTGAGTTTTCTGGTGTGTCGTAGTTAATTTGATTGACTTTTAACAATGCAAAATAGCGTTCGCCTTCTTTCGGGGGACGAATGGTACCGGTGATGGTATCGCCTGTGCGTAAGTTAAATCTGCGGATTTGTGATGGACTGATATAAATGTCGTCAGGACCCGCTAAATAAGAACCTGCTGCGGAACGTAAAAAACCAAAACCATCAGAAAGAATTTCGAGTACACCATCACCAAAAATCTCTTCGCCATTCATTGCATGACGCTTTAAAATCGCAAAGATAATATCTTGTTTGCGATTACGTGCCATGCCTTCGAGACCCATAAATTCGGCTATTTTAATTAATTCGCCAATAGGTTTTTTCTTAAGTTCAGTTAAGTTCATATGAGGATAGTCAGTAATAAGAAGCTTTTAACAAATGAAGAAGTGAATTACACAAGTTCGCACACTCAAATCGGTTGGAGTGATGTCTTGATCGTATCTGTACCAGTAAACTCAGGATAATGTGTAAGGCAAAATATCGGAAGACTTGATGAGCCGAGGGGCGATCTTATTTTAACATTAAACCCCTTTAAAAAATTAAGGAATTTAAACTCAGGCAAACTATAAGGGAGGACATTGCATTTGTCAATTGATTCAATGCAAATACCATCCAGAAGGATGGTATTTTTGATCAATTAGATATTGCTATCGATAAAGTCAACCAGTTTGGAACGTGGCACCGCACCAACTTGTTGCGCAACAACTTCACCATTTTTAAATAACAATAGGGCAGGGATATTGCGAATGTTGTAGTTGACGGCGGTTGCTTCGCAATTGGTCACATCAACTTTGACAATTTTAACTTTGCCATCATAGGTGCCGGCAAGGTCTTCAAGTACAGGGGCAATGGCTTTACATGGAGCACACCAACCTGCCCAGAAATCTACAAGAACAGGTGTGTCACTTTCTAATACATCTGATTTAAAGTT
Source organism: Acinetobacter puyangensis (assembly GCF_900096995.1). GTDB lineage: Bacteria > Pseudomonadota > Gammaproteobacteria > Pseudomonadales > Moraxellaceae > Acinetobacter > Acinetobacter puyangensis. Next base: position 750,476 of record NZ_OANT01000001.1, read on the forward strand.
GTCATCAGTCGTATTGATAATATTGTCTGACATGGGTTTACTCCAAATTTATTGAAAAAATAGTCGTGTGTGAAATGACCATTATATTGATCACACAACCTATATGATTAAGCTGTATATCATAAGTAATAGGGGCATGAATTGAATTTTCAAGTTTTATCCACTGATTGTCTAATGGATGCTTTCGATAGCAATTATCGTAAAGCGCAATCATTTTTGCAATATCTATCCCAAATAACTCATTGTTAGACATTTAAAGGCGAATAAATCTTTAAAAAAAATTGCCAGTGCATTACTCTTAACATGTTTTATATTCGGGTATATGCTCATAATGTCTGATTTTTTGATCGATGAAGAATTGCTTGCTGCAATTGATATGGGATCTAACAGTTTTCATCTTGCGATTGCGAGAGTAGATCATGGGGAAGTCAAAAAAGTTGCTTCGATGTCAGAGAAAGTGCAACTTGCTGCAGGGCTTGATGAAAATAATTATTTAAGCGAAGCGGCGCAACAACGGGGGTTGGCCTGTCTATCGAGATTTGTTGGTCGGCTCGGCGCTGTGCCTAATAACCGTTTGAGAATTGTGGCGACCAATGCCTTGCGTCAGGCAGAAAATGGCGATGAATTTATGCAAAAGGCTGCGGAAATATTACCCAAGCCTATCGAAATTATTGCTGGTCGTGAAGAAGCGCGGCTGATTTACTTAGGCGTGTCACATACCATGGCAAATGGCGGCCGTCGTTTGGTGATTGATATTGGTGGCGGATCGACCGAATTTATTATTGGGGAAGAATTCGAACCGCTTCTCACTGAATCTTTGCAAATGGGCTGTGTGGCCTATACCAAGGCATTTTTCCCAGAAGGTGAAATTAATACCAAAGCTTTTGATAAAGCCGTGGTTGCAGCACGCAAAGAATTAAGTGCCATTGCCAATACCTATGTATTGACAGGCTGGGATACTGTCGTGGGATCAAGTGGAACCATTAAAGCTTGTCGACAGATTTTGGTCAATATGGGACTCAGTGATGATCAGCAAAATGTGACTGCATCGGGATTACAAAAACTCAAAGATCGTTTGTTGAAATTTGATCATATTGCCAAAGTTGACTTTGATGGTTTACGTGATGATCGACGTGCTGTATTACCGGCAGGCTTGGCAATTTTATCGGCGGTTTTTGAGGTGTTGAAAATTGATAAACTGGCCTATTCTGATGGTGCCTTACGTGAAGGTGTCATGTATGACTTGCTCGGACGTTTTCGGCATGAAGATATTCGTGATCGCAGTGTACAAGCGATGATGGGGCGTTATGGTTCCGATCCAAAACAAGCCGAAAGGGTGGTTCAAACTGCACAAAAGCTTTTTGAGGATGCTGATACTGCCTTAAATTTAAGCAGTGATGACGACGACTTATTACGTCGGGCTGCTTATCTGCATGAAATTGGTCTGGCGATCAGTCATGGCGGCTATCATCGACATGGTGCATATTTATTACAACATTCCGATATTCCGGGATTTTCACAGATTGATCAAAACCATTTGTCACATTTGGTCGCTCATCATCGGCGAAAATTACGCCATGATTCATTACTGGACGTGCAAAAAGTTGGTGGTAAAAAGCTGGTTTTCCTGTGTTTACTGATGAGACTGGCAGTTTTACTCAATCATAGCCGTAGTGATGCTGCTTTACCTGAGTTTGATTTACAGGTGAAAAATGAGCAGAGTTGGCAATTGACCATTTGCGGAGATGTGAAACAATGGCCACTACTGATTGCTGATTTGCATGATGAGCAAATTCAATTTAAACATTGGAATGTTGATCTGCAAATTAAGTCCAGTCAACATATGGATTAATAATTAGAGTAGGCTATGAACACAAAGGCAAAAATCTCACAGGCTTGGCAGACAGTAAAAATTGCCCGTCATCCCGAACGTCCTCAATTCCTCGATTATGTCGGTGAAATTTTTACCGAATTTGATGCATTGCATGGTGATCGTTTGTTTGGTGATGATGGTGCTTTGATCGGTGGTCTGGCCCGCTTCTATGGTCAGCCTGTAGTTGTGGTTGGACAGCACAAAGGGCGTAATACCCGTGAGCGATTACAGCATAATTTTGGTATGTGTAATCCAGAAGGTTATCGTAAATCACAACGCTTGTTTGATTTGGCAGAACGCTTTAATTTACCAGTATTGACCTTTATTGATACCATGGGTGCATATCCGGGTGTCGGTGCCGAAGAACGTGGTCAGGCTGAAGCAATTGCCAAGAATCTGGCACAATTGTCCAGTTTAAAAGTACCAGTCATTGCGACTGTCATTGGTGAAGGTGGCTCTGGCGGTGCCTTAGCGATTGGCGTAGCAGACCGTGTGATTATGCTTTCTCACAGTATTTATTCGGTGATTTCACCAGAAGGTTGTGCGTCCATTTTATGGAAAACAGCCGAAAAAGCAGAGCAGGCCAGTGATGCTTTAGCACTGACTGCTGAGCGCCTTAAAAAACTGGGAATTGTTGAAACTGTCGTGGATGAAGGTGAGGGTGCACATTTACATCCCATCAAAGTGATGCATCAATTACAAGAAGTATTGAAAGATACTTTAGATGAATTGTTAGAAATGGATGCCAATGCGCGATGCGAAGCACGTTACCAGCGTTTAATGAAGTTTGGCAGCACAAATTTAGTCAACGCCTCTTAAGTCATTTACAGCAATTTGCACCACAGGCAAAAATTGTTCTGGGATGTAGTGGTGGCATGGATTCCATGTTGCTGCTACACCTGTTAGCAGGGTTAATCCCTCAGCGTCTTTACGTTCTCTCCGTTGATCATCAGCTACAGCAAGCCAGTGCAGCTTGGTCGCAACATGTCCAGCACAGTTGTGACAAACTCAAAATTCCTTGTCAGATTATTCCGGTACAGATACAGGCAGGCAATCTCGAAGCTCAGGCCCGTCAAGCCCGTTATCACGCTTTTCAACAGCATTTAAAGCCTCAGGACATTTTGGTTCTGGCACATCATCAACAGGATCAGGCCGAAACTGTTTTACTGAGATTATTACAAGGTTCAGGGATAAGCGGTTTATCTGCGATGCAGGAGATCGAATGGCGTAAACTGCATCATCATAATCCGTCACAATATGATCCTTTTCAAAGCGATCTTTCCCAAAGCAGCTTAGTTTCCGGTTTTTCTTTAAGTCATGATAATAAGTTAAATTCGCATCAGTCTTCTCAATTAGATACTGCCCAATATGCTTTATGGCGACCTCTATTAACCTTATCCCGACAGCAGATTCAACAATGGGTACAACAACTTAATATCGAGTATGTTGATGATCCCATGAATCATGATGAGCATTATGATCGTGTCTGGTGCAGGGAACAGCTTTGGCCGCTACTGGAACAGCGTTTTTCCAGAATGCAGGAGGGTATTGTCCGCTGTGCAACCTTAATGCAGGATGCTGACAATATTCTCTATGAGGTGTTACAACAGGATTTAAAACAATGTGTTGATTCGCAGCAGCGTTTAAATATTGAGTGTTTAAATCAGCTATCTTTGTCACGACAACGTCAGGTACTTTCCGTCTGGATGCAGGGTGATGATCGCTATCGACCACCGTTTGCCATGGTAGAACGAATCCGAACGGAAGTGATTACAGCACGGCAAGATGCACAAAGCATATTACATCATGCCAGTTATGATTTCGTACGTTTCGATGGCTATGTGTATCGTTATCCACAAGCCGTATGGCAAGCTTTGCAAACAACACCACAACAACAAACGATCCGTTTCGATGCTAGAGTACAGCATCAGATAGCCTTGGGCCATGTAACGGTCGAGATGGCAAACTTCGGCATAGATCGTGCTTTATTGTCTGAGGTGTTAACGCTAGTAGCGAGGCAAGGTGGTGAAAAAATTGCTTTTTATGGGCGAAAAGGGCACCGTATCTTGAAAAAAGAGCTACAAGCAAGAAAAATAGCCCCTTGGTTTCGTCATCAAACGCAAATATTGATGTACCATAATACGATTCTTGGTGTATTTACATCGACGGGATTTTGGCTGGCTGAAAGTGTATATTGTGTCAATAATGGCTGGTTACCAAATTTACAACTGCATTAATAATGGATCAAATGAAAATGGCAAAGAGTTTAGATCGTAATATTACGTTCATTGGTGGTGGAAATATGGCACAAGCCCTGATTGGTGGTTTGCTTGCTCGTGGTTTACCGACTACCCGTATTACCGTATCTGATCCAGTGCCTCAGATTCAGGACATATTAAAGCAGCAGGATATCAATGTCGGTGATGATAATTTAACTGCGATTCAACATGCAGATGTGATTGTACTGGCGGTAAAACCGCAAGTGCTGGCACAGGTCTTAAAACCACTTGCAGGTCAGCTAAAAAATCAATTGGTGATTTCCATTGTTGCCGGCGCACCGATTGATTTGATTTCTCAGCTTTTAGGTGGTTATGCGCGCATTGTTCGTGTCATGCCAAATACGCCTGCACTGGTACAATGCGGTGCACATGGTTTGTATGCGTCCGAAGCGGTGGGCGAGGAAGATCGGGAATTAACCGTAAAAATTCTATCGGCGACCGGGTTGACCATATGGGTTGATCAGGAAAAGAAAATTGATGCAGTAACAGCAATTTCCGGTTCTGGTCCAGCCTATTTCTTCTATTTGATGGAAGCCATGATTCAGGCGGGTAAAAATCTAGGCTTGGATGAAAAAACTGCCTCAGCCTTAACTTTACAAACTGCGCTGGGTGCTGCACAAATGGCCATTACCAGTGAGCATACACCGGCGCAATTGCGTCGAAATGTGACGTCACCGCATGGCACCACCGAAGCTGCAATTGAAACATTTGATTCTTTTCAGGTATCGCAGCATATTCAGGCTGCACTTGCTGCCGCAGAAAAACGTAGCCAAAGTTTGGCACAGGAACTTGCGGAACGTATCAATACCCCATAAATTAACCCAACTTTTAATGAAAAGTGAGTAGTACTTTGGCACTAATTTTTAATGTCATTATTAATGTTGCGATTCTTTTAGTTTTTTTGCGTTTTTTAATGCAACTTGCAGCAATTAATTTTTTTAATCCTGTGGTGCAATCCACGGTGAAAGCAACTAAAGTGGTTGATGTTCTTAACCGTACCTTGCCGGTTGTGGCAAAGGGTCGGGTGAATCTTGCCGCTATTATTCTGTTAATTATTCTATACTTGTTAAAAGTATGGGGCCTAAGTCATCTCGATATTGGCATTAATATTTTTGATGTACATTATAAAAATCTGGCCGCAGGCATTGATAGTTTGCTGCTTGGTACATTGATGGCAGTGACAGATGGCGTGATCACGTTTTGTCGTTATCTGATTTTTGCAGCGATTATCATGAGCTGGGTGGTAATGTTTACTCAGAATCGCGGGCCTTATGCAGAAGCGATACAGGATCTGGCAGAACCCTTGTTTGCACCGTTTCGTAAAATTATGCCAAACATGGGTATGATTGATTTATCACCCTTATTCGCCATTCTCGCCTTATTGATCATTGATATTGTGATGGCCAATGTATCGTTGAGTGTGATGAGTGGATTTCGTTAACGGTGTTGGATGATGGTGCAAAATCATCTCTAAAAAATAGCTAAAGTGAGATATTCGCTTTAGCTATTTTTTTATCTTTGCTCAATTGATGCGATTCCATCCTTATCTTGTTTCAGCGTGACAGGCGCAAAACCGGGTAATAGGGCAATAAAGCGTTCACGATTGTGGATATCAACCTGTGCAGAAATACGGATTTTTCCGGTACTTTGATCTTTAATCACCACGGGCAATTCTCCATAGCGATTCAGTTCCTGTAGAACCTCAGCCAAGGTCTGATTATAAAAATAAATACGGCCATGTTGCCATGCCGTGTTTTGTTCAGGATCAACCTGCGTGCGCTGTTGTAGTTTGCTATTTTGACTATAAATTGCTTGTCCTGCGCCTAGCGTTATCTGCTTTGGATTGGTTCCATGTGTTTCCGAAACTAAAACACGTCCTTGTAATACGGTAACCTGTGTCTCTTGTTCAGGCGTCAATCGAACATTGAATACTGTACCAATATCACGTACCTGTATATCACCTGCCTGTACCGTAAACGGACGTTCTAGCCGTGGTAAGTACGAATGCCATGGACTATGTGACACATGGAAAATGGCTTCACCCTGTTGCAAGCTAATCCGTCTGGAGCGCAAATGCATGGCAACGGTCACTTTGGTATTGGTATTCAACTGAATTTTACTGCCATCGGATAATTGCCATTCGGCCTGTTGTCCAATCGCTGTGCGTTGTGTGCTGGTTTGATATGCTGGATCTAGCCAAAAAGCGCCACCTAATACTGAAGCCAGTATGGCCAATGCAGTACCTTTATAACGCTGTTTGTTTCTTTTTTGACGATTTGCGGCCCGTTCGGTAATTTGTTCTAGTGTGGGCAGTTGTGCAATCAGTGCATCTTCAAATGGTGCAAGTGCTTGACTGACCACACGTTGCTGGCGTGATTGGTTACTTTTATCTATTGGCGTATGATCGGCTGGATCATTGTGCGGTTGTTCATCTGTGCCCATATTTTATACGTCCGTATCGGTTAAAACCGGCAAGATATATTTCAATGCGCGTGCCAGATGACGGGTGACCATACCACGTGAAATATCGAGCCGTTTGGCTACCTCGATTTGTGACAGATGATATAGCTGCGTCATAATGAAGACGTCCTGACACACTTCTGGTAGTGTCGTGATCGCCTTAAGGATTTGTTGTTCTCGTTGTTGTCTGGCGACATCAAGCTCCGGCAACGTCATTTTCGGCTGTATGTCATTTTCATGATATTCAGGCGGGGCATCCAGAAAATCGATCCATTGCCTTGTTGTCTTTTCCTGACGGTAATAATTAATGGCAATGTTAAAACTCATGGTTTTTAAAAAAGCGATAGGCGAGCGTATTTCTGTGGCATCGAGTTGTTTTTCTAAGAGATGTACACAAGTTTCCTGCACTACTTCGTAGGCAAAAGCACGGTTACCAAAACGCTGGCTGATATAGTCTACCAGCTCGTCATTATGCGTGACCAGAACATGAACCAGCGTTTTTGCCATGAGAAATAGATGTATTGCAAAGAATAATGAGAATTATATGCAATAATTTTGGCTGAAACAATGGATCATTTTATCAAGAAATTTTTTTTTATCAGGTGTACATAAGCATGCTGTTAGTTGTCATACGTTATATAGGTGAAAATTTCATCTAAAAATATTGATGATAAACTGATTGACGGGGTTGTGATGAACATGAACAGACAGACAAAAAAACACGTTTTAGGTTTAAAGCGTTTAAGTTTGGTGGTTTCTGCAATGTTATATGTAGGGACTGTTTTTGCCAATAATCCATTGGTAGTTGATTTACCTGCACAATCTTTGGGTGAGTCGTTACACCATCTGGCAAAGCAGTCAGGTGCACAGATTTTATTTAGCAATGAGATAACCGGTAAGCAACAGGTAAAATCAGTTAAAGGACAATTGACGGTAGAGCAGGCATTACAACAGTTATTACAAGGTACAGGATTGGCAATCAAGGATAACGGTAATAATAGCTTTAGTATCGTGCCAGCGGCACAACAGCAGAGCCGTGATATGGGACAGTTAAAGCCGATTGGTGTCAATGCGATTGGTACAGCCAATCGTGATTCTAATGTAGCACAGTTACCTGTGATTACCGTAAATGCAGAAAATGAAAATTCTTATACCATGAGATCAACCAGTGCAGCGACCGGTTTGGATTTATCTTTAAGGGAAACACCGCAATCTGTAACTGTAATAACTAAACAAAGGATGGAAGATCAGGGATTAAATTCAGTTGGTGATGTATTGGCCAATACCACAGGAATTTTTTATCAGGAAAGTGTTCCTGTGTTTGGTGAAACATATGTTTATTCCCGTGGTTATGCACTAACCAATTATCAAATTGATGGCGGATTAGCTGCTGCATATGCTTTTGGTACGGGTAGTAATCCATTTTTCGACACTGCAATTTATGATTCAATGACCGTGGTTCGTGGTGCGACCGGTTTATTAACCGGTGCAGGCGAACCCAGTGGTAGCATTAACTTAAATAGAAAACGTCCAACTCAGGATTTTCAAGCCTCTGTGGAAACCAGTGCCGGTAGTTGGGATCATTATCGTGGCATGTTCGATGTGAGTGGTGCACTTAATCAAAGCGGTACGGTACGCGGTCGTGCAGTCATCGCTACTGATACAAGTGATGCCTGGTTTGATAATTATTCCGGTAAAAGAAGTCTGGGTTATGGCATTCTGGATGTCGATTTAACGGATCATACCCTGCTTACGGTGACGGGGGAATATGTGAAGGAAAAAACCGAAGGTGGGGATAATTGGGTGTATGGTTATCCGGTAGTTTATTATGATAATGGCGAACCCACTAATTATGGTAAAGGCGCGAATATGTCGTATGACGGTTACAGTAATAAAACACGTCAGACCTATGGCTTAGCTATTGATCATCAGTTTAATGATAACTGGAAGCTTAAATTTAATTATACCTATAGCGAATGGGATACAGATTCTCTACATGGTTATGTTTGGTATATGAGTTCAGATGATACAGCCACCTTTGCAAGAGTATTTAGGAACAAGCAAAAAGGGGAAAGCAATGCTTTTGATTTAAAATTAGACGGTCATTATTACCTTTGGGGGAGACAACATGATGTGGTACTAGGGGTAAATAGCTCTGATGCAAATTTTGATTTCCCGCTTGATTTACGGGTTAATGGTTATTATGGTGCTACGGCTCATTATGCAAATGGTCATATCGTTTATACACCGGATTGGAGTAGTGCTACAAATAGTAGTGCTAATGATAAAAAAATCAACCAGAGGGGAGGCTATATCTCAACCCGAATCAGACCTTTAGAGCATTTGGCAGTGATTCTTGGTGCCCGTTTAAGTGATTGGGAATATAATAGGAAAAATTTAAACGGTCCGATAAATGGTACGTTAACAGAACATCGTAAATACAGTGATGAATTTACCCCATATGTTGGCGTAGTTTATGATTTTAATCAAAATCTTGCGGCTTATGCCAGCTATACCACAATTTTTAACCCACAAACATATTATGATGTTAATGGGTTAGTCCTTGATCCAGAAGAGGGCGTAAATTATGAACTAGGCTTAAAAGGTGAATGGTTTAATGGCCGCCTCAATGCCAGTATGGCTGTGTTTCAAAGTAATAAAGACAATGTCGCCGTCAAAGATGATAGTAATCTAACTCCTTGGGGTGAACAAGCCTATCGGGCTGAAGATGATACCAAAGGCAAAGGCTATGAAATGGAAGTTGCCGGAGAACTGATGCTAGGCTGGCATATGCAGGCTGGGTTTACGTATGTAAAAATCAAAGACAGTGATGGAGAACTTCTAACGCCTGACCTTCCAGTTAAGCAATTTAAACTATTTACCACATATCAAATTCCGCAATTGCCACAACTCACCATCGGTGGTGGGGTTAATTGGCAAAGTAAGACCGTCTCTAGTGAAGCGACTGAAAAGTACTATGATTTATTTAAACAGGATGCCTACGCAGTGGTGGATTTAATGGCACGCTATGAATTTAATAGTCATCTGAGTGTGGCATTTAATTTGAAAAATGCTTTTGATAAAGAATATCGTAAAGGTCTTCTAAGTAGATGGGAATATGGTCCTGAACGTAACTGGATGGCAACAGTGAAATATAAGTTTTAGGTTTTAAAAGGAAGTTTCTAAATATAAATTTTTATCAGAAATATCAATCCTCCCTCTTGCGCCATATATGGCTCACCTTTGAAAAAGGAACGTTGCGTATCTAATACAGTTTTAGATTCGCAACGCTCCTCCCTTTTTAAAAGGGAGGTTAGGAGGGATTTAAAACCTACGACTAAATCTATCGTTTTAACTTTTATCTCGTTGATCAAGTAAATCCAGTAATGTCAAACCTTGCTGTGCGTTGCCACGAGTTGCACGAGTCATAAAACGGACTTTTGCATCATGTTCAACCAGTGCAATCGTGGTTAATTCATCCACTAGTTTATTAATACTGGTGTTTCGAGAAGCTGCAAGTTCTTTCAGGCGTTGATGTTTTTCATCGGGTAAACGAATTGTTAAGGTACTCATCTATATAAATTAAAGAAATATGAGCTTTTTTCTAATCTCGTTCGTTTTACGCCTCACCTAACGCTAGGTGAGGGGCACAGTCTATAGAAACAGGAAATTTTTAAAGTAGGTATGATTGGATGTTAAACTTGATCTTCCTAATACTGGTAAGGGAGATTTATTCTTCAAAAGGATCAAATAATTGAATATCCATGTCTTTAAAGTCCTTACTATTATGTGTCATAAGCTGCAAATCATGACAGAGTGCAGACGCAGCAATAATAGCATCTGGTAATTTAATACGATATTGCTCTCTTAACTGGATCGTTTTCAGGATTACTTTTTCTGTTAGAGTAATTTCCTGCATCAAATCCAGTATTGCTAATGTTTTTTGTCTAGATTCCAAGGTATGACCAGACCAACCAATTACTTCTATACGAGTAATTGATGAATATGTAGCATTATTCAAGATAGCATCTTCAAAACATTGTTTTGCATGGGCAGAAAGCTGACCATTAATAAAATAAATCAAAATATTGCTATCAATCAGAACATTCATGGACGGTTTGCCCATTCATCACGGATTTCTGATAAATCATGATCAATACTGTCTATGGAGTGGCTAGGCTGGACACATGCCCATGCCGATTTTAATACATTTTGCTTACTATCTCGTTGTTGTATCTCTAGTTTTTGCTCGGCTTGCATAACCACTTTTTCAAGAAATTGTAAAACGATAGGCGATGTTAAAACACCTGTCTTTTCGACACGCTTGGCAAGCTCATCAGGTAAGTGAATGGTTAAAGATGTCATGATATACCTCATAAATAATATTGAGATAGTTAAATAATAGCATAGATTATGATGATCAAACATTAAGCAAAAATAAGAAATTGAAAAATAAAAAATAAATAGAAATATATTTATTTTTCAATTTTTTAATAAAAATTTACATGAGGAGATTTTAAAGCACTGCTTTAAAAATGACGCGCGGATGAGCTTTTTTCCAATCTCGTTCATCTTAGTCTATAGAAACAAGAGATTTTAAAAATCACAGCATTTGTTTTTGAGCATAATAGTGACGAATATTTATGCTATGCTTTAGTAATGTTGTTATGGCGTAGGTATGAGATGAATGCAATTTTAGAACAACGGATTGTCCAATTGTTGCATCAGTTGGATGATCATGAATTATATAAAGTATTAAGTTATGTGGAAGCACATATATCTATTTCAGAGCCTCGTGCGGAAAGTCCATTTGGGTTGTTTAAAGGGCAATTTGAAATCACAGGCGATATTATATCTCCTTCTATTCCAGAGAGTGAGTGGGAAGCGTGTCAATGATTTTGCTAGATACGCATGTTATGATTTGGATGAGTCAAGGCATTGAAGGGAAAATTGGCAAAGCCAGTTACAATCTGATTGAAACTGCGTGGCGAGATTACACACTTGCGGTGAGTAGTATGTCCTTTTGGGAATGGTCAATGCTATATCATAAAGGGCGAGTTGGTGTACCGAATAACAGTATGATAGATACACGAAAAGCACTGCTTGCTCAGGGACTTATTGAATTGCCTATGACTGGTGAAATCGGTATTTTAGCAAATGAATTGAACATGCATGGTGATCCTGCTGACCGTATCATTTTGGCAACTGCAAGTAAACATCAGGCGATTCTAGTCACAGCGGATGAGAATATATTGTCATTTGCCACAACAAAAGTACAAGATGCACGGCAGTAAAAAATTGGCACTCTTGTCTTGTTTACTCTTGTGCTGTGACATTCAAAGTTCCGTAAGGAACATGCTGGATCACAAGGAAAAGTGAAGAAATTAAAACAAAATTGCTTGCTTAAATCCGCCAAGTGAGATTCAAGTAACAATGGCAAATATGATTTCGAATAGCTTATCGATAAAAATATTAAATCTATTGAATGAAGCTCGACAGAAAGTTGTTCCAACAGTAAATCATACAATGGTTCTAACTTATTTTGGAATTGGGCGGATGATTGTTGAGGAAGAGCAACTTGGAAAAGAGAGAGCAGGTTACGGAAAACAATTATTGTCAGATCTATCTTTCAATCTGACACAGGAGTTTGGCAAAGGATTTTCTGTAACGAACTTACAGTAAATGCGACAATTTTATCTTATTTGGTCAAAACAGCAGACACTGTCTGTTAAATCTCAAACAGAATTGACACCAATAACAGAATTTAGACTCAGTTGGTCACATTACCTCAAACTAATGAAAATTGATATTGATGTAAATACACATTTGTATGACCTTTTTTCAAACTCAAACATTTATAAAAAATAGTCGATTTTTAAAAAGGAGAGCAGGGCTTGTTGAACACTCATGCGATCAACAAGCCTGCCTGTTACTCAATTCACTTCAATATAAAACTGAAATCATTTTAATGCGCTTCATCCCAATTCAGGCCCTGTCCAACATCTACCACCAAGGGTACAGTCAGTTGTACCACATTTTGCATGGCATCTTGTAAGATCGGCCTAAGTTCATCGGCATAGTCCTGATCGACTTCAAGTACCAGTTCATCGTGGACTTGAAGTAACAATAAACTACGCTGATGGTCAATTTTCTTTTCCACTTCAATCATCGCCATTTTGATAATGTCTGCTGCACTACCTTGTAGTGGGGCATTAATGGCAGCACGTTCGGCAGCTTTACGCACCATCATGTTACGCGCATCAATGTCTGGTGTATATAAACGGCGACCCAATATGGTTTCAACAAAACCCTGTTCATGTGCCAGTTGTCGGGTACGTTGCATATATTCATAGATGCCGGGATAGCGGTGGAAATATTGTTTGATATAGCTTTGTGATTCTGCGCGGGTAAAACCCAGTTGGCGGATCAAGCCAAATTCAGACATACCATATAATAAACCAAAATTCACAGCTTTGGCCTGACGGCGTTGATCTGCGGTGACATCTTCAAGTGCAATGCCCAAAACTTCTGCGGCAGTGGCACGATGAATATCTTTACCTTCAATAAATGCCTGAACCAGTGCAGGATCCTGTGAAAAATGTGCCATCAAGCGCAGTTCAATTTGGGAATAATCGGCAGCCATCAGTACCCGACCTTGTGGTGCAATAAAGGCTTTGCGAATCTGGCGGCCAATTTCACCACGAATCGGGATATTTTGCAGGTTTGGATCAGATGAGGATAATCGACCAGTGGTGGTGACGGCCTGATGATAGCTGGTATGTACGCGATGCGTTGTCTGGTCGGCTTGTATCACCAGACGATCGGTATAGGTGCTTTTTAGTTTTGCCAGCGTGCGATAGTCGAGAATCAGTTGCACAATTGGATGATCAATTTTTTCCAGTACCGATTCACTGGTGCTGTACTGACCACTGGTGGTTTTTTTGCCGCCTTTAATACCGAGTTTATCAAATAACACTTCGCCCACTTGTTTAGGGGAGGCGATATTAAATTGTTCACCAGCCATTTCCATGACCTGTTTTTCAAAACCTTGCATGTCCAGATTAAATTCATCACTCAGTTTATGCAAAAACTCTGGATCTAACTGTATGCCCTGATTTTCCATTCCGGTTAAAACCTGTGCAACCGGTAGTTCGACACGCTCAAGCAGGTGTTTTAATTCCGGACTTACAGCCAGTTTTTTTGACAGAACTTCATATAAACGATAGGTGACATGTGCATCTTCGGCCGCATAAGGTGCAGCAATTTCCAGTGGAATCTGATTAAAGGTTAGTTGTTTAACCCCTTTACCGGCAATTTGTTCGAAAGTTGTGGTCAGATGGCTAAGATACACTCGGGCAACATCGTCCATGTTATGGCGTGTTGCTGTCGGATTGAGCACATAGGAGGCCAGCATGGTATCAAAAATCCAGCCCTGTAATTGGATACCGTGGTTGGTAAAAATGTGCGCATCATATTTAAGATGATGGCCGATTTTGCCAATGGCAGGATTTTCAAGAATTGGTTTGATCTGTGCCAGAATAGTTTCACGATTTAGCTGTTCAGGTGCGCCTTCATAATCATGGGTAAACGGAACGTAATAGGCGTCTTGTTGATCAAATGCCACAGAAAAACCGACCATTTCCGCAATACGATAATCCAGACTGGTGGTTTCGGTATCAATGGCAAACAGTTTGGCTTGGGTCAGGCGCTGGAATAACGTATCCCAGTCTTGTTGTGTCAAAATAGTATGATACGTTGCTTTGCCAAGTTGATCTTCATCACTTGTTAATTGTGTGGTACTTTCTGGAACTACGGCTTTCGATTCACTACTGTTTATACTTTTATTGAGGTTTTTATTTCTTGGGTTATTCGGATTGTTCGGGTGTTCAAGTGATTGAAGCTGGGTCCGAAATTCAAGTTCGGTATAGAGGCGTTTTAATTCATTTGAATTGGGGTCGGTTAGTTTTAAGTCCTCCCAGCTTAAGTTCAGCTCAAGTCCGGTAATGATGGTCGCAAGTTGATGGTCAACTTTAATATTATCAACATTGTCTTTAATATTTTGTCCGACTTTACCTTTGATCTGGTCGGCATTGGCAATAATGTTATTGAGTGTACCAAATTCATTGAGCAGTTTTGCTGCGGTTTTTGCACCAATACCGGGAACACCCATAATGCCGTCCGACGCATCGCCCATCAGGGTTAAATAATCGACAATTTGATGTGGATGCACGCCAAATTTTTCAAAAACACCTTGTTCATCCAGTACCCGTTCTTTAAAGCTGTCTTCTAGCGTGACCTTGGGATTAACCAGTTGTGCCATATCCTTGTCACCAGTGGAAATCAGTACCTGATGACCTTCCAGTAATGCTTGCTGGGTGAGTGTACCAATAATATCATCGGCTTCTACCCCTGCAAGACTAAACAGCGGAATACCCAGTGCACGGATTAAATCGTGTAGATAGGGAATTTGTTCGCCCAGTTCATCCGGCATACTTGGGCGGTCGCCTTTGTAAATCGGTGAAAGTTCATGACGAAATGTCGGTTCTGGTGTATCAAAAATAACTGCCATATGGGTTGGATTAACGCGTCGCATCAGTTTCTGAATGGCCGCAGATGCACCGCGAACTGCGTTGGTGTGTAAACCCTGAGAAGTGGTCAATAAAGGAATGGCGTGAAAAGCCCGAAAAAGAAAGTATGATCCATCGACCAATACAAAAGGTGGCATGCTTTATATCCCAAAACTAAATTTTTAAATTGTCCTATAGTGTACTGTAATCTGGCGCGTTAAACGACACTGAAACAATAAGACATATTGTAATTGAGGTGGGCATGTTAAATTATTGTGCAATATTTAGATTATAAAAATTTAGAACGCCTATGCAACAACAGCAATCCGAACACAACACTTCAGGTTTATTGAAAATCCCGCAAGCATATTGGGCCAGATATTTATTGATTATATTGATTGTTCTGGTGCTCTGGCAATTTGTTACCGGCGGCAGCTCTAATGTACTATTTTCAATATTGGGTTTGACTGTGTTGTTGATTGTGGCAAATTTATTTGAACAACAGCAACGACAAATACAGTCTTTGCAACAACAGCTTTTTGCATTACAACAACGTCTAACAGATCTACCGTCTAAAGATCAGATGTCTTCTGATGCAGCGCAAGCAACGATGACAACGCAATCCTTAGAACAGCCTTTGCCATCTACAGTGCAAGATAAAGAAGGCCCATTCCCTGATGAGGTTGCTGTACCAGATGAAGCAACTTCACAGATTAATTCCACGCCATTACCTAATCAGGTTGCCGTGTCTGTTGCATTGTCCAAACCCCAGGAAGATGCAGATACCTTAAAAGAACTAAAAGCTGTAACGTCCTTATGGCATACAGCGATTGACTGGTTTAAAGGTGGCAATAGCATTGTGCGGATTGCCATTGTGGTGTTATTGATCGGGGTGGTGTTATTGCTACGTTTCGCCAGTGAATATTGGCAGCTTACCTTATCTGCAAAAATGGCAGCGATTGCAGGCGGTGGTTTTGTATTAACGGCTTTGGGTTATGTGTTGCGTAAAAAGCGTTTTGAGTATGCGATTAGTCTGCAAGGGGCAGGCTTGGGAATTGTATTCTTAGTGCTGTTTAGCGCATTTCACCTGCATGTCATTGCATCAATCAGTCTGGCTTATCTAAGTTTGATCGCTTTACTGGCTGCAACCTTAGTATTGGCTTTGCGGCAAAATGCCTTGATTTTGGCTTTTATTGCCTTGGGCAGTGGTTTTGTAGCCCCTTTTATTTTAAATACCGGAAGTAATAATGTTGCTGCAATGATGGCGTACTATTTTGTGTTGAATAGTGCGCTGGCTGTGATTGCATGGTTTAAACCGTGGCGTATTCTCAATACTGTGGCGTTATTAATGACTTTTGGGATTGGTGGATTTGCCGTCTGGTTTAATGCCGAGCCCGGACAGTATTTTCAGATTAGTTGTTGGGTCTGGTTGATCTTTGCCTTATATCTGTTTATTTCGATTCGATACAGCCAATTAATCATTCAGTTTGATCAAAAATTCAGTGATATTCCATTCATTGATAGTACCCTTATTTTTGCCACACCTTTTATGGCCTTTAGTCTTTATGCAGGTCTGGTGGATTCTGATGGTCAGGCCTTAAGTATTGCTAGCGCAATTTTGGCAGCAGTGTATTTGAGCATTGGTTTTGTCCTGCACCGTAAGGTTCATCAACTTACGATTTTGGCACAATGCTTTTATGGACTTGGTTTGGTATTTTTGGCATTAATTTTACCATTCGCCTTTGATGCTTACTGGAGTAGTGTTGGCTGGGCGATTCATGGTGCCGTGGTGCTGTATCTAGGCTGGCGGTATAACATTGTCAATGCCCGATATTTTGGTACGGTCTTATTGCTTGCCAGTGGCATTGCGACGTTATGTGCTGTTATTCTGGACCAGCAAACTGTTTTATTTGCGTCCAGTGTATTGATGTTATGCTATGCACTTGCTGCATATTGTTTAAGATATAATTTACAACAAAGACCACGTTCGGCATTTGAACAATTTTTTTCAATCTTATTTATTATCCTGTCTTTTACCCTTACACCTTATGTGTATCATCGGATCGCTGTTCATTTATCATGGTCCATGTATTTCGTTAGTTTGCCATTACTGCTGTGGTTTTTGATTTTAACGGGCTTATATAGACTTAAAAATAAGGTTTTGGATCGGGATTGGTCGGCCATTAGTTTCATTATTCTAGCGGTTGCTGCATTTCTTACTTTTGCGCATCTGATCGACTTTCACATCGGTGATTTGCTGGCAATTTATCAGCTTAATCATGAAAAAAGACAGCAATTATTCTGGGTCGGTATTTTGTGGCTGGCTGGTTTTGCGGTATTTATTCGCTGCCGAAGCATGCAAGATAAAGTGAGGCAGCTTGCACAACATTATACACTTGCAACCATTGCAGTGCTGTATCTCGGTATATTGGGCGCTGTCTGGTCAAATTCTTTTACATCAATCTATTTGTGGGCGCTTGTCCCGATTATTGTATTTTCTATCACCTTATTTTTTGAAAAATATAAGGATTTACAGTCGTATTGGGTTGGTAATCCCGGCATCATTGTGATTGGGCTGTTATGGCTCTGTTATATCTCGGCCTTACATACAGGGCAGTGGCATTTGCCTTATATCGTGTTGTTGAATCCCGTGGACTTAAGCAGTTTACTCTTATTTGCGATCATCACTTATGCGATTCGACCTTTCTTAATGCAAGGGCAGCGAGAAGTGCAAATCATCAGTGCTGCCAGTATCTTGTTTGTGGGGCTGTTTCTGATCAGTAGCGTATTATTACGGGTTTTATATCACTATGCCGATCTGCCGTACTGGTCGCAACAAGCGTGGGGTAATAGTACCGTGCAAACTTGTCTGACCATTTTATGGACCAGTGTTGCGTTGGTTTTAACGTCACTGGCAAGCCGAAAATCATGGCGTTATATCTGGATGCTGGGGATTGCAGTACTGGCGCTGGTGATTCTAAAACTGATTTTCCTTGATTTGTCACATAGCCATACCTTAACCCGTATTGTTTCTTTTATCGGTAGTGGTTTGATTATGCTGGTGATTGGGTATTTTGCACCCTTACCGCCAAAGGCAAAATTGAACTAAAAAAGGTCTATATGATATAAAACCATTTGATGCTGGTGTAAATATTTAGACTCAGATTTATTATTAACTATGTATCGGACCTTGCAATATGTTATATCAAAAATATTGCAAGGTAAAAATTCACAGCTCGTTATCGTGGTTCGCGTTTGATTTCTTCTTTATTGGCATATTGATCAATATCTTCATTTGTTAATGGTGCTGCTTGTCGTTCTACCAGTCCCATTTTGGGAATTGGGATTTCAATATCATTGTCAATAAAACCATTGCGTATGCGTTCCTGCATTTCATCATGAACCTGAATATAATGTTTTTGCAAAGTCCAGACCGTGAATAATAACTCGATTGAGGATTCCCGAAATGCTGTCACCGCCACCATGGGACGAGGTTCATCTAGTACCAGCGGATAATTATCTGCTACGTCGATCATGACCTGACGGACCTTAACGATGTCTTCATGAAAATTAATAAACAAGGTGATCGGAATACGCCGTATGGGAAAACGGGTTAAATTATAAAACGGTGCCCGGATGAGTTGTTCGTTGGGGACACGGATGACGGTATTATCTAGCGTTTGCAGCTTAACCGAAAGCAGGTCAATCGAAAGTACTTTCCCTTCAAGGGTATGCCCACGAATTAAAGTCAGTTGAATGGTATCACCGACTTCAAATGCACCTTCACCAATCAGAAATAAACCGCTAATCAGGTTGGAGGCAGAGGTTTGAGAAGCAAAACCCAATGCAACCGTTAAAATTCCTGCTGCGCCCAAAAATACGCTGAGTTTAAATCCTGCTTCCCTTAAGCTTGCGATCAGAAATAGAATGAAAATAAAATAGAAAATTCCCCGTCGCCAAATCAGGCGCTGATGTAACGTTAGTCTGGAACCAATGGTTGCAGTAAAGGTATTACTGATGATTCGGGCAATAAAAAAACCGATAAATGCGAATAAAATTGCAAATAAAATTTCCTGAAAACGATCCGTGCTTAGATTCGCCACAAAGCTTTTAAGGGTATCAAGGATTTGCTCAGTGATGTTCAATTCAGCCATGTTTATCCCTAGAAAAGTGATTCAAACATATTAGTAATAAATCCGGCACTTTCAGTGCGTGCAGGCTGTACATACGTCACTTCACCTGCCATGGGGGGGGTACGTGTTTCAATGCGAATACGCGGTGGCCGTTCAATGCTGTCCTGATAGACTTTGATTTCCGAAGTCCATAAACGTCCTGTTTGTTCACTGTGAAATAAGGGCAAGGAATGCACAGGCACATTAATTCGTTCAAGCCGCATCTGCTGATTACTATCATTGTAGAAGTGAATCGGGGTAATGGCACGAAAAGCACGTGGTTTTAACAGGTTGAGATCGGTACTGCCATCCACCGGGGTGGCATAGCATAGCTGGCCTTCCATTTTACTCATACCAAACCAAGTATCTTTGGGACGAATGACAGGAAAATCAAACAGGGGCTTTTTTTGATTATCGACAATGCCGCAAATCCATAAGGGTGTGCTGATAAATAACGAAGCACGTTGACCTGCCGGAATATAGATCGGTTGTACCGGTTTAATCACCACCGAACGATCTGCAAGCCTCGGCAATAAAAATATTTTTTCTCCAGTTCGATTGAACATATAACGTTCAAACAAAATCGGCGCAGGAAATAATTCGTCCGGATCCAGCTTTTGCCAATCCTGCTGGCTCTCATGTTGATTCTGTGGGCGATGATATTCGATACGCCATTCTTTTTCATTACGAATCAAACGGAAATATAGCGAACCAAAGCGCCAAGAATAGGCTTGATGCAGGGAAAAATGAAATTCTCCCCACCATTTTAAATCTGTTTCGACATGGTCTAATTTATTCAACATCACACCCGATGAATATATAGAAAAATAATTTTGTCTTCACCTTATAACATAGTTCAAGTACACTCAAGTAAGCTAATTCATTAGATTTTTGCAAATACCCATGCTTAGACAAACCCAAATCCCTTATAGCTTTGCAAAACGCCATGGCGTGTTGTTTCAATTTGATGGCGATCAAACAAATATAATCCGTTGTCAACACACACCATTTGAGGCATTGCAGGAAGCCCGACGTTTTCTGGGACATTCTGCACATTATCAGCTTGTATCTGATCAGGATTTCCAGAAAATATTGAGCGCAGCCTTTGCTGGAGATACTGGTGAATCGCAACAAGTCGCTGCCGGACTAGAAGACCATCCGGATTTGCTTAGTCTTGCCGATCAAGTGCCGGAAATGGAAGACCTGATGGATCAGGAAGACGATGCTCCGATTGTTCGACTGATTAATGCTTTATTGTCTGAGGCGATTCGTGTTAATGCATCGGATATTCATGTCGAGGTTTTTGAAAAACGCCTTTCCGTGCGCCTACGTGTGGATGGACAATTAAGAGAAATTGTACAGCCGCGTCGTGAACTTGCACCACTTCTGGTGTCTAGGATCAAAGTCATGGCAAGACTGGATATTGCCGAAAAACGTATTCCGCAAGATGGTCGTATCTCACTACGTTTGGCAGGTCGGGAAGTGGATGTGCGTGTGTCGACCTTGCCATCGAGTCATGGTGAGCGGGTGGTGATGCGACTGCTGGATAAACAGGCAGGCCGATTAAACATGACCCATTTAGGCCTGATGGCAGATGATTACCAACGTCTAAGCTATCTGGTGCATCGTCCACATGGCATCATTCTGGTAACCGGACCAACCGGTTCGGGGAAAACCACCACACTGTATGCCGCGCTTTCCGACTTGAATGATAATACCCGCAATATTCTAACTGCCGAAGATCCGATTGAATACCAACTTGAAGGTATCGGGCAAACACAGGTCAATACCAAAGTGGATATGACCTTTGCCCGTGCATTAAAAGCCATGTTACGTCAAGATCCAGATGTGGTGATGGTCGGGGAAATTCGGGATCTGGAAACGGCTGAAATCGCAGTACAGGCTTCATTAACAGGTCATTTGGTACTGTCAACCTTACACACCAATACCGCAATTGGTGCAGTGACACGATTAAAAGATATGGGGATCGAACCCTTTCTGTTATCCAGTTCCTTGATCGGTGTTGTGGCACAGCGGTTGGTACGAACATTGTGTTCACATTGTTTGCAATGGAAAGATGCAGATGAGCATGAACAACAATTGTTTGAGCAAATGCAACATAGCACACCATTGAAAATTCCACATCCCGTAGGCTGTGATAAATGTAATCAATCCGGATTTAGTGGGCGAACTGCAATATACGAAGTGGTGCCGATTGATGATCATATGCGCCGCTTGATCCATGGTAATGCGGCTGAGTATGAACTGGAAACTTATGCCCGAAAACAATCGCAATCGATTCGCCACGACGGCTTAAGAAAAGTGCTTGCAGGCAAAACCACTGTAGAGGAAGTATTAAGAGTGACCAATCAGGAAGAAGTGGTTTAACACGATTAATCTTCCTTGATCTGCTGTGATGGTGGTTCTAAAAGTGTAGAGGCAGGTACGCCAAGCGTATCTGCCAGTTTATAAATATTAATTAAAGCAATGTTGCGTTTTCCTCTTTCGACTTCACCTAAATAACTTCTGGCTATGCCACATTCCAAGGCTAATTTCTCTTGAGAAATTCCTCTGATTTTTCGTAATTCTTTTAAACGCAAGCCAAATAGAACGAGAGGGTTATCTTCCATATCATCATATGTACAAATAAAAATGATATTAGAAGTACACGCTCTATAAGACCACGCCTTATAAGAGCACGTGATATAAGAACACACGTTAAAAGTGCACACTATATAAGTGACATTTTTTATTTTTTAATATATTATTAATCTTTGTAAAAGTTATACATTGGATTAAAAATTTCAATTCAGCTGAGAGAATAGTATGTCTAATATTCCAAGAAATGGTTATGGTATAGATTTTAGTATCAATGAGTGGTTAAACTTTTTAGGATTTCCTGTTTTTGCCGCAATTGTAGGAGTTTTAATTGGTGGTGTTATTTCTAAAGTATTAAATTTTGGAAATATTGGTACAATGATTTTGATATCAGGTTTGGCAGGTATTGCTTATAGTTATGTTTCTACTTATTATTCTCCAAATAAAAATTTAATTATTAATTTAGTCGTGATAGGGATTGGTGGATTTATTATTTATACTGCTTTAATGAGTTACTTTAATAAAATGGCTGTTGAAATAATTACAAATACTAGTTTGTCAGATATACATTCAACAATACAATATATGGAAAATCATGATTCTGAGATTCGGGCATTTCAGGTATCATGGGCGATTAGTCTTATTCTTGGCATTGTAATCTGTATAAAACGAGGAAAACATTTTTCTGATAAAACAATAAAGGTGTGATAATAGAATAAACGAGAGTTTTTGATATTAAAGATATTGTTCTTCTGTCCTGTTTACTATACATTTTTGACATCAAATATATCACTGGGCAATTCTCACATCGATAGACATTGCCCATATTGATCATCTATAAGACTTAAGCAATTAATGTCGAATCTACAGCAAGCGGTTGCAATCCTTTTACGATATTTTGAAAATCTGAACCATTGAGCCAAAAGGATTTTTTTAAGAATAATGTCATCATGATGTTTTCTGCATCATCACTTTCGGGATCTGGACAGAATAAACCGTAACAGTTACCTAGAACAGTGTTATTCTCGATAAAACGAATATAGTAGGCATGTTGTTCATTGGCATAGCCGAGAATGGCATCACGTTGAGTATTCATTGTCGTTCTCCATATCATCAAATTTAGATTTGATAATTGCATTGTTATGTAAAATTTATCTTTCGTCAACTTGAATTTGTAACTTTTTCAAGTTATGATGATTTCGATTGATAAAACAGACAATTAGGAGGCATGATGTCCAATGCGGGTAAAAATGAGCATGGCGGTGCCAGAGCCAATGCTGGACGTAAAGCCAAATTTCAGGAACCGACCAAAGTCATTCGTGTGCCGGAGTCACAGGTTGCTTTTATCAAAAAGTGGTTACTGGAAAATGTCAAAAGTGGCAATTTGATCGATTTTAATTCCTCGGTCAAAGCCAAACCTGTACAGCCGAATCCTAATAAAACCTATCATATTCCGTTGGCAACGGAGCGTGTTGCCGCAGGTTTTCCTTCACCGGCACAGGATCATGTTGAGCAGGCACTGGATTTAAATGAATATCTGATTCGTAATGAAAATGCCACCTTTATCGTCAAGGCCAATTCCTTATCCATGCTGGGGGCTGGCATTGATATTGATGACCCTTTGATTGTTGATCGCAGTATTCCTGCCAAAGCCGGAGATATTGTCATTGCTATGGTTGATACCGAATTTACTGTCAAACGTCTAATGGTTGATCATCATTTTGAGCCGCCCAAAGTCTGGTTAAAAGCTGAAAATCCTGAATTTCAGAATATTTATATTGAAGAAGGTCAGGAGCTAGTGATTTGGGGTGTGGTCACTTATAACTTAAAACGTATGCGGTAATTCTGTCATGACAGTGCAACGTATCTTTGCCTTGATTGATATTAACAATGCATATGTGTGTTGCGAGCGGGTGTTTGATCCTAAACTTCATAATCGTCCTGTAGTGGTTTTATCCAATAATGATGGGTGTGTAGTTTCCCGATCTGTAGAGGCCAAGGCGATTGGCATTAAGATGGCTGTACCGTTATTTCAGATTCAGCATTTAATCAAACAGCATCAAGTCGTAGTACTGTCTAGCAATTATGCATTGTATGCCGAAATGTCCAGACGTTTTATGAACATTTTAGGTGGTTTTGTCGGTGAGGGTGAACAGGAAATTTATTCTATTGATGAATGTTTTCTGGAATTAACTGGCCAGCATCGTTATCCATTAAATGATTATGCGAAAATTATTTTAGATACCATAAAAACATGGCTAGGTTTAGAATGCTGTATCGGGATTGGCTATTCCAAAACTCAAGCTAAACTCGCCAATCATCTTGCCAAGACTTACCCATCATTCAAGGGAATTTGTAACATTGTGGATGAAGATCCCTGCATTATCGAAGATTTGTTAAGTAATACGTCGGTTGGTGAAGTCTGGGGTGTAGGGCGAAAAATTAAAAAACGGTTAGAACAATTTAATATTCATTCGGTCATGGATTTAATTCAGGCGGATGAAAAACAATTAGGCAAGCATTTTTCAGTGATGCTGGAAAATACGGTGCGGGAATTACAGGGTACGGCCTGTATCGAAATTGAAGACCAACAGACTGATCGTCGGCAAATTATCAGTAGTCGAAGTTTTGGTCACCCGATCAAGGATCATCATAGTTTAAGTGGAGCATTGACTGAATTTAGCCTAAGAGCAGTAGAACGCTTGCGGCAACAAAAGCTATTGTGTAAAACGGTCGGGATCAGTATTCGTACCAGTCGCTTCCAACAGAATGATTATTTTCATCCTTATATGATGGTTCATTTACAGGATTATAGTGATGATGTACTGGAAATTAATCAGGCGGTTCAGCAGGGATTAAATCGAATTTTTAAGGCGGGATATATTTATAAAAAGGCTGGCGTATTATTGCTGGATATTATTCCACGGCAACAGCATGCACCGGATTTATTTTTTGATCCGGACAAAAGAATACAGCGTGAAAAATTGTCTGATACGCTGGAAAAAATGAATAAAAAATTCGGTAAGGATACGCTGGTGCCGGGACGATTAGTTAGCTTGAAACCCAAGCTGTGGGCAATGAATCAGAATCATCGCTCACCAGCTTATTTAACCCGATGGGGAGAGTTATTACGGGTAAATTGAGCATATTGTAAAATTGAATATATAAAGAAAACCTAAACCTATAAGCAGTGAATATTTTAACGATGAGATATTTAAACCAGAAATAAATGAATCAAACTTGGTCCAACCAACACCATTAAAATCCCTGCAATCACCATGGTCAAACTGGCAATGACACCTTCTTCATTATCACGTTGTTGGGCGCGGGCAGTACCAAAACCATGTGCACCATTGCCCAAGGCTGCACCATTGGCAATATTGGAACGGACATGGGTTAATGCCAGAATTAAGTCACCGAAGATCATACCCACCAGACCGGTAATCACGGTAAATAAAGACACCAATGTGGCTGAACCGTGTAAATCCTGTGCCAGAACAATGGCAAAAGGGGTAGAGATCGAACGTGCCATTAAACTGCTGGTGACTTCTGAATCAAAGTGGAACAATTGTGCCATGGCATACGCACTATAAACTCCGACACTCATCCCGACAAAAATAGCGACAGACAACACCAGAATATGTTTTTTAATGATGTCACGATGCCGATAAATTGGTACGGCAAATGCGACAGTTGCAGGTCCGAGCAGATTAACAATCCACTGCGTATCCTGTGCATAGGTTTGATAGGAAATACCAAAAATAAACATCAGGATAATGGTTAAGGTCGGCACAGTAATCGCTGGTGATAACCATACTTTGGTATGTTTCTGATAGATTTTTTTGGCAATTATATAGGCCACAATCGTCCAGACTAAACATGCAACTGCCCAGATATTCATGCTGTACTCCTTAAGGTTTTAATGGCGTGTTTTTATTGCTGTAAGTCATGGTTAATCAATATGATGCAGACGTTTGCGGACATGCCAGTATTTTTTGAAACGATACAGATAATGAATGGTCAAACTGGTACTGACCATCACCAACATCGTACCGACACCAATACTCAGCACCAATTGCCAGCCTTCGGTCATGAATAATTCCTTGTATTGCACAACAGCGACGACAATCGGTAAGAAAAATAACACCAGCTCTCTTAAAATAACCTGTGCACCCGTTTCGACATACTGGATTTTGATTATTCCCAGTAATAAACAGGCCAGAAGTACAAACATGCCTAAAATACCGGAGGAAATCGGAATATTTAAAACTTTATTCAATACATCACCAATCAGCCAGAAACCTGCCAATAAGGCGAGTTGTCCGATTAGTCTGACTAAACTTTTAAAGTAATTCTGAGAAAGATTCATGGTCGGTATGGATAATCGTTATAGATTGATTTGATAGTTCTATGTTAAGGCGAACTTAATATGGTGAATATGAATTATATGGTTTAAAATTATGCGTAAATAGAATAATTATTTTATGTTTGCCAAGTGATGGGGTTTGATTATGGTTTCTCTCAAATTATTACAGTGTTTTGTGACGCTGGTAGACACGAAAAGTTTTACCAGAACCGCAGAGCTTTTATATTTGACTCAGCCAACCATCAGTAAGAACTTGCAACAATTGGAACAGGAACTCCAGGTTGAGTTGCTGGTTAAGTCGGATCATGCCAGAAAACGTCAAATCGAATTGACGGAAATAGGGCAACGTGTTTACCAGCATGCGCTAGAGATGTTGCAAATTGAGCATGATTTACGACAGGACATTAAAAATTATAGTGCGCTGAAAGTTGGGACTTTACAAATGGGCGTGCCGCCGTTGGGAGCACAGTTATTGACCTCGGCTTTATTTGAATTTCATCGGCAATGGCCACAAATCAAACTATCATTTCTGGAAGTCGGCTCCAAAGGCATCGAACAGGCATTATTGAATAATGAACTGGATGTGGGCGTTTTACTGGAACCGATTCAGCATGATATTTTTAATCATGTTGAGCTCTGTGATTATCCGCTGATGGTGGTACTACGTCATGATTCACAATGGGCCAAGCGCAGCAGCATTGCATTGGAAGAATTACGTCATCAGGCATTTCTTCTGTTTCAGGAAAACTTTTCTTTAAATGAAATGATTTTAAATGCCTGTTTGGCGAATGGCTTTGAACCTAATATTGTCTGTCGTAGCAGTCAATGGGGATTATTGGCAGATATGGTCTATCAGCGTATGGGTGTGGCGTTATTACCGAAATATTATACGCAAATGCTTGATCCAGAAAAATTTGCAGCTGTGACTTTAGAACAGCCGGAAATTCGTTGGCATCTGGTGATGGCCTGGAAAAAGAACATCATTATATCGCCAGCAGTTGCGGCATGGATTGCGGTACTTCGACAACATTTTAAAGAGGTAAAACGCGCCTGACTCATTCTCATGGATAATGGGATAGACTATAAAAATACTGCCATTTTAAAATTAATTTACTAACTTTAGTTCAATATAAGATGAGTAAAAGAATATTTGATACGCAGAAAAGTCGGTTGCATGTTCGAGGTCAGGACGGTATATGTAATATAGTGTTTTTCAATTAATTATTTTAGTAGAGTGGTATTTGACCGAGTTTGCAACTGACAAAATGGTTTTGCCTACTTTTCCCGAAAGAAAAGTAGGTCGAACCGAAGGTTAATCCTAATTGATGAGTGAATATTGTAAGACCCCGACTTATAATCCTTTAGACTAAGATCTTACATACTAAATTTCAGCAAACTCAGGGTAACTAGATTAAACAGAATTATTTTTTCTTGTTTTCCAGTTGTGGAACCGCAGAACCTTGTGCAATCGACAATAAACCAGCGTTGGAATACAGACCCAGTTTGGCACGGGTATCGGTGATATCCAGATTACGCATGGTCAATTGACCAATACGGTCGGCCGGACTAAAGGTTGAATCACCTTTTTCCATGGTCAGACGTTCTGCTTCATAAGTCAGATTCGGTGATTCTGTATTTAAAATGGTGTAGTCATTACCACGACGTAATTCAAGTGTCACCTCACCTGTAATCGCTTTGGCGATCCAGTGCTGTGCAGCTTCACGTAACATTAATGCTTGTGAATCGAACCAGCGACCCTGATAGAGTAAACGACCCAGACGCAAGCCATTGATACGATATTGCTCAATGGTGTCTTCGTTGTGAATACCTGTCAATAAACGCTCGTAGGTAATATGCAGTAAAGCCATACCCGGTGCTTCATAAATCCCACGGGATTTGGCTTCGATGATACGGTTTTCAATCTGATCCGACATACCCAGACCATGACGACCACCAATGCGGTTCGCTTCCAGAATCAATTCCACAGGATTGTCAAAAGTCTGACCATTTAATGCAACTGGCATACCTTCTTCAAAACGTACAGTAACTTCTTCCGCTTCGATTTTGACATCTTCTTTCCAGAACGCTACACCCATAATCGGTTCTACGATTTTGATACCGGCATTTAGATATTCAAGATCTTTTGCTTCGTGCGTTGCACCCAGCATATTTGAATCGGTAGAGTAGGCTTTTTCTTTTGACATTTTGTAGTCAAAGCCATTGTCGATCAAAAATTGTGACATTTCGGCACGACCACCGAGTTCATCAATAAATGTTTGATCAAGCCATGGTTTATAAATTTTCAAATTTGGATTGGTCAATAAACCGTAGCGATAGAAACGCTCGATATCATTGCCTTTATAGGTCGAACCATCACCCCAGATATTAACATCATCTTCTTTCATGGCTGTAACAAGCATGGTACCTGTAACCGCACGACCCAGTGGTGTGGTATTAAAATAAGGTACACCACCGGTATGAATATGGAATGCACCACACTGAATTGCGGCAATGCCTTCTAATGCAAGCTGTAAACGACAATCAACCAAACGTGCTTTTACTGCACCATAATTTTCCGCTTTCTTTGGGATGGCATCATAATCATCTTCGTCGGGTTGACCAAGATTGGCAGTATAGGCATAAGGTTCTGCGCCTTTTTGTTTCATCCACAATAAAGCAGCAGAAGTATCCAGACCGCCAGAGAAGGCAATCCCAACTTTTTTCCCTACTGGTACATGCTGCAAGATAGTTGCATTATCAGTCATTGCTAGTCCTAACATTTTGAAAATAGGCAACATTGCGAACAGTGTTGCCATGAAGAATTTAAAATTGCCGTATTATAACACTATTCAAATCGCTTGTTTTACTAAAAACAAGGCAAAACAATATTTCCGCGATTTACAAAATGACGGTGATTCTTATGTTGAAAATCTAGAGGGCACAGCAGGGCAAAAACAATTATCCCGCCTTCCGGTTGCGTATTACAGTACTCAAAATTATAAAGAATAAAAGATTGATATCATTGCCAGTAGATCCAAAGCCTTAGTTCTTGCTTGCAAAGATTAAAAAAGAATCCCTGAAACGTTTCGGGGATTCTTTTTGATCGATGATAAGAAAATCTCGTTTAATAACATTAAAGCTTGCAGAGCATGAGCAATAAACTTATAATTGATATGTTATAATATAACATTAATCGGAGTTTAGCATGCAAGTCTTATCATCGTTAAAAAGTGCCAAAAAGCGTTCCAGTGATTGCCAAATCGTCAGAAGACGAGGCAAATTATTTGTGATTTGTAAATCCAATCCACGCTTTAAGGCGCGTCAAGGGTAATGATTGTTGTACAATTATTGATAAAGCAATACAAACCCATACAAAATCCCCCTTCATCGCTTAAGTTATTTTTTTACAATAGTATTTTTTAAATATAACGGATTAAGCGATGAATAAAATTTTTAGTCTGACCTGTGCTGTAACAGGCATTTTAATTTTGTCAGCATGTCATCATAGTAATAATGATAATTCTACCGACCCTCAACCTACTGCTCAAGTGAGTAGTCCCCAGCTTGGTATAACTGTGCCAGATCCAGCACATACTGCCGAAAATTCTTTGGACTGGAATGGTGCTTATCAAGGCGTTTTGCCTTGTGCCGATTGTCCGGGGATCAAAACAGTTCTAATACTTAATCTTGATAAAACTTATAGTCTGGAAGAAACTTATTTGGAGCGGCAGGTTAAACCTTTTGTTGCCAAAGGCACTTTTCAATTTGATAAAACCAATTCATCTTTAATTGTTCTCGATGGTGCAGCAGATAATCGTATATTTTTTATCGGTGAGGGTTTTGCCGAAGCACGTGCTTTAGATGGTTCCGCCATTAACGGACCGATGAAGGCGCATTATCAATTGAGAAAAATAAACTAGATTACGGTTCAATGCAGATCGTACCGTATCCCAACTGATCCAATATGCCTGCGGGTATATTGGATTTTCAACATAATTCCAAGACTAATAAACTTTCGATCAATGGTCATGTCTGACTTGCTTCATTGGTTAAAAATTGATAGTTTTGTTTTGTAGATGTCATGGTCATAACAATAATATCAGGGACAAAAGTATGGATGCATTTGTTAAGAACTGGTCCGCCGGATTTATCCTGTTCGGATGTTTAACGACAACAGTGGTTTATGCAGTGGAGACGGTTTCAGATGAAAAACTGGCAAATACGGCAAGTCAGAACACGATTGTCAGTGATTTAACCGAGACTAATAAGACCAATTTTTTGATTGAAGAAGATTTACTAAAACGGGAAATGCCTGCTTATCAGTCGATTAAGCTATTGAATATACAATATCCGAATAGTTTTGAGAAAGTAACAGCCACGCAAAAAGAGAATAGCACGCAGGATTTTGGCTCGGAATCGTATAGCTATCGTTGGGCTGGCAATTATCAGGACATTTATGATGTAAATAAATCAGGTCAGGTTTTCTTTAATCAGCAGTCTGGTTATTATGAATTGAGCAATGTTCGAGGGCTGGTCAGGGTAAATGTTGACACCTATTGATGCTGTTTTTGCAGCCTCAATCCCATATTGAACATATCAATTTAGCTATAAAAAAACCTGCGAATGCAGGTTTTTTGGGGTTTATTTCGCCTTTAAAGGCCAGCGGCATCTTTTAATAATTGGGCTTTATCGGTTTGTTCCCATGTAAACGCATGTGCTGACCCTTGACGACCAAAATGACCATAGGTTGCTGTTTGCTTATACATTGGCTGTAACAGATCAAGCATGCGGGTAATGCCATAAGGACGTAAATCAAAATGTTCACGAATCAAGGCAATAATGGTTTCTTCCGGAATTTTTGCTGTACCAAACGTGTTGATCGAGATTGAGGTAGGTTCGGCAACCCCAATCGCATAGCTCACCTGAATTTCACATTTATCGGCAAGTCCGGCAGCCACAATATTTTTGGCAACATAACGACCAGCATAGGCCGCAGAACGGTCAACTTTGGATGGATCTTTACCAGAAAATGCCCCACCACCATGGCGCGCCATACCGCCATAAGTATCAACAATAATCTTGCGCCCAGTCAGACCGCAGTCGCCTACAGGACCACCGATCACAAACAATCCGGTGGGGTTGATGTGAAATTTGGTATCGGCATGGAACATTTCATTGGGAATCACTTTTTTGATGATTTCCTCAATGACCGCTTCTTTTAAATCGACCTGAGAAATTTCCGGATCATGCTGGGTAGAAAGCACCACTGCATCAAGACGCACAGGCATGCCATTTTCATATGCAAATGTCACCTGACTTTTTGCATCTGGACGTAACCATGGCAAAATTCCCTGACGACGTAATTCTGCCTGTTTTTCCATTAAACGGTGAGCATAGGAAATTGGCGCAGGCATCAATACTTCTGTTTCACGGCTGGCATAACCAAACATCAAACCCTGATCACCAGCGCCCTGATCTTCAGGTTTTTGACGATCTACACCTTGAGCAATTTCGGGCGATTGTTTTCCGATCATATTGATCACGGCACAGGTTGAGCCATCAAAACCCAGATCGGAATGATGATAGCCAATACCGTTTACAGTATGACGAACAACTGCTTCAACATCAATATTTGCCGTTGTCGTCACTTCACCAGCGAGAACGACTGCACCTGTTTTGACTAAAGTTTCGCAGGCGACACGTGCATATTTATCTTGTTCTAATATTGCATCAAGAATAGCATCACTAATTTGGTCAGCCATTTTGTCTGGATGACCCTCACTGACGGATTCAGAGGTAAATACAGCGTATTCGCGCATGGATATTCCAAAGTTAAATTTTCAAACCGCAATATAGTACAACGATATGCAGTTTTAGACTAGGGTGTAAACAGTAGAGCATTATATAATTTATTGATTAACTATATGAAAAATATTAAGTATCAATAAAGTTAACAGTAATGAATTTTTTTCATTTATTGATGAAAATAGTGATTTCGGATATTCAGTATTTTAAAAGTAGATCCGCCTGTATTTATTTTTTTGTTTCTGCTGTTGTATCTTTCAT
The DNA here is from genome assembly GCF_900096995.1 of Acinetobacter puyangensis. GTDB lineage: Bacteria > Pseudomonadota > Gammaproteobacteria > Pseudomonadales > Moraxellaceae > Acinetobacter > Acinetobacter puyangensis. The sequence goes on from NZ_OANT01000001.1 coordinate 782,857, forward strand.
ATTGTCGGGGAAATGGTCTTATATCTACAACAACTATGCTGCATGGGATTGCCAGCTTTAATACACAAGAATCCATGGCATTAAACATGGACTCTTGTCAAACGAGCTTAACGATAATTAGGCATTTTTCTCGCGGGCAATGGCACGATAGCCAATATCACTACGGTATTGCATACCAGTAAATGTGACCTGACCACAGACTTCAAGTGCATTGATTTGTGCTTCAAGTACAGTATTTCCTAGTGCAGTGACGCAAAGTACCCGGCCACCTGCGGTGATTACCTGACCTTCGGCATTCAAGGCTGTACCGGCATGGAAAATTTTTGTTCCTTCCGGTGATTGACCTAAACCGGAAATCACATCGCCTTTGCGTACAGTTTCTGGATAGCCTTCGGCAGCAAGCACGATGCCAATCGATTTACGTTCATCCCATTTGGCTTCTTTGGGTAAATTGCCTTCTACACCGGCAAGTACCAGATCAACCAGTGACGATTGTAAACGCATCATGATTGGTTGTGTTTCGGGATCACCAAAACGGCAATTGAATTCGATTACACGTGGGTGACCTTCGGCATCAATCATCAGTCCGGCATAGAGAAAGCCCTTGTAACGATGACCGTCATTTGCCATACCATTGACTGTTGGACGCATAACTTGTTGCATCACCCGTTCAAAGACTTCATCTGTCACGACTGGTGCAGGGGAATATGCACCCATGCCACCAGTATTGGGTCCCTGATCACCTTCAAAAATACGTTTATGATCCTGAGATGTTGCCATTGGTAAAATATTTTCACCATCAATCATACAGATAAAGCTGGCTTCTTCACCTTCTAGGAATTGCTCAATCACCACCCGGCTACCAGCATTACCAAATTTATTGCCTGCCAGCATGTCATCAATGGCAGCAAAGGCTTCATCATTGCTCATGGCAACGATAACACCTTTACCCGCAGCTAGACCATCTGCCTTGATGACGATGGGTGCACCGTGTTTTTCGACATAGGCTTTTGCTGGTGCAACTTCGGTAAAAACTTCATAAAATGCAGTCGGAATATTATGTTTTTTTAAGAAATCCTTGGCAAAGGCTTTGGAACCTTCCAGTTGTGCTGCGTATTGGGTTGGTCCCCAGATTTTAATATCGGCAGCTTCTACTGCATCGACTACACCATTGACCAGTGGTGCTTCCGGACCAACAATAATCAGATCGACCTGATGTTGCTGGGCAAAACGGATGATGGCAGGATTATCCAGAATATCCAGCGCAACATTTTCACATTTTGTCTCGGTTGCAGTGCCTGCATTGCCAGGTGCGACAAATATTTTTGTGACTTTTTCATCCTGAGCGATTTTCCATGCCAGCGCATGTTCACGTCCGCCACTGCCTAAAACGAGAATATTCATTTTATTTACCTTTCTGTCATATTTTAGGGTTTATGCAATAAACCCCTACAATTATATTTTATAAAGTAGGGGCGTATTGTATACGTCCAATTATGGGCATTTTAATTTTATTAATGACGGAAATGACGCATACCGGTAAAGACCATGGCAATACCATGTTCATTCGCAGCGGCAATGGTTTCTTCATCACGCATCGAACCACCCGGTTGAATGATACATTTAATGCCTGCTTTAGCCGCATTATCAATGCCGTCACGGAATGGGAAAAATGCATCTGATGCCATCACTGCACCTTCAACCACCAATCCGGCATGTTCGGCTTTGATTGCTGCAATACGGGCAGAGTTAACACGACTCATCTGACCAGCACCGACACCAATGGTTTGACGGTTTTTCGCATAAACAATGGCATTGGATTTGACATATTTTGCAACTTTCCATGCAAAAATAAGATCATCAATTTCCTGTTCTGTCGGTGCGCGCTCGGTCACGACTTTAAGATCTGCGGCAGTGATCATACCCAAATCCTGATCCTGAACCAGTAATCCACCATTGACACGTTTGAAGTCAAGTTGCGCAGCACGTTCATCAATTTTTGGTAATTCACCACACACCAGTACACGAACATTTTTCTTGGCGCCAGTGATTTCAAGTACACCCACAGCAATGCTCGGTGCAATAATCACTTCGACAAATTGGCGATCAACAATTGCCTGTGCAGTGGCTACGTCAAGTTCACGGTTAAATGCAATAATACCGCCAAATGCAGATTCTGGATCTGTTGCATAGGCCAGATTATAGGCAGTTTGAATGCCATCCAGAGAAACCGCAACACCACAAGGATTCGCATGTTTTACGATAACACATGCCGGTTTCGCAAAGGATTTTACGCATTCCAGTGCTGCATCGGTATCAGCAATATTGTTATAAGACAGCTCTTTACCTTGTAATTGTTTTGCGGTTGATACAGAGGCTTCTTTGGCCGCAGCATCAACATAGAATGCAGCTGCTTGATGCGGGTTTTCACCGTAACGTAAATCTTGTGCTTTATTCAGTTGTAAATTAAAGGTACGCGCAAATTTATCTGCTTGACCTTCTGCTTTACCAACACGTGCACCAAGGTATTGGGCAATCATGCCATCATATTGTGCAGTATGTTCAAATGCTTTTACTGCCAGATCAAAACGGGTTGCAGATGACAATGCACCGTCAGCTTTTAATTCTGCAATCACAGCATCATAGTCGCTGGCATTGACAATAATACCGACAGAAGCATGGTTTTTTGCCGCAGCACGTACCATGGTCGGACCACCAATGTCGATATTTTCAATTGCATCTGCAAGCGAGCAATTTGGTTTTGCCACAGTTGCAGCAAATGGGTAAAGATTGACAATCACCAAGTCAATTGCAGCAATCTGATGTTCCTGCATAACGGCTTCATCTAGCCCACGACGTGCCAGAATTCCACCATGAATCTTAGGATGCAGGGTTTTTACCCGTCCGTCCATCATTTCGGGGAAACCGGTATGTTCAGATACTTCTGTTACAGGTACTTGATTATCTTTAAGTAATTTATAAGTACCGCCGGTAGAAAGGATTTCGATATTCAGACTGGCCAATTCTTTGGCAAATTCAACAATACCGGTTTTATCAGAAACAGAAATTAAAGCACGAGAAACTGTCATAGCAATCAGATTTTTAAACGGTTAGAAAAAGATAGGACATAAAAATGCCCGCAAAGTAGCGGGCATTTTATCATTTATTCAGCCATAAGTCCGTGGGCTTTTAACTTTTTACGCAAAGTGCCGCGGTTTAGTCCTAAAATTTCAGCAGCACGGGTTTGGTTACCACGTGTATATTCAAGGACGACTGATAATAATGGTTTCTCCATTTCGGCCAAAACCATGTCGTACACTTGAGAAGGTTGTTCACCTTGCAATTGAGCGAAATAGTGGCGAACTGCGCGATCAACGTGGATACGTAATGCGACGTCTGATTGTGCAGTAAAAATAGGAGACTTGCTATTCATGCTATAAATCCGAAATTGAACCACTAGATCGATAGTGGCATGTTAATAAGTTAAGCGATCAAAACGATAGAGTTTTTTTAGATCGTAAAAAAACTCTATCTTAATTTACTAACGAAGCTTCACTGTATACTTTTTGTTCTCATTAAGGGTTGTTCAAAAAGTATCCTAATATAAATATCACACGAAAAAAAATCTAGGCCAGCATAAACTAGCTAAGAAGTAGATTGCATGATATCAAATTACCAGAACAGTAAAGGAGACGAGTGAAACTTCAATGGCGCTATAATATCATTATCTGAAAAAAAGTGAGTAAATAAAGTTCATTTTTTCTTAATTTTTTTGCTGTATTTTTAGGCGATTTCAATGTATAGTGCAGCACTTTTTTGTTTCTTATTAAGCACTCTGATCTGTATTTATCGATGAAAAAAGATGATTTGATACAAAAGTAGACTAATTAACAGCACGTGAATTATTCCCCAGACCAGATAATACAGCACACTTTTTTTCTGTTTTTTTTCTGTTATCAATGTGGATTTTTGTTTTTTGGCCATCATTATTGGGTCAAAATCCGCATCGTCTTTAGTTGAGTGGATGGGACTCAAGGTATCTAGATAATTCAAATAGGTATAAAGATTTAACTGCGATCCATCGACACCTTGTGACATCAATTGATTTACATGCTGAATTAACGAATTCTCAGTATCAGAATGTATTGCACTGTATTTCAGCCTAGCACCCACAGCATTTTGCTGATGGGCGATAAGCATGTCATTAATGTAATGGGTGATAGAAGGTGGGCGGTAATCCGGATCTTTAATAAAACAACTATAGGCATCAAAAATATGCCGACAGTGTGCGCATCTCACTAGGCCTTGTGTAATATTTAATTCCATCAAGGAGAGTTGATAGACTGTTTGACAACTCGGACATTGACTCAGATAGCGCACGATCAACTTCCATCCATATAGTGAGTGATGCTGTAAAGTTATGCCTTACGATGACCTGACAGGCGACACCAGTTTTCTTCACGCATTTGTTGTCCTGTCATTTCAAAATACGGTGTATAGGCTTGTTTTACGTCTTCAATTTGTTCCTCGATCAAACCTGCCAATGCAATTTGACTTTCAACCCGAGTCAGATCATAAAAAGTTTCTACCAGAGACATTAACGGTTTGGCAAGAATGTTTGCCACCAAAACATCTGCCGGACCTTGATAATGCTGCTCAAATTCTTCCGGTAAGCCAACATATAATCGGTCTGCAACACCATTTAATTCCGCATTTTGTTTGGTAGCCAAAACTGCTTGAGGATCAATGTCTGTGGCATAGACATATTTTGCACCAAGTAACAATGCTGCAACACCTAAAATCCCGGAACCACAACCATAATCCACCACAATTTTATCTTGAAGGTCTATGCCGGCAAGCCATTGCAAACACAGGAATGTACTGGCGTGATTTCCGGTTCCGAAAGCCAGACCAGGATCAAGTTTAATATTGGTCACGTCGGGATTAGGCGCTTCGAGCCATTCTGGCACGATCCATAAATTCTCGGCCACTTGAATAGGTTCGTAGTAATCCATCCAGGCACGTTCCCATGCCTGTTCTTCTATAGTTTCGGTTTTGATTGCAATACTGGGTATTTGTGCATCAATAAATGACAGCAGCGCTTTTTCATCAATAGGCTCTTCTGCTGTCTGTTGAAAGATTCCGGTCACAATAACTTTATCCCAAAGTGGTGTTTCACCCGGTAAAGGCTCAAGTAAGGCCTGATCTTCTGCATCATCCAGTGTGACGCTCACTGCACCTAAAGACATTAATACTGTTTCAGTAAAGTCGACTTGTGGTTTATCTACCGTAATATGAATTTGTAACCAGTTCATCCAGATCGCTCAGAAATTTATAGATTTGCATAATTGTAGCGGATATTGGATGTAGAAATATATAAAAACAACCAAGCCTATACTTGCAAAACAATATGTGATTTAAAAATTGAGCAGGTAGAATTGTTTTAATCGCAATTATAGGGGGTAATCCTGATCCTCAATCATAAAAATGATCAGGATTACTCGCTTTAGTCTGCTTGTGTTGTGCGTTTGTCGATCACGGGATCAAATTTATTGATCAAGGTGCCAAAGATTGCCGCGAAAATATACATAAAGATTGAATAGACTGCTGCCGGCATGGCAATGGCGGTACTCGCCATGACGGTAAGCGCAATGGTCATAGCCAATGTACTATTATGGATGCCAATTTCAAAAGCGCAGGCCCGAGCCTGAAAACTGTTAATACCGACGGCACGAGGAATAAAATAACCAATTGCAAGACTTAGGGCACAAAATAATGCAGTGGCTAAACCGACCTGAGCAATATAGTCTAAAATATTATGGCGTTCCTTGATAATCGCGCCAGCAATGATCAAGATTAAAAAAACCACGGCAAAAATGCGTACCGGGCGATTTAACTTTTCCGCAATCGGTGCAGCATAATGTCGAATCAACATCCCAATAGCAACCGGAATGATGATGATCAAAAATACTTGGATCACTTTTGAAAATTGTAAGCCCACATGCTGAGCATCGTTGAGAAAATATAAAATGGCAAAGTTGACGATGATGGGCAGGGTAAACGCCGCTAGAATCGAATTGATCGCTGTCAAGGTAACATTCAGTGCAATATCACCTTTATATAAATAACTGAATAAATTGGCTGTAGGGCCGCCAGGGGAAGCAGCCAAAAGCATTAAACCGACTGCAAGTAAAGGCGGTAAAGCCAAGAGATTACATAAAATAAAAGCGATCCCGACCAGCACAATCAATTGACAAAAGAGGGCTAGGAAAACCGCTTTGGGATGTTGCCGTACACGGGCAAAATCTTTTGGGGTAAGTTCCAGACCCAAACCAATCATGACGATGGCAAGTGCCAGAGGCAAAAAGATGGTAATCAATCCTGAATCCATAATCATTCCTTGAATAAAAATAGTAAACCCTTGTTGAAACAGTATTTATTGATATTTTTTCCATCTTATATCAATAAAACTAAAAAGTTTTCCTCTAATTTTGAGTTTATCCAAGTTGCGTGCAAAGACAAGAAGTTTTAAGACAGATTACAAATCAATAGGCTCATGAAGTCTGAGGAATGGCATTGTTCATTTGTACAATGACAATGAAAGATATGGCAAAAATCCAGAAAATAGCGAGAATGATAAAATGACAAATGTTTTGGATAAAAATATAGCACCCGAAAGTGCTATATTTACAGAGTAAGGTATTTAACCCATTTAATTTATTGAACTTCTACTGGTAATTGTTGATCAACTGGGGCTTCTTGTGCCTGAGGTGCATCACCACTTACATCCGGTACTTGTGGCACATTCGCAGGCAAATCTGCTGTTGTTGGTGCATCTAATGCTGGAGCAGCTGCATGTTGTGGTTGAATGGCAGAGCCTTCACTACCTGTTGGAACTGGGGGCTGGAACTGTAATTTACCCTCAGCGTTTTGCTGACAAGTACCGTTAAAGGTCACGCCTTTATGAGAATAAGACACCAGATCACCGGCCGCTTTTTTATTACATGCTTTGATTTGTTTTTGCACTTCAGCTTTACTGAGTTCATCAGTATTGGCCAGTGCCATACCTGAATAACATAGGGCTGCCGAAACACACATTGCTTTTAATATCATGTTTTTCATCTATATATCCTCTTTAATTGCTAAGTTTTATTGCTAGCTGATAATTTTTAAGTATAGAACGATGGGATAAATAGTTAATTTGATTTGTATATTAATCCTGCTACAAAGTGTCAAGGATTGTGGATGAAATGTGAAGTCATCTGGATTTGTTGGCATTTTATTTTAATTCAGTGATATAGATTTAAATAGAAGCAAATTTGCGATGAGATCAAATCATGGTGTGAACATTTTAGTTGGCTATCATTTTTAGGTTTTGTGCTGTTTTGATTGGCATTGCAAGGGTTATAGTCAAATAATTTTGTAAAATAGCCATCAATTTTGGCGTAATTTTGCTACAATAATCAGTCATTTTTTTAAGTGTTTTATAACCATGCATTATCCTAAAGTTTATGATGTTATTGTGATTGGTGGCGGTCATGCAGGAACCGAAGCCGCTTTAGCAGCAGCACGTATGGGGCGACAGACCCTGTTGCTGACACATAATATTGAAACTTTAGGCCAGATGAGTTGTAATCCTGCCATTGGCGGTATTGGAAAATCGCATCTGGTGCGTGAAATCGATGCACTTGGCGGTGCGATGGCGCTGGCTGCCGATAAAGGCGGCATTCAATTTCGTATTTTGAATTCACGCAAAGGGGCAGCAGTACGTGCCACCCGTGCGCAGGCAGATCGGATACGTTATAAGGCTGCTATTCGTTATACACTGGAAAATCAACACAATCTGGATATTTTTCAACAAGCTGCCGATGATTTAATTGTGGAAGGCGATACCGTCAAAGGCGTGATTACCCAAATGGGAATCCAGTTTGATTGTAAAACCGTAGTGCTGACCACAGGGACTTTTCTGGGTGGGGTCATCCATATCGGTTTAAAAAATTCCAGTGGTGGACGTGCCGGTGATCCGCCTTCTATCGCATTGGCGCATCGTTTGCGTGAATTAAATCTTCCGGTGGGACGTTTAAAAACCGGTACGCCACCGCGTATTGATGCACGCTCAGTTGATTTTTCTGTGATGACACCGCAACCGGGTGACTTCCCATCACCAGTGATGTCATTTATGGGTGATGTGTCTATGCATCCTGAACAGATTAATTGTTATATTACCCATACCAATGAACGTACTCATGAGATTATTCGTGGTGGATTGGATCGTTCGCCAATGTACACGGGTGTGATCGAAGGTGTTGGGCCACGCTATTGTCCTTCTATTGAAGATAAAATTCATCGCTTTGCAGATAAAGATTCGCATCAGGTGTTTCTGGAGCCGGAAGGTTTGGATACTCACGAACTTTATCCAAACGGAATTTCGACTTCTTTACCTTTTGATGTACAGTTTGAGTTGGTTCGTTCGATTCGTGGTATGGAAAATGCGCATATTTTGCGTCCCGGCTATGCGATCGAATATGACTACTTTAATCCGCAAGCGCTAAAATATACGCTGGAAACCAAAGCCATTTCAAATCTGTATTTTGCCGGTCAGATCAATGGGACAACCGGCTACGAAGAAGCTGGTGCGCAAGGTTTGTTGGCAGGTTTAAATGCCGCACGCCGTGCTTGGGAACAGGAAGAATGGACACCAAAACGCGATCAGGCTTATATGGGTGTTCTGGTGGACGACCTGATTACGTTAGGGACCAAAGAACCGTATCGTATGTTTACCTCACGTGCCGAATATCGCTTGATGCTACGTGAAGACAATGCCGATCAACGCTTAACACCAGCAGGGCGTGAGCTGGGTCTGGTTGATGACGTACGCTGGGCAGCGTATTGTGAAAAAATGGAAGCAGTAGAGCGTGAAACTTCTCGGTTACAACATTTATGGGCGGCACCAAATAATCCAATGGGTAAAAAATTCATTGATATGACCGGTGCAGACTTGTCTAAAGAATGTAGTGCGATTGATCTGTTAAAACGTCCAAACATTAATTTTGCCCAGATTGCCAAACTAACCGATTCGCAGGTATCGGAATTTGTGGGTGAGCAAATTGAAATTGCGGTGAAATACCAAGGCTATATCAATCGTCAGCATGAAGATGTGGCACAGATGAAACGTCTGGAGGAAACCAAAATTCCAGCCGATTTTGATTATGATATTGTATCCGGGCTTTCCCGTGAAATCACGCAAAAGTTAAAAACTGTTTTACCTGAAACCTTGGCACAGGCCAGTCGTATTCCGGGCGTAACGCCGGCAGCAGTGCAACTGGTGATGATCACCATCCGTAAAAATGCACAGATTAAAAAATCTGCCTAAAGTTAAAATCGAATAAAGCTGGAAAAGCGGTCAGAAATATGACCGCTTTTTTATGTTCAAATAAGCTGTGAAGATTTGGCTTGTTCATTGAATTTCAAAAAACTCTGGATCAATGTAACTGTTTATAAAAAAATGTAACATAATGGACTTGAAAAATGTGTGTAAACAACCCATTATTAAACTGACAAATCTCATGCTTTTATTTTTTTAAGTTAATGAAAAATATTAAAAATATATTTAAAAAGCGTCGAAAAAAACCTTGAAAAATAAAGTATGCCCCCAATTTATTTAAACAAGTGAAAATTTATGATGAGGATAATAACAAATGCGTTTTGAAAAATTTACAGATCGTTTGCAACAAACATTATCAGATGCCCAGTCTCTGGCCACTGGTAAAGATCATACTGCGATTGCAGGCATCCATATCTTATCGAGTTTGCTGGAAGAACCTGCCAATCAAAGTTTATTGCAACAGGCGGGTGCCAACCTGAACCTGCTGAAAGATAAACTGGCGCAGGCAATTAAAGATGCACCGACCATTAGTAATCCTACGGGCGATGTCAATTTAAATCCGGAAGCGGTAAAAGCCTTAAATCTTGCCGATAGCTATGCACAAAAAGCAGGCGATGAGTTTCTATCGACAGATTGGGTGCTTTTGGCACTGGCAGAACAGGGTGAAACCAGCAAAATTATCAGTGCCAGTGGCGCAGATGCAAAAAAATTACGTACTGTGATTGAAAAAATTAGAGGAACAGAAAAAGTGACCACCAGCAACCATGAAGAAAATCGTGATGCTTTGGGTAAATATACCATTGATTTAACAGATCGGGCCTTGGCGGGCAAACTTGACCCTGTGATTGGTCGTGATGATGAAATTCGTCGCACTATTCAGGTGTTATCTCGTCGGACTAAAAATAATCCGGTGTTAATCGGTGAACCCGGTGTCGGTAAAACTGCAATTGTAGAAGGACTGGCACAACGCATTGTCAACAATGAAGTCCCGGAAAGTCTCAAAGGTAAACGTGTACTCTCGCTGGATTTGGGTTCATTACTGGCCGGTGCAAAATATCGGGGTGAGTTTGAAGAACGCCTAAAAGCGGTATTGAAAGATCTGGCGAAACAAGACGGACAGGTGATTCTGTTTATTGACGAATTGCATACGCTTGTTGGTGCAGGAAAATCCGAAGGTGCTATGGATGCCGGTAATATGCTGAAACCTGCACTTGCCCGTGGTGAATTGCGTTGTGTCGGTGCAACCACGCTGGATGAGTATCGTCAGTTTATTGAAAAAGATGCTGCACTGGAACGTCGTTTCCAGAAAGTTCTGGTAGATGAACCAAGTGTAGAAGATACCATTGCAATTTTACGTGGTCTCAAAGAAAAATATGCCACCCACCATGGTGTGCAAATTCTAGACTCCGCGATTATTGCTGCGGCAAAAATGTCACATCGTTATATTACAGATCGTCAATTGCCAGATAAAGCGATTGACCTGATTGATGAGGCAGCTTCCCGAATTAAAATGGAGCTGGATTCCAAACCTGAATCTTTAGACAAACTTGATCGTCGGTTGATTCAACTGAAAATGCAGCTTGAAGCTGTGAAAAAAGATGAAGATGCTGGTGCCAAAGGTGAAGTTAAACATCTTGAAGCGCAGATTGCCGAGAAAGAGAAAGAATATAGCGAACTTGAAGAAGTCTGGCGCAAAGAAAAAGCCTTGGTTGAAGGCACCAAAGATGCACAGGTTAAACTGGATCAGGCGCGTATTGCTTTTGAAAAAGCACAACGTGAGGGTGATCTGGCCGAAGCTGCCCGTTTGCAGTATGGCGTGATTCCGGAATTGCAAAAACAGCTGGATCAGGATGAAGTTGCCGAAGAAAACGAAGCACCAAAATTGCTGCGTAATAAAGTGACTGACAATGAAATTGCCGAAGTGGTGAGTGCAGCAACCGGGATTCCAGTGGCGAAAATGCTTCAGGGCGAACGTGAAAAATTACTGCATATGGAAGAGTTTTTACATAATCGTGTGGTAGGGCAGGATGAGGCTGTGGTTGCAGTGTCCAATGCTGTACGTCGTTCTCGTGCCGGATTGTCTGATCCTAACCGTCCAAGTGGTTCATTCCTGTTCCTTGGACCTACAGGGGTCGGTAAAACAGAATTGACCAAAGCCTTGGCCAACTTCCTGTTTGACAGTGATGATGCCATGGTTCGTATCGATATGAGCGAATTTATGGAAAAACACAGTGTCAGCCGTTTGGTGGGTGCCCCTCCGGGTTATGTCGGTTATGAAGAAGGCGGTGTATTAACTGAAGCCGTACGTCGTAAACCTTATAGTGTGATTTTGTTTGATGAGGTGGAAAAAGCGCATCCGGATGTATTTAATATCCTGTTGCAGGTACTGGACGATGGCCGTTTAACCGACTCGCAAGGTCGTGTTGTCGATTTTAAAAACACTGTGATTGTGATGACGTCCAATCTGGGTTCACAAGATGTGCGTGAGCTGGGTGAGGATGCTAGCAATGAAGAAGTGCATGCCGTGGTGATGGCTGCGATTGGTCAGCATTTCCGTCCGGAATTTATCAACCGGATTGATGAAGTGGTGGTATTCCAAAGCCTGAAAAAAACGCAAATGCGTGGTATTGCCGATATTCAACTGGATCGGTTACGTGACCGTCTGGGTGAACGTGAAATCAGATTGCGTGTTGAAGACGATGCGCTGGATCAACTGATCGAGATTGGTTACGATCCTGTGTTTGGTGCCCGTCCGTTGAAACGCGCCATTCAGCAAGAGATTGAAAATCCATTGGCACAACAAATCCTGTCAGGTGAGTTTAGTGCAGGAGATACCATTGTGGTGTCCAAAGATGGCGAGCATTTAGCGTTTAATAAATTAAAATTCAACTAAACTGATGTGTAAACAAAAGCCCTTTCAAGTGATTGAAAGGGCTTTTGTTTTTATCGACAATAAAAAAATTTAGTCTATAACATTCATCATAGGTGCTGTATTCGCAAAGTTTATTCGGGAATTTTGATATCAATTCCTAGTTCTGCATATTTTTCTTTAATCAGTTTTAAGTCTTCTTCTAAATCGGTTGGGTGGATTTTGGCAAAAATACCGCCGGATTTTGTCGGTGCATGCGCATACATTAAAATAATCGGTACATTGGCGGCTTTGGCTATATGCCAGAAACCGGTTCGAATTGGCTTGCGGTCTGCACTATTTTTGGCACGGGTTGCTTCCGGTGCAATTACCAGTGAAAATTTATCATGCGTGTTAAACTCCTGTACCATTTGCTCGACAATATTACCTTTGTTGTGCCGATCCACAGGAATACCACCAACCGCTTTTAAAAGTGGTTTTAGTGGCCCTTTGAATAATTCTTTTTTGATCAAGGTATAAATCTTGATATCCAGAATCGCAAAAATTGCTAGGGAGAGTACCGCATCCATATTTGAGGTATGTTCAAAGCCGATAATCACTTGTTTATTTTCCAGTAACGAGGGATCTGCCTGATAGGTCCAGCCTGCCAATTTAAAAATACTTTCGCCTAGACGCTTTTTCATGAAAAAATCTCAAGTAACCAGAAATGATGCGAAAGCATGCCTGAAAATTTTTAAAAAGCAATGAGGGAAAGGTTTAAAATTTTATAAACAGTTTTATGGCATGGTTCATGCTTTAATCATATCATCAGTGGATTGAAATCAACTGAATACATCATTGCGGGAGAGTGTTTAAGTACACGCCGAAGGAGCAACCGCCTCGGAAACTCTCAGGCCACAGGACTGTAATGATGAAAAACAATCTGGAGAGTAGCTGAGAGTGATTATCCACTCTGGCTCACCGAAGGGGAAGGTATGTAGGCTGAATACTGTCTATATACCAAAACTCTCAGGTACAAATGACAGATGGGGCAAACCACAACAAATCAACATTTGTACGGAGTTTGCTTATGTCTCATATTGTTATTATTGGTGCGGGAATTACCGGTGTCACCTCCGCCTATATGCTGGCAAAACTTGGTCACCAAGTGACGGTGCTGGAAAAACATTTATGTCCGGCCATGGAAACTTCATTTGCCAATGGCGGTCAATTATCGGCGTGTAATGCCGAAGTCTGGAATCAAATCAGTACCCTTAAAAAAGGCTTAAAATGGATTGCAAAATCCGATGCACCTTTATTGCTCAATCCTTCCTTTAGCGTGCATAAATATTCGTGGTTATACGAGTTTGTATCTAATATTCAGCATTACGAGGAAAATACCCTTGAAACGGTAAAGTTGGCATTAGATGCGCGTTATCGTCTATTTGAGATTGCTGAACAAGAAAATATTGATTTTGATCTGGAAAAACGCGGTATTTTGCATATTTTTCACAATGATCATGATTATGTGGTTGCCAATCAGGTCAATCAATTGCTAGTTAAGGGCGGTTTAGAACGTTTTGCGGTGACACCTGATGAGATGATTAATATAGAGCCTTCGTTAAAAGGCGAATATGTCGGTGGATTTTATACGCCTGATGATGCAACGGGGGATATTTTTAAATTCACCAATGGTTTGGCAAAAGCCTGTGAAAAATATGGTGTGAATTTTCAATTTGGGGTTGAAGTGACAGACATCAAACTGTCTGAAAAGAATGTTGAATTAACATTTGTGCCGAGTGAAGAAAATGTACACCATTTTCAGCCGCAGCAGCTCCAAGCCGATGTGCTATTGGTGTGTGGTGGTGTGAGTAGTTATCAACTGGCGCATCAACTGGGTGATCGAGTGAATATCTATCCAGTAAAAGGCTATTCAATCACGGTTCATCTGGAAGCAGAACAATTCAAAGCCAATGCGCCATGGGTGAGTTTACTGGATGAGCGGGCCAAAATTGTCAGCAGTCGTTTGGGAGAAAATCGTTTACGGGTTGCTGGAACGGCAGAATTTAATGGCTATAATCGTGATATCCGTGCCGATCGAATTTCACCGCTATTACAATGGACGCGTGAGAATTTTGATCTGGATGCCTGTCATGCTGTACCGTGGTCAGGCTTACGGCCCATGACACCCAATATGATGCCTAAAGTGGAGCAGGGTAAACATTCCCGGGTATTTTATAATACTGGTCATGGTCATTTGGGTTGGACTTTATCTGCGGCTACCGCAGAAATTATTAGTCATAAGATCAATCAAGCCTATTCATGATTTTTGGACGCATTGTGATTCTCAGTATTTGAATTAATCAGCGAAGTGAGCTTAGGCACACATGCGCTTCGCTGAGAATTAAAATTTAATTTGTAAATTATTGTATGTTTGTAAGTACTTTAATCAAAAACAATAGAATATATTTAAATAGTATATAAATATCAATAAATTATATTTTGATTGTGTTTTGCTTGGCAAAAAATAACATACCTTAAACCTACCTTTTGCATGTTAGCTTGAAGATATTGGCATTGAATGAGAATAGATGTCAATAACGACAAAGGACAAGGAGAATAGAATATGGGAAGCATGATGAAAGCAGCCGTTGTCACGGCATTTAATCAACCGCTTGAAATTAAAGAAGTGGAAATTCCAAAAGTTTCTGCAGGTAAAGTATTGGTCAAGGTTTTTGCTACAGGTGTTTGCCATACCGATTTACATGCGATGCATGGTGACTGGCCGATTAAACCGACTGTACCTTTTATTCCTGGACATGAAGGTGTCGGTGAGGTTATTGAAATCGGTGAAGGGATTACCCATCTAAAAATTGGCGATACTGTCGGGATTCCTTGGTTATATTCGGCATGCGGGCATTGTGATCACTGTTATGCAGGCTGGGAAACATTGTGTAAAGAGCAACAAAACTCCGGTTATTCGGTCAATGGTAGTTTTGCAGAATACTGCCTTGCCGATGGTGAATATGTCGGTGTGATTCCAGAAGGTGTTGATATTTTGGAAATTGCACCGATTTTATGTGCAGGTGTAACCGTATATAAAGGTCTGAAAATGACCGAGGCCAAAACTGGCGACTGGGTTGCAATTTCCGGAATTGGTGGTTTGGGCCATGTGGCAGTGCAGTATGCCAAAACTATGGGCTTTAACGTGGTTGCAATTGATGTCGATGACTCCAAACTGGAGTTGGCAAAAGAATTGGGTGCTGATGTTGCAATTAATGCACTTAAAGTGGATGTTCAGGAAGAAGTAAAAAAAGCAACAGGTGATGGTTGTCATGGCGTATTGGTCACAGCAGTGTCACCAAAAGCCTTTGAACAGGCAGTAAAAATTGTACGTCGTGGTGGAACAATGGTCTTAAATGGCTTACCACCTGGTAAATTTGATTTATCAATTTTTGACATGGTTCTTGACGGTATTACCGTACGTGGTTCAATTGTAGGTACACGACTGGATTTAAAAGAAGCACTGGATATTGCTGCGCGTGGTAAAGTCAAAGCGCATATTAGCGTTGAGCCACTAGAAAATATTAATGATATTTTTGAGCGTATGGAAGCGGGTAAAATTGATGGACGTATTGTGATTGATCTGCGTACTTAATGGCGGATAAAACATAACGATTGATTAAAATTGATGCGTTAATGATTTTGAAACGTATAAGTTTGTTGAGCAGGCTTATACGTTGACTCGTTTATATGGAAGAGTCTTATACAGCCAAATTTTGCTGATGATGCAAGCAAAAATACTAAGTGATACATGCTTTATTGCATACTTAGTATTTTATGTTAAGTTGCTTTATAGCTTTCAATATCAGATTTTACTGATTGAGAATATGTCAAAAATACAAAATCAGTGTTTAGGGTCTGTTGACATTTGATAAATAGATTGCGTTGTAGGCTAAAATTTCTTCAGATGAGGAGTGTACTCCGCAAGACAAAGCGAAGGCAATGGCTATTCCCTTGTCGAGCTTTGTAACGACGTATGGGGGAATTTTAGCCACAACCCTTTGGGACAGGGTTGTTTTCCTTGCGGCGCAGTGCGCCTCATACTGCGTTATGAATAGTTAATTTAGAATAACTAAATTTCACTATTCATGCCTTGTATTGCCTAAAAAAAAACCACTGTCGCAATCATAGACGAAATGTCAACAGACCCTAATAATCTTGAATAAATAGACCCTTTCCACTCTCACCAATGAGATGATGTGCATCACTTTCTGCCAGTTTAATTTGCAGGCGCAGATCATTTGGTGCATCAGAATGTTTTAATGCATCTTCATAGCTAATCTCACCTGCTTTATACAGATCATATAGTGCCTGATCAAAGGTTTGCATACCCAGTTCCCGGGAACGTTTCATCAGATCCTTAAGCTCATGAATTTCACCTTTGCGGATATAATCCTGCATCAACGGGGTATTGATCATGACTTCAACTGCTGCACGACGTCCCTTACCATCTTTTGTCGGGACAAGTTGCTGGGCGATAATTGCTTTTAGGTTTAATGAAAGGTCCATATACAGTTGGTTATGTCGATCTGCATCAAAGAAATGAATCACCCGATCTAGTGCCTGATTGGCATTGTTAGCATGTAGTGTGGCAAACACCAAATGTCCGGTTTCTGCAAAGGCTACCGCATAGTCCATCACTTCACGAGAGCGAATTTCTCCAATCAGAATCACATCGGGTGCTTGACGCAGGGTATTTTTCAGTGCCACTTCGAATGAATCGGTATCAATGCCCACTTCACGCTGAGTAATAATACAGCCTGCATGTTGATGGATAAATTCAATCGGATCTTCGACGGTGATGATATGTCCACGTGAATTATGATTACGATAGCCGACCAGAGATGCCAAAGAGGTAGATTTACCGGTCCCGGTTGCGCCGACAAATAAAATAATACCCCGCTTGGTCATGCTGAGTTCTTTAAGAATCGGTGGTAATTTCAGTGCTTCTGGGGTTGGAATACGCGTTTCGATTTTACGCAATACCATACCCGGCATATCACGTTGCTGAAAGGCACTGACTCGAAAGCGGGCAGTTTTTTCACGATCGGTGATGGCAAAGTTACATTCCCGAGTGCGGGCAAATTCGTCGCGTTGTTTTTCAGTCATGATGGACTGAATAAGCTGTGCAATGATTTCTGGGCTAAGCTTGGTTTTTGTGACCGGTAATATTTGCCCGTTAATTTTCATTGAGGGCTCTACATCGGCAGAAATAAATAGATCTGATGCATTTTTTTCAATCATCAGTTTTAATAGTCCATTAAAGTCCATGGTGTCCCTTACCTATAAGAATGCTTCTGGAGTTTTTGCTAATGTACGTGCCATTGCACTGGTAATTAGCCCTTTATTTACAAGCTCTTTTAGACTTTGATCCAGCGTGACCATGCCTTGTGTTGCACCGGTTTGGATAGCTGAGTACATTTGTGCGACTTTGTTTTCACGAATCAGGTTTCGAATTGCAGAGGTTCCAATCATGATTTCATGTGCAGCGATACGACCGCCACCGTTTCGTTTTAACAGGGCTTGGGAAATCACTGCCTGTAAAGATTCTGACAGCATGGCACGGACCATGTCTTTTTCTTCGGCAGGGAAAACGTCAATGATACGGTCAATGGTTTTGGGGGCAGAGGTGGTATGTAATGTACCAAAGACCAGATGGCCTGTTTCTGCCGCGGTCAGTGCCAGACGAATGGTTTCAAGATCTCGCATCTCACCAACCAGAATAATGTCTGGATCTTCACGCAATGCGGAACGCAGGGCTTCGTTAAAGCCATGGGTGTCACGGTGTACTTCACGCTGGTTAATTAAACATTTTTTGGATTGATGGACAAATTCTATTGGATCTTCGACCGTCAGAATATGGTCATAACGGCTATCGTTAATAAAATCCAGCATGGCAGCAAGCGTTGTGGATTTACCGGAACCCGTTGGGCCGGTAACCAGCACCAGTCCCCGTGGTAATTCACAAATTTCCTTAAATGTTTGCCCAAGCCCGAGTTGTTCCATGGTCAATACTTTGGAGGGAATGGTTCGAAATACTGCACCGGCACCACGGTTTTGATTAAATGCATTGACACGAAAACGGGCAACACCCGGAACTTCAAAGGAAAAGTCTGTTTCTAGCAGTTCCTCATAATCCCGACGTTGCTTATCATTCATGATGTCATAAATGAGTCGATGAACTTCTTTATGATCCATTGCAGGCAGATTAATCCGTTTGACTTCTCCATCGACACGAATCATTGGCGGTAAACCTGCTGATAAATGTAAATCTGATGCCCCATTTTTTACCGAAAAAGCCAACAATTCTGTAATGTCCATTGTTCCCCCTTAAAATTTCTGATTATCTATGGTCTGTTGTACATTCATAAAGGAATTGCCAATAGACTTTAGAATGATAAGATGTTCGCTCTATGAAACCAAGTGATTTCATCGCAAAAAACTACTGATTTCTAATTCCGGGAAAGTAAAATGCCACAATTTGCTTTGCAATATGCACAGGTTCAACAACAGATTCAACACGCATGTAAAAAGTCAGGTCGGGCAGTCACATCCGTACAGTTACTGGCAGTATCAAAAACTCATCCTGCCTCGGCAATTACTGCCTTTTATCAACTGGGACAGCGTGCATTCGGCGAAAATTATTTGCAGGAAGCACTGGATAAAATCGAGCAGCTCAAACAATTATCAATTGAATGGCATTTTATTGGTCATGTACAGCGCAATAAAACCAAGCATCTGGCAGAAAACTTTGCTTGGGTACATGGTGTGGATCGTTTGATTATTGCCGAACGCTTATCTAATCAGCGTCCAGAAAATCTAGCACCCTTAAATTTGTGTTTGCAGGTCAATATTGATGATCAGGAATCCAAAGATGGTTGCCGTGTTGATGAGGTTGCCGATCTGGTTGCGCAAATCACTCAGTTGCCGAATATTCAGTTACGTGGCTTGATGGTCATTCCAAAACCAGAGCATAGCGCAGCATTTGCTCAGACGAAACAATTGTTTGATCAGGTAAAAGCCAGACACCACCATCCTGAACAATGGGATACCTTAAGTATGGGCATGTCAGGTGATCTGGAGGCTGCGATTGCTGCAGGCGCGACCATTGTACGGATCGGTACGGCTTTGTTTGGCCAGCGTGATTATCCATAGTTTTGAGAATAGTTTTTAAGATCAGAACAGAAGGACCATTGTTTTGTCAGACGAAAAAATCAAATGGATGGCGTTTCTGGTTGCCGCAACTTTCTTTATGGAAAATTTGGACGCCACTATTATCACCACGGCATTGCCTGCCATTGCACAAAGCTTTCAGGTTTCGGCGATTGATCTGAATATTGGGATTAGTGCGTACTTAATTGCTGTGGCAATTTTTATTCCCATTAGTGGCTGGATGGCAGATCGGTTTGGTGCGCAGACCATTTTTATTGCTGCCATTGCGATCTTCACCTTTGCATCGATTTTATGTGGTTTGAGTCCAAATCTTGAATGTTTTATTCTGGCGCGAATTTTACAAGGTATTGGCGGTGCCATGATGGTGCCGGTCGGTCGCTTGGTGGTATTGCGTTCGGCACCCAAGAAAGATTTGGTCAAGGTGATTGCCTATATTACTTGGCCGGGTTTAGTGGCACCAGTTCTAGGGCCACCGCTGGGCGGATTTATTGTCACTCATTTTGCATGGGAATGGATTTTTTATCTGAATGTTCCTTTGGGAATATTGGGCATTCTGGCGAGTTTAAAACTGGTGGATAACTTTAAGCAGGACAATATCGCTGCATTTGATTATCTTGGTTTTATCCTTCTGGCGGGTGCCTGTGCCAGTGTGATGTATGGTATGGAAACTATCGGACAAAACCCTGCACATTTCCAGAGTAGCTTGTTACTGGCTTTTGTCGGGTTGGTTTTGTTTGTGATAGCCATTCGTTATATGCAGCATAAAACAGCACCGTTGTTGAGTTTTAATGCCATGAAACAAAAAACATTTTCGGTGAGTATCTGGGGCGGTTCAATTTTTCGTATTGCGATTAGCACCATTCCGTTTCTATTGCCGTTGATGTTTCAGATTGCATTTGGTTTATCTGCCTTTGATGCTGGGCTGTTAGTGTTGGCGGTGTTTGCCGGTAATCTGGTGATGAAACCGTTTACCACACAAATTATGCGTCGTTTTGGCTTTAAAAAGGTTTTATTGGTCAATGGCATCATTGGTGCAATCACCATTGCCAGTTGTGCGTTATTTAGTCCCGATACTCCATGGAGTGTGATGCTGCTATTGATGTTTATCAATGGCTTAAGTCGTTCAATGCAGTTTACCTGTTACAACTCCATCAGTTTTGCCGATATTCAGGCCAGTGATAAAAGTCATGCGTCGACTTTATTCAGTATGTTCTTTCAGATCAGTATGGGTATGGGCGTGGCATTGGCAGCATTGATTTTGCGGGGATTGATGTATGCACAAGGACATCAGCAATCTACGCTTCAGGATTTTCACTGGGCATTTATTATCGTGGCGTTATTTTCATTATTGTCATTAATCGATGGTATTCAGCTTAAAAAAGATGCTGGTGATGCTGTCAGTGGCTATCGACCTGCATCTTCCGCTTAAATGCATTATTTAATTAATTGGTGGATTTTCGGTTGAATATCAATTAATTCAACTGCGCCATAAAACGTTGAAAACGGCACATCTTTGGCATCCAGACCTGTACCAACCCGAACAAATTGATCAATCGGCCCCATTTTTGTGGCATCAAATAAAACCCACTGATCGCCCAGATAAGCTTCAAAAATGGCATGAAAATCGGGTTGCGCCGTGTAAAAGGGCATATAACCGAAAACAAAACGGGCAGGAATATTCAGCGAACGGCAAATGGCAATGCCAAGATGGGCAAAATCACGGCACACACCAGCACGGTTGACCAGAATATCCCGTGCCGTGGTGGTATTATCGGATGAGCCGGATTCATAGATCACGTTTTCATAAATCCAGTCACAGATTGCCTGAACACGATGGTAACCCTTGGAAATTTCGCCAAAAGTTCGCTGGGACATCCCGGCAATTAAATCTGACTCACAAAAGCGACTCGGGGCCAGATAAAACAATGTATCGGAAGGTAAATCAACAATTTCGTTTTCTACTAGTGTTTGATCTCGTGGCGGAATATGTAGTTCGACTTCGGCTTTATAGTTGAGAGCCAATTGGCCTTGCTGTGCTGTGATTCTAATCAGGCGATTCAGGTCATGATCACGATTAAAATGTCGAATATTGCCCTTCGGATGAATATTTAAGGTTTCATTCAGTATGGTTTGCCACGGGTGATGCGCCACTTCAATTTCAAAAATAAATTCTGTATTTTCGGTTACTTTATAGGTTAATTGACAGTCGATTGCTACTTTTATCATTTATTCAATACTCATCAATTTATATGTTGATTATGTGGCAATAATGATGCCAGATGTCAAATTATTCTGTTGTTCTTATGTGCTTTTTTCCTCCTTACGACGTGTTTTTTGTGGTTCCAAAAATTTAGATGTGACATAGGCGAATCCTATACAAAACAACATGCTAAGTATAACAAATAGCATGGCCATCAAAATATGTTGAAAGGAGAGATATGCACCACAACCAAGGATAAACAGCAAAATTGGAAAATGCGTAACATACAGGGTATAAGAATAACTGGCAGCATGCGCAAAAACTGGTTTAACATGTTTGATATTTAAACGTAATTGTAATAACCAACAACTCAGGGCAATGCCAACACAGACATTAAAAGAGCTAAAATTATCGGCACGATAGACTAGCGTATGCTCAATGATCTGAAATTGATAAAAATCAAAAATGGCAATCAATGCTGCAAGACTGAAAAAGCTGATTTTAAGCGGTTGTAACAGATCAAGGTTTAAGTTTTGATAAACCGCAGGAAAAGAAAAGGCGAAGGCCAGTAACCATACACAAAAATACAGGAAAAATTGCAGATTCAAGAGTGATAAAATACTGATCAAACCGATAAATAGCAGGATTGCACCGATGCGATGGTACAAGGCAAGACAGGCTGCAAGCACATAGAACCATACTTCATAGCTTAAACTCCAAAGGGGCGCATTGGCAGATAGCGTATTGGTTAAAAATCCGTTGAGAAAGAGCACAGAACCAATCAGTTCGGTAGGGTCGATGGTAATGTTTTCCCGTATCATCATGCCTTGTTGCGGTAGAATTTGATGTGTTCCGGAATAAAAAAAATCAGGGGCAAGATGATACAAAACCGTCACCAGCAATAGGGCAAAAATAAAGGGTGGTAAAATACGTTTACAGCGCTGACGGAAATAGGACTTTAATTGAAACTGTTGATGAATATAGATATTTTTTTGAATGGAATGACCGATTAAATAACCACTTAACACAAAAAACATCATGACCGCAGCCTGACCGAGCAGACGCACCAATGAATAAAGACTCAAATCCAGTGGACCGATAAAAGCCTGAAAACAATGACTAAACAGCACAATAATCGCACTTAGGCCACGTAGGCTATCAAGCTGTAGACTAAATTGTCTGGGCAATGCCTGATCATGGCTGATCATTCAATTAGCCCACCACTTCAATTTGACTGGCACCCGAACCGACAGCTTTGACCTGAATTTGTACCGGAATTCGTTCGTGCATTTCCTGCACATGAGAAATCAGCACCACTTTACGGCCCTGACTTTGTAAGCGATCCAGCGCATCCATGACAATATGCAATGAGGTCGGGTCGAGTGTACCAAAGCCTTCATCAATAAATAGCGATTCCAGTTTCATCGAACCTGAGGCCATATTGGCAATGGCCAGTGCCAGTGCCAGCGAAACCAAAAAGGTTTCTCCACCTGAGAGTGAAAGTACAGGGCGTACTTCGGCATTCATATCATGGTCGATAATTGCCAGTCCCAGACTGTCGGGAATGCGTTGTAATTGATAACGTGGTGCAAGCGGTTCCAGTTGTTGATTGGCATATTCCACCAAAATATCGAGATGATGTTCCTGTGCAATGCGCTGAAACTTGGTGCCTTCTTTACTGCCAATCAATTCTGAAATTTTACCCCAGCGATTTACCTGTTGCTGTAAGGCAGTGATTTGTTGTTGATATTGTTGCTGTTCTCTGGCACGTTCGGCATTACTCATCAGCTTGGCATTGATTTCATCACGTTGCGTGATTAAGACCTGCATCATCTGATCAAGTTGTTGCATTTGTTGCTGTACATCTGCAACGGCAATTTGTGGCTGTGTTTGAGTGTGTGTACTTAACTCTTGCTGATATAGCTCAAGTGTTGACTGAATTTCGGTAAGTTCACGTTCAAATTGTTGAATCCGTTGCCGACAGGCTTGTATATCCTGTGCGGTCTGTTTTAGACAGTGTTGTTGTAAGGTCTGATTAAAATGAGGATGCTGAGTTAACCACTGAGTTTTAGTTGATTCACATTCATCAAGCTGTTTTTGCCAGATTTCAAGCTGACTCTTGAGCTGTGCCAGTTGGGTTTGCTGTTGCTGATAGCGCTCTTCAACCTGCATAAATTGTTGTTTGGATTGTTCACAGCGTTGTTCAAGTGTTTGCGTATGGGTGAATAGGTTTTCTTGCCATTCTTTACCGGATTTAAAGGGCTGCTCGCTATTTTGGTCACTGTGCTGGGCAAGATGTGCCATCAGTAGGTCGGTATTGGCTTGACCTTGTCTGGAAATCTCTGCTAACTGATTTTGCAAGGATTGTGCTTGATCCTGTAACCAGTTTAATTTATCTCGTACCGGCTGGAGTTGACTGTTTAATTGATCTAGTTTCTGGCCTTGTTGTTCGGCAGTGTGTCGTTGCTTAACCCGTTGCATAATGGCTTGTTGCAGTTGTTGTGCGGTTGGTTCTGGTTGTTGTTGCCATCGATCCTGCCATGATGTATTCAGCTGGGTGAAGATGGCTTGTGCTGCCTGTTGATAGCGTTCGATTTGCTCGGCAATTTGTTGTTGCTGTTGTTTTTGCTGCTGTAAGACTTTAGCCGTGCGCAAGGTCTGTTGCCAATGTTCTACCTGTTGCTGCTGTTGTTCTAATTGCAGTTTTAACTGATGATTTGCTTGACTAAACTGTTGCTGTAAAACTTCAAAAGTTTGCTGTAAATCCAGTTGAAAACCCGTTGCAGTAAAATCTGCATGCAGTTGTTCGGTAGCGTGCTGTAATTGTGTCGATAATTCACCATTGCGTTGTTGCTGATGCTTTAAATGGGACTGGCATTCAATCACTTGTTGTTTGGTCTGTTGAAATTGTTGTAAGGCATGATTTCTGCTGTCAATCGCCTGTTGTTCTTGTTCACTTTGAATCTGTGATAAAGCTTGTTGCAAGGTTTCGGCATGTTCAACAAAAGGGTGTTGCAAACTGCCACAAACCATACAGGGCTGATTTGGTTGCAGCGAGGCACGTAGGTTTTCAATATGTTCAGCCTGTAATAGGCGTTGCTCTGCCAGCACATGTTGTACCTGCTGCACCTGTTGTTCGGCCTGTTGATAGTGCTGTTCTGCGAGTTGCTGTTGTTGGGTCAATTCCGTTTGTGCGCTGTGCAAGGTCTTAATTTGCAAATCTAGTGTATGGGATTGTTTGGAAAGCTCTAGACAGTTATTCAAACTACGAGCAAAGGCATTGGCTGCATGTTGTTGCTGTTGTAAATTCTGCCATTGTGTTTGCTGGTTGGCAGCGGCCTGTTCAATTTGATCCAAGGTCCCAAACTGCTGTTCATGCTGGTGAATCTGTACATTTAATGCCTGTTGTTTTGCCGCAAAATCTTGCAGCTTGAACTGATCCTGACTATGAGCCGTGAGTTGTTGTAATTGCTGATATTGCCGCAGAAAAAGATCAATCTTCTCCAAACCGGCTTTGGGTTCTTCTGCAAATGCAGCAATATCTTCACTGTTTTGCAGTTGTTGCAGGGTATGTTGTTGCAGTTGTTGTACTTGCTGTAATTGTCCACTGATATTTTCTAATTGCTGTTGTTGTAATGCCAGTTGTCTTTGATTATCTTCAACATCCTGTTTTTTCTCTTTATAATTTTTCCCGATGCGTAAGCGTTCGGCATCATAATCCAGCGCTTGTTGCAAGGCAGATTGTAAACTAATGACCTTTTGTTTATGTAGTTTTAATTGCTGTTCGCTGTATTGATGTTGCTGCTGGGTGGTGTCATATTGCAGCTTAATCTGTTGAAAATGCTGCTGACTTTGCTGTAATTTCTGGGTGAAATGCGTTTTTTGCTGAATTGCTTTATCAAGTTCCAGTAAGGTTGCACGAATTTCTGCAAATTCCTCTAAATATTTAAGCAACTCTTTTTCGACATTGATTTGGCTTTGCTGATTTTGACAGTATTGTAATTGTGTCTGTTTTTCGGCAATTTTGCTGTGTAATTCGTTGTGTCGTTTAAACCAGTGCTCAGCCTGTTCGAGTTGTTTTTGTTCGAGTTGTTTTTGCTGAATTTGTGTTGTGTAATCGGTTTTTTCCTGTTCCAAGGCATGAATTTGTTCACTGGATAAGAGTTCGATGTGTCCCAGAACTTTTTTCAGGTTATCCAATTCATCTTTAAACTGTTTGGTCTTTTGAAATGATAATTGGCTGACCAAACTAAAAATATTGGAATTGGTCAGATATTCCAGCAAATCCGCACGATCCTGATCCTTGGCTTTTAAAAACGCACCAACTTCCGATTGTGCCAATAACACTGCACGGGTAAATTGCTCAAAACTCAGACCAATTAGTTTTTGTACGGTAGGTGTACATTCGGAAAGTTTCTGCGTGAGTACCCGACCATCCTCAACACAGCGAATGGCACGATCCAATTTTAAATTACCGTCCAGTTTATTTCTGGCTCGTCGAATCTCCCAGCGTGCGATATAGCGTTTTTGATCCAGTGCCAAAAATTCAACTTCGGCAAAACCTTGGGTCGCCCCGCGGCGCAAAATATGTTTGGAATCCTTAACCGAAATGCCTTGTCCACTGGCATCGAGTAATGTACCGACAGCCCCATTTAAGCGTGGAATCTGATCAAATAGCGCCAGACACATCGCATCCAGTAAGGTAGATTTACCGGCACCGGTTTTCCCGGTAATCGCAATTAAACCGGCATGGGCCAAAGGTTCTGCTTCAAAATTAATCTCTTGTTCACCGGATAAAGAGGCCAAATTGCATAGCTGTAAACGTAAAATTTTCATCAGCTATTCCTAAAGCCCGGTTTTTTGTTGCTGTTGTAATTGTTCGGCATCATGTAATAAGGTTAAAAAATCGTGTTCAACAACATCATCAAGTTCAAAACCCATTTTATCCCAAAGTGTTGAAAAAAGCTGTTCGGGTGTTGGCGGTGCCAAGTCGATTTTAGAGTGTTGTGCGTCATCCGCGTGTTGTGAGGTATGTTTACGGCAAATTCGTAATAAACGGTAGCGGTTTGCTGGCAAAGCAAGTTCAATCTGTTGTCTTAAATCCAGTGGCGGTGGCGTAGTGCTATGATATTCCACATCAACATATTCGCGCTGTTCACTGTCGTTAATCTCGCCTTGTGGCAGGGCTTTAAGCTGTTGCATCACTTGTTCAAGTTCACCGCTGATCCGATGCAGTTGTACCGAGCGTGGAATTGCCAATACCTCATAACGAAAACGTTGTTCATTTAATGTCGGATCAATCCACGCTTCAATCACTTGATGCTGATAATTGATCTCGCTAAACGATAAGGGAATCGGTGAGCCACTATAGCGAATATGTGCATGCTGTACTTTTTGTGGCTTATGTAAATGCCCCAGCGCCACATAGTCAATTGCATCGGTAAACAAATCCGTCGATAGCGCTTCCTGATTGCCAATCACAATCCGACGTTCTGAATCGGATTCTTCACCGCCCTGCATATGGGCATGAGACATAACAATCAGGGCTTGTTCAGGGGTTTTACGACGTTGTGCTTCGGCAATCAGGCTTTGATGGACATATTCAATGGCAGATTGATGATCGTGCGACTGTTCATTAAAACCGGTAATTTCCGCAGGACGTAAAAAGGGTAGAGCAACACACCATGCCACAATTTTTTTAGAGGCATCATAAATGGGTAAAATCAGGCGTTCGGTATTCAGTGTTTTATCTGCATTCCAGTGAATAATACCGACTGCTTTGGCATTAAACTTTTCCAGTAATGGTTCGACCTGTTCGATACGATAACCAGAATCATGGTTGCCAGCGATCATTAGCGTTTGCATATGCGGCGCAAGTTCGTGAGCATCGGCTAAAAACTGGTAGAGTTGTTTTTGTGCTTGCGAACTGGGATTAATTACATCAAAAATATCACCAGCGATGAGCAGGGCATGCGGCTGTTTCTGTTTGATTTGACTCAGTAACCATGCCAGAAATTGTTCATGTTCATAATGGCGGGAATAATTGTAAAATAATTGTCCCAAATGCCAGTCTGAAGTATGAAGAAAATGTACAGCCATGATTCAAGCACTTCCCAATCTATGTTGGGGATAAGGTAGCATAAATTACAAGTTGAGTAAGCACGATTCCAGAATAGAGCGTAAGTCCGAAAAGGTATTTTTCAATTTGTGACTTTAAAAAATTGACTAAGTTAAATTTTTATAAAAGAAAACCCCGCTCATTAGAAGCAGGGTTTCTTTGGATTTACAATAACTTAATGCCTAGCCGCTTTCCCTTCATCAATCGCTTTCACAATCGGTGTTTTGGCTAAAGGTTTTGGTTTTTCAGTTAAAGCCAATGGTAAAATATCATCGATACTTTTTACGGCTTTAATTTCCAAACCTTCTTTGACATTTTCCGGTATTTCCTTCAAGTCACGTACGTTTTCTTGTGGGATAAACACCAGTTTGATACCACCACGGTGTGCAGCCAGCAATTTCTCTTTTAACCCGCCAATACGAAGCGCATGACCACGTAACGAGGTTTCACCTGTCATGGCAATGTCTGCACGAATCGGAATGCCGGTAAAGGCAGACACAAGGGCAGTGGTCAATGCTAGACCTGCTGAAGGACCATCTTTCGGTGTTGCACCTTCAGGCAAGTGAACATGCACATCAGTTTCTTCAAAACGCGATGCTTCAATGCCCAGTTCATCGGCACGGGTACGAACGACTGTCATTGCCGCAGTAATAGATTCTTTCATCACATCACCCAAAGAACCGGTGGTGATAAATTTACCTTTACCTTTCACTGCTGCAACTTCAATGGTGAGTAACTCGCCACCGACTGAAGTCCATGCCAAGCCGTTAACACGACCGACCTGAGCTTGTTCTTCGGCAATACCATAATCAAATTTATGTACACCAAGATATTCAGGTAAGTTTTCCTGTGTGACATCAATATGCAGATTTTTGGTTTTATTGCCAACAGCCTGTTTTACCACTTTACGGGCAATTTTGGATACTTCACGTTCCAGACTACGCACACCTGCTTCACGGGTATAGTGGCGCACAATGTCACGAATCGCTTCTTCATGCACAGTCAGTTCTTTACCACGTAAGCCATTATCTTTAATGGCTTTTGGCACCAGATAACGCTCGGCAATATTGACTTTCTCTTCTTCGGTATAACCTGGTAAGCGAATGACTTCCATACGGTCAAGCAATGCCTCTGGAATGTTCATGCTATTGGCAGTACAGATGAACATCACTTCGGATAAGTCCAGATCAAGATCTAAATAATGATCATTGAACTTATTGTTTTGTGATGGATCAAGTACCTCAAGCAAGGCTGATGCCGGATCGCCACGATAGTCCTGTGCCATTTTGTCAATTTCATCAAGTAGGAATAATGGATTTTTAACGCCTACTTTGGTGAGTGACTGCACAATCTTACCAGGCATCGCACCGATATAGGTACGACGGTGACCACGAATTTCTGCTTCATCACGGACACCACCCAAAGCCATACGGACAAATTTACGGCCAGTGGCTTTAGCAATGGATTCACCTAGAGAGGTTTTACCGACACCCGGAGGACCTACCAAGCAAAGGATTGGGCCACGTAATTTTTTGACGCGAGATTGTACTGCCAGATATTCAACAATACGATCTTTCACATCATCCAGACCATAGTGGTCGGCATCGAGAATTTCCTGAGCTTTGCCAAGATTAATGCTGACTTTGCTTGCTGTGTTCCACGGGGTATCCAGAATGACTTCCAGATAGTTACGGACCACGGCAGCTTCGCTGGAAGCAGGTTGCATGGCTTTGAGCTTGCGGAACTCATTTTCAGCTTTTTTACGGACATGTTCCGGTAAATCGGCTTCTTCCAAACGTTTTTCTATTTCAGCGACATCATCTTCAGCTCCGCCATTCATGTCAGACAGTTCACGTTGAATGACTTTCATTTTTTCATTCAGAAAGTATTCCCGCTGATTTTTTTCCATCTGGCGTTTGACACTGTCATGTAGACCTTGCTCAATCTGTTGTTCTTCAGATTGTTGCAATAGATAAGTCATCAAGTCTTTAAGATGGTTCTCAAATTCATCCAGCTCAAGGAACTTTTGTTTGACTTCTATACTCAGTGGTACGCGTGTGGCAACAAAGAATAACAGCTGTGCCAGATCATCAATTTTTGCAGCCGAAGAAATCAATTCACGTGCATTACGTAATTTTGCTTCTGCATATTGTGCAAATAAGGCATTGAGTTCCTGTAATCGGGTTTGTTCTGTTTCTTTGTCCAATTCCACATGCATTGGGCTGAGTTTATGTTCAGCTTCAAGATGATCCGGAAGTTCAATAATTTTTTCTAATTTTGAACGATGTAAACCTTCAATCAATACTTTGATACAGTTGTCATCATTTTCATGATTAACAACTTGTACGATACGGGCAACCGTACCATATTGATAAAGGTTTTCCTGATCAATGTCTTCGGTCAAAGAATCTTTTTGAGCAACGACAAAGACCAGATTGTCACCATTGCGGGCCACTTCAACCGCATTAATCGATTTTTCACGGCCCACAAAGAGTGCAATTTGCATGTGCGGATATACAACGACATCACGCAATGCTAATAAAGGCAAAGTTCCAGGGATATGTTCCTCTTGGGTCACTTGCGCTGTAGTGAATTCAGTCATGGGCACTCCTAAGGTAGAGTGACAAGTTATTTTGTCATGGTTTTATTAGTGATGGATTTATTTAAAAATACAAGGGTATTTATAAAAAAAATTAAACTTTTTTGGTCAAAATTACAAGATTTGATGAAATATAATGCATATTTAACGTTCTTCCCACACTAAATCTGCGATATATGCCGGTTCAATGGCTTCAATTTTTTTACCAAAACCACGTAGCCACCAGATCAGTTGAGAATTGAGCGGGACGGTTGCTGAAACTTGCACTATATCAGGGCTAATTTCTTCAATTTTCTGATTTTTGGATAATTTCGATTCATAAAATGTGGTGGAGTATTCACGTTTTAAATTTATTTTAAGATCGACGTCATGTGTTGGCTCATCTAAATGGATTCTAAATCCTAATACACCAGAATCGATATAGTGATCCACATCAAAGTTTATCGGATGTAATGCACGAGAGTCCAGCACCTTGGCTGATCTAAAACGGTGCAATGCAAAAGTTTGCACATCATTTTTATCCAAGCGGGTGCATAAAAGATAAATGACTGCACCACGTTGAACCAATGCTAAAGGATTGAGAATATATGTTTTTTCTTCTTTTGCGCCTGATCGTCCAACATAAATACATTCTAGTTGTCGATCCTGTAACAAGGCTTCATAAATCGCAGTTTGTGCTTTGCGATCGACGGTGGGTGGAATAAGCGGTTGAGTCGCAGGAATAATACGTACACGGTTAATCCATTGGCGGACATTATTTTGTTGTGAAGATAAACTGCGCCGTGCAAGATCAAACCAGGGATTGATTTCTGCCAGTAAACTGGGTGGCAATAAATGTTTAAGATGTTCTTCTACCATCATAAAGGTTACAGCCTGCGAGCTATTCATATGCGGCAAGCTTTGTAAAGGTGCATCTGTTTTCCAGCGCCAGCCTTGTGGTGTCGCACCATTATTTTCAATTGGAAAACGCTCGGCGATTTGATTGAGATCACGCTGTACCGTACGCAGGCTAATTTCAATGCCTTCTCGTGTCAGTTGTTGTTGTAATTCTCTGGTGCCAATCCATTTACCATTCGGTAAACGAGATAAAATCTGCCATTGCCGATACAGGCTATTGCCTGTTTCCTTCTCATGCACGTGACTATCTTTTTTGTCTTTGATTCTTCTAGTCTTTTCTGTCATCGTTAAATTCTGTCTGCTATGGAATAAAGGGACGAAGGAGATGTAGCAAATTTTGCACAATTTCTATATGGCTTGTCAATGTAACAAAAAATCTCATTGCAACTATATTGTAAGGTTTGTGTGTAGAATGATAAGTAACTCATTTTGAGTGAAAAAAACACACTATAATCATTCTAAAACCCATTGTGGCATTCATTTTGCATTTAACCTAATGCAACAGGTAAACCACAAGATAGAAGGGGGATATATGCTCGGAACAGTTGAACATACGACGGATGCATTAACGCCCAACACTGAAGAGACCTTGAAGGCTCTTGCTACACAGAGTGAATCGAAATTTTTTAATGAAATGCGCCATGCAGATGGTTCTATTCGTGATGAATTTATCAAGATTCAACAATGGCTTTCAGAGAAGTCTTTAGAAGAAATTGAACAGTTAAACGCACAAGCAAAACAACATTTTATTTATGAAGGAATTACATTTACCGTTTATAGCGATGCAGCAGGTACGGAACGTACCATTCCATTTGATATTGTGCCGAGGATTATTGAGAAAAAACAATGGGATATTGTATCTGATGGTTGTAAGCAACGGGTTAAGGCATTAAATTCATTTTTACATGATATTTATCATCAGCAAGCGATTTTAAAAGATGGTGTGATTCCTGCGGAACAGGTGTTGCAACATGAGGCATATCAACCATGGATGTTGAATTTTGATGTAAAGGGTCAGATTTATTCACATATTAGTGGTGTCGATATTATTCGGGATGGTACTGGGGATTTTTTTGTTCTGGAAGATAATTTGCGTACTCCATCTGGCGTATCTTATATGCTGGAAAGTCGAAAAATCAGTGAAAAATTAATGCCCGATATTTGTGATAAATATCATTTGCTTGGCATTAGTCAGTATCCACAATTATTGAAACAGACCTTGATTGAAAGTACTGATGTTGAAAATCCGGTGATCGTGATATTAACACCGGGACACTTTAATAGTGCCTATTTTGAACATGCCTTTTTGGCGCAGGAAATGGGTGTACCATTGGTAAATGCCAAGGATTTGTTTGTAGAACAAGGCAAGGTATTTTTGAAATCTGTGCATGGACGCAAACAGGTTGATGTCATTTATCGTCGTCTGGACGATGATTTTCTTGATCCACTGGCGTTTCGGCCTGACAGCGTTTTGGGTATTGCAGGATTAATGTCAGCCTATCGTAATCGTACTGTGGTCATTGCCAATGCACCCGGTACAGGTGTGGCCGACGATAAATCGATTTATCCCTATGTCGATGACATGATTCGCTACTATTTGAATGAGCAGCCTATTCTTAAAAATGTCCCGACCTATCAATGTCGTAAAGCAGATGATTTGGATTATGTGCTGAATAATATTGAAAAACTGGTGGTAAAAGAGGCTCAAGGTTCTGGTGGCTACGGTATGTTAATTGGTCCGCAAGCCGATGAGTCACAAATCGAGGAATTTAGACAAAAACTTAAATTTAAACCGCATGCCTATATTGCACAACCTACATTGGCATTGTCCGTAACACCGATTTTAACTGAGCAGGGTTTTTCAGATCGTCATATCGATTTGCGTCCTTTTGTTCTCAGTTCTCAAAAGGAAATGCGTGTCGTTCCAGGTGGGTTAACCCGGGTTGCCATGACAGAAGGTTCTTTGGTTGTGAATTCATCACAAGGTGGTGGCATTAAAGATACTTGGGTTGTAGAACGTAGAGATGAAATGACGAAGATATAACCGCACACAGTAGGGAGTATAACAATGATTTTACTTAGCTCAGCAGCACAAAATATTTTTTGGTTAGGTCGGTATTTGTCCCGTATCCAGCAAGCATGTAGTTTATTGCCATTTCAGGATGATAAAGAAGCAATTGAATATGCCCATGTTTTTTGTTTGCCTGCTTGGGATGCAAATAGTTTAAATGCACTTTTTCTGGATCCGGAACAGCCTTTTTCAATCGCAGCACAATTTCATAATGTACGTGATGATATTCAGCAGCTTCGTGCGGTATTAAGTCCTCAAACCTACTCAGAATTGAACCGGTTAACAAAAATTCTTGATGATAAGGCAGTGTCCCTGTGTGACGTCGTTAATGAATGTGCAGAAGTGCTGGAAGGTGAAGTTGAACAAGTCTTCTTGTTTTATGCCTTAGGCCGTGCGGTTGAAGATCTCGATCATCAGTGTCGTTTGGAACAGGTCACCGATACACAGTTAGAGGAAATAGAAAAAATTCTAGGCTTACTAAAAACCTATGGTTGGCATGCCTGTAAGGATAGCTGGCATTCATTGAGAAAAGAGCAAAATATGGCTGCACTGTATCATTTTTCTGATGATCTGGCGACAATGTTTGAGGTTTGCGAATGAAATTATTAATTAATCACCAAACCCATTATCGTTATGAACAGCCTGTAAAAAGTTCGGTACAGTATATTCGTTTGTTGCCTCAGGATTCTAGTCGACAAAAAGTATTGCAATGGGGCATTAGTGTTCCCGGTCAAACATTGCAACAACTAGATGGCTTTGGCAATCTATGGTTAACCAGTTCGCAGCGTTTTAGTTATCAGCAGTTGATTATTATGGCGCAGGGACTGATTGATTTAGATGACAAGGCGCAATTTAGCATTGATGATCATATCAATCCGCAAATTTATTTACAGACAACACATGCCACACAATGTAGTCCAGAAATGATGCAGTTTGCACATATGCATTCATTTGAGAAAAAACACGACAATTTAATTGATTTAGCAGAAGCAGTTCTCGATCATATTCCGTATAATACCGGACTAACGCAGGTCGAAACGACCGCAGCAGAAGCATTTGAGCAGAAGAAGGGTGTATGTCAGGATCATGCGCAAGTATTTGTTGCATTGGCCAGATACCTTGGCTTTCCTGCGCGTTATGTGTCTGGATATCTTTATGTCGAAGATGGCAGCCATTTGGCCAGTCATGCCTGGGCAGAAGTATATCAAGAGGGTAAATGGCATTGCTATGATGTAAGTAATCAGTTATTTACGCCTCAGGCGCATGTACAGCTTGCTGTCGGTCGTGATTATGCGGATGTTGCTCCGATTCGTGGTGTACGCAGTCAAGGTGCGGAAGAAACCATGCAAACGGTAGTGCAGGTATTGGTGTGTTAAATTAAGGTAATCTTAGATGACCTATTGTGTCGCTTTACGTTTAAAAGAAGGCTTGGTTTTTGTCAGTGACACACGAACCAATGCAGGCGTTGATCATATTTCTTCTTTTCGTAAACTATTTAGTTTTGGTGTGGAAAATGAAAGATTTATGGCTGTGCAAACAGCAGGTAATCTTGCAACCACTCAAGCCGTGATTGCACATTTAAAGCATCAGATTGCAGCCAAGATCGAACCAAATCTATATAGTGTTGCAACCATGTTTGAAGCAGCAGAACTGGTCGGACAATGTTTGCGTAAAGTGATTAAAAATATTGCCGACAGTCCGGAACAGGAAAGTTTATATGGCTGTAGCATCATTTTAGGTGGGCAGATTTCTGGACAGGAAACTGAACTTTATAATATTTATTCGCAAGGGAATTTTATCAAGGCAACGGTGGATACACCTTATTTTCAGATTGGTGAAATCAAATATGGCAAACCAATTATGGATCGGGCATTAAATTTTTATACATCGCTGGATGAGGCTTTACGTTGTTCGCTGATTTCTTTTGATTCGACTATTCGTTCCAATGTTTCGGTAGGTATGCCGTTGGATGTTTTGGTTTATCCGGTTGATAGTTTGAAAACTCCGCAAGGTAAACGGGTATTTGAAAATGATCC
The DNA here is from genome assembly GCF_900096995.1 of Acinetobacter puyangensis. Lineage (GTDB taxonomy): Bacteria > Pseudomonadota > Gammaproteobacteria > Pseudomonadales > Moraxellaceae > Acinetobacter > Acinetobacter puyangensis. The sequence continues at coordinate 818,247 of NZ_OANT01000001.1, forward strand.
ATATTTTCGAAATATTAGTCAACAATGGTCTGATACCTTAAAGAAAGGTTTGCAAATATTGCCAGAACCAACAGCGGATTATTTTAATTAAATTCTTACGGCCTGGAAAATAACCCCTGATTATCTCAGGGGTTATTTTTTATGATTAAGCGGTGGTATTTTGTATCGTCAAACGTTGAGGATTACGTCTTTTCCAGCGCGGAAAAACTTTTGCAAGATAAGCATCCATACACCAGACCGGACCCACCAATAAAAACTGTAGATCTTTAAAGAAAGATGGTTTTTTGCCTTCTAATTTGTGGCCATAAAATTGACCAATCCATGCAATGATAAATACGGCAACATAAAAACCTACACCAACCGGTAAAACATGAATAAGGGTCGCCATTGCTGAAATTAACGCAGCCATGGCAACGGCTAAGACCAGATCTAAGCGAGTATAAAAAACCAAAGTTAGGACGAGCAGTAGTGCAGTAAGCAATGCGCTAAAATGCATTAATATACCGATGATGCTAAATAAAATCGCTGGGACACACACCCAGTGGATGAGTTTATTGGTTTTATTCTGGTGGCTTTCATTATACTCGCCAAACCATTCCTCTACTGTTTTCATTGTATTCCTCTCGCTGGTATCCATACTTGCAATAATGCTAATGTACTATAGATGAGGAAATAAGAGCAACTACTCTAATTTTAATGTTTCGCTATTAGCAATGCTGTTTTTCAGTATCTGTTGTTATTTTACGCTTAATATCAATTTGACACCTATTTCAGTACTGTTATTTGAGGAAATAGGGCAGGGTATTTGATTTAAGAGAAATAAAGAGCAGAATCCTTTATTGAATAAGACAATGATAATATAGATGGAAGAGTGCTAAAAATTTCTTGAATTTGGCATTAAATATCTCAGACACAAAAAAACCGCCACAAAAAGGGCGGTATATAAAGCAGAATTACATTTCAATCCTGAATTATGAGTTTGGTCCATCTACACGTTCAATGGTGACATTACCTACACCAGAACCAGCCAAACCAATGGCTTGCGCTGCGCCATAAGATAAGTCAAGTACGCGGTTACCATGGAAAGGACCACGATCATTGACTTTAACAACGACGCTTTTACCATTGCTCTTATTGGTTACACGAATATAACAGTTCAAGGGAAGGCTACGATGTGCAGCAGTCATTGCATTCATATCAAAGCGTTCACCACTGGCGGTAGGACGACCATGGAATTGACGACCATACCAAGAAGCCAGACCACTTTGATTAAATTTCTTTACGGTATTAGAAGCAACAGTATTTAAACGATCTAGTAAGCCAGGTTCATCAGCAGGGACATGAACTTTTGCGGCAACGGTTTCTTTATTGACAATACGGTTGTTTGATGTTTCAGTAATACTTAAGCCTGTTAAAGCATTACCATTACCTTTAAATAAGCTATCACTTAATGCTTGAATATCTTTATCAATCACACGGGAAGATAAACTGGTATTATCACTATTATTGTGAAGATTCTGAGTCGGTAGCATATCGGCTTGTGCCGTTAGTGCTACTGTACTTGTAAAAATAAACAGTAGATGTTTGAAAGATTTTTGCATGCGGTTACTCCATAGTATACGACCAATGCTTCTTAGTCCGGCAAATAAACAAACAATTCACTGAACAAACAATCGGCAAATTGATCGCATAAAATATGCATGATGCGATCTTTAGAATGCACAGATGATAGGGGGAAAGTTTTAACCTTGTCTATCATTGTTACAGAAAGTTTGGCAAAAAGTTACAAAGCAGCATTTTTTTGATTAAAAAATATACTAAAATGTAACAAGATATGTTTTTAGTGTAAAATGTGATCTAATTAACAAAAAAATATCTTGCTTTCTGGTTAAAGTCGGTTTCTAAATTGTAACACACGATACTCTAGCCCTAGCGACTATTGACTTCCTCGCCTAATAGCCATACCGCAGCTGCATACATACGGCTGTTATTATAGGTGGTAATAACATTGAAGTTCGGGTAAATAATATAGTAAATCATGCCTTGTACATCTTGCAGTTGAATACCGTTGACCATATCCAGTGGATCAATTTTGACAATTGGATTGAGTGGCTGTAAACCCAATTGTTTCATTTGTCCATAAGGTTTTGTATTTCCCAGCTCAAATGGCTTGGCAATGATGTCATCGGGATTGTTACCAGAATAAGATGCGGCAAAACCAATTGGCTGATTTTTTTGCCAGCCATTTTTTGCCAGATAATTTGCAATTGAACCAATAGCATCTACTGCTGAATTCATCAAATCGATATGTCCATTGCCATCAAAATCCACACCAAACTTATTGATATTACTTGGCATGAATTGTGGATAGCCAATAGCACCGGCATAAGAACCAACAACGCTGGAGGTTGGGCGTCCGTCCTGATAACTCCATGCAATTAAGGCAGATAGTTCATCACCAAAGTATTCGGCACGGCGGGGATAGCCAAAAGCCAGTGTTGCCAGCGCATCACGGGTTACAAAAGAGCCTTTATTGGCACCATAACCAGTTTCTACACCTAAAATACCCAGAATGACTGATTGTGGTACGCCATAGACTTGTTCTGCACGCCGTAAGGTGTCTGCATACTGATTTTTAAAACGTACACCACGCTGAATGGTCCCTTCAACCAGAAAGTTCTTTTTATACTCATACCATGGTTTACTTTCTCCGGGGCTACTCATAAGACTTAAGATCCGGTCAATTTGTTTGGCACCAGACATGGCATTATCGATTTGTTCAGATGACAAGCCATAGTTCTGCATGGTTTTTTGTTTGAATGCAAAATAGTTTGGGTGAGTAGCAAAGTCATTTGCAAACGCAGTGTGTGTAAAGGCTGTAAGTATTGTCGTGAGGGCTAATTGTTTAAGCAAAATAGTAACTCCTTAATTTTAAATATTAACGATGTGTATGTATGGACATAATCAATCCAAAGGTTGCCATAAGTGTAATAATCGCTGTACCGCCATAACTCATAAAGGGTAGCGGAACGCCTACCACAGGCAAAATACCACTGACCATGCCTGCATTGACAAATACATAAACAAAGAAAGACAAGCCTAATGCACCTGAGACCAGACGGCCATAATTATGAAAACTATATAGGCTAATCTGAAAAATACGAATGATAATGGCAAAATAAATCAGCATGAGTACAGCGATACCGATCAGACCGAATTCTTCAGAATAGGCAGCAATAATGAAATCAGTATGACCTTCGGGTAAAAAATGTAAATGTGATTGTGTCCCTTCCAAAAAACCTTTACCAGAGAATCCACCAGAACCAATCGCTGTTTTTGACTGGATAATATTCCAGCCAGAGCCTAAAGCATCGGCTTCGGGATTAAAGAGGGTTAAGACACGACGTTTTTGATAATCATGCAGTAAAAATTCCCATGCAATTGGGATAATGATTGCTACCGCACCCAGTGCAGCCAAAATCAAACGCCAGGATAAGCCACTTAAAAATAACACAAACATGCCGCTTGCCAGAACCAGAAGGGAGGTACCCAGATCAGGCTGTTCTGCAATAAGCAAAAAAGGAATACCAATCAGAATCAGACTAATAAAAACCTGTTTAAAGCGTGGTGGAAGGGGATAGCGTGACAGATACCATGCCACCATCATTGGCATACCAATTTTGAGAAATTCGCTGGGTTGAACACTACCAAATCCGGGGATATCAATCCAGCGTTGTGCGCCCATACGGACTTCACCGAAGATCACCACAGCAATTAACGAGATCACGCCAATGCCATAAAAATAGGGTGAAAAACCCTGATAAATTTTTGGAGGAATTTGTGCCATGATAAACATGACAATAAAGCCAATCCCAAAACTCATGGCTTGTTTTAATACCATTCCTGTATCTTGCGCAGATGCACTGTAGAGGACTGTAAGGCCCAATAAGGCATTTAATAATAAAAAACTTAACAGCCAAGGGTCTAAATGAATACGCTCCCACATAGATAAAGGATAGCGAACCTGCGAACCATCACGTGGCGCATAACGAAGAAATCTATTCGGGGGCGTAAGCTGAGACATAGGTACTTTAAAGAAGTAAAAAAAGCCGACTTATGCTAACACAGTCACAACTTTCGATTAAGCACAAGAAAATGTGCTGAAACAAAAAAACCTGACATTTGTCAGGTTTTTAAACGGAATTAACGTGTGTTAGTGGGTTTGATGGATTAACGCATCATGCTCACGGGCAAGCACTTTTAATTCTTCGCTATTGAGGCTAGGAATTAGCTTATCGATACCAATATGAATCGCTTTGGTCACGGCACTGGCACCAATATCTGCGGCTTTGCGTTTGATCATACCCAGATCTAGGGTTTTATTAAAATCAATCATAAAGTGATGCACCAGTTGGTCTGCAAACTTTTTATATTGCTCAACCAGAACGGGACGCAATTCTTTAGGATTGCCACCATTTAAAATTGCAGCAAAGCTACTTTTAAGCTGTGCAGCAACGGTTGCATCTAATGGTGCACCAACACGTAATTGACCTTCTTCATCCGTAAACAGGCTACGTTCAATAAATGCTAGAGACTGTAGCACCTGTTCATTAGGCGTTTTGCTTAACAATTGTTTTAGCAACACATGCACGGTTGATTTGACATAACCCACCAGTTTTTCGGCGGTATCTCTTTTTTCGCTAGGCGGAAAATGATGAATCATGTTGGTCAATACATTATCAAGAATTTCGTCATTTAATTGCATGGCAATTTTATCACGAAGTGGATACGTCGGCTCGCTGCTATTGCGATTCGCTTGCGCTTCCTTAATATCTTTTAATAATGTTTCTGATGGGATAAATCCAAAGAAGCTTGGCATAACTAACCTCGATAAACTTGTATTTTTTGTGAAAGCGTATTCCACGCTCTATTGTCGCGCCAAACGTATAGGCGTTGGCATCCAGGATAGATCAGACACTCGGCAGGGATTAATGTCTAGTCCACCTCGACGAGTGTAAGCTGCATAAACCATGAGTTGTTGTGGTTGAAGCAGGGTCCATATATCAGCAAAAATATGTTCGACACATTGTTCGTGAAAACCATTATGCTGACGGTAAGAGATAATATAGGCTAACAATGCCTTTTCACAAGGTTTTTTACCACGATATCGGATAAAAACTGTGCCCCAATCGGGTTGATTGGTGACTGGACAGTTACTTCTTAATAAATGTGAATAGTAGCTTTGTTCTATGACATCATCATGACCTGAATCATGCTTGAGCAGTTGTGCATTGGGATGATATTCAATTGTACTGGGTTCAAACTCATCCAGACAAATCCCCTCTGGTATGGTGATGGCCAGATCATCCACTGAACGTAATTCAAGTTGAACTGATGCACCAGCTGCCTGAGTCAGATCACGTTCTACCGTATCAATAAACTGCTGGCGACTCAGTTTTTCAAAATTAAAGCTATTAAAATATAATTTTAACGATTTTGATTCGATTAAATTGGGCGAACTGGCAGGAATGTGTAAGCGTCCGATGGCAACCTGAGGTTTGCCTTGTAGATCCAACCAAGAGATTTCAAAGACATGCCACCAGTCTATCCCTTGTTGTATGCCTGCGATATTGGCATAAGCCTGTCTTGCCTGCTGACGTACAATCGGAAATAACACTTCAGGTGCATATTGTGTTGGATATTCAGTTTCTTTACCCAGTTGTGATGTTTCTACACTCATTATTCACGCATTCCTGTACCACGAATTAATAGTTGATAAGCGATCGCATACATTAAAAAACAGCCTGCACTGATCACACCAAGCGAAAGCCAGACATTCACGTCACTATGGCCTAGAATGCCATAACGAAAGGCATTGACCATATACACAATAGGATTAATCAGCGACAGTTTTTGCCAGAACGGCGTCAAACTGCTAATGGCATAGAATACACCACCCAGATAGGTGAGTGGCGTCAATACAAATGTCGGAATAATCGAAATATCATCAAAGGATTTTGCATAGACTGCATTGATAAAACCACCAATTGAAAACAGCATCGAGGTAATCAGTACCGTATAAATCGTCACGAAAATATTGTGCAGTTCGAGCTGGGTAAAAAACAGACTCATGATGGTCACGATTAATCCCACACATAAACCACGCGCCACGCCACCGAGGACATAGCCCAGCAAAATGATGTGATTTGGGACTGGACTGGTGATCAGTTCTTCAATACTGCGCTGAAATTTTGCACTAAAAAAACTGGAGCAGACATTATTATAACTATTAGTAATGACTGCCATCATAATCAGACCTGGCACAATGAACTGCATATAGCTATAGCCGCCCATTTCTCCGATCCGTGAACCCACCAGATTGCCAAAAATCACAAAATACAGACTCATGGTGATCGCAGGTGGTAACAGGGTTTGTGGCCAGATCCGTAGAAAACGCCGAATTTCCTTGCGTAACAAGGTCATAAATGCAATACGGAGTTGTTCAGCATTCATGATGCTTCTCCTTGTACATTATTCTCAACGACATGTGTTTCGGTCAGATTTTTCTCCACCAGATTCACAAATAACTCTTCCAGACGATTGGATTTATTTCTCATACTTTTGATTTGAATACCACTGGCTTCAAAGATGGCAAATAAGTCATTTAGACTGTGTGATTTGTCCATGGTGACTTGTAAGGTCATGGCATCAAGCAGGCTAAAGCTAAAACCGATAATATTAATCTCGATTTGCTCAAGTGGTTGTTCCAGATCAAAAATAAAGGATTCAACTGACAATTGATTGAGAAAGGCTTTCATGCTGTTATCTTCCCTGATTTCGCCCCGATCAATAATGGCAATGCGGCGACACAACATTTCTGCTTCTTCAAGATAATGGGTGGTCAGAATAATAGACGTACCATTTTTATTGAGTTCACTGAGAAAATCCCACATCGAGCGACGCAGCTCAATATCGACACCGGCCGTCGGTTCATCCAGAATCATGAGTTTGGGTTCATGCATCATGGCACGGGCAATCATCAGACGACGTTTCATTCCGCCTGAGAGCAAACGTGCCTGATTGTTGCGTTTTTCCCAAAGTCCCAGTTTTTCCAGATAATGCTCGGCACGTTGTTCGGCAATTTTCTTGGGAATGCCGTAATAACCTGCCTGAGTAACTAAAATATCAAAGGTTTTTTCAAATTGTCCAAAGTTGAATTCCTGTGGTACCACGCCTAAATATTGTTTGGCAAGTGATGCCTGCGTATCCAGATCATGTCCAAAAATTTCAACCGAACCTGATGTTTTTTTGGTAAGGGAACTGATAATACTAATGGTGGTGGATTTTCCTGCACCATTGGGTCCGAGTAGTGCATAAAACTCACCTTGCGGTACAGTCAAGTTGATACCTTTTAAGGCTTGAAAACCATTTTTATAGGTTTTGCAAAGATTTTTTAAAACCAAGGCATCAGACATGTTTTTGCACCCTTTGTAAATCAAAGGACGATATTGTGCGCTAATTGTGACAAGAAACCAAGTGTCATCTGTAATGACGATGTAAGTAATATCGCATAAAAATCATTTTATACCGTTAGCGATTAATAATTTATCTTATCAAATATTGTGCTTTTTTTACGCAGGTGGTTGATAACCGAATTTTGGTAAAAACCAGTGCAGAATTGCGGTTAACATGGCAATCAATACCACAAAGAAAATGACAAAATAAGATTGTGCAACGTGTTCGGGAAATAACACATAAAATGCACTAATTCCAATGCTATTACAGGCCAGAATCAGAATAGCACAGGCATAATCATGAAAACGTCGGGCATGATTGGAATCATTGACCCATTGTTGATTGGTGTTATAGCTGGGTATCTCCAGATGGGCATCGTGATAGCGTTCTAAAGAGGACAAGAAACTGCGTAAATTGGTGATGATACGCTCATACTTATAATTTAAAAAAGCAAAGGTTGCAGATGCGACCGGAAAGCCAAACATGATCCATTCAATATGCGAATTCAAGTTGGTGGTGACATTGTGTGCTGCAATCAGTGCTGCCAGCAAACCAATAAAAAATGTGATAAAAATGGTCAATGCCTGCTGCCGTTGTGAGGTTCTGGCATTGAGTTCATTATATGCAGAAATATAGCGATAATTTGCGGTGACGTATTCCTGTGCAAATTTTTCCATCATTTTGGGTTGCGGTGTATCCGTCACAACATGCTCCAGTCAGTAATTTTAATCAGTAGATTTAAGCATTAAGCTCGATGATAGGGATGGTGGTGATTAATGCTCATGGCACGATACAGCTGCTCAATCAGTATAATGCGTACCATTGGATGCGGCAATGTCAGTTTGGACAAAGACCAGTGCCATGCTGCGGCTTTGCGGATATCGTCAGATAAGCCATCCGGACCGCCAATTGCCAGTACCACATCCTGTCCTTGTAACATCCAGTCCTGCATGGTGTCGGCAAGTTTTTCGGTACTTAATTCCCGGCCACCCACTTCCAGCGCAATCAATAACTCGTTGGATTTGATATTGCTTAAAATACTTTCACCTTCGATTTGGCAATATTTTAAAATATCGGCAGGGGAGTCATTCTTGCCTCGTTTTGCCATGGGTAATTCGACCAGCTGTGTGGTGACGAAAGGTTGGATGCGTTTGAAATAATCTTCAAAGCCCTGTAAAACCCAGGCAGGCATTTTCTGTCCGATGGTTAATATCCGAATTTTCATAAACTTTTAATAAAAAAATACTCGCCAAGTATTATGAGTCAGCTTGGCGAGTAATTAAATAAAAAATTTAAAAAAGAACTTAGTCGTTGGTTTCCATATGACCTTTCATTTGTGCATTGGGGACATGTACGATCAGTTGGTCGACTTTTTGGATGGCTTTTAAATCTTTATCCGGATAATCGAGTTGATGTAGAAAAGCACGGATACAATTTAAACGGGCACGTTTTTTATCATCGGATTTGATGATGGTCCAAGGTGCATCACCTGTATGGGTGTGGAAAAACATCTGGTTTTTTGCTTCAGTATAATCATCCCAACGATCCAGCGATTGCACATCAATTGGAGATAGTTTCCAGTGTTTTAATGGATCATCACGACGTGCGACAAAACGACGTAATTGTTCTTCCCGACTTACCGAAAACCAGAATTTAAATAAATGAATACCACTATTGACCAGCATACGTTCCACTTCCGGTGTTTGGCGCATGAACTGTAAATATTCATGAGGCTGGCAAAATCCCATAACACGTTCGACACCGGCACGGTTATACCAAGAACGGTCAAAGAACACCATTTCTCCAGCAGTCGGTAATTCCTTGATATAACGTTGAAAATACCATTGACCTCGTTCGGCTTCACTGGGTTTTTCCAATGCCACTACTCTTGCACCCCGCGGATTTAAATGCTCCATAAAGCGTTTAATGGTTCCGCCTTTACCTGCGGCATCTCTTCCTTCAAATATACAGACGACTTTTTGTCCAGTGTCTTTGACCCAGCTTTGTACCTTTAATAATTCAATCTGTAATAATTTCTTTTGCGCTTCATAGGTTTTGCGCGTCATTCGGGTTTTATAAGGATAGCTTTCAGGGAGGTCATTAACCGCACCATCTTCGGAGAGTTTTCGTCCGGTATAATTGAGAACAGCATTTTCAAAAATTGGCAATTTTTCGCCTTCAGGTTCTTTTACATGTTCAAATGGTTCTAATTGATGGTTGGTCATTCGCTGTCCTCTTGGGTCAATGTCATAATTTAATGTAATAACCATAAATTATTTAGGGAATTATTGCTATGGCAAGATGTGAATATGTAGTGATGGAAAGTCTTTGAAGTAACATGAGATTTGGGATAAAATAAAAATCTAACAGCCCTTCAAAATAATTATGCATCGTGCATAAATGCGCTTGATACAAGCCTTTCACAAAAAGGTCATCTTTTTGTCACTTAATTGTCATATTTAAATTTCACAATAAGCATACACAAGAAGCATTGCCAAAACGGCTTCTCAACCATCATCTATTTTTAGAAAAGAGAGATAAGAATGCGTTTAACTCAACGTCAATTAGGTCTGGCTTTGGCTGTGGTAACAGCAACGACTTTGACAACTGCACATGCTGCGCGCGAAACTATTCAAATCGCAGGTTCTTCTACGGTATTGCCATTTGCAAGTATTGTTGCAGAAGAGTTCGGTAATACTTATCCGCAATTTAAAACGCCAGTTGTTGGTTCAGGCGGTACTTCTGGTGGTCTACGCCAGTTCTGTCAAGGTGTTGGTGATAACACTATTGATATTGCAAATGCTTCACGTAAAATCAAATCAAGTGAAATTGAAAGCTGTAAAAAAGCCGGTGTAACTAAAATTCAGGAAGTGAAAATTGGTTATGACGGTATCGTTTTTGCGTCAAACTCAAATAAAGCTGCCTATGCATTAAAACCTTACCATGTGTTTGCTGCACTGGCTGCACAAATGCCATCAAACGGCAAATTGATTGCTAATCCATATACACACTGGAATCAGATTGATCCAAAATTACCAAAAGAACCGATTACTTTGGTAATTCCGGCATCTAACCACGGTACGCGTGAAGTATTCCAAGAAAAAATGGTAGATGCAGGCTGTGAGGCATACGATTATTTCAAAAAACTGGATGATGATGCACGTAAGAAAGCATGTACTTCTTTCCGTAAAGATGGTCGTGTGGTTGAGATTGCCGGTGATTATACAGAAACATTGGCGCGTCTGAAAACTTCTCCTAGTGCTGTCGGTGTGTTTGGTTTAAGTTTCTATGATGAAAACAAAGACCGTTTACGTGTTGCAACAGTCAATGGTGTTACACCATCTGAAGCGACTGTATTAAGTGGTAAATATCCTGTATCTCGTCCTTTGTTTATCTATGTAAAAGGCGAGCATTTGAAATCCATTAAAGGTTTAGAACAATTCCCAACATTTTTCTTAAGTGAAAAAGTGTCCGGTAAAAACAGTAAGTTGTCAAAAGCTGGCTTAATTCCATTAAGTTCTACCGAACGTAATAAGATCCTGGCCGATTTTAAAGCCGGAAAAACAGTGAAGTAATTGCTGAACAATGAAGCTGATGATGGGGTTGCTCTATCATCGGCTTTTCGTCAATAAAAGAATATGGGTTGTGACCCAGTAAAACAGCAAACTTGGAGCATCGATGAATTTATTACTAATCGGCATCCTACTCGCAATTATTGCAGTTGCCTATCAGATCGGCTTAACACGAAGTAAGTCGATTGCTGGTAAAGGTAATAATTCTGCAATTTTGCACTCTCGTCCGGGGTATTATGGTAGTTTGGTGGCGTTGTGGTGTGGGATTCCCGCTGCGATTTTATTAGTTGTTTGGAATATTGCAGAGCCATCTATTTTAAAACATATTGCACTTAGCCAACTGCCTGCGCAAGTGGTAAGCGGTTTATCTGCATCAGAAATAGACGTATTGGTCCGCCGCGTCCAATCGATTGCTTCAGGCTTTGGGGTAAGTGATACAGCACAAGCTTATGAGGTTGCCGCAGCACAAAAATTAAAAAATTATCAAATGATTGCTTTAATTGCTAAATTTTCAATCATTATTTCTGTATCTTTATTCGGTTTGGCCTATGCAAGACAGCGTATTTCCGGTCAATTCCGTGCACGTAATCAAGTCGAAAAAATCATTAGTATTGCTTTGGCTCTTTGTTCTGGTATCGCAATTTTAACCACTGTCGGTATCGTGATGTCGATGCTCAGTGAAGCATTACATTTCTTTGATTTTGTTAGTCCGGCAGATTTCTTCTTGGGTACAGAGTGGAATCCAGGCTTTAGTACCACTGGATCGGCCGAAGGAAGTTATGGTCTGTTGCCTTTGTTATGGGGCACAATCATGGTCAGTATTATTGCCTTACTGGTCGCTGTACCAGTCGGTCTGATGACCGCGATTTATCTCGCAGAATATGCAAAACCTAGTTTTCGCGCGATTGTAAAACCGATTATCGAGATTTTGGCCGGGATTCCAACCATTGTATATGGTGTATTTGCTTTGATGGTGATTGGTCCATTTTTCCATCATATGGGGGAAGTGCTGGGTTTAAATATTAATGCGACCAGTGCCTTGACCGCAGGTTTTGTCATGGGAATCATGATTATCCCGTTCGTTTCCTCCTTGTCAGACGATATTATTACTCAGGTACCGCGTTCTTTACGTGATGGTTCTTTGGGGCTCGGAGCGACAAAATCTGAAACCATTTTGAAAGTTGTTATGCCGGCAGCATTGCCCGGGGTAGTGGGGGCATTTTTATTGGCAGCGTCTCGTGCCATTGGTGAAACCATGATTGTGGTACTGGCTGCCGGGAATAGTCCATTACTGCATGCCAATCCGTTAGAGGCGATCTCTACTGTCACAGTAACAATCGTTAATCAGTTAACCGGCGATACAGATTTTGCCAGCCCGCAATCATTGGTGGCATTTGCTTTAGGTCTGACCTTATTTGTGATTACTTTGGGTCTGAACATTATTGCACTTTACATTGTGCGTAAATATCGTGAGCAATACGAATGAGTACTTCGAATAATCCAACAGTGGATCAGCTGCCAGAATTTGATCCCAAAAAAGCAGCAGAATTACAGCAAGAGCGTCGTCGTCGTATCGAGGCTTCTTTAGGCAAACGTCATCGTAAAGAAAAAGTATTTAAATCGATGGGTTTTAGCGCAGTGATGATTGGGTTGTTCTTTGTTGCCTTGTTATTCGGAAGCATCTTGATTCGTGGCTTACCGGCATTCTGGCAATCTTCAATGACAACCACTGTCTATTTTGATCCCAATGAGATCAAGGTGGGGCCAAAGCCTATACCACGTTCGGGTGAATCTCCAGCCGCATTTGAAGAGCGTTTCATTGCCTGGCAAGGTGAGTTTGCCATGGTGGATTGGGATAGTTTATTGGTCAACAGTGTGATCGCCAAAGATCCAAAACTTGCCAGCCAGAAAGATGAGATTATTAACATCTTCAGTAGTTCGGAAAGTTATCGTTTGCGTGACATGGTATTGGCCAATCAGAATCTGATCGGTAAAAAAGAAGAGATTAAATTCTTGACTGCTGCCAATATTGATGTCTGGTTAACAGGGAAAATTGATCGTGATTTACCGGATGAGCAACAACAACTGAGTCCTGAAATTCGTCATCTTGCGGATGAAATGAAAGCAGACGGCATCATTACCCGAAGCTTTAATACCCAGATCTTTACTAATCCGGATTCTCGTAGTGCACCAGAGCTCAGTGGTTTGGCCGGTGCTTTCATGGGGTCATTATTTATGATGATGATCGTGATCTTTATCTCGATTCCGATTGGTGTAGCAAGTGCGATTTATCTAGAAGAATTTGCAAAACAAAATTGGCTGACAGATATTATCGAAGTGAATATCAATAACCTTGCTGCTGTACCTTCGATCGTTTTCGGTTTATTGGGCGCAGCGATTTTTATCAACTGGTTCCATTTACCATTGTCTGCGCCTTTGGTCGGTGGTCTGGTGCTCAGTCTAATGACATTGCCAACAGTGATTATTACCACACGTGCTTCATTAAAAGCGGTTCCACCTTCTATTCGTCAGGCGGCTTTAGGCTTGGGTGCCTCTAAAGTACAAAGCGTATTTCATCATGTCTTGCCACTTGCTTTACCGGGTATTTTAACCGGTGCGATTATTGGTGTGGCTCAGGCACTCGGTGAAACTGCGCCATTGTTATTAATCGGGATGAGTGCATTCGTTGCCAGTATTCCATCTACACCACTTGATCAGGCAACTGCATTACCTGTACAGATTTATTTATGGCAGGGTAATGAATTACGTAATTTCTTTGAGGGACGTACTGCCGCTGCAATCATTGTGCTATTGGCATTGATGATTGGTTTAAACAGCCTAGCAATTTGGTTACGTAAAAAGTTCGAAGTTCGTTGGTAATTGGAGAAAGATTATGCTAACAACTGAAATAAAGAATATTGATACACAGGATACAGCAGTGAATAATCCACGTACGTCTCAGCCCAACGCCAACGATGTGATTGCACAGAGTCCAAATACACATTATGCCTCTGCACAGTTTGATGTGCAGAATAAGCAGAAAAAAAACAATGCAAGTGTCAAAATTAGTGCACAGGACGTTCATGTGTACTATGGCGAAGCTGAAGCGATTAAGGGCATTGATCTTGATATCTATGAAAATGAAGTGATTGCATTTATCGGTCCGTCAGGTTGTGGTAAATCCACATTCCTGCGTACTTTAAACCGTATGAATGACACCATTGATAGCTGTCGTGTGACGGGTAAAGTTACACTTGATGGCCGTGATATTTATGATCCGAATCTGGACGTGGTACTGTTACGTGCGCAAGTGGGTATGGTATTCCAGAAACCGAACCCGTTTCCAAAATCTATTTTTGAAAATGTGTCTTATGGTCCCAAGCTGCATGGTCTGGCAAAAAACAAATACGATCTTGAAGAGATCGTCGAGAATAGTTTGCGTAAAGCCGGCCTATGGGAAGAAGTGAAGGATCGTTTGAATCAGCCTGGTACGGGTTTATCTGGTGGTCAGCAGCAACGTCTATGTATTGCACGTACCATTGCGGTTAGCCCGGAAGTGATTCTGATGGATGAACCATGTTCGGCACTTGACCCGATTGCAACAGCAAAAGTGGAAGAATTGATTTCTGAATTATCTAATCAATATACCATTGCGATTGTAACGCATTCTATGCAACAGGCGGCACGTGTATCAAGCCGCACCGCCTATTTCCATCTGGGTGATTTGATTGAAGTGAACTCCACTGAGAAAGTATTTACCCAACCTGACCATCAATTAACAGAAGCCTATATTACAGGTCGTTTCGGTTAATTGTTTAGTTAGCGTTTAGGTATGAAGGGAAAGAGCCGATCGTGGCTCTTTTTTTATTCTTCGGGTTCATTCAGCATCAATATCGCCTGATTGATTGCATCTAAAATATCTTCAGCCTGAGTTTCGTCTGTTAAAATATTATCTAAAAGAATATTTTCGCCATCTGCCAGTGTTTTAAAAATATCTTGTGCGCTAGAGCTAATTTCCAGCTTTTCACCATTTGCCCAGAACTCCAGATTTTGGTCGGACAGTGCGCGATACAGTAAGCGACTGGCAGGTTCAAGGGTGATATAAAATCCCTGATGTTCCAATTCTTTTAAGTCATCCAGTCGCATTTCATCCAGTTCGGGAATGTTATCCGGATATTTAGGTTCACTGATCAGTTCCATTACTGCCGATTCAAAGCCTGCATTATGCGCAATAAGCTGTAATAACTTTTGTTTTAACTCGTCAAATTCAGTTTGTTTGATTTCACCAATGTCTTGAGAAGATGATCTGTTGATATCGATCATCGGTGTTTTGGTCGTCATTTGCTCGGCAAAGCGGTCACTGACACGATCAATCAATTGTGCCGGATTGGGCATGCGAAAGCCAAAGGAAAAAGTGAGGCACTCATCTTGTGCTACACCATAATGCGAAAGACGAGGTGGGACATAAAGTAAATCGCCCGGTGCCAGTACCTCATCAAAATCAATCTGCATGTCTGTCAATAATTTTAACGGTTGATCAGGAATCAACGCACTGGATTCATCACACCATTGTCCAAGTTGCCAACGACGATGTCCAAAGCCTTGCAATAGGAATACATCATAAAAATCAAAATGTTGACCAACTGAGCCGCCTTTAGGCGCATAAGACACCATAATATCATCGCGTCGCCACTGCGGAATAAAGGCAAACTGTTTCCAGAGTTCCGCCAGTTCAATGGAATAATGGTCAACAGCCTGAACCAGTAAGGTCCAGTAGGGCGGTAGTTTTTTAAAATCCTTTGCATTCAGCGGTGAGTTTTTCACCTTCCATTCATCATGCTGTTTGCCATTTTGAGTGATCAGACGGGCAGTAATATAGTCTTCTAGCGCCAGTTCCTTGATGTCATCTGGTTCAAACATACCGACAATTTCAGGCAGGGCATTACGGACCAAAAGCGGCTTTTTCTGCCAGTATTCTGCGAGGAATTGTTCGGCAGTTAAACCACCTAAAATGGAAAGTTGTTCGGACATGAAAATCGCCAATACGCAAGAGATTGCATATTGTTACTTGAGTTCAACAATGCTGCAAGTTGTGATGCGCTGTTTGATTCTTTTTTTGAGTGAAGTGTCACGGTTGTCTTATTTTAGGATGACGGTTTTTAATAATTTGTCTATTTTTTGATGGTTGTATATACTGTATTTACAGTGCGATTTGAGAGGAATAACAATGAACACTAAAACGAAAATGTTCAAAAGTGGCAATTCTTTTGCGATACGGATTCCTAAAGATTTATTACCTCCTGAAATTCCGGAAGAAGTAACAATAGAGTGGCGCAATGGAGAGTGGGTAATTCGCCCGATTCAAAAGCGATCTTTAGCAGGGTTAATGGCTAGGTTTAAAGCATTTTCACCTGATTTTATGCCAAATGGACGAGAACTTCATGAGCAAAAAGAACGGGATTGGTCGGGTATATTGGATGAGGATAATGATCCGCAAATAAGAGAAATAACAGCAGATTCCCAGGACAAATAATATGCGTTATATGCTTGATACCAATATTTGTATTTATTTAATAAAAAATGACCCTGCTCATGTGGCAAAGAAGTTTGCTCATTTGAATTATGGTGATGCGGTGATTTCAGTGATTACTTTGGCAGAGTTGCGTTTTGGTGCATTCATTTCAAAATATCGAGAACAAGAAGAACAAGCAATTTTAGGGCTTTTAGAGGATATCCCAGTATTATCCTTTGATGAAACGATTACATTTAGCTATGCAAAATTAAGGGCAGCCATTCCAGACAGGCGTAAGGATGCTTTAGACCGATTAATTGCTGCTCATGCAGTTGCAGCAGATTGTATTCTGGTGACCAATAATGAAGCAGATTTTAAAGACTATCCGAATTTAACATGGGAAAACTGGGTGAGTGGTTGTTAATATTTAAGGTAAATGAACCTCTAACTCCCGCAAATACTGACACAGTTGAATCAGTGGTAAACCCATCAATGCCGTATAGTCATCGCCGTGCATTGATTCAAACAAAGTCATGCCCAGACTTTCACATTTAAAACTGCCTGCACACTGCAGAGGTTGATCGAAGTGAACATAACGCTGGATTTCATCGTTTGATAAGCTACGGAATTTAACCTGAAAAGAAATCACGCTGATTTGACGATAATTTTTTGCCAAACATTGTACCGAAACGCCCGTGCTAAAATTAAGCACTTTGCCAGCTTGTCGTTGTAATTGTTGGATTGCCGCCTGTTCGGTATAGGGTTTGCCAATCAATTCTGTAGGAGATTCGGCCAGCCATGCCACTTGATCGGAACCAATAACAATGGCATCCGGATATTGCGCTGCAATGACACTGGCTTTTTCAATACTTAGACGATAGGCAAGTTGTTGAGCGGTTTCACCCGCTTGAGCACGTTCATCAATGTCAGGACTGATGGCAAGATAGTTTAGATTTAAACGATCAAGCAATGCTTTACGGGTAACAGAGCTGGAAGCGAGAATAATTTGTTGTGCCATTACACTGCATATTCCATCAAGGTATTTAAATCGACAAATTTTAGTACACTTTGATGACAAGCCTGTATTTTAATGGGCGGCGCAACCTGATGTTGATAGGCCTCAACCCAGCGTTCAACGCAGATACACCAGAAATCACCCGGTTTTAATCCAGCAAAGCCGACTTCGGGCAATGGCGTGATCAAGTCATTGCCAAGTCGTTGTGAAAAACTTAAAAATTCTGAAGTCATCTGGGCACATACGGTGTGTAAACCGTAATCACTATAGCCGGTATGACAAAAACCATCTCGATAATAGCCTGTGATGGGATCAAAACAGCAACTGGCTAAAGGTTCACCCAGTACATTTAAACGATTGATTTCTGGATCGGGATGGTACGACATACAACACACCTAAAAACGATAAAGCACTATCATGATAAATGATATTTACCATGATTTTCATACAATATCGAAATATAACTACCTTTTTATTGAGAATGATTTAAAATTTGCCCAATTTTATTTAGACAAAAAGAGAGAAGTATATGAATTTTCAGCGCATGACAGATTTGGATTTGGCTGGTAAGCGGGTTTTAATTCGTGAAGATTTAAATGTTCCCGTGAAAGATGGCAAAATCAGCAGTGATGCCCGTCTGCGTGCAGCTTTACCTACCATCAAACAAGCGCTTGATCAAGGTGCGGCAGTGATGGTGTTTTCTCATTTAGGTCGCCCAGTAGAAGGCGAGCCAAAACCAGAACAATCACTTGCGCCTGTTGCTGCTTATTTAACTGAAGCGTTAGGGCAGGAAGTTCAATTGTTTACAGATTATCTCGATGGTGTTGCAGTGCAGCCGGGTCAGGTGGTGCTACTGGAAAATGTCCGTTTTAATCATGGAGAAAAGAAAAACAATCCAGAACTGGCACAAAAATATGCAGCACTTTGTGATGTCTTTGTGATGGATGCTTTTGGTACTGCACATCGCGCTGAAGCGTCAACCGAAGGTGCCGCACGTTATGCCAAACAAGCTGCCGCAGGACCTTTATTGGCAGCCGAGCTTGATGCATTGGGCCGTGCCATGGAAACTCCGGAAAAACCTATGGTGGCGATTGTGGCAGGTTCCAAAGTTTCTACCAAACTCGATGTGTTAAATTCTCTGGCCAATATTTGTGATCAACTGATTGTCGGTGGTGGTATCGCCAATACCTTCCTCGCTGCGGCTGGTTTTAACGTTGGTAAATCTCTATATGAAGCAGATCTGGTTGATACAGCCAAACAAATTGCTGCAAAAGTAAGTGTACCGTTGCCTACAGATGTTGTCGTCGCAGATGCAACGAGCATTCACTTTGAAGACTTTTTAGGTTCGTTATCAAATTGTCAGTCGACTGTAAAAAAAGTAGAAGATGTTGCTGATAATGATATGATTTTAGATGTAGGTCCTGAAACTGCCCAGAATTTTGCCGCGATACTCAAGCAATCGAAAACTATTTTGTGGAATGGTCCAGTTGGTGTATTTGAAGTGGACCAATTCGGTGAAGGTACCAAAACTTTGTCTTTAGCTGTTGCAGACAGTGCTGCATTTTCGATTGCAGGTGGTGGTGACACTTTGGCTGCGATTGATAAATATCAGGTTGCAGATCAAATCGGTTATATCTCAACAGGTGGCGGCGCATTTCTGGAATTTGTTGAAGGGAAAACTTTACCAGCGGTTGCAGCGTTATTGCAACGTGCCAAGAATTAATTTTGAATTAGGATTTTTCTATGAACATTAAATTATTAGCGGGTTTATTGATTACACTTCCATTAGTTGCTGTGGCCTGTAGCAAAAAAGAAGCACCTGCTACAGATACTGCTGAACAGACTGCGCCAGCCGCCGCAACATCAGCAGAACAACAAGCAGCGATTGATTCTGTCGATCAGCCAAATCCGGAAGCAATTGCCACTGATGAGGCTGCTACAACTGATGCAACAGAAGCGACCTCTGAAGATGCAGCAGCTGCACCAACTGAATCCGCAACAGAACAACCTGCACAGTAATAGGCCGTTTTGTTGACAAGTCCTCGCTTATGCGAGGATTTTTATATAAAAAACGTATTTTTAGCTGAATTAAAATCATTCTCAAGGTAAAATACGGCAAGTTTTTGGAGGATATTATGGCACTCATTTCATTACGCCAATTGTTGGATCATGCAGCCGAACATACTTACGGTGTTCCTGCATTCAACGTGAATAACTTAGAACAAATGCGTGCCATTATGATGGCAGCAGATGAAACTAATTCTCCTGTCATCGTTCAGGCATCTGCCGGTGCACGTAAATATGCTGGCGCACCGTTTTTGCGTCATCTTATTCTGGCGGCAGTAGAAGAATGGCCGCATATTCCTGTGGTGATGCATCAGGATCATGGCACCAGCCCAGCCATTTGCCAACGCTCAATTCAATTGGGCTTTAGCTCAGTCATGATGGATGGTTCACTCGGTACAGATGGTAAAACACCAACCACCTATGAATATAATGTTGACGTTACCCGTCAGGTTGTTGCCATGGCACATGCCTGTGGTGTTTCCGTAGAAGGCGAAATCGGTTGTTTGGGTAGCCTTGAAACCGGTATGGCTGGGGAAGAAGACGGTGTTGGGGCAGAAGGCGTGCTGGATCACTCTCAACTGCTGACCTCTGTAGAAGAAGCACAGCAATTTGTTGCAGACACCAATGTTGATGCACTTGCAATTGCAGTGGGAACATCGCATGGCGCCTATAAATTTACCCGTCCACCGACAGGGGACATTCTGGCGATTGATCGTATTAAAGAAATTCATGCAGCATTGCCAAATACGCATTTGGTTATGCATGGTTCAAGTTCGGTACCACAGGAATGGTTAAAAGTCATTAACGAGTTTGGTGGCGATATTGGCGAAACCTATGGTGTTCCGGTTGAACAACTGGTTGAAGCAATTAAACACGGTGTGCGTAAGATCAATATTGATACCGACTTGCGCTTGGCATCTACCGGTGCCATCCGTCGTTTTATGGCAGAACATCCGGCCGAGTTTGATCCACGTAAATACCTCGCAAAAACTGTTGATGCCATGAAACAGGTGTGTGTTGACCGTTATGTTGCTTTTGGTACAGCAGGTCATGCAGATCAAATTCGTGCAATTTCGTTAGAGAAAATGGTCGAGCGTTATTAATTTAATTTTATTGTAACAAAAACCGCTTTAATCTTCAGATTAAGGCGGTTTTTTATTGCAGCTTAAAAATAGCAATATTGATTTAGATTTTTCTGAAAATCATAATAGCGTGATAACATGATGATTTTATATATAATATAAAATAAATTCGCAATATATTAATTCTTTAGAACTTAACTAAAGCTTACAAGACCAATCTATTTAATATCGTTTATGTCATAAAATGAAACATGATAAATTTATTTCAAATTGTGAAGATGTAAGTTTACTTATGCTTATGGTGACTTAATCATAAATCTGATTGAAATCATCATCTGCTTAATATAATGATAATAAATAAAGTTGAAATAGGATTCTAATAATGGGTAACCAGTACGTTAAAAATCTTCAATCTTATGATTCATATTATTGTTCACCGAATGATTTGGTTGATTTTATTTCTAGCCAGCAAAATAAATATTGTCTATTCCTTGATATCGATGGCACTTTAGCAGATTTTCAGCTTGATCCTGAAGATACCTTTATTCCACAAAATACGCTTGAGGTGATTCAGCGGATTCTACAGCATAAAGTGCCTGTTATTGCTGTGACAGGTCGTTCAGTTCAGGTTGCTCAACAGCTGTTTAGTCCGATGCTAGTGCCCATTGCAGGGACGCATGGATTAGAAATTCAGATGGATCAAACCACGACGTTGCAAACCGATGTACAGGCTGATGATTTTGTACAAATACAGCAAGAATTAAAAGTATTGTGTCAATCTTCTCCTGAGCTGTTGATTGAAAATAAAAAATATGCTGTAGCTTTGCATTATCGGCAATATCCTGAATTTGCAGAAATCGCACAGCAGATTATGCAAACGCTTCTGCAACGTTATTCTGCCTTGAAATTAAATCAAGGGAAATATGTGTTTGAGCTATTACCAAAACAGGCTGATAAAGGAGAAGCCATTCAAACCATTTTAAATTATTTAAATATACCGAAGGTTTTACCTATATTTATCGGTGATGATCGTACCGATGAAACAGGTTTTATAAAAATAAATAGGCTGGACGGCATCAGTATAAAAGTCGGACAGGGAGAAACTCAAGCTAGATTTAGGCTTGAGAATATTGAAAAAGTCGCAGATTTTCTGGCGTCATTTTCAGAAGTTTTAGCTACACGCCTTATAACAAAGTCTCAACTGGTAAATGGAGAATCAATATGTCTAAATTAATTGTGGTGTCAAACCGAGTCAGTTTACCGCATTCGGATCAACCTTCTGCTGGTGGTTTGGCTGTGGCACTTCATGATGCTTTAAATGAAATTGGCGGCGTATGGCTAGGCTGGAATGGTACGCAAGTTGAAGATGGTCAGGCTTCGGTTTTTGAGCATGTCGAGTGTGGGCAAGTAGAATATATTACCTGTCCTTTACAACACGTGCATTATCGTAAGTATTATTGTGGCTTTGCCAATAATACACTTTGGCCTGCAATGCATGATCGAGCTGATTTGATTGTATTTAAAAATGATGAATACGAAGCTTATCAACAGGTCAATTATTTGTTTGCACAAAAACTTGCGCAAATTGCTGAACCTGATGATGTGATCTGGATTCATGATTATCATTTTTTCAGTATGGCCCGTTATTGCCGCGAATTAGGCATGCATAACAAGATTGGTTTCTTTTTGCATATTCCATTTGCGCCAATTGACATGTGGCAAATGTTGCCACGTGCTTCTGCATTGATTGAAGATTTACACGATTATGATGTGATTGGTTTACAAACCGAAAATGATCAGAAAAACTGTATGCAGGTATGCACCTCTTTGTTAAAGGCCATGCAGATTAATGCACATTTAATCAGTTATAAAAGCCATTTAACCACGATAAAATGTTATCCGATCGGTATCCATCCAGATTCCATTCAGGAGCTGAGCATAAAAACAGATCAGTCGGTGCAGGCTATGCTGAATAAACCTTTGGCACAAAAAACCATAATCGGGGTTGAGCGAATTGATTACTCAAAAGGTTTATTGCAACGCTTTGATGCGCTAGCTGATTTTCTTACTCATTATCCACACTATCAGACCCAACTGACGGCTCTACAGATTGCTTGTCCATGTCGTCTGGATATTCAGGCGTATCAGGATTTGAATCGTTCTTTAAATCAGCAGGTAGAACGAATCAATCGACAATTTTCTCGTGATGATTGGCAACCCATTGATTATCATCAAGAGGTGATCGAACATGATGTATTGATGCAAGTGTATCGTGCTGCCGATATGTGTTGGGTGACCTCATTACGTGATGGCATGAATTTGGTGGCTAAAGAATACATTGCTGCCCAGAATCCCTTGGATCCAGGCGTATTGATTCTGTCAAAATATGCAGGCGCTGCCGAACAGATGTCCGCTGCACTGATTGTCGATCCTCTTGATCCTGTTGATATGCGTGAAGCATTAAAGACAGCGATGGAAATGTCAAAAGCAGAACGTATACAGCGTTATCAACAATTGATTAAGGGGTTGTATCAGTTTGATATTAATGACTGGCGAAATCAGTTTCTATGGGATCTGATGCATAATCATCAATTATTTGAGCATTGCATTAAACAGCCGATACATCGTACAGCGCATATAGTGTTCTAAGTATGTGGTGGTATTTGAAATTTGTCCGTTATCTGAAAGGACATGATCGGTATCATTCAGATCGTTATTATATTTATAATTAAACCAGTAACTGTCATCGGTTACTGGTTTTTTAATTTAAGGCATAATTAGATATAATTTTCAGGCTTTTACCTGAGTAAAACGATTTAGGACGGTAATACTGACCAGTAAAACTGCCATCAACATAAACACGGTAGTTAAGCCAATCATTTCGCTTAAAAAGCCAACCAGCGCAGGGCCACTCAGTGAACCACTATAGGCGATGGTAGACACTACAGATAAGGCCACAGCTTTTGGCATGATGTTCTGCCGACCTACACGGGAAAACATCACTGGCACAATATTGGAACAACCAAAACCCAGTACGGCATAGCCTAGAAGTGCCACACTCCAATGTGGTGCAGCAATGATGATTCCCAGACCCAATGCTGCGCCTGCTGCACTATAGCTAATAATATTTTTTTCACCCCATAGTCTTAGCCAGTATTGCGCAGTAAAACGTCCCAGAGTCATGGTGATGGCAAAAAAAGTATAGGCTAGACCTGCAAAAGAGGCATTGATGCCAAATTCACTAATCAGATAAATTCCACTCCAGTCCATTGCTGCACCTTCGGACAGAAAAGCAATAAAACACACGATACCCATTAAAATAATATACGGACTAGGCAGGCGCTGAGCAGGTTTTGTTTCAGCCACTGGATCTACAGGAGGTTCATCCATAAGTTCTGTCAGGCAATGCGGTACTGCCAGCATACCAATACCCAATAATATTGCACTGATGGCAAAGGCACTAATCAACGGTGAGATGCCGATGGACAATAAAGCAGTGACCAGCATTACACCTGCTAAACCGCCCAGACTGCACATACCATGAAAACCAGACATCAGGCTAGTGGGACTATTTTTTTCTACCATGACCGCCTGTAAATTAATGGCAACGCCCAGACTACCAACCACAACACCAAAAACAAACAACAGGGCAGCCATCAGTAAGGCCGTATTAAAAATCGTCAATAAAGGTACAATAAGCGCAATGGCGAGGATTGCCAGACCGATAATCGCTTTACAACCAACATATTTGATCAATTTTCCAGTCACCGGCATGGCCAGCATGGAACCGATGCCCATACACAGCAGCAATAGACCAAAGTCGGCATGGCTAAGATGTAATCTTTGCTGTGCAAACGGAATGAGTGGCGCCCAGGCAGCAGTACCGAGCCCTAGACTGAAAAAACTCAGTCGGGTTGATAAACATTGTGCATTGAGATCGGTCGAGGTATCGAAAAATGCTGTTTTGGAAAAAATCATCTGTGTCCCACCACATTAAATGTACAGGGCATTCCATTCCAAAGCTCTATCCATAGAAAAAACCTCTGTATGTTTATAGAACTAGCTACAAATCTACAGAGGCTTTATTTGGCGGAATTATACACAATTTGCAAGGTTGTACATCACTTTTTTGGCAAGTAGAAAAATAATTTTGTAACTGAGAAAATGCTCATTGAATCCGCAGTAATGAATAGAAAAAAATCCGTTTTCTTAATAGATTTTTTCCCTGTGAATAAATAAATTTTTAATTTAAAAACAATGGATTGTAATTTATTTAAAAACTGAAAATTTAAGAACAGTATAATATTTTTTGTATTGATGGCAGTATTTATTCAAGAAATAAAAAATCTAATTTTAACTTGTATAGAGAGTGAAAGAATAGGGATTATACTATGCTTCCAGTTGCTTTAAAAATGCAGATAACCCATTCGGTGCACGTGCATTTAAACGGCTGCTTGTGGTGACCCGAACTAGATTGCTCCAGATGATTTGATATTCCTCATCTAAAAAGCGTTGAATCAACCCTACATCTTCATGACAGGTGAGTGCTTCAAAACCACCGACCTGTAAATAGGCTGTCGCACTAAAACTTAAATTTGCACCATGAATATGGCGATGATCCATACGGTCCTGATAATGGGATAAATATTTTTTTCTGGCTGTTTGACTCAAGTGTTGCCAGCAATCCAGTTCTATCACGCCACAGATGACATCGGTAGGTTGATGCTGTAATTGCTGTTGCAGCCAGTATCGATCAACACGACTATCGGCATCGGTACAGGCAATCCATTGTGCGCCTGTTGCAATCATTTGACGTATACCAAGATCACGGGCGATACCGACACATTGCGCATCACATTGCAGATAATCGATACCAGCCTGTTGAATAATATTTAAGGATTGATCGGTACAATTATCTAATACCACCAGAATACGGACGTCTATGGCGAGTGAGCCAATTTCATCAATGGCGATTTGCATGGCGTGTATACAGGCGGGTAAATCTGTTTCTTCATTATGCGCAGGAATCACGATACCAATCATATTAATTCCTCTTGTTGTGCCAGACTGTTTTGCTCATATGTCCAGATATCCACCAGAAAATCCGGATCATTTAAACTTAAATAATGCGGTATCTCTAAATGTTGATGGATCAGTTCATGTACCCGATCACCATTGAGTTCAAAACCTGAAATAGGGTGCCGCCAGTGACAGCATAAAAGGGTGCCCTGTGTCTGCTGCATACTGTTCTGAATTTTTTTAATTAGCAGAATTAATTCAGATTCAGTTAGATAGTAAGCCATTTCACTGAGTACAATCAGATCAAATGGTTGGGTTGGATATTGCTCAGGCATTTGTTTTTGCAGTACTTGTACATGTTTAAAAAGTTTCAATCGATTGCTGGCAAGTTGAATGGCGGTGGTATTGGCATCAACACAGGTAAGTTGCTGACCATGAGCAGCCAGATATTGACTAAAAAAACCATTGGAACAGCCAATTTCCAGAATATGCTGGTACATCGGCTTTAACAGTACAGCCAGACAAATTTGTCGTTTACGCTGTTCATACCAGCGCTGGGCATAGCCCCACGGATCTGTATTATCATGATACAGGCGATCAAAATAAGCTAATTTATCCTGCATAAAGATAGACCTCACGTGGCTGTAAAATACGTTCAATGGTGGAGGCTGACAAAATAGGCGGTTGGTTTATGCTGCTATCTGCTTCGGTCTGGCTTTTAAAACACGCAATGGCCTGACGTTTTAATTCAAGTTGAGCAGGGGTAAGGATGAGTTGCCATGCCTGTTGCCAGTTAATGCGAGGATCATTTGGACTGGCCCAATGCCAAGCCCAGATCAATACCTGATAACAGGGTAGATGCTGTTGATTAGCAAAAGTTTGAACGACTTGTCCTGTGGTTTCATGATCAGGGTGGCCATCTTTTGCATAGGTACAAATGAGTAAATCCTCATTGCTGATCTGTGCCGTTAAAGCATCATAGAGCTGCTTTTGCTGCGCATGCACCTGACCATCTTCTAAATTCAATGCAATGCGCTGAACACGACCACCTAGACCCAGCACATTTAACGCAGCCAGTGATTCCTGCGGACGTATATGATTTAAGTGTTGTGTAGAATAGCGACTGGATTGTGGGTGGCTTTGCGTTCCATTGGTCACAGCGAGTAGAAGAATCTCAAGATTGAATGCAGCAAGCTGTTGTAATAATCCTGCACAGCCTAGAATTTCATCATCGGGATGTGGGGCGACAATAACCACTCTTTTATATTCAGATACCCATTGTGTAATATCAAGTTGGGGTAATTCAGACAGGTTTTTCCAGTCGAGCCAGCTTTGTTTATCCGTGCCATTACCATAAATAATCCGGTCATCGACAATCTCATGTTTTATAGAGTCCATGTAGATGTCTCCTCTAAGGCAAGTTGACCGATACGTTCCAGATCGAAAGCAGCGTGACTCTGGCGAATAAAAACCGGTAAGTCCGCAGCTAATCGGGCAAAAATGGCATTTTCACAATAAGGTTTTGCCCCTAAGGCTTGTCCGACTTGTTCGAGTACAATGAGTGCTGCAAGTTCGGTCTGAGCGCGTAAAATTCGGATTTTAAATTCGTGGTTTTCATCGGGGAATTGATCAATCTGTTGGGCAACATCTTTAAAATATTGTCGGGTCACCGCAAGTGTCTGACTGACTTTGCCCAAATACATCATGCGAAACGGATTAGATTTTTCCTGACAAGCCTGCTGTAGAAAGTCTGCTAAACGTACAGTTGCTCCATACCAACAAGCCGCCACACCCGCAGCACCATGCCAGAAACCGGCTCGAGTTAAATATTGTTGCGGTTCTCCAACATTTTTTACCGCAGTATGTTGCAAGCTGATTTTTGCGGTTTGGGTCGCTTGCATTCCTATAGCATGCCAATCTTCATCATTAAAATTGATGGTGGATTGCTGCATGTCGAGAATACACAATTGTGATTGATCATTCTGGTCCCGATAAGTCATTAAGCCATAATCGACCAGTGCTGCCGCAGAACACCATGGTTTTATTCCAGCACAATATCCATCATGATACCTGATCGGATTGGGACCACCTTCGGCTGCCCAGACGGCCCATAACTTATGGGGATCAACTTCATGTCCTAATTCATGCAGGATACTTAAGGCATCCAGATGGGACTCAAACCATTTTGCTAAGGTTAGGTCAGTGGCTGCAAGATTTGCCAGAATTTGCCAACGCTGGTAGGTTTGGCCACTGCCCGGCTGTGGAATCTTTGCTGAAAATAAAACCAGCTTTTTTAAGGTATTAGATAAATTTAAGGGGGAAAAACATTGTTCCTGCTCAAATTTCATTAAAATCGTTTTAAAATTTGTCATTTAAACTCTCATATTATTTTAGAATACATATTGTTAAGTCAAAAATATGATCTACACATATATTAATTTAATATTAACAATGTATGCCATATACTAAGTAAATAATTTTAGTGATAAATAGAGTGATTTGTAACTTAAATAACGAGATGTAATTTCTAAAAATAATTTTATACTATAGAAATTGAGTGAAGAATATTTAAATTTTTTATCTTATTAACTCGAATAAAAATCAGAAATTGTACTGTAGAGAGGATATTTATACGCAATAATTACTTTAAAATAGTAAGTTGTTGTAAAGAAATTAAACGGATTGGTAATTTGTCGGGTTTAGTATTTTGTTTTAAATCATGAGTTTGTGGTGGGTGGTAAAATATATTGGGTACATTATAAGATATTGAAACATCTCTATGGTATTTTAATTCAGAAATCTACTTTAAATTAAAAATAACAGTTTAACTCTATTTTGTGAGGTTTTATATGTTTAAAATTATTCCTATATTAAGTATTGGGTTGATCATGGGGTTGACTGCATGTCAGGATAGAAAAAATCATGATCCAGTCAATGAACCTGAAACGACTACTCCGCATACACTTCATGAGGAAAATAGCAACGATGCTGGCACACCGAATGTCCAAGCGCCAGTACATAATAGTGATGCGCCTCGTGCTGGTGAGGTGGCTGATGAAGTATCTCCGACAGCATTAGGTGATACCACAACAACTGGGACGACATCAACAAATTCGACCCCTTAAAACAAGGCATATAGTTATAAGCTATAGATTTTGTTAAAATAAAGCCAGCTTTTTATGATAAAGCTGGCTTTATTTTTAAAATTATTTATATTGATAAAAATGGCTTGTTGAAAGAAATAATGTGGTAGGAATCTTGTCTATAGGCATGTATTGTAATTAATGTGTAACAATGATGTTTTATTTTAAATAATAATTACAAAAATACTAACATTTAATTACTTAAAGTCATTCATACTCCATTTTGACTTTATAATTCTAGGGTTAAGAAAATGCCACAATATTTAAGAGTAGCAGAAAAAGTTTATAAAAAACTTGAAAAAAACAAGGGGTTTATAGGTGAAACTCATACAGATCTCAATACATTAATGATTGAGATCAGAAATGAAATTAAAGGTAGCGAATTAAAACTCTTATACAATCGTATTGACTTCGATACATTGATAATGAGTGGATCGCAAAGTCAAATTAAACTGGA
This sequence comes from Acinetobacter puyangensis, assembly GCF_900096995.1. Classification (GTDB taxonomy): domain Bacteria; phylum Pseudomonadota; class Gammaproteobacteria; order Pseudomonadales; family Moraxellaceae; genus Acinetobacter; species Acinetobacter puyangensis. Next base: position 847,629 of record NZ_OANT01000001.1, read on the forward strand.
TTTAAGCTTGATCCCAAAATTTAAAAATTCCCAGGAATTTATTTTATGGTTGGCAGGATTTGTAGAGAAAATTACTACCGGGGGAACGCGCAGATTACCGCCTCTAGTGGTGACCGAGAATAAATTGCCAGATCAGGTAAATCAAGACTTAATATCTGCTTCTCCATCGATAAATCATGCAGAGAAAATAGTCGAGTATTTTGTCAACGGGAAAACGACTTAATCTGTTTTATTCTACATGTCTAGCTCAATATCTAGGCATGTGGACAATTAAATGATTTTGCCCATTGTGCATGATCACAGCGTGAACAAACCTGATCAAGTTGCTGCAAATACTGAGTCATTCCACAGTACATACAGGAATAAAATAATTCTTTTTCATAATCTGTTGCGACAAAATAAGATTTAGGAAATAAAGGCAATCCCCAACGAGTATCTTCAGGGGAATAAAAAAGAATACTTAAACATCCATCTGTCTCTAATAACGCATATTTTACTTGCCCTAAATGTTCGGTATGTTGTTGGCGCATTTCCGCAAAAAACTCATCATGAGAATATTTTTCTTTTTTGACATCTGAGATCACTAACATACCATTTTCTACAATATATAAAGGTTCACCTTCTAACAATTTTTCTATTCTTTTATTTTTCATCATCAGCCATGTGGTCATACGATATAATATAATAATGCTGCACATGACTAAAAAGGCTTGAATAATCGGAACATCTTTCACAAACATTGGATCGCCAGCCGCAGAACCTAAGCATAAAATAATAGCAAGTTCAAATATAGAAAGTTGCCTGATGCCTCGTTTTCCCGAAATACGTAGGAATATAAGCACAAGAATAAACATGACTGTACATCGGATGAGTATTTCCAGCATAAAATCAAAAGAAGTATCGTAAATAAATATTTTAAAAAGATCCATTTTAATAATTACTCAATTTTGTATTGGACTAGCATAAATAAATATTATAAAAAAATAAAGATTTAACCTTTAATTTTAGGATTAGACCTAAAAAAGAAATTTAATTTTTAAGTATTTTATACGATATTTTTAGCTTGATTATATGCTATAGCGCTAATTAAGGACTCGAGATGAAACTATTGGCCTGTTCATAACCTAATTAATTCTGTTACAGATCACGCTGATTTAATTTTTCTGTTTTATCATCTCCTTGAGTCGATTGTTGATCATTTTGTTGTGGTTGATGACCAGAATGATCTGGACTACAGGGTTCTTCACCCTGTTGATTTGGAATAGGTTTTTTGTTAATTTTGATTTGAATTACTCATCATATTACCACATTGTTCTTCAAACATGTTTAGTCTCACTTAATCTATTTCAATTTTATTCAGTTATTTTTAAAAAAAGTTATCAATATAGTGTTTTAAATTTAATTTTATGATGAGTCAAATTATAATTTTACTTTATAATGATTCTAAATGTTTCATTGTAAAATATTGGCTTTATAATCAATTGAAAGTTAGATTGTTTACATTTGAATGTAATTTTGGATACTTAACTTTACAAAGTTATCCTATAAAATAAATTAGTACATTTAATATAAATAACTTAAATATGAACTTATAAGGAAGTTAAAATGCCAACAATTGCAAAAGAAAGATTATTAAAACTATTACGGGAAGTGCCTGAAAATTACTATGAATTGGTTAATTTTTTTCTTGATGGAGATATTTCGATTGAAGATAAAAATATAAAATCGAAAAGTTTTCTGCTGCGAGAACTTGATAAAGTTAATATGAAAAATTTACAATTCCCTTCATTGGATCAATTAAGAACGTGGTTTGAACAAGAAAATAAAGTAACTCGTGAAGCATATCAAAATTATCTTGGTATGCGTAAAGATGGTGGAAAAAGACAATATTTTACCAATACAGGGCAGGCATTTGAGTTTTTAACCAAAATTGCACCGCTTAAACAGGTCGATGGTGCATGGTTATATAGTGCAGTTAATTACTGGAATAATGAAGATTTACATGATTTGATTTTGATTTATCTTGAAGAACTAGGGACAGGGAAAGCGACCGCCAACCACGTATGTTTATATCATCATCTTTTAAAATGTTTGGGCCTTGATGAGTGGAACTTATATCTTGAAGATGAATATTATCAACAGGCTGCGATACAGCTGGCTTTAGGTTACGCACCTGCGGAATTTTTACCAGAAATTATGGGATATAATCTTGAATATGAGCAGCTACCACTACACTTATTAATTACCAATTTTGAACTTGCCGAATTGGGAATTGATTCATCTTATTTTAACCTGCATATTACCATTGATAATTTGGATAATGGTCATGCGGATCGTTCCATTAAAATGGTTGAGAAATTTGCTTCTAAATATGAAGATCAGGAAAGTTTTTATCAAAAGCTCAAGCAGGGTTATGCACTCAATCAATTGGGAATTGGCAGTACTCAAATTATTCGTGAGTTGAATCTGAATAATTTTGTGCATAAAATTTTAAAGAAAAAAGCCGTGACCGGATCACTTATTCATAATAATAAATGTATTTTTCATTATAAGACTGTGAACGAATGGCTTTCCAGCCCAGAGCAAGTCGAATTATTTATTGAATATTTAGCCGAATCAGAATGGATCAAATTTGGTAGTGATCCGGAAGAAAGTCGTTTCTGGAGATTAATCCATAGCGAAAGTGGACGCATGTTCGGAGTATTTAATCTAGCAGAAAGACAAATTATTTATGATTGGATTCGAGGGGATTTTCCTTCCAGATTTAGAACGCTTTCTCACCAGCACACAGCTCACCATTTACACGAAATGAGTACATTCAGTTTTGATTATTTTTCACAGTTAGAGCATGACAAGAGACAATCAATTATTAATCATTCACCCGATATTTCATGCAAGATGGCGCAATTGATTCCTTATCTTGCGCCACATGCACATCATCAAAAGATGGGTTTATGGAGTGCCCAGGTTTATACCACATTACTCTTTCCACACTTAATCCAGCTTTAAATCTGAATTTTTAACGTATAGCCAATTATGAAGGTAGCCATATGAGTAAGCATCAGTCAAAACAGAACAATGCAAGTGAAGTCGCTGGAACAGATTCTCCGGATAAAGAAAACCATAGTCTGAAATCGGATCAGTTAGATCAATTTCGTAGTGATGCTTCGCATCAGGCATTGACCACCAATCAAGGCGTCAAGATTTCTGATAATCAAAATAGTTTAAGGGCGGGTACACGTGGGTCAACTTTACTTGAGGATTTTATTCTAAGAGAAAAAATTACTCATTTTGACCATGAGCGTATTCCGGAACGCATCGTACATGCGCGTGGTGTCGGGGCACATGGATATTTCCAAGCCTATGCGGGCAATGAAAAATTTACCAAAGCTGGATTCCTAACTGATCCAGATATTCAAACACCGGTTTTTGTCCGTATTTCAACTGTACAGGGACCACGTGGTTCTGCTGATACAGTACGAGATATCCGTGGTTTTGCCATTAAATTCTATACACAGGAAGGAAGTTTTGATCTGGTCGGAAATAATGCACCGGTATTTTTTATACAGGACGGTATTAAATTTCCCGATTTTGTGCATGCGGTAAAACCGGAACCACATACTGAAGTGCCTACTGGTGCTTCAGCACATGATACTTTCTGGGATTTCGTTTCTTTGGTACCGGAATCTGCGCATGCAGTGATGTGGGCGATGTCGGATCGTGCGATTCCACGAAATTTGCGTTCGATCCAGGGTTTTGGGGTACATACCTTTCGTTTGATTGATGCACAGGGCAAAGGTCGTTTTGTAAAATTCCATTGGACGCCAAAACAGGGATTAGCTGCTTTGGTCTGGGATGAGGCACAAAAACTGGCAGGAAAAGATCCGGACTTCCATAGACGAGATCTGTATGAAGCGATTGAAAATGGCTTTTATCCGGAATGGGAACTCGGTATACAAATTGTCGAAGAAGAAAACGAAATGGATTTTGATTTTGACATTCTTGATCCGACCAAAATCATTCCGGAAGAATTGGTGCCTGTGATTCCCATCGGCAAATTTGTACTGAATCGTAACGTCGATAATTTCTTTGCTGAAACTGAACAGATTGCATTTTGTCCAGGACATATCGTTCCGGGTATCGATTTTAGTAATGATCCTTTACTCCAGGCGCGTTTATTTTCCTATACAGATACGCAAATCAGTCGATTGGGCGGACCTAATTTTCATCAACTTCCAATCAATAAAGCGGTATGTCCATTTCATAATCAGCAACGGGATGCCATACATCAAACTACTATTCACAAAGGACAAGCATCTTATCAACCAAATTCGATTGATAATAACTGGCCGGTTGAAACTCCACCAGCCGAAAAAAATGGCGGTTTTGAAAGTTATCAGGAGCGCATTGATGGTCATAAAATTCGCCAGAGAAGTGAATCTTTTGCCGATCATTTTTCTCAGGCACGTTTGTATTATCAAAGTCTAGCGCCACATGAACAAAGCCATGTTGTCGATGCCTATACTTTTGAATTGAGCAAAGTGCAGCGTCAACATATTCGGGAAAGAGAAGTGCAGGAGGTTTTGGCGCAGATTGATCTGGATTTGGCTAAACAGGTTGGGGATAATCTGGGAATTGAAGTTGAGACTGACCAGACTTTGCCTAAAGTTGCAGAAAAATCTAAAAAACTTTCCATGCTGGCGTTTATACCGGAAGATATTGTCGCCAGAAAAATTGCGGTATTGGTTCATGATGGTGTAAATCCCGACAATATTGCAGCGATTAAAGACTGGGCAGCACAGGAGCATGCCGTCGCCCATGTATTAACACCTTTACCTGCACCAGTAAAAGATGTAAACGGGCAACTGGTTGCGTCAGATGGGATGCAAAAGGCTGAGCCTTCGATTACCTATGATGCTGTTATCGTTGTGGATGGTGATAATCTGGATAAAGTGCAAAAAGATGGGGTTGCCAAGCATTATATTCTTGAAGCCTATAAACATCTTAAGCCGATTGTTTTACTGGGTGATAAATCTGGCTTAACTGAAATTTTGGATTTAGAGGTGGATGAAGGCGTATTGAGTGCGGATAAATTTACTGCTGTTAAAAAGGAATTAACAGAGCGTATTCGTCATCATCGTGTCTGGTCAAGAGAGGAAGTGGTTAAAAGTATTCCGGCTTAAATAAATTTTATCATTTAATAAAAATACCCTGAAAATTAATTTTCAGGGTATTTTCTCTATCTTTAATCTCGAATTGATCTGTATTTAATTGGTCCAGCGATTCCATGCATCACGCACTGCATATTTTGCGTGTTCCCATTTTAAACGCGATTCGCCTTTAAATTGTTCCCATTTGCTGGATAAATCATTTTCTACGTCTTCAAATTTTTTACTCTTATCATAATTCGGACGGTTTTCATAACCGAATTGATAGGCATTTCGATAATCCCGATCATAATCTAAATCGCCATATACTTCCTGATTACGACGATAATAAGGGGTATAAATATAATTTTCCCGCCAATAAATATCTTCTGGATCACCATCTGCGGTATTGAGATAACCATTGACTCGATTCCAGCTATCATGCGTGGCTTCACGCGCTTCTTCCCAGTTTAAACGGGAATTATTTTTCGCTTGCTCCCATTTTGTGGCAAGTTCAGGTTCGATATCTTCAAAATTATAATCAGGTGAATGAATGCGAGATTCATAACCCAAACGATAAGCTGAACCATAGTCTTGGTCATAATCCAGTGTACCATATTTTTCGGCAGCGGATTGGTAGTAAGGCCGTTTGGTATAAGTATCACGCCAATACGCTTCTTCAATCGTTGGATTAAATTTCTCCGCAGTATTATGACCTGCCAACGCACCCGCAATACCACCTGCAATACCACCGATCACAGCACCTACTGGACCACCGGCCAAGCCTATTGCTGCGCCTGCTGATGCTCCAAAAGCAGTGCCTATACCAGTTCCGACAGGATGAGAACCAGGTTCATCGGTTATCGGATCAGCATTTAATGCATCACGTTGTTCCGGGGTTAATGCTTCTTTGTCTGAATCTGGATTTAATTTATTTGAATCAATATGAGAATTTGTCATTTCTTTACTCCTTGATTTATTAAAATTGAACCATAATAAATTGCTCAATAACTTAAATATAAATGGCATTTTTATGAATATAAACCTATATGTTGTTACAATATAGGTTGTGAATATTTTTTTAGGTGAATATATGTCAATTCTGTTGTTTGTTATTCACTTAAGATGTTACTAAATATATGTTAAAAAAGACAACAATGTAATTTTTCAATTTAATATATTTATCTATATTTTTGAAATTTAAGCATTATTAATGCATTTATTGTTGGTGGAGAAAATTAATGTTGCAAAAATATCGTTTATGTCACATATCATTATATTTTATTTATATAAGATTACTTGATAAAACATTTATAAAAAACATAAGACGATTTTTTTTGCTACTTTAAATAGACCCTATTTTTATAGATTAAGGTAAATATAAAATGGTCAATTTAAATCAAGAGAATCAATATCCTTCAGTACCACCAAAACAACATCAAACTCATCAACCAGGTCTACAGGACAAAATGGATCCTGAACCAGAAATTATTAAAGCTTCGCATCGGGGAAGTGACAAGTTAAAAGATAAAGTGGTGTTGATTAGTGGGGGTGATAGTGGGATAGGTCGTTCGGTTGCCGTATTATTTGCTCGGGAAGGGGCAGATGTTGCAATTATTTATCTAGAAGAGCAGGAAGATGCAGAACAAACCAAACAATGGGTAGAAAAAGAGGGGCGTAAATGTTTATTGTTAAAAGGCGACCTGAGCAATAGCCAAACCGCTGAAAAGCATGTGGAGGAGGTAATCAAGGTATTTGGTAAAATTAACATCTTAATTAATAATGCTGGGGTGCAATATCCTCAATCTGATCTGACAGACATTAGCGATGAGCAATTAGCCAAAACTTTTCATACTAATATTTTTTCGATATTTTATTTAACCAAGTATGTTCTACCGCATTTACATGAGGGCGATAGCATCATTAATAGTACCAGTATTACCAGCTATCAGGGAAATGATGCGCTCATTGATTATTCCAGTACAAAAGGTGCCATTACCACATTTACTCGTAGCCTTTCCAATAATCTGATGAAACAGAAAAAAGGTATACGTGTGAATGGCGTTGCTCCCGGGCCGATCTGGACACCCTTAATTCCAAGTACTTTTGATGCTGAAACTGTTGCACAATTTGGGAAAGATACTCCGATGGGAAGAATGGGGCAACCCAGCGAGGTTGCGCCAGCCTATTTATTTTTATGTTCTGATGATGCCAGTTATATTAGCGGACAAGTCATTCATGTCAATGGTGGAACGATTGTGAATGGATAATCAATGGTATATAGCATATAAGAATATATCTGATTTCTATAATATTTAGTCTCATATATCTATAGAAATGATTTAAACAAAAATGATGGGGCCAATGATCTAAAATGAAAATTGGTTTCCATCATTTTATAAATAATCCAAGAAAATAAATATCAATAAACGTTCGCGCTATTTTTGCATTAGTCTTTTATAAATATGCCGTTCGCCTGCATAGGCATCTAAAGCAGCCGTAATAAGCCAGTGTATCTGTAACGCGAATGGTCGATGCCTGATACACAGTAGAATAACAGTTGTATAACATAATGTAATATTATAACATAACAATTAGTATAAATAGGAGATTACTGTGCGCCCTCATGCTTTATCCATTGCAATTTTACTGTCAATCCATCATGCACATGCTTCTGAAACAGAAGAAATTATTTCTCTACCGCTGATTCAGGTTAATGCAGAACAACTTACTTTGGTGGACAATGTGGTAAAGGTTGAAAACCGGAATGCAGATAATAAAACTTTGGGAGATGCACTAAAACATATCTCTGGCGTACAAAGCAGTGCTTTTGGTCCAAATGCAGGAGCACCAGTCATCCGAAGTTTAAGTGGGAATCGTGTACAAATTCTGGAAGATGGCGCATCAATCTATGGTATGAATGCTATCAGCGGTGATATTAGCATTCCTTTTGATCCTTTGTTTAGCCAAACCATCACAGTCAATAAATCGTCAGATAGTGTGCGTTATGGCGGTAATGCCATTGGTGGAAGTGTCAATATTGATACAGGCTTGATTGATATGGATATGTCGGATAAAAATGCCAATCTGGAAGTAGTGGCAAAAAAAGGCTGGAATGATTTTAATGCCAAGGGGTTTAAGCTTAATTTAAATAATCAGCATAATTTTTCGACCAATTTTTTGTTTTCTACGCAGGATATTTCTTCTTATAAAATTCCCGGAAATAGCAAAGCAAGCGTATGTAATACTGCTTTATTTCCTGTCAGTGGGGGCACCAATACTGCATTGGCTGATGCCTGCCAAAAAGAAGCGCGGGTTCAACAGGTATATAACACTGCTTCACAGCCTTATATTGATCAATTTATGACAGAAAATCCAGACTGGGCAGATGGTACATTTTCATTTTATACCGATCAACCCACTTCTGTTTGGAGTGGTAAAAACTATATCAATCCGGAAAACCCTGATTATGTTCCGGATACACCCAAATATACTCAAAATAAAATCAATAGAGATGTGACACCCGACTATAAAAATAAACTGGGGAATAGTTATTTTGAAAATCAGCATTATGCCATTGGGAGCACTTATTTATTTGATCGCGGCTATATTGGTATCAGTGCGGATTCGAAAAAAAGTGAATATGGGGTACCGGGATTTTCGCTGGAAAATAAATCATTTCAAGCCCATTATGATGATGGATTGCCCGTTGGTGTCAAAACTGACCAACGAAAATATACACTACAAAGCCAGTTAAATTTTGAATCACCTTTTTTAAACCAAATCCAGTTTAACACCAATAAATTGATCAACACTTCTAGTGAATATTTAGGGGCAGAAATTGCCAATCGCTATAAATTTGATACGCAACAGGCAGAGTTATTACTCAAACATCAACCGATGAAATTGTTAAGTGGTTTTATTGGATTGAATTACGTCGATCGCAAAGTTAAAGGGCAGGGGGAGTTACGTTATCTACCTGATCTCAACACACAAACGCAGGCAATATTTATTAAAGAAAAGTTGGACTTTAACTGGTTAGAATTAGACGCAGGCTATCGTACAGAGCGGGTAGAGCATAAAGTTCAGGACAGTGATTTTAAGACGTCCAGAAATTCACCCAATGTAGAATTAAAGGATCGTAAATTTAATCTGGATAGTTTTAATGTTGGATCATATCTAAAATTTAATGATTTAATCGGACGTAAAATTACGTTATTCGGTTTCGGAAAGAGCGCCGGAAATTAATGAGTTATATGCAAGTAATGCGCATTATTCGATTATGCTACAAGAAGAAGGGAATCAAAATCTTAAAGAAGAAAAATCTAAGAATCTAGAATTATCAGGGTTGATTCATTATAAGGATTTCAATTTTGAGGCGACTGTTTATAAGATGAAATATGATAATTATCTATATCTGACCCATTCAGGTTTACAAACAGCAAATCGCTTGCCGCTCAAATATTGGACACAGGTAGATACTGAAATTACTGGTTTTGAAATTGATGTCAAACAAAAAGTTGATTTAAACTATTATGGCAATTTGATTCTTTCTGCTTTTGCAGATTTAGTCAAAAACAAGAACCTTAATCCGAATCAATATAGCCTGTTTAATGACGGCAATTATTTACCGAATATGCCGACCAACCGTTATGGGGCAAATATTGAATGGGAGAAAAATGATTGGTCGGCCCGATTATCCAGTATTTATTATGATAAACCTCAGTATCTGGGTAAAAATGTATCTCAGGAAATTCCTTTACCTGCATATAACATGGTTGATCTACAAATTCGTAAACATTTAAAACTACATAATGCAGATTTTGATGTGTTTTTAAATGGTTCAAATTTGTTAGATGAAGATGCCCGACCACAAAATTCACCATTAAAATATATTGCACCACTTCCCGGGCGTGGATTTCAAATTGGTGTAAGCATGAAACTTTAAGTATTGAATAATTTTTGTTTGATAACATCAAGACAGCCTATGATCTTAAGGATTATTAGGTTGTCTTGATGAAGTTTTACATCTTTGTAAGCGACCTATGCGGTAGAGTAAAGAATTTTTAAGGATTCTAAGCAGTGTATGCCACCTAAACCACGACGCTTTTAAGATGCTCTATCCCGTAAATTTCTAAGCGGTGTATGCCACCGTGAACCAACATCAGCAATCACTACGCGAACGGGTGGTTTTCTAAGCGGTGTATGCCACCGTGAACCAGCTGATTCAAAATCAATCGCCATGCCTTGTTTTCTAAGCGGTGTATGCCACCGTGAACACTTATCAAAACGTATGGAAAATTACTTAAATTTTCTAAGCGGTGTATGCCACCGTGAACTCAATTACAACAATAACAGTAAAGGAATCAAATTTCTAAGCGGTGTATGCCACCGTGAACCATTCAAGCCCCATTAACTCCCCTGCTCGCATTTTCTAAGCGGTGTATGCCACCGTGAACGAAACTAAATCTGGTGCTTTTGATGTAAGTAAGTTTCTAAGCGGTGTATGCCACCGTGAACCAAACAAAGCATTGATCATTGATGCAGACAAATTTCTAAGCGGTGTATGCCACCGTAAACCACCACAGCATACATCGACACTGGTGGTGTCTTTTCTAAGCGGTGTATGCCACCGTGAACTTTCTCCAGTGAGATGAATCAACCGCATGATTTTTCTAAGCGGTGTATGCCACCGTGAACTTGTAATTATTGCAATCGTTGTGATTGCCCTATTTCTAAGCGGTGTATGCCACCGTGAACACGGCATTGTTGAAAATATCCGTAAAGAACTGTTTCTAAGCGGTGTATGCCACCGTGAACGATTTGATTTCACCAGATTGGGCTTGGAATCAGTTTCTAAGCGGTGTATGCCACCGTGAACCACTATCCTTGTTTTTTTCTGCTGAAAAGTTATTTCTAAGCGGTGTATGCCACCGTGAACTATTATGAAACGCCATTTAATATGTATGGGTTTTTCTAAGCGGTGTATGCCACCGTGAACTATCTAACACATCACTCTGAAATCCTTTGACTTTTCTAAGCGGTGTATGCCACCGTGAACTCGGTACACCAGTTTATGAACATTTTTACATCTTTCTAAGCGGTGTATGCCACCGTGAACTCGTACGACAACAGGTTGGGATGGTGGTGTTTTTTCTAAGCGGTGTATGCCACCGTGAACTCAGTCCCCAAAATGCAATCAAATTGGCGATGTTTCTAAGCGGTGTATGCCACCGTGAACGGTGGCGTAGTCTTCCGGGAAAATATTCCATGTTTCTAAGCGGTGTATGCCACCGTGAACATTTCCGGTACAAATTTCACATACACAGGGTCTTTCTAAGCGGTGTATGCCACCGTGAACTATCAACATCATTTAAGATGCAGATCGTTTATTTTCTAAGCGGTGTATGCCACCGTGAACAGACCATATAGAGTGATTTACCAGTTCTCGGCTTTCTAAGCGGTGTATGCCACCGTGAACTCTTGCTGCAATAATGCATATTTTTCTTTGGATTTTCTAAGCGGTGTATGCCACCGTGAACATTGATACTTTACCAAATATGGATTTTCCACTTTTCTAAGCGGTGTATGCCACCGTGAACCTTTGAATGCGAAAGTTGATGCTTTAAATGCCTTTCTAAGCGGTGTATGCCACCGTGAACCAAGCCTATAATTTAGAACCTTGTCCTATGCATTTCTAAGCGGTGTATGCCACCGTGAACTGTTGGATGCGGCGCTTGCGTCGACGTCGGACTTTCTAAGCGGTGTATGCCACCGTGAACTTGATGCTTTGAAATTTGTAAAACCAGCAGTTTTTCTAAGCGGTGTATGCCACCGTGAACAAATATGATGACGGGCATCGCAGCCACCTAGGTTTCTAAGCGGTGTATGCCACCGTGAACCGGCAGCCCGCTTGATCATACTCATTTAATTGTTTCTAAGCGGTGTATGCCACCGTGAACGCCAATTTAGGGTTTATCAACTAGAACCCATCTTTCTAAGCGGTGTATGCCACCGTGAACCCGCTTTCTGATTTAGTTCGTAAATTGAATATTTTCTAAGCGGTGTATGCCACCGTGAACAACCCAATGAATAAAAACCGGAATCTTCCGAATTTCTAAGCGGTGTATGCCACCGTGAACATTTGACCTTTGGTTCGACAAGTTCAATCGTCTTTCTAAGCGGTGTATGCCACCGTGAACGTTATGACCCGCGCCGTATGGATTTGTTGTTGTTTCTAAGCGGTGTATGCCACCGTGAACGAATGGTGCTGTTCTTATTTTAAAAGCTGATTTTTCTAAGCGGTGTATGCCACCGTGAACGTACGAGCTACTTTCGTCATTTGAGTAAAAATTTTCTAAGCGGTGTATGCCACCGTGAACCTGTACTGACTTCAACGGAATTAGGAACGTATTTTCTAAGCGGTGTATGCCACCGTGAACGTGTACGTGTTCATCTTCAAGATCATGAGGTTTTTCTAAGCGGTGTATGCCACCGTGAACATATAAAAGGTAAGATGTTTATGCAATATTTGTTTCTAAGCGGTGTATGCCACCGTGAACCGAGTCCGAAATAGTCTTAAAAAATTCCGTCCTTTCTAAGCGGTGTATGCCACCGTGAACTGTTCAACGGTATTTGTACTTAAAATTGCCCCTTTCTAAGCGGTGTATGCCACCGTGAACGAAGCTGCCCCCTTTTATAATATGGGGGTAATTTTCTAAGCGGTGTATGCCACCGTGAACACACGTATGGGCAGTTTTACAAAGATTATCCGTTTCTAAGCGGTGTATGCCACCGTGAACTTGGCATTTTACGCCACATCAGGATTTAGCCATTTCTAAGCGGTGTATGCCACCGTGAACTGGGTGATTTACAAGCTGTGCAACTTGTCCTTTTTCTAAGCGGTGTATGCCACCGTGAACTTCTCCTTCGCCGTATGTACCTTGCAAATATTTTTCTAAGCGGTGTATGCCACCGTGAACACCACGACTAACAACACAATTAACGCTCGACTTTTCTAAGCGGTGTATGCCACCGTGAACTCACTGGTTGCCATACGTTGCCAAGTTTGCAATTTCTAAGCGGTGTATGCCACCGTGAACAGTGGTTAGGGTGAAAATCTTTCAGGGGTTCATTTCTAAGCGGTGTATGCCACCGTGAACCCTTAGGGTGTGGTGGCTGGTGTGCGAGTAATTTTCTAAGCGGTGTATGCCACCGTGAACTTAATATTTGTTGTATTTGTTGCTCTTTATCATTTCTAAGCGGTGTATGCCACCGTGAACCGGTTCGTCTTTCTCATCTATCTAAAGACTTTTTTCTAAGCGGTGTATGCCACCGTGAACGGATTAATGCATGCTGCTGCAATACTTAACGATTTCTAAGCGGTGTATGCCACCGTGAACATTAAACCTTGTTCCCTAGCTTGCTGCATCTTTTTCTAAGCGGTGTATGCCACCGTGAACTTAAGGTTGATTCTCTCACCAAAGGTTGGTCATTTCTAAGCGGTGTATGCCACCGTGAACTGGTGGAATACTCGGATCGCATCTCATGGGGTTTTCTAAGCGGTGTATGCCACCGTGAACTTTTCCTAGGCATATATGCCCTAGTGATAGGATTTCTAAGCGGTGTATGCCACCGTGAACCTACAAATGCATTGGGGATTTGGAACGAGTTCTTTCTAAGCGGTGTATGCCACCGTGAACTTATTAGGGCTTCATCAAGCGTTACACCTTCTTTTCTAAGCGGTGTATGCCACCGTGAACTTTGGCTGAAGGGCTAGAGGAGTGGCAATAATTTTCTAAGCGGTGTATGCCACCGTGAACGAGCCCATGATTGGCCCGCATTGGGCAGCGACTTTCTAAGCGGTGTATGCCACCGTGAACTGATTAGCGCGATAAAGCGCATTATAACGGTATTTCTAAGCGGTGTATGCCACCGTGAACGAGTTGGGGCTGGTAGTATTATTCATCTTGAATTTCTAAGCGGTGTATGCCACCGTGAACTGCAAGCGTTTTGCTCGTAAAGTTTATGTTAATTTCTAAGCGGTGTATGCCACCGTGAACGATGATTAATGCTAAGAATTCTTTTTATATTCTTTCTAAGCGGTGTATGCCACCGTGAACTTTCGCAGTCTGATTGTAAAAAATACATGTCTTTTCTAAGCGGTGTATGCCACCGTGAACAAATACTTGTGATCGGCTTCATCAAGCTTTACTTTCTAAGCGGTGTATGCCACCGTGAACATAAACAGTAATATGGTCAGCATTCTTAGCAGTTTCTAAGCGGTGTATGCCACCGTGAACTTTAGTCTTCATGACTTCAAAGCCGTACTTTTTTTCTAAGCGGTGTATGCCACCGTGAACACGGGATTTGGAACAGAGCAACAGCGCGTACATTTCTAAGCGGTGTATGCCACCGTGAACCAGAAAACAAGACATTGCCGTTCGCATCCTTTTTTCTAAGCGGTGTATGCCACCGTGAACTTCTATTTCTTCTGATATGCCTAACCTTCATATTTCTAAGCGGTGTATGCCACCGTGAACTAGCACAATTAAGCATGCATTAGAAATACAGATTTCTAAGCGGTGTATGCCACCGTGAACGCTTGTTCTTGTAATGCGTCCAGTGTGGTCAATTTTCTAAGCGGTGTATGCCACCGTGAACGACGCGCCTCGTCGAAAAGTTGGGACGCAGCATTTCTAAGCGGTGTATGCCACCGTGAACGATAAAAGCTGTTCACGTTCTTTCTTTGGTGTTTTCTAAGCGGTGTATGCCACCGTGAACCATGTCGTGCAATATGTGTTTGCGCATGGTTCTTTCTAAGCGGTGTATGCCACCGTGAACAGTTCCACTTAATGCCATCTGCTCAGCATGAATTTCTAAGCGGTGTATGCCACCGTGAACGACAAGTTGACATTCTTAATGTCACCTGTTATTTTCTAAGCGGTGTATGCCACCGTGAACTAATGGCTGGCAATCTTGCTGTAGCTATGGAATTTCTAAGCGGTGTATGCCACCGTGAACGGTTACATTCTCTTTTGATCAATCCGAGCTTGTTTCTAAGCGGTGTATGCCACCGTGAACCGTACTACAGAACAACGAGAACAAGATTATCATTTCTAAGCGGTGTATGCCACCGTGAACTTTGCACCAGTCGATTTACAAACTGTTGTGTATTTCTAAGCGGTGTATGCCACCGTGAACATCAAGTAAAACAAGTTCCTGTATTTTCAGGCTTTCTAAGCGGTGTATGCCACCGTGAACTTTGATCTGAAGCAACTTCTGAAAATGTAGAATTTCTAAGCGGTGTATGCCACCGTGAACAGAAAATGTATATGAGAATGTAGAACCAGTGGTTTCTAAGCGGTGTATGCCACCGTGAACTTGCACCAGTCGATTTACAAACTGTTGTGTAATTTCTAAGCGGTGTATGCCACCGTGAACCGATATATCGGACTTAAGTCCACTCTAAAGATTTTCTAAGCGGTGTATGCCACCGTGAACTTGATAACGAATAAGTTGCCAAAGGTTAGTTGTTTCTAAGCGGTGTATGCCACCGTGAACTTGATAACGAATAAGTTGCCAAAGGTTAGTTGTTTCTAAGCGGTGTATGCCACCGTGAACATCACCTTCTTTTTTACCCCGTTCATAGATACTTTCTAAGCGGTGTATGCCACCGTGAACCTTTAACCATAGGTCAAGGCTTGGCGATTGGCTTTCTAAGCGGTGTATGCCACCGTGAACTACAACAGTTTGTAAATCTACGGGTGACAAGATTTCTAAGCGGTGTATGCCACCGTGAACATGGTGTAACAACAGCAAGTGTTCAACCGCAGTTTCTAAGCGGTGTATGCCACCGTGAACTTTTAATTGTAATATTGTCTGCATTATTAATTTTTCTAAGCGGTGTATGCCACCGTGAACGTGTGTTGAATTAAATAAGCAATTGATAAATATTTCTAAGCGGTGTATGCCACCGTGAACGATTACAATTTTCATGGTCAAACGATTTCATGTTTCTAAGCGGTGTATGCCACCGTGAACGTTTTGTTCTTGGGCTAGTATTGTTTGTGAGTTTTCTAAGCGGTGTATGCCACCGTGAACATACAGGCTTTGGTGGAAAATATGACCCTGCTTTTCTAAGCGGTGTATGCCACCGTGAACTTTTTGCAGGACGACGAATTAATACAGGCTTAGTTTCTAAGCGGTGTATGCCACCGTGAACTCAATTGCTTACCTCTTTTAAAAATATCATCAGTTTCTAAGCGGTGTATGCCACCGTGAACCGACCATATTTGTATCAGGACTTTTTGAAGTATTTCTAAGCGGTGTATGCCACCGTGAACTAGTCATTTTTAAGACATTTGCCAATGTTAAATTTCTAAGCGGTGTATGCCACCGTGAACTACGTTACGAAAAAATTACTGAACCTGCTAATTTTCTAAGCGGTGTATGCCACCGTGAACTCTTCTCTCAAGAGGATGTCAAACGCTGGGGTTTTCTAAGCGGTGTATGCCACCGTGAACAGTAATCATAAAGCAAAAAATAAAGTTATAACAGTGCCTTAACTCTAAAAAGTAATAAATACCCAAAGTTTTTAAGCAAAGCTATAACTTATTGATTTTATTAAGCTGTTAAAGAGATCAAAAAATATTGGGTTAAAACTCAGGAACAGTCGCTGTTCGGCTGAGTCCATATGTCCCAAATTTTTCATTATTCGCTTCATCAGCGAGGGTTTTCCCGATATAAAGTCTAAACTTTATATCATGGCTTAAACTTTTTAAATTGATATAAGGTTCAGCATTAGGCTGTTGGTTTAAATCTTTAAAATGGGCTTCTGCTTCATTTAATGAAATATTACGTCGAGCTGCCTGATGTGCAATCCGTTGTGCAGTCGTCAATTTAGGATTTGCTTTAAAATAACAAGCATATCCTGTAATTTTTGCTTGTGGGACTTCTCTTGGGCTTGTGGTATGTACATAATCTGTGAAACGATCAAGCCATTTATCGAGATAAAGCTGTTGTAGTTCATTTTCAGAGTTAGCGAAAATACGAATTTTTGAACCTAAAAAACCAATATGTTTTTTTTCATCAATTCGATATTGTGGAAAAGAAACCCCATAGTGAATCTTTTCCTGCTCGTCTTTATGTTCGACAAAAGCGAGGTGGAGTTGAGTATAAAGTTTGGACCAGATGAAATATAAAGATATTTCAGTTTGGTCAATGAGGGTGATTTCTTGGTAATAGAGCATAATTACTCCTTACCACTTTGGCCAAAAACACCACCACGAACTAGAACAGCCATCACATAATGTTCTTGTTCAGGATTTTCTAAACTTTCACCTAATGCATATTTATCAAATAAACTAAAGAAATCTTTTTTGTCTTTAGGTGTGCGATAGGCTTTACCCAAATTCGTTACAGCTCCATACGGTTCAATGGCTATAGCCATTTGCTTATTATCAAACTCTGGATACCAAGTATCAATTGTACGTAAAGCATTACCGATCTTTTGTGAGTGCATTGCAGCAACATCATTGACGTGATAAAGAATTTTGCTTTTTTCACCTTTGCCTTTATCTAGTACAAGTTCTTCACTTGGATAAACTTCTTGTCCATTGCCAACAAGAGCATAAGCTTCAATGTTAATCAATAAATAGGGTAATTCACCTTTAAGTGCTTGTGCTATTTTATCTGTAAGCAATTGAATATTATCACTAAAATCACTAAAATCATTGAGTTTATATTGCTTGGCATCGAATGTAAGCGGTTTTTCTTCACCTGTCAATGTCACAATGACTTCCACTTTTTCAGCACCGACTCTGTTACGCCATAAGAAACGAGCATTGGCAATATTTAATGCGTAACGTTTTGCCAGTTCAGTAAAGCCGTATGTAGAGATATAATTTTTAGCAATTTGATTGTAGGATTGTAAAAATGTTTCGTTATTACATGCAGATGGATTTTCGATACCACCTAATACTTTTAATGTAAAAGAAACTTTTAACGTATCTTGATTTTCACCTAAAGCACAAGCATCTACGGTTTGTAAATTTGCTTTCTCAACTTCTGCATTTAATTTTGTTGGGTCTCCAGCAACCGCAGGTTTTAGACGATTGGAGATTGTTCCTCGAACAGACTTTGGAATAAGTTTTAATGCACTTTGTTCTGTGCGATTATCCCAATTAGTTCCATAGAAATAACCATCTGAAGGTACTAATTTTTTTTCAAATGCTAAAACACTCGCAATTGTATTTTCTTTTTTAGCCATGATTAAAACTCCTTAATATATAATTAGATAGATTGGTTTTGGCAAAGGTAGAGATTGTTATCAAGATCAACATAATATTGCCATAACAGTTGATCAATATTTTCAATACGGTAGGGCATGACAAACTCACCAAGTGTGATTACGGCTTCAGTAAAACGGTGTGGTGTATTTGCATCTCTTTGGTTTGTGGCTTGTCCAAGTTCAGAAATTCCTTGAAAACCAACAGCAATTGGTACAAGCCAACCTTTTTCTTTACGGCTACTTGACCACGCTACTTTGCCATGTTCATCAAGTGCTGAGTTATGCGTTACTTTTAAATAATCTAACACAGCATCTAAGGCATCTTTTTGCTCATTTTCAATTGCATGCTTGACTAAATCACGACGCTCAATAAGAACATGACCTAGCATGAGTTTATTAGAAATTTTTCTAAGTTCTTGATCTTCATCCTCATCTTCATCAAAACTTAGAATTTGGCAGTTTTTTAGTGAAAGTACATCACCACTAGCAAATTTCATTGTTAATACAAGTTGTTTGACTGTCTGTAAAAGTTGTTCAATCTGCTCTGGACTGATATTTTTATATTCAATTAAAAGTGAAACTTCTAAATGACATCGTGCTTCCTCAATAAAAGCAGGGCGATTACCATCTTTATCCAACGGATTTGCTGTGCCAACAATCGAAGACACAAAATCACCATGACCTTTGTAGGTTTGCAAATTGAACTCATGGCAACTTACAGCAATTTTATCTAAAGTAATGTCAGCAAAATTTAGTGCTTGTAGCTTACGTTGCAAAGCATGGACGGCACCTAGCCAAGCTGTCATCGCAGGAAAACCAATGGTAAAGGGGCTGCTCATAGCATTGGCATTATGGATTTTAAGATGAGGAATTAAAATAAAACGACGCATTAAAAAAACTCCTTATCTTTTTTCACAGCTTCATTTACTACAGTTTTGATGTGTAAAAGCTCCTCATCACCTAGTTTAAAGGCATTTTGAATCACTTTTTCATAACTTTTTAAAATCCAACTTGCAATGACTTTTGCGAGTTCATTACGCCATTCATTATCTCGTTCATTTTGATAAGCATCGTCCAACCAAATACGTTGTAATTTAGGCAAAGTTTCATAATAGTCTTGATTAGACCAGCCTTCTTCATAATGCTTACGAATTTTAAAAGCTTCTAATAAAATGCGATCAATTATAAAGTGAATAATATTGCGAATAGTTTCACGAATATCATTATTATTTAGTTCAATCTGCATAAATCTATGCAATTGAGTAAAACTTTCTTGAAAATTATTACGATATAGACACTGTATAAAAAAATCTGTTTTAGGTAAATGAATAGAACGCTTTTCTAGTTTTGGTGGGCAGCTTGATAACAAATAAGCACGTCCAGCATTTTGGCTATTTAGTACACTCACATTTTGTGGTTGTGTTCCACCAAAAGCGGTTACGGTTAAATCATAAATATCAGCATAACCAACATCATCTAATTCATTTTTTTTACGATACTCTTTGGCTTGTTTAGTCTGTTCTGAGAAACGTAGATGATCAATACGCTGTTTTAATTCTGTGATTAATCCGGAAGGTGTTAAAATAGACAATAAATGGTAGTCTTTATTTTTAATTGGAAAATAAACTTGCTTAATTAAGTGATCTGTTCTTGATGTTGTATCAGCAGCTTTGATTTTTAGAAAATCAGAACGTAAATTTTCAAAATTTGCAGTTGGAGTATTAAGAAATTTTTTTAATTTTTCATCATTTTGTTCTAGATTATCCAAAAGGGTTTTGCCATTTGATAATTGGATACTTAAAAATTTAAATACGTCCATTGCCGCAGCATTACCAAAAACATCCAATGGATAATCCACATTACCACTACGTAAATAACCATCACCACTTTTTTTACTATTGGCAATAATGCTTGATGTTTTAGCACTAGGATGACTAAATTTACTCGGATGACTTACCATAGAAAGTTGTTTAACTCGGTTGGCAGCATCAGGTAACCATTCTGCCAGACTAAATTTGCTTGCTGCTTGCTGTTGTAAATCAGCAATCTCATAATCATCTTTTGCTTTTTTTAAACGATCTTTGAGCCATAGGACTTTACGATCATTTAAAAATATCTTTATATTTTCTGTCATACTGAATTTCCTCGATTATTCTTTATCCAAAACTATTAGACCAAATTGATCCGAATATATTAAGTTTTTGCCCTCAAGATATTCTGGCAACATGATTTCCCCATATTGTTTTGATAATTTTTCAACCTCTTGATCAATATCATCTATATCAGGATTTCGTGCAATAGCTAAACGACATAGAATGTCGTAATAATTACGATTTAGCCAAAGTCGCTCAGTTTCTAACCTATTTAATTCAACATTTTTAATGCTGTACCAACTTGTTCGATCAAGATACTTACCAAAATCATCTTTGATACACATCGTAAGCTTACGATTTTTAAAAACTCTAAAAAGTTGAATGTTAGGTGAGCTTTGCCGAAATGGATTAAAACGTTGTGGCAAAGCTGTCAAATACCATGTTTCATTCAGCCAAGCACTAAGAAATTTAGCGCCATGATTATCATAAGAGGTTAATTGATAGGCGGTCACTGCATGTTCAAGGTCAGCCAATTTTTTCTTAAACTCTAAAGGTTGATTTGTTTGAATACGTGGAATTGCATTAATACCATTTCCAATATTTGTAATGTCTAAGAGTTGCTTTAAATCCTTTGTATCTAGTCTAAAACGGTTATTTTGTTCAAAACCCGGTTTTTCAAAGGCAACTTTAGCTTTGCGTAATGCCCTTATGTTATATTGCATTAGCGCAATATTCGGTTGTTCAATATTTTGTTCTATTTTACGATGACGTAAAACTCGTCCAGCGAGTTGAATAATCGAACGATAAGAAGATGGTTCTATAATCGCCCAATCAAAATCATGATCTCGTCCGACTTCCTCCACAGGTGTTGCCACTAGAATAAAAATAACATTTTCACAATCTGTATGGTCTAAATGCTGACGAATTATTAGGTTAGAAAAAGCTTTTGCTTGCTCACCTTGCTTTTCTTTGCGTTTTAGGACGTCATCTAAATGACGTTCTTGCTCACTGCGTAGCAACAACACTTGTCGACTGTGATATGCCATGATACGAGGCGCGATATTGTCTGACCATTCAGCATTAAGTAAATATTGGGTGAGCGCAACGCAAGGTGGAATATTGGCAATACGAATTACGCCAAACGAAACTTTTTTACCTGTTTTTAGATCAATCGTATGATGTGCTTGATGTAGGTTTTCCGCTTCTCGTTTAATTCGTTCAAAATATTGATTTTGGATACTTTGATCCAATTTATCTTTGGTTTTTTCTATCACCAAATCCTCGCAATCTACGATATAGGCCTTATGCTTAACAATCTGTTTTTGTAGATAATCTGAACGTACTTGTACAAAGCTATAATGAAAATTTTGATATTGCTTAATAATTTCTTCATGACGAGATAAATGAACAGTCTGAACTTTTGTTTTAAACTCATCCACCCACATACTGATGACATCATTATTTTTAATTTTCTTAAATGCACAATACAGTTGCCAACCATGTTGATAAGCATTAAAAAAACCTTCTGCCAATGCGGGGGGGATAGTGGCTGATGAAATCATGACTTTTCGTCCCAACATGCCTGTTAAATGAATCAAACGAGCAATTGCAATTAAATCCTGACCATTAAAATCATCCACTTCATCAATAACCAAATCAGAAGATGATAGGCGTAAACTTGGCAGAATATATTTTCCACCACGCTTGGTTTCTGTTGCTGCCATGATGTGATCAATGGTACAAGCTAAAACAGGTTTATATAAGAATGCTTTATTCTTTTCTGACTTGCTTTTCATTGAAGGGTTTGTCGGAAAAAGTGCATCCATAAACTCTGCTTGTGGCATGTCTTCATAGATTAATTCATTGTCTAGTAATTCTTCTAATGATTCTGAGCCAAGTTCTTCGATATTACCGTCTTCATCTTCTTTATGGTTAGTTTTTTGATGATGTAATTCTTGTAAGGCTTTAGAGCCAATCAAAACGGCTAGTTCATCCTTAGATAAACCAATATCATGAGTATACGAATCACCGGTTTGTAAGGTAAGTGTTCTTAAGCCAAGTGCAAGGATATATCGGAGGGAATTTCCTCCTTCGGATAAGGTTTGCATAATCTTGGCATTGGCAATGGTTTTTCCTTTACCTGTACTAGCCATATTGACAATAAACCAACCTTGGTTTTTCGAATTTTCATTCTTAGTATCGAATTGCTGAATTGCTTTGACGGCTTGATCTTGCCATTCAAATCCTTGAGGACTTTTTTTCTTCAACTTTTGTAAATCGTAAGCAGACTGCATTTCTTCGGCTAAACGACTCAATGATTGTGACACTTTTAAAGCATTATCACTAACCCGAACAAGATGCTCATCCAGTTTTTGTTTCGGTTGTCTGGTTTTTGAATCTGTGTTGGCAATTAATGTTAATGATGTTTTCCATTTTAAATCGGCATCACAAGAGGAATAATAGTGGTCTCCTAACATTAAACATAAGCGTGCATGATGCAAAACGATTCGCCAACTGCCATCTTGTAATGTTTGATAAGCATTATCTGTTTCTTGTAGTAAGCGATTTGCCCATTTCGTCGTTTGTTTTTTCCATTCGCTCGATTGACTTAGTAACCCTTGTTGAAACTCGAAACATTTTTTTAATCTTTTTTGATAATCTGTTTCATCTTGCTTATTTTGATAGCCCCATTGTGCAGAAATAATTTTTAGTAAACTTGATAGTTCAGATTTTTCTTCATCACTATAATGTTTCCTTTCATCTTCATTTTTTAAATCTGGTAGGCGATGATGTGAAACAATCAGCCATGCAACTAATCGAGCAATTGGTGGAAGTTGATCTAGGGCATGAGTTTGGTCTAATCCTTTTGTAATCGTCGCCTTTAAAGCATCTTCTTCCCAATTTTGTTGAATAAGTAAATTCAACCAAGTCTGGTCGTTTTTAGTATCACCCGAATGTTGAACTAAGGCATGCAGCAATAAACATGAAATCCATTCATGTCGTAGAGGATCGCCTTTTTTGGAGTTATCGTTTAATTTCTGTTGAAATAAAACACTGGCTTTGCCCCAGTCATGTAAAAGGGCAGACATAGCCACCAAAGCTTTAATTAAAGGCAAATAGTGCCAATCGTTTTCCCATTTATTTTGCGAAAGTTTTTTCTGAGTTGAGTTAACAGGCACAATCCCTTCACAATTAAATTTATTGCGATTACCAACAATCCACATGAGTTCGCTGCGACGACGGCTACGTATCCAGTGACATGAAACAGCAGTATTTTTCGTAACAGTTTTACGTAACAACCGTTTTACTGCCAATAAGCCATCTTCAGTAATTACGGTTTGCCAAGTGTTATCACCAATTCGATCTGCAAAGGCATCCAGTACACGACGAGTACGGGGCAGGGCTTTTTTCTCGCATTGGGAGATGAATGTGACGATCATGATTTACTACTCTCATTATAGTTTTTATATAGGGGAAGAAAGTTGCAATCAAGTAATTGCAACTTTCTAAGCTGTCTGTGCGACAGAGGAACTGACTTATCAAAGATAAATCTATTATTTTCTAAGCTACTTATACAGTAGTAAGCAGAACATATTATATCCATAATTACTCTTTTAGTACGATATTAAAGTTTAGTTCTGAATTAACGGACACTGGTACATTAATTGGACAAACAATAGAAAATAAAATTAAAAAAGTGATACTTTTATTACGCATGAAAACTTCTCCTAAAAATTGATAAGATCAAACATATCATTAAAGAGTAAATTTATCAAACCATAATAGATTTATCTTTAATTATTAATTGAGCTTTGAGTTTTAACTTGATCAAACATCCAATCCAAACAACGATGTTCGATAAATTTTTGCAGCACTTGTTGGCGGAACTCTTGCTCGGACATACCTTCTTTTGCACAGATAAATGCATAGGGTAGGATTACTGCGTCTTTGACTAGATCAGCAACATCAAATACCAATGCACCCCGTCGGGTTTTACCATGCATAACAGCAAAACCGTGAGGAATACCTAATACCCAAAGCGTGGTTGCAGCTAAACCGTATGCGAGATAATTTCCATGATTCAAGAAGTCATTGGCCAGATCACCTTGTTCAGGATTTCGTTCAAAACTCAATTTACAGCGTGTCGCCGCAATTTTATAAAGTTGCTTGGTGGTCTGCGCTTCAGTAAGGAGTAAATCACCAACTTTATTTTGCAGTGGAATTTTCTTTTCAAAACCATTTAAGGCCTGTTGTATATCCTGATCATCCAGATAAAAACCTTCATTTTTTAAATCCTGATCTTTTGCCCAGACTTTACGGATAAACTCAATTCGAGCCAGTTGAAATTGTTTGGCAACTTCCAGTCGTTTGCCATCATCAAACCAAAAACTCATCCAGCCTTGTACATATTCGGTTGGGCGATATTCACTTTGCGGTGTTAACCATTCAACTTCTGCACCGTTAAATAATGGTGTCCCACCGCCACCGCAAAATCCGACTAAAACACCGGCACTACACAACATACGCATCGCAGCTTGTGTAATCGAGGTTCCTGTACCGAGTAAAATCACTGTGGTATTGGCAATCGGGATATTCCAGTATTGATTTTCATTTTTTGCTTCGGTTAAGTACAGCACCCGACCATCTTTTTGCATGACCCGACAATGTTCAAGATAGTAAAGATTGGCGCGTTTGGAATGTAATATTGCTTTTAAGTCACTTGGATTAAGTTGTTCCATATTTTTTGCTCTACATTTTTTTATGATCTTAGACAATTGCGCATGATTTTTATAGACGGTTGCCTGATTGAAGCGACACAGCTTGACCTTTGAATCAAATATTTTATGTTGATTTACCGAATAGATTTACAATCTTTTGCCAAATATCACATCTCACGTTAATCTAGGCGTTTTAAATCTGGTTGCTGGCTTTGCGCTACTCACCAAAATCTTTAAAGGTAGGTTTATGAATATCGTTGCTGATGAAAATCTGGCATTTACAGACTATTTTTTTGCTGATTTTGGCACCATTCGGCAACATGCTGGGCGTACTTTACAGCAGCAGGATTTGGTAGATTGTGATGCCTTGCTGGTACGTTCTGTGACGCAGGTAAATGCCACGTTGATTCATGATACACCGATTCAATTTGTGGGTAGTGCTACTATTGGTACTGATCATCTGGATATCGCAGAATTGGATCAGCGTCAGATTCACTGGGCCAATGCGCCAGGCTGTAACGCCCAAGCAGTTGCAGAATATGTGGTGACAGCTTTATTAACGCTTAAACCTGAATTGATTGAAGCAGGGCAGTCATTTTGTCTGGGTATTGTTGGTTTGGGTAATGTCGGGACACGTCTGGCAGCTTTGGCGCAACACATTGGCTGGCGTGTGATCGGTTCCGATCCATTTACGCAGCATCAGCAGATAGAACAAGTTGATTTTCAGACCTTATTACAAACCAGTCATGCCATTTCCATTCATGTGCCATTAACCAAGACCGGCGAACATGCCACACAACATTTATTTGATGCACAGACATTGCAACAATTACCCCCAGATACAATCTTAATCAATAGTGCCAGAGGACCTGTGATTGCCGAAGATGCCTTGATTGCAGATATAGAACAGACCGGGCGACAAGTGGTATTGGATGTGTTCGAACATGAGCCAATGATTTCAGAAAAATTATTAAGTTTATTAAGTTTGGCAACGCCGCATATTGCCGGTTATAGCTTAGAAGGCAAGGCAAGAGGCACACAAATGATTTATCAGGCCTTTTGCCAGACCTTTGGCTTTGATGCGCATAAACGCTTTGAGAATCAGTTAGAGGCTTGTCCGCAGATTTTTCAAGGTCAGGATTTTAAAAATATTTTAATGCAACATCTACAATCCCTATACGATATTCGTCAGGATGATGCCAATGTTCGCGCCTGTTTAAACAATGGTTTTGTAGATCAAAAAGCCTTTGATCTTTTACGCAAAACCTATCCTTTACGACGTGAATGGTCGGCTTTTGGGGCTTAATGGATGATGGATTTTAAGCAAACTAGCCAACCGACTTGTGATCTGGAAGCGCTAAAAGCCCGTGCAAAGATGTATGCACGTATTCGCCAGTTTTTTGCCGAACGGGACGTGCTAGAAGTTGAGACACCGATTTTATCAGGTGCTGCTATAACCGATGTTCATCTTGCTTCGGTTGCGGCACAGCGCCACGTTAACGGACAGTTACAGACCCATTATTTACAGACCTCACCTGAATTTGCCATGAAACGGTTGTTGGCCAGTGGTAGTGGGGCGATTTATCAGATTTGCAAAGTTTTTCGTGATGATGAACATGGTCGCAAACATAATAGCGAATTTTCCATGTTGGAATGGTACCGTCCGGATTTTTCCTTAAAAGACTTGATGTTTGAAACCACTGATCTATTAAACATATGCTTGCAGGATCGTTTTGATACGGTACGCCCAATGATTCTCAGCTATAAACATGCCTTTCAGGACAGGCTGGAAATTAATCCGTTACAAGCCAGCCTAAAAGATTTAAAAACATGTGCTGATCGGGTCGGTTTGAATATTGATTTGGGTGAAGATCGTTTGGCATATATGGATTTGCTGTTTTCACATTTTGTGGAGCCAAGTCTCGGGTTTGATACACCAATATTTTTAACTGATTTTCCACCTGAAATGGCTTCCCTTGCTAAAGTCCGTATTGATGCGGATGGCGAAGCTGTTGCCGCACGTTTTGAAGTCTATATTGAAGGTCTTGAACTGGCCAATGCCTATGATGAACTGGTTGATGCCGAAGTGTTAAGACAACGCTTTATTAAAGATAATCAGGCACGTCAGCAGCAGGGGATTGAACAGATGCCAATTGACGAACATTTATTGGCTGCTTTACCACATATGCCAGCCTGTTCCGGGATTGCATTAGGATTGGATCGTTTATTGATGATTGCCATGAACCGATTGAAACTAGAGCAGGTCATCACCTTTCCGGCAGATCGAGCCTAACATATAAAGTAGGGGCGAATGGCATTCGCCCGTTTTGAATGAAATTCGTTTGTTTTGTCTTGCCTTTTAGTGTTTTAATAAAGCATCAATCAACGCTTCAAAATGCAATTGGATATCTTCTGCCAAAATTGTGTAAGCATTATCAAACTGTACCATCGGATAACCTTCTTTCCAGAATGGAAAAACATCATTTAGATCAGGTGTCACCACTGCATCTTCGAATATAATACTTTGTGTAATGAGTAGTAGAACCTGTGCAGTTTCTGCGCCATCAATCTGTAAATAATCAATATCATGTTGTTTTAAAATACGAATACGATCTTTTTTAAAGCGTACCTTTTTGGCTTGACCCGGATGAAGCTGAAATCGTAAGGTGATCGCCTGTGAAAGATAATCTTCAAAACTCTGATTGAGTTCAACCAACGCATGTTTAAAACTCTCCTGACGCTGGGTTTTACCACCACGTTGAATGACTTTATCAGATAATGTTGATAGTCTGACTTTCTTTAAATCATGCAGTTTTTCTGATAATTCCGGTGACAGCGATCTGGAGTTGTTTGACATAAAATATGATCCATAAATAATCTCGAAATTATAAACTGTCCTGAACTTAAAATATATCGGATAAATGGTTGAAAAAACTTGAATTCAGTTATTTGTTGTTATAATGTAAACAAATGTACTTGAATGTAAAGATAAAATGGCAGAATTGCTAGATAATGACGATATAGAATTAATTGAGCTGATTTATCAAATTCCTGTCAACCCTAATGCATGGCAAGAATTTACAAAAAAAATCATACAGATTCTCGATGTGTCCTATGTCCATATTCAGGCAATCGATTTTTCTTATCAGGTCTTATCTTTTAGTAACGGTATTGGTCCTTTACCCTTAGAAATCTATGCAACAGCCGAATTGGATTATCTACGCTACCCAACAGAAGCCGATCCACGATGGGGAAAATTTTTAGATCCCGAGCGAAAAGGCTGGTATCAATGTCATCATCATGTGACAGAAGAATTTGTACAACATTCCGATTTATATCAGAAGATTTTATTGCCTCATGGTTTGCGTTATGTGGCAACGCATGAGTTAATCTGGGATGAAAAACTGTGTGTATTTTGGAGTATCACGACTTCAAGTGAACGACAGCCGTTAAATCAGCAAGAACTGGATTTTCTAAATCGGTTAATGCCACATTTAAAACGTGTGGTGATGGCACAACGTCATCTTTATGAATTCTCTACGCATAGTATTGTGGGCTATCATTTAATTGACAAATTGACCCAACCCATTATGTTATTAAACTTATCGGGAAATGTAGTGCATTATAATCAAACGATGCAGCAATTCTTGGATAATACACAGGCGATACAGATTCAGGAGCAACAATTGTGTTTGCCTGAGCAGTCTCAAATACAGTTTTCTAACATTCTTTATGAGATCGAAGCAGCATTTAGATATAAACAGGGACAATTACAACAATATAAAGAGCTCGTATTTTCTATTCCGAGTACAACAATTTCCCTGATCATTAATTTACTGGCTTCTGAAAAAGAGCAATCCTTTTTTGGTATTCGTCCTTTAGTCATGCTTAAATTTTATGATACCAATACAAAATTGGAAGTTCGCTTACTCGAACAAGAATTGAAATCTAGCTATCAACTCAGCAAACGAGAGATAGGGGTTTGTCAGTTGTTTGTAAATGGTTATAAACTTCAAGATATTGCCGAAGCAACAGATACAACATTAAGTACGGTCAGAACATATTTTAAACGTATTTTTTTAAAAACACATTGTGCTTCACAAACAGAATTGATGAAACTATTGATGGGTATGTTGTTGTAGTGGATTTAAAAAAATAAAGTTAGAAATGTCCTCATTTGGGGACATGTGTATTCTAGATAACTTGGTTAGCATAATTTTATGTAAGTCTTAATATGGGGATATGGACGATGCTGACTGAACAAGAAAATAAAGTAATTGGCATGATTTATGATGCTGCATTAAATCCATCATTATGGCAGGAAGTGTTGACAGAAATTGTTGATTTTACAGGCAGTACCACCGCGATTTTTACTGCAACTGATCAGCTTAGTCCGCATTATGATTTTGTCTTTACCCATAATATCCCGCCTGAAAGTATGGCGGCGTATCAGGATGAACAGGTTAAAGTATTGGATCTGCGTTTACATGCGCCATATTGGGCAGAAAAAGCATTAGGTGATACAGTACTAAACACATTCGCGCCTTATGCTTCCATGCCAGTAGGAACTGACGAATTTATTTTTTATGAAAAATGTGCCAAACCAACCAATGTAAGCCATGTTGCTGCGGTTTTATTGGAGCGTAGTGTCTATAGCTGGGCTGTATTTGCCGTTCACAGAGCACCATATTTAGAAGAATATAGTGAACAGGATGGAAAGATATTAAAACGTTTGGGTGTACATATTCGTCGTGCATTACAGATTTATCGGCAGATGATAATCCTACAGGAAGATAAGCAAGATATTTATCATGTGCTGGATCATTTTAAAATAGGTGTAATCCTGGTGAATCAGGATTATCAACTATATTATGCCAATACCATTGTTAAGAAAATATTTGAACGATGTTCTGTATTGGATCTTGATAAAAATAATAATTTAAAAACGCTTAAAAAATTTCAGGAAAGATTAAATCAGTTAATTAGTAGTGCTTTATTTAAAGACAATAGCCTTGATTACGATGCAGGTGGAATACTGTCATTATATGATGATAAAGAAAATGATTCTCTAATGCTGAGTATTTTACCCTTTTCTGGAGCTGCGAAGCTTCAACAAAGGAAAGCTATTATTTTTGTCACATCAACCAATCAACCCCAATATCTGGCAAGAGATTATCTGATCCAGAAATATAAACTGGCAAAACGTGAACTGGATGTTTGTGAGTTATTTATTCATGGTCTGAGTCTGGAGCAGATTGCAGAGCAAATGAATATCACTTATGGATCAGTTCGTATCTATATCAAAAATATTTTTGCAAAAACAAAATGTAACTCTCAGACAGAACTGATGCAATTACTGATGAATGTAACACTTGAATTTGAGCATATTTAATAAAATTTTGCAGCTATGTTCCCATTTGGGAATATTGGAATAACAAAATTAATACTAAGCTTCATATGTTCTTGATTGAAAAAATCATTTGGGAGGAAGGACAAAATGAAAAAGTCTTTAATTTATACCGCTTTTTTGGGAGCACTACTGGTCATGACAGGGTGTGGCAGTAGTGATGAAAGTAGTGAGAATAATAGCCAAAATAGCAATACAGGTGGCAATTCCAGCGAGCAAAATAACGAGGGTAATCAGACTACAGATACCTTAACTGAAACACAGAGACAAAAAATTCTGGAGGTTTCAGAAGAATCAGGTGCAATCGTCTTAAAAGAAAGCCTGCTAGGCGGTGTCATAGATACATTGGTTTTTGGTACCGATGAGGCCGAAGCTGATGAAAAATGCTCGTCTGGCAGCTATGTAAAAACAGCTGGTGTGATTACTTTTACCAACTGTGAAGGATTATTTAAAACAGCAACTGGCTTAAATCAATATAAGGATTTAACAGCCAGTGGAAAAGTCACTGTTACAGATGGTAATTTTACTTATCAGGATTTGATCTTGCGGGACTCTGACAGCGGCGAGTCAAAAACGGTGAATGGCACTGTAAAATTTTCGAGTGGCTCAACTGAACAAGATTTAATTGATAGCTTGGAAATAAAAGCAACTGAGAAAAATGGATCTGCTTTCATTGATGTGACTTATAAACTGGAAAATTATAAGCTCATTTATGACCAAAAAAGCGGTTCAGAACTTGCTTTAACCACGACAGGAACTTTGACTGCAACCAATAGTTCAGTCGGCGATTATAAAGTCAACATAACCAACACTCAGCCGTTTTTTGTACAGATCGATGCCGATGACGAAGCAATAAGTAGCTATCCTTACAGCGGTGTGATGCAAATTGAAGATCTAAACAATCAAGCAGTGACAACGATTACCGCAAATACCGATAAGAAAACCTTATTATATTCGGTCAAAGTTAGTGAAAAGGAAATTGCCAATGGAACCAAAACATGGCAAGAGGTTTTGGGGTTTAGCCAATAATCGTTTGGAGTCCCATCAAATTTAGTTTGGTGGGACTTTTTAATAACTCAGATAAAAATTTAAAAATGAGGTGGATATGAAAAAGTCGTTAATTTATATTGCAGTTTTTAATGCCATGATGATGGTGAGTGGATGTGGTGGATCAGATAATGGCGAACGGTCTAATGATTCTAGTGCAAATTCAAAAGGAGAAAATAATACTGATAGTCAAAATATAGGAAATATACAAAGTACACCATATATTGCTGGACAAATTCTTGATAAGAATTCGTTTAATATACCGTGTTATGAGTTGATTAGTGGATTGGCAGATGATGCAAAACAAAATCGGAATTACATTGAAATACAATTTGAAAGTAGATCAACAGGAATTGTTTTTCGTATTGTTCTGCCTACTAAGCGATCTTTATATGAGAATACCTTGGGGAAATACAAAGTTTTAGGTCCAGTTGATGTGGATACACTGAATCCGGATAATAAATTTTTATTAAACGTTAAAGTTCCATATGGTGATCTTTTTGCAGATAATGCAGAGAGATTCTATTCAAATAGTTCATATTATACAGATTTATATTATACAGAATTAATAAATATTATTGAAGAGAAGAAAGAAAATGGTAATGTAACACTGTTATTAAGATTTAAATTTAATCATGAAATGCTTTATTATAAAGCAGGTAATTTACAATCGAATAGTGAACTCAATAATGGTGAGCTTTTATTAAGGGTTGAAGTGTTAGATGCTTAGATAAAAATGGCAACTGTTAAAGTTGCCATTTTTTGATTTTTAGATATTAAACTTGCTGAATGCCTGCAACTAACCATTCATCAGAGCTACCAGCTGGTTTTACAAAATGCCAGATTTCTGTGAAGGGTTGTGGTAAGGCATTTAAATCTTCACTTACTGTTCCAGTAAAACGCACACTGACCACATATTGACCATTTTCAGTACTTTGATCAATCACGTTTGCAGTTAGATTACTAAATTCTGCAACATCGGTATTATTGGCAACATCCGAATAAATCGCCTGATACATGTCAGGGGTGAAATATTTACGAATTTCTTCAATGTTGGTGGCGTTGTTCATCGCTTGAATATGGTTAAAGCGTTGACGTGCGAAGCGTAGAAAGGTTGCCGGTTCGCTACCATCAGGCAATTGGTTGCCACTACTGGTTGTTGCACCGCCAAAAGGTGCTTGTACCGGTGCTTGGCCACCCTTCACAGGTTGACCAAAAATATTGGTATTTCCAGCCGGAGGGGTTGTACCAAATGGTGATGAGGTTTGATTGCGTGTGCTTGCACTATTATTGGGTGCATAAGGGTTACCCGCAGCAGCTAACTGTTTTTTCGCAGAAAATTTACGAAACAGGAAGAAAGCGCCAGCAGCAAGAATAATCAACCAGAACCAGCTAAAACCACTTTTTTTCTCTTGAGCAGCCTGTTCACCATTTTGCCAGTTAGATGCCTGTTCATTCGGATTGGCTTTTTGGCCATCATCAGCCATTGCATTTGCAGCAACCGCACCTAATGCTGCACCCGCAACACCGGCCGCTACCATACCACCAACATTTGAACCACTACGCTGCGGCTGTTGTTGGGCTGTAGCAGGTGCTTGATTGCGATACTGAGCATTCTGGTTTTGGTTATAACTTTGGCTAGAGCTTTGACTCCGTGACATTCCCATGCTTTTGCCACCGCCTGCACGTTTGGCTTCTGCAAGGGGCGCAGCCAATAAACTTGCCATCATTAATGCGACAACAGCACCGCGTGCTTTATTTTGCATTGCTTTAATATTCCTATGATCAATAAAACTTCTTACCCTCAATAATGCGGGTTTTATATCAAATTTCAAGGCTAAGTTTGTGATTTTTGTTAGAAAATTTAATAAATTGCTTACATGATTTCAGTTAAAGGCATGATTTGCAAAATACTTTTCTACCAAGCTGCCGATCTATGAAATAAATAAAGATTTGGGTAACCTAAAATTTAATATACTAGAGTAAATTGCTTATTCATCACAGATATCCATGGCTGCCTGTAGTGCTTCATGTAGCCGAGCCACGGGAATGACGTTTAAGCCTTTAATGGGATTTTGTGGTGCATTGGCGCGTGGTAAGATAATGGTTTTAAAACCATGTTTATGGGCTTCTTTTAAACGCTCCTGACCATTGGGAACAGGGCGGATCTCACCAGAAAGTCCTACTTCACCAAAAACTGCAAGATGCTGTGGAAGTGCTTTGCCTCTTAAACTTGATGCACAGGCCAATAATACAGCTAGATCGGAACCTGTTTCGGTAATTTTTAAGCCACCGACAATATTGACATAAACATCTTGCCCCACAGTTTGTACACCACCATGTCGATGCATCACAGCCAGCAACATGGATAAACGGTTTTGCTCTAGCCCCAATGCGACCCGACGTGGTTGTCCATGTGCATCATCGACCAGTGCCTGAACTTCCACCAGTAAGGGACGGGTACCTTCACGACTAATCATCACCACAGATCCGGGAATGGCTTCATCATAACGGCTTAAAAAAATGGCTGAAGGATTGGCAACTTCTTTTAATCCTTTGTCGGTCATACCAAATACGCCAAGTTCATTCACTGCACCAAAACGGTTTTTAACTGCTCGAATCATGCGATAACGAGAATCGGACTGTCCCTCGAAATATAAAACACAATCCACCATATGTTCCAGTACACGAGGGCCGGCAAGTGCACCTTCTTTGGTAACATGACCGACGATAAATAGTGATGTACCGGTGTGTTTGGCAAAGCGAGTCAGGATAGCAGCAGATTCCCTAATCTGGGAAACGCCTCCGGGCGCAGATTGAATGGTTTCGGTAAAAAGTGTTTGAATTGAGTCTAGTACAGCCATTTGTGGACGTTCATGTGCCAGTACTTCACAAATGCGCTCAACACAGGTTTCAGCCATAACTTTCAGGGCATTTAGAGGTAAATCCAGACGTTTGGCTCGCATTGCCACCTGAGACAATGATTCTTCACCCGTGATATAAAGCGCAGGTTGCTGGCTTGCCATATAAGTCGCTGTTTGAAGCAGAATAGTGGATTTACCGATACCGGGATCACCGCCAATTAATACCACCGATCCCATGACCAGCCCGCCACCAAGCACTCGGTCAAACTCACTAATACCAGTAGAGGTACGTGATTCACGGCTCAGCTGAATTTGATCCAGTGTAGTAATTTGACTGGTTTGACCAGCATAACCGCCGGTTTTGATGCCGGATTTTGCCCGGTGAGGGGTGACATTTTCTAAACGCGCTTCGACCAAACTGTTCCATTCTCCACAATCGGGACACTGTCCTACCCATTTGGGATGGTCTGTTCCACAATGTTCACAACGATAAACAGTCTTGGCTTTACTCATAAGGATGATCTTGGATTCGATGCTAAAAATACTTTGATGAAAAACAATGTAGTGACTTGTATTGTAAAAGTAAAGGCAGGGTAGGCGTTTTATAATGATTATTGCGACAAATTATGTCGTATTTATGAATGGATTACTGCACTAATACAATACACCTAGTTAAAAATATTTTGGTGCAGGTAAATAAAATGCCTGTAATTCGTGCAAAAACTTAAAAAATATAAAAAAAATGAAAAATAATTCAGTTAGTACTTTTTTCTATATATGAATTGGAATATTTTTAGCAGGAAAGATAAATATAGGTGTATTCAAAAAATGTCATATCCACATGATTTACCGCAAGGGGATCCAGAAAGTTTGCAACGGAGTTTATCCAATCGACATTTGCAATTGATTGCAATTGGCGGGGCAATTGGAACGGGTTTGTTTATGGGTTCCGGTAAAACCATTAGTCTGGCTGGTCCTTCGATTCTGTTTATCTATATGATTATTGGATTGATGGTGTTTTTGGTCATGCGGGCACTGGGAGAATTATTACTTTCCAATTTGCAATATAAATCCTTTATCGATTTCTCTACCGATTTGATTGGTCCATGGGCAGGTTATTTTGTCGGGTGGACCTATTGGCTATGCTGGATCACCATCGGGATTGCCGATTTATCTGCGATTATTTATTACTTGCAATTTTTTAACGGAGGTCAGGAGTTTAGTCCGACCGAAGGGGCACTGATCAGTATCGCAGCGATTCTGTTTATCATGGGGCTCAATTTGGTCACTGTACGGCTGTTTGGTGAAATGGAATTCTGGTTTGCCATGGTCAAAATTACGGCAATTATCGTCTTGATTCTCGTGGGTTTCTGGATGATCTTCACCGGATTTACCACCGATGCTGGAACAGTCGCTCAATTTAGCAATCTATGGTCCAATGGTGGGTTTTTCCCGACTGGCTTTGATGGGTTTTTAGCCGGATTCCAGATTGCGATTTTTGCCTTTGTTGGTGTTGAGCTAGTCGGCACCACCGCAGCAGAAACGCGTGATCCGGAACGCAATTTACCTAAAGCCGTCAACTCCATTCCAATTCGTATCATTATTTTCTATGTATTGGCATTATTTGTAGTGATGTCGGTTACACCATGGAATCAAATTGACCCTAAAGTTAGCCCATTTGTAAATCTATTTACACAAGCAGGTATTGCCGCAGCAGCGATTATCATGAATCTAGTGGTATTGTCTTCGGTGATGTCTTCGATGAATAGTGGCGTCTTTTCTACCAGTCGTATGCTATTTGGTCTGGCAAAAGATCATCAGGCACCTCAGGACTTTGGGAAATTATCCAAATCTGCGGTTCCTGCTAATGCGCTGTATTTTTCAACCGTATGTTTACTGGCTGGTGCGGCATTACAATACTTTGTGCCAAATACTGTTGAAGCATTTACGTTGGCAACAACATTGTCTACGATTCTGTTTATCTGTGTCTGGATCATGATTATGTGGAGCTATATCAATTATAGAAAGCAACGTCCTGAGCTACATGCAGCATCAACCTTCAAACTTCCGGGTGGAGTATTTACCTGTTGGGCTGTGATCATTTTCTTTATTGGTACCGTGTATATCCTGTCATTGGAAGCAGATACCTTTAAAGCCTTAAAAGTCAGTCCATTGTGGTTGGTGATTCTGGCAATTGGCTATTATGTTTTCTATAAGCCGAAATATCTTAAAGGAAAATAGGTCGGTTAATCACGGTCAATACAAAACGTCAGTTGATACTGGCGTTTTTTTATACCTCAAGATACTTTAAGCACATGAAATGCTTTGGTCACTTTGTAAATCAAGCTATACTCAGCAATAATCAATAATGAGCATTTTGATTATGCGTACTTTGTGTCTTATCGGTTTATGTCTTTCTTCTCTATGTGGCCTTGTTGCTTGTGGTCAATCTGGCGCATTGATGCTGCCTTCCGATCCAAATTATGACAAGCGCTCGGAATATTTGCTTTACAAAAAAGACAAACAGACCGTTCAGGAAACACAATCATCGTCACAGCCCTCAGATCAGGATTTAGGTAGTCACCAATGAGTTTTACACGTCAACAAGGCGTTTTACACGCTGAAAATTGTTCCCTTGAAGATTTAGCTCAGCAATTTTCTACACCTTTGTACGTGTATTCCAAAGCTGCTTTTTGCAAGCATTATCTGGATATGGATGAAGCTTTTGCATTTATTGATCATCAGATTTGTTTTGCTGTGAAATCCAACTCTAATATTGCTGTGCTGAATGTATTGGCAAAACTGGGAGCCGGTTTTGATATTGTGACCGGTGGCGAACTGGCACGCGTGCTTGCAGCAGGTGGTGATCCATCGAAAATTGTATTTTCCGGTTTGGGCAAATCCGAAGCCGATATCGCCAAAGCGCTGATCGTTGGTATTGCATGTTTTAATGTGGAATCTCATGCAGAACTGGATCGTATTCAAAAAGTTGCGGCAGGTTTAAATAAAAAAGCACCGATTTCCTTGCGGGTCAATCCGGATGTTGATGCCAAAACCCATCCTTATATTTCAACAGGTTTAAAAGAAAATAAATTTGGTATTCCAAGTGACAGTGTATTTGATACCTATCAATATGCTGCAAGTTTGCCGAATCTGGACATTATCGGAATTGACTGTCATATCGGTTCGCAATTGACCGAAACCAAGCCATTTGTTGATGCGCTTGAACGGGTACAAGTGATGATTGAACAACTTAAACAGTTGGGGATCACCTTAAAACATATCGATATTGGCGGTGGTCTAGGCGTTACCTATAAAGATGAAATACCACCAACTGTTGCAGAGTATGCCAATGCCATGCGTCCGCAACTGGAAAAACTGGGTTTAAAAGTCTATATGGAACCTGGTCGCAGTATCAGTGCCAATGCTGGGGTGTTATTGACCAAAGTGGATTTGCTCAAACCGACTTCGCATCGTAACTTTGCTATTGTTGACGCTGCAATGAATGATCTAATCCGTCCGTCTTTATATGAAGCCTGGATGGATATTGTTTCGGTGACGCCACGTAAAAATACCGAAGTCAAAACTTGGGATGTGGTTGGTGCCATTTGTGAAACCGGAGATTTCCTCGGTAAAGATCGTGATCTTGCGATTAAGGAAAATGACACCCTTGCAGTTCTTGGTGCCGGGGCATATGGTTTTGTGATGAGTTCAAATTACAATTCACGTGGCCGTGCAGCAGAAGTCATGGTCGATGGTGATCAGGCCTATCTGATTCGTAAGCGTGAAACCATTGAATCGCTTTGGGCCAACGAGCAGTTATTACCGCAGGAGTAAATTGAAATGCTATTGGAATTTACCAAAATGCATGGTCTGGGCAATGACTTTGTGGTGATTGATCTGGTTCGTCAACGTGCTTATTTAGATAGTCTGACGATTCAGCGCATGGCAGATCGCCATTTCGGGATTGGTTTTGATCAGCTATTGATGATTGAACCACCTGAAGATCCGACGGTTGATTTTAAGTACAGAATTTTTAATGCCGATGGTTCCGAAGTAGAACAATGTGGCAATGGGGTGCGTTGTTTTGCCCGTTTTGTCTACGAGCATCAACTGACGTATAAAACCAAAATCCGGGTACAGACCAAATCGGGCATCGTGGAGCCTGAACTTGGCGCGAATGGCTGGGTGCGGGTCAATATGGGTGAACCAAAATTCTCACCCGAACAAATTCCTTTTGTTGCTGATGACGTACAAGCACTTTATCCGTTACAGTTAAAAGATCTGGAAATTAAAGTTGACGTGGTCAATATGGGCAATCCACATGCCGTGATTTTGGTGGATGATGTGCTTAAAGCCAATGTTGCAGTAATTGGACCACAGGTGGAATCCCATGTACGTTTTCCTGAACGGGTTAATGCAGGATTTTTACAGGTGATTTCACGCAATCAGGCACGTTTGCGTGTTTATGAACGTGGGGTAGGTGAAACACTGGCATGTGGTACAGGGGCATGTGCTGCGGTTGTCAGTGGCATTCGTCGTGGTTTACTGGACAATAATGTCAATATTGAACTGGCAGGTGGTATGTTAAATATTGCATGGCAGGAAGGCGATGTGGTGTGGATGACCGGTCCGACAGCGAAAGTCTATGACGGGCGCTTTGATTTAAAGTATTTTCAGGGATAATGATTAAAATTTAAAAGCCCACCTGCGAATACAATAAATACCATTATTCATAAATAATTGGGCGTATGCAATACGCCCGTACAATCTCATACAACTGATTTTGTAGGGGTTTATTGTATAAGCCCTGATAACTTAATTTTAATGTTTAGTATAAGACAGATTTTTTACGAAATTAAATTAAAAAGACTTGTGTATTGCTTTGTAGTAGTTAAAGTGACTACTTTTTAATGGAGTGTATCATGCAGGTTATCAGTGCAAAAGATGCAAAATTACGTTTTGGTGAATTATTGGATACCATGCAACGTGAGCCTGTTTTAGTGACCAAAAATAATCGTCCAGTGGGTGTATTTGTTTCCTTAAAAGATATACAAGGTACACACTTAGAGCAACTGTTTTACACTGGGGAAGACGATTATGCGGATTGGGAAAAAGCAAAAATTTTACAGGCAATTGCTAGCATCGAAAAAGATGCCACTCAAGCAAAATCGATGCAAACAGTTCATTTGACCGCATTAGACAAAGCACGTGAATTGGTTGCAAGTCGGCAAAAATGAATTATATGGTTCTATATTCACCAGAAGCCGAACAAGATTTAATTGAAATTCTGGCATATGGTATAGAAAGATGGGGTGAACAGTTAGCCGAAGAAATGTGTGTAAAAGTTACTGAGCAATTGGAAAATTTATATTTTTTTGCCTTATCGTACCAAACTAGAATATTCAATACGCGTGAGAAATTGATTTTGGATACCCCTTATCGGGCAATTATTTTAATTGATGAAAATAAAAAACAGGTATTTATTTTACGCATACTCCATACATCTAAGCAAATAGATGAAAGATACAAATGAAATAGTTTTACCGTGGGGATTTAGGTTTAGAATAAAGAAAGGTCACATAGGAACTTAAATGAATCAGACCATCAATCCAGTTTTACACAATGCTCTCCCGGACTGGCTCGATCAACTTGCCATACAACAACATTCACAACATACCATTGCCGCCTATCATCGAGATCTGGTGGCATTTTTAAGCTACTGTGAACAACAAAATTTACAACCACAGCAATTACAAATCAGTGATTTACGACAGTATATGGGCTATTGCATCGAACAGAAACAATGGTCGAACCAGAGTGTGCAACGGGCTCTATCTGCAATTCGTCAATTTATGCAGTGGTTACAGCAACATGGTACACAGGTTGATGCCAACTTTAAAGATTTTAATATCAAACGCCAACCTCGACCTTTACCGGGGATGTTATCGCCCGAAACACTCAATCAATTACTGGATCAGGCGGCACCACAATCGGAAAATGATCAATGGTTGTGGGCACGGGATAAAGCCATGCTGGAACTCCTGTATTCCAGTGGATTACGTTTAAATGAACTGGTCAATCTAAAACTGTCAGATATCGATTGGTCACAACACTTGGTAAGAGTAAAAGGTAAGGGCAATAAAACACGGATTATTCCCTTTGGACAAAAAGCAGAACAGGCTTTGCATCACTGGTTAAGCTTGCGTATCACTAAAATACTGGATCACGATTTTATTTTTATTTCACGTGCCGGACAAAAAATTTCTGACCGACAAGTTCAGAATCGGATTAAACAACAGGCCAAACGGGCGGGATTAAGTGCCGATCTGCATCCACATTTATTACGACATTGTTTTGCCAGTCATTTATTATCTAATAGTGGCGAATTGCGAACTGTACAGGAAATGCTGGGTCATAGTAATTTAACCACGACGCAAGTCTATACCCATCTGGATTTTGACCATTTAGCCAAAATTTACGATCAGGCCCATCCTCGGGCGAAAAAGTAGTAT
Source organism: Acinetobacter puyangensis (assembly GCF_900096995.1). Taxonomy (GTDB): domain Bacteria; phylum Pseudomonadota; class Gammaproteobacteria; order Pseudomonadales; family Moraxellaceae; genus Acinetobacter; species Acinetobacter puyangensis. Next base: position 888,711 of record NZ_OANT01000001.1, read on the forward strand.
TTTAAAAAGTACTAGGTGACCGATTAGTCATTGCCATTGTGAGCGTTGAACTGTATTGCTGGATATCGATGAGTCGGTTTCACCTTAGCTATTTTTAACTGATTTTGACTGATTGAAAGGTAGTCATCAGTTGTTTTGGTATTGTAATATGAGTATGTATAAGACTCATATTTTTTAAAAGTATGTTCATATAAATATTTTTAAAAATTAAATAGTTATTTTAATTAACCCTATTTTTTTGATATTGAGCGATTGAGTGATAACAAATGCATTTTCATGTGAAAAAGTCTGATAAGCATCATCTGATATTTTCATAAACAATAGTGCTATAAAGTAATAAAATAAACTGTTAAATCAGATGGCTTGATCTTGATAAAGATTTTTATTTACGTCTTTTTACATCAAGTTCACGAATCTGACTTGACCGAAATGCCCAATGCAATGCAAGATAGTGCACTATAATTTTAAGCATAAGAGTTGTATAAACTCTTCCATATTCATTTGTAAAAACAGCCGAGGAATTACATGAAGGCTCTTGTCGCTGTAAAACGTGTGGTGGATGCCAACGTTAAAGTACGTGTGAAAGCGGATAATACTGGGGTTGATTTAACCAACGTTAAAATGTCAATTAACCCATTTTGTGAAATTGCTGTTGAAGAAGCAGTACGCTTAAAGGAAAAAGGCGTCGTTTCAGAAATTGTTGTGGTTTCAATTGGTGAGAAAAAAGCAGAGGAGCAAATCCGTTCTGCGATGGCATTGGGTGCAGACCGCGGTATTTTGGTTGAAACGAGTGATGAAATCGGTGCTTTGGAAGTTGCCAAAATTTTAAAAGGCGTTGTAGAACAAGAAAAACCGGAACTTATCCTGCTTGGTAAACAAGCGATTGATGATGACTCGAACCAAGTGGGCCAAATGTTGGGTGCTTTACTCGGTGTAGGTCAGGGTACTTTTGCATCAGAAGTTAAAGTTGATGGTGGCAAAGTTCAGGTGACACGTGAAATTGATGGTGGTTTACAAACTGTCGAATTATCACTTCCAGCGATTATCACTACCGATTTACGTTTAAATGAACCACGTTATGCTGCATTGCCTAACATCATGAAAGCGCGTAAAAAACCACTTGAAGCAAAAACTCCGGCAGATTATGGCGTTGCAACAGGCACCAAGCTGAAAACAGTTAAAGTTGAAGCACCTGCGGAACGTAAAGCCGGTGTACAAGTGAAGTCTGTTGATGAATTAATCGACAAACTTAAAAACGAAGCGAAAGTCATCTAAGATAAGGATAATAATCATGAGTATTTTAGTTCTCGCTGAGCACGACAATAAAACATTAAATGGCGCAACCTTAAATGTTGTAGCGGCAGCTCAAAAAATCGGTGGTGATATTACTGTATTGGTGGCAGGTGAAGCTGCACAGGCAGTTGCAGAACAGGCAGCAAAAGTTGCTGGTGTAAGCAAAGTATTACTTGCTGATAATGCTGCATATGCACATCAATTGGCTGAAAACGTGGCTAGCTTGGTTGCTGATATTGCCAAAGGTGGTTATAAATATGTACTGGCTGCATCAACCACAACGGGCAAAAATATTTTGCCGCGTGTTGCTGCATTGCTTGATGTCAGTCAAATTACCGACATTATCGCTGTTGAAAATGCCAATACCTTTAAACGTCCAATTTATGCAGGTAATGCGATTGCGACTGTTCAATCTGATGAAACCATTATTGTCGGTACAGTACGTACCACTGCATTTGATCCAGTCGCAGCGGAAGGTGGTTCTGCTACAGTTGAAACAGTAGGCGAAGTCAAAGATGCGGGTATTTCTACCTTTATCAATGAAGAAATCGTGAAACTGGATCGTCCAGAACTGGCAGCTGCACGTATTGTTGTGTCTGGTGGTCGTGGTGTGGGTTCAGGTGAAAATTACCATACAGTGCTTGATCCATTGGCAGATAAACTGGGTGCTGCTCAAGGTGCATCACGTGCTGCGGTAGATGCCGGCTTTGTACCAAACGATTTTCAGGTGGGGCAAACAGGTAAAATCGTTGCGCCTGATCTGTATGTTGCAGTGGGTATTTCCGGTGCAATTCAGCACTTGGCAGGTATGAAAGATTCTAAAGTGATCGTTGCGATCAACAAGGATGAAGAAGCACCGATTAATAGTGTTGCGGACTACTGGTTAGTTGGCGATTTAAATACAGTTGTGCCAGAATTGGTGTCTAAACTGTAATTTAAACTCCTACGCTGTAACACGTATTGAAGACGTTCTTTGGCTATCCAAAGAGCGTTTTTTTATTGGAAATATTTTATGAATATGCAGCATGAAATCAGCGATTTATATTCGTCATTAGCGGCATTAGCCAAGGCAGATGTCGCACGGGATTACTTATGTATTCGTGCTAAAAATCAACATGGTCTGTCCAGCGTTCAGGTCAACCAACTGCATTTGGGCATCATTGTATCTGGTGAAAAGAAAGTCAATATGCAGGATCTAAAAATGTCATTGCTTGCTGGTGACATCTTGATTATGAAAGCTGATGCAATTATTGATGCAGTGAATATTCCAGATCAACATACAGGTGAATATCTTACAATACTTGTGCCTGTTTGCGAGGAGGTGATTCAGGCGACCCAGATGATCTGGGCAAAACCGATTACAGATAAAAGTAATGACATTTTTAAATTTTCGATTCGGGATTTTGCCTTGGAACTGTCCACATGGCAGGCAGCATTATTTAATCATGATCTGGTGCAGGCAAGATTGTGCATTGTGGGTATTTTGCTTAAATTATGTCAGTCTGGACATGCAGATATTTTGGTGATTCCAGCTCCAAATCTTTCCAAAACAATTTATCAATGGGTGATGAACGAACCGCAACGGGACTGGCAATCACGAGATATAGAAATGCAAATGGCTTTAAGTGGTGCGACCTTACGAAGAAAATTAAGTGCAGAAGGCACAACTCTAAGAGAAACTATTACCCATGCCAGATTGGCTTATGCATTAAGCCTTTTATATTCAAAGAACCTGCCTTTGAAAAGTATCGCAACAAAATCTGGATATCACTCGGTTGCTGTGTTTAAACATCGGTTTTATCAAAGATACGGTTTTGATCCACAAGTTCTGTCCATGAATTAACTCAAACTTGAGCAGTTTGTACATTGAATTGAGCGATTTTATCTGCTCGAACTGATTAAAGTGAATATACATCAGGCAATCAATGGGTAAAATCTACATGAATCATTTTAAGTTTTTGGCATTGGCAGCTTTGCTCAGTGCAAATATTGCATCTGCTCAGCCCATTATACCAGCTCAACAAGTCAGAGCAGTTCAACAAGTCGATGGTTATTTTGTGCAAAATATTGGGAATTTGAAAGTCACTGCGTTATTTGATGGCGAATTTGGGTTGCCACGTAGTGATTTGTTGCGTATATCCAGTGAACAGGCCGATCAACTTTTTGCAGAAAATTTTGTTCCTATAGATGATCAAAATCAGATTGTGACGGACTTTTCAGCATTTCTTGTACAAACACCTACACAAAATATTTTAATAGATGCTGGTACAGCAAAATGTTTTGGTCCAACGCTCGGGCATGTGCTAGAGAATTTAAAGCATGCTGGCATACAACCAGAGCAAATTGATACAATTTTAATCACACATGCACATCCTGATCATCTTTGTGGCATTACTGTAGATGGAAAAATGGCTTATCCGAATGCCAAAGTTTATTTAGCTAAGGAAGATGCTGAATATTGGACATCAGCGTATAACGAAGCAGAAGCCAGCCATTTTTTTAAGCCATTATTTAAAATGACTCGAGATGCATTAAAACCTTACCAACAAGCGGGGCAGTTGGTGGTATTTACTAAAACTTCTTTTAATGTACCCAATGTTCAACTTTTGGCTACTCCGGGGCATACCGAAGGGCATTCATCTTATTTGGTTGATGGGAAAAATGGACAGAAGTTTCTAGGTCTAGGTGATATTGTGCATTATGCTGCGGTTCAATTTCCTTATCCTGATGCGATATATAAACCGGATACAGATTCTGATCGTGCAGTATTGGCACGTAAGAATATTTTTGAACAGGCATATCGGAATAAATGGTGGATTGGTGCGGCACATATTGCTTTTCCGGGCATTGGGCATATTGGTGAAAATGTAATAGGCTACCGGTGGGTTCCTGCGCAATATCGGGTAATAAAGTAATCTTGTGCATATGCTGCTATTGATAAAGATGAAAAATAGCCATGCAATGTCCATATTTGAACAGTAATTATTTTTCAATCAAGATCAAAGAATATTCTGAAAGGAGTATTTTTATACAGCGTGTATTTTAACCAAATCGTAAGGATTTTTCAGATAGATTTAGAAACTTAAAACTCTGTTTTTAACTTATTCATTTTAATTAATTTTTTACCATAAAAAAATACTATTGTTAGATACTTAAACTCCCAGTTAATGGGTCTTTTATGCTATAATTCGGGGCTGTATTTTTATTTTTTGGTTCAGGTTTTTGAGCTAAATTTTTGCAGGATTGAAGACATAAAAACAGATGGAACATTCTATCTGTAAATAAGGAGTTTGCATGAGCGTATCGGAAATCCGACCGATTGCGATTGAAGATGAGTTAAAGAATTCTTATCTTGATTATGCAATGAGCGTCATTGTGTCACGTGCTTTACCTGATGTACGTGATGGCTTGAAACCAGTACACCGTCGTGTACTGTTTGCGATGCACGAATTGGGTAACGACTATAACAAAGCCTATAAAAAATCGGCACGTGTGGTAGGTGATGTCATCGGTAAATATCATCCGCATGGTGATAGCGCAGTCTATGAAACGATTGTTCGTATGGCACAGGATTTTAGTTTACGTTATTTACTGGTCGATGGTCAGGGTAATTTCGGTTCGGTTGATGGTGATAGTGCCGCAGCGATGCGTTATACCGAAATCCGAATGACTAAACTCACACATGAGTTGCTTGCCGATTTAGAAAAAGATACGGTTGACTGGGTCGATAACTATGATGGTTCAGAACGCATTCCAGATGTTCTACCCACTCGTATTCCCAATCTGCTGATCAATGGTGCTGCGGGGATTGCTGTTGGTATGGCAACCAATATGGCACCTCATAACATCACAGAAGCGATTCATGCCTGTCTTGCTTATGTGGATAATCCCAATATTTCCATCGAAGGCTTGATGACGCATGTGACTGGTCCGGATTTTCCGACTGGTGGAATCATCTATGGTAAATCAGGGATTTATGATGCTTATCGTACCGGTAAAGGTCGTTTGCATATCCGTGGTAAATATCATATTGAAACCAATGAGAAATCTGATCGTAGCACCATTGTATTTACCGAGATTCCATATCAGGTTAACAAAGCCAGAGTCATCGAACGTATTGCCGAACTGGTTAAAGAGAAAAAACTGGAAGGCATCAGTGAAATACGTGATGAATCCGATAAGGACGGGATGCGGATTGCCATTGATTTAAAACGTGGTGAAAATGCAGAAATTCTGGTTAACAATCTATTTTTAAATACACAATTACAAAATTCTTTCAGCATTAATATGGTGTGCCTGGACAATGGTCAGCCCAAGTTAATGAATTTGAAAGATATTATTGCTGCATTTGTCCGCCATCGTCAGGAAGTTGTGACTCGGCGTACCATGTTTGAGTTGCGTAAAGCACGTGAACGTGGACACATTCTGGAAGGTTTAACGGTTGCCTTAGCCAATATCGATGAGATTATTGAAACCATTAAAACCTCTGCCAATCCAGGTGAGGCACGTGAGCGATTACTGGCAAGCCAGTGGCAGTCAGGTGGGGTCATTGCATTACTGGAAAAAGCCGGTTCGGTATCGGTTCGTCCAGATGAAATTGAGGGTGAAGATCCCGAGCATCCATTTGGCTTAAATGGCGAAAACTATCGTTTGTCTCCGGCGCAGGTCAGTGCAATTCTGGAATTGCGTTTGCACCGTTTAACCGGTCTGGAACAGGATAAACTGCATGCAGAATACAGCGAAATTTTGGGTCAAATTGCCGAATTAACAGCGATTTTGAACGATTTTAATTTATTGATGAATGTTATTCGTGAAGAGCTTGCTGCGGTATTGCAACAGTATGGTGATGCACGTCGTACCGAAATTATTGAATCGGGTGTGGATTTCTGCCGTGAAGATTTAATTCCGGAAGAACAGGTGGTATTGACTGTTTCGCAAACCGGCTATGCCAAGACACAACCACTTTCAGATTATGAAGCACAACGCCGTGGCGGTCGTGGTAAATCTGCAACCAGCATGAAAGATGATGATTATATTCAGCATTTGCTGGTAACATCAAATCATGCAACGGTATTGTTCTTTACCACGCGCGGTAAAGTGTACCGCTTGAGAACATTTGAAGTGCCGATTGCTTCGCGTGGTGCCAAAGGGCGTCCAATGGTTAATTTATTACCACTGGAAGCCAACGAAAGCATTACGGCAATCTTGCCATTAAAAGAGTTTGCTGAAAATCAATATATTTTTATGGCGACGGCTTCCGGTACGGTAAAACGTGTTGATCTGGAACAATTTAGTAATATTCGCGCCAATGGTTTACGTGCGATTGAATTGAGTGATGATGATACCTTGATTGGTGTTGCCATTACCGATGGTTTGCAGCAAATCATGTTGTTTAGCAATGAAGGTAAAGCGATTCGTTTTGCCGAAACCGATGTGCGTTCAATGGGCCGTATCGCCAAAGGTGTCCGTGGTATGCGGGTTAACTTTGCAGGCAGTGCACTGATTGATGAAGATACCGAACTGAATGATGATCAGGATGACTCAGAGGATAGCGAGAGCAATAGCAGCAGTCGTATCGTTTCCTTGGTGGTTGTGCCTGAAACCGGTGAAGTTTTATGTGCCTGTGCCAATGGTTATGGTAAACGTACACCTGTAGGCGATTTCCCAACCAAAAAACGCGGTGGTAAAGGTGTGATTGCGATTAAGACCAGTGAGCGTAATGGTGAACTGGTAGGCGCCGTCGCAATTGATGAGTATAAAGAATTATTGTTGATTTCTGATGGAGGCACCATGGTACGTACGCGTGCTGTGGAAATTGCCACAACTGGACGTAATGCACAGGGTGTACGCCTGATTCGTCTGGCTGAAGATGAAGTTCTGGTCGGGTTGGCCGCATTACAGGACTTATCGATTGATGATGAGGAAGAGTTGGTAAGTGAAGTTGCCGATGAAATAGGGGACGAGGTTGCAGATCTTAATAACGCAGCACCTGACCTTGATAATACTTCGAAAGACGAAGATTAGGATCACAAATGATTGTGGTACAAAATAAGGTATCTTCGGATGCCTTATTTTGTCAGAATCATGATATTTAAAACAGTTAAAAAAACCAGTCATTTCAAATGACTGGTTTTAGCGGTGAGATTTTAAAAGCTTAAAAAATCATCTATTTTGGTTAAAGCGGTGGTGCAGTTAAGATTGCTTCTTTAGAACCTGGGAGACCTGGTTGACTTTCTGGAATAGTTTCTAAACCTTCTATTTGCGAAACGACGCCAGATTGGTTAAAGTATATCTTTAAATGTTGACCTTTTGACTCAGGTATTTTTGCTTTTTTAGCATATGTACCAGGGATATAATTGTAAATATAGTCCCAACGTAAAGGATTTAAAGGATCACTCACCGTTGGGCTACCGAGTAAAAAGCGAACCTGTTGTGGTGTCATACCAACTTTGACTTGGGCGGCTTGTGAATGAATAAGAGGAGTTCCCTGAGGAATATCTATTTTATAGACACAGCCAGAAACGAGAATGGTTAAGAACATGGACAACATAAATTTTTGCATTTTGCTACACTATCCCACAGATTTTTAATGCGCAGAGTTAAAAGTTAGATCATACTTTATCTCATTGTGCTTGCATATGACTACTTAATTTTGTTGAGAGATTTATTTACATGGCGATTACAAATCAAGATTTACGTAAAGCGGGCCTTAAAGTCACTTTACCACGTATTAAGATTTTAGAATTATTGGAAAATTCAAAGCAACACCATTTAAGTGCGGAAGATATTTATAAAACCCTGCTAGAACAAGGTGAAGATGTTGGTTTGGCAACGGTTTATCGTGTTTTGACACAGTTTGAAGCCGCAGGGATTATTCAGCGCCATCATTTTGATAATAATCATTCTGTATTTGAAATTATGCAAGAAGATCATCATGATCATCTAGTATGTCAAAGCTGTAATAAAGTCGTTGAATTTACGAATAATACCATTGAAGCAGAACAACATACCATTGCGGAACAACACGGTTTTACCTTGACTGGTCATTCTTTAAATTTATATGGTTACTGCGATAGCCCGGAGTGTCAAGAAGCTTTAAAGAAGAAATAATCGCCTATAATGACGAATTGATTTAAAAAAAGCGTACAAAAAAGTACGCTTTTTTTATTAAAATTTTCTCAATCCTTCAGCATATATCAGGATATTAAATTTTGCAGCGTATTGAACTTGCCCGGCAGATTCTTGCCGTAGTTGATCTGATTCCTTATGGGCGGGTTGCGAGCTATGGTCAGGTAGCACGCTTGGCAGGTCTGCCCAAACATGCGCGTATGGTGGCCAAAGTGTTACAACAACTGGATGATGACAGTCAGATACCATGGCATAGAGTGATCAATGCCCAAGGGCAAATCCGAACCACGACTGTCAATGCAAAAGGAGAAAATATTCAAAAATTAATGTTGCTGGGGGAAGGTGTTAGCTTTAAAAATGATAAGGTAGAGTTAAAATATTTTGAATGGTGATCAGGGCCTGTTGAGAATTAATCACATATTTAATTTAAGCTAGAAATAAGACGTTTTATATTCTATTTTTGCATGAAAAATGGCTAAATTAGACTTATACTGCGTTAACCAGCTTGCCAATATATACATATTGTCTGCACTGGGTTGCCTTGTCTAAGCCATAATTTTTCTCATTTTTCATTGCAAAGATCAAATCTCAACAAGCCCTAAAATGCAAAAAAATTTATCAAAGATAAAAATTATTTCGATGATCTTGGTGTTGTCTTCGATAGGTACTGTGCAAATTACAGTGGCTGCACAGCAGCAAAAAGTGACAGCTTTGCCATTCATTGCTGTCAAAATGACGCAACAGGCGCTACAAAATATTTGCCTCTCTATTCAGATAACGTGTCGTGATGATGCACTTGCTTTGTGGCAATTAAAAAACGATCGGGTAGTCTATTATCTGATTGATAATACACCGCAAATGATCAAACTACAGAAATCTGATGGACAATATAAAGTACTAGATCATTGGAATTTTAAGGATTATCAGCATTCGAATCAGGCACCTATCCACGATTATGATATGGCATCTGAAGGTTTATCAATTTATCCGGCACTTTATCCATTGAATAAAACAGAGATGGCGATTGCAATATTAAATCAATATTTTACCGGTTATTCTGGTGGCGGAGCGCATGAGAATAACGCTGACTTTGTCAAGATTGAAGCCCAAGGCAAATATCAAGTGGCATTAAAAGACATTCCATTTTCGTATTCTCGTATGATCCGAGCTTGTTTTAGCGAACAAGAATATAAGACATCGCCACATTGCCATGATGAAGAGTGGGGCATTTTACAGATTGAGTTTAAGGACATTGGGCAAAAATATTATCAATGGACACTAAATTTTTTAGAATATGATTGGTCTGCATTCGAGCCGGAAAGCCATAAGCAAGTACAGAAAAGCAAAAAAGTGGTGATACCGTTTCAGCAATAATATTTCAGCTAGACTATTTAGATGTGATAAAAAATAAGCTTGATTTAAAAAAACAGATGCTATAAAAAATTTAACCCCTCATATTGAGGGGCTAAATTTTTTACAGATATTCAACTTTAACAACTTCGTATTCAACTTCGCCTTGCGGTGTAGTAATTTTTGCATCATCACCTTCGTTTTTACCCAGTAGACCACGGGCAATGGGCGAGTTTACAGAAATTTTATTAATTCTAAAGTCTGCTTCGTCATCACCTACAATTTTATAGGTTTTTTGTTCTTCGGTATCCAGATTTTCGATAGTAACTGTTACACCAAAGACTACTCGGCCATTTTGTTCAAGGTCTTTGACATCGATCACTTGGGCAGCGCCAAGTTTTCCTTCGATATCTTGAATACGACCTTCACAGAAGCCTTGTTGCTCACGTGCTGCATGGTATTCGGCATTTTCTTTTAGATCACCATGTTCACGTGCTTCTGCAATCGCTTGAATAATACGTGGACGGTCTACAGTTTTTAATTGCTGTAATTCTTTTTCCAAAGCTATTTTGCCTTCGGGCGTCATTGGGTAGCGTTGCATAATTTTCCCTCACTTCCAGAGAGTTATGATAAATAATACATATAAAACTTGCTGGATATTACAAATAATGGGGCCAGCAAGTTTCTTAAGTACCAAAAAAAAACTTCCGCCACCTCCGTAAAGGTGACGGAAGTGTCGAATATGATTAATCTACTGTTTGTAAATCCTGTAAACGATATACATCCATTGGTAATTTGATTCCTAATGCTTGGCAGACTGCATCAGCACCATTTAATGTTGTGGTGTAATACACTTTGCCTTGTAATGCAGAGCGGCGAATCGAGAACGAGTCTTGCTGTGCTTGTTTACCTTCAGTGGTATTAATAATGAGGTGTATCTCGCCATTTTTCAAGCGGTCAACGATATGAGGGCGACCTTCTGTGACTTTATTCACACGTTCACAGGCGATGCCAGCCTCATTAATCACATCATACGTACCACCTGTTGCAACCAGTTTGAAGCCATGTTCGACCAGTTGTTTGGCAATTCGTGCAACATGCGGCTTATCCGAATCACGGACTGATAAGAACACATATTTGGTTTCGCCTTCAGTTGGCTTGCCAGGTAAGCGATCATTGGAACCCAGTACTGCTTTGTAGAAAGCCTCACCAAACGTTTTGCCCACACCCATAACTTCACCAGTTGACTTCATTTCTGGCCCAAGTACCGGATCTACACCCGGGAACTTGGCAAATGGGAAGACGGCTTCTTTTACCGAGTAGTAGGTTGGGATAATTTCTGTAGTAAAGCCTTGTGAAGCCAGAGATTGACCCGCCATACAGCGTGCAGCAACCTTAGCCAGCGATTCACCAATACATTTCGATACGAACGGTACCGTACGTGATGCACGAGGATTGACTTCCAGAATATACACATCATTGCCTTTAACAGCAAACTGGACATTCATAAGACCAACCACGCCCAATTCTTTTGCCATGGCAACAGTTTGGCGACGCATTTCATCCTGAATCTCGGCAGACAATGAGTAAGGCGGAATAGAACATGCCGAGTCACCAGAGTGAATCCCTGCCTGTTCGATATGCTGCATAATACCGCCAATCACCACATCTTTGCCGTCAGAAACACAATCGACATCGACTTCGGTTGCATCATCAAGGAAATGATCCAGCAATACAGGTGCTTCATTTGAAGCCTGTACTGCTTCACGCAAATAACGTTTCAATTCTTCATCGTTATAGACGATTTCCATTGCACGACCACCCAGAACATAGGAAGGACGTACAACCAGTGGGAAGCCCACTTTTGCTGCTTCGGCGATGCCTTCTTCAGCAGATTTTACAATACTGTTACTTGGCTGACGTAGGCCGAGTTTTTGAATCATTTGCTGGAAGCGTTCACGATCTTCGGCACGGTCAATCGCATCAGGAGAAGTCCCGATAATTGGTGCACCGGCTTCCTCTAAGGCACGTGCCAGTTTCAATGGTGTTTGACCACCATATTGCACGATGATGCCTTTTGGTTTTTCGGTACGGACGATTTCCAGTACATCTTCCAGCGTAATTGGTTCAAAATACAAACGATCTGAGGTATCGTAATCGGTTGATACTGTTTCTGGGTTACAGTTGACCATGATGGTTTCATAACCATCATCACGCATCGCTAATGCAGCATGCACACAACAGTAATCGAATTCGATACCCTGACCAATACGGTTTGGTCCGCCACCAATCACCATGATTTTTTCACGATTTGATGGATTGGCTTCACATTCTTCATCATAAGTCGAATACATATAGGCTGTGCTAGAAGCAAATTCTGCTGCACAGGTATCGACACGTTTGTAGACAGGATAAACACCCAGATTCCAGCGTTGTTTGCGGAACTGCTTTTGTGAAATGCCCATTAAATCTGCAATACGAAGATCAGACAAACCTTTGCGTTTAAAACTGCGAATATTCTCGGCAGTAAGATCGCCAAAGCCTAATGTCTTGATTTCTGCTTCGGTTTTGACAATATCTTCAATCTGAATCAGGAACCAGCGGTCAATTTTGGTGGCTTCAAATACATCGTCCAGACTAAAGCCATGACGGAATGCATCAGCAACGTACCAGATCCGTTCCGGACCAGGAACTTTTAGTTCAACCTTGATTTTATCTTTGATATTTTCAACATCATCGGTAATTTTTTCATCAAAACCACTCACGCCAACTTCCAGACCGCGTAAGGCTTTTTGTACCGATTCTTGGAAATTACGGCCAATGGCCATGACTTCACCGACAGATTTCATCTGTGTGGTGAGCACAGGTTCGGCTTGTGGGAATTTCTCAAAGTTAAAGCGAGGAATTTTGGTGACCACGTAGTCGATAGACGGTTCAAATGACGCCGGTGTAATACCACCTGTGATGTCATTTTTTAATTCATCAAGGGTATAACCTACAGCAAGTTTTGCCGCAACTTTAGCAATCGGAAAACCAGTAGCTTTAGAGGCAAGGGCAGAGGAACGAGAAACACGAGGGTTCATCTCGATTACCACCATACGCCCATCTTGCGGGTTGATCCCGAATTGTACGTTGGAACCACCAGTTTCCACACCGATCTCACGCAATACAGCAATCGATGCATTACGCATAATTTGATATTCTTTATCAGTCAGGGTTTGAGCTGGCGCAACAGTAATCGAGTCACCGGTATGGACACCCATTGGATCAAAGTTTTCAATGGCACAGACGATGATACAGTTGTCTTTTTTGTCACGGACAACTTCCATTTCGTATTCTTTCCAGCCAATCAATGATTCATCGATCAATAACTGTTTGGTTGGAGAAAGATCGAAACCACGTTCACAAATTTCGATAAATTCTTCTTTGTTATATGCAATACCGCCACCGGAACCACCCATGGTAAAGGATGGGCGGATAATCACCGGAAAACCAAAACGAGCCTGAATTTGTAATGCATGTTCCATGCTTTCGGCAACATCGGCTTGTGGACATTCCAGTCCGATTTTACGCATCGCCTGATCGAATAATTTACGGTCTTCGGCTTTTTCAATGGCATCTTTACTTGCGCCAATCAATTCCACGCCATATTGTGCCAATATACCATGTTCATCAAGGGCAAGCGCACAGTTAAGTGCAGTTTGTCCACCCATGGTTGGCAAAACTGCATCGGGACGTTCTTTTTCAATGATCTGTGCAACAGTTTGCCAAGTGATTGGCTCAATATAGGTTGCATCGGCCATGGCAGGATCGGTCATGATGGTTGCTGGATTAGAGTTGACCAGAATGACACGATAGCCTTCTTCACGAAGGGCTTTACAGGCTTGTGCGCCAGAATAGTCAAACTCACAGGCTTGACCAATCACAATTGGACCAGCACCAATAATTAAGATGCTTTTAATATCCGTACGTTTAGGCATGATTTACTCGCTCTTGAATTACTGTTTTGCTGCTTCAATCAGTTCGATAAAATGATCGAACAATGGGGCACAATCGTGCGGACCTGGGCTGGCTTCGGGATGACCCTGAAAGCTAAAAGCAGGTTTGTCGGTACGATGAATGCCCTGATTTGTCCCGTCAAATAAGGAACGATGCGTGACTTTTAATGTCACAGGCAAGGTGCTTTCATCAACGGCAAAACCATGGTTTTGTGATGTGATCATCACTCTACCATCTTCGATGTTTTGAACCGGATGGTTGGCACCATGATGACCGTGACCCATCTTAAGGGTTTTTGCACCCGAAGCAAGAGCCAGAATCTGATGACCCAGACAAATACCAAATACAGGCAGGGTAGTCGTTTCAATTAACGTTTTTACCGCTGCAATGGCATAATCACATGCTGCCGGATCGCCTGGACCATTGGACAGGAATACGCCATCTGGATTGAGTGCCAGAACTTTTTCGATTGGTGTTTGAGCCGGTACCACAGTTAATTTACAGCCACGATCTGCAAGCATACGCAAGATGTTGGTTTTGACACCATAGTCGTACGCTACTACATGGTATTTAAGCTCAGGCTTGCTAAAACCCTGACCTAATTGCCATGAACCTTCTGTCCATTCGAAGCCTTCCGCATCACAGCATTCTTTGGCAAGGTCAAGACCATTTAAGCCACCGAATGCACGTGCTTTAGCAATCGCTTCTTCTTCAGAAATATTTTCGCCAGCCAGAATACAGCCGTTTTGTGCACCTTTATCACGTAGAATACGGGTTAATTTGCGTGTATCGATATCGGCAATGGCAACCACATTATGTTGTTTTAAATAGTCACCTAAAGATTGTGTTGCACGGAAATTGCTGTGTAAAAGTGGTAAGTCACGAATAATCAGACCATTTGCCCAGACTTTATGAATACGCCCAGACTCAGTATCTTCTTCATTGCAACCCGTGTTGCCAATATGTGGATAAGTCAATGTCACAAGTTGTTGTGCATAACTTGGATCAGTTAAAATTTCTTGATAGCCTGTCATGGCAGTATTAAAAACGACTTCACCAGTGGTGAATCCCATTGCACCGATAGACGTTCCTTTAAAGATCGTTCCATCAGCAAGGGCTAAAATGGCGGGGGTGCTCAAACCAAAGCTCCTGAATTTTAAGCTGTAAAAAAGCGAGAAGACTAAAAAAAAGAAGGAAACGTGTGTACGTCCACCTTTGGTCTACTCGCTTGTAACTTAAAAACGTATTGTACGCATGAAGTAGTGAAAAGTCTATTTAAAAATCGCTAAAACTTGGTGGAATATGGTTTATGAAAATACAGCATAAAATAATCAGATAAAGTGTAGAAGTGGTTGATCGCTATTTGCGTTTTAGGATTTAAGCTGCTTAAAAATAAAGAGTCCTATTTATATAGGTAGTATTTGATATTGCACATAATTTAAACATTATTTACGATATTCGAACGCCAATCTCAACTTATTTAAGAATATCATTTCTCACTGAGATATTAATAACCTTATGTTTTTGCAATTTTGGTTGCCTACGGCAACCAAAATTGTGAGGGGAGTTGGGGGCGTACGCCCCCACAAGCCCCCCGCCGAGCCGCCAAAGGCGGTGAGGCGAGCAATATTTGTGTAAAATTAACAATTTTAGATTACTTGTTAATCAGTTAATAGTGAATTAAAGTTGAGATTGACGTGATATTCGACTACCTCTATAAAACAATAGAAACTGTATGGTTTTTTACACCAAAAGTATTTTACTGCTATTCATCGGAAAGTTTTCTTAAACATAAATTGTCAGACAATTCTTATCACTGTTTGATTAAAAAAATAGTTAAATAATGATCAATTAAAATTCATTGATTGAAGGGCTTTATCATGACAGAACATACACCAAAACCGCAAGAACCTGTGACTAAAACAACCGTAACACCAGAGCCTGCATTGCAGGCAGCAGAAGCACAGCAAGTAGAAATTTCCGAACAAGAGGAACAAGTGAAAAAACAGGACTTTGCTCAACTTGTTCAGACCCAAATTATCGAATTAAAACAGGAATTTCTGAATAGAATTGAATCGATCAAGGCGCAGTTTCCACTTTCACAAGCAGATTTGCTGGAACTTAAAGATGTGGTGAAAGAAGAGTTTTCGACCGTGATCGAAGATGTAAATCAGGTATCCAAAGAAATTAAACAGGAAATAAGTGATATTTCTGCAAAACATAAGGAACAATTGGCAGAAATTTTTAAACGCTCAAAACAGCATACCGTGGAAGCATTAAATAAAATTAATCTGTCACAACCAAAAGAAAAGAGTGATCAAACCGAATCCTGATCTAGAGATAAAAAGGTTAAGAAAAAGAACAGGCAAATTTAGATTGGCATGTTCTTTTTTTATGTCTTTTAAAGTTGATGTAGCCAATCTCTTTTATTATGAAAATCTGCTTGGCGGCCACTATGTTGCATGGCAAACAAATGCTGTTGCTTTGCAGTGAGAATGACAGCCGACATCCCTAAAAAAATATCCCGGCTTTTGAGTTGCTGTTGATATAAGAAAGGGTTGATATCGAGTGTTGCTGTCATACCGAATTTGGTACGTTGCAGATCAACCAGTTCAATATCATTGGTGGTTTGAGGCGGCATGTTTTCAGGATAACGATATTCCTCAAATTGATAGGCTTGCCAAGCATTTGAAGATGAAAGGTTGATTTCTCGATAGATATCCTGATCTTTCACGCCGATAAAAAGCTCAAAACAGGTTTTTTCCCACAGATAGTCCCGACGAGGAAAACCTGCGACTTTATCATCCCAGATAATCGACTGATTGGGATCATTGACCCAGAACCCAACCTGTATAATTCCTGTACCCGGTGTTTCTATTGCGCCAATCACCTGTATATTATGGGTTGGTTCAAAAGAAACTAAATCGAAAGTTGCCATAATCAACCCATCAGGAATTGATTAAATGTGCGTAGCGCACAAGATTGGATAATTTTTGATTTTGTTGCGGTGCTTTTTTGTAAAGCAGTACAATTTTACCAATTTGTTGAACACTTTGTGCTTGAGTACGCTCAATTAATTCGGCAATGAGTTGATTACGTAACTCACGATCTTCTCCGCCAATTTTCACTTTGATAAGCTCATGGTCATTTAATGCGCGTAGGGTTTCTTCAATGACATTATCTGTCAAACCATGGTTGCCAATCATGACTACAGGTTGTAAAGAGTGACCAATTTGACGTAAACGCTTACGTTCTTGAATTTTTAATGCAGACATTTATTGCAAACCACTTATAAAAACGCTTTATTCTAATCTTTTTTTTATGATAAAACTAATCAATCAGATGATTTTATTTTATATTAAGGTTTTCTTTTAAAGAATTTAGGCTTTAAAGCGACAATCACTTACTGCAATTGGATTTTTTTTCACGTACAATGTTCAATGTTTTATCGATTTCTTCAATGAACTATCATGGCAACCAAAATTACCAATCAAAAATTATCCAAAAGTAGTCGAGCCTGGATGCGAGAGCATTTAGATGACCCTTTTGTAAAGAAAGCGCAAAAAGAAGGTTATCGTGCTAGAGCTGCATATAAGTTATTAGAAATTCAGGAAAAATATAAGCTGATCAAGCCCGGCATGACAGTCGTTGACTTAGGCGCTGCGCCAGGCAGTTGGTCGCAGATTGCAGGAAAGCTGGTCGGAAATAAAGGGCTAGTGATTGCATCAGACATTCTGGAAATGGATGCTTTACCCGATGTCACTTTTTTACAGGGTGATTTCCGTGAGCATGAAGTTTTCGAAAAATTGTTAAATATTTTAAATGGACGCAAGGTAGACCTTGTAATTTCCGATATGGCACCCAATACATCAGGTAATAGGGCTGTCGATCAACCACGACAAATTTATTTATGTGAGCTGGCACTGGATTTTGCACAAAAAGTGCTGGGCCCACATGGACAAATGGTGGTGAAAGTGTTTCAGGGAACTGGATTTGATGAGTTTCGTAAACAGATGGTGGACGGTTTTGATGTTCTGAAAACTGCAAAACCCGAGGCTTCTCGTGCTAGATCAAAAGAGGTTTTTTTGATTGGACAGGGACGGAAAAAAGCGTTACAAGCTCAGTAGCAAATTGTCTATTTATAGACATGCGAATGAACTGTAAAGCTGATAGAATTTGTGTTTAGCATTTTGGTTAGGTAGAGTTTTCAGTTTGAAATCACATCTACTCAGTTTAATAAATATGGGAATAATGCTTTGAGCGATATCTTCAAGAATGCCGTACTGTGGCTGATTATCATCGGTGTTCTGATACTAGTCTTTAGTAATTTCAGCGGCCAAAATAAGACTGATACCTTAAATTACTCTCAATTCGTGACGGCTGTTGAAGCGAAACAGATCAAACAGGTCACAATTGATGGCGAACGTATAACTGGTACCAAAGCGAATGGCACTGAGTTTGAAACGATTCGTCCTGATGTTTTTGATCCACAATTTGTACCAAACCTGTTGCAAAACGGTGTAGAGGTTCAAGGCACTGCACCACATCGTCAAGGCTTATTGATGCAATTGTTAATTGCCAGTTTTCCGGTATTGCTGATTATTCTTCTATTTATGTTTTTTATGCGGAACATGGGTGGCGGTGCTGGCGGTAAAGGCGGACCAATGAGTTTTGGTAAGTCTAAAGCCAAAATGTTACCTGAAGATCAAATTAAAGTGACATTTGCCGATGTTGCAGGATGTGATGAAGCCAAACAGGAAGTGGTAGAAATTGTTGATTTCCTAAAAGATCCTACAAAATTTAAACGTCTTGGTGCTTCTATTCCTAAAGGCGTATTGATGGTAGGGCCTCCTGGTACAGGTAAAACTTTATTGGCAAAAGCCATTGCTGGTGAAGCAAAAGTTCCATTCTTCAGTATTTCAGGTTCGGACTTTGTCGAAATGTTTGTCGGTGTGGGTGCATCTCGTGTACGTGACATGTTCGAACAGGCAAAACGCCACGCACCTTGTATCATCTTTATTGATGAGATTGATGCGGTAGGTCGTCATCGTGGTTCCGGTACAGGCGGTGGTCATGATGAACGTGAACAGACCTTGAACCAAATGCTGGTAGAAATGGATGGTTTTGAAGGGAATGAAGGAATTATCGTTATTGCTGCGACCAACCGGGCCGATGTATTGGATAAAGCTTTATTGCGTCCGGGACGTTTTGACCGTCAAGTGATGGTGGGTCTTCCTGACATTAAAGGTCGTGAACAGATCCTGAATGTTCACCTGAAAAAATTACCGTCTGTGACAGGGGTTGATGTTCCTGTTCTGGCACGAGGTACACCAGGTTTTTCTGGTGCGCAACTTGCCAACCTTGTTAATGAAGCAGCATTGTTTGCAGCTCGCCGTAATAAAAATACCGTCGATATGCATGACTTTGAAGATGCAAAAGACAAGATTTATATGGGACCAGAACGTAAATCCATGGTAATCCGTGATGAAGAGCGTCGTGCGACGGCTTATCATGAATCCGGACATGCGATTGTTGCGGAAATTCTTCCTGGTACAGATCCTGTGCATAAGGTTACTATTATGCCGCGTGGCTGGGCACTGGGTGTCACTTGGCAGTTGCCAGAACAGGATGCAATCAGCAATTATAAGAACAAAATGCTCAATGAAATTTCGATTTTATTTGGTGGTCGTATTGCTGAAGAAGTTTTTATTAATCAGCAGTCAACCGGTGCTTCCAACGATTTTGAACGCGCAACCAAAATGGCGCGTGCAATGGTTACCAAATACGGTATGTCGGATAAATTGGGCGTGATGGTCTATGAAGATGAGAACACACAAGGTTTCTTTGGTAATGTCGGTAATCGTACGATTTCTGAAGCAACCCAGCAGCAAGTGGATAGCGAAATTCGACGTATTCTGGATGAGCAATATAAAGTTGCTCGTGACATCATTGAGTCGCATAAAGAGGTTGCCCATGCGATGGTAAAAGCTTTGATGGAATGGGAAACCATTGATCGTGATCAAATCCGTGACATCATGGAAGGTCGTGATCCACAGCCACCAAAAGTTTATGTCTCAGATAATCCGGTGCCTTTGGCTGAGGTCAGTATTTCAACTGATCCAACGACTCCACCACCATTGCCATCTTTGCCTAAAGCTTAAGATTGTAGAAACCACCTTCGGGTGGTTTTATTTTGTAAATTTGAAAACTTCGGAGTGTAAATAAATAACAATAAATCCGATTGCTAGATAAAAAGATAGGCCTACAAAATTGATATTTGGTGAAAAGGTAAATAGTGATTTAAAACATCAATTGCGACCCAAATAGAGGTAATACATAGAAAGGCGATAAAATAACGTTGATAAATCATTATAAATGGCCATTCAATAAGTTTTATAAATTGTACGCTTGTAAATACAAAAATGAGTACAATAGCATTGTATCAGCTAGGATTTTTACCAATCATGCATTTAATCCCATTGCCATCAAAAGTTTTAAATTGTGGAAAACAACAATTGGATTTATCCGTACCTCATATTATGGGTATTCTGAATGTCACGCCGGATTCTTTTAGTGATGGTGGATTGTATTATAATAAAAATCAGGCCATAGAATATGCCTTGCGCATGATTGAAGATGGAGCCAGCATTATTGATATTGGTGGTGAGTCAACTCGTCCACATGCGGCTGTGGTATCTATTGAGGAGGAATTACAGCGCGTAGTGCCTGTGGTTGAGGAATTGGCGAAACATGATATGGTTTTGTCGATTGATACCAGTCAGCCGGAGGTGATGAAAGCAGCAGTACAAGCTGGCGCACATATCTGGAATGATGTCCGGGCATTAAAACGTCCACAGGCTTTAGAGACTGCGGCAGAACTGGATATTCCTGTGGTGTTGATGCATATGCGTGGCGAACCAGATACTATGAATAATCTGGCAAATTATGATCATGTGACTTTGGAAGTAAAGCATGAACTACTGCACAAAATTGAACAAGCATTGGCAGTGGGTATTCAAGCCAAAAATATTATCATTGATCCCGGCTTTGGTTTTGCCAAAAATGCCAGTCAAAATTTAACATTATTGCGCGAATTATGGCAGCTCAATGTATTAGGCTATCCGATTCTATCGGCTCTGTCGCGTAAACGCTTTATCGGTGAGGTATTAGATGGTGCAGCACCGATGGATCGTGATATTGCGAGTGTTGCAGGACATTTGTTCTCAATTCAGCAAGGTGCATCAATTGTCCGCACGCACAATGTCAAAGCCACAGCAGATGCGATTAAAATGTGGCAAGCAATACAAACCGTCTAAATGAACAAAGACCTACTCAATTAGAAAATCGAGTGAGTGACAAATGATGATGACCAAAATGTTTAGGCGAAAAATACATGAATGATAATCTATTGCTACCGATGTATGAAGATGATTATTATGCTGATGATTTAGTGGATCAAATCAAAACAGTGTTGATTGATTTCTCGTTGCGTGTGCAGAAAACGACGAAGCCAGAAGATATTTATAGCTTTGCCAATGAGGCTGTACAAAAGATCAATCGCTTAAAGCCTTTATTTGAAGAAAGGGAATGTGCCATTGATGATGTTGCTGCCGATTATATTGCCGAAGCGATGCTAATGATTGTTCAAGATTCTGGATATTTTGATTTTGACATACAGGAATTGATGGCATACAAGGAATTTTAATTGTTGCTGTTTAGACGCAGGGGTTAGGATCTGATGCTAAAACTGATTTACTATGTACCGGAATCACATCTTGAAACCACTAAAACTGCGATCTTTCAAGCGGGTGCAGGTGGTATCGGAGATTATCGCGAATGTGCATGGCAAGTAAAAGGAATTGGACAATTCAAGCCGATTAATCAGGCAACACCATTTATTGGTGAAGTCGGAAAACTGGAATGCGTGGAAGAATGGCGGGTAGAAACGATTGTGAATGAACACAGTGCGCTTGCTGTAAAACAAGCTCTTCAACATAGTCATCCTTATGAAGAGCCTGCTTTTGAATTTATTCAAATAATCGACATTTAATTGTTTCAATGTTAATTGAATTGGGAAAAATCAGGTTTACGTTTTTGTTTAAATGCAGTCAGTGCTTCTAGCATTTCAGGGGACTGTACCCGCTGCATAAAGATTCTGGCTTCATGATCAATCCATTCTACAATCTCATCAAGATTGGCTTTCATTAATGCTTTCGCCTGTTTAAGCGATGCTAATGGAAGCTGTGCCAGATGTTGTGCTGTTTGTTCTGCTTGTAGATAGGCATCTTCACTAATCTGTGAAATTAATCGGGCTTGTAAGGCTGTTTGTGCATCAAATTTACGGGCGGAAAGTAATAGATCTGCTGCCAGTAAATAACCTGCCTGTTGCTGTAATAATTTGCTTGAACAGCCTTCAGGGGATAAGCCTAGACTGGTAAACGGAAACTGGAAAATACTCTTTTCATCAGCATAGACAAAGTCGGCATGTAAAAGTAAAGTTGCGCCAATACCAATTGCAACGCCTTTTACCGCAATAATCAGTGGTTTGGAAAATTTGGCTGCGGCTTGTAACAGTAAAAATGAGGGATGAAGCGTATCGCTGGTAGCAGCTTGAGTATTGTTGATGTTTTTGGCAAAGTCCTGCATATCATTTCCGGCACTAAAATCTGCATTAGCACCACGTAAAATGACACTTGTTACTTCGTTTGCAGCATCAGCCTGATATAATGCCTGCTCGATTGCAAGGTATAATTCACCATATATTGCATTTTTGGCTTCAGGGCGATCAATTGCTAAGGTTAAAATTCCATTTTGTAATTGCGCATGAAGATGGGGAATTTGAGTATTTAAACAATCTAAGCTCATTTTTTCTATCCAAGAGGAAATATCATGGGTTTAAGGTGAGTATAGTTTTAGCAAAGTTTGAGAAAACTGTACAGTTCACACAAATGGAAGAGCTTATGTTAGGCATACAAAAAAAGTTTGATTATCTCGTGTTTATTGGGCGTTTTCAGCCTTTTCACTTTGCACATAAGGAAGTGATTGATATTGCATTTGACATGAGTAAAAACGTTATTCTGGTTTTAGGTTCTGCACAAAACGAACGTACCATTAAAAATCCATTTTCCATTGCGGAACGTGAACAGATGATTCTGGGGAATTTTAATGTTGATCAGCAACGGCATTTATTCTTTGTTCCGATTATTGACTTATATAATGATAAAAAATGGGTAAAGGCAGTGACAGACGGGGTGACAGCGGTGACAGGAGAGGGGCACAAAGTCGGCTTAATTGGTCATTTTAAGGATGAAAGCTCGTATTATTTGAGATTATTTCCAGAATGGGAATTGGTGGAACTGGATAATCTAAAAAATGCTTTATCTGCTACACCGTTACGGGAGAAATATTATCGAGGGGAGATTGATCGTGAACATTTTCCTGATAATGTACAGCAATTCTTACAACAATTTAAAAATAGCGAATGGTATCCGAAGCTACAACAATATTATTTAAAGCGGGATTTGTCCGTTGTGAATCAACAAGAAGCCTAGGCTTCTTGTGGTTGTAATTTTTTAATTTCTGCCAAAACGATTTCGGCATGACCAGCAGCTTTGACTTTACGGAAACTTTTGACCAATTTGCCTTGATGGAAAATAAAAGTAGAGCGTTCTATGCCCATTACTTTTTTCCCATACATATTTTTCTCTTTAATCACATCAAAATGTTGACAGAGTTTTTCATCTGGATCACTGATTAAAGTGAAATTAATGCCTTGTTTTTCGATAAAACGTTCATGACTTTTGAGGGAGTCACGCGATATGCCCACAACTTGGATATTCAATGCTTTAAATTCATCATTAAACTGCGTAAATTCATTGGCTTGTGTGGTGCAGCCCGGCGTTGAATCTTTTGGATAAAAATAAAGGACAAGCCAATTCTGATTGAGTTGACTCAGATTGATATCGCCCTGAGTTGAAGACAAATTAAAGTCAGGTAAGCGAATATCTTGTTGTGTATCCATTATTTTTATCCTTGTAAAAGTTAATTTTTCGCAGCAGCTTGTGCTTGCTGAGTTAATTTAGTTAATTTTTGATCCAATGCTGTACCTACACATTTTTTGATACTATCACCCTGCTTTTTCATCAAAGAAACTTGCAGTTGTTCAAATTTGGTTTTGTTTTTTGCATTGGCTGCACTTTGTAATTCCCAAGTTTCTGCTGTAGTGACTTGTCCTTCAGCGGTGACGCTACATGAGCAAAGCTTATTTACATCAGCTTGTGTCAATGCTTTACTGCTAACGGCTGTTTTATATTTAACGCTACAGGCTTTCACTAATCCACCACGAATATCCGAGCTTTTGGCCGCAGTTTCCAGACTTTTTTGATATTCAGCTTTTAATGCTTCAAATTCTGCTTGTGAACTTTTGGCATCTGCTGCAAAAGCAGCTGAACCGAACAGGGTAGAACAGGCAATAAGAGTTGCGGTAAGTAATTTGATATTCATAATATTTTGTCAGTTCCTAAAAATCACATGATATAACGTGTTGGATCAGTAACATTTGCTTCGACAAAGCCTTGATGACGTAATCGGCAGCTATCACATTTCCCACAAGCCCGGCCCTGATCGTCGGCTTGATAACACGATACGGTTTGGGAGTAGTCTAACCCATGTTTTAATCCGAGCTGTATGATATTCGCTTTGGATAAATGTAACAGAGGTGTTTCAATTTTAATGGGATGACCTTCGATGCCGGCTTTTGTTGCTAAATTTGCCATTTTGGTAAAGGCATCGATATATTCGGGACGACAATCGGGATAACCGGAATAATCTACTGCATTCACGCCAATGACAATGGCTTCGGCCTCTTTGACTTCGGCCAGTGCCAGCGCATAAGATAAAAAGATAGTATTGCGTGCAGGGACATAGGTAATCGGAATACCATCTTCTAATTGTTCCGGCACATCCAGATTGTGATCGGTAAGGGCAGATCCGCCGATATTACCTAGATCGATATTGATAATACGATGCTCAAGCGCAAATTGTTGTGCCAAGGTTTGCGCCGCTTTGAGTTCACTGGTCGAGCGTTGACCATACATAAAGCTAATCGCATAACAATCATACTGTGCAGCGGCCCATGCCAGACACGTACTGGAATCTAAACCACCTGATAATAAAACAACAGCTTTAGGGCGCATGGAACAAACCTATATCAAAAATTGCAGCGCTTGAATTTTATCACAGTCACATCTTAAAGATGTGCGAACTTGATATGTGTAGGATAAAAATCGATCTAACGACCTTTTTCATCCTGCCAAAGTAATTTATGTAATTGCAGTTGAAATTTAACAGGGAGGTGGTCTTGTAAAATCCATCCGGCAAGTTGGCGGGCAAACGCAGGTAATCTAACATCACCTTCAATGGCAAAAGCCGGAGAAAACCATACTGTACCCACTTTTTCGGCCAATTGGTGCTCTGCAAGAAAATCTTTTGCCCATAAATAATCTTCTTGATCGCTAATGACGAATTTGATTTGATCATGGCATGTAAGATGCTGATAGTTTTCAATCAGGTTGCGCTGTTCTTCGCCACTAGAAGGGGTTTTTACGTCGACAATACGGGACACACGTGTATCAACCCGGGAAATATCCAGCGCACCGCTGGTTTCCAGAGAAACATGATAACCTTCATCACATAAAGTTTTTAATAGAATAAGGCAATTGGGTTGTGCTAGGGGTTCACCGCCTGTAACGCAGACAAATTTTGCTTGATAAGAAGCGATTTGCTGATAAATGTCTGCAAGTGTAATGCGTTTGCCGCCTTCAAAAGAATAGGTGGTATCACAATAATTGCAGCGTAAAGGACATCCAGTTAATCGAACAAAAACCGTCGGACTGCCGGCTTCATTTGCTTCGCCTTGCAGAGAATAAAAGATTTCGGTAATTTTTAGACCTGCGGCAGGATCGGTAACAGGAATAAACTGGTTGCGCATAGACACAAATAAAATATCAAGCAGAAATAGAAGGTCGATGATTTTACCTTAAATTAAATAAAAAAGCCCTCTACATTTTATGTGAGGGCTTCTTTTTTATTTTGGTCAATACCGCTTTATGACTTAATCGGCACGTAATAAATCATTTAAACTGGTTTTAGCACGGGTCTGTGCATCTACACGTTTTACAATGATTGCAGCATACAAGCTATATTTACCATCTTTTGAGGGCAAGCTTCCCGGTACAACCACAGAACCAGCTGGTACACGACCATAATAAATTTCGCCAGTTTCACGGTCATAAATACGGGTTGATTGACCGATATAAACACCCATTGAAATCACAGAACCTTCTTCTACAATGACGCCTTCAACGATTTCAGAACGCGCGCCAATGAAACAGTTATCTTCGATAATGGTTGGACCTGCCTGTAAAGGTTCTAATACGCCACCAATACCAACACCACCGGATAAATGTACGTTTTTACCAATTTGTGCACATGAACCAACTGTGGCCCAAGTATCTACCATAGTGCTTTCATCAACATATGCACCGATATTGACATAAGATGGCATTAATACGACATTTTTTGCAATATAGCTGCCTTTACGAGCAACAGCAGGAGGCACAACACGGATGCCCGAGTCTTTAAATTGTTGTTCAGTCCAGCCTGTAAATTTTGTATCTACTTTGTCAAAGAAACGTAAATCGCAAGATTCTATAATTTTGTTATCATTCAGTTTAAATGACAATAAAACAGCTTTTTTTAACCATTGGTTAACAACCCATTCGCCATCCTGTTTTTCTGCAACGCGTAATGAGCCATTATCTAATCCAGCTAATGCCTCTTCTACAGCATTACGAATGTCCTGAGGACAATTTGTACTCGACAATTGAGCGCGATCTTCAAAGGCTTGTTCGATGATTTGAGCCAGTTGGGACATAGTCTTGTTCCGAAAATAAAATTTTGCAATATTCTACACGATTGATTAAACTTGCACAGTGCTTTGTAATTTTTTGAAATAAAGAATTATAGAATCAATATCTTATATAAAATGTATCAAAAGATTACAAAGTGGAAACAAAAAAACAGTCCATTTAGTCAGTTTTTCACGTAAAATTACTCATAATTCAAACAACAATGTCGTTTGGGTATCTTGAGGAGTATAAAATGAAAATGTTACGTGTTTTAGCTGTAGCTGCCTTGGCAAGTTCTGCAACTTTTGCAATGGCAGACGAACAAGTCATCACTGAAGAAGGTATTGCATCTTTCTCTACTTTTAAACCAGCATCTGTTCGTGCCGAAGTGGGTACAACTGGTTACGGTGGTGCATTAAGCTGGAGTGTAAACCCTTATACAGCGATTACTGCTGGTTATAACGGTGGTGATATTTCTTGGTCTGATGACATTAAAGTCAATGGTTCTAAATATGACCTAGACATGGACAATAAAACTGCATATTTAAATGCAGAAATTCGTCCATTTGCGAACTGGTTCTATGTTGCAGCGGGTGTAGGTTATTTAGATAACTCTTATGATTTAGATCGTCGTATTTCAAATGGTCGTGCTTTCGAAGTTAATAATCAAGGCTTCGTTGCTAATGGCGATGTTAAAATTGCAGGTAATTTACATTACGACGGATTTGCACCATATCTAGGTTTAGGTTTTTCTCCAGCGATTACTAACCGTTGGGGCGTATTTGGTGAAGTAGGCGCTTATTACACAGGTAACCCTGATGTAGAATTGGCTGCCACTGGTAACTATACAAGTACAAATGATTTAGATTCAGCTGTACGAGCTGAAGAAGATAAAATCCGTAATGATGACAAATACAAATGGGCTCCAGTTGCTAAAGTTGGTGTAAGCTTCCGCTTCTAATCTTTAGTTAATTGATCCATTGATAAAAGCGAGCTTCGGCTCGCTTTTTTGTTATTGATAATATGATTTGATACATAAGTTGTCGCAAGATAAAACCTTTTAATACTTGCAAGTTTCTCAATAACATATTAAAACTATTAAGAGTTCATAACAGGGAAACACAATGAAGCTGTATTATGCGCCGGGTGCATGTTCACTTGCATCACATATTATTTTAAATGAAATCAATGTTGATTTTGATCTGGAACGTGTTGATCTTAAAACACATACGACAGAAAAAGGGCAGGATTATTATACGATTAATCCCAAAGGTTATGTCCCTGCACTAGAAATTAATCCTGGGTTGATGCTTACCGAAAATGTTGCGATATTACCATTTTTGGCACAGCACGATCCAAAACAGGATCTTATCCCACCATCAGGCTTGGGACGTGCCAAGGTACTGGAATGGCTAGGCTATTTAAATTCAGAATTACATGATGCTTATGCAGTCTTTTTTAGTCAGCCACTCGATGAAGAAGGTAAAAAACGTGCCTATGCGGAAATTGACCGCTTGTTGCAATATATAGAAGATTATTTGGCAGAAGTTGATACGGATTATTTGGTCGATGACAATTTTGGTCCAGCAGATGCATATCTTTTTGTACTGACAAACTGGTCCCAAGGTATTGGGCATGATCTGTCCAAGTTTAAAGAAATTAATGACCTGCGAGATGTTGTGTCACAACGCCAATCTGTACAAATTGCGATGCGTGATGAAGGTTTGATTAGCTAAATTTATATCGGTTTTGAAAGTCGTCAGGCAAATTTTACGCAATAAGCCTGACGCATCAAATAAATATAACAATATACAGCTTGCGATAATCTTTGTAGATTTTATAGAAAAAGTTAGATCAGAAAAGTGAAAACCCTATCCATGACATATATCATCAATAGGGCAGAACAAAGCAAGAAAGAATATTACTTAAAGAAATATCCTGTTTCTGGCGAGCTGGCATGTGCCAGATGTTTGCGTGGCATACGACCAGCAAGATAAGCTTCACGACCCGCCTCAATGGCTTTTTTCATGGCACTGGCCATTAGCACGGGATGTTGTGCCTGTGCAATCGCGGTATTCATTAACACACCATCACAGCCCAGTTCCATGGCAATGGCGGCATCACTTGCTGTACCCACACCGGCATCGACTAAAACAGGGACTTTGGCATTTTCGATAATCAGGGATAGTGTGTGCGGATTTAAAATACCCAGACCGGAACCAATTAGGCTGCCTAAAGGCATGATGGCTACGCAGCCCATCGATTCAAGTTCCTGTGCCACAATAGGATCATCAGAGGTATAGACCATGACATCAAAACCGTCATCAATCAGAACCTGTGCAGCTTTTAAGGTTTCCACCACATTTGGATAGAGTGATTCCTGATTACCCAGCACTTCAAGTTTCACCAGATTGTGCCCATCAAGTAATTCACGTGCCAGTTGACAGGTACGAATTGCACTTTTGGCATCAAAACAGCCGGCAGTATTGGGTAAAATGGTATATTTTTCTGGTGGAATAACCGAAAGCAGATTGGGCTGATTTGGATCTTGTCCAATATTTACTCGTCGAATGGCAACGGTGACAATTTCCGCACCGCTGGTCTGTATAGCAGCACCAGTTTCTTGCAAGTCCTTATATTTACCTGTTCCAACCAATAGGCGTGAGGTAAATTCACGTTGTCCTATTTTAAAGCTTGAATCTTGCATAATATTTTTAGCTATAACCTCCATATTTAACCGCCACCCACTGCATGGATGATTTCTATATGGTCATTTGGCGCAATCGGTGTTTCGGCCAAACGACTTTTGGGAATGATTTGTTCATTCAATTCAACCGCAAACCGTTTACCTTCCAAGTGAAGGTCCTGCACTAATGCTAACAGGTCAAGGTGGGTTGTTTGTTGGCTTTCGCCATTTAAAATAATGGAGATGGTCATATCGTATCTAGTGTGCAGTTTTAAATGCTTGCCAGGCTAAAGTTATCCAGCCCAGAATCATGAATAAGCCGCCAATTGGCGTGATTGCGCCTAAGCCTCGTGGTAAACCGAGCGCCATGATGTAGAGTGAACCACAAAACAAGACAATGCCAATTTGAATTAGCCAGAAAGGGGCTTTAATGGCCAGCTGGGGCAGTGTTCTGGCGATAATGCCTAAAGCAAGCAGTCCCAGCGCATGATAAAAGAAATAGTCTGTGGCCGTTTGCCACCAGACCAATTGCTCAGGAGAGGCAATTTTTTTTAAACCATGTGCTCCGAATGCGCCAAGCATAACAGCAAGTGCTAAATTAATTGCAGCGATACCTAGCCACATCTCGTGCTTGCTCCTATATAAATAAAAAGGCACCTAAAAAGATGCCTATAAGTGTAACCTGATTTTTAACCGGCAGACATGGCAACTTTGATTTTTTCCATCGCATTTTTTTCGAGCTGACGGATACGCTCTGCGGATACATTATATTCTGCTGCAAGTTCATGTAAAGTGGATTTATTATCATCCAACCAGCGACGTTGCAGAATATTACGTGAACGGTCGTCCAGTTGTTCCATGGCTTCATGTAAAGCATGGGTATTTTGATCTTCCCAGTCTTCCTCTTCAATTAGGCGGGCAGGATCGTAGCGGTTATCTTCCAGATATAATGCGGGAGCAGTGTAATGACTGTCATCGTCATCATCATTTTGTGCTTCAAAGGCAGCATCATAGGCAGTAAGGCGACCTTCCATTTCCAGAACTTGTTCCGGGGTCACGTTTAGATCATTGGCAATTGCCTGTGCTTCTTCCAGTGTCAGTTTTTTACTGGATTTTTTTAGACTGCGTAGATTAAAAAACAGTTTGCGTTGTGCTTTGGTGGTGGCAACTTTAACAATACGCCAGTTACGAATCACATATTCGTGAATTTCGGCTTTAATCCAATGGACTGCAAAGGAAACCAGACGTACACCCATGGTCGGGTCAAAGCGTTTTACTGCTTTCATCAGGCCTAAATTGCCTTCCTGAATCAGATCCCCCTGTGGTAAGCCATAACCTGCGTAACTGCGTGCGATATGAACCACAAAACGTAAATGTGACATTACCAGCATTTTGGCAGCATCAAGATCCTGATCATAATAATAGCGTTCGGCAAGTTCTTTTTCTTGCTCTGCGGTTAGAATCGGAATTTGATTCACCGTACTGATATAGGCACCGAGATTTACACCTGGCGCAGACAACGACAGGGGCATCAATTGGTTGCTACTGTCAGTAGTCATGTAAACTCCTTGATAGGGTATGGAATTCCCAAAGCTTTATCTTAAAGAGAAGCCCAATAATATGTAAGTGAGAATGCGTTTAAATATGTAATTAAATAATTTTAAAGTGAGTTTAGGCGCTTGGCAATCGCTTTATCCATCACAGAAGATGCTTTGGTTAATTTTCAATATAATAATGAAATTCATCAGTTTTAATTTCAGTTTTCAGTAATTTAAGTTGCTGTACCTGACAAAAATGTACCAGATCCTGCTGACTATGAGGGTCGGTACTTTTAACCAGAATAATTTGACCTGATGGTAGTGTTTTTAATGCGCGTTTTAGCATTAAAATTGGCATCGGACAGGGCTGTTGCCGGGCATCGACAAGCTGGTTAACGTGAAGTTGGGACATTTAAAATTGCCAGTCAAAAAATTCTATATCGGTTGCGGAGCGCAATAACAAAACTTTAGCACAACCATGCTGTGTTTGCCCATCATTTTCACGCCAGTCACCCAATACGATACGCTGTTGTGTCGGTGAAATCTCATGAATTGCAGGGCGGTGGGTATGTCCATGAATCAGTAGATTGATTCCTTGAATTTGTTGTAATACTTCTGCCTCATTGACATCAATGGGTTGATAATGCTGAGTTGTTTGTCGAGCCTGACTTTTTTTACGGAAAAAATCGCCTAAGCGTTTTTTTAAATAAAACGGTAATAATTTTAAGCTACCAAGTAACAATGGATTACGAATAATTTTTTTAAAGCGTTGGTAGGCCACATCATCAGTACATAAGGCATCCCCATGTTCCAGACGGATGTTTAAACCTTGCCATTGATAAACATAAGGTTCAGTTAACAGTTGCCCGCCAAAACGGTCCAGAAATCGCTGTCCCAGAACAAAATCACGATTGCCACACAGAAAATAAACCTTGTTTCCGGTTGCGGTAAAGGCTCTGAGTTGTTTGACAATCGGCAATAACCATTCTCCCGGATTGCCATCAGATAACCAAGCATTAAACCAGTCACCTAGAATATAGAGTGCAGTGGGTTGCTGTTGGTAATGTTGCAGTAATGATAAAAACCCGTGAACCAGTCGGGGGTGATCTTCTGAGAGGTGTAAATCCGAGATAAATAATTGTTGCATAAGCATCAGCTTCCCTCCTTATGTTGAAGAAGGAGGGAATGAAGATTGATTATTCGGCAATAATTTTTGCAGATTCAATCACAACATTTTCCAACGGAACGTCCTGATGATAGCCACGGCTGCCAGTGCGTACGTTTTTGATGGTATTCACCACATCCAAGCCTTCAACCACTTTACCAAATACAGCATAGCCCCAACCTTGTGCGGTTTTACCGGTATGATTTAAAAAGCTATTACTTTTCACATTGATAAAAAATTGTGTAGATGCAGAATGTGGCGCTTGCGTACGCGCCATTGCCACGGTGCCTTCGTCATTAGTTAAACCGTTATCTGCTTCATTTTCAATTGAATCGCGGGTTGCTTTTTCCTTGAAGTTTTCGTCCATGCCACCGCCTTGGATCATAAAACCATCAATCACACGGTGAAAGATTACACCATCATAGAAACCGTCACGAACATATTGTAAAAAGTTCTCTACAGTTTTAGGTGCTTTTTCACTGTTTAACTCTAGTACAATACGACCTTTATTGGTGTTTAATTCAACTTGAGGAAAACTCATTGATACATCTCCTGATCATGGACTGTAAAAAGCCATGTGTTTTTAGTTGAGAGAAGGATAAGCAAACTGTAAACTGCATGGCAAGTAAAAAAACAAATTTTCCATATAGAAAATTGCTATTTTGAGCAAGATTCCCGAAAATTTGTACTTTGTTGTTTAACTTTAACCTATTTTAGTGATGTATGACTATGAACTCAAAAGATGCTGTAACTCATGTGCCGAATATTCCTTCAACAAATTCTGATGTTGCAAGCGAACAGCAAGTACAGCAACAGCCGGGTTTAGATTTCATCCGTCAGGTGATTACCGATGATCTGGACAGTGGTCGTACACAACATGTGGTAACACGTTTTCCACCTGAGCCAAATGGTTATTTACATATTGGCCATGTCAAAGCCATTTGTCTGAATTTTGGAATTGCAGAAGAATATAACGGTTATTGTAATTTACGTTTTGATGATACCAATCCGGATGCCGAAGAGCAGGAATATGTTGATGGTATTGCCAATGATGTCAAATGGTTGGGATTTCAGTGGCAGGATCAGCCGCGTTATGCATCTAGCTATTTTGAACAGTTGTATCAATGGGCATTGCAATTGATACAACAGGGCGATGCCTATGTCGATTTACAAACACCGGAAGAAATTCGTATCAACCGTGGTAATTTCAATGAGGCAGGTAAAAATTCACCGTATCGTGATGCCAGTGTAGATGAGAATCTGGCACGATTCGAGCAAATGCGTAATGGTGAATTGGGCGAAGGCGAAGCGGTATTGCGTGCCAAAATTGATATGGCCAGCGCAAATGTCCATATGCGTGATCCGATTTTATATCGTGTGTTGCATTCCGATCATCATCAAACAGGGGATACTTGGAAAATTTATCCGATGTATGATTATGCTCATCCGTTATCCGATGCCATTGAAGGGGTGACACATTCCTTGTGTACATTGGAGTTTCAGGATCATCGTCCATTCTATGACTGGGTGATTGAAAAAGTTCACTCACAGGCTGTGCCACGTCAGTATGAGTCTTCCCGTTTAAATATTGACTACACCATTACTTCAAAACGGAAATTACGTCGTCTGGTTGAAGGTGGTTTTGTTAATGGCTGGGATGATCCGCGTATGCCAACTGTGGTCGGTATGCGCCGTCGTGGTTTTACCGCAGAAGGCTTAAAAGATTTCTGTAAACGTGTTGGCGTATCCAAAACGGATGGTATTGTCGATGTGGCGATGCTGGAATTTTGTATTCGTCAATCACTGGAAAATACTGCTGCCCGTGGTATGGCCGTGTTAAATCCATTAAAAGTCACCTTAACCAACTTGCCTGAAGAACTGGACTTAAGCCATGCTCGTCATCCAAATGTGGATATGGGAGAACGAATTATTCCTTTGACCAAGGAAATCTATATTGATCGTAAGGATTTTGAAGAAGTTCCACCAAAAGGCTTTAAACGGTTGATTCCACAGGGGGAAGTACGTTTACGTCATGCCTATGTGATTAAATGTGATGAAGTGATTAAAGATGCCAATGGCGAAGTGATCGAATTGAAATGCTCAATTGATCCGGACACACTAGGTAAAAATCCGGAAGGCCGTAAAGTCAAAGGTGTAATTCACTGGGTCTCTGCTTCCAAAGGTATTCCTGCCGAAGTGCGTATTTATGAGCGTTTATTTAGTGCAGCTGATCCGGAACAGGGTGAAGATTTTCTGGAAAATTTAAATCCAGATTCTCTTAAAGTGGTGCAGGCTGTGGTTGAACCAGCATTGGCTCTGGCAGAAAAAGAGCAGCGTTTCCAGTTTGAACGGGAAGGTTATTTTGTTGCAGATCGTTATGATCATTTATATGAAAAACCAGTATTTAACCGTATTCTAGATTTAAGAGACAGCTTTAAAGCACCTAAATAAGTCACGGTTATTTTATTCAGCGTATCTAAAAAAGACTTCAAATTTGAGGTCTTTTTTATGCTTTATGTCTTGATTGTTTGACCAGCTCGATAAAGTGCTGTGCAGCTTTACCCAAGGGTCTTTCCCGACTCCAGACCAGATCGATACATAAGGTAATACTTGGACAGAAATCTTCTACGTCAATGAGTGCCAGCGTTTGATTTTTTAAATGATCTTCAATATAGGATTGCGGTAAAAAGCCCCAGGCAAGACCAGCATGAATAATATCCACAGCAAAATATTGATTATCTGTTTGCCAACTATGATAAGACAATTGCAAAACTGAGGTGGATTGATTTTCACGGCTATTAAACACGATCTGGCGATGCTGTAATAAATCATCATAACTGGCTTTTTGATGGTATAAGGGGTGATTAGGCGCAACCACAGCCACCATATTTTCTTTACCAATTTCAATAAATTGTTCAATCCCATTTAGGCTTTGACGTTCCAGTAAAATGGCAAAATTGACTCGACCCGACAATACCGATTCCAGTGCTTCCTGTTGCGGTAAGGTTAAAATCTCTAATTTTAATAAAGGGTAATATTCACTAAGTTGCCGAAATATATTGGTCCAGATTAGGCTTTCTAGTTCCGTGGCAAAGGCAATACTCAAGACTGGTTCAACATGATCGGCAAGTTGCAGGGCGTGGTTCTGCCATTGTTGCATCACGGCGAGCGTTTGTAAGGTGGATTGATAAAGACTTAAAGCAGCCGGTGTTGGTTGTGGTTCGCGTTTGGAGCGATCAAACAGACTTAATGCCAATTCATCTTCGAGTTGGGAAATCGCCATACTCACAGCTGAGGGGGCCTTACCCAGTTTTCGCGCGGTGGCAGAAAATGATCCGGTTTCTATCGCGGTTTTGAATACCAGTAAAAGTTCCTGATTAAGATTCATCAATGACTTTCCCAAAAATAAAAAAATGCAGTCCAAAAGGGGAACATGGACTGCAAATACGATAATCTGCCTGGAGAACAGATTACCTCAAAATTGATCATTGGGCATGATTTTTGTCGACTAATCCTTGATTATTAATATGGTGATTAAAAAAGCAAAATCAAGGCGCAATCTTTACTTTTCTTGTCAGCCAGAAACAGTTTATCATGTGCGCATCAAAATTAAGGGTGTACCATCATGCCAGAACAATTGGAAATCATAGACTTAATCGTAGGTGAGGGGAAAACCGCAGTCAAAGGTGCCTTGATTAAAACCCATTATACCGGCTGGTTAAATGATGGAACAAAATTTGATTCCTCCCATGACCGTGGTCAATTATTCCAGTGCGTCATTGGTACAGGTCGGGTAATCAAAGGCTGGGATCAGGGGATTATCGGCATGAAAGTCGGAGGTAAACGAAAACTTATTGTACCTGCACATCTTGCCTATGGCGAACGCCAAATTGGTCAAATGATTCCAGCCAACTCGGATTTAAGCTTTGAAATAGAATTATTTGAAGTGCTTACTCGGGATGAGTAATGAAAAAATATTTGTGTTTTTTTGATGGTTGGAGAGATAAGAAAATATCTCTCTTAAAACCTGAAATAAACACAAATGAGAAACTCGAATTAATTTATTCTTTTAAAGATAAGAAACCATCGTATAATCAGAAGACTAGCAGGAAAATTCCCTGCTTTTGATCTATCTATTTAATCCGCATAATAACTTTGTCTCTTATTGGAAAATTTCTGTAATTGTTTCAAGAAACCGTGAAAATAATCTTTGTCTTTATCTTCTGTTCTAAAACCCGCATATAAAGTTCTGCGTAAACCTTCAGGAGAGATACAGTCTAAACGACGACTGGTGACCCAGCCCTTTTGTTCATATTCATACACCACCCAATCCGGTAAAGCCGAAATTCCCCGACCACTAGCGACCAATTGAATCAGCATTTGTGTCAATTCTGTGGTGCGAATCTGTTTTGGTTGGATATTTGCAGGAATAAACACATGCGCCATGATGTCCAGACGATGTTTATCCACGGGATAGGTAATTAGCGTTTCTGCTGCCAGTTTTTCAATGGTGAGCTGTTCATCTCGTACCAGTGCATGTGTGTTGGATAAGACCAGACGGGATTCATATTGAAAAATAGGAAAGTATTCAATGCCTTTGAGTGCGATTGGATCGGCAGTGATCAGGAGGTCAAACTCGGAATTTTGTAATAATTCATGCGGGTTCATTTCAAAACCAGAAGCGAAATCCAAATCGACATCAGGATATTGCTGGCGATATTGATTGAGCAGCGGCATCAGCCAGTCAAAACAGCTATGACATTCCGAAGAAAAAATAATTCGTCCAGTTTGACCATGTACCAATCTCACAATATCGGATTGGGCCAATTGAACTTGCGGCAGAATATCATCAGCCAGCTTGAGTAAACGCAGACCGACATTGGAAAACTGTAAGGGACGACTCCGCCGATTGACAATTTCCACATCATACCAGTGTTCTAGTTCTTTGAGTTGATGAGAGATGGCAGAAGGCGTCAGGTTTAAATCTGCTGCGGCAGAAACCAGTGAACCATGTTCACGTAAAGCTTGCAAGGTTCTGAGATGGCGGAGTTCCAGCATAGAAATCAATAATTTTGTGAATATAATTCAATATAACATGAAAATAATGAGTTTGCTTCAAAATGAATTTTATTTGATTATTGTCCCATCAAATGAATTTTATTAATTTTAATATTGAGGCAGATCTGATGGGTATTCAAACACATATTTTGGGTTATCCCCGTATCGGTGTGAAACGTGAACTGAAGTTTGCTGAAGAAGCATATTGGAAAGGTGAAAGTACACAAGCGGAGTTTCTGGAACAAGCACAAGCAGTCGAAGCTGCAAATTGGCAAGCACAAGTGGATGCAGGGCTTGCATTACTGACTGTCGGTGATTTTGTTTTTTATGATGCGATTCTGACGCAAGCTGTACGTTTGGGCGTGATTCCAGCACGTTTTGCAGAAAGTGCAAAATTGAATCAGGTCGATCAACAGTTCTATTTGGCTCGTGGTCGTGCGCCAGATTGTAGCGATGTGGCTGCATTGGAAATGACCAAATGGTTTGACACCAACTATCATTATTTAGTGCCGGAATTCACTTTAAATCAGGAATTTCATGCTGACTTTTCTGATCTATTGGCACAGGTTGATCGTGCCAAAGCATTTAATCAGCCTTTAAAAGTAGTTGTTCCTGGTTTACTGACATTCCTGTATTTATCCCGTATTGTCGATGGCAAAGCAGAAAAAGCAGCAGCAACAGCCTGTGGTTGTGGTTCTGAGCATACAGAAGCGGCAGCAGGCTATATTGCAAATCATGCCACATTAAAATTTATAGATGCTTTGGTCCCTATTTATGCCAAATTATTTGATGATTTAAAAGCCCGTGGTGTGGAGTATGTACAGGTCGATGAACCCATTTTGGTGCTTGATCTTGCGCCAGAATGGCAAGCTGCATTTGAACGTACCTATAATTTATTACAACGTCGTGATGGTTTAAAGTTGATCATCAGTACCTATTTTGAAACGTTGGGTGAAAATTTAAATCTTGCAGTGAATTTACCCGTTGCAGGCTTACACATTGACATTACTCGTGAAAAAGCAGGCGAATTTTTCTGGAAAAAAGTCATTGACCAGTTACCTGCGCATAAAATCCTGTCATTAGGTTTAATCAATGGTCGTAGTGTCTGGGCAAGTGATTTGGTACAACTGAATGACATCGTTGTCACAGCGGAAAAATCTTTAGGTGATCGTTTATGGTTGTCTACAGGTAGCTCATTACTTCATGTACCTGTGGATTTACGTTCTGAACAAGTGCCTGCGGAAATTGAGGGTAAGTTGGCATTTGCCCGTCAAAAGCTGGATGAATTAGTGGCATTGGCTAATGGCAATATTAGCGAAAATCCAGCATTAAACTTTGCTTTACAGGCAGCATTTGACTTACAAGGGCAGGCACGTCAGGAACCATTTACCGAGCGTTATGCAGCACAACAGGCAAAATTTAATTTGCCATTATTGCCAACCACAACCATCGGTTCATTCCCACAAACTGCGGAAATTCGTGCAGCGCGTGCGGCGTGGAATAAAGGCAATTTATCTGATGCTGACTATGAAGCAGCAATGAAAAAAGAAATCGCCTATGCCATTGAGCAACAAGAACAGCTTGGTATCGATGTGTTTGTGCATGGCGAAGCAGAACGTACCGACATGGTGGAATACTTTGCAGGTTTATTAGATGGTTTCTGGTTGTCTAAATTTGGCTGGGTACAATCCTATGGTTCACGTTGTGTCCGTCCACCGATCATAGTTGCTGACATCACGCGTCCACATGCAATGACGGTAAAATGGATTACTTATGCCAATTCCTTAACCGACAAAATCGTAAAAGGCATGTTGACAGGTCCTGTGACCATTCTGAACTGGTCATTTCCACCAGCACATCGTAGCCGTCGTGAAGTGTGCTTGCAGTTGGCAGAAGCGATTCGTCAGGAAGTATCCGATTTGCAGGATGCAGGTGTGGAAATTATCCAAATTGATGAAGCCGCATTCCGTGAAGCTTTGCCGCTGCGTACCGCAGATCGTGCCGATTATTGGGACTGGACGGTGAAATCATTTAAACATTGCTCAAGCAGTGCCAAGGTGGATACACAGATTCATACCCATATGTGCTATTCAGATTTTAAAGATTGTTTGCCGCAAATCACTGCGATGGATGCCGATGTGATCACCATTGAAACATCACGTTCTGGTTTACAGTTACTTGAAGTGTTCCATCAACAGGGTTATCCAAATGCGATTGGACCGGGTGTATATGATATTCATAGTCCACGTACGCCAAGTGCAGATAATATGCGTGTAGTGATTGATGGCGCCTTAAAAACCATTCCTGCCGAACGTCTTTGGGTGAATCCAGACTGTGGTTTAAAAACCCGTAACTGGGATGAAACTTGTGCAGCATTGACCGAGATGGTGAAAATGGCAAAAACAGTACGTGCGGAATTAGAAGCTAAAAAAGCCACTGCATAAGCTCAAAAATAATAATATCCAGTTTAGCGCGCCGTATCATTCGTGATGCGGTTTTTTTTTATAATTATATGCTGCTAATTAAAAAATCTAATGCATTGATAATGATTTGCCGATGTTGATCAAGTACAGTTACGAAGGAACCAAGTTCTTTTTTTGAAATGCCTGCAAATTGCGGTGTCATTAGAATATATTTTTGCTCCAATTGTATGTCCAAGATGTATATTTGAACGACTGAGCAAATGCACGATAATAATGATTTAAAAAAGCATTACTTCCTAACAAGCAATGCGTTTAAATATTTTCTTATACACAAAAAACATCAAAGAATCTGTTTTAAGCGCTTGATGACTTCTTCGCATTGTTCAATGCTTGCGACCAATGCCATACGCACATGATTCTCACCCGGATTCCCTTGGTCTGTAGTGCGGGAAAGATAGCGACCTGGTAACACTTTGATATTGGCTTCACTTAATAATTTTCTGGCAAAGGCTTCATCATCATCGACTTGTAACCAGTAATAAAAACCGGCATCGGGTTTTTTAAGCAGCAGTAAATTGCCTAATTCCTGCTGGAATAAATCAAATTTTTTCCGATAGGCTTTACGGTTTTCTTCAACATGCGTTTCATCATTCCAAGCTGCAATGGAGGCAAGTTGATGCTGTACCGGCATAGCGGCACCGTGATAAGTACGATATTTAAGATAGGGTACCAGTAAAGCGGCATCACCTGCGACAAAGCCGGAACGCATGCCAGGTAAATTGGAACGCTTGGACAGAGAGTGAAAAACGATACAGTTTTTATAATCATCACGGCCAATTTCTGCACAGACTTCAAGCAAGCCCACGGGTGCCTGATCAAACCACAGTTCGGAATAGCATTCATCAGATGCAATAATAAAACCATATTGATCTGACAATTGAATCAGCTTTTTAAAATCGTCTTTGGATAACACCGCGCCGGTTGGATTACCCGGCGTGCAGACAAACAAAATGGCGGTATTTTGCCAGACTTCACTAGGCACTTGATCAAAATCGCCTTTGTAATCATTGGCAATCGTACAGTTGACGAAATAGGGTTTGGCACCTACAAGTAGTGCAGCACCTTCATAAATCTGATAAAAAGGATTGGGCATCACTACATAAGGGGTTTGACTGCGATCAATCGATGCCTGTACAAAGGAAAAAATAGCTTCACGGGTACCACTGACCGGTAAAATCTGAGTTTCTGCATCAATGCTGTTGAGCTGAAAACGCTGTTTTAACCAGTTGGCAATGCTTTGGCGCAATTCCGGCAGGCCTTTACTATTGGGATAGGTGGAAAGATGGTTAAAATTTTCACTGATGACTGTTTTTACAAATTCAGGTGCAGGGTGCTTTGGCTCCCCGATTGAAAGGGGAATCAATGGCAAGTTTGCTGGCACGACATCGGCAAACAATGCATTGAGTTTTTCAAAAGGATAAGGATGGAGTAACGCCAAATCTGGATTCATTGCAAACACTCTAGTCAAAAAATATGTTGGTTAAAAATACATTCATCAGTATAGGGTCATCATCAGTGTTGAATCGTGACCCGATTCGATGCTTCATCTAATGCCAGTTTTAATTTCTCGGCAAAATCTTTGGATTCTTCTTCATCTAGCGGTATACCGTCCTGTTTGGTGACAAAGAAAATATCTTCTGCTTTTTCACCCAGCGTAGCAATTCTGGCAGAATGAATATCCAGTCCCTGCATCATAAATAAGCCGCCGACACGCGCCAGTAAACCGGGTTGGTCAAGTGTGGAAATTTCCACCATATTCTGGTTTAGGGCATGATTCAGTCGGATATCCACGGTATTTTCGACTTCAAAATGGCGAAGTTGCCGTGGAATAATACGTTGCATCACTCCTGGATATTGATCGGCATGGCACAATGCTTTTACCAGCGCACTGGTAACTTGATGTAACCGTTCCGGATCAGACATAATGCTGCCAAGGCGATCATGAATTACATAGGTATCCAGTGAAAAGTTGGTGGCCGCTGTGATAATACGGGCGTCCTGCACATCCAGATTCATGCGATCGAGTACAGCAACCGTGGTGGCAAACAGGTTTGGTGTGTCACGGGTGTAGATAAACAATTGTACCGCTTTACGATGTTCACGGATCAATACCAGTGGATCAGGATTGTCACCATGTCGCAGAATTGCACTGGTATGCCAGACGATTTCATCGGCACTTTCTTTGAGGAAATAGTCATCGCCCAATTCCTGCCAGACTTCTTCAATTTCCGTGGTCGGGAACTCATCAGCCAGAATATCAATCGCCGCAAATTTGGTATCTTCGATCAACATTTGATGATCGACAGGGCGGTCAATACCAGCACGAATAATTTCCCGTGCCTGTGAATAGAGCTGGCGTAACAGTGAGGCTTTCCAGTTGGTCCACAAGGTTGGGTTGGTGGCGTTGATATCGGCAACAGTAAGGCAGTATAAATAATCCAAATGCTCCATATCGCCCATCTGTTCGGCAAAACCCTGTACCACATCCGGATCGGAAATATCTTTCTTCTGGGCAGTGAGTGACATGATCAGATGGTTACGGGTGAGCCAAGCCACCATTTTTCCTTCACGTTCGGTTAAACCATGCTGACGGCAAAACTCGATGGCATCTTCTGCACCCAGTTCACTATGATCGCCACCACGACCTTTGGCAATATCGTGAAATAATGCTGCCAGATAAATAATATCTTTACGGTTCAAACGTTGGAACACGCTGCTGACCATAGGATATTGCTTGCTAAACTCGGGTTCGGCAAAGCGGTTTAAATTGCGAATCAGCAATAAGGTATGGGCATCTACGGTGTAAATATGGAAAAGATCGTATTGCATCAGGCCCATGATTTGACCAAAGGCAGGAATATAATGTCCCAGTACACCATAGCGTTTCATTGCGACTAAAGTTTCGTATAGACGATATGGCGAGCGGATAATGGCCATAAATAAGGCTTGATGAATCGGATTATCCCGAAAGTTCTGATCAATTTTTTTGGCAGCCAGAATCAATAGACGTAAGGTTCTGGCACGAATGCCTTGAATATCAGTACGGTTTGCCATCAAATAAAAGACTTCCAGAATGGCACTTGGACTTTCTGAAAATACTTTGTGATGGGTGACGGCAAGCTTGTCATCAACCAGTTTAAAATTCTGGTTCAGATCGATAATTTTACGTTCATAATCCGGCAAACGTGGGGTAATCACCGCTTCATTAAAATAATTGAGCAATAATTCATTCAGCGTGGAAACCGTTTGGGCAGTACGATAATAACGCTTCATAAATTGTTCAATGGCGTGATTCGGATGTTGACCTTCCTGACGTACATAGCCCATTTTTGCTGCGATTTCACGTTGATAATCAAATAACAGACGATTTTCATCACGTTTTCTAATACGATGCAAATAATGACGAATTTCCCATAGGAAGATTTCAGCTTCTTCTAATAAACCCAGTTCAAATTCACTGATAAAACCCAGATGTACCAGATCATAAATTCGTTGCACGCGAAAATGTCGTTTGGCAATCCAGCCAATCTGATTCATATCCCGTAAGCCACCGGGTGCATTTTTGATATCGGGTTCCAGATTGCTTTCGGTATTATTATGTTGTTCATGACGATGCCGTTGTTCCTGCATCTTTGCATCAAAAAAAGTTTTGTCTGACCAGCCTTCGGATACGATACGTCGCGGCCATTTGCTTAGGCATTCTTTGCCAATCAGCAATCGTGATTCAATCAGTGAGGTCGCAATGGTGAGATCTGCTTTGGCTTGCTCAAAACACGATTTTAAGGTGCGCACACTGATGCCCGGTTTAAAATTGCCAACATCCCATAGGGAAGAAACAAAGGTTTTGATTTTTTCTTCTGCTTCCGGATCAATCTCATCTTCTGAAAGAATCAGGACATCGACATCAGAATAAGGCAACATTTCGCGACGGCCATAGCCGCCTACGGCAAAAAGACCAAGATCTGTCTGTTCCAGTCCGGCATTTTTCCATAAAAAACGTAAGACCAGATCAATCTGATTGGAACGTTCGGTGACAATGTCACGAATGGAGGTGCCCGAATTAAAGGCTGCATCGAGTTGCTCTTCAATCAGGCTACGCCAGTCATTAATGCCTTTAAGATCCTGTCCTAAAGTGACGAAATTGGAAAGCGGGGCAAGCTTGGGCATACGCATCATTTCTCTACATAAAAAAGCCCAAGACAATTTGGGCTGATTTGGTGATTAGTCTGTGAATTTCTCTACAAGCACGAGCTGGGCCGTAGTCACTGCATGTTCACGGGCCTGATCTGTGGTTTCAGCCCGTGCAGTGGCAACCCCCATACGACGACGGCGAAAGCCTTCCGGTTTGCCAAACAGGCGTAAATCACTCTCAGCATAAGCCAGTGCTTTGTCCAGATTGGTATAGGTTAGATTGGTCGCATCCTGACCGGCATAGATTACCGCACTTGCTGCTACACTATGTCGGGTGGTGTTGACTGGTAAGCCAAGAATGGCACGGGCATGTAATTCAAACTCGCTCTGGAATTGACTGGCTAAGGTTACCAGACCCGTATCATGTGGGCGTGGTGAAACTTCACTAAACCAGACCTGATCACCATTGATAAATAATTCCACACCAAAAATACCACAACCGCCCAATGCTGTAGTGACTTTATCGGCAATACGTTTCGATTCTGCCAGTGCTGCATCTGTCATTAATTGTGGTTGCCAGCTTTCAACATAATCGCCAGAGTCCTGACGGTGTCCGATTGGATCACAAAAGTGGGTTTCGATGGCGCCCGTTTCAGGATTTTTTGCTCTTACTGTCAGTAGGGTGATTTCAAAATCAAAATCAATTTGTGATTCGACAATGACTTTACCCTGATTCACCCGTCCGCCTTGCATGGCATAATTCCATGCTGCATCCACTTCCTCAAAACTGGTGACACGGGATTGCCCTTTACCAGAAGATGACATGACTGGTTTGACAAAGTTCGGGTAAGCAATGTCATCACAGGCAGCGCGGAAACTTTCCAGACTATCGGCAAAACGGTAGGTTGATGTAGGTAAACCAAGTTCTTCGGCGGCAAGACGGCGAATGCCCTCACGATTCATGGTGAGGTTAACCGCTTTGGCCGAAGGAATTACTGTAGCGATATTTTTCGCCTCAATTTCCAGTAATACTTCTGTTGCAATGGCTTCAATTTCAGGAACGATTAAATGCGGTTGAACGTCATCGATGAGTTTTTTTAATGCTTCAGCATTACTCATATCTAGCGTATAACTATGATGCGCAACCTGCATGGCAGGCGCATGATCATAACGGTCTGCGGCAATGACTTCGACACCCAGACGTTGTAAAGAAATCACAACTTCCTTGCCCAGTTCTCCAGCGCCTAGAAATAATACTC
Source organism: Acinetobacter puyangensis (assembly GCF_900096995.1). Taxonomy (GTDB): domain Bacteria; phylum Pseudomonadota; class Gammaproteobacteria; order Pseudomonadales; family Moraxellaceae; genus Acinetobacter; species Acinetobacter puyangensis. The sequence continues at coordinate 933,709 of NZ_OANT01000001.1, forward strand.
GTGTAGCAGATGATTGTAGTGGCGTACCAATGCGAACAGTCATGTAATCGAAATCCTGAAATATGCAACAAAGCGTTTGAATCTAAGCATAACAGAGAGATGCGGATTCAAACAGTCTCGCATTGCTGTTAACTGTTTAAAAAAGTGACTAATGTTTATGCGAATGGATATTTTTCCATGGGGATGACTTAAATAATTTTAATCACATCTTCTGTTTTTAAACGTCCTTTGGGCAAATCGGCGTTGAAATCGGTGTCACTATGATAGCCCAGTGCAAGTAGAACCACGCTGCGTAAACCCTGTGCCTGAAAGTCAAATACCCGATCCAGAATTTCATGATTGAAACCGCCAATTGGGGTCGCATCAATATTTGCTGCCTTGGCCGCAAACAGGGCATTACCCAATGCAATATGCGTCTGGTTTTCAACCCAGCCATTGATCTTATTCTGCTGTTTATAAAGATTAATATAACCCTGACGCGTTGTTCTTTGAGTTTCTTTTGATTCAGGCGTTCTAAAGCGTCCGGCCTCGTCTTCGGCATTCAGAATTTTATCCAGATGGTTCTGATCAATATCAGATCGAACAGTAAAAATAATGACTTCGGAAGCATTTAGAACTTTCGGAATATTATAAGCAAAGGTATCGGGCATGGCTTCGGCAATTTTTTCTTTAGCCCCCTGACTTTGTGCCACAATAAATTGCCATGGCTGAATATTAATCGATGACGGCGTTAAACGTAGAATCTCAAGCAGTTGTGTTAATGTTTCTTCTGGAATTTTTTTATTTGCATCGTAAGCTTTGCTGGTATAACGGGATTGTGCTAAATCAAGAAAATTCATAATACACCTGATGGATTGGAAGTGATCTATAGAATAAGGCCAGTAGGAAAATGCCGATAGCTGATTTAATGATAATTATAGCAAAATTCAAAATGTAAGCTACATTTGTGTCATGCTGGACTTGATCCGGCATCCAGAGTTAACGTATCCCAAATCAAACGCTATAAAGCTAAAGCCTTAACAACTTTTGAACTTTGCTCTGGATACTTGCTTTCGCAATCATAGACGAAATGTCAACAGACCCTAAATTTAATAACGAATGTTAGAGCGTGCTAAGAATTAAATCGTATCTGATTTGAAGAGTAAAAAAAAGTAGATGCATAAAAAACCCAGATCCGAAGATCTGGGTGGGAGAGAAGGGATAAATAGGAGGTGCTTAGAAAAAGCCCATTGGTTTTTCAGAATAGCTCACCAATAAGTTTTTGGTTTGTTGATAATGGTTCAACATATCCTTGTGGTTTTCACGGCCAATACCTGATTTTTTATAGCCACCAAATGCAGCATGGGCAGGGTAGAGGTGATAACAGTTGGTCCAGACACGACCAGCCTGAATTGCACGACCGGCACGATAAGTAGTATGGGCAGAACGCGACCATACACCTGCACCTAGACCATAAATCGTATCATTGGCAATTTTGATGGCTTCATCAAAATCTTTAAAGGTCGTAACTGATAGCACGGGTCCAAAAATCTCTTCCTGGAAAATCTTCATGCTGTTGTCGCCTTTAAAGATCGTTGGCTCAATATAGAAACCTTGACCTACATCATGACGTGCCTCACCACCGGTTAATACCTGTGCGCCTTCTTCACGACCTGTTGCAATACAGCCAAGGATTTTATTTTGCTGTTCTTGTGATGCCTGTGCACCAATCATGGTTGTTGTATCAAGTGGATGACCGGTTTTAATGCGTTTTACACGTTCAACCGCTTTTTCTAGGAATTGATCTGCAATGCTTTCTTGTACCAGTGCACGGGAAGGACAGGTACAAATTTCACCCTGATTCAAGGCAAACATGGAGAAGCCTTCAAGTGCTTTTTCCAAATAATCATCTTCACGATCAAGAATATCTTCAAAGAAGATATTTGGTGATTTACCACCCAGCTCAAGGGTTACAGGGATAATGTTTTCAGTTGCATATTGCATGATCAACTGACCAACCTGAGTTGAACCGGTAAATGCAATTTTGGAAATACGTGGGCTGGTTGCCAGTGGACGACCCACTTCTGCACCAAAACCGTTGACGATGTTCAGAATACCGGCTGGTAAAATATCTTGAATAAGTTCAGCCAATACCAGAATACTGACAGGCGTTTGTTCTGCTGGTTTAAGGACGATACAGTTACCTGCCGCCAGTGCTGGTGCAATTTTCCATGCTGCCATCAGGATCGGGAAATTCCATGGAATAATTTGTCCAACGACACCTAAGGGCTCGTGAAAATGGTAAGCAATGGTATCGTGATCAATTTCAGAGATTCCGCCTTCCTGTGCACGAATACAACCGGCAAAATAACGGAAATGGTCAATGGCAAGAGGAATGTCTGCTGCCAGTGTTTCACGAACAGGTTTACCATTATCCCAGGTTTCTGCAACTGCCAGTGTTTCTAAATTTTCTTCCAAACGATCAGCAATTTTTAATAAAACATTGGAGCGTTCGGTTGGAGAAGCATTGCCCCATTTTTCTTTTGCTGCATGTGCAGCATCCAAGGCAAGTTCGATGTCTTCTACAGTTGAACGAGGTGCTTTTGTAAATATCTCGCCATTGACCGGAGAAACATTATCAAAGTATTGTCCTTTAACTGGCGCAATCCATTTACCGCCAATAAAGTTTTCATACTGTACTTTAAACTGAATTTTTGATCCTTCAGTATTTGGGTCTGCATAGCGCATATTGACATCCTTTTGTCTAAGTAACATTGTTAAATGTATCCACGACATGATACATATATACTTAACATATCGCTGATGGCGCAGATACAATGTAGTATTGTTGAAATAGCATAGCAATATAAGGTTGGCAAAAGGTTGGAATTCCTTTACTTTGAATAAGGATGTTACAATGCTACTAAATAACGAAGTAAATCAACAGCGTAGAGAAGTTGATCGGTTAAAAAACAAGGCTGTTATTAATGCTGCTGAAAGTGCCTGTTTGGGACAATCGATTGCCAGCTCTTGGCAGCGCTCCAAAGAAGCTAAAATTCCTGAAGACCGGATGGCTGCTCCGATTACAAAAAATACACAATTTGAATCTGTACTTGATCGTGCCATGAATTTTTGTGCTGATGATTTAAGGCATGTCGCAGATAGTTCTTCAATGGTAATTGCGGTTGCCGATACCACCTCGTTAATCCGCTGGGTAGGTGCAAGCTGTCACATGCGACATGCCGCCGAAAGAGTCCACTTTGTCAAAGGGGGGCAGTGGCGTGAAGATTTTGTTGGGACCAATGCATTGGCCCTTTCGTTAAGAACGCGTCAATCGAGTTGTGTTTTTTCTAATGAGCATTACATGAGCTCCATCCATGACTGGGTATGTTATGCCGCACCGATTTATGACAATACGAAACAGATTGTCGGTGTGGTCGACTTATCTACCAAATGGAAAAATCATAATAGCTTGGGTGTGCTGGCCGCAGAACGATGTGCAGGGATTATTCAGAGCGCCTTGGAACTAGTGCAGCAGGCTCAACTTAAACTCAAATGTTTTGGTGCCCCACAAGTACAATATCAGGGACGTGCCATCGCACTAACACCAAGACAAATCGAAATCGTGACCATTTTGACCTTATGCAAACAGGGCATGACGCTGGATCAATTGCATCATGCGTTATATGGCGAAAGAAAGGTTAGTCTAGGGACTTTAAAAGCGGAAATGTCGCAGTTACGTGAGCTTTTGGGTGGCATGCTGGGATCGCGTCCCTATCGTTTACTGCTTGATGTTCATGCCGATTTTCTAGAATTGGAAACAGCACTGGATGCCGATTATGTACAATCAGCCTTGCAGTTCTATAAAGGTGTTTTTTTATCCAAAACGGAAAGTCCTTTTTTAACAGCTTGGCGGGATTGTATTGAATCGCGATTAAGCGAAGCAATTTTTAAAATTGAAGAAAAAGATTTGTTACTTAAGCATATTGCTTATTTCCCGGATGCGCTGGATGCGGTTGAGCGGTTAATTGAACTCATGCCACAGGATCATCCTGTTCATCGCTTATTTAAACGCTATCAGTAACTGGATTGATAAGTATGTGTAAAGATGAAGAATTTCAACAACAATAGCATCGTGTTTTTTAAGCAAGGAAGAATTTTATAAAGCTGTTGAAAATAGCACAAATAAAAAAAAGGGATATTGCTAGTGAACAATATCCCCAAAGTTGGGAGCGGGAATTAAGTTTTTAAATCATCAGGTTTGATATAACTTTTATAATTTCAAACATTTGGTTAAATAATATTAAAAATATGAGTTCGACCTTCTGTATACTTTGCCTATCGATCTAACCGAAGTATGAGAAAATCTATAATTTTTCGCCACCTACAAAACACCTACCATTTGTAATGATTTATTGTGAAACGGCTTTACATCATTGTATTCGATCTAAAAGACTTAGGTTCAGTCCGCAAATCGAGGCGAAATAAAAGAATATTTTATTGCATCAGGTTTTTCCGCTAAACTTAGGCCTGAATTTAAGCCATACGATTGTATTTATGAAACAAGAAACTGCCCTGAAATTATTAAAAGCTGGTGAAAATATATTTTTAACCGGATCGGCAGGTGCGGGGAAGACGTATACCTTAAATCAATATATTCAATATTTAAAGGCCAGAAAAGTCACTGTTGCCGTGACAGCATCGACCGGGATTGCTGCGACACATATGAATGGCATGACCATCCATACCTGGGCCGGGATTGGCATTAAAGACACTTTAACCGAATCTGAATTAAAGCGTATGTACGAACGTAAATATTTACGTGAACATATCGAAAAAACGCAGGTACTGGTGATTGATGAAATCTCGATGTTACATGCCAAGCAGTTGAATCTGGTCAATCAGGTGTTAAAATTTTTTAAGGATTCAGATCAGCCATTTGGTGGAATTCAGGTTATTGCGTCGGGTGATTTTTTCCAGTTGCCACCTGTTGGACGAAATGGTGAATTAAACCGGGATAAATTTGCTTTTATGTCGGAAGCTTGGGTTGACGCCAAATTTCGAGTCTGTTACCTGACAGAACAGCACCGTCAATCAGACAGCGTCTTGGATCAAATTCTCAATGCGATTCGTCGGCAGGATATTTCCGAGCAACATATCCAGCAGTTGCTTCAAACCAAGCATCAACCACATCAAAATGAAATTGTCACCCGTCTTTATACCCATAATATGGATGTAGATAACTTGAACTACCAACATTTGGGACAGATTGAAGGCAAATTAAAACGTTTTGATGCGATTGTTGATGGTAATGAAAAACTGATTGAAACCCTTAAGTCTTCGGTGCGTGCGCCGCAGCAGCTTGAGTTAAAAAAAGGCGCCAAAGTCATGTTTGTCAAAAATAATTTTGACATGGGTTATGTGAATGGTAGTATTGGAGAAATTAAGGGATTTGTAGAGGACGAAGAACAAGGTATTTTGCCGCAGGTGCTGATGAAAGATGGTTCGACCATTGTGGTTGAACCTGAAACCTGGTCAATTGAAAATGAACAGGGACAGGTATTGGCGAGTTTGACCCAGATTCCGCTTCGTCTAGCATGGGCGATTACCATTCACAAAAGTCAGGGCATGACGCTTGAAAGTGCGGAAATTAATCTGGCCAATACTTTTGAAAAGGGTCAGGGCTATGTGGCATTGTCGCGGTTAAAATCTCTGGAAGGTTTAAAACTGGTTGATTTTAATCCTCAGGCACTGGAACTGGATCGGCTTGCCATGAAAGCCGATAGCCGTTTTCAGGAATTGTCCTCTGAAGCAGAACAGCATTTTGCCGAGATGGATTTGAGTAAGCAGCATGATGCCTTTATTCGTCGTTGTGGTGGAACGCTGAATTTGCTTGAGATCGAACGGAATGAGAAAAAAATCGGTAAAAAAATAAAAGAAAGTTATAGCACCAATACGCTTGAGGAAACCAAAGCGTTATTTGAAGCGGATTATGAGATTGAAGATATTGCTGCCGAACGAAAATTGACAAAATCCACAATTATTAATCATTTGGCACGTTTATCGCGGGAACAAAATTTAAATATAGAGCGGATTAAACCTGATGAAGAAGATTTAGAGCCGATTCGCACAGCCTATAAAAAATTGCAAAAGCGCAATAATGCCGAAGACATGAATGATGATGGCAGCATCAAATTGAGACCATTGGTGGAAGCCACCCGTTTAAGTTATGAACAGGTGAGATTGGCATTGTTGTTTATTGTTTAGATTAAGTTTTTTATATTTATACATCGATACGCCAATCTCAACTTATCTAAGAATATCATTTTTCACTAAAACGCTAATAATCTTATGTTTTTGCAATTTTGGTTGCCTACGGCAATCAAAATTGCAAGGGACTTTGGGGGCGTACGCCCCCAAAGTCCCTCCCTCGCCGAGCCGCCAAAGGCGGTGAGGCGAGCAATATTTGTGTAAAATTAACAATTTTAAATTATTTATTAATCAGTTAATAATGAATTAAAGTTGAGATTGACGTATGGATATAAATTATGCCATTTACTTTTGCTCATCCTGCAATTGTTTTACCACTTGCAAAATTTTCCAGAAAATTTTCATTAACAGGACTCATTATAGGCAGCTTAATTCCTGATTTCGAATATTTTTTAAGGATGAGAATTAGAAGTGACTATAGTCATAATTTAATTGGTATTTTTAATTTTGATTTACCACTTGGATTGCTTGTTGTTTTTATTTTTCATTATCTTGTTCGGGATAGCTTAATTCATAATCTTCCTTTATTTTTAAAGTCAAGATTTATTAATTATGAAGGATATGACTGGAATAGTTATTTTAAAAATAATTGGATAATTGTAATTTATTCATTATTAATCGGTATAATTTCTCATATCCTATGGGATAATTTTAGTCATAATACAGGATATTTTTTAAATATATTTCCTATCTTAAATGAAAAAATAAGTTTATTTAATCATCATATTTTTATTTTTAAAATTGTGCAGCATATGAGTACAATGGTTGGTTTTATTTTTATCATTCTATGTATTTTTAGAATGCCAAAACATGAAATTATAAATTTAAAAATAAATTTTGATTACTGGTTGATCATGATTTTTATTGTGTTTTTTGTAGTAGGTGTAAGGTTAATTTTTGGGTTAGAGTTATATCAGTATGGGCATTTGGTCGTTAATATAATTTCTGCAATATTAATTGCCTTGGTACTGACCCCAATATTAATTAATTTAGTCAAATATTTAAGAAAATAAAGATAAATAATAAAATTTAATTATTCATGCTTTATATTCTTTAGATAACCTTGCGATATACTATAATTCTCATATCTCCATTATGAATAATATCCAGTTCATACTCCTAGATTAGGAATGATTTTCCATAAAACTGCGAATAAAGATCATGCGCTGTTCGGTAAGATGCTCGCCAATGTCTGCACCTTTTAAATCGGCGGGAATGTCGATTTTTAATTCACGAATCTGCTTGGCTAATTCTTGCAATACATCTGCCTGTGGATAGGCTTTATCTTCAAAATTTAAGCGGCCACGGGCATCACATAAACAAGCCTGACTAAACCAGACCACAAATTCCGGTTTGCGTAAGACATCAAGATTTTTTAGTAATTTCCAGATGGTGCTGGCCTTTAATGTAAACAGTTGATGGCATAGTAAATGAAACTCGCAGACTTTTAAGGCCAATTGTTGATATTCGGTGGGTACTTTAAGGCGTTGGCAGAGTGCCTTGACCGGTTCAATACCTCGTTTTTCGTGCATGATATGCCGAGGTAAAACATCAGCAGGGGTGAGTGCCTTGCCGAGGTCGTGGCATAGCACTGCAAAACACACAATGGTGCTAAATTGATTTTGGCAAGCTTGCTGTAACGACATTAAGGTATGAATACCACAATCGATTTCGGGATGATACTCGGGACGTTGCGGTACACCAAACAGGGCATCAATTTCAGGGAAAAGAATTTTTAGGGCACCACAATCTTTTAATACCTGAAAATAAACATCAGCATGCTCTTCTGCCAAGGCTCGTACGGTTTCTTTCCAGACCCGCTCGGCAGTTAAATGTTCCAGTTCACCCGATTGGGCGATATGCTGCATTAATGCCAAGGTTTCATCGGCAATTTTAAATCCGTAGGTATGGTAACGTGCGGTAAAACGTGCCACGCGCAATACGCGTAATGGATCTTCAATAAATGCATCGGAGACATGGCGCAAGATACGCTGATCCAGATCCTGTTGCCCATGATAGGGGTCAAAAATATCACCAGCTTCATTCATTGCCATGGCATTGATGGTGAGATCCCGACGATAAAGGTCTTGTTCTAGTGTAATTTCTGGAGAAGTGTAAAAATCAAAGCCACCATAACCATGACCATTTTTTCGTTCGGTACGGGCAAGTGCATATTCATCTTTACTTTCCGGATGTAAAAAGACCGGAAAATCCTTACCCACAGGTTGAAAACCTTGCTGTATTAATTGTTGTGGCGTTGCACCTACCACCACATAATCTCTTTCGATGATCGGACGCTGTAATAAATGGTCACGTACTGCGCCACCTACCAAGTAAATTTGCATGAAAAAAACCTCTATCGTTATGAATACGATAGAGGCTTTTTAAAAATTTACAAGTTAAAACTGTTGTTCAAACCTATAAATGAGCAATACAAGTTATTGCTGTTCTGCTTGTTGAATTTCTGCAACGGTCAATGCGGTCATGTTGATGACACGACGTGTCGTCGCAGTTGGCGTCAGAATATGTACAGGTTTTGCTGCACCTAATAGAATTGGCCCAATGGTAACATTATTACCAGAAGTTGATTTCAATAAGTTAAATGAAATATTGGCAGCATCCAGATTCGGCATGATCAATAAGTTGGCAGAACCTTTAAAGCGTGAATTCGGGAATGCAAAATGACGAATATTTTCATCAAGTGCTGCATCAGCATGCATTTCACCTTCCACTTCAAGCTCAGGCGCAATCTCAGACAAGATACGATACACTTCACGCATTTTTTGTGCACTTGGATCATGTGCATCACTACCAAAACTGGAGTGAGACAAGAGTGCAATACGTGGTGTAATACCAAAACGACGCACTTCTTCGGCCGCTAGAATGGTCATTTCTGCCAGTTGTTCCGCAGTTGGGTTGGTATTGACATAGGTATCTGCAATAAAGACATTGCGGTCTTCAAGCATCAACGCATTTAAGGTAAAGAAGTTGCTACGACCTTGCTTAAGTCCAATCACATTACGTACAAAATCTAGATGAATATCATAGCTAGAATATGTGCCACACAGCATCCCATCAGCTTTACCAAACTTAACCAGCATAGCAGCAATTAAAGTTGAACGGCGACGTGTTTCACGTTGCGCGTATTCTACCGTAATACCGTTACGTTGATTGGCTTGATAATAATCCTTCCAGAATTCTTCATAGAACGGATTTTTTTCCTGATCGATAATCTCGATGTTTACGCCATCTTGTAAACGTAAGCCCAGTTTTTTGATATTATTTTCAATGATTGCGGTACGGCCGACCAGAATCGGTTTGGCAACACCGTCATCAACTGCAATTTGTGCCGCACGTAGGACACGCTGATCTTCACCTTCGGCATAGGCGATTCGTTTTGGATCGCTTTTGGCCTGTGCAAAAATCGGTTTCATGATAAATGCAGAATTGTAGACAAATTCGGATAAGCGTTGACGATAGACAGAAAAGTCTTCAATTGGACGGGTTGCGACACCAGAATCCATTGCGGCTTGTGCAACAGCAGGGGCAATTTCCAGAATCAGGCGTTGATCAAGTGGACGAGGGATTAAATAATCACGACCAAACGATGCAGATTTTTCGCCATAGGTTGCAGCATCTGCTTCTACATGCGCCATACGCGCAATGGCATGTACACAGGCAATTTTCATGTCTTCATTAATGGTGGTTGCACCAACGTCCAGCGCACCACGGAAGATATAAGGGAAGCACAGTGCGTTATTAACCTGATTTGGATAGTCAGAACGACCTGTCGCCATGATGGCATCCGGACGAACTTCATGTGCATGTTCTGGTAAAATTTCCGGATCCGGATTGGCGAGCGCAAAAATAATCGGATCTTTTGCCATATCCTTGACCATTTCTTTGGTCAGAATACCAGCAGCAGATAGGCCGAGGAACATATCTGCACCTGGAATGACTTCATGCAGTTTGGATTCCGGAATATCCTGCATATAGCGTTTTTTGGATTCGTCCAGACCTTCACGCGATGTGGTGATCAGACCACGTGAATCGGCAACGATAATATTTTCTTTTTTTGCACCCAGAGCACATAACAAATCTAAACAGGATAATGCTGCGGCACCTGCACCAGATGCGACAATTTTAATTTCATCAATTTTTTTATTTACGATTTGCAGGGCATTGAGCAATGCAGAACCAACAATAATACTGGTACCATGTTGATCATCATGGAATACCGGAATATTCATGCGTTCACGCAGTTTTTTCTCAATATAAAAACATTCTGGCGCTTTGATATCTTCTAAGTTGATGCCGCCAAATGTAGGTTCAAGTGCAGCCACAATATCCACAATTTTATCTGGATCGTTTTCTGCAATTTCAATATCGAAAACATCAACACCAGCGAATTTTTTAAATAATACGCCTTTACCTTCCATGACAGGTTTTGAAGCAAGTGGTCCAATATTACCCAGACCCAGTACCGCAGTACCGTTACTCACAACAGCAACAAGATTTCCACGGGCAGTATATTTTGCTGCCAAAGTAGGATCACGTTCTATTTCAAGACAAGGAACAGCAACACCAGGAGAATAGGCAAGTGCTAAATCATGTTGGTTAACGAGTTGTTTACTAGGAGTGACGCTGATTTTACCTGGGCGCGGAAATTCGTGGTAATACAAAGCCTGTTGCTTTAAAGATTGATCGTCCATTTTACTCTCTATTACGTTAAGCACTTAAATACTATAAATTAAGCAAGATCAATAAAATTTTTGGTGAGCTACTATAGCATTTTATAGGCATATACAATAGTACCAAGTGTTTATTTTAAGGGGCGAAATTACATGACATCTGTGATGAGAAACGGGCAGTTTTTGTAATTGGTTAAAAAATCAGTTGCCTGCTGTGGGGGCAAGGGCTTACCGATTAAATAACCTTGTAGAAAATCACAGCTTTCTCGCATTAAAAAGTCATATTGTGCTTGTGTTTCAACACCTTCAGCAACCGCTTTTTTATCCATGGTTTTGGTCATGGCAATGATGGCCCGGACAATGGCATCTTGATTAGCCGTACCAATTTTTGAGACAAAACTGCGGTCAATCTTGATGATATCAAATGAAAATTGAGCCAAATAGGCCAAAGAAGAATAACCTGTGCCAAAATCGTCTAATGATACTTTGATTTCTCGCTGTCTAAGCTGATGCATAAAGTGTTTCACATCATCCGTATTTTCCATAATAGACGTTTCGGTAATTTCCAACTCTAATTGGCGTGAAGAAATGCCATATTTTTTAAGTGTACAATCAATTTCTTCAATAAAGTTTCCACGTTGAATTTGCTGCGCGACGATATTGACCGATACACTGATATTTTTAAAGCCCAAATCTGACCATTTTTTAATCTGGGCACAGGACATATCCAGCACAATTTTACCAATAGTGGAGATTAGGCTGGTTTCTTCGGCCAGCGGAATAAATTGGGCAGGGGGAATAATGCCATGTTCGGGATGATTCCAACGTACCAGTGCTTCAAAACTATCAATCGTTTTGGTTTTTGCGTTGAATTTTGGCTGGTAATAAACAGTTAATTCATTTTGCTGAATGGCACGGCGTAATTCATTTTCCAGATTGACCCTAGAGGCCGAAGACAAGCGTTTTTCATTATGATAAATCCGGATGGTATTTCCGCCAATGCGTTTTGCTTCAAGTAGGGCAAGTTCGGCATGGTTGTTTAAACTATCCATCTGACGACCATGTTCGGGGAAAATTGCCACCCCGATTGAAATGGTCATGATCAATTCCTGATGATTAATTTTAAACGGTTCTTCAAACGCAGCAATCAGTTTCTCACAATGCAAGGTGATCTGATTTGTATTTTGTCCACACTCCAGAATCACCGAAAAATCATCGGCATTCAGTCTGGCAACCACCACGGCTTCGGCATTGGCTTGACGTAGACGATTGGCAACCTGACGTAATAATTCATCTCCACCATGATGATTCAATAACTCATTATAATAACGAAAACGATCCAGATTGATGCGAATAATGGCACATTGGGTTAATTGTTTTAAACTATTGGTTAAATAACTATGCAATTGATTATTAAAATAATAACGGTTGGGTAAATCGGTCAGGGTATCGTAAGTTTGTAAATAGGATAGGCGTTTTTCTGAGTTTTTGCGTTCGGTTAAATCAGTCACAATGCCAATATATTGACGAATCTTATTTTGTGTATTATAGATTGCATTAATATGTATCCATAAAGGTAATTCTTTACCATCACTTAATTCTTCAATAATCTCACCTTCAAATTCACCTTTGCTCATTAATTGCCTTAAGATTGATAAATGGGTTTTCTGAAGTTCTGGTTTATTACTCTGAGTGATATCAAAAACATGACGACCAAGCAACTGTTTTTCTTTAAGGTTGATTAATGTAAGATAATAAGGGTTAACATCAACATAATTTAATTTTTCATCTAATATAAAAATCCCCTGTGCCGCTTTTTTAAATACACTTGCAGAAAGTTTTAATCGTTCTTCTGCTTTTTTTTCATTATTAATATTGCGCCGAATACCCACCATACGAATGGGTTTATTGGTTTTGGGATCGCGCTGAACAACCCGGCCCATATCATGCACCCAGATCCACTGTTCAGTTTTATGATACAGGCGATAAACGGCTTCATAACGCGATGTAAAACCACGTAAATGATGACGCATTTCATGTTTAACATGTTCAATATCATCACAATGAATAAAATTACTTAAATGATGGATATAATAATCCATATTTTTAATGCTGTATCCAAATATTTTTAAGAAGTTACTGGTATCAATGAGCCGATTACGAATATCCCAGTCCCATGATGCAATCCCTGCGGTTTCGTGAACCATTTCCAGGTTTTGATGAGATCGTTCCAGTCGCGCATTCATTCTTTCAATATCAAATGTTCGTTCCTGTACTTTTTCCTCGAGTAGGCTGTTATTCCGTTGAAGTTCCTGTTTAATGAGTTCCGAACGGTTTTTTTCTTCTTCAAGTTCAAGTGAGAGGTGATTGATGAGTTGTTGTTTCCTTAAACTCTCCTGTTCTAAGGCTTCATTTGAAATTTTGCTTTTCATCAAGATGATACGTGATCGTGAAATAACATAACCCAGATAGAGAATGACAATAGCATAGGCATATATACAAATGAGATATAAAATTTTGTTTTCCGATGCAATATCAATAAAGTGAATTTGTAATATTGGTAATAGGGTGGGAATAATAAATACTAAAAATAATTTATAATGATAGGTTAGAAAAAATAGGGCAGTAATTTGTATTGTAATATGACATAAGATAATCAATCCAATAAATAGCATTTTTTCTGCATTAATTTGATCACTTAGATGAATATTTAAAAGCTGCATGCCTAATGCGATAAATATACCACTTAATAGTGTGGCAAAGTATAAAAATGATGTTTTGGTTTTATTGGATATACTTCGTTCTAAAATAATGATTTGGTTGATAATGAGGCCAATAATTAGCAATATTGTTGCGATAATAACCCAAATGATAAAGAAATATTTAAAATAATATATGTTAAATGAATAGAGTGTGAAGATAATAATTAAGAAGAAACTGAGAAAAAATAATTGTGTCCTAAAATTTTTAATTGACTCATCAAGTTGTAAACCCTTAAGTCTTTTCAGGTAACGACTATTTTGAGTATCCATATTCAACATAGTTTTTCCTTTGTAGGAAAGTACACAATTTATTTGTGTTTAATATTAAGCGCTACCCAACTAAAAATCATTGACCTAATCCATTTATTTTGTTTAGATCATGCTACTTTTATTATATTTAAAATACATTGCAGAAGTTGGAAAAGCAAGCGCATTATGCGTGTTTCTTATACTATTTGTATTATTGTATATTTAAATTGAATTAAAAATACTCAAAGCAACCACTGGTGCAGTTTCGGTACGTAATACGCGATCACCAATGGTCCACGAGGCAAAACCCTGTTGATGGGCAAAATCAATTTCACTTTGACTCAAGCCACCTTCCGGTCCAACCAATACGGCAATTTGTGCAGGTAAGGGTTGGGGTAACTGGATTTTTTCCTGACTCAATGCCATGACCAGTTTTAGATCAGCCTGATTCTGGTTAACCCAGTCCTGTACAGAGAGAGGTGCAAGAATTTTTGGAATACGATTCATACCACATTGCTCACACGCAGCAATGGCAATACCTTGCCAGTGTTCGATTTTCTTTTGGTCACGCTCGTATTTAAGGCGCATTTCGCAGCGTTCACTGGTGAGAAGCTGGATTGCATGAACGCCAAGTTCGGTGGCTTTTTGAATGGCGTAATCCATGCGGTCGCCTTTACTCATCACCTGTCCAAGGGTGACCTGAAAAGCTGGTGTATGATCCTGCGGATGAAATACATCAACTGATACAAAGGCATTTTTCTTATTAATTTCGACAAGATGAACTTGATATTCGCCGCCTTTTCCATTAAATAAGGTGGCTTGATCATCAATTTGTGCTCGTAATACCCGGCACCAGTGATGAAAAACCGCTTCTGACAAGGCGGCGGTTGTGCCTGTTTGCAGTTCAGTATCGATATAGAAGCGGTTCATGGACTAGTTCCCGAGAATTTAAGCCAGACCTAAATCAACCACGAGTTGTCGGGTTGGTTCGGTATGATTCATGGAATAAAAATGCAAACTTGGTGCGCCACCGGCAATTAAACGCTCACACAGTTTAAGCACAACCTCATGGCCAAAGGCCTGAATACTTTTACTATCGTCCCCGTAGGTAGCCAGTTGTTTGCGAATCCAGCGTGGAATTTCTGCACCTGTACCATCTGCAAAACGGATCAAATTGCTGGCATTGGTAATTGGCATGATACCCGGTGCTACCGGAATCGTGATGCCTGCTTTTTGCAGACGATCAATAAAGTAGAAGTAAGCATCTGGATTAAAAAAGAACTGTGTGATCGCTGCATTGGCACCTGCTTGTACTTTTTCAATAAAGCGCTGAATATCCTGATCAAAACTGTCTGCCTGTGGATGCATTTCCGGATAGGCTGCAACTTCAATCTGAAAGTGATCACCAGCATGTTCACGGATAAAACGCACCAGATCCTGCGCATAAGGCAATTCACCTAAGCCCACTTGACCGGAAGGTAAGTCACCACGTAAGGCAACGATACGATTGATCCCTTGAGATTTATATAAATCCAGCAGTTCGGCAATACGGGCCTTGTCATCACCAATACAGGATAGGTGTGGTGCTACGGGCGCACCTTTGCCATTAAATTCTTCAATCGCTGCCAACGTGCGTTCACGTGTTGAACCACCTGCACCATAGGTAATCGAAAAAAATTCTGGTTGCAGTAATTGTAATTGTTGGTGTACAACTTTAAGTTTTTCGGCACCTACATCAGTTTTCGGTGGAAAAAACTCGAATGAAATCGGAATGTGTTTGCTCATGTTAAAGCCTTTATAAATCCCTCCCAACCTCCCTTTAAGAAGGGAGGAGTATTGCGTCTCATATAAGGTATTGATTTCGCAAAATTCCCCTCTTTTATAAAGAGGGGTTAGGGGAGATTTCAATCAAAAATTAGTATTTATAAGCGTCAGATTTATATGGACCTTCAACCGGTACACCTAGATAATCTGCCTGAACCTGTGTTAATTGGGTCAGTACTCCACCAAAACCTACAACCATGGCTGCGGCAACTTCTTCATCCAGTTTTTTCGGTAAAAGCTCGACACGAATATGTTTGGTCTTTTCTTCAGCAGGCAGGTCAGCAAATTTTTCTGCAAACAGATGCATTTGGCCTAGCACCTGATTGGCAAAAGAACCGTCCATTACACGTGAAGGGTGACCGGTGGCATTACCCAGATTAACCAGACGACCTTCGGAAAGCAGAATTAAATAGTCATTTTCGTTTTCTGAACGATAGACCTGATGCACTTGAGGTTTAACTTCAACCCATTTGTAACCACGTAAGTAATTGGTATCAATTTCTGTATCAAAGTGACCAATGTTACATACTACTGCACCAGATTTTAAGCTATCTAGCATCACTGAATCGCAAACGTGATAGTTACCTGTGGTAGTGACAATCAAATCGGTATTGTGTAAAAGTTCTAAATTAATGTCTTCTTTTTTACCCGTTTGTACACCATTTTTGTATGGTGAAACTACTTCGTAACCATCCATGCAGGCTTGCATAGCACAGATTGGATCGACTTCGGTAACACGTACAATCATGCCTTCCTGACGTAAAGATTGTGCAGAACCTTTACCCACATCACCATAGCCAATCACCAGCGCACGACGACCAGACAACAACATGTCTGTACCACGTTTAATGGCATCGTTCAGGGAGTGACGGCAACCATATTTATTGTCATTTTTGGATTTGGTCACGGAGTCATTGACATTGATGGCAGGGACTTTAAGCGAACCGTCTTTCCACATGTCATGTAAACGGGCAACACCAGTCGTAGTTTCTTCGGTAATCCCGTGAATATGGTTTAATAGTTCTGGATATTTGTCGTGAACGAGAGCAGTTAAGTCACCGCCATCATCCAGAATCATATTGGCATCCCAAGGGGTACCATTCACATTGATTTGTTGTTCCAGACACCAGTTGTATTCTTCTTCGGTTTCGCCTTTCCATGCAAATACTGGAATACCGCTTGCTGCAATCGCTGCGGCTGCATGATCCTGAGTCGAAAAAATATTACATGATGTCCAGCGTACTTCTGCACCCAATTCAACCAGTGTCTCAATTAACACCGCAGTTTGAATGGTCATGTGGATACAGCCAAGAATTTTTGCGCCTGCTAGTGGTTTTGCAGCAGCATAGCGCTTACGCAAACCGATTAAGGCCGGCATTTCTGCTTCGGCAAGTTTGATTTCTTTACGACCGTAATCGGCAAGGGAAATGTCGGCAACTTTATAATCTGTGAATGAAGCATTAACCGCGTTCATTAGGATCTCCTGAAAATATTGATGATCGTTCTGTTCGCGGATGCCGTTGTTGGTTATTTGAATAGATAACCGAAAAGTCGAGCCTGGCAAATTGAT
The DNA here is from genome assembly GCF_900096995.1 of Acinetobacter puyangensis. Classification (GTDB taxonomy): domain Bacteria; phylum Pseudomonadota; class Gammaproteobacteria; order Pseudomonadales; family Moraxellaceae; genus Acinetobacter; species Acinetobacter puyangensis. The sequence continues at coordinate 951,054 of NZ_OANT01000001.1, forward strand.
TCTGATACAGGCATGTATCGATCATATTGTCGCAGCATCCCTCGACTAATAGCGCAGTATTATACTTGCAATTTATTCATACTTCCATTGCAATTTTATTGATCCGCCTGATTTTAATCCATCATTTGCTGCTTTAATTAATAGACGACTTTGATGTTATGTTTTGCGATTCAAGTAACGATCAATAAGATTGGCGAATCAATATCGTATTTTAAGATGAGTGGATGAATGTATGAGCGCATCAAGCCTGAATGATTCAGACTTGATGTTTTAATGCTTGATACTTTAATGCTGGATCATGCTTCTGGATTAACCGGGTGCTTGATTGCCCAGATTGAGCCCACAGGCGCAATTTTTCTTCTGGCATTGGCTTGTTGATAAAAGCGCAGGAAACACACGGCAAAGATGAGCGCAAAAAGATCAATCCACAGCAGAGAGCCTTTTGCATACCATAACCCTAAATCCGGCCATACCCATGCAATCAAGCTGGTGACTGGGATCGTGAACAAAATGATGGCGATTGCCAGTAATAAATGTGGTAGCGCTTTGGCCGCACCAGTCACAAAGGCATAGACAATACTGATGATGAAAATTGCGTAATAACTATACATCATCAACAGGTTGATATTATCAGGGTTTGGGCTGATCACATAAAACCAGCGGATGGCAGACAAACTGCCAAAGATACCCAGAACACAACCCAGACATGCGCCAATGGTAAGATTGGCCATGAATTTAACGTCGTTACGTTGTTGCGGAATGGGCATACTTGCGGTTTTTTGTTTTTTCAGACGGGTTTCCACCCATAAAATATTGCCGGAATAGAATAAATAGGCACCACCAATGCCAAAAAGTAGATAAATCCAGCGCGTGATATCTCCGCCAAAGTTGCCAAAATGTAGGCTAAACATGGATTTAATCACTTTTTCAGCCACTGAGCTTTGTGTATCCAGTGTATTGGTTTTAAAGGCTTCGGTCTGATAAGGATTAAAGCTCATATAATCGAAATTATCACCCCGTAACATTTGGTTCGGGCTATATAAGGCTGCAAATCCACTGGCTTTTTCCGGCGTATCCAGATTATTCACACGTATGCCATCAACCCGATAATCAGGTGCGGACTGCTGTAACCGATGATAAATATTTTCGACATTAAGTTTAGGCTGTGTTTCGGCAAGCACCATGGGGGCAGGACGTTCAAACAATGGTTTGTCTTTAAAAGCCAGTTGTCCCAATGCACCATAAAATAAATCATGAAATGCAAAAACAATCACCGAAATGGCAATAATAATATGAAAAGGTAGACTGGTAATCCCGATTACATTATGGGTATCCAGCCAGAAGCGTTTTTTGTTTTTACCGGGACGGATCGCAAAATAGTCTTTTACTAGTGTTGGTAACAGTACAATCAGACCCGACATCATCGCCAGAAAATATAAAACAGCCACAACACCCATGACATAAACACCCAGTGTATGGTGTCCGAGCATGCCCGGAATCCCGGCGGTTTCATGGAGTTGCTCAATTAACCAGCCAATTTTGGAAATATTTTCCTGTTGAACGATTAAATTACCTTGCTTATCTAGTGATGCCAGTATAGTGGTTTGGGCGCTGTCAAAATGATGATCTTGTTCTGCCTCTTCATGCGGTGCATCCCAAAACATCGGTGCATTAAAGCCTTCTTTAGCGTGAAAACTTAATGTAAAGCCCTTGAGGGTTTCCGGATATTGCTGCTGGACTTTTTCCACCAGCTGATTGTATTGGTTAGTTTCAATTGCTGGCAGTTGTTGTTGTGGTGGTGCGGCCCATTTGCTTAGATCGTGTTGAAACATGGTCAAACCGGCAGCAAAGAAGCAAATAAATAGAAAAATGCCTGCGCTAATACCAACCCATGTATGAAGATTCTTGGCAATTTTGATTAAATCGGCACGTATTTTCATGATTTAACCTCGTAGCCAGAAGACGCAGGCATAGGCAATTAGATTGGCGATGCTATAGGTGACAACTGCCTGCCAGCCTTTGGGAAATAAATAAGCCAGAAAAAATAATGCCATCCACACCCACGGAATGGTCCACATACCAAATTGTGGTACCAGTGAACGCTCGAAGTGTCCCAAGGTTAATAATGAAACCAGACTCCCCATGGCAATACCGAAAGCCAGTCCAAGGAATAATCCGGCAAATGTTTTACTCCACCAATCAGGTTGTATCTTTTGATTATTTTTTGATTTCATGTGGAGTGTACCGTTTAAAAAGTGCAATAAAAGGTAGTAAACACCACATGACTGTGATGATTGCCATCCAAACGAAAACTGCAACGTGTTTTGGTAAAGCATAGAGTAGAATCAGCAAAGCAAAAATAAGAATAAATGCGCCGATATATCGCATCCATGTAGCCAGATGCTGCTTTAATAAGGTTTGATTGGAATGGCAAAGATACAGGCTGATGCATCCCAGAAAACTCATGAAAATACCAAAAGATTTCATATCAAGTAGCAAAATAAATAAAAGTAATTATCATTTAAATTTATTAAAAAAGAAAGCCTGAAAATAATTTAAGCCATATTTATATGCTTTTTAACTTATTTTTTTATCAATAAGCCCTAATGAAAATCGCATCATTGGTCGAAAGGCGATGTAAAAAACTGTACAAGCGAGCAAAGAAAGGTTAAAACATTGACATAAAATAATTGAGCAATCATGGAGTAATCAAAATGAGTGTGGCATTCGTTACGTGTGATCTGTTGGATGATAATGAAGCTAAGGATTTACAGGTAGTATCACCTTCAATTGATGGGAAAAGCTTTAAAAGCTATGGCGCACGTAAAACTTTTGGCGGTCAGGTGATTACGGTAAAGTGTTTTGAGGATAATTCCCGGGTTAAGGAATTATTGGCGACTGATGGCACAGGTAACGTTCTGGTGGTAGATGGCGGTGCATCCATTCGCTGTGCATTAATGGGTGATTTAATTGCCGAATCTGCGGTCAAAAATCACTGGAATGGTGTGATTATTTATGGTTGTGTGCGTGATGTTGATGCCATTGCCGAACTGGATCTAGGGGTTCATGCACTGGCAGCTATTCCACAAAAAAGTACGCGTAAAGGGATTGGTGAAACCGGCGTTACTTTATATTTTGGTGGTGTGGAAATTGCACAGGACGATTATATTTATGCAGATAATAATGGTATTGTGGTTGCAAAAGAAGCTCTGGTGCAATTATAACTTTGATTAAGCTGTAGGAATCATTATGCGAAAAATTGCACATCAGGTACAGATTATACAGGCACTGGCATCAAGCGTGACAGAAATGGGGCGGGGCATTATGGGAACGCCATTTCCCAAGCAACCGGAAAAAGCCTTAAAACTCTATGAGTTTGAAGGATGCCCATATTGCCGTCGAGTCAGGGAAGTATTGACCTTTTTAAATCTGGATGTGGAAATTTATCCCTGTCCCAAAAACGGCACCCGTTTTCGTCCTTTGGTAAAAGAACTCGGTGGTAAGTTGCAATTTCCATTTCTGATTGATGAAAATACCGGAGATCGGCTGTACCAGTCAGAAGCAATTATTGCGTATTTATTCAAATACTATAGTGCAGATGGCAAAGTCCCGCTGGCTTACCTGAACTATTCCAAACTTCCTGTGGTGGCTGGTGTTGGTGTATTGATTAGCGGCTTATATGGCATTGTCGCCAATGGCCATAATAAGAAGCATGCAGTGCCGGAAAAATTACTGGAATTATGGGGTTTTGAAGCCAGTCCTTATTGCCGTGTGGTACGAGCAAAACTAACCGAACTGGAACTCCCTTATATTCTGCATAATCTGCCCAAAGAACGCTGGCAAGATCAGGGACTTGCCAGTTTACGCTTAAAACCGGGCAAATATGTGCCGTTAAAAGGTGGAAAAAGGGAAAAGGCCATGCAACGTTTGGGCGGCAAAATCCAGTTACCTTATCTGGAAGATCCCAATACTGGCGTAAAAATGTTTGAATCAGAAGCAATTACGCTGTATCTGAAACAGCAGTATGGTGGTTAAATATATGAGATGATTTATTGTCATGGGGCTTTAAATCATTTCTTTCAAAGATTGACAGAAGATTTTTAAAATCTCCTGTCTTAAAAAATTGTGGCGGGGATTATCCTGTAAATCCTGATGCCAGAACATGCCCATACGAATATGCGGCAGTTCAATGGGCAATTCAAAAATATGTAAGTCCTGATCATAATGAAGATGTTTTAAAATGCTTTGTGGTATGGTCAAAATCGCAGTCGGATGTTGGGTGAGCACTTGTAAGGCGGTGGCATAGTGCTGGCAACGTAAAAAAATCTGTCTTGACTGTTTTTGTTGAATCTGTTGTTGGCGATGGAGATAAATATCTTCAATCAGTTGTCCGGTGCGGCGTGAAGATACACCAATATGCGGCGCCGACAAATAAATCTCTTTATTCATCTGTTGTTGTGCGGTACACACCACAAAAAAATCTTCAACCAGACACTGAAATTGCAATTTTTCATCGTTATGCTGCGCCAGATCAATGACAAAATCAATTTGTTGTGAGGCAAGATCGGCGCGCATATTTTTACGATCCAGTTTTGAGCTCAAGAACTGAATTTCTGGATTGAATTTCTGGAAATGTGCAATCAGTTTGGGGAAGATCAAGGGTTCGATTTCATCATGTACAGCAATTTTTAATTGTTGTAAGGTTTTTGGATCAAATGACTGTTGTTGCAGGCTAATATTTTGCAGACTGATCAGTGCCTGTTTAATGGGGAGATAGATCTGCTGTGCAAAAGCTGTGGGCAACATTTTATTGCCTGTACGAATAAATAGATCATCGTGCAACTGTAGCCTTAAACGCTGTAAGGCATGACTTACGGCTGACTGGCTGATACATAACAGATGGGCCGCTTTGGAAATGCTTTGTTGTTCAAAAATTGCAATAAATAAAGGATATAGATTGGCATCTATACGATAAAACTGGGGTAGGTCAAGATTGCTGTTTTTAGACATAGAATTATGAATATTGTTCATGATTGGCTATAGATTAAAATCATTTCATTCATATTAATTTTTGCACTATGCTGTTGTAAAGTAAAAATCAGATAAAAAGGATATTTTATGTTTAGCTTATCCGAACGTGCACAGGATTTTATTGTACGTACCAAAGCATTTATACAGCAGGAAATCGAACCGGTTGAAACTCAATTCTGGCAGGACGTTCATCAATTAAATGTTGATGGCGACTGGACCAAATGGTCATGGCCGACACAACTTGAACAATTAAAAGCCAAAGCCAAAGCTGCCGGATTATGGAATATGTTTTTGCCTGATCTGGTATTGGGTGCCGGATTGTCGGTACAGGAATATGCACATATTGCTGAATTAACAGGTCGTAGCTTGATTGCACCGACTGTATTTAACTGTAATGCGCCTGATAGTGGCAATATGGAAGTCCTATGGCGCTATGGTACAGACGCTCAAAAACAGCAATGGCTGGTGCCTTTGCTGGAAGGTAACATCCGTTCCGTGTTTGGCATGACTGAACCTGAAGTTGCTTCTAGTGATGCGACCAATATGCAGGCCACCGCAGTGGTAGAAGGGGATGAAATTGTTTTGAATGGCCGCAAATGGTGGTCGTCAGGTTTAGGTGATCCGAATGCCAAAATCATTATTTTTATGGCACATACACCTGATCCAAGTAAAGATCGTCATCATCAGCATTCGATGGTGTTGGTACCTGTGGAGAGCATAGGGGTAACGATTGAACGTATGTTGCCTGTATTTGGCGACTATGATGCCCCGCATGGGCATGGACAGATGAATTTTGACAATGTACGTGTGCCTATCAGTAATTTTATTGGTGGTGCAGGTCAGGGCTTTGAAATTGCACAGGGACGTTTGGGACCGGGACGGATTCATCATTGTATGCGCTGTATCGGTGCGGCAGAAAAAGCACTGGAATTGATGATTGACCGTGGTATGTCGCGTCATGCATTTGGCAAAGAAATTCTGAAATTAGGTGGTAACTTGGAACGAGTGGCGGATGCGAGAGTAGCGATTGATCAGGCCAGATTATTGACCTTGTATGCCGCCTACAAAATGGATACTGTCGGCAATATGGCGGCCTTGACAGAAATTTCTGCGATTAAAGTGGTGGCACCGAATGTATTGCAACAGGTGGTGGATATGGCAATCCAGATTCATGGCGGTGCAGGTGTATCCCGTGATACACCTTTAACTGCTTTTTTTAATCAGGCACGTAGCTTACGTCTGGCGGATGGTCCTGATGAAGTACATAAGAGCATGATTGCCAAACTGGAATTGAAAAAACGTGGCTATGGCCGCAAAAAGCCATCTGGACAATAAGAAGGGAATTCATATGTCAGTGATTGATATTGGCGGTCAAGTCCGCAAAGGCGAAGAACTGGATATTCAGGCTGTTGAAGCATGGTTAACACAACAAGGTGTACAATTACAGGGAACGGCACAGGTCACACAATATTCCGGTGGTGCATCAAACTGGACTTATCGGCTGCAATATGACAATGTCGATTTAATTTTACGTCGCCCTCCCAAAGGTACCAAAGCCAAATCGGCACATGATATGGTAAGGGAATATACCGTGCAAAAAGAACTCACCCCATTTTATCCAGTGCTGCCGGAGATGGTAGCATTGTGTCAGGATGAGAGTGTGATTGGTTGCGATTTCTATGTGATGAAACGTATAGAGGGGATTATTCCTCGTGCCAATCTACCTAAGGCGTTACAATTTGACGAAGCGCAGGTGCATGAATTGTGTATCAATCTGTTGGATAAACTAATTGAATTACATCAGGTGCCATATCAGGGCACTGCGCTGGAAAAACTTGGCAAGGGTGAGGGCTATTGTCGTCGTCAGGTTGAAGGCTGGGACAATCGCTATGCCAAAGCGCATACATCGAATGTGCCCGACTTTGCTTTTGTGCGGCAATGGCTGCTGGATAATATTCCGGCTGATTCTAGCACCTGTGTAATTCACAATGACTGGCGTTTTGACAATATCGTACTTGATCCGGCACAGCCAACCAAAGTGATTGGTGTACTGGACTGGGAAATGGCAACACTCGGCGATCCTTTAATGGATCTGGGGAGTGCCTTGGCCTATTGGGTACAGCAAGATGATGATGCCTTGATGAAGTCTACACGTCGCCAGCCCACCAATTTAAAAGGCATGCTTACTCGTCAGCAAGTGGTGGACTACTATCTGGGTAAAACAGGATTACAGCCTGAAAACTGGTCTTTTTATGAGGTATTTGGATTATTTCGTCTGGCAGGCATCGCCCAGCAAATTTATTATCGCTATTATCATCAACAAACCGATAATCCCGCCTTTAAAGATTTCTGGATCGTGATTCATGCCTTGCATATTCGAGCTTTACAATTGATTGCTCAACAGGATAGTGAAGCCAATACACTGATTCAGGAATTTTCGGCAAAATTGCAGGACATATTAAAACAATGACCACGATTTATTTTGTTCGTCATGGACAAGCCTCTTTTGGTGCAGAAAGTTATGACAAATTGTCTAGTACCGGTGAACAGCAAGCCGTGCTACTGGGTCAGTTTTTCAAACAGATTTTAAAACAGCAGCCTGTGGTGGTTGCAGGCAGTATGGTACGCCATCAGGAAACAGCAACGCTTGCATTGGCACAGTGTTTTCCAGAAACAGAAATACTGACAGACAGCGTCTGGAATGAATTTAATCATCAACAAGTCTTTGCCCAATATGAACCACGCTTTTTGCAGCCGGAATTATTGAAGCAGGACGTGGCACAGGAAAGTAATCCCCGAGCTTATCTGGCAAAGATTTTTGATGGCGCAATTGATCGCTGGATTAGTGCCGAGTTCGATCATGAATATGAGGAAACTTGGCAACATTTTAAAGATCGGGTTGAGCAGGCACTGCAAAATTTATGTGTCCAGCTGGCACAAAGTCAACCACGCTATGCCATTGTGTTTACCTCAGGTGGGGTGATTTCGGTGGTGGCAGGTAAAATTCTGGGCCTAGACGCCAAGCATACCTTTGCACTCAATTGGGCCATCGCCAATAGTAGTTTGACCACCTTGCGTCTGGTCGGCAGTGAACCACAATTACTGAGTTTAAATGAACATCATTTTATCAAGGCAGCAGGTTCCGATTTACTGACATGGATATAAAAGGAAGTATCGCATGAGCAAAACGATTTTAATTACAGGTGCAAGCTCCGGACTCGGTGCAGGGATGGCACGGGAATTTGCAGCCAAAGGCTATAATCTGGCGCTGTGTGCCCGTCGTTTAGAGAAATTACAGGCATTACAACAGGAAATTCAGCAGCAGTATACGGTCAGGGTCGAAGTGAAAACGCTAGACGTGACCCATTATGACGATGTGTTTACCGTATTTAAGGCATTCCAGCAGGATTTTGGGATGATTGATCGGATTATTGTGAATGCCGGTGTGGGCGATGGACGACGCATTGGTAAAGGAAATTTTGAGATTAACCGTGCCACGGCTGAAACCAATTTTATTTCTGCATTAGCGCAGTGTGAAGCGGCAGTCGAAATTTTTCGTGCGCAAAATTCAGGGCATCTGGTGGTGATTTCCTCCATGAGTGCTGTACGTGGCTTACCCAAACATTTGTCGACCTATGCTGCAAGTAAAGCAGCGGTTGCCCATCTGGCAGAGGGCATTCGGGCAGAGTTGATCAATACACCGATCAAGGTATCCACGATTTTTCCGGGTTATATTCGGACCGAGCTCAATGAAGGGGCAAAAAAGCTACCTTTTGAAGTTGACGAAAAAACGGGTTGTCAGGCGCTGGTTAAGGCGATTGAAAAACAGCCGGTTAAGGCTTATGTGCCGCAATGGCCATGGTTGCCAGTGGGTCTAGCCATGAAGGTCTTGCCATTAAAATGGGTTGTCTAGTCCTGAAATAAGTTGACACTGATTTCAACTATAAAACGCCTGATGAACCTCATTGGGCGTTTTGTATTTTAAGGCAAAGTGAGGTCGC
>NZ_OANT01000031.1 GCF_900096995.1 Acinetobacter puyangensis
GACGATCAGCATTTACGGGCAAAGATAAAAGGCATGCGTTGCTTCGGATAGCGATTGATCCCAAAAAATCACAGATACACATCATCTAAATGAACAACAGATTTTAATTTTTACAGGGCTTATCTACAGGGTAAGTCCTTTTTCATTTAATGAGGTCTATCCTATGAATATTAACTGTCCCTATTGCTACTCTGAACACGTGAGCCGTGTGATGCCACAGCCATCAAGTGCCAACAGCAATCTTTCTTCCATGACCTGTGCAGGCATTGGTGCAACCTTATCTAAATCCTTGCCATTGCCTAAAGTGATATCCCCATTGTTGGGTGGGCTTGCTGGTGCAGTGGTGGGTGGTTTGATTGATAGCCTGATTCAACCAAGCAAAGCGCCACAGCAGCCTGTGCCGTATTTTCATTGTCATAACTGTCAATGTGATTTTCAGTAAATACATACAGGAAAAGGAGCAATATCATGGCACATCAAATTGAACAAATGGCCTATGTCGGTGAAACCCCTTGGCATGGTTTAGGCAATCAACTCACTCAAAATCAACCGATTGAAGTCTGGGCACAACAAGCAGGCATGGATTGGCGGATTGAATCTTCTGATGTCAGTTATATGGCACAGAATGCAAGGGGGCAAAACATCATCATGCCTTTTGAAGAACAACGGGTATTGTATCGTTCCGATACCCATGCTCCGTTATCCGTGGTTAGTCAGCGTTATCAGGAAGTTCAGCCTCGTGAGATATTGGAATTTTATCGTGATTTAACTGAACAATCAGGCTTTGAACTGGAAACCGCAGGGGTACTCAAAGGTGGTAAGAAGTTCTGGGCACTGGCCCGTACAGGACAAAGTACCGCACTTAAGGGCAAGGATGTTAGTAATGGTTATATTCTGCTGGCAACTGCCTGTGATGGTACGCTTGCTACCACGGCACAATTTACTTCGATCCGTGTGGTATGCAATAACACACTGGCGATTGCCTTACAGGGACAAAACCATACAGGTGTAGTCAAAGTGCCTCACAGTACCCGATTTGATGCCGAAGCGGTTAAGCAACAACTGGGGATTTCGGTGCAGGCATGGGATGAACACATGTACCAGATGAAACAGTTATCACAGCGCAAAGTTTCTCAGGGTGAAGCCGCAGCCTACTTTGATGCAGTCTTTAACAATACCAACATGAGCGTTATGGATCAGGAGGAAAATATCATTCAGTTCTATCGGGATGTTGCGACCAAAGCTGATAACCCTACCACTAAATCCGAACCGAATGGCAAAGCCATGTCTAAAGTGATGCAGATGTTTAATGGTCAAGGACGAGGTGCAGAACTTAGCTCAGCCAAAAATACTGCTTATGGCTTATTGTGCTCCATGACTGAATATATTGACCACGAACGCAGAGCCATGAGCCGTGACCATCGACTGGATTCTGCATGGTTTGGTGCTGGGGCCAATCTGAAACAGAGCAGCGTACAACAGGCACTCCAGTTTATTGCCTAAGTGCGATTGGACATCAATTTAAACTGTATTCCTCCTTTTGCCACTTCCCCCCGATGTGGCTTTTTTTATGCCGAAATTTTAATTTTTTACCGATATGGAGTATTTCATGAATAACACACATACATCTTTAGCAGGCAACAGTCATTTATCATCGGTGATTCCTGCAAGTTCTGTTTCTGCTTTAAATCCACTATCTATTAATCAAACCTCTATCAAGCAGCAATATCCATCTCGTCAATCTTTATCAAACAGAGCCAAACGACTGATTAGCACGAAAAGCATGAACCGTCAGGACTGGTTAAAAGTACGTCAGCAAGGGATTGGCAGTAGTGATGCAGCCGCAGCCTGTGGACTCAATCCCCATCAATCCATGCTGGAACTATGGATGCTGAAAACAGGACGTATGCCAAGTCCAGTCCAGCAACCCACAGAGAATAGCTATTCCCCTTTGTACTGGGGACAACAACTGGAACCCTTAATTGCCAGATACTACCAGCATAAGACAGGGCATAAAGTCAGAAAAGTCAATGCCGTGTTACAACATGCTAATCCGGATAAAAGTTTTATGTTAGCCAATCTGGATTATGCAGTGGTGGGTAGTGATGATGTACAGCTACTGGAATGTAAATCCATCGGTGAATGGGGCGTGAAACACTGGAAAGAAGGTGTACCACTGTATGTGTTGATACAGGTA
>NZ_OANT01000021.1 GCF_900096995.1 Acinetobacter puyangensis
AAAACTGCTATCGAGTATATGCAGCCTTTTTTCTTCTGATTTTTTAGCCTGTAGTGTTGTCATCGATTATCACCATATAATTTATAAAGTAGACCGGTCGTCTATAATAGTATGCAAACAAACTTATCATGTCAATCACTTTAATTTACTCGATATACGATGGATTTTAATGATCGAAAAGTAGCAATGACTATTTTCTAAGCTTTAAGGTGTTTAGGTATTACAGTTATAAAAGACCTTAGGTAAAACATTAAGTTTTAATAATGACAATGGCTTTAACTGGCTACTTATTCACATTATGGACTGGTTTATAGCAACTAATTTCTTCATCTGCAAAATGGATTCGATATTTTGGGCGGTTTAACTCTGCTTTTCTTGATAGAAGGTTCCGATGACGAAATCCACCATATAGACTGGTTTAACAAAAAACGACTGCATAGTGCGATTGGATATGTGTCGCCATTTCAGTATGAATCGATGTATTATATTAAGATAAATCCGTTAGGTCAGGTAGTCTAAATTAAATAAACTGTCTCAGATAAAGTCAGCACGGTTGATTTTATAAATTCACCTAATACAGTTTAATCACTTGAGGAAAATGATGAAAAATTGGACATTCTTACACCTATTTGTTGATGAAATGGGAATATCTCATGTTAATCATCACGCAACTCACGAATTGAATGCAACACATTTTGCTCCTCCAGCACCACCTATGTTAGTGTCAGAAACAATAGACACTCAATCTTTTATTATTATTGAACTGCCTGTCGGTTGGCAAGGTGGTTGGCACCCGAGCCCTAACAATCAATGGGTTATCTGTCTTTCTGGTAAAATGGGTTATCAAGCTGAAGATGGAACAGAATTTTTCTTAGATGCAGGTTCTTGCATTTTAACAACAGATACAAATGGGAATGGACACAATAGCTGGAATGCAGGGTCAACACCTATACAACTTGCAGTTATTCAACTCCCAGCCCCAGATTAAAACTATTATCTAGCATTGGTTATTGCTGACCATGGGTTTAATGGAAATTATAATTACAACAGTTTACGCTAAAGATAAAACAGTTGTATTGCGTCTAAAACTGAGTTGGGATGTTGAAGAGGATTTATAACAAGGAAAATTAGTAGAATGTTTAAACAAATACAGTGATATTTCTTTAAATTTATATTTAGTATTTGATGAATCTTATTTTTTTACCAAGACATAAAATTTTTTTATATTTTTTAGTTGGTTACTTGTCTGGAAAAAGAATAACTAAGCTTATATCCATCGAGAATTGGGTTTATCGGCAGATTGACCAAGAAATGTGATCGAAACTATATGTTGTCATCATTCTAAATAAACTGTCGCCGATAAACCTGGTACGGTTCAGACTTATTTCAACCTATCATTAAGAATTTTATTGATCACTTTATTTTCAATAAAGATCATCTTCTGCCTCAAAGAGTTTCTAAATGATAGTGCGTAAGTCCTTTATACTAAAAAATTAGAAACGATATAAATATCCCAGACCAATAACATATTGGCTAGTGCCATCATCTACAATTGGGCTATCTGTGATTGATTTGTCAAATAGCGTTGCGCCTGCATCGAGAAAAACACTGTGATGTGGCGAAATAACATAATCCATCCGCATCCCAACTTCTACACTACTTCCACTATCGCCTTTGTAGGCTGCACGATTTGCAGTTACTTCCGTTGATTTTACACCGTAGTAATAATCAACATATTTTTTGTCAAAGAATTCAACGCCTAATCGAGGTGTCAAACCAAACTGACCCATGGCAAAACGACGATCCACCAAAACTTTAGCACGAGACCCTTTACTATTACCCGATGCGTCTGATAATAATTCCGCTGATACATTGGCAATATCAGTTTTCCATTCAAGTGCACCACCCAACCATATACTCGATTTACGTTCGTCCATACCCATCAAATATGGAGAATCCTTGCTCTCATAGCCATCTCCTGAGTAGCGCGCCCGTGCTCGAAGAGAAAGAGACTCGTTTGTATAGAGTTTGACATCCAGTTTTGGTACAGAGACATTGATCCATTTGTTGTCATAATTTACTACTGGAAAAAACACATTATCGGTATCCATATCCTGATATACTTTTTGTACAACAACGCCACCCACACCTAAAGCTAATGTGGATTTTTTATCAGGATTTGAGCTTTCACTGGCAGAGTACGCATTGGACGTGCCAAAAATGAAAAGGCTACAGATCATGATTGCCCGTATTGGGAGATTTGCAATCATGGTATCTTGATTTACTTGATTCATATATTACCTCGGTAAAATGATTTACGATAATTAAAACTATTGAGCTTTATATGCTCTTAAAAACACATCTACTGCCCGATCAACAATGCCCTCTATTTCCTCATCATTTAAATCAGGTTTAATATTCAATAAACCTAGTTCCAGTACTTCCGATTCCAACAAACCTCGAAAATGTAAAGCCATAATTGAGGGATTCGCCCTGCGAAAATGACCTGCCTCAATTGCACTGGCATAATATTGCTCTACAAGTTTTAACGCCTTTACAGGACCCTGTTCGTAAAACATTTTTCCGATTTCAGGATTTGCCGATGCAGCAATCACCATTCTTGTTGCAGCAAAACGATTCGGTGTATGAAAAAATTTAAGAACATATTTCCCAAATTTTCTCAGCGTGATTTCAACATCCTGATCTGGATCTAATATAAACGTTGCATCAATGACTTCTTTGGGTAAATCGTTGGTGACGCTTACACCGATACTTTTATAAAGGAAAGTCATCACCTGATTTTCACGTTCAGCTGCTATTTTTGAAATGAGCTCAGAATACAGGGCATCTTTGGATTCAAAATAGCGATATAAGGTTGCTTTTGAGCTACCGGCTTTTGCGGCAATTTCATCCATTGATGCACCACCAAAACTTAATTCCTGAAAAACCTCCTTTGCCACCTTAAGGAAAAGGTCACGTTTAACATCACTTTTTTGTCGAGCCATCATACTTACCAATATTAAATATAATCCATAAATATCAAAACACTAATGCTTTTTTATCGATAATAATCTATCTGCATTCAGGTTTATTTTTTGGATTGATTTGTGTTAAAACAAAACTAAACGGTATCGTTTTAATTGTCAATATTTTTTACTAAAATTTTTTGCTGTCGGGTGAGTTAAGGGTAGGGGAGAATAAATAGTATGGCTCAAGTGGAGTAAAGATCTTCTGAGGATCCGTAACAGTGTTAATATTTATTGAGTAAAGAAAAGAGTTAAATTAATGAGATACTCAAAAGTAAATATAATAAAAGCCCTACTACTTGCGCCTTTACCATTACTGTTTCTTACAGCATTACTCTTTATCGTTGTAAATCGTGAATACAGCTTATATTCGATTTTCGTGGTTTTTGTAGGGCATGGTCTTGTTTACTTGGCTTATTGTATTTTGACTGTACCTTTCAGTTTTATATTCTCAATTCTTTTAAATCGTTATGGTATTCTTAACTTGCTAAGCATCTGTATCAGCTCACTAGTTATTGCTACACCATTTTTTGTGCTTTTTGGATGGAGCCATACAGGCGAAATTTCGAGAGAATGGTGGAAGATGTACACCAATACATGGACTATTCTTATGGCTTTATTTCCTGGCTTATGTTATTGGCTATTTCTGATTAATCTAAAAGATAAAAAATCAAAAACTATTGATCGAACGATGGGCAGTCTTTAATTTTATTTTCATGAAATGAAATAGGTCTGATAACAGTTTTTTATTTTACAAATGATTCCACCATTGAAACTAACTTGCCTGAGAATTTACTTCAATTTTTGATGTTAATCAAATTATTAAAAAAAATGCAGGACTTTTTTAGATTTGGACGGGTCTAGCACATTTAAATCCTGCATAAATCTTTTTTAATGGTTACCTTCAGTCCTCATTTTTGGGATTGTAGATTTTTTTTCTACAATCTGATGCCTTTGACTGCATTTATTCATGCTCCACAATTCATTACACTGAGTTTCAACTTACTTAGAAGGTGAAAGATTATGCCAGTTGTAAATATCCAAATGTTTGATGGTCGCGATGAAGCAAAATCTGCGATTGCCAAGGAAGTGACTGATTCGATTGCCAAACATGCCAATATTGATCCAAAGTATATTTATGTGATTTTTAATGATGTTTCGGTAGATAATTGGGCAATATCCGGAGAATTATTCTCTGATACCCTGAAGAAACAAGGTTAACATTGCGAAGAGTAGGTGCAAAGCTCATCTACTTTTTTACTCATGATATTACCCTGTGAATGATTGGATAGTGGTGGAATGATGAATAAAGTGCATGTACTTTTATTGAGTATGGTTTTGGCAAGCACTAGCTCGGCTATTTTTGCCAGAAATGCTGTTGATGTATTGGCACAAGATTATGCATTTCCAAATAAGATAAATGGTTTTCCTGAGAAATTATCCGATTTTAAAGGATTAGAAATTAAAAAATTCAAGACCAGTGATCAGGTGAATATAGCCTATTGGGAAGCAGGAAAAGGTATGCCACTTGTTTTTATACCGGGATGGTCTGCAAATGGCGCAGAATTTATTAATATTATCTATTTATTGAGTAAACATTATCATGTGTATGTGATAGATCCTAGAAATCAGGGATTATCTGACCAAGTTGATTATGGCTCAAGAATCTCTAGACTGAGTATGGATTTGAAAGAATTTCTGGATCATAACAAACTGGAAAAAGCAAATCTGATTGGCTGGTCTATGGGCGCATCAATCATTTGGGGGTATATTGATCTTTTCGGCACGGACAAGATCAATAAATTAGCATTTATTGATGAACCTGTGTCTATATATGCTCATGCAGATTGGACTGAGGAGCGACGTTTAAATCTCGGTGCAATGACAACATCGCCAGAGCGCATGATTGCTGCGTTTACCAAAAATGAACCAACCAATCAACTCGTCGTGGATATGAATGTATTTGTTCGATACCAAGTCAATGATTCTCTCTATTTCCAGAATTCTGAAAAATTTGCACAAACAGTCATTCAGAATTCACCAGAGGAAATGTCGCCAGTATTATTTGATCATGCAACCAATAACTGGGAAGATGTGATTAAATATAAAATAAATGTACCAACGGCTATTTTTACTGGTATATATAGTAATAATGTGCAGAGTCAAAAATGGATGAATTCAATGATTAAGCATTCAAAATTATTTATATATGATGATGAGCATGCGGATCATTTCCTCGCATTTAAGGATCCAATAAAATTTTCTAAAGACCTCAGTAATTTTATCGAAGCAAAAGAAGATTAAAATTGAGGAGAGATTGTTAGTTAAAATAAAGATTTAGTTTAGGCTAGCAATCCGCTCCATACGGAAATTTTTAACACGCTAAATTTTTATTGAGGCGCAAATCAAAAATGGTGTCTTCTACTATTCCATTAGATTCTTTCCGAAGCTTGATTTATTTTGTTGCCGTGGCTGAAGTCAATAGTTTTACGAAAGCTGCAGAAGACCTTGGGATATCCAAATCAGCTGTTGGAAAAAGTATCAGTCGATTGGAACAGCATTTAGGCGTACAACTTTTTCATCGAAGCACTCGAAAAATGTCATTAACCACTGAAGGGGAGCAATATTTAAAAAGTTGTCTTGATGCATTACATACCTTGGAGTCTGCACAAAATACTTTACGTGCCAATCTAAAAGATCCATCTGGTATTGTAAGGATTGATATGCCTTCTGCATTTGGACGAAAGGTGATGGTTCCCATACTAATGGAAATGTCTGATGAATATCCTCAACTAAATTTTATTATTACCTTCAACGATAAAGTCATTGATCCTCAGGATTTTGGTTTTGATTTGGCGATCAGATTTGGTGAAGTCAAAGACAGTTTAGACATCGTTGCAAAATATTTAAATGATCAGCAACTGGTATTATGTGCATCAACCGAATATTTAGAAAAAAACGGCATTCCTGAAACAATGGATGACTTGCATCAGCATCAATGTTTGGTCGCTTGGCGTGGTGCAAAACCCTTAGGATGGCTACTCAAAAATGAAACTTTAGATGATGTTCGATTTTATCCAAAACCATTTCATCAGATTAGTGATGGTGATGCCATGGTCGAAGCTTGTTTACTTGGTGCTGGAATTATGCAATTTCCATATTCACTGGTAAAAGAACATATTGCGAATAAAAAACTACAATTAATTTTAACAGCACTGAATCCCGAACCAACCCGATTGAGCCTTATATGGCCACGCACTTCTGTTTTATTGCCGGGCCTGCGTCATGTCATCAATAGGCTAATGGATTTATCTGATCAACACGCATTTAAATAGTTGATCTGCTTTTGATAACTTTGAGTCGTGGGATTGATAAAGTGATTACAGGTATGATGAATACCTTTGGTTAAAATAGAAAAATGGATTTAGATGACTTTCTTAATTATCATTAGGAAAATCATTTTCTTATATTGACTGTACTATCACGAGCAAGAGAATAACTTGAATATCATGTTGAATAATATTTTCGTGATAGTACTTTATTTCATTGGCAGATAGGAATTAAAATTTCTTTGTATAATTTACAAATAAACGGTCTTCACCAAAATCATTGCCATGCTTTACTTTGTAATCAATACGAATATATTGCAAAGCAAGCCCTTTTAAATAGGGTTGTTGAAATGCATAGTTAATGATTAGGTTAGACTCGCTTTCTTTGTTTTTTTCTCCACTAGCTGTTTTAAAACTATTGCCATAAACATATTTCACTATTGCATTTAAACCGGATATATAGTCTTTAAAATCATATCCATAAATAAAATGGTAGGATTTTTCATCTTCTTTAAAGAAGCCGGTCGTATTCCAGTTAATAAAATAAGTCTCTGGCAAAAAACCATCGGGTAAGGGATAAGCTGACTCACCAATAATTTGTTGGTAACCTAAACCGAAAGTATGATTTTTTACTTTTAGGATTTCCAGCAAACCAATATTTTGAGCATTGATATCAAAGGTATTGCTGTCATCTTTGGCATTGAAATATTTAAATTTAGAGCTAAGTACAAACGTGGGCTGTTTCCATGCATGTTCCAGCCCGACATAATGTTTGTTGTATAAATTCTCTAAGTTGCCAAAGTAATACTCACCTTTAAGTGATGAACTAAGTTGGTAGCGTAAATCAATATAATTTAAGCCATCGGAGTATTGGGTTACTCTATTGGAGGTAAAAGAAAATTTATAAAAATCTTCTTGGTTTCGTGGAGAAACTTTTTCTATTCGACCAATTTCAGCATAGAGTTGATCTGTAAGCTGTGACTTTAAATTGGTTCCCCAATATGACGTGAGTAACTGACGACTAGCATCAACTGCGGTGACGGGTAAATCTAGCCACAGTTCCCCGATACTGAGCAAGGTTTTATCATAGCCAAGTTTTAATGTTGCACCGTATTTTAAAAAGTCAGAGGCTTGAGATTGTGTTTGAGAATCAAATGGTAAAACGGTATCGGCAACATGTTTATCAGAGCTTAAACGTACCGCATATTGTACCGAAGCATCCACTCCGATGGTCATTGGTTTATCGAAAATTTGTAGCGGAGTATCATGCATTTTTGAGGTATGAAATAAAGATGCAGCTTGTGACCAACTTCCCGTATCTTTGAGGTTTGAATAATCATAATCACGATTGATATAGGCATTTTTTAAGGTGAATTTCCATTCATCTTCGATGGGTGCTATAGAATTTGCGGCAAATAGTGTGGTACTGATGGCGCTACCCAGCACGAATAGTATGGGAAAAGCGAAATATTGTACTTTAAAATGTGGCATAAAATGATCTTCCATCGTCTTATTTATCCTTTACTTCCAATTTGTGAAGGACTGTTTTATTAAATTATTTTCTTTATCGGGTGGCGTCAAAGACTTGATGGGTATATTTTTATATTTTAAAGGTATGATAACGACAAAAAAAGACAACTATTTTTTAAATAAGTGATATCTTTGTAGAAAATATTTCTTGAATATTAAATAATGAGAATGTTATTTAATTTCTCTTGTTGTAAGCTTTATTTTAATTGGAATTCGGGTTATTTAATTTTTGAATAACTTAATGGAAAAAATATTAATTGGACTTTAATAAATAATTTCTAAAAAATGAATATGTGAAAATAACAGTGATGTTTAAGGATAAAACACATGAATACACGTATTCGGATTGCCGTGGTTGGTGGTGGTATTGCTGGTCTTGCTTTTGCGAGTAATTTAAGTAAGCATGCCCATTTAGATATACAAATGTTTGAAGCTGCTGCTCAGTTTTCGGAAATTGGAGCAGGTATTTCTTTTGGTGCAAATGCAGTTAAAGCGATTGAGTTGTTGGGTTTGGCAAAAGAATATCATGCCATTGCAGATACGGTTGCTGCGCCTTTTCAGGATGTCTGGTTTCAATGGCGTAATGGCTATACTGACGAATATTTATCTGCCTCGATTGCTGAGGGTGTAGGTCAGTCTTCGGTACACCGTGCGGATTTCTTGGATGCGATTATTCCTCACATGCCAGCACAAAATGTACATTTTTCAAAAAGGTTGGAATCTATTGAAGAGCGGGACGATCATATCATTTTGCATTTTAGTGATGGAAGTAATCATGAATGTGATTATCTGATTGGTGCCGATGGTATTCGTTCAGTTGTTCGCCAATATGTATTAAAGACTCATGGTTTGCCTGAAGTAAAACCAGTTTTCTCAGGTACATGGGCATATCGTGGAATCATTTCGTATCATTCATTTAAAGATGCCTTGCAGAAAATGCAGGGTGATACTGATTTGGCTGATATCCCGCAGATGCTGCTTGGAAAAGACAAACATATTTTGACTTTTCCGATCAGAAAAGGCGAACAGATTAATATTGTTGCTTTTTGCTCAAATCGAGAAGATACCGTACTACCGCCAGATACCCCATGGACACGGCCTGTTGATAAAGCACAAATGTTGGCTGATTTCTCTGATTGGAGCGAAAGTTGCCAAAAGTTACTGGATTTGATTGAACATCCAACCATTTGGGCTTTACATGAGATTGAAGAGCTTTCGACTTATCAAAGTGTATCAGGACGTGTCATTCTCATGGGAGATGCGGCACATGCCATGTTACCTCATCAAGGGGCTGGAGCCGGGCAGGGTTTGGAAGATGCAGTAATTCTTGCAGGATTATTGGCTCAAAAAAACTTAAAGGTGGACCAATTGGGTGATGTATCTGAAATTTACCAAAATTCACGTTTAAAACGGGCTTGTCTTGTGCAAAAAACATCACGTGAGTCTGGTGAAATCTACGAGTGCTATTCATCACAATATCCATCTTTTGTACAAATCGGTGAGCATCTTGAACATCGTTTTGACTGGTTATGGCAGCATGATCTGCAACAAGATCTAGCCAATGCTCAACAACAATTACAACAACTTGGGACAGTGACTATTTAACAGTTAACAGGATTTTTGTTTTATTCACAATTTGCTAAGGAAAGCAATGATGGAAAAATTAAATGCGAATCAACTGATTGATGACGCAAGATTAACGCCATTACATTGGCGAGTGATTTTGTTGAGTGCGCTGATTATTATTTTCGATGGATATGACTTGGTAATTTACGGTGTTGCCTTACCACAACTGATGCAGCATTGGCAGCTGGATAGTATGACTGCGGGCTTACTCGGCAGTGTTGCATTATTTGGCATGATGTTTGGTGCTATGCTGTTTGGCAATCTCGTAGATAAATTAGAGCCTTATGGGTTTAGTCGTAAACGCCTGATTATGTTATGCGTTCTAATTTTTAGTGCTTTTACCGTATTATGTGGTTTTGCTAATAGTCCAAAAGAGTTTGCGATCTACCGCTTTGTTGCAGGGCTGGGCTTGGGCGGTGTGATGCCCAATGTGATTGCCTTAATGACAGAATATGCACCGAAAAAACTAAGATCCACCTTGGTTTCATTGATGTTTAGCGGTTATGCAATTGGTGGTATGGGATCAGCACTTTTGGGTATGTGGTTGGTTCCTCAATTTGGCTGGCAAATCATGTTTATTTTGGCAGGTATTCCGCTTATTTCATTACCATTTATTTGGAAATACTTGCCTGAGTCGATTGATTATCTGGTGCGTCAACAGAAATGGGAAGATGTTCACCGTGTGTTGCAACAACTGGCACCTGCACAAACGATAGATCGCCATACCGAAATTGTCTTGAATCATGAGAACCAACAGGCTGCCTCTCGTCCTTTGCTCGCTTTATTTAGTGAAAACCGTGCGTTAGTGACGATCTTTTTTTGGCTAAGTGTATTTATGGCATTACTGCTGGTATATGCATTAGGCAACTGGATTCCTAAACTTATGGTCGAAGCAGGCTATGATTTATCCACGAGTTTGGTGTTTCTACTGGCACTGAATTTGGGTGGTATGGCTGGTGCAATTGGAGGCGGTTATTTCGCTGATCGCTTTCAGTTGGGTAAGGTGATTTGTGTATTGTTTCTGGCCGGTGCAATATCACTTTACTTATTGAGCTATGCATTGCCGATGATAATTCTATATCTCTGTGTTGCCGTTGCAGGGGCTGCTTCTATTGGTGGACAAATTTTATTGCTTGCGTATATGGCGCAGTTTTATCCATCGCCGATCCGCAGCACTGGCATTGGTATGGCGTTGGGTGTTGGGCGGATCGGTGCAATACTTGGTCCGATTTTATGTGGCTGGATTTTAAGTCTGAACCTACCCATTGAATATAATTTTATTGCACTTGCAATTCCTTGTTTGCTTGCAACGTTGAGCGTGATAGCGATAAGTATCTGTATTCGATCTATGCGAATTGCACTGGATTCAAAGGTGACATAATGGAATAACCCTTTGTTATTCATATAAAACAGACTAGACTTTAAACAAAGAAAATGAAGTCTTTGTTTAGAGAATATAAAGGATCAGTACCATGGATTTAGGTTTGATTAAGGTTTTTGTTTGTATTTATGAGTCTCGTAATATTGGTAAAGCAGCTGATAAGTTAAATCTAAGCCAGCCATCGGTCACTTATAATTTGAATCGTTTACGTGATCAGCTCAATGATGTACTGTTTATTCGAAGACGTAGTGGTGTTGAGCCAACCAAAATGGCTCATGAGCTTTATCCTATATTTCATCAGGCTATTTTTAATATTGAGTCGGCAATTGCTGAAGTTCAGGCATTTCATCCAGAGACTTCTCATAAAACATTTCGAATTGGTTTATCTGATGTAGGTGAAATTTGTCTTTTACCAAGTTTAATTGCCTTTCTACAGCAGGCAGCTCCAAATATCAAAATTGAAATTGAAGAGATTGAATCTGCTAAAGTCGAACAATGGTTAATTGATGGCTTTCTGGATTTGGCGGTTTTTAATAGCAGTAAAACCATGATGTCAAAAATAGAAACGCGAACTGTATTTGAGGAGCGATATGTTTGTATTTCCAGAGCCAATCATCCGAGATTAAAAAAAGAACTAAGCCTAGAGCAATATCTACAGGAAGATCATATTGCGATTAAATCTTCGACTGGTCATATACAGGTTGAGCAGACACTCAAAACCATGAACTTAAAACGTCATATCCGTTTGGAAGTGCCACATTTTAGTGTATTGCAAGGTGTTTTACAGTGTTCCGATATGTTGGTGACACTACCATCACGCGCGGCTCAGAATTATTTGAAGCATAGCAATAATGTCCAAATGTTTGAGCTTCCATTTGCGATGGATTCCTTTAAGGTTAGTCTAAACTGGTTTAACCGCAGTGATGATATTGTCGCAAGAAAATGGTTAGCTCAATCTGTTTGGCAAATATTTCAGTGTCTTTAAAAAGATAGAATTGGATTTGAAAATTAAACTTAGGTTATAATCTAAACTCAATTTAAGTGACTGATTTTTAAAAATATTATAGAGTTGAGCAGGATTTAGGCTATTTTGAGATATTCAGGTAGATATCAAACTATAGATGCCATTATCTATAGTTTATTAGACTGTAATGGTCTAATGAAAGCAGACTGTGAGATAGAGATAAATTATCTAATTCCAGAGGATTTTCATATAGCCAAAACCTAATATGAATTTGAAGCAGATGACAAAAATCATCCAGGATTGTTTATTCATGGTTTGATTTTTTTCATTATAAAATCAATAAAATATCTAAATTTTGGTTGCGTATAATTATTCCTTAGATATACCATATATAAATTCTTATGCATTGGATTAAATTTGTCCAAACATTCAATGAGTGTTCCCGAGGCTAGATCCTCCCGAATATCCCAATTCAATTTATATGCTATACCCATTCCATCCAATGCCCATTTACGTATGATTTCACTGCTATTGCTGATTAAGTGAGGTGTAACTTTTATGACGATATTTTTGCCAGAATCCATAAATGGCCAGTCATTAAATGTATGTCGATTTCTAATTAAGCAAAGGCATTGATGATCAGTCAAATGATGCGGATTTTCTGGCTTTCCAAATTTTTGAAAATATTCAGGAG
The DNA here is from genome assembly GCF_900096995.1 of Acinetobacter puyangensis. Taxonomy (GTDB): domain Bacteria; phylum Pseudomonadota; class Gammaproteobacteria; order Pseudomonadales; family Moraxellaceae; genus Acinetobacter; species Acinetobacter puyangensis. The sequence goes on from NZ_OANT01000021.1 coordinate 12,551, forward strand.
AAGCACAATAGATCTTTTGCCCCCTAATGATGAGAAGCGAAAAATAATCTGCTTCTAAGGGCACTTCAATTTGAAAGGAAAAATCAAGTTCTTGCTCCATTAAGTCTACTCTGGAATCGGACAACAATAATTCTATTTTTAGATAAGGATATTGTTCTGAAAACTCTGCAATCCAGCCTGCCAGGTGTTGTTTTCCAAATTGATTAAGTGAACCAATGCGTAATTTCCCGGTGAGAAAATCTTGTTCACTTTGTAAATTGTTTTCCATATTCTCAATCAGCAAAACAATTTGCTGAGTTTGTTCCAGAAAGTATTGACCTTTCTCAGTCAGTTTAAAACGTCGAGCATTGCGGTCAATCAGTTTCACCCCCAGTCGCTGCTCCAATTGTGACAAACGGCGACTCATAGACGGTAAAGAACTTTCCATTAATATTGCAGCACGCGTTAAAGAGCCAGCTTCTACAATTTTTAAAAAAAACTCTAAATCACTCACTTTATCATAAGCACTCATACTTTCACCTTATGAAACATAAGCTCTCATTTTAGCCTACTTCATCTTCATTAATATGATTATTATTATCTTAATTCAAAATATAGAGTGCTTAATTTTGAATTTTTAGATATTAAAATTTATCTATACATTACGGAATGGATTTGAGTGCCTTCAAGGAGAACTGCATATGTCACTAGTTCATATTACTGGTTTTATCAATGGCGAATTTTTGCCTATGTCCAACCAGCTTCAACCGGTATATGACCCGGGAAATACCACCAATCAAATTGGCACAATTAGTAATACTCCTCTACATGATGTGGAAAAGGCCGTCAAATCTGCTCATCAGGCTTTTTTAAAATGGAAAGATACATCAATTCAAGAAAGACAGGATTTTTTAAAAAAGGCTGCTGAGCTTATTTTTCAGCAAAAAGATCAGTTAAAAGAATTATTGGTGTCAGAGCATGGTGGTATGCTTTGGGAAGCAGAAACCGATTTTTATTTAGGTTCTGGTGTGATGAGTATGTATGCTCAGGCACCACATGATATTTTGATTCCTAAAGAAATAGTGGAAGACACGGGATGGATCCGCATCCATAAACGACCTAAAGGTGTTATCTCTGCAATTGTTCCTTGGAATATGCCGATTGTATTAACCATGATGAAACTAGGGCCACTATTATTGGCTGGTAATACAGTCGTATTAAAACCTTCTCCTTTTGCCGCATTGGCATTGACTCAGTTATTGGCCAAAATAGCGGAAGTTTTTCCAAAAGGTGTCATTAATGTTGTACATGGTGATGCAGATGTTGGTAACCTCATGACCAGCCATCCACTGGTTCGTAAAGTTGCATTTACTGGCGGAACTGCAACAGGTGCAGCCGTTATGGCAAGTGCAGCCCAATCGATCAAGGACGTCACGCTTGAATTGGGCGGAAATGATGCCGCAATAATCTTAGAAGATATTGATTTTAAATCTATTCTTCCTAAGTTATTAAAGGGTGTTTTTACCCGAAGTGGACAAATTTGCTTTGCAGTGAAGCGTATCTATGTACCGAGAGATAAGCTTGACCTTTATTTCGATCTTTTATGTGAGGAAGTGGATAAATACAAGATTGGGCATGGTTTAGATGCAGAAGCAAGTTTTGGTCCACTCAATAATAAAAAACAGTGGTCAATCGTGCAAAAATTTATTGAAAATGCAAAAGTATCTGATCAGTGTGAAGTTCGAGAGTTAGGACAAAAAATCAATCCAGAACAATGGGATCAAGGGTACTATATTTTACCGCATGCAGTTAAAACCATGGAAAATTCATTAGAGATTGTTCAACTTGAACAATTCGGACCGATTATTCCACTGATTGGCTATGAAACTGTAGAACAAGCGATTGAATATGCCAATGATAATGAGCAAGGTCTATGTTCATCCGTTTGGTCGGACAATATTGAACTTGCCTATGAAATTGCAAAAAAAATAGAGGCGGGTAGTACCTTCATTAATAGTCATAGTTTTGACTCCTTACAACTCGGTATGCCATTTGGCGGCGTTAAACAAAGTGGTATTGGACGGGAACTGGATATTAATGAAACATTGAAATCTTATCTGGAACCGCACTCAATTCGTTACATTAAATAAAATTTGAGTGAATTAATATATTATTTGGCTAAATGCTAAATGATAACGACGTTTAAGGAAAAATATATGAAAATCAAAGCTGCACTTGTGAAAGAAAAAAATCTTCCCTTGGTTATTGAAGACATCGAAATTGATGAACCGAAAGAAGATGAAGTACTGATAAGAATCGTCGCATCCGGTATCTGTCACACCGATGCGGAATCTATCAAAGGAAATGGCGCTCCGTTCCCAGCAGTATTAGGCCATGAAGGTGCTGGTATTGTTGAGAAAGTTGGTTCTACCGTTACCAATATAAGCATTGGAGACCATGTGGTTTTATCCTATTCTTATTGTAACGCTTGCTCTCAATGTCTAACTGGACATCACAATTTATGCGTTCGTACGGTTGAACTTAATTTTGGTGGGAAAATGCAGGACCATACTTATCGACTGCATAAAGATGGTCAAGCTTACTCAACTTTCTTTGGACAATCTTCTTTTGCCACCTATGCTGTAGCCAATAAACATAATGTTGTAAAAGTTGATAGAAATGTTGATTTAAAATTATTAGGGCCTTTAGGTTGTGGGATACAAACAGGTAGTGGGACTGTGATGAATAGCCTACATCCTGAGCCAGGAACTTCCATCGCAATCTATGGATCTGGTGCCGTAGGACTAAGTGCAGTAATGGCCGCAAATCTTTTAGGACTCAAAGATATTATCGTGGTAGATATCCATGAAAATCGTCTTGAATTGGCCAAAGAGTTAGGCGCTACGCATGCTTTAAATAGTAAAAATCTAAATGTAGTCGAGGAAATCAAAAAAATTACAGATGGCGGTGTTCATTATGCGATTGAGACAACAGGTGTTCCCGTGGTCATTAAAAATGCAATAGATGCCTTAAGAGTTGCAGGGAAAATCTCCATTGTTGGTATGGGCGGTGATGTTACTTTAAATTTCACCAATGACATTTTGATGGAAGGCAAAACGATTGTCGGCACCATACAAGGAGATTCTACGCCTCAAATACATATCCAGAAAATCATTCAATATTATAAGGAAGGGAAATTCCCTTTTGATAAACTGGTGAAATTCTATGACTTCAATGCAATTAATCAGGCATTTGAAGACTCGAAAACAGGTATCACAATTAAGCCAATTGTTGTCATAGACGAACAGTTTAGTTAGAAGGTTAACTAGACTTAAAACACAATTATTTTAATACCTGATGATCAGTACAGTATCTCATTTTTAGACATACTGTACTCAATCTATGCCAGCCAGAACCCGAGCTGATCGTTCCATATTTTGTAAAATGATTATTAGTTTAAATTTGGGCTAAATTCTTATCAGCCCAAATTTATTTACATTAATTAAGATCACTGTGAGATATTAAGACCACAACACATTTTCCTTGATGAGTTGTTTTAGTATTATAAAATTTCAACTACTCATGCGGACTTGTTTGTAAATATTTTAAGATGTAATACGGTTTTTTGCTGAAAGTAGCTCGGTTGACTTAGAAGCATAAAAAATTCATATGTTGCCTAATCCTATCTTGCTAGACATAGCGAGTACGACCTGCCAGTACAGCAAAGATAATTTGTATCAAGGCGGCGACTAATAAGACCGATAAAGGAACCTGCCAGTTGCCACTTATGTCATGTAACCAACCTGTCAAAAACGGACCGATAGATCCTAATCCGTATCCGACACATTGTGCCATCCCAGATAGTGCACCAGCTTCATGATGATCTCGTGTGCGTAATCCAAATAATGCCAGACAGGTGACCATTGACATACCCGCACCTATACCTGCGCACAGCAACCACCAAAGGGCAAGCGTTGGTGCCAGCAAAAGTCCCAGCATTCCAATTGCGATGGCAATGGAACATACAAAACCAAGAAAACGCTGATCGTTAAATCGCTTGATTGCTATTGAGGTCATCAAATTGGCGACAACAGCAATGGCCTGATAAGCAAAGAGATAAGTTCCCGCCTGAGTTGCCCCAATACCAGCTTCTTTGACGATGCTAGGAAACCAGTCAATTACTGAATAGAAAACCAGCGTATGTAAAGCCATGAATATCGAAACTTGCCAGGCAATTGCACTTCGCCAAATGTAGCTATGGGTTTTCCCAGTAGCGTTTGGAGACAGAATCTGTGATCGAGGTTGTATTATCTGTGGTAACCAGATCATCAGTGCCAGAAGGGCAAGGACAAACCAGATTCCCAAGGAAAAACGCCAGCCATATTCGGTCAAATCTGCCAAGGGAGCGGCGATACCACTGGCAATAGCCGCCATGAGTGCCATTGTTGCTGCATACAACCCAATGCATAGCGCTGTATGTTGGGGGAAATCACGTTTTACCAGCGGAACCACCAGAACGTTGGCAATAGCGATCCCAATACCAATACATGTGGTACCCAGCCATAGACCCGGAACACTACCATCGGAACGGAAGAAGCAGCCTATTGCAATGACAGCCAAAGCTGTGAAAAGGGCACGTTTGAGTCCAACACTGCGACTTAGCATGGGTGCAAGTGGAGATAGCACTGCAAAACATAGCAAAGGCAACGCATTAAGTAGACCGGACTGGGTGAGATTAAACCCGAAATCTTGTTGTAACAGTGACAGGACTGGACCCAGCGATGTAATCGGCGCCCGCAGATTGGCCGCGATCAGCAGAATGCCAACAAGGAGAAAAATAGAAGAAGCAGAAAATTTAGCGCTGGAGGCTGAAGAAGTAGATATCGTCATAACACCACATACAGAAATGGGGAGATTTTTCTCCCTGATCTGCGTTGGTTGACGTTAACGCTTACGCAAAGCGCTCGAATGTGCGCGATGTCTGCCACAAATATTAGCAAAGCACCTTAGATAATACAAGTCTTCAATGTTGGCGGAGAGTACACGATTGACTTTAATTACCGAAAAAAAACAGCAATGACTATTTTTCTAAGCTTTCCCTCCCTTGCTAGGCCATGGTCATAAGTAAATGGAGAGTCATAGTTGTGAGTGTTTGTTGGTAGCATCAGGATTAATATAAAGTATTGATGGATAGCGCCTACACTGCACTTTACAAACGCTATGAATGATATTATAACATTAGACTATTATAGTTTTGGCTGTAGCTTTATTTGAAACGAATTTCTGTTTTTATCACAATTTTAGCAAGTTTGTTAATGTTCCAAAGTTTATGGAATATTGCAGCGGCTTTTTGTGTGCACGAAAATACAGAACACATTGTACATACCCAGCATTTTGGACATCATCAAGTTTTGTCTTCTTGTCAGCAAGACCCTGAATACGCTTCAAAACAGGATAATCGTTCGGTGCATGCTCAAATTGATCTTGAAGATCATGCTGATCATTTGCCTTCTTTTGCCCATATTGTGATTTTAGAGCATCATTCTGAGCTGATGCGGGCAGAACAATTTAGCTTGGTACGAAAACAAAATTATCTATGGTCAAACCTTTATCAATCACCTGATTTAACAGGACAAAACCCACCTCCTTTATTGTCCCCGCTATTGGTGGGGTAGCCAAAAAAATCCCACCACTTTCTAATTTTTAAAAGGTGGGAATATAATGTTTA
>NZ_OANT01000022.1 GCF_900096995.1 Acinetobacter puyangensis
TGTCGATCATGTTGCTTCAGTTTAAGATTTAAAGGATACAAGACTATGCCAATTGCACAATTAAAAAATGTTGCATTGAATTATGAAACTTTTGGCGATCCTGCCAAGCCTGCGCTGATTTTCTCCAATTCGCTTGGGACCAATTACCGTATGTGGCAGTCGCAATATGACGTGTTACAACAGGATTATTTTATCATTTGTTATGATACACGTGGTCATGGTGCATCTTCGACACCAAATCCTCCCTATACGCTTGCAGATTTGGGACAGGATGTAGTCGATCTACTGGATTATTTAAAGATAGAAAAAGCTTTTTTCTGCGGCATTTCGATGGGTGGATTGACAGGTCAGTGGCTTGCCATCCAACATCCAGAACGTTTTTACCGTGTGATGGTCTGTAATACCGCTGCAAAGATCGGGCAGCAACAGGCATGGCAAGATCGTGCCGCACTGGTGCGTGAACAGGGGTTGCATCCGATTGCCTCCACCGCGGCATTACGCTGGTTTACTGAGTCTTTTATTCAGAGCAATGCAGGCGTGGTACAGCGTTTAGCCAATGACTTGGAAGCTGGCAGCGCCGCAGGTTATGCCAATTGTTGTGAGGCTTTGGCCAAGGCAGATCTTAGGGCACAGCTGAAGGACATTGGTATCCCAGTAATGATTGTGGTAGGAACACAGGATCCTGTAACCACAGTTATCGATGGTGAATATATGCAGCAGCAGATTGCAGATGCAACTTTGTTAGAAATTGCCGCATCACATATCTCCAATATCGAGCAGCCTGAGCAGTTTAATCGGTTTGTTCAAAATTTGATTGAATTATAGTGAATTTTACTTAATTTTTATGAGGCTAGATTTGGTAGTGATGTTAAGCTATGGATCAAGCTAAAGCATAATATTATCATCATTGTGCTTTAGCTTTTCCTATCGCACAATTCATTTAAAGATAAAGTGTTATATCTACTCTAGTTGTTTTTACATATCCTCTTGGATTGAATAAGTCTAAGTTTAGAGTCGTCTCCTGATCATATCTAGTTAAGTAGTTTATTCAGTAAATGAAAAAACAACACCAAGAGATCTAAAATTAACCATTTATTTAACAATATCCAGTTTGCATTGTAAATCTGCTTATATTCAGTTGCTTTATCCATTGGGATGAATAAAATGTTACGTTATAACATTTGATTTATTTAAGGCCATTATTTCATGAAAGTACCTTTTATTTTATTCAGTTCGATGGGTCTTTTGACAGCCACGCCGGCTGCCAATGCCGAAACAATTGAAGCAGAGCAAAATAAAGAGATAAAAGCTTTACCTACTATCGTCATCACGGCCACCGACACCGTAAATCAAACAACGGCTGCAACCAAATTTGAATTGGACCCTTTACAAACACCGCAAAACGTCCAAGTATTGGGGCAAGACATTTTGCAGGATAATCATGCACAGCGTATTACCGATGTGACTAAATTGGTCAGTGGTGTATCAGCACTTAATCCCATGGCAGGTTTATGGGATAATTACGCCATTCGTGGTTTTAATACAGATCAGACTGTGGGAGCAAGTGTGCTTAGAAACGGTGTAAATGCTTATCTTGGCATGAATGCCGCCCATGATATGGTCAATATTGACCGTCTAGAATTTCTAAAAGGTCCCGAAGCTGCTTTATATGGGGCAGGTGATCCGGGCGGTACAATCAATATTGTCACCAAAAAGCCGCAGTTTTCACCTGAGCATCGAGTTGATTTGAGTGCGGGTTCTTATGATCAATATCGTGCTGCTTTCGATTCGACCAATGCCATTACCGATACAGTAGCGTATCGTTTAGGTGTGGCGTATGAAAATAAGCATAGCTTTCGGGATTTTGTCAAACATGATCGCTTATTTGTGGCACCGCAATTGACATGGCAACCAAATGATCAGACTCAAATTGATTATGATAGTGAATATACACAGGTTAATAGCCGCTTTGATCGTGGTGTACTGGCAGTAAATCAACAACTGGGTAAAATTCCCAATCATCGTTTCTTAGGTGAACAAGCAGATGGCTTGATTGATATGGAAGATTATCTACAACAATTACGACTTAAACACCAGTGGAATGATGACTGGAAAAGTGAAGTCACACTCAATTATAAGCATAATACTTTGCAGGGATTTTCAACCGAAGCCTATAAACTGATCAATGATCAGGGTGATCTTAACCGCGAACGTCGTTATCGGGATAATACCACCCGTAGTTATTTGTTGAATCATGATTTAATCGGTCAATTTTCAACGGCTAATCTTTTGCATAAGGTGGCCATTACCACCGAATTAAGCCATTTGAATATTCTGAATAGACTAGAACGCTATCGTAAGACCAGTGGGGCAGATATGGATTTGATTAATATCCATCGTCCGGTATATGGGGTGAATTTGCCTGATGTTAATACGACGGTTTTAGATACCGATGAAGATCAAAATAATATTGCCTTTGGCTTAAGTGATTATATTGAATTTAATCCGCAATGGGCATTATTGCTTGGCGGACGTGTCGATTATTATCAGCAGAAATTTAACGAATATGCAAAGTCTAAACAGGGGACGCAATATTTTACCCATTTTAGTCCAAAAGCTGCATTAAATTATCGAGTAAATGACCAATGGTCTGTATTTGTAAGTGCAGGCAAGTCTTTCCATCTAAATTCGGGGTTGGATGAAAATTCGGAATTATTCCAACCTGAAAAGGCTTTAACCTATGAAATTGGTACAAAAAATAAATTCTTTGACGATCGAATAGAATCGACGATTTCCTTATTCCATATCAAAAAGAAAAATGTTTTGGTGGATAATCCAACTGGCTTATCAGATTACATCAGCACAGGTGAGCAATTAAGTAGAGGTGTGGAGGTTGATCTAAGCGCAGAGCCGATTGATCGTCTAAAGCTTAAACTGGCGTATGCCTATACCGATGCGTCGGTAAGAAAGGGGGAACCAGCAGTTGGCATCGAGCGGGGTGATCGCTTGTTGAATAGTCCAAAACATAGTGCTAATCTTTTTGCGATGTATGATCTGTGGCAATCTGGTCAACAAAAGATCGGTGTGGGTGGTAATTTAAACTATGTCTCTGATCGTTCAGGAAATGTCAAAGATGATGGTTTTGAATTGCCGTCCTATACTTTGCTTAATTTAAATGCTTATTATCAGATTAATGAAAAATTGCGTAGTCAATTCACTTTAAATAATGTCTTCAATAAGACTTATTATAGTGCCAGTCTGAAAGATGAATGGGTGACGCCGGGAAATCCGCGAGAAGCATTTCTGAGTGTCAGTTATTCATTTTAATTATTTCTAAGGTATTTGATCAAAGATGGATACAACCTCAAAATTTTCATTGGATGCGAGTTTCGATGTAAAAATATTATCCGATGACGATTTTGAGGAATTTCCCGAAATCATTGATTTTGTCATAGCCAGCAGGCAGCAATTATTTCCAATGCTGGATCATTGTCAATTACCTGAAGATTTACTTTATTTTGATGACACATTTATCTCGACCAAATCGGGGTGTTTTATTCGGATTAGATCACAACAAGCATTGGTTGCGGTCGCTGGATTTAAGGCCTACGATTTTCGTTTTCAGCATTTAAATATTCAGCCTAATGCAACTGTAGAGCTAGTAAAATTATATGTAAGCCCACAATATCGGCGTATGGGCATAGCCCAATATCTGGTGAATGAACTAAAAACGATTGCCAGACAGCGAAAAATTAATAATTTATATTTACATACACATCCATTTTTACCTGGTGCACAAGCATTTTGGCTAAGACAGGGGTTTAAACTTATTCATCAAGATACGGATCCCATCTGGCGAACGTTGCATATGCTTTATCCTTTAAATGCAACATGATTTTATTCATTTGCGATAAGAATATCAGTTGATTTTTGATGTTTTTAGTCTCCAAAACGTCATGAATCATAAAGACGCATGACGTTAATATGAATTTTTTATTAGAAATCAAAGCTCAAACTAAGCGTTGCTTTAAGTGGCTCACCCGGCATCACCCAATAGTTGGTATAGCTAGCAACAAAATAATCACGATCAAATAGATTATGAATATTAATTTGAGCTTTCAACTGTGGACTAAGTTGCATGTGGGCGCCAATATTAACAATGCTAAAGGCAGGTAGGCTTGTCCCATTATCTTTATAGTTTGCACTGCGCTTACCATAATAATTGATGTTTGCCGTTAATCCAGAAGCATGCCCGATGATATCAAATTGATAATCTGCGCTGAAATTGGCGGCATGTTTGGGAATATTTTTTAAACGTGCACCTGTACTATCAGCTTCACTTTTAACGACTTTGGCATCGGTATAACTATAATTTGCTGCAACAGTTAAATCATCAGACCATTGATATTGCCAATTCAACTCTATCCCTTGGCTTTTGACTTTGCCATTATCGACATAACTGTCAAAAACACCCTCAGTTAATAAATGCTCTTTGTTCATATCAAAATAGGTTATGCCTAACCAATTTTGGTTTCCATATTGATATTTGGAGCCGATTTCCCAACTTTTGGTTTTTTCAGGTTCAAATAGCGTGTGCGTGCTATCTTTTAAACCTGTATTCATTTCAAAGGCTTTACCCCAATTGCTATAAAAAGATAATCGATCCGTAGCACGATAATTGATTCCAAGACGAGGGCTAAATGGCGTATAGGTTTTTTTCGTAGAAATCCCTGTTTTGTCATCTTTAATTTCTTGTTGCATGTTGTCTAAACGACCACCAAATAAGATATTCCATTGGTCATTGATAAAGACTTGATCTTGTAGATTGATGGCAAGATTATTTTGTGTTTCTTGTGAATGTTTGGTTAAACGAGTTAGTGGCAGAATGTTTCCATATATAGGCGAAGATAGATTAATCGGCATATTGCTGTCTGATGCATTACGATATTGAATCTGATCAATCACATAATAGTTAGCCTCAATATTGCCGATCAATTCATGTTGAATACGACCGCTATTAAACTTCCCACGCAAGATGGATTGAAACTGGCTTGTTTCGGTATCGAATTTACGATAGCGACGAAATCTATTGGCAGTATCTCCACTGATAGAGCCAATTTCAGTCGATGTACCTTCACGTTGTCCTTGTGCATAGCTGAGGGCAGTTGTGTTATTCCAACTGTCGTTAAACGCATGATTCAGCCGTAACTGATACATTTGTTCATTCACTTTTACATCACCATCGCTTGGTTCACCTAAAAAAGTCTTTTTATTAGTTAAGATTTTGCCGTCATCAGACATTGGAATGCCACGATCAAATACATATTGATAATCACCGATTTCACTATCAAAATTGAGTTGAGTACGATCAGAAATTTTCCAGGCTAGTTGTGGTGCAATAAAATATTTTTCATTATTTACATGGTTTCGAAAACTGTGCTGATCTTCATAAGAGATACCTAAACGGTAGGCGACTTCATCGTTAATTGCACCTGTAGTATCCAGCGCTGCACGATATTGATCATTACTACCCACACTGAAATTCAATTGGCGTTTATTGTCCCATTCAGGTTGTTTATTGCTGATATTAACTACACCTCCTATAGCACCCTGACCATACAGTGCAGCCATAGGACCTTTTAGAAAATCTATGGCCTCAATATTCACCATATCTCGAGGAATATGAATGCCTGGAATTGCACTGAGCGCATTGCGTAGATTGGTTGTTCCCATATTCGGATCAGTACTAAAACCGCGAAATGAATAATTGTCCCAGCCACCGCCGCCATAGCTGTCCTGATAAAATACGCCACTGACCATAGTTAGTGCATCACTGATTTTTTGTACATTATGCTTTTGGATATCAGTTTCGGATAAATGTGATTGAGTAAACGGGACATCCAGTAAATCATGTTGAAATTGGGTCATGGCTTGTGATGAAATCAATGTTTCATCCTGTTTTTCAGCAGTGATAATCAATGTTGGGAGTTGTTTTAGCTCATTTGAAATGCTTATAGATGTCGTTTCGGCATGAGTGGTGATGGCAAATTGAGTCATTACAATACTCCACGTAAGTGGATGTAATAAAAATTTAGACATGGTCATTCTCTGTCATTGATGAATGTTTAAACTGGGGAATCCCCTGAAGTGTTAAGCAAAAACAGGAATAAGTGGTGGACCACGCCCTTGTGGACTAAGGAATAAGCGTTGAAGATAAAAGAAAATATATGCCAAAATGGTTAAAAAAATCAGTTTGACCAATAATTTACTTTCAATCACTTTGGGAGAAGAAAAAGAAATAGGTAAACTTGAATGAAATAACTGACAAAAATGACAATCCATTTTGTTGTCAGTTTTTATAGACCGATCTATCGTTGATTTTTCTGAAGATATATGATGCTGTGATGGCATGTTGGTGTAATCCATCACATGCATAATTTGCACGCAAACTTCATTTTGTTGCATTTTTTTGGGAAGCAGGGCTTGCCAGAACACCATGTTCTGGAATATGACTGCTAGAACTCCCAATACAATACAAAAACGGCGCATCAACAATATCAATTCAAATCGCTGCGACAAGATAATCAACTTCTTAACTGATTACAAATGCAATTTTTTAGTTTGATCAATAAAAACTCATATTCAAGTTCTGCAAGCTATAAAGGCTAGCTTTATAATTTTCATTAAAAATTTCCCGTTAAAATTGCACTTTATGACGGGTTGCATTTAGAATGCAGCCCTATAGACAAGATTGTATTGATGGATTGTTGTGATGTCTAAACTCTGCTTAATACTGTGCTAGATCATGATATTTTCTGTCTACTCATATCTTCACTGTAAAAAATGGCCATATTTGGCGACTGCTGTATATATTAGTCTGTTAATACTTAGCACTTCCTTGTCTGGTTGTGATCATTCGACGCAAGAAAAACTAAAGCAGCAATATGCGATTCAGGTTACCGATGCTCAAGGGGATCTGGTGCAGTTAAAACAACCTGCGCAAAGGATTGTCTGTTTATTTGAAGCCAGTCTGGATGATCTTTATATGTTAAATGCAGGACAACGGATCATCGCAATTCCCGGCAAAGTGTATAGTTCAACATCACTCTATCAGGCCTATTCGATTCTGGATACTCGCATTAAAGAGAAGAAACTGGCAACACCGAGTCAATGGGACTCCGCCAGTAGTTTGGAAAGTATTATTAGTTTAAAACCTGATCTAGTCGTGATGTATGCCAATCAGCCGGACAGTATTACATTACTCAGAAGTATGAATATCCCGGTGTACGCAGCACAATCAGAGAATCTGACACAAACCTTAAAAGAGTTGCAAGATTTGGGAACATTGACCGGGCAACAACAGCGTGCAGTACAACTGAACCAGTTTATCCGGAATGAGCTAGCAGCGATTCAAAATGCAACAGATGCTGATTTTGCCACCAAAAAAACCGTCTATTATGCTTGGTCGGGTGGTCGGATTTTTTCCAGTTCTGGTCGAGATTCCATGCCAAACACTATGATCACGCTGGCAGGAGCGGAGAATATTATACAGGCCGCTATTGATCAGCCGAATGTAAATCCTGAAAATTTAATTGAATGGAACCCTGATGCAATTTTATTGTGGAATTCCGATGCAAATTTAATTTATCAACAGCCAGAATTACGAGGATTACAAGCAGTTAAGCAACAACAGGTTTTTAATTTAACCCCAAGTTTTTTATATAATCCGCATACACCGAAAATATTATTGGCAGCCAATCAACTGTATCATTGGTTGTATCGGCAAAATGATGCGGCAAGTCGCGCAAAACAGGATCAACATCGTATATTAAGTATGTTCTATGGTACCGAACATGGCCAGCAATTAGCACAATTAACGGAAGTACCGTGAGGCTTATGTATACATTTAAATTTTCTTTAATCTATTTGCTGCCTTTACCGTTAATCTTTTTTTCCTTATTGATTGGCCCTTCACAGCAATTTTCCATTGTTGATTTCCTGCATGCCGTGTATTACTGCTTTGCTTCGACTGAGCATTTAAGTCTGACTCAGCAAGAGAATATTGAGATGATGTGGAATATTATGCTTAATGTACGTATGCCGCGAATATTCCTGACGTTTATGGTTGGCGCTGCATTGGCATCTTCTGGTAATGCGCTACAGGCATTATTTCGTAATCCACTGGTCGATTCCTATGTACTCGGTATTTCTTCAGGGGCTGCATTAGGTGCAGCGATTGCTTTATTGTTTAATGGGTTGCCAGTACAGATTTCAGCGTTTCTTTTTGGCATTGTGGCAGTGTGTTTAACCTATGGTTTTGCTTATCAGCGTTATGAAAAAAGTTCTGTGGTTGTGGTGCTGTTGTCCGGCATGATTGTATCGGGATTATTTATTGCAGGTCTAAGCATTGTACAATATCTGAGTGATCCCTATAAATTACAGGCGATTGTACAGTGGACGATGGGGAATTTGCATCAGGCAACTTGGCAAAAAGTACAACAGTCGTTTGTTCCGATTACTGTTTCTTTGATCGGTTTGTATGCCTTGCGCTGGCGTATGAATCTATTGGCACTCGGCGGACTGGAAGCACAGGCAGTCGGGGTTGATCCAAAACGAGATCAACTGCTGATCGTATTATTTGTAACGCTGGCGACGTCTTCATCTGTGGCGGTGGCAGGTATTATTAGCTTATATGGACTTTTTTTACCCCATATTGTACGTATGTTGATTGGTCCCAATAATGCCAAAACCGTCCCTGCCAACATTTGTTTTGGTGGAACATTTTTGCTCATCATTGACAATATTTCACGCACGGTATCTAGTTTTGAGATTCCAATTGGGATTTTTACCATGTTTCTGGGTGCGCCCTTATTTTTATATCTGATTCGTCATTATCACAGCAACTGGACCTAACATGACCGCTATTCAAGTTAAACATGTCAATTTTTCCTATGCTGCAAAAAGCATTTTACAGGATATTAATATTGACTTTGCAGCGCAGCGGTTTTCTGTATTACTGGGACGTAATGGCAGTGGTAAATCGACATTATTTAATTTGCTGGCGGGCATTTATCCGATTCAACAGGGCGAAATTTTATTATCGGGCAAGGCCTTAACACAGTATCAGGGCATTGCACGGGCAAAACAGTTGGGTTTTCTGGCACAATCGCATCAAAGTCTATTTAATTTTAAAGTCATGGATGTGGTGCTCACCGGACGAGCAGCATTTAATCGTTTTGCACCTAGTTCAGAAGATTATGATCTGGCAGAACAGGCCTTGAAAAATCTGGAAATTGAGCATTTGGCCCAGCGCGATTACACCACATTATCCGGCGGTGAACGGCAACTGGTGATGATTGCCCGTATCCTGACCCAAAATCCAAAAGTAATTTTGCTGGATGAACCGACCAATCATCTGGATGTGTATTATCAGGTCTATTTGATGGAAAAATTAAAACATTTATCAGAACAGGGTTATACCATTATCAGTATCATGCATGATCCGAATCTGGCATTTTTATATGCCGATGATTTCTACTTTATTAAAAATCAAAAAATTATTCAGCCGACGTTAGCACAAAGTGTCAGCGATCCGGCTTTTTTACAACAAGTGTATGATATTTCTTTTCAACAGCTTCAGATTGGACAACGTCATATTGTGATGCCGCAAGCGAAGTCGTACTAAGCATTTATCAAACTTAAACGCAGCATGGAAAAATTTTAAAGTCTTTAATCTGTTCTAAACCATGCAAAAGATAAATGTGCTTTTTATACTGGAGTTGACAAAGCACTCTTTACAATGGGCTGTGATGATATTATAAGAAGGGTTGAATATAATTTTGGCGATGTTTTTTTGAAAAAAAAACCTATCTTCATCACAATTTTAACAGTCTTACTGCTATTCCAAAGTGTATGGAATATTGCAGCGGCATTTTGTGTGCATGAAAATACGGGTCAAATCGTCTCTACACAACATTTCGGACACCATCAGGTCATGACACATTGCTCACAGGAAAAAACGTCTGTGAATAGCAATGATACGATGTCTGAAAATGTGAAGTCATTTTTCGCAGATGATCATCGCGATCATTTACCCTCGTATACGCATATTTTATTGATGCAAACCGATCAAACATTGGTTATACAAAACTTTTTTGAAGAGCAGAGCCGAACGAATATGTTTTGGCAAAATTTTTATCAATCGCCTGATTTAACAGGGCAAAACCCACCTCCTTTATTGTCCCCGCTATTGGTGGGGTAGCCAAAAAAATCCCACCACTTTCTAATTTTTAAAAGGTGGGAATATAATGTTTA
>NZ_OANT01000011.1 GCF_900096995.1 Acinetobacter puyangensis
CTACAACATGCTGCGGGTGTAGCAGGATTTGAAGGTGCACAAGTCATCAGTAATGATGATTTTTGGACCACGGACATGGATATTTTTATTCCTGCAGCACTGGAAGGGCAGATCACTGTTGAAAGAGCACAAAACATCAAGGCAAAATTAATCCTTGAAGGTGCCAACGGTCCAACCTATATCGAGGCCGATGATATCCTGACGCAAAGAAATATTATTGTTGTACCGGATGTGGTATGCAATTCGGGTGGTGTAACAGTCAGTTATTTTGAATGGGTGCAGGATATGGCAAGTTTCTTCTGGAGTGAAGAAGAAATCAATCAACGTCTGGATAAACTCATGGTTCAGGTGGTGGATGATGTCTGGAACATGGCCAATCAACATCTTTGTTCACTGCGTACCGCTGCCTATATTCTTGCATGTCGCCGTATTTTGACCGCACGTAAAGAACGTGGTGTATTTCCGGGATAATATCTAAATTGATAAAATATCCTATTTACGATTTATATATGCAGTGATGATTTACTCAAAAATAATCACTGCATGATTCTGAAATCATATGCTATTCCATGGTGCCTGCTGCCATCTTTCAAGTAAAAAATCACTGAATACAGTCAGTCGGCGTGGAACTGGTTCTCTTCGTGCTCGTACAAGACTGATTTTCGAGGCACTTCCCTCCCAGTCAGGTAGTATGCGTACTAGTTGGCCGCTGCGCAGTTCTTCATGAATATCCCAGGTTTCTCGCATAGAGATTCCTAGTCCGGCCAGGCACCACTCATGTAAAACCTCACCATTGTCGCTACATAGTGGACCACTTACCATAACCGTCTGTTCATACTTATCATTACGAAACGTCCAATTATTCTGTAATAGCCCAGGATATGCAAACACCAGACAATTATGTTGACTCAATTGCTCGATATGGGTAGGGCATCCATAGGCCTTAATGTAATTTGGTGAGGCAACAATAATACGTCGATTATCCGTTATCCTTCTGGCAAGCAATCTTGAATCTGCTAACTCTCCTATACGAATAGCTAGATCCAAATCATCACGATATAAATCCTGTATATGATCCGAAAGACGTAAATCAAATCCAACTTTTGGGTATAAGCGGCAAAAATCGGTGATTGCCGGCGCTACAAATTTGCGTCCGAACGGGGCTGGAGCGGTCAAACGTATATTGCCGGTCAGTTCCTGACTGCCACCTCTTGCCAATTCTTTAACTTCTTCCAAAACTGACAGGGCGACACGCGCTCTTTCGGCAATAGCGCGCCCCTCGTCCGTGATGCGCAGGTTACGGGTGTTCCGTTCAAACAAGGTGGTTCCGAGAGCACCTTCCAACCTAGCGATTTGCTTGCTGACGACTTTGGGCGCAATTTGGAGGTCTCTAGCCGCTGCCGAAAAGCTTTGGCGGTCAACCACGTGCAGGAAAACGGCGAGATCATCATTACGCAATTTATTTGGGCCATTTTGGAGTAAGTGTTTGTCGATTTTAGGCACTTTGAAGCATAAAGTAAATCGTCCAGAATGACTGTTGACCATGTTCATCCGGCGCATACAACTCGACCTTGTTGCCGAGTACCAGAGCAACTTTCATCAAACTTCTAAGGAGCCATGAGATGTCACAGCGCATACTCTTTGTATTGACCAGTCATGATAGGAAAAGCGTTGCAAACGCTCCCGAGGGCGTGCCCAGCGGCTTCTATTTGTCTGAGGTGACTCACCCGCACAAAGTTCTCACCGAGGCAGGATTCAGCATCGATTTTGTCAGTCCAAAGGGTGGTAAGACCCATGTCGATGGGTTGAACCTGAACGATCCGGTGAATGCTGAATTCTGGAACGACCCCACGCTTCGCGCGGCCACTGAAAACACGTTGGCACCGTCGCAGATCGATCCCGATGTCTACGATGCGATCTTCTATGCCGGTGGTCACGCAACGATGTGGGATTTTCCTGACAATGCAGAGTTGGCATCAATCGCGGCCCGCATCTATGAGCGGGGTGGCGTAGTATCCGCAGTTTGCCATGGCGCGGCTGGATTGATGAACATCAAGCTCTCCGATGGTCGCTATCTGGTCACAGGCAAAAAAGTCTCGGCCTTCACCCATGATGAGGAGCGCGCGGTCGGATTGTACGACATCGTGCCGTTTCTGCTGGCTGATGTTCTCGAAGAACGTGGAGCGAAGCATCTGCCGGCAGCAAACTTCGAAGCCCAGGTCGTCGTAAGTGATCGGCTTGTAACTGGGCAGAACCCTGCGTCGGCCAAAGGCGTAGCCGAAGCAATACTGTCTCTGTTGGTATCCAGCACGCTCATAGGCGGGCCTAAGCCATGAATGAGCGTATGCCTTTCGTCATCTACGTCTTCGCACTCTGCGCTTTTGCGCTGGGTTTTACCGAGTTCGTGACTATCGGTCTGGTGTCCAACATTTCGGCGGATCTTCATACCAGCATTAGCCAAGTGGGGACGGCGGTGACGGCCTATGCGCTGGGCGCGGTGATCGGCGCGCCAGGGCTGACGGCGCTTGCAACGCGTTGGCCGCGTAAGCGGCTGCTTTTGGTGGCCATGGGCTTGTTCACACTTGGCAATGCGATAGTGAGCTTATCGGAGGCATTGACGCCGATGCTCATTGCTCGTTTCACTTCCGGACTCGGCCATGGCGTTTTCCTTGCCGTAGCTTCGAGCGTTGCCACACAACTTGTCGGTCGCAATCGTGCCGGTGCCGCCGTCGCCGTTGTGTTCGGTGGATTGACACTTGCTCTGGCTCTGGGCGTACCCTTGGGAACATACCTCGGCAGTCTTCTGAATTGGCAGGTGATCTTTATGGCGGTAGCTGCCAGCGGCGCCATCGGTTTTATGGGATTGCTCTTCCTGATGCCGACCGATCACAATGACGCCTCTGCTCAGGCCAATGCAATGGACGGGCTCAAGACTATGTTCAATCCGCGCCTACTGGCAGGCGCAGGTATCACGGTTTTGGCTTATGCCGGTTCATTCGCACTCTACACCTACATCTCACCTATTCTCTTGCAAGTGACACAGGTTGGCGAAAGCACCAGCAGCCTGCTCATGCTCTGTTATGGCATCATGGCAGCCATCGGCAACATTTGGGGTGGACGCCTGACGGACCGCAAGGGGGCTGATTATGCCGTGATGGTGGCGTTGGTTGGGCTGGCCGTAGTTCTGCTTGCTATATGGGTGTCAGCCTCATCACTTGTGCTGATGGTATTGCTGGTCGGATTGTTAGGTGCTCTGACCTATGCGGCTGTCCCAGCGCTTCAGGCACGTGTGATAGGCCTATCTCATGACGATGCACCGCAGGCATCTGCGGTTGCCGCAGGGCTAAACATTGCCGGATTTAACGGTGGCATCGCCTTAGGGTCAATTTTGGGAGGCATTGCTCTGGAAAGTGCCGGCCTTATGAGCACTGCATGGGTCGGAGCGGCTATTGTTACTTTGGGTATATTCTGGATGTTATGGCAGAAATATCGGTTTAGATAAATTCCGATATTTAGCCGTCTTACTAATAGAAATATGAATCAATAGGTTGATGTCGATAAAACAAAAATCGGCATAAATTTTAAGTCTGAGCACAAATTGCTAAATGATGAAACATATTTAGGCTTGGTATCACTTACCAATACAAAACGATCCGAAAATCTTACCGAGTAAATCATCTGCACTAAAATCACCTGTAATCTCACTCAGTGCATTTTGTGCCAGACGCAGTGACTCAGCCACCAGTTCACCGGCATGATAGTCTACCAACTGAATACGGGCCTCTGAGAGATAGTTTTGAGTGCGCTGCATGGCATCCAAATGTCGGGTACGGGCAATAAAGGTGTCTTCTTCTGGCTGGAAGCCTGCATATTGCGTCACCACATCCACCAGTTGTTCAATGCCCTGATTTTGTTTTGCAGATAATACGACGCGCTGATAATCCTGCAACTGATCAATATGCGCTGCGGTTGCGGTCAAATCACATTTATTGGCAATTAAAATCAGCCGTTTTGGGTCCATATATTCGGCAAAAAACTGTTCTGCCAACTGCAATGGCTGTTGTTCCTGACTCAGATCATAAACAAATAGCAGTAAATCTGCCTGTTCAATCGCTTTATAAGCACGGCGGATACCTTCTTGTTCTACCACATCCCCAGTATCCCTTAAACCAGCGGTATCGGTTAATGTGATCGGTAAACCTTTTAGACTGATTTTTTCATGTAATACATCACGGGTGGTACCTGCAATATCCGTTACAATGGCACGATCTACCCCGGCAAGCGCATTGAGTAAACTGGATTTTCCGGCATTCGGTTTACCGGCAATCACTACCTGCAAGCCTTCACGTAATAGCTGTCCCTGACGTGCTGATTGCTGTACATTTTTGACCGCCATTTGCACATCTTCCAGCAAGGCCAGAATTTTGCCATCGGCCAAGAAATCAATTTCTTCTTCGGGGAAATCAATGGCAGCTTCGACATGCAAACGTAGATGAATCAGTTTTTCCAGTACTGCATTGACACGCTCGGAAAATGCACCCTGTAAAGAGCGTACCGCAGACCGTGCTGCGGCTTGTGAAGTGGCATCAATCAAATCGGCAATGGCTTCGGCCTGGACTAGATCCATCTTGCCATTTTCAAAGGCACGCATGGAAAATTCGCCGGCTTTGGCAGCTGTTGCACCCAGTTGTAGAACCCGAGCGAGCAGGGCATTTTGAATGACAGGTCCACCATGCCCCTGGAGTTCCACCACATCTTCTCCGGTAAATGAATGTGGATTCGGGAAACACAATACCAAGCCCTCATCCATCACTTCATCCGTCTCATCAAGAAACTGACGAAAGCCGGCCATTCTGGCGGGGGCTAAAGTCTTACCCGTTAAAGCTTCGGCAATCACAAATGCTTTAGGCCCTGAAAGGCGAATCACACCGACACCACCACGGCCTGGCGGAGTTGCAATCGCAGCAATAGTAGAATTGGTGGCGAGCATGGGCATGGTCCTGTATCAAAATCGAGGCAATAAAAAATCCGCCTAAGATTATCATCTTAAGCGGATTTATTCAGCTAGTTTAGCTTAATTTGCAACTTTCGCTGCACGTTCTTTTTCCGCATTCTTATTGATAAACCATTGTTGTAAAATGGTAATACTGTTGTTGACAATCCAGTATAAAACCAGACCAGCAGGGAAGAACAGCATAAAGACTGTGAAAATGATCGGCATTAAACGAAATACCTTGGCTTGCATTGGATCGGCAGGTTGCGGATTCAGCATTTGCTGAACGAACATGGTGATCCCCATTAATAACGGCAGAATGAACCATGGATCCATTGCCGATAAATCTTGAATCCACAGAATCCATGGCGCATGACGCAATTCCACACTTTCCATCAGCACCCAGTACAAGGCCAGGAAAATCGGCATTTGCAATAATAATGGCAGACAACCGGACAAAGGATTAACCTGTTCACGTTTATATAACGCCATCATTTCTTGAGAAAACCGCATACGGTCTTCGCCAAATTCTTCTTTCATGCGCTGCATTTCGGGTGCAATAACCCGCATTTTTGCCATCGAACGATAACTTTTTGCAGATAATGGCCATAAAATCAATTTCACCAGAATCGTCAATAGAATGATTGACCAGCCCCAGTTTCCTACGATTTTATGAAAGAACTCAAGTCCCCAGAACAATGGCTGTGCAATCGGCCATAACCAGCCATAATCAACCGTTTGATTTAAACCAGCTGCCAGATCTTTCAATTCTGATTGAATTTTAGGGCCAGAATATAAAGTTGCACCGATATCGTATTGTTTGCCAGCAGGCACATTGACCAAGGGTGAACGGAATCCAATAATATGATAATCACCCGTATTACGGGATTCTAAATGCGCAGTATAATTGGCATCGGGTACCCATGCAGATACAAAGTAATGCTGGACAATCGCAACCCAGCCACCTTTGCTTTGCTGGTTTAACTTTTCTTCATTAAAGTTGGTAAATTTCAGCTTGTTATAATGCTCATCCTGCGTACCCCAAGCGCCGCCCAAATAGGTTCCAAGGGTAAAAATCCCCTGATCCGATTTACCCGGATCTTCTGCGCTGTCACGTTTTAACTGAGCGAACATTTGACCTTGCCAGTTGGCATTACTGCGGTTCACAATGCGATAGTTAACCGCAATTGGAAAATCACCTTGGGTAAAGCTAAAGGTTTTAATGATTTCCACGCCATCGGCAGTTTTATAGACCAGTGGGACTTCAAGCACTTGCTGTGCTTTGTCGTCTTTGTCCTTTACAGTTTTTGCATCAGTCAAACCATAGGAAGTTTTTGCGACTTCATAAAGTGGTCTGCCTTGCGCGCTTTGGTCGGGTCCATTGGTACCAATTAGACCAGATTGTGCAATATAGACATGTTTGTCATTTTGCAGCATGACAAAGGGTTGATCACTGTCTTTACTCTTGTCATGCGTCAGTAATTCCAGACGAACAATATCGCCACCTTTGGGATCAATCCATACATTATATTTGTCTGTTTTTACAGAAACAAGTTGATGTGTCACAGATGGCGCTGTGCTTGCTGCCGCAGCGGGTGTCACATTCGACTGTGGAATATCTGTTGCAGCAGTATTTGTTTGTTGCGTTGGAAGATCCGCCGAGTTATTACCAGCTTGTGCTACCACCGCAGGCGGTGTTTCAACATTTGCTTTATGGCCATAATCCTGTTGCCAGGCCAAAATCAGCAAATATGCAGTCACAAACATGGCACCGAGAATCGCAAACCTGGCCCATTGTTGCATAGTGTTTACCCTAAATTTTAAATAGAGGTTGAATTGTATTAACGTTCACGCAAGGGTACATAAACGTAAGAAATTTGAGAATCATAAAGTTGAAACGAAATACATCGTAAAGGTTTTGGCGGCACCGGATCATAGCCATAACCACCCCAAGGATGACAACGACACACCCGTCTTGTACTCAAATAAACTCCCTTTACCGTACCATGAATATGTAACGCTTCAATAGCATATTGAGAACAGGTTGGAATATAACGACAACGTGGTCCAAGTAGCGGACTAATCACAATTTGATAAAAGCGGATACACCAATGTAATATTTTTTGCATTGGTTCACTCTACTATAAGGTAGATAAAGCTTTATTTTGTTGGAGTTTATTTTTGGCGAGTAGACGCTTTAATTTATTCCACGCCATATTTAATTGTTGCTGCAATTCTGCATTAGATATTTGCTCAATCCCAACTTTTGGCATCACAACAATATCTAAACCCAACAATTGATGCTGGTTTAAGCGAAAACTTTCACGACTAATACGTTTCACACGATTGCGCTCATGCGCACGTCGCACTTTTTTCTTAGCCACCACCAAACCAATACGACGCGAATCTGTATCAGGTGATAAACTGGCTAAAATCAAAAAGCTAGGTTGGTGCACTTTAAATAAAGTGTGATTAAATACACCTGCATAATCTTTAGCGCAACGTAAACGCACGTCTTTACCAAAAGAATAAAGTGCCATACAACCTTGTCAACGCAGTCTTAACAGTATAATAAATTATACTGTTAAGCTGTGACGACCTTTTGCACGACGACGTGCAAGCACTTGACGACCAGCTTTAGTCGCCATACGAGCGCGGAAACCGTGAACGCGTTTGCGTTTTAATTCACTCGGTTGGAATGTACGTTTCATGGTGAAACTCCAAATCAATCATCTCTATAAAGGTGCGCAATTTTAGTCGTCTGTACCGGATGTGTCAATGCAAAACCCAATAAACTTGCTAAGTTTCGTTCAAAAAAAGCAAGAATGTTTGAATTTAAATTCAAAAACGTTATTTTAAATTTAAAACTTGCTTGTGTTGTATTTAATTTTGAATTCAAACTTGAGTTAACTGATATAAAGTTATCAACACTTCTAAATTCAAACAAATTCTTTCAAGATCAATTATAAAGTCTATGTAATACAAGCTATCTATGCTGTTTTATTGCTACAGATAGCATTAAAAGATATGAACACAGTCAATAGCGGTCACATCAAGCATGATATTTTTGAATTCAAATTTAAACTTTATCAAGTTTTCCCCAGTTTACGGGCTTCTTATAATTAAATTTATAAATTTAAAATTTAAACTTATTATTATTAGCACCCGAAATAACTGTGGAAAGGGCTATTTTCTTTAAATTTATTATAAGAATAGCGTGTGGATAAGTTTGTTTGCTTTAAAAGATTAAATTGTGGATAAGTTTGTGCTATATTTTATCCACAAGTTGTGATTAAAGTTATCCACATGCTGTTTTGAATTTAAATTTAGTGTTGTCTGTGGATATTTTGCACATCCGTTGCGTATAACTTATGACAGCTGTTGATAACTTCGTTAGAATGGCGACCCTCTTGTATGGTGCAAGACGATTTTTGAATTTAAAAGAGATAGGGGACAAACTATGCTTTGGGCAGAATGCTTAGTACGTTTACGACAAGAGTTGTCTGATAACGTCTTTGCGATGTGGATACGTCCTCTGCATGCAGAACAGTCTGGTGAAACATTAAAATTGTTTGCACCGAACCCCTATTGGACAAATTATATTCAAAAAAACCATTTGGAATTAATTTCTATTTTGGTGGAGCAAATTTCCCAAGGACAAATTCGACATGTGGAAGTGCTGGTTGATTCCCGCCCAGGTGCAATTGTAAATGTGCAGTCAACACCCGCCACAACAACAGCTGCTTTATCCTCTAATGTGCCTGCCACTAAAGTGACTTCACAGCAGGAAGCCCCTGCAAAAAATGCAAAAAAACGACAACTGAATCCTTTATTTACCTTTTCTTTGTTTGTGGAAGGTCGTTCTAACCAGATGGCGGCTGAGACTTGTCGTAAAGTATTAACCCAATTGGGTGCACCGCAGCATAATCCTTTATTTTTATATGGTCCCACTGGTTTGGGTAAAACTCACTTGATGCAAGCTGTGGGTAATGCATTATTACAGGTACGCCCTAATGCCCGTGTCATGTACATGACCGCAGAAAGTTTTGTACAGGATTTTGTCAGTTCCCTGCAGCGCGGTAAAGTTGAAGAGTTTAAGAAAAATTGTCGTTCTCTGGATTTAATGCTGGTCGATGATATTCATTTACTGGCCGGTAAAGAAGCCAGTTTAGTTGAGTTTTTTTATACGTTTAATGCTTTGCTGGATGAGTCGAAACAAATTATTTTAACCTCCGATCGTTATCCAAAAGAAATGAAAGGATTGCTGGATGATCGTTTGGTTTCGCGCTTTTCTTGGGGGTTATCGGTGGGTATTGAACCGCCAGATATTGAAACTCGCATCGAAATTTTATTAAAAAAAGCTGAAAGCAATCATGTTGATTTGCCACGCAATTGTGCTTTGTTTATTGCCCAACAGGTGGTTGCCAATGTGCGTGAGCTTGAGGGTGCACTAAACAAAGTTGTGGCGATCGCCCGTTTTAAAGGAACGCCGATTGATCTTGATGTGGTGCGAGAATCTTTAAAAGATGTGTTGGCGATTCGCGCCAGAACCATTAGTGTGGAAAATATCCAGCGAGTGGTGAGTGAATATTTTCGTATTCCCTTAAAAGAATTAACCGGACCTAAACGTACCCGGATTTATGCTCGTCCCCGTCAATTGGCGATGGGCCTGGCACGTGAGCTGACCGGGGATAGTTTTCCGGAAATTGGTATGGCATTTGGTGGGCGCGATCATAGTACCGTGATGCATGCTTGTGAAAAAGTACAAAGCCTGCGCGATGAAGATCCAACATTTAATGAAGATTATAAAAACTTAATGCGTTTGTTGCAAAGTTAGCGGTATAACAATCAACACTTGTGATTTTTAAGATCGCAATTATTCTTATGTTCTCACTAAAACTCGGTTAGAATAGCCCTAGTTTTGTATTTGCCTTGAGGATTGAGACGTGCGATTAAAAATAGCCAAAGAAACCTTATTAAATGTGCTTGCTCATGTGATGGGTGCGGTTGAACGTCGTCATACTTTAAATATTCTCTCCAATGTCAAAGTACAGGTGTCTGAAACCCAACTGACCATTACTGGTTCGGATTTAGAGGTTGAACTAGTGGCAAGTGCGACCTTGGAAGCCGGCGCATGTTTACAGGCAGGCGAAAGTACAGTACCTGCGCGTAAACTGATGGATATCTGCAAATCTTTGCCGAATGCTGCATTGATTGATTTGCAGGTGACAGAAGATCAGCGCTGTATCATTATGTCCGGACAAAGCCGTTTTGTGCTGGGTACACTGGCAGCCGAAGATTATCCACTGTTAAGTACAGAACAAATTCAGGGAATGCAAGTTCATGTTTCACAACGTGAATTAAAGCGTTTATTTGAAAAAACTGCATTTGCCATGGCGGTACAGGATGTACGTTTTTATTTAACTGGCACATTGCTGGAAATTGAACAAAATAAACTGCGTGCAGTGACCACAGATGGGCATCGTTTGGCACTTTGTGAAACAGAAGCGCAATCTACTGCACAAAATGCCATTCAAGCCATTGTGCCACGTAAAGCAGTAGGTGAGTTACAGCGCCTGTTAACGGTGGAAGATTTACCTTTAACTTTACTCATTGGTCGTGAGTTATTGAATGTAAGTATCGAATTACCGGCACGAGAAAAAGAATCTGCAATTGTGGTTCGATTTACCACCAAACTGATTGATGGTAAATTCCCTGATTATCGTCGTGTGGTCCCTCGTGGAGGCGATAAAATTGCTACATTGGCACATGATGCATTTAAACAATCCTTACAACGTGTGGCAATTTTAAGTAATGAAAAATTACGGGGCGTTTTCCTGAATTTTAATCACGACAGCTTACAACTACGTGCCAATAACCCGGAACAAGACGAAGCAGTTGAAGATTTCGTCATGCAATATCAAGGCGAAAACTTAGAGATGTCATTCAATGCCCAATATATTCTTGATGTATTGAATGCACTGGATGGCGATGATGTACAAATGCAAATGTCTGAAGCCAATCAATCTGTTTTAATGCAGGATCCAAGTCAGCCAACACAAACTTATGTTGTGATGCCAATGCGTGTCTAAATATGCTATTGCATAAGCTGCGTATCGAGCGATTAAGAAACTTACAAGCGGTTGCACTGGATCAGTTGCAGCCGTTTAATGTCTTTTATGGTGCCAATGGTTCAGGCAAAACCTCGATTCTCGAAGCCATTCATCTATTGGCTACAGGACGCTCATTTCGCACGTATACCCCAAAACATTATATTCAATATCATCAAAACGACACGGTGGTGTTTGCCCAGTCCAGCGAGTATCGCATCGGTTTGCAAAAAATGAATAGTGGCGAACAGATTATGCGGGTCAATGGCGATACTGTGGCAACACAAGGTCAACTGGCCAAAATTTTACCGGTACAGGTGATAGAACCGCAAAGTACCGATATTATCGATCAAGGCGCAAAACCCAGACGACAAATGCTGGACTGGTTAATGTTCCACGTGGAACCGGATTTTTATCCGATTTGGCAAAATTATTCCCGTGCCTTAAAACAGCGTAATTCATTACTCAAAAGCTATCCCGTACCGCGAGAACAGGTCAAAATCTGGGATCAGGTATTGGCACAAGAAGGTGAGCGCATTCATATGCTGCGTGACATTATCGTGGATCGTTGGCAAGTAGATGTACAGCAGGAATTAAACTATTTATTACCTGATGTACAGATTGATCTGGAATATTATGCAGGGTTTTCTACGGAACTCGGATTGGCACAACAGCTCGATCAGGAATTACAAAAAGACATTGATCGACGTCTGACGCATCATGGTGCACACCGGGCCGATTTACGATTAAAAACAGCAATTGGCTATGCAGATGATGTATTATCACGGGGGCAAAAAAAGTTATTAATCATTGCATTAAAACTGGCCCAAATTAGCATGTTGAATAGGTCAAACAAGGAAACTGTGGTATTATTGGATGATCTAACAGCAGAACTAGATTCGCAGGCACAACAACGATTAATTAGCCGTTTGCATCAGTTGGGTAGTCAGGTTTTCCTTACCACTTTAGATCAACATGCAGTGCAAATATGCTTGGATCAACAACATATGCGCTATCAATTGTTTTGTGTGGAATCTGGACAAGTCAGTCCAATTTAAGTTTATTTTGAAATTCTTTTCCAAATTTTAGGAGTAATCATGAGTTCAGAACAACAATCTGCCTCTAACAACGAACAAGCGACTGAAAAAGCTTATGATTCCTCTAGTATCAAAGTATTGCGTGGTTTAGATGCAGTACGTAAACGGCCGGGCATGTACATCGGTGATACTGACGACGGTACGGGTCTGCATCATATGGTGTTTGAAGTCGTAGATAATGCTATCGACGAGGCTTTGGCTGGACACTGTGACGAAATTACCGTCATTATTCATGATGATGAATCCGTCAGTGTATCGGATAATGGCCGTGGTATTCCAACCGATATTCATCCGGAAGAAGGGGTTTCTGCGGCAGAAGTGATCTTAACCATTCTACATGCCGGTGGTAAGTTTGACGACAATAGCTATAAGGTTTCTGGTGGTTTGCATGGTGTTGGTGTTTCAGTTGTAAATGCTTTATCCAGCCAGTTATTTTTAAATATTCGTCGTGCAGGCAAGATATTTGAACAGGAATATCGCCATGGTGATCCACAATATCCTTTAAGAGAAATTGGTGAAACCACCGAAACAGGGACCACTGTACGTTTCTTACCAAGCGGTGAAACATTTGGACAAACCATTTTTAATGTCGATATTCTGGCGCGTCGTTTACGCGAGTTATCTTTCTTAAATGCCGGTGTGCGCATCGTATTGCGTGATGAGCGTGTTAATTCCGAGCAAGTATTTGATTATGCTGGCGGTTTATCCGAGTTTGTTAAATATATTAACCAAGGTAAAACTCACCTGAATGAAATTTTCCATTTTACCGTAGATGCCGACAATGGTATTGGTGTCGAAGTTGCCTTGCAATGGAATGAATCTTATCAAGAAAATGTATTGTGTTTTACCAATAATATTCCTCAAAAAGATGGTGGAACGCATCTGGCTGGTTTCCGAGCTGCCTTGACCCGCGGTTTAAATAACTATCTGGATAATGAAAATATTCTGAAAAAAGAAAAAGTTGCTGTAACTGGGGACGATGCCCGTGAAGGTTTAACCGCAATTATTTCAGTTAAAGTACCTGATCCAAAATTCTCCTCACAAACTAAAGAAAAACTGGTTTCCAGTGAAGTAAAACCTGCGGTTGAACAAGCGATGAACAAGGAATTTTCGGCTTATCTGCTGGAAAATCCGCAAGCGGCAAAATCCATTGCCGGTAAAATCATTGATGCAGCGCGTGCCCGTGATGCGGCACGTAAAGCGCGTGAGATGACCCGTCGTAAAAGTGCGCTGGATATTGCAGGCTTACCGGGGAAATTGGCGGATTGTCAGGAAAAAGATCCGGCTTTATCTGAATTATATTTGGTCGAAGGTGACTCTGCTGGCGGTTCTGCCAAGCAGGGACGGAATCGTAAAATGCAGGCTATTTTACCGCTCAAAGGTAAAATTTTGAATGTGGAACGTGCCCGTTTTGACAAAATGATTTCCAGTCAGGAAGTAGGTACCTTAATCACTGCATTAGGTTGCGGGATCGGCCGTGAAGAATATAATCCGGAAAAATTACGCTACCATAAAATCATTATCATGACTGATGCTGATGTCGACGGTTCACACATTCGTACCTTGTTGCTAACGTTTTTCTTCCGTCAAATGCCTGAATTGGTAGAACGTGGATATATCTATATTGCCCAGCCGCCATTATATAAGCTGAAAAAAGGCAAGCAAGAACAGTATATGAAAGATGATGAGGCGCTGGAAACCTATTTGATTTCTAATGCCATTGATGAGCTGGCTTTACATATCAGTGCAGAAGCACCTGCCATGACAGGTGCAGCACTGGAAAAGTTAATCAAGGATTATCAGGGTTCACAAAAAAGCATTAGCCGTTTAACTCAGCGTTATCCTGCAACTTTACTGGATGCGTTGCTGGAAATCGAACCGTTTCAGAATGACCAGAAATTTGATCAGGCTTACGTTCAGCAATGGGCAGAACAATTAAATAGCGTGATTGCCAGAATCCAGCCAAGTTTGCGTCCAGAGCTGTCACTTGAACAATTTACGCTACAGGTTGATGATCAGGATAAGGTGATGTATTACCCACGAATTACCGTGTATGTACATAATCTGCCACATCATTATTTACTTGATGCGACATTGCTGCAATCTGCCGAATATGCGCGTTTGCTTAAGAGTTCAAAAAGCTGGTTTAACTTACTTGAGCAGGGTGCTTATTTACAAAAAGGCGAACGTAAAATTCTGGTGCAGAATTTTCATCAAGTTTGGCAACAGATTATTCAGGATTCCCGCCGTGGCATGATGATTCAGCGTTATAAAGGTCTGGGTGAAATGAACGCCGAGCAACTCTGGGAAACCACGATGGATCCAGAAAATCGTAATATGTTGCAAGTCACCATTGATGATGCAATCGAAGCAGATCGCATGTTCTCATGCCTTATGGGTGATGATGTGGAGCCACGTCGAGCCTTTATTGAAGCAAATGCCTTAAATGCGGATATTGATGCTTAAAATACGCCATTAGAGGCGTTCATACACTTTAAAATTAGACGACAAAAACTAGTTTAATGGCTATTAAAAAGCAGGCGATTCGTTAAGAATCGCCTGCTTTGTTTCTGATTTAAAAAGTATTATATAAATTTATTGTGCCTGAGTCTGCCAACGTTGTTGAGCTTCACTTGCAGAGATATTTAAAATTACTTTATCATTTTGAATATCCTGAATCCAGGAGGTCGGAATATAATGATGCTGACCGTCAGCATCTTCGTCATTTTTGATCAGTTTGACTTGATCTTGACCTTCTAAATGATCGACACGTCCGACATGTTCATGATCAGAACCGAGTACTTCTGCATGTTCTTGAATTGAATTTGGATCTAAAGTCGCCATGGTATTCTCCATATTTATGTCTTTTGATTAAGGGTGGAACCAAATTTAAATGTTTTATTCAGTTCCAGTACTCACTAAGCTAATATGAATTGACGTTAAGAAATAGACCAGAAAGATCACGTTATGTAAGATTGATAGTAGATTCTATTAAAGCGATTATTATTTTAACAAAGTATTATATTTCAATAATTTAATTAAAATCCATAAAATTATGATGAAGATAATCAAGCAGTTGTATTTGTAATAAAACATATCACTTCACTGTTCATGTAACCACGGTGAGATCTTGTATAACGTACATGCTTGATTTCTTACAAGTCATCAGTTGTTCATATCATTCTGGTCTAGGATCTAAAAAATACCTCCTTCTATAACGAATGTTATTGAGTTATCCACAGCGTAAAGATTAAATTTATTTTGAAGAAGGAAAGCATTGATATCTTATTTTTAAATTCAAAACATGGAATTAATTGATAAAATTTTGTGGATAACTTTGTATTTGAATTTAAAAAAATTAGTGCTATAAAATTATACTTGCGTTTTGCACAAGTTTATCCACAGTTTAAGTTTTTTAAATTTAAAATGAAAAATATTTCTTGCTGCTTTAATTATCCACATTGCTTTAAATTTAAAAGTGGCGTTATAGGGGGGAATTTTTTGAATTTAAAAAATAAGTGGGGCGGTGTGTGACTTTGGTTTAAAAATAAAACACGCTATAATATTTGATTATTTTATTGCCTAATTTTAGGTCTTCTTTTACTGTCGTCACTTAGCGGAAATATGCCAATGAATGCGGTCAATACTGCCGATGCACAACCTTTAGTGGGAATTATCATGGGGTCTCAATCGGATTGGGCAACACTGGAACATACAGCAAATATGCTCGAACAACTTGAAGTTCCTTTTGAGGCAGAAGTAGTGTCAGCCCATCGTACACCCGACCGTTTATTTGAATATGCAGAAACCGCGCGGCAACGTGGTATTCAGGTGATTATTGCCGGTGCTGGTGGTGCAGCACATTTACCTGGTATGTGCGCCGCCAAAACAGATTTACCAGTGCTTGGCGTACCCGTGAAATCATCGATTTTAAATGGTGTGGATTCGTTATTGTCGATTGTACAAATGCCGGCCGGGATTGCAGTCGGTACTTTGGCAATTGGTCCTGCCGGTGCGACGAATGCAGCAATTCTGGCAGCACAGATTATTGCTTTAAATCATCCAGAAATTGCCGAAAATATAGCAGCTTTTCGTGCTGCACAAACTGCAAAAGTAGCAAACAATAATATTCCGGGTCAGGCATAAGGACGATTCAACATGACAACAACCACAATCGGTATTTTTGGTGGGGGTCAATTGGGTCGAATGATGGCCCAAGCTGCCTTACCATTAAATATTAAATGTACTTTTTTTGAAGCAAAAACAGATTGTCCTGCGGCAGCTTTAGGTCGTGTCATCTCATCTCGGACAGACCATGGTTTACAGGATTTTATTGCCAGTGCCGATGTATTTAGTCTGGAATTTGAAAATACACCGCTTGCTGATGTCGATGTTTTACGCCAGAACAAAAGTCTGTTCCCACCTCGTCCGGCGTTAGCAACTGCACAAAATCGTCTTTTGGAAAAAGCACTGTTTGATGCGTTAAATATTCCTGTTGCAGCCTATCGTGCTGTTGATAGTTTAGCCAGTTTAAAACAGGCTGTTGCCGATCTAGGCTTACCGATTGTGCTTAAAACTGCAACCGGTGGTTATGATGGCAAAGGGCAGTTCGTATTGCGTGAAGCTGATCAGATTGAACAGGCTTGGGCAGAATTGGGCCCTGCAAAAAGTTTGATTGCAGAAAGTTTTGTACAATTTTCTCGGGAAGTATCCATTATTGCGGTACGTGGACAGGATGGTGAGGTACGTACTTGGGATCTTGCTGAAAATCATCATCATCATGGCATTTTATCTCATTCCATTGTACCTGCACCAGATAGTCAAGACTTGCAGCCTGTGGCACAGGATTATATTACCCGCTTATTGCATCACCTCAATTATGTGGGCGTGTTGACACTGGAATTATTTGTCACAGAACAGGGTTTATATGCCAATGAAATGGCACCTCGAGTTCATAATTCTGGACATTGGTCGATTGAAGGCGCTGTTTGTTCTCAATTTGAAAACCATATTCGTGCAGTCGCGGGTTTACCTTTAGGCTCAACACAGACGGTTCGACCAACTGTGATGATCAATATCATTGGTCAATATCCCAAAACTGAAGAAGTATTGGCTTTGTCCGGTGCTCATCTGCATCTTTATGATAAATCTGAACGCACTGGACGAAAAATTGGACATATTACCTTGATGCCAATGGATAGTAATGATCTGACTTCTTTGTGTACTCAACTGGCAAAAATCTTACCAGAACCCTTAGCTTTAACAGAAAAAATTCAAATAAATGTCGACTAGGTCTAAAAAATAAACATATAATGCAATTTAGTTAACATAAATCGCATTTATTTCTTGCAAATCCTGAGTGATTTGCTATACTTTGTTTTATTAGAACTGCTTTTTAGTTTATACGGTAACACACCCCTGTTACCGTTTTTTTTGCCTACGATTTTCTGTCCTTTTCTTTTCGCATATTCATTATTAACATTCTTATTAGATACACGGATTTTTATATTCATTATTTTAAAATGATTATAAATATTGTTTTTCATCTGTTTGTTATATTGTGGCAAAAATATTGCTTTATAAATATTTTTGGGTTGATACAAAAACATAGCGGAAGTTATATGCTATAACGGCCTAGAATATTTTTACTATGATTAAATTATCACATTTAAGGTTTTAACATCATGAAGTCTAATGTCGCCATTCGCAGTCAATTTCTGGATATACAGCAATTGGTTGAGCAAGCAGAATATATTGCAGATCAGGTACGTTATCTAAAAGATGGTCTATTATTGATTCAGGATGGGAAAATTAGCTGGTTTGGTGAGTGGCAGGAAGGGCAACAATATGTGACGGATTCGTTCCACGTGGAACATTATCCGGATCAGTTGATTATTCCGGGTTTTCTTGATACGCATATTCATTATCCGCAAACCGAAATGATTGGTGCGTATGGCGAACAGTTGCTGGAATGGCTGGATACCTATACTTTTCCAACAGAAATTCAGTTTCAGGATCGGGATCATGCCGATAAAATTGCCAAAATTTTTATTCAGGAATTATTGAAAAACGGTACTACTACTGCTTTGGTATTTTGTACTGTGGAATTACAATCGGTGGATGCCTTATTTGAAGAAGCAGAAAAATATAATATGCGTATTATTGCCGGTAAGGTAATGATGGATCGTTTTGCTCCTGAGGCGCTGCTGGATACCGCAGAATCTAGTTACCATGACTCCAAAGCACTGATTGAAAAATGGCACAATAACGGGC
Source organism: Acinetobacter puyangensis (assembly GCF_900096995.1). Classification (GTDB taxonomy): domain Bacteria; phylum Pseudomonadota; class Gammaproteobacteria; order Pseudomonadales; family Moraxellaceae; genus Acinetobacter; species Acinetobacter puyangensis. The sequence continues at coordinate 18,474 of NZ_OANT01000011.1, forward strand.
GTGCTTTATATGCAATTACCCCGCGATTTGCACCGACATCGACAGCTGAGCAACTGAAAAAAGCAGGACAATTAAAACAGGAATTTCCTGATGTGTATGTACATACACATTTAAGCGAAAATAAAAATGAAATTGCTTGGGTAAAAGAATTGTATCCAGAACAAAAAGGTTATCTGGATGTTTACGATCATTACGGTTTAACCGGTAAAAAATCGGTGTTTGCGCATTGTGTACATCTGGAAGAGCAGGAGTGGGATTGCATGCATGCCACCGATTCCGCCATTGCATTTTGTCCAACCTCAAATTTATTTTTAGGCAGTGGTCTTTTTCCACTAAAAACTGCATGGCAAAAACAGGTCAAGCTGGGATTGGGTACCGATATTGGGGCAGGTACATCCTTTAGCTTATTACAAACTGCAAATGAGGCATATAAGGTTCAGCAGTTACAAGGCTATAGTCTTTCTGCATTTGAAGCGTTTTATCATGCAACACTTGGTAGCGCAAAGGCATTGGATTTAGACGATAAGCTAGGTAACTTTAATGTTGGTAAAGAAGCAGATTTTGTGGTCTTGGATTTAAATGCCACGGTACTACAACAGTTACGTCAAAGCACCACAAAAAATATTGAAGACAAATTATTTGCTTTATTTACCCTTGGTGATGATCGTAATGTATTGGCAACCTATGTATATGGACAAAAGGTTTATCAGCGTGAATGAGAAAACAAAGAGTGCAAAATCAAATTCAATCAAGAGAATTGCTGGATTGGTGGGCGTTATGTGTGTCTTGCTTTTGCTTAAACAGGATCAATCGCAAAAAAATCCACCAACTAAAGCGGATTAGTCATGAATATTGTGCATGATTGCATTAAAATATCCCTCGTACCATCCATAGACAACGAAAGGTAAGCCATGGCTGCACAAATGGAAGTAATGATTTCTCAACAGGAAATTATACAACGAATAGAAGACATGGCTGAGAAAATTAATCAGTTCTATCAAAATAGCGATAAAGAGCTGGTGTTGATTGGCTTACTGCGTGGATCATTTATTTTTATGGCAGATTTATGCCGTTATCTTGATAAGCCCCACGAACTGGATTTTATGACGGTGTCAAGTTACGGTACCAAAACCAAATCGACCCGTGATGTCAGAATCTTAAAAGATCTGGATGGCGAAATTCGCGGTAAAGATGTTCTGGTTGTGGAAGACATCATCGATTCTGGCAATACCTTAAGTAAAGTGATTGAAATTTTAAAAACCCGAGAACCGAACAGTATCGAATTGTGTACGTTGATTTCCAAACCCTCACGTCGTGAAATTAATATTCCGGTGAGATTTATAGGGTTTGAGGTTGAAGATAAGTTTATTGTGGGTTATGGACTAGATTATGCACAGAAATATCGCCATTTGCCTTTTATTGCACATATTCTAGAAATAGATTGATTTTTATGCACAATAACGCTACATAAAAGTGCAAATTTTCCCTATATTTTTTAATGTGTTTCTTGAATACTTTGGGGGTCTGTTGACACTTCGTCTATGATTGCGACAGTGGCTGTTTTTTGGGTGATACTAGGCATGAATAGTGAGATTTAGTTTTTCTAAATGAACTATTCATAACGACGTAGCATCAAAAAACAACCCTGTCCCGAAGGGTTGTGGTTAAAATTCCCTCATACGTCGTTATGAAATTTGCTAATAGAACCACTATTACCTGCGTTTCATGCCTAGTCTGAAGAAATTTTAGCCGACAACGCAATCCATTTATGAAATATCAACAGACCCTTGTACACAAAACATAAAGGGAGAAACATAATATGCTGTCTTTAATTTGGGCCATTATTATCGGTTTTATTGCAGGTCTTATTGCAAGAGCCATTCATCCTGGAGAGGATAAAGCAGGCTTCATTGTCACCACTTTACTGGGGATTATAGGTTCTCTTGCTGCGACCTATGGTGGTCGAGCATTGGGTTGGTATGCAGAGAATGAAGCGGCTGGCTTTATTGCATCGGTTGTTGGCGCAATCGTGATTCTGTTTATTTATAACCTGATCAGTAAGAAAGCTTAATTTTTTTAAATTCATTAGGGCTTGAGGAAAATTTCTTTAGTTTAGTAGAAAGTCGAATCAGCCCTAATTTATTTGCTCAATACTCTGATTAATATGTTGCATCAGTGACGTCAATTGCTGACGAGAAATTCGTGTTTCAAATAGTGTGGTTAACCAGTTACTTTGATGTTTTTTGATATCTTGTATATTTTTCGCATTTTCAATTGCAATAATTAAATTTTTTGCCATTAACCCGGCATATTGTTTTAAGGTTTGTTGCATTAAAATTTTGATTTCCTCAAAGCTTAATATCGGTAATTCACTGATAATCTCTACAACAGGTTGTTCAATTTTTTCTACAATTACAGATTGTTCAACTACAGACTGCTTAACAGAATTTTCAGCAACATTTATGGTTTCATTAGATTCCGAGCTATTTTGTGCTATTGATGACTCAGATTTTGAGATACACGTAACGTGTTGCATTGTTAAAGTTCGATCTGAACTTGTTGTTTTAACAGCGTAGATTAGTCCCAATTGCAGTAAAATTTGATAGTTTTCGATACTGGCAATCTTGTTATACGCTTCTGAATGGTGTTGTTTAAGATCATCCGATTCTAATAGCAATAATAAAGTACGGGCACGTGCAGATAATCGCAAACGTCTTTGCTGAAGCTCTTCTGTACCTGAGATAGTACGTTTGTAGTGATACATAAAAATACTTCACAAAATTTTTGATTTAAATTAGCAAGCTAAAATGACAGGTTGGTGACTTAAGTTTTTATTTTTTAAGTAAAAATTTGATGGATTTATCAGTTTTTATTAAATTGATGAAAATTTTAACCAAAATAGATTTTAAACATTGTATAGTTTTTAATAGTGTATTTTGATAGATACCTTGCTATGCAGAAATTGTATTTGGAAGATTTAAACGTCGGTGATCGTTTTGTTAGTCGTGAATATGAATTAACAGAAGAAAAAATAAAAAGTTTTGCAAAGGAATATGATCCGCAACCTTTTCATTTAGATGCAGATGCCGCAACAAAGCATCCGATTTTTCAGGGTTTAGCAGGGAGTGGCTGGCAAACCGCAGCCATTACCATGCGCCTTTGGACAGAATGTATGCCACTCGCAGGTGGATTGGTTGGCTTTGGTGGTGATATACAGTGGAAATTGCCAACACGCGTCAATGATCGTCTGCATATTGAAGTCGAAATTACAGATATTCGACGCTCGAAATCCAAACCACTACAGGGTGTAGTGTCCTATTTGACTTTAACGAAAAATCAGCATGGACAGGTTGTACAACAATCAACCACCAATGTACTGGTCTGGAGTAAGGAAGCGCCCAATTTACCTGAATATTAAATCAGTTCAGTGCGAAATGAGATCAGACATAAAAAAAGCTTAGTCAAGTTGGACTAAGCTTTTTTAATTTTAGATAGAAATCCTGTCTTTATTCGCCTGCAAGTGAACATTCAAAGTTTGAAGGTTCGGCACTACAACGCGCACGTTTTAAAACAGCCGTCATTGAGGCATCGTAGATACCTTGTTTGGTCAACGCAATACGGGAATCACGCATCAATTTTTGATAGCCTTCTTTATCTCCGGCAGGAATGTCCATTTTATATTTTGCCGGGATCGCAGCTTCGAGTTTGGCAATGGTACTAAAGGATTTTGGCAACTGTTTTACAAACCAATCACGGGATTTTTGTCCGAAACCAGTAGGGAATTTACTTGGATTTACAATAACATTGCCGGTAACTTGCAGGATTGGAAAGTTGACCATGGCGCCCTTGGACCCTAAACCTTTATATAATTCCAGGGGTTTGAATGCATAGGCTGGCGCACCAATAATATCCACCTGTCCGTTATTGAATTTTGAACCAAAATTTGTAACATCAGAAGAAACAGGTTGTGCACCAATCTGTTGAACCATCTTTTTCTGGGCCTGATCGTAATCTAGCACAGCAATTTTTTTACCGGCAGCTTTTGCTACAGTATTGATGCTACGGTCATTAACGAATAAGTAAGCAGCCCCCATTGGTGCAATACCGACAACTTCATAACGTTTGTTTGCACTAACCATTTTGGCTGCATTACGGCTATTTAAGGCAAAGCTAATGGCACTTTGCGCCACTTTATTGTTGGGAACGCCACCGATAGAGTCAATGGAACCAACAAATTTATTATATTCACGACCTCGCATTGCGGTTAGGCTGACACCATCGCATTTCCCAGCCTTAAAATCTTCATTTGCAACGCGTTCATCGGTATAGGGCTTTAAACTGACATCTGCACCCCAAGCTTTGGCTTGTAAGGCCCATTCTTTCAATTGTTGATATGATTCACCTTGCGCACCTAATAAATCGAAAACACACACGGTCGCTGCTTGAGTATTACTGACTGCAGCAAAAGCTGAGGTTGCCATTATCACAAGAGCCAATTTTTTCATCTTTCAATCATCCTAATCAGATTTTTTATTTTGGGAGGAAAAGATCCTTATCCAACACACTAAAATAATATATTGCAAATCCTGAAAAGAATAGAGTAATTACTCCAAAATTAGCAGCTTTTTGTACAATTTCCTTTAAATATTGATGAAATTCACGCTCGATGATCATTTTATTTTGTTTGTCTCAGATTTTTTGATTCGTCACAGGCTTATTTGAGTACGAATATAATTTCTATACACTCCAGAAATTGATTACAATGCCCCAGTCTTGATAATTATCCTACTCGTAATGATACAACTGCAAAATTTAGCGATTCGACGTGGTTCCCGTGCACTGTTTCAACATGCCAACATGCAAATTCATCCTGGCTGGAAAGTGGGTCTAACCGGGGTAAATGGTGCAGGAAAATCATCCCTATTTGCAGCTTTATTGGGGCAACTCAGTGCCGATGAAGGTGAGCTTATTCGTCCGCAGACATGGACTGTGGCGCATATGGCCCAGGAAATCGAAGCACTTGATGTTACTGCACTGGATTTTGTGCTGGCGGGCGATGATGAATACTGGACGATCTGGCAACAATTGCAAGACAGTGATCGTTTAAGCACAGATCAACTGGCGCATTTACATGGCCGTTTTGATGAGATTCATGGTTATGCAGCGCCTGCTAAAGCAGCACAATTATTGGCTGGTCTGGGCTTTATGGAGCAACAACTTAGCCACACAGTAAAAAGTTTTTCCGGTGGTTGGCGGATGCGTTTAAATCTGGCTCGAACCCTGATGAGTCGTTCCGATTTATTATTACTTGATGAACCGACCAACCATTTGGATCTTGATGCGATCTTATGGCTGGAAGACTGGCTGAAGGCTTATTCCGGTACATTGGTACTGATTTCGCATGACCGAGATTTTCTCGATGCGGTCACCGATCATATTTTGCATATTGAGAATGGTGAGCTGACGCTTTATACCGGTAATTATTCTACGTTTGAAACCACGCGTAGCGAGCGTCTGGCACAACATCAACAAGCATTTGAAAAACAGCAAGAAACTCGGGCACATCTACAAAAATTTATTGACCGGTTTAAAGCCAAAGCGACCAAAGCACGGCAGGCGCAAAGCCGTATTAAGCAACTGGAACGGATGCAAACACTTGCACCTGCACATGTGGATACGCCTTTTACCTTTAGTTTTCGTGAACCGTCCAAAATGAGTTCACCGTTATTGATGTTGCATGATGCAAGTATAGGTTATGCAGGCAAAGTGATTGCTGAAAAAATTAATCTGCAAATTACTCCAAGTACCCGTTTGGGTTTGCTCGGGATGAATGGGGCAGGCAAATCAACATTAATTAAATCATTGGTCGGCGATTTACCGCTTTTAGCGGGTGAACGTCAGGCATCGGAATTACTCAATATCGGTTATTTTGCCCAGCATCAAATGGATGCACTGGATGATCAAGCCAGCCCGATGTTACAACTTGCCCGAATTGCTGATAAAAGTATTTCTGAAGCTGCTTTACGCTCATTTTTAGGCAGTTTTGGTTTTAGTGGTGAGCGTATGGACACGCCGTGCCAAAGCTTTTCGGGTGGAGAACGGGCACGTCTGGCCTTGTCCTTGATTGTGTGGCAGCGTCCCAATGTCTTGATTCTGGATGAACCGACCAACCATCTGGATCTGGATATGCGTCATGCTTTAACCATGGCATTACAAGACTTTGATGGGGCGGTGGTGCTGGTTTCACATGAACGTCAATTAATTGCTTCGGTCTGTGATGATTTGCTGTTGGTTCATGGTGGCCAATGTACCGCATTTGAGGGGGATTTGCAGGATTATGCCAAATGGCTAAGAGAAGCACGCCAACAGCATATCAATGCACAAAATGCCTTACAACAAAGTCAATCTTCTGAAATTAAAGTGCAAAAGGTGGACAAAGAAGCGCAACGTAAGGAAGCTGCTCGCCGCCGTGAATTAACCCGTCCGATTCGTAAGCATATTGAAAAAATTGAAAGTCAGATTGAGAAAATTCAGCCACGTTTATTACAGATTGATGTGCAATTGGCCGATACAGCATTGTATGAGGCCCAGCGCAAAGACGATCTATTGAAGTTGATGAATGAGCAGTCCGAATTAAAAACTCAACAGGCACTATTGGAAGAGCAAATGCTGGAATTGATGATGGAACTAGAAACGCTGGAAGACGGTTTTTAGGAATAATCGTACAGGGAAAAGGGTTCATCAATGAAGCAGGTTATCTTGGCACAAACGCAGCATATTCAGTCGATTATAGATTTGGTCAATCAGGTTAAGTAAACTATCATGCAGTGTATTAAAAAATAAAAGATTAGTTACGCCGGAGTCTTACATTATTTACTCATATATTAGAATTAACCTTCGGTTCGACCTACTTTTCTTTCGGGAAAAGTAGGCAAAACCATTTGTCAGTTGCAAACTCGGTCAAATACTATTATTAATTAAATGCATTGAAAAACGTTATTAAAAAAATGTAATCCTGACCTCGAACAAGCAACTGACGTTTCCACGTCTCATATTTCTTCTATTTATCTAATATTGAACAAAAAAGATGTTTGATGATGCGTTAGTCATAGCCTGTGTACATATTGAAAAGCATCTGGATTATGCCTATATCAGTATGTTGAGTACCCATATTAATTATCAGAATCAGGGTATTGGCAAAACCATGCTATCAGCAGCCGAGCAATTTATTGGGGAAAATCTGTCAGTTCAATATATTGAAATGTCGTTACTTTCCGCACGTAAGGAATTAATCGCATTCTATCAACGACGTGGTTATCAACTCAATGGACAGGTTCAGGCTTATCCATCTGATGCAGGTGTAGGAACACCACGGATTGATGATTTATACGTGCTGACGATGCGAAAGAATCGGGTTTTTTAGATTTCGTGTCAAGTATATGTCGATTATTGAGGCAATCTAAAATAAGAATAACTGACATTTTTATCTTTATACACATCATGACTTCTTTGTTTAAAGTCAGAGACCCAGTTTTGTCCACTGTAGCCTGCGATATGACCGTATTTATGCTTTTGGGTGCGATGAATAATATAAATATCACCTTCTTTGGGCTGATCAAAAGAAGGTTTGATTTGACGATATCCTAATGATAATAGGGTATTTCCCCAATCTGAGGCAGCAACGGGATGGGATTGAATTTTTGCCCCGGCAGATTGCAGTGCAATACGAATACTTTTTGCACATTTACTGCTACTGGTTTGACGATTGATATTTTTTAACTTATTGGTGAATTCATCCAGATTGAAATATTTAGCTGCCAAACCACGCATACCGCTAAACGGTCCCGAATGCGGCGTTGACGACTCGACAATCACTTGTGCTGGAGGTGTAGTATTTAGATAAGCGGCTTCAGAGGTAGAATAATCGTAAATCATAACAACATCATGAAATCTAAGACGGCAGTATAAATAACATAAATCTCTTCAAAAAGGCACAAATGTAATATTTTGAAATATTATTACATTGCAATTTTATCTTTTTTACTTTGTCTGCATTGATTAAATATGCGTTATCGCCCCCAAAACACGAACGCCTTTTGCACCAGTGACCGCAGGTAAATTACCAGATAATCCTTCACAAAAACGCATTGCTAACCAGGCAAAGGCAGTGGCTTCCACCCATGTCGGTGCGAGTCCCAGCACTTCTGTGGTTTGTACACTCCATTCATGTTTGCGCAAACGCCAGCGTAATTGTTCCAGTAGATGGCTATTAAATGCGCCACCACCACAGACATAGACTTCACCTGTTGGCATGATGTCCTTACTACGATAAATGGCTTTCTTGATTGCCCTTGTGGTGAGTTTCATCAAGGTTGCCTGTATATTTTCCGGGGTATCTTCTAATTCATCATATTCAAGTTCATTGCGCCAATCGGCAAGCTGGTCATCAAGCCATTCCAGATTAAAATCTTCTCGTCCGGTACTTTTAGGGGGTTCTTTGGAAAAATATTCATGGGCCTGCAAGCGATCTAGTAATGATCGGATTGGGTGTCCATAGGCCGCCCAATTGCCATTTTCATCATAGGGATTGCCTGTATAACGCTCACACCAAGCATCCATCAGGATATTGGCAGGCCCGGTGTCATAGCCATAGACAGCATCAGATTGACCCGCTGGTAGCATGGTAATATTGGCAATTCCACCCAGATTGAGAATGACCCGATGAATGGAATCATGCTGGAATAAGGTTTGATGGAAAGCAGGAACCAGTGGCGCACCTTGTCCACCTGCTGCCAGATCACGACTACGGAAATCATATACCACCGGAATGTTGGTTAATTCCGTAATTAAATGCGGATCACCAATTTGCAGGCTAAAACCACTTTCCGGACGATGACGAATAGTTTGACCATGAGACCCAATGGCACGAATTTTCGTGCGATCCAGTTGATTCTCATCAATCAGGCGATTAATGCCTTCCCCGATCATACGACCCAATGCCACATGAACAATGCCCATGCGGTCAATTTCATTATCATCAGGTAAAGTCAGTGCCATAAGCTGGTCACGTAAATCTTCTTCGAATTGCAATGTTAGGGTGGCGTGTAACTTGATTTTATAGGATGCCAAAGGATCAAAAGATGCAGCAACCAGATCAAGTCCATCCATGCTCGTGCCTGTCATTACGCCAATATATAATGAAGTCATGCTGTCGATGCCTGCATTTGCCGAAAAAAATGTTAGTATATCGCACAAATTGAAAGTTATAACTATTGGATTTTGTGATGAGTACTTTTCTACCCGCCGAAGAACAACTTGCCCTGATTCAACGTGGCACACATGAGATTGTTTCTGAAGAAGATTTATTGAAAAAATTGAAACAAAACCGTCCCTTACGGATTAAGGCCGGTTTTGATCCGACAGCACCAGATTTGCATCTGGGGCACACGGTTTTAATTAATAAACTGAAAGTATTTCAGGACTTGGGCCATGAAGTTTTATTTCTGATCGGCGATTATACTGCCATGATCGGCGATCCAACGGGTAAAAGTGCGACGCGTCCACCATTGTCCCGCGAACAGGTAGAAGAAAACGCCAAAACCTATCAGGAACAAGTGTTTAAAATTCTTGATCCGGCCAAAACCAAAGTGGTGTTTAACTCGGAATGGTTTAGCCAGAAATCTGCGGCAGATCTGATTCAACTGGCAAGCCAGCAAACCGTTGCCCGTATGCTGGAACGAAATGATTTCTCCCAGCGTTATCAAAGTGAACAACCGATTGCAATCCATGAATTTTTATATCCACTGGTACAAGGCTATGATTCTGTTGCACTACAGGCCGATGTAGAACTTGGCGGTACTGATCAAACCTTTAACCTGTTGATGGGACGTACCTTACAAGGCCGTTTTGATCAAGAGCCACAAGTCTGTATTACTGTACCGATTCTCGAAGGTTTGGATGGCGTGAAAAAAATGTCTAAATCTTTGGGGAACTATATCGGGGTGTTTGATGCACCGGGTGCAATGTACCAAAAAATATTGTCCATGCCGGATAGTTTGATTGAACGCTATTTTGAATTACTCAGTTTTAAAACCATGGATGAAATTGAGGCTTTACTTAAAGAAATGGCAGAAGGACGTAATCCGCAGGAGATCAAGCGTATTTTGGCATTGGAACTGGTGGAGCGCTTCCATGATGCCGATGCGGCTGCCAATGCACATAAGAGTGCCGGCAATCGTATTGTGGATGGTGAAATTCCGGAGGATATTCCGGAAGTGAGCATTTCATTAAGTGAAAATGGCACAGAAATCTTTATTTCTTCCATCTTACGTTTGGCAAATCTCACCAAAAATGCTGCGCAAGCCAAAGATGCTGTTGCGCGAGGCGCTGTAAAAGTCGATGGGGAGGTGGTCGATGCGTCATTCTCGGTAAATGAGCCAAAAACAGTGGTCATTCAGGCAGGTAAAAAAGCCATTGCACGAGTGACTTTTGTTGCTTAATGGGATCTTGCATTTGCTTGTTTTTTGTTCTATATTAAATCTAACTTGGAGGAGAGGTTAGGTAGCTGTCACTACCCAACCCTTGTTTTCTTAGTATGCTGATCTAGCGATCAGTACCAAGAGAACAATTACAATGATAAAGGTAAGTCGGGTCATTGTATCTCTCCAAGGCATTTGTAACATTTAACTGTTACGGGTCATTAACGCCGTAAGGCGTTAACCCGTGTATTGAAAACGATAATATTTGAATAATCAAGTTTAAAAAATGAACATCCCAGAAAATCCGACAAAGTGATTTGTGCTCATTGATAGAAAATAAATTTATTTATAAATCAATTAAATAGTATTAATTTAAAAAATAATTGTAAATAAAATGATACTTTTTCCAATCTCAATTGTTATATAAGTAAGACCATTCAAGATTCTTGTCGTAGATCAGTTTATTTGGCTTTTACGGTCACAATATAATCACTGTAACTATTGAGCTGCACGGGCAAAATCTGTGTCATTTGTTCAAGAATTTGTTGGGTGTTGTCCAGAGAGTAGGTGCCTGATACTTTAAGTGTTTGTAAGGTCTGATCACAGTGAATATAACCACGATGATATTCGGAAACTTGTTTAAGAAAATCACATAATGGGATTTGTTCAACCACCAGTTTATTTCTAATCCATGCCAGTTGTAATGAATCCGCCGGACTTGGATTGATTTGCGGCTGATCCGGGTTGAACTGAACTTGCCAGCCGGATTTCAAAATGATCGCCGGGTTGATTTGATCAGAACTGATTTTGACAGAGCCCTCATATACCGCTATAGCCAAATCTTTTTTAGATTGTTTGACCGTAAATTGTGTGCCGAGTGGCTGAATCACAGTATTGTTGCTATGCACTTGTAACGCAGGGAGGTGCGGATATTTATGACCTGTTTCGACAAAGATCTGGCCCTTTAATACATCAATTTTACGGGTATTTGCATCAAAATCTACAGCACTATTGCTGGCTAAAACAAGCTGGGTGCCATCTGAAAGCTGGATATGCCTGATTTCACCCACTTTAGTGCTGTAATCTGCTGTCCAGATCGCCAGATAATGTTGTTGATAGATCACAAAACCGATCCCCAGAATTGCACATAAGGCGCTGCCTTTTTTGATCCATTCAGTTAGGCTAGGAGAATCTTGACCTAATAAAATCTTTTGCTGTTGTTTGGGGACTTGTTCAAATTGTTGGTTAAAGCCATTTAATAATTGCCATGCTTGCTCGTGATCGGGATGCGCCTGTCGCCAATTCAGACAGGCGTGTTGATCGTCTTCACTGGCATCTTCTGCCCATAAGCGTGCCTGCCATTGACTGGCCTGTAATAAAATTTCTTCGGGAATGATGTGCTGTTGTCGCTTAGCATCAAATTTACTATTCATTCTGAATGGCCAAAATACAGCTTAATAATGCACGAGCAATATATTTCTCTACAGAAGATACAGAAATATTTAACATTTCTGCAATTTGTTTATAAGTTTTGCCTTCGAGTCGATGCAGTAAGAAGGCTTGTTTCACTGCCACGGGTAATTTTGACAATGCTAGATCTAATTGTAGCAGGGTTTCAATAATAAGGTATTGCTGTTCTGCGGAAGGCGCTTCCAGCGCAGGATAATCCTGTAATGTTTGTAGATAAGCTTGCTCTACACAAAAACGCCGATAGCGATCAATGATTAATCCCTTAGCAATTTTAACCAGATATTGACGTGATATTTCATCCGGGGGGAGGTTCTCCATGAGAAATAATCTCAGCCAGGTATCGTGTGCGATATCCGCAGCATGATCTGACCCGCCCAGTTTCTTTTGCAACCAATGATATAACCATGTCTGATGATGTTGATAAAGCTGTGAAAGTTTCAATTGCTTGGAAGATGTTATTGTAGACATAATATTTGTCATATTTTGCAAATAATAATGATTATCATTTATAGCATTAAAATTTATAATAGGCAATTACTATTTCTACCAAGTTAACGTAACAGTGTAAAAATTTATATCTTATTCTCTCATGGTAATTGATCTTTAGTCTATTGTTTTTTATTAATAAAAAATATTTTATGTCTGTCTTTTTTCAGAAAGTTTGAACAAGTATAAATACAAATGAGAAATATTTTAAAAATTATTTAAAAAAATATTGAGGTTTTTTCATTCTCATACGGAATAGTAAGTGAAAGGTAAATTTTTTTAGCAATCTTTTATACGTTGTGAGATTAAAATGAAAAAAACTGTAATTGGTGGGGTTAAGCAAGGTTTTCGGGTATCTGCGCTGGCATTGGCAGTACACAGTAGTTTCTTGATGGTCGGTACGTTTTGTGCCCAGCAGGCATTTGCCAGCGAACAGCAAGTTAATACCTATAATATTGCTGCGGGGAGTTTGGATCGTGTGCTGAATAGTTTCGCCAATCAGGCGCAGATCGATATGAGTATTGATGGGCGTTTGACTGCCGGCAAAAGCAGTGATGGTTTAAGTGGACAATATAATATCGAGCAGGGACTTGCCACAATACTTAAAAAAACAAATTTACAGGTGCAAAAGAATAATAAGGGTTATGTTCTATTAGAAAAAACATCAGCGCAAATACAACAACAATCTCGAACAAACCCAACAAACCACCTGACAACATCCAATGAAGGTCACGTTACTGCTTTACCTGTCATTGTAGTGACAGCCATAGATGATGATCCAAGAGAAGACTCAAAAAACAATTATGGGGTCAATCGTTCCAGCAGTGCGACTAAACTGGATCTGGCACTCAAAGATACACCGCAAAGCATCACCATTATTACCCAGAAACAGATTGAGGAACAGGCACTGACGGATGTCAATAAAATATTGGAAGCCACGCCGGGCGTAACCGTACAAAACTATGGCGTACCGGGTGCAGGACGTGCGACATTCTATTCCCGAGGTTATGAAATTAATAATGTGATGGTGGATGGCGCACCGACATTGATTAGTGGTTCTCGTGGAATGGAAATATTAGCAGGTATGGATACGGTGATTTATGACCGTGTTGAAGTCACTCGAGGTTCTACCGGCCTAAGCACCGGAACAGGAGATCCCTCTGCCAGCATTAACTTTGTACGTAAACGCCCGGGACTTGAAGCAGAACGCAGTGCCAAAATTAGTTATGGGCGCTGGGATAAAAAACGAGTAGAGCTGGATGTATCACAGCCTTTCACCAGCGATGGCAGTATTCGGGGGCGTTTTGTTGCAGCCTATGGGCAAGGCGATAGCTATATTGACCGGATACAGGAAGAAAGTAAGATTTTCTATGGGATTGTAGAGGCAGATCTTGGGGATAAAACTACTGTAGCCTTAGGTGGGACATGGTATGACAAAGATGTTGATGATGCCAGTCCACATATGACAGCAGGAGCAACAAATGCATACTCTAGTACAGGGATATTTGATGGTGGAAAACGCTGGAATGCCGCAGCTGACTGGTCATATTCTCATATGCGTAACTGGAATACCTTTTTAACTTTAAATCATCAATTTAATGATCACTGGAAACTGACTACGAACTATCAATATAGTAAAAACACTCCGGATAGACTTTGGGGAATTGTAGGAAATGAGTGGTATAACGAAGAATATAATACAGCAAATTTTAGTATTGGTCGGGAAAATCCTGCATCCAAAGTACAAAACCTAGATATTACCTTGCTGGGAAAATTTGATTTATTTGGACGTGAAGCGCAGATAGCCACAGGGATTAATGGTTATGATGCAAGACAAAAAAATCCGATATATGAAACGCTAGGAGGAAGCCGAGTTAATTGTACAATGCAATATACTCAATATGGCTGTGCTCATCTAGATGGTTGGAATGGTGATGTGCCCTATCCACAAAGACAGGAAGGTTCTAGGTTTGCTAGAATATATGGATATGATACATTCGGGACAGCTGCATCAATAAATCATAATAAAGAAAAACAATATGGATATTTTTTAAGTACAAAACTTGAACCACTACAGAATTTAAAGGTTATTTTAGGTACCCGATATAATCATTATAAGATTGAACAGGAAAAAGTTCTTTTTAATGGTCAGGTTGCTGATATTTATAGTTATGACTGGAATCCAAAAGATAAATGGATACCTTATGCCGGTTTAATTTATAATCTCACAGAAAATACCACAGCTTATGCTAGCTATACTGGAATATATAAAACACAATTAGAAAAAGATATTAATGATAAATTTTTACCTTTTATTGAAGGTAATTCCTATGAAATTGGTTTTAAAAGCACATTATTTGATAATAGATTAAATTTGGCCACTGCAATATTTAGAATGAAAGAAGATAATTATCCCTATGTAATGTTTAATGTCCCTATAAATCCAGAAACAGGACAACAATATCGCTGTACGCCCACAGAGGGCACTGTTTGTGAAATTAAATATGCTTCAGAGGGGCCTACGATCAGTGGATTTGAGATATCTGCACAAGGATCACTGACACCAGAATGGTTAATTAATGCAGGTTATACCTATTTACATATAGATC
The DNA here is from genome assembly GCF_900096995.1 of Acinetobacter puyangensis. GTDB lineage: Bacteria > Pseudomonadota > Gammaproteobacteria > Pseudomonadales > Moraxellaceae > Acinetobacter > Acinetobacter puyangensis. The sequence goes on from NZ_OANT01000011.1 coordinate 33,517, forward strand.
AAGTAGATGGAGATGCTAGATCAGCATCATATTCTATGTCAACAGGTGATTATAGTTATGAAAGACCAAAACATGCTATCAACTTGTCTACAAGTTATCAAGCCACAGAAGATCTAACATTAGGTGGATCTATACGTTGGAAATATAAAACAGTACAAGGAATTAGTAATTGTCGGATGCAAGGGGATGGTACAGAAAGTTGTACGTCAACTAAAGAAAGACGTGAAAATTTAATTGGAAATCAGGGGAGTTTTACAGTTTTTGACCTAATGGCTAGATATAAAATTAATGAAAACATTATTGCAGGATTAAATATTAATAATCTATTTGATAAAGCCTACAAAAAGAATCGATTATCCAGTCTTTATGGTGAACCTCTTAATGTCACATTCTCATTAAGCACTAGATTTTAAATAAAGGAGGATTAATATGATTTGGCCATAAATTATTAGGTAAAATTATCACTAAATAATATAATTTTTATTAAACATGGGCTTATAAATATTGTCTAGTGATTTTATATGTTAAATATATTTTATCATTAATGATAAAATATTAGTTATAATAAATTAATTTAAAAAGGTATAGAAAATGCGTAAACATACATTAAAAATAGGCTTAATTGCTGTAACCCTTCTAGCAACTTCGATTGTATCAGCAGGCGTTGACTTCAAGACTAATCTAACCAGCTATAATTTCCAAACTGAATCAGCAAATGTATTGGGCGGTTATAAAGGAAACTTTACTTATGGCGGTACGGATTATGGTGAAAGCAAGAATGCTGCACTAAATTTAACAACCTTAGGTGCAGGACTAACTCGCCATACAGGAAATGCTGATGCTACACCAAATGCAACCTATGCATTCTATAAACAACCGAACTCTGTAGTGATTGCAAATGCAGCCCGTGGTCTAAATGATTTCAATGATCGTCAGGTTGTTAAAGCTGTAGTTGGTACACCAACAGTGAAAAGTACCCTTCCAACCAATGCAATCTATGATTATACAGGAAAGGTATTTAATCATATTGCTGGAACAGAAGGCGATTTAGTTTATCAGGTTAAGAAGGTGGGTAGCACAGTTACAGGTTCTGGTTCCGTTAGTGGTATTTCGGGAGCTCGTCCAACAGTTGGTGCATTTACTTTAGGTGGTACACTGGATCAGGTAACATTTGACAATAATCTAAAAGCAACAGGTAATGCAACATTGACTTTAGTTGATAGCTCTGGCACCACAGTATTTCAAGATACTAAATATGATATTGGTATTTTTGGACCAGGTGCAGCAGAAATTGGTGGTGGTATCTACACCAAACAGGGTAGTACAGTTGCCAATGATCTCCAGCTTCAACGTCTAATTGGTGGTTATGCTTTTGGTGGTGCTAAAACTACCCCTTAAACAAGTAGACCCTTTGATCAGATATTCTCCTAAACTTCGTATCTGATTGATTAGCCGAGTAAACAATTTTTGTTTGCTCGGTCTAAGTATTAAAAATTCTCCTTTAGTTTACCTTTATCAATTATAAAGCTGCATCATCCTTTGGGTTACGTGTGTATGAAAGTAAAAGTCGTGGTTAATCGCAAAAATCAAAGAAAAAATCTATTATTATTAATGACTCTATTGATGTGTTTAGGGGGCGTCAATAGCCATGCTAATACAACAACTAAACTTCCTGAAAAAGCTATTCAGCCTTTGGATAATCTGGATAGACTATCTCCTGATTTTCTCAATAAAGATCGCTTGATTGAATCAGAGCAAAAACGTAAGAGAAATCTTGAAACGCAACAAAAAATAAAAGAGCAAGAACCTGTTAAGATAACAGATGAGGATGTTAGAAATAATCCAAATATTGCAGAAATTATTATTAATGAATCCATTCAGAATCAGGACTGGAAAACACTGGAAAAAGTTTTAGCATTATATCAACAGTCACCAGATCATGATCCTATGGCGGTTCTATATGCTAAAGGTGCTTTATTTCGGCATCAAGGAAAGTTGAAACAAGCGATTAAAAGTTTTCAGAAAATGCTGGAAACGGATTCTAGTCTAGATTATGTGCGATTTGATATCGCAGCAATGATGTTTGAAAATGGACAATATCGTGATGCCGAACAAATTCTGACTAGAACAAAAAATAATCCTCAGATAGAACAAGGATTTCGTACTTTGGCAGAGCAATTACTTAAGCAGATTCAGGAATATGAACAAGTAAGAGGAAAATTTCGATTAAGGATATTGCATAATGATAATATTAATCAGGCAACAGATTTGAGGGATTTGTATATTAATGGAGAGCGATTAGTCAAAAGAGATGAGAATATGCCTCAGTCTTCTGTGGGTACCAACTATGCAATGGATCTGCAACAATCTGTAAATATACAAGGGAATCATTCATTTAGTTGGGGCTTAAGATTTAATGGCTTAAGTTATGCCAGTATGCATGATTATGATGAACAAAATATTGGTGTGGATTTCGGTTATAAATGGCAGGATGTAAACTCTTGGTTCTCTATTGGTCCGATTGCCGATTGGCGTTGGTTAAATCAGAAACGTTATATCAACGCTGGAGGTGTTGCAGTTGAGTATGGCACTAGTTTGAATCCTAAATGGCAATTTACACTCAATGGAACATGGTTAAACAAGTCTTATAAAGATCCAATATATTATGATTTTGAGGGAAATGGTTATACTCTTTCTACAAATCTGATACATGTTTTGTCTCAGGATTCATTTCTTTTAGGAGGATTAAGTTTTAATAAAGATGACCTTAATCTTGATGCAGAAAAATTTGATAGTTATGGTGCGAGTCTAGGATATGTAAAAGACTGGAAAAATGGTTTTAATCTTCTGACATTTAATCAATTTGGATTGCGTAAATATGATGGTAAAGATGCAGTTTTTGGTACAGTAAGAGAAGATAAGTATTTTAATGCTGTAATCAATGTGGGACATAAAAAACTCAATTTCTGGAAAGTTGAACCCAAAGTTGGTTTTCAATATGAATATGTGAATAGTAATCTTGATGAATTTTACACTAAGATTATCCGCCAATGGATGCTAACATTTGAACGAAAATTTTAGACAAAAATCATATAAATGAATTCAGTTCAACGAGTAAGAGGAAAATATGACAGAGAGATAAACAAGATATCGCAATTCTTATACAGAATACAGTTTTTAAGATTTCAACGAAAAGCTAAACTCTTTTGGCTTCAAATTAAAATAACGACCTAGCCACACGTCTCTAGCCATTGGTCATTTTCGTCAACAAAACGTGAGTGAAATCCCATGCGTCTGGAAAAATATTACTCTAGCCAACAATGGCAAAAAATTCAGGAATTTGCTGCAAACAAAACCAGTCCTTTTCTACTGGTGGATCTTCAAAAGATTCAACATAAATATTGCGAGCTTACACATTGCTTTCCGCAGGCAAAAGTGTTTTATGCAGTAAAGGCCAATCCCAGTATCGAAATTATCAAACGCTTAAGGGATTTGGGCAGTAATTTTGATGTTGCTTCTACCTATGAATTAGATCGTGTATTGCAATGTGAAGTTCCCCCGGATCGCATTTCTTATGGCAATACCATCAAAAAAATAGCCGATGTCAAATATGCCTATGAACAAGGGGTACGTTTATTTGTGACAGATGCCATTGCCGATCTGCATCAAATCGCCGAAGTTGCACCAAACTCTCGAGTCTTTGTCCGAGTTTTAATGGAGTCTGGTACAACAGCAGAATGGCCTTTGTCACGTAAATTCGGCTGTGATCCGGATATGGCGGTCGATTTGATGGTACAAGCCAAAAAATTAGGACTCATTCCATACGGCGTTTCTTTTCATGTGGGAAGTCAGCAAAAAGATGTCACAGTATGGAAAACTGCACTGGATAAAGTGAAACATATTTTTGAAGTATTGTCTGATCAACATCAGATTGAACTTGAGTTAATTAATATGGGCGGCGGCTTTCCTGCACGTTATCTGGCAGATATTCATTCTATACAAACCTATGCCAATCAGATTATTACCTATTTACAGCAAAATTTTGTGCAAAGAACGCCTACCTTATTTTTGGAACCCGGCCGTTCATTGGTCGGCGATGCAGGTGTGTTGGTCTCGGAGATTGTCTTGATTGCCAATAAATCTTATCAGGATGCAAAACGTTGGATATATACCGATGTGGGTGTATTTAACGGATTAATCGAAACATTAGGCGAAACCACTAAATATCCAATCTATACACCTAAAATGGCGGAGCAATCGCAAAAAACACATGCAATTTTGGCAGGGCCGACCTGTGATTCGACAGATATTATGTATGAAAAAATCCCTTATCCCTTGCCTGTTAATTTAAGCATCGGTGATCGTTTATATTGGCTCAGTACGGGAGCGTATACGACTTCGTATTGTTCTGTGGAGTTTAATGGTTATCCGCCACTAAGAACGTATTATCTGGAATAATCCGTTTCTATGGTTTTGTCTGGCTCAGTGCATTGCTGCACTGAGCTTGGGTGTGGATCAAACAGGATTGCCCACTTGTTGTGGAGTCACCACAAGTTGTGATTGGATTGAGTACAGAAGCAAGCAGTTTAATGTCCACTTTAATTTAGAACAGCCCGTGATCGTTAGGCCAACACCTAAGGTTATGATTAAAAATGCGTTAAGTTTTGATGTAATTAATATCTTTTTGCGTGAGATATACTGTTATTCCTGTTCATCCATAATACGATGTCGTTCATCGTGATAGTGTTCTTCGCTATAGCCATGTCGCCAATACGGAACGGCGTATAGGTTGTGTTTATCAATCTGGTATTGATGACGTAAAATTTTTCTTAACGTCACCACTTTATTGTTTTCACCTGCCAATGAGACGGAAATTATTTGATTTTGCCAGTCTAGTTTGGCAAGTGAATCGATGATTTGAGTTTGAATGTCTTGCTGTGTAGATAACCAGAATATTTCAAATCCAGAGGGTGTCTCTAATGGTTGTTGATCTTCTTGATGCTCAATGTCTATCCAGACTTGTCCTTTGGCTGTTGCCGATAATTGTTTCAATGATGCTGCAATCATGGGTAAAGCAGACAAATCTCCTATAAAAATAAAATAATTCGCCTGAGCATTGTATCGGTTTGGTCCTCCAGGGCCTGCTAGCCCTAAAAAATCTCCAGGTTTGGCATGGACTGCCCAGTTTGCTGCAATGCCGAAGTCCTGATGGCGAACAAAATCAACCACTAGCAACTGATTTTTCGGGACAAAATCACGAATGGTATAGGTACGGGTAATAGGGCGTTGTCCTTGTGGCCAGACGATTTTCCCATGTTCATCGCGAAAGGGGAGTAGAGGAATGGTCTGATCTTTTTGTGGGAAAAACAATTTGATATGTGCACCGCCCTGATCCGTGGGAAAATCAGTAAAGTCCGTACTGGAAAAAAATATACGCTGCATATTTGGGCTTATTTGTATTGAAGACTGTACTTGAATAAGACGTGCTCTTGTATTTGATGGGGGGTTCATCTTTTCATAATACCTTTGATTTTTATTAAAAAATAATTTTTTCCTTTAAATTTTGCTTTAAAACAATTAAATTATCTTTAGATTATTGCAAATATAACTCATTTGCAATTGTTAATTATTGTATTTTATGTTGAAAGATACATGATTGCAATAGAGCGTAGCCGGTTTGTATTGTTGATTCATTTTCAAAATGGTCAATACAACCCGATGTAGAGTGATTTTCATCATATAAAAAATCATTGCTTTACTGTTTTTAGACAATTTATAAATAAATATTATAGGTAGATTTATGCAGATTAAGACATCCGAACCTTTAACTCGTGCACAACACAGCATGTGGGTGGGACATCAACATCATGGCAGTTTGCCCTTTCATACCGCGGAATGGTTGGTCATAGAGGGACCTCTCAATCGTGAGTTGTTTCATCAAGCTGTTACGGCCACGTTGACAGAGGCAAAGGCTTTACATTGGCGAGTGGTGGAGCGAAATGGCAAATTTTATCGACAAGATGATGTCCCTGTTCGTGAACCTGATTTCATCGATTTATCTGCACTCAATGAAGTGGCATTGAATCAATGGCTAGAACAACACGTGATGCCTGCATTTGATCCGGTGCAGGGACATTTGTACGACTATACATTTGTGCATTTGGATCAACAGCGATATGGCATGTTCTTAAGAGCGCATCATGTCGCACTGGATGGTTATGCTTACGGATTGTTAATTAACCGTTTTATTGATTATTATCAGGCGCTGTGTCATCAGGTTGATTTAAAAAATAAACCCTTTGATCATTACTCGAAATTTTTAGCAGAAGAACAGCAATATCTGGACTCTGCTCAAGCTGAGGCAGATCTGATTTTCTGGAAGCAAAACTTTTCAGGTGAATTGGCGCCAAAGAAACGGTTAAAGCGATCTTTAAAAGAACCTTTTACACAGGGCTATCGTTTTGAGGATGTGATTGATCTGACCACACAACAACAATTAAATACTCTGGCTTCTGAGCTAAAATTACCCAGTGCAATGATCGTTATGGCAGTCTTTATGGCATATATGATCAAGCAGGAAGATCATCATCAACAATGTTTTGGCATTCCACTGTTATCGAGATTGGGAACATCGGCATTAAGAATACCCTGTTTAACCATGAATATTATCCCTTTACGCTTGGATACGACTGGTAGCGAGAATTTATCCGAAATAGTTGCCTTGCTGGCCACACGCTTTACACAAATCCGTCCTTACCAGCGCTGTTACTTTGAGCAATTGCGTTTTGTACTTGAGGACTTTCAACCATTTGAGAATATTTTATTTGGACCGGTTGTCAACTGGATTCCCTTTCCTTTACCTGAACATTTTGAAGGTTGTCAGCTTAAAAAAACCACCATTTCCGCTGGACCAATTGAAGACTTTGATATGGCGATTTCAAATAAACTGGTCGATGGGCAGGAACGTTTATATTTAGCGATTGATGGGCATCCTGAACTTTATACTGTGCAAAGCCTTGAACACTATTGGCATGATGTGATGGCGATGTTAAAACATTGGTTGGATCAACCTTCTCTATGTTTGAAAGATTTAAATATTCGTGTTCCTCTGCCAAAATAATGTTGGCAGAGGATTGAGGAAGTTCATCAGTAGGATGTTGTGAATATTCTTGATCTAGACCCCTAACGTGGCGCCACCATCTACGACCAGTTCGTGCATGGTGATTTGTTTGGCTTGATCTGAAAGTAAAAATAATACTGCATTGGCGATATCTTCAGGTTCTGCGATTCGTTGTAAAGGAATGCCGGTACGATATTGTGTTAGGTCACCTTCAATCACACTTTTGGGCGGATGGTCATCTGTCCAAAGTTGGCGTTGCATTGCTGTGAGCGTCGAGCCGGGTAAAACTAAATTGCATCGAATACCGTAAGGTGCAAGCTCCAAGGCAAGATTTTTAAAATAATGGCTCAAAGCCGCTTTGGTGGTGGCATACAAGCCCATATTCATACGGGGGATCAGGGCTGCATTTGAGCTGATAGTGACAATGACACCTTTTTGGTTTTTGATCATTTCTCTGGCAACCCATTGCGATAATAAAATAGGACCTAAAAAATTTGAATTTAGGTTGTGCTGCCATTGCTGCAAATTGCTATCAAGCAGGCTGCCCATGTGTAGAATACCTGCTGCATTGATTAAGCCAGTGATAGGTACATGCTTAAATTTTGATTGTTCAATTTGTTTGATTAAACTTTCTGTATGGTAAATATCGTGCGTAATATGTTCAAAATTTTGCGTATATATCTCCTGATATTGTTGAGAGAATTGCCATTTGCCGAGATCGGGTTGTCGGTCAATCCCAATAACTAAATGTCCTTGTTGCAATAATTTTTCGACGATTACTGCACCTATGCCTTGGGCGGCACCTGTCACAATATATAAAGCAGTCATAATTCGGTCCTATATTTTTGAAGACTGTTAATCATAAGTAATGATTATTATATTCAATTGTAAATGATAATATATATTTATTGATAATCATTTGATAAATTGAATGGGGCATGCTAGATTTTAGGGCTTAAGCACTATGGACAGATTATTCTTAACAGGAATGTTGCATTTATTACATTGTAGAAAAAGATGCGAGACGAATTATGTCAATCCAACAACCCTGGTTTAAAAATGCATTACATATTAAGAAACAAAATTTATTTGAATCGGATCAAGCTGGTTTTGTTTTTGCTGCACCCACAGGCACTATTTCGAGTAAGAAAATATATAAAAATATTGATTTCTTGAATCATCCAGAGCTTACATTTCAACAGCAACTTACGCAGTGGTTAACACAATCAAAATTATTGTTACAGCAAGAAATAAGTGCTTCTAATAATCATGATTTAATCATTGTTGGTGGTTTACCCTTTGATGCACGTGATTTACCTGAACTGTCCATTGCAGAAGCGAGTAATACACACGTGTCAAATCAGGCCCGAAGTTGTCAGTTCAATGCTAAACAAACTGGCGTAAAAGCGAAATTAATCCCTGCTGCTCAAATTTATACAGAAGGGGTTAGCCAGCTAGTCGATTTAATTCACGAAAAAAAGCTTAAAAAAGCAGTCTTGGCAAGAGCAATGGATCTTTCGCTGGATGAAAGAATAGATGTAGTCGATGTCTTTTGTCATTTACTGGATACCAATCCTGAAGGCTATACCTTTGCTTTATCACAGCAGCCCCAAAAACAGGGCTGGTTTATGGGTGCAAGTCCGGAATTGTTGATTGCCAAACAAAATGAACAGATTTTTAGTCATCCTGTCGCCGGTACATTGGCAAGGCATCCAGATCAGGCAATCGATAACGCCCGCGCAGCAGAATTGCTGGCATCTGCTAAAGATCAACATGAACATGCAATGGTGATCGAAGCAATCGCAGATCAGTTAACGCCGTTTTGTAAAACCCTGCATATTCCCAAACAACCTGCTTTGCTTCAAACCCAAACCCTTTGGCATTTGGCAACAAAAATTCAGGGTACAGTAAAAGATCCGGATCTGCATATCTTTGATCTGGTATCAATTTTACATCCTACGCCAGCAGTGTGTGGCGAACCTGCGCAATTGGCACGAGAATTAATCGCAAGTCTAGAACCGTTTCATCGCAGCTTATTTGCCGGGGCCATCGGGTGGAGTGATGCACAGGGCAATGGTGCTTGGTCTGTCACTGTTCGTTGTGGTCGGATTTTTGAGCAGCAGATTCGATTATATGCTGGTGCAGGTATTGTGTCGGCTTCCAAACCTGAACTTGAACTGAATGAAACAGCTGCAAAATTTCAAACCATGCTGAATGCATTAGGATTAAAAGCAGAACAACTGATTTATATTTAAATGAAATGAGAAAATGAAAGGATTTTTTATGTCAACTCAATCCATCCAAGATAGTGATGCATGCATGAAAATAATCGATGGCGTAGTTGCATATCCGCCAGAATTTGTAGAGAAGTATAAAAAAACAGGATATTGGCGAGGGCAAACCATTCAAGATTTTTTTACAGACTGTGTTAAAAAATATGGCAACACGATAGCGATTATTTGTGGTGAAAGACATTTGAGCTATGCCCAGTTAAATCAGCAAATTGATCAATTGGTTGCTTATTTGCAGCAATTAGGCTATCGCGCTGGTGAGCGTGCTGTGATTCAACTACCGAATATAGCAGAATTTTTTATTGCCTATTTTGCGACAATTCGTTTGGGTATGCTGCCAGTCATGAGTTTGCCTGCACATCGCCATGCAGAAGTAAGTCATTTTATTGATCAAACCCAGGCTAAATTATATATTTGTGCAGATAAATATTTGGGTTTTGACTATCGACATCTGGCGAGAACCTGTCAGCAGCGTTGCCCAACTTTACAGCATGTACTTGTAGTCGGTGCTCCCGAAGAGTTTATTGCTTGGCCGGACCTTACGCAAAATACAATGGATGGTATTTCTGTGACGGTACCGAAAATAGATGCAGGTCAGGTTGCTTTTTTTCAATTGTCAGGAGGGAGTACTGGCACACCTAAATTAATCCCACGAACACATGATGATTATCTTTATAGTGTGCGGGCAAGTGCAGATATTTGCCAGTTGAATACATTGACTAGAATGCTGATGGTATTACCAGTGGCGCATAACTTTAGTCTAAGTTCACCTGGTTCACTTGGGCTGTTTTTTGCTGGAGGAACTTTGGTTTTGGCTTCGGATCCTTCTCCCACCACTTGTTTTAAGCTTATTGATCAACATCAGGTCAACCATGTCGCACTCGTCCCCGCTCTGGCTGCAACGTGGGTCGAAAGCATACAGCAAGGTGCAGATAATATTTTTTCTAAAATTGATATTTTACAGGTCGGTGGAGCACGTCTAGCAGATGCATTGGCACGCCAATTGATCAACCAATATCAATGTAGATTACAGCAAGTTTTTGGCATGGCCGAAGGGCTGGTGAACTACACACGTTATGATGATCCGTTGGAAAGCATTATTTCAACACAAGGTCAGCCGATTAGTGCGGATGATGAGATTAAAGTGGTGGATGATGCAGATGTTGAAGTTCCAGCAGGTGAAATCGGACATTTATTAACACGTGGTCCATACACCATTCGAGGCTATTACAAGGCGGATGAACATAATAGAAAATCCTTTACCAGCGACGGCTTTTATCGTACTGGTGATCTGGTTCGAATCACAAATGAAGGTAATATTGTTGTAGAAGGGCGAAGCAAAGATCAAATTAATCGGGGCGGAGAAAAAATAGCCACAGAAGAAGTAGAACAGGTTTTAAATCAACATACACAAGTGATTCAATCCGCTTTAGTGGCCATGCCTGATCAGATCTTGGGAGAAAAAAGCTGTGCTTTTGTGCAATGGCGTGCAGAGTCATCAGATGCAAGCCCCGTTCGTTTGCAGATGCAATTAAGACAGTTTGTCCAACAGCATGGATTAGCTACATTTAAAATTCCCGATCGTATTGAGTTCGTTGAAAAGATGCCTTATACCGCATTGGGTAAAATTGACAAAAAAATATTAAGAAAACAAGTCATTGAGAAAACAGCTTAAATCTTAATGCAATTAAATAGGTAGACTACAAATGGCCATCCCCCGTATCGCAAGCTATCCCATGCCCCATGTGGAGAGTTTTCCCCAGAATAAAGTAAATTGGACGGTTGATTCAAAACGTGCAGTTCTACTCGTTCATGATTTACAGCAATATTTTCTTGATTTTTTCGATGTCACACAAGCCCCTATTCTTGATCTGGTTTCCAATTGTCGTCAATTAATCAAGCATTGTCATGCAGCCGATATTCCGGTTTATTATACTGCCCAGCTCGGGGATCAAAGTTCAGAACATCGGCAATTATTAACCGATTTTTGGGGCAAGGGATTATCAGCAGATCCTCAATTAACGCAAATCCTCCCGGAAGTTGCACCCCAATCACAGGATATCGTGTTGACCAAATGGCGCTATAGTGCTTTCAAAAAAAGTGATTTTGAACAACAAATTAAACAGGCAGATCGAGATCAATTAATTGTCTGTGGCGTATATGCACATATTGGTTGTTTATTGACAGCAGCGGAAGCTTTTATGCTGGATATTCAACCTTTTTTAGTTGGAGATGCAATTGCTGATTTTAGCGTAGAAGAACATCTATATGCTTTGAATTATGCAGCGGGGCGTTGCGCAAAAGTGATGGATACCCATACGGTGATTGCCGAAATTAATGAGTAGAGTAGAGCAAATGAAACCACAAAAATGGACACTTGAACAGATACAGCAGGCCGTTGCCGAGCAACTTAAAATTGAGTCGAATGAAATCCAAGATGATGATAACTTATTATTATTAGGATTGGACTCGGTCAGTTTGATGACACTGGTCGGGCAATGGCGAGATGCAGGGGCCAATATCGAATTTCAGGATTTGATTGAGGAACCAACACTGAGAGATTGGCTACAGCGTCTGAATGATTAAGATTTCTATTTTTCTTGAGATCTATAATGCAGCCTCAAATCTGTTGTATAAGAGCAATACGTTACAAAGTCTAATCATGGCATAAATTTTTCTCCGCCTTGCCGTAGATGATGCAAGGCAGGATATACAATAGTTTTTTATGAAGAAAAGCGGAGATTGGGTTGATGATGTAGAAAAGAGACTGTTGATCTGGCTTTTCTATGAAGCGATATAAAAGTAAACATATAGCGCAAGCTTTGGTGCTTGTCTGAATACCTGCAACTTTAGTGGCAAGCGAATAAATTCCATAAAAAATATGATACTATTTTAAACACATACTTTTTGTCAGGGATAGTGCGAAGCGGTAGAAATATGTAGGAAAAAAAAGTTGATTCTTTTGAAAAAACATACAAATTGCCACTTTGTTTATGCCGAAATCGGTCTATATTAATGCTGAAAGCAGATTAAAGAGAAATGTAATTTTTAATTCTAAGAAGGGAGTATCACAATGGCTTATCAACATATTTTAGTTCCAGTCGATGGTTCAGACACATCTTTAGTTGCAGTAAAACAGGCTGCCGATCTTGCAAAAGCGTTTGGAAGCAAAGTCACTGCAATTTGCGTATTAACCTTGGACCCATTTATTGGGGTAGAATTTATTAATACCCAAGATATGCGGGACGATTATCTTAAACAGGCAAGACTGGGTGTTCAGCAAATTCTTGATCAGGCAAAACAACAATTTGCCCAAGAAGGAATTGATGTAGATACGCAAATTGTCGAAGGACAAATTATTCATAAGGAAATTGTGGGTGCGGCAGAACAGTTACATGCAGATTTATTGGTGATTGGTTCTCATGGTCGCAAAGGCATTAAAAAAATGGTTCTGGGAAGTGTTGCGCAAAGCGTTTTAGGTGAAATTAGTATTCCTGTTCTGGTGGTACGTGGCTAAATATTTCTTTGTATAGCGCAGTTTAGGCATCCATTCGGATGCCTTTCATATTTTGTTGGTACATGAAAAGCAATATCCAAGCAGAGTTCAAATGAAATGAAGCAGTAGTAACACAAATAACTGCATAAAATCATACCAGAACCCTCATATGTATGGTCCTACAATGTAATACATTGATCATTTGTTTTAGCCACTACATGATAAATAATGGAGAAGTTTTGATGCTAAAAAAAATCGTTGAAAAAGTAGTGCTGATGAGCAGTATTGGCTTAACCGGCCTTGCATGTATGTCACTGGCCAATGCGGATAATGATCGTAGAATTATTAATTTACAGGCTGAGGCTGTGCGTGAAGTCGCAAATGATGAAATGCAAGCCGTGCTCTATACCGAATTAAATGAAAAAGATGCCTCTGTACTGGCCAATAAAATCAATACAGTGATTAATCAGGCGATTGACACGGCGAAACAATATCCAAAAGTACACATTAAAACCGGTAATCAAAATACTTATCCTGTTTATAATGATAAACGTCAACTGGTTAACTGGCGTGGACGTGCCGAGGTGGTGCTAAACAGTCAGGATTTTAAACAAACCAGTGAGTTGGTTGCGAAATTACAAAATCGATTACAGCTGCAAGGCATCAGTTTTGATGTTTCGGATGCACAGCGCCAAAAAGTCGAAGATGAATTGTATATAGAAGCGTCTAGAGCCTTCCAGCAACGTGCACAATTGCTCGTCACACCATGGAATGCCAGCAAATACGAATTGGTGAACTTACAACTCAATACCAGTGGTGGCTATCGACCTATGCCGATGTATGCCAAAGCTGCGGTTTCATTACAATCTGCCGATATAGAAAGTCAAAATATTGAGGCTGGCAATAGTGAGATTAAAGTGGTGGCCAATGGGAGTATTCAATTACAGTAAGTGACGTGTCATGCTGCCTGAGGCTAGGCAGGCAGCATAAAGACCATACTTATTAGAGATTAATCTTCCAACAGATCAAGCACGACTTGTGTGACGTCTTGAGATAAATCCCGATCATTAAAAATTTCAAAGGCAGTAATGGTGACATCAGTATTGGAAGGCAACTCTTTTTGTTCTTGTTCAATCAGTTGTTGTATCGGTAAAATGGTTTGTTTGATGGCAAATAAATCAATTTCTTCATAGTCAATTAAATCACCATCAATATTTAATTCTGCCTTTAGAATATACGGGTGAATAATGGTGGGAATAATCGACTGGATATCGGTAATGTCGAACAGCGAAATTTCACGTTCTTCATCATTTTTACCCAAGTTCTCTCGTGCTTCAATGATAACGTGATAATAAGCCATTTTTCTGTCCTCAAAGTCTAATTTGTATTCAAATTTACTATGCGCAAATCTCAAAACTTAAGCAAGTGATTTTTGTTATTAATCCCGCTTAATATAGGCCAGCCCTAGCAGTCTATAAAAATTATAAGCATAAGCGCTTTAATTCTGGCTACGAAACACGAAATAGACGCATCCCATCAAACAGACTCCCGCCCATAAATAATCCAGTTTAAACGGCTGTTTAAATAAAAAAATCATAAAAGGCACAAATACTAAAAGTGTAATCACTTCTTGGGAAATTTTCATCTCACCCAATGACCAGCCCTGTTCTGCCAATAAACGTGTCGCAGGAACCATAAAACTATATTCAAATAGTGCGATGGCCCAACCGAATAAAATAGCTTGCCACAATGGGGCATCATGTAAATATTTTAAATGCCCATACCAGGCCAGTGTCATGAAACAATTGGAGATAATCAATAAGATAAAGGGTAGGCTCATGGCAGCACCAAAAAGATGTTTAGCAGCCGATTTTAACTGAATTAAGCTTTATTGACCTTTAAATTGAGGTTTCCGTTTTTGCTGCATTGCCAGCACACCCTCTATTGCATCCTGAGATTTTAATAAAGGTTCTAAATGCTGTGGCAAGCGTGCTAATGCTTGTGTGACGCCTAGATCAAATGCTTCATGTGCGGCGGCCAGACTGGCTTGTACTGCCAGAGGTGCAGCATGGCTAATGGATTGTGCCAAGGCAATGGCACGCGCGAACAATTGTTCTGCTGGGCAGATTTCTGTGATTAGGTTCATTTTTAATGCAGTTTGAGCATCAAAACTATCGCCTGTTAAAATATAGCGCATGGCATTTGACCAGCCTGCGGCCTGTACAAAACGCGCCGTTGCGCCGCCAAAAGGTAAAATACCACGCTGGACTTCCATTTGTGCAAAATGGCTATTGTCTGCCGCAATCGCAATATCTGCATTGAGCATTAACTCTATACCTGCGGTAAAGCAAGTTCCTTGTACAGCAACAATCACTGGCTTGGTGCGATGTTTAGCACTGGTGCCCCATGGATTGATTTTATCTTGAGGAAATAAAGATTGACCGGATTGTAAAAAGGGCTGTAACTGGAATAAATCCAGACCTGCGGTAAAATGTTCACCATGGGCAAAAATCACTGCACAGCGTAATTGTGGATTATTCTCATAGTCGGTCAAGGCTTGTGCTAATGCTTCGATCATAAAACTATCAAAGGCATTGCGTTTTTCTACCCGATCCAGTCCAATCAGAAAAATATGCTGTTTTTGTTCTGTGCTTACTTTGCCTTGTTGCGTATCCATTTTATTATCACTTTTAGCCTGAATATTCATTACTACAGCATAATCTAGGGTAGTCGTCAGCTAGCAAGTTGTAAATATTTCTATTGATTCACTAAACGTCTTTGCAATAAGTGATATAAAAAAATTCCCATTTATAAATAATGCCTCCTTTACGTTATACATGGCTCGCCAATTTTTAAAAGCAGGGTCGTCAAGTTTAAGATGCCGTTATTCCTGACTTGCGATGCTTTAGTCGCATCTCAGGACTCTAGAGCGTTCACAATAGTTTTACTTATGTATACTGTACTGGATGCTCGATCAAGTCGAGCATGACGAGTCAGATTTTTAGCTGAACATTGTTTCGCAAGGACAGCCCTGCTTTTTCAAAAGAGGATCTTATAAAAAGAGATAAATCAAAATTTTAATGATTTTTGTTGTGTACAGAGAAAAAATTTATAGAACAACTATCTTTTATGGATTAGCCTTGTTATCGTTTTATATTGGGTCTATTGACATTTCATAAATAGATTGCGTTATAGGCTAAAATTTCTTCAGACTAGGCACAAAGCGAAGTCAATGGTTATTCCCTTGTCGAGCTTTGTAACGATGTATGGGGGAATTTTAGCCATAACCCTTCGGGACAGGGTCGTTTTTTGACGCTACGTCGTTATGAATAGTTCATTTAGAATGACTAAATTTCACTATTCATGCCTAGTATCGCCTAAAAAACGGCCACTGGCGCAAACATAGATGAAGTATCAATAGACCCTAATTTTTTGCAAGATAAATCACGCCAAATACGTGAATGAGAGAAGTGAGAAAGAAAGATGCATCTGCATATCCTGGGTATTTGTGGCACATTTATGGGTTCGTTGGCATTGTTGGCTAGAGCACTTGGACATACTGTGACAGGCAGCGACCAAAATGTTTACCCACCCATGTCGACCCAACTAGAGAATGCAGGCATTGCTCTGATGCAGGGCTATGATCGTAGTCATTTACAACCGCATCCGGATTTGGTTGTTGTTGGAAATGCTATGAAACGCGGTATCGATGCCGTCGAATATATGCTAGATGCAGGCTTGCCATATACTTCAGGACCACAATTTCTGGCAGATCATGTATTGCAGGGCAAACATGTTTTAGGTGTGGCAGGTACTCATGGTAAAACCACGACCACAACCATGCTAGCCTGGGTGCTGGATCAGGCGGGTTTAAATCCCGGATTTCTAATTGGTGGTGTACCGCTTGGTTTTAGTCAAAGTGCCCGTTTGGGTGGTGATTATTTCGTGGTTGAGGCGGATGAATATGATTCGGCATTTTTTGATAAGCGTTCAAAGTTTGTACACTATCATCCACGTACAGCGATTTTAAATAATCTTGAATTTGATCATGCCGATATTTTTGATGATCTGGCTGCGATTCAAAAGCAGTTCCATCATCTGGTGCGTACGATTCCAAGTACTGGACGAATTATTGCACCAATTAGCGAAACCAATATTGATGAAGTCTTACAAATGGGCTGCTGGACGCCTGTTGTACGGACCAGTTTACAGGCAAATGATCAGGCCGAAGTATCTGCCGAATTACTTTCTGCGGATGGTAGCCATTTTAAAGTGTTGCAACATGGTCAGGTGAAAGGTGAAGTCAAATGGAACATGACCGGGCAGCATAGTGTGGCCAATGCATTGGCAACCATTGCTGCGGCTGAACATGTCGGTGTTGAAATTGCCCAAGCCTGTGATGCCTTATCTAGTTTTGGTGGCGTTAAGCGTCGCATGGAATTACTGGGCACCATTCATGGCATTGAAGTTTATGATGATTTTGCTCATCATCCGACAGCGATTGAAACCACACTCGATGGTGCCAGAAAACGTTTGGGTGAACGCCGTCTGTGGGCGATTATTGAACCACGCTCGAATACCATGCGTATGGGCAGCCATAAAGATGGCTTGGCATATTCGGCACGTCTTGCCGATGAAGTGATCTGGTATCAGCCTGCGGGTCTGGACTGGGATTTACAACCTATTGTTGATGCTGCGCCAAATCATGCCCAAGTCAGCCAGTCACTGGACGATATTATTACTCGTGTTAAAAACGAAGCGAAAGCAGGCGATGCAGTGGTAATCATGTCTAATGGTGGTTTCGGCGGATTACATCAAAAATTGATTACGGCATTGCAAGTACCTTAAATCAACGAAATAGGGGTAATATGATTCGATGTTGTTAAACTCGGCAGCCAATGATTTCGTATTACTTGTTCCTATATGTTTGATTTTTATTGGTGTTTTTTCGATCATCTTATGGTTGCAACACCGTCAAATACACTCATTATTCTGGTTAGCGATCGGCGCAGTCAGTGCCGGTGCAGGCTTGCTTGGGCAAAGTCTTATTCCTGCTGAGGCTTTGTTTAAATGGGCCTTCTGGTTAGCATTTATCTATCTGACGACATTTATTGCCTTGGCACAAGCCATTGCTTTACGCTTTCATACACAGATTTCATGGTCTTTTTGCTTCGTTATACTGGTTTTAAATCAGATTGGCATATTTTATTATTCTTTTATCGATGAGCAGATTAGCGTACGCTATGCGATCAATGGTCTCAGTATTTTTCTGATTTTTAGCCATATTTTACCTGCAATTTATCGCGCTAAAATGCGACACCAATTTGATCAATGGTTGAAAAGATGTGCTGTGCTGATGATGGCGTGCCTTTTCTTCCGAGAAGTCCTGCTCATTTATTTAGTGTTTAATGTCAATCCAACCTTTAATTATAGCCAATCCTATATCGGGTTTTTAACCCAATTTATTGGACTATTTTTTCAGTTACTCTTTGCAGCTTTATTAATCGGAACAGGCATTCAGGATACCTTAATCGCCCTAGATAAAGAACGAAATTTTGATGATTTAACGGGGATTTTAAATCGGCGTTCATTCTTTGAAAAAGCCAGTCATTATTTACCAGTTGATTCAAAGCATAGCAATGTACTTTTCATGTGTGATATTGATTATTTTAAACAAGTGAATGATCAATATGGGCATGCTGCGGGAGATCAGGTATTAAAATTTTTTGCAGATAAAGTCTCTTCATTACTGAGATCAAATGATCTGTTTGCCAGAATAGGCGGGGAGGAGTTCGTCTGTATCTTATGTGATGTCTCTTTGCCGCAGGCATTAGAGATCATTGAAAATATACGTCATATTTTAAGTACAAACGTTGTTTCTCCTGAAATACCAGTTCTGGTTACGGCAAGTTTTGGTGCTGTTCAGTTGGACCAATACAATGTATTAGAAGATGCCTTGAAACATGCTGACCAGCTCATGTATCAGGCCAAACTTGCCGGACGTGATAATATTCAACATCGGTTAATAAAATAGATACAGCTTTTTTGTTTCACGTGGAACAATTATTCAGCAGGATATAAAACATCACTAAAGCTAGAATCGCGTCTAAACATCGCATCGGCATAAGCGCAAATCGGAACAATGGTGACTTTTCTTTCACGTGCAAAGGCAATGGCAGCATCGAATAATAACCGTGCGACACCTTGTCCGCGTAATGAATCATCGACCCAAGTGTGATCAATGCTAAAATGATTGGGTGTATTCCAGAAATAGCTTAGTTCGGCAATTTTCTGATGATTTGAGTCGTTGATAAAAAAGCTGCCATTTTGTGTGTTGTCTTGATGTTGAATGTTCATCTAAAACCTAAACTGAAAAAAATAATAGAGGGCTATATTAAAAAATGAGTATAAGCTTAAAATTGAAGAGGTGATAAGGTAAATCTGCTCAAGTGGATAATGAGAGTCTTCGCATGCTTGGTTCGGTATAAAATAGAAGTTGATACATAAAATTTACTTTTAAAGCATCAACTTTTTGATTAATAACATTTAATTTTACTATTTAAATGGATGATCAATAAAGAAAATTGGAGATTTTATTCGCAGTCTCAATCACTTCTATTGCAATCTTATTTTTAAAAGTATCCTCATCATAAGTGCTAACAGGGCAACTGACGGATAAGACAGCCACCATTTCTTGGGAAAGTTGGCGGTAAATTGGTGCAGCACATGCGGCAATATCGTGATTATAGTGGCCCCAACTGGTCATGGATTTTTGTGTCCGTACATAGTCTAAGCGTTTCAATAGCTCTTTAAGATTTTTAGGAGTTAAATCAGAAAACGTATCCCAATCCTGAAACTTTTTATAACGTTTGCGCACTTCTGCTTCGGAAAGATTAGACAGTAATAATTGACCAATGACAGTTGCATGTGCAGGCCAGCGGGTACCGACATGAATATTACTGGTGAAATGTCCTATGGATTGCACATTATTAATAAAAACAATATGGGTGCCTTCGAGAATCGATAAATGAATCGCAATTTTAATGCGATCACGCAGATCTTTCATGATCGGTGTGGAAATATCGGTAAGCGAAAGTTTAGATAAATGGTTAAAACCAAGCTCCATTACTTTGGAATCCAGCGAATATGTTTTCTGTGAAGTTTTTTTCAAATAACCGCACGACTCAAGGGTATAAATCAAGCGAAATGCACTAGAACGGTTCACTTCAATTAATTCTGCGATTTCTGAAATCGTCATTTCGTTGGCGTGATCATTGAATGCTTCCAATATTGCTAAACCACGCATAAGCCTAGGAACTAAATAGCGTTCTTCATTTTTATCTGAATCTGAGTGATTAAATTCTTCAAATTGGGAGACCATGGATAAAAAATTCCTTAATGGTTGATTGATTTGATTTGGTGCAAGGAGCACCTTTTTTTAACATTAAAAACAGTATCTCTAATTTTATATATAAAACTTTTTTTAGCTTGTAAAATGTGTAACATAATATTTCATTTTCTATATATGTTTGAATTATATGTATATCTATTTATTGACATAAAAATAAAATGGGGTTTATGCTCTAGTTATGTTTTACGGATTAAATTATGTTTTGTATATAAAACATTTTGAGGGTTAAAGTATGAGCTGGATTTCTGTTTGCAATGTTGATGATGTGAATGAAGATCAACCCAAAGCAATAGAAATTGATGACAAAAAAATTGGTGTTTTTTTGCTCGAAGATAATTTCTATGCGATAGAAAATGTTTGTCCTCATGCTTATGCACTTTTGACCGAAGGCTTTATCGAAGACCAAAACGTTGAATGTCCGTTGCATGAAGCAATCTTTGATATCCCAACAGGTGAGCTGAAAAGTGGACCGGGATGCCGAAATCTATGTACTTACCCTGTTCGTGTTGAAGGACAGGATGTCCAAATTCAGTTGAATTAAGAAGGAGTGGATTTAATGAAAGCATTTAATCAAAAACTGGCAATGTGGATGAATCCGACGCCTTCAAAAGAAGCCGGAATCAATAATATTCAAATTCCGGGACAAGTCGAACATTTGGTTTGGCAAACCCGATACAAAGAACCTTCTTCTTATGAACAAGATCTGGTGCAACAACTGATTCAGGCATTTAGCACAGGGGTGACTGAACTGGATCAACTGGTGAATCAATTGAATCAACAAGGTTTTCGTCAGGAATCGGGTGAGTTTTGGACTGTCGAACAGTTTAGTGAAGAAATGCAGCGTTTGGGTTATTAAGGGGTAAGGACAATGAATATGCAAGCCAATATCGAAACTGATGTAGCAAGCTATCTGGATCTGGGCTTAAGAGATCAATGGCATCCGGTACTTTCAAGTTGGGAAGTGGGGGCAAATCCTGTTGGGATTACCCGTCTGGGCGAGAATATTGTGGTGTGGCGTGATACCGATGGAAAAATCCATGCACTTGAAGATCGCTGTCCGCATCGTGGTGCCCGTCTATCTTTGGGCTGGAATCTTGGCGATCGCGTCGCTTGCTGGTACCACGGTGTTGAAGTCAATGCCGAAGGTACAGTAGCCGATGTGCCGGCCGTACATGCATGCCCGTTGAAAGGTAGCCAGTGTGTAAAAAGTTATCCCGTGATTGAAAAACATGATGCAATTTTTATCTGGTTTGGTATTGATCCCAATGAAGCACCCAAAGATTTACATTTCCCCGAACAATTGGCAAGTGAGGAATGGAGTGCTTTCCTGTGTCAGGCAGACTGGAAAGTTAATCATCAATATGCCATCGATAATGTAATGGATCCTATGCACGGTACCTATTTGCATTGTACCTCGCATTCTATGGCAGAAGGTGAACGTACCGCAGAAATGAAACATCGCACCACCAAAGATGGTTTTATTTTTGAGAAGGAAGGTCAGACTGGCGTCAATTTTGACTGGGTGGAATATGGTAATACCGGCGCTAGCTGGCTCAGACTTTCTATTCCTTACCGTAAGGAATTTGGTCCAGGAGGTGTGTTCTGGATTGTCGGTTTTGCAACCCCAATCGATGCTAATAATACCCGTGTTTTCTTTTGGAGATGTCGTCAGGTTACTGGCTGGCAACGTCATGTATGGCGGTTTATGTATCGCAACCATCTGGAAAAATTACATTGGGATGTGCTGGAACAAGACCGCATTATTCTGGAAAACCTTGCACCGAATGCACGTCAGCATGAGTTTTTATATCAGCATGATGTGGGCTTGTCACGGTTACGTCGCTTAATGAAAAAAGAAGCTGAAAAGCAATTGAAAAAAATTGCTGCCTTAAAGACAGCTTCTGCTGAGCTGATTCCGATGCAGGACGCTGCTCATGTCTGATTATCCACAATTGTTGCAAGGCAAAAAAATTATTGTCACCGGCGCAGCACGTGGTCTGGGACGTAGTTTTGCAGAAGCGATTGCACAGGCGGGTGCCGAGGTTGTAATGGCAGATATTTTAACCGATGTCTTGCAGTCTGAAGTACAGCTTTTGCAGGAAAAAGGTTTGCCTGTGTCTGGCACCAGTTTGGATTTGGCCAATCAGGATTCTATTTGTGCTGCGGTTGATTTTGCACAGGAAAAAATGTCCGCTATTGATGGTCTGGTCAATTGTGCAGCGCTTGCAACAGGTGTTGGTGGTAAGGACATGATGGACTATGACAGTGATTTATGGGATCGAGTCATGACCGTAAATGTCAAAGGTAGCTGGTTAATGACTCAGGCTTGCGTTCCTTATTTAAAGCAAAGCAAGGCTGGAAAAATTGTCAATATTGCCTCTGATACGGCACTTTGGGGTGCACCTAAGCTCATGGCATATGTCGCTAGTAAAGGCGCAATTTTGTCTATGACACGCTCCATGGCAAGAGAATTGGGTGAATTTAATATTTGCGTGAATACCATTTCTCCAGGATTAACGCTGGTTGAAGCCACCGAATATGTGCCACAACAACGTCATCAGCAGTATGTCACTGGGCGAGCGATTCAGCGGCCTCAGCATCCTGATGATTTGAATGGTACAGCCTTGTATTTGTTATCAGATTTAGCATCGTTTGTCACTGGACAGAATATTCCAGTGAATGGTGGTTTCGTCTTTAATTAAGGAGATTACCGATGATTACGGGAATCGAAATTTTAAAATTTGGTGTAGAAGATCGCACACTAGCACAAAAATTTTTAACGGATTTTGGTTTAAAAGCAACGGCCTCTGATCTTGACGGTGCAGATTTATTCCAAACGCAAAATGGTAGCAAACTCTATCTGTTTGATATTGATGATGAGCGCTTGCCTGCGGCAATCGAAGCCGGTTCAACCTTACGTGAAGTTGTATGGGGCGTAGAGTCTGTCGAAGATCTTACAGATTTGGCAAAAAATCTTCAGGCTGAACAAGGCTTTCAACACACAGACAGCATGGTGCAATGTCTGGATCCCAATGGCATGACCATTACTTTTCAGTCCTCTATTGTACATACCTTACCCGAACTTAAAGCAGAAGGGATTAATCAGTACGGCAGAATTGAGCGGATTAATGCGGCCAGTCCAGTCTATGAACAAGGTGAGCCTATTTCGATTGGTCATGTGGTGTTTTTTACCCCGGATTTAGCCAAAACAGAAAACTTCTATAAAGAAAAGTTAGGTTTCTTTCTTTCAGATGCCTACAAAGATCGTGGCGCGTTTTTACGCTGTCGTGGTACAGGTTATCACCATGATTTGTTTTTATTGTCGGTTCCCAATAAACCTGCCGGTTTAAATCATGTGGCTTTTGTGGTGCGGGATATTCATGAAGTGATTGGCGGTGGTTTGAATATGAATCGTGCCAAATGGTCAACCTTTATTGGTCCGGGTCGTCATCCGATTTCTTCTGCATATTTCTGGTATGTGCATTCACCTTTGGGCGGTGCTTTTGAATATTACACCAATGATGATTATCTGACAGAAGAATGGCAACCCCGTATCGAGGAACATCGCTTGGAATTGTTTACAGAGTGGGCAATTGAAGGTGGTCTGGACCACGATACACGTCGTCAGATCAAAGCGGGTTAATGCACAGATGAGTCAGGAGGGGGAAGCTATGGAAAGAGTGGTTGTCATTGGTGCCGGACAGGCAGCAGGCTGGGCAGTATATACGCTTAGACAACAAGGGTTTAATGGAGAAATTCATGTCGTTTCTAATGAAGACATGGCATTTTATGAACGCCCACCCTTATCAAAACAAGTGCTGGCAAAAGAAGCAAGTTATGACAGTTTAAATTTATTCTCGCCGGAACAGGTACAGGGCTTTTCGATTGAATGGCATAAACCTGATGTGGCCATCGAAATAGACCGTAACAGTAAGCAGGTCGTGCTGCAAAGTGGCAAGGTTTTGCCTTATGACAAGCTGTTAATTGCAACAGGCAGCCGGGCGCGTATACCGGTTCAGACCTGGCAATTTATGCCGAATGTGGTGACTTTGCGTAATGTACAGGATTGCGAACGTCTGGCGGCAATTTTTGAACAATCGGACAACATTGCCATTATTGGTGGTGGCTGGATTGGGCTGGAAATTGCGGCAACCGGAAGGAAACAGGGCAAGAATGTGCATCTGTTTGAATATGGTGAGCGTTTATGTGCACGCAGTGTTAGTCCGGAAGTTTCAGCATTTTTAAAACAGATACATGAAGCACAAGGCATACATATTCATTTGAATTGCCAAAAATTGCATCTAATCGAAACCTCACAACAGAAAATCGAAATTTCAGAAGGTGATATACAGGCCCACACATTTGATTGTGTGGTAGTCGGTGCTGGTGCCGAGATTGCCAAGGAATTAGCCTGCAATGCCGGTCTGGAGGTGAAAGATGGCATTGTGGTGAACCACTTTGGGCAAACCTCTGATCAGGATATTTATGCTGCCGGTGATGTCGCAATCCATCCGACCTTGGGCTTTTGTATTCAATCTTGGGCAAATGCACAAAATCAAGCCATTGCCGCTGCCAAATCCATGTTGGGTGTAGCAACTGAATATAGCGATATTCCGTGGTTATGGTCGGATCAATACCATTTCAACATACAGATTTTAGGTACATATCAGCCAGAGGAAGTGCAAACACTGGTGATACGTAAAACAGGTGATTCGCAAATAAGTTATTTGTATCTTGATGAAAATCAAAAACTTATAAACTTGATCGCGGTGAATGATTCTAAACTTGTCAAGCTTGCGAAACGCTGGATGCAAGCTGGAACACATTTAGATTCCGAGCAATTAGAAAATCCAGAATTTAATGTCATGAAATTAAAACCATAAGCATCAAATTCTGAATTTTCGAGCCAGGTTGAAGGATATACAGATATGGGTAGTGAAGATGAAACAAAAACTGGATTAAAGCATTGGATTCCTGCTTTTGTCTTGATGGTGTGTGTGGTACTCGCATTTTTCGACAAAATCAGTATAGCAGTGTTGTTTTCTGATCCACATTTCCAGAGTTCGATGGGGATTGGAGAAGATAAAGCCAAACTTGGATGGTTAATGACCAGTTTCTTGTTGGCTTATGGATTTTCCTCCATTTTTCTGAGTTTTTTAGGGGATATTTTTAGTCCTAAAAAATTATTGTTCTGGAGCGTTACCTCATGGGGTTTACTCATGTTGTGTATGGGCTTTACCGAACATTATGGTGGCATGCTGTTGTTACGTGTTTTGCTGGGTTTGGCAGAAGGTCCTTTATTTGCGCTGGCATATACCATCGTCAAACAAACTTATACCGATCGTCAGCAGGCTCGTGCATCAACCATGTTTCTTCTTGGAACGCCAATCGGTGCATTTTTAGGTTTCCCCATCACGGCGTATGTATTGGCCAATTACGACTGGCATACCACCTTTTTTGTGATGGCTGTGCTGACCCTGATTGCTCTAATTGCCATTGTGCTGGGCTTACGTAATCTTGAACTGAAAAAGACACGTGATTTACAGCGCAGTGGTGAGATTAAACAGATTGATTTTCAGGGTCATATCAAGAATACCAAAATGTTGCTGAGTAACAATGCATTCTGGCTGGTATGTATTTTTAATATTGCCATGATGACTTATCTCTGGGGTCTCAATAGCTGGGTACCATCTTATCTGATGCAGGACAAAGGATTTAATTTAAAAGAATTTGGTATCTATTCGAGTTTCCCATTTATCGCAATGCTGATTGGTGAAGTAATCGGTGCATTTCTTTCTGACAAGTTTGGTCGTCGTGCGATACAGGTTTCAGGTGGTTTGCTGGTTGCAGGCATATTTATGTATGTCATGGTGATCATGAGTGCACCCGTTCTGATTGTTTTAGCGATGTCGATCAGTGCGATGGCATGGGGATTTGGTGCATCGGCTATCTTTGCCTTATTAGCTCGTGTGACGACAGCTGATGTCGGGGCAACCGCAGGTGGAATTTTTAATGGTCTGGGTAACTTTGCCAGTGCAATTGCGCCAGTGTTGATTGGCTATATTGTCATGCAAACCTCAAATTTTAATCTGGGTATTACTTTCCTGGCTGTTGTTGCTGTCTTGGGATCGTTCTTCCTCATTCCTTTATTGAAACGTTATTAATCTGATTTAAACAGGAGTAAATCGTATGACTACGAAACCAGAAACTTTTGAATCATGGGTACAACCAGAAGATCAAAGTTTGGAACAATGGATTAGTTCCCGGATTGCCAGATTTGAAACACGTAAATATGACTTTGATGCATTGAAGTTTCAGGCCGATTATGATCCAAAATACCGTCGTGCACAAATGCGTTATATGGGTACGGGGGCAACCGGTGTTGCTAAGGACAATAATACCGTACAGGCAGAAAACTTTACCTTCTCGACCATGGTGTTGCCACCGCAATGCGAAGGACCGCTGCATATTCATCATGACGTTGAAGAAGTATTTTTTATGCTGCATGGTGAAATAGACCTATTTATTGAGCATAACGGTGAAAAATTCTCTACACGACTGAAAGAGCGTGATTTGATTTCGATTCCACCGGGTATTTATCGTGGTCTGTATAACCCGAGTCAGGATGATGAAGCCTTGATGTGTGTGATGTTGGGAGCTGGTAAACCGACCATTCCAAATTATCCACCTGAACATCCACTGTCCAAAATCAAACGTAATTAATGGTTTTATCGTTGGGAGAGCAGATGATGACTCTAATTGAAAAGTTGGCACATTATCCGGTGAAGACGGTCAGTCTGAATGGTGTTCAGCAAGGCTATCGGGAATCGGGCGAAGGTCCATATCTGGTTTTACTACACGGGATTAGCTCGGGTTCGGGGTCATGGATCAATCAGCTTGAGCAATTGAGTCATCATTATCATGTGATTGCCTGGGATGCACCGGGTTATGGCTTGTCCGATTGTCTGAATAATTCGCAACCGAGTGCAAAAGATTATGCCGAGCGTTTAAAAGGCTTGCTGGATGTTCTTGGTGCAGATCAGGTCGTTCTGGTTGGTCATTCGCTGGGTGCCATGCAGGCCAGTGCTTTTGCCTATGCTTATCCTGAGCGGGTCAAACAATTGGTGATTGCCAATGTAGCACAAGGCTATCAGCGTCACAGCGAGCAAGAAAAAGCGAAGGTATTTGCCAAACGACCTCAACTGCTGGCAAAGCTTGGTGCCTATGGTCTGGCAAAAGCGCGAGGTCCACATATGCTGTATCAACATGAACCGCAGGCACTGACACTGATTACCAGCGTCATGGAAAAATTACGTCTGGAAGGATTTACTCAAGCCTCTTATTTACTGGCCTATGACGAAATTCGTAATTATATAAAGGATCTAAAAGTTCCGTGCGTGGTGATTGCTGCAAAACAGGATGAGATCACGCCGCCTGAAAATATTCGACGTTTGGTACAGGAAATGGCAACGCAGCAGTTTCTTCAAATCAATCAGGCTGGTCATTTAAGTTATCTCGATCAACCTGAACAATTTAATCAAATTATTTTATCTGCACAATCAGCAACCTTGTAAGAAGGATATAAATATGAGCTTCCAAGTTGAAGGAAAAATCGCAGTGGTCACAGGCGGCTCGTCTGGTATTGGCTTGGCTGTGGTGGAAATTCTGGTTGCAGAAGGTGCAAGGGTTGCATGGTGCGGACGTAATCCAGAGCGTCTGGCACAGTCCAAAGACTATATTCTGGAAAAATTTCCACAGGCAGATATTTTTGTTCAGGCCTGTAATGTACTGGACAAACAGGATGTAGAAAGATTTGCACAGCAGGTTAATACCATTTTTGGCGGTATTGATTTACTGATTAACAATGCAGGACAAGGACGGGTTTCCAATTTTGAAAATACGCAAGATGAAGACTGGATCAAGGAAATTGAGCTGAAATATTTTAGCGTGTTATATCCCATTAAAGCCTTTTTACCGCAATTGAAATGTTCTCAATATGCATCGATTACCAATGTAAATTCCTTGCTGGCCTTACAACCCGAACCACATATGATCGCTACGTCTTCTGCCCGGGCGGCGCTATTGAATTTAACCCATTCGCTGGCGCATGAGTTCTCTCAATTTCATATCCGTGTCAATTCAATTTTATTGGGTATGGTGGAATCTGCGCAGTGGAAAAGACGCTATCAGGAACGTACTGATCGGGACATCAGTTGGGAAGACTGGACAGCAAACATTGCCAAAAAACGTGGCATTCCAATGCAACGGCTAGGAAAACCGGAAGAACCTGCGCATGCACTGGTTTTTCTGGCTTCACCACTGGCGTCCTATACCACAGGCGCAACCATTGATGTTTCTGGCGGCTTTAACAAGCATTTATAAATCAGGTAGATAAGGTAGGTAGCAATGAAGCAACTGATGATGATCGGGTTTGGTGCAATGGCTTCAGAAGTGTATGCCAATTTACCAGATGATTTAAAACTGAAATGGATTGTTGTGCCTGCCAGCAGTAAGGCAGCAGTACAGGCAAAAGTAAGTCAGGAAATTCAGGTCATTTCCAGTATAGAGGAATGTCTAGGCGAACCGGATTATGTGGTTGAAGTGGCAGGTCAGGCAGCAGTGCATGAGCACGCCAAAAAGATCTTACAACGTGGTTGGTCACTAGGATTGATTTCTGTCGGGACATTAGCCAACCTGGATTTATTTACCGATTTAAAAGCCACTGCCGAAAAAAATGGTGCGCATTTGCATGTATTGGCAGGTGCCATTGCCGGAATTGATGGAATTTCTGCCGCCAAAGAAGGTGGTCTGGAACGGGTCATCTATAAAGGCTGTAAAAGCCCCAAAAGCTGGCGTGGCAGTTATGCAGAACAATTGATTGATCTGGATCAGGTACGTGAAGCACAGGTGTTTTATCGCGGTACGGCACGCGATGCTGCATTGAAATTCCCCGCCAATGCCAATGTTGCAGCCACCATTGCACTGGCTGGTGTAGGCATGGATGACACGATTGTAGAACTTACTGTAGATCCAGCCATCAATAAAAACAAACATACCATTGAGGTCGAAGGTCGCTTTGGAAAAATGCAGATTGAACTGGTGGGTGTACCTCTGGAAAGCAATCCCAAGACCTCAACACTTGCTGCATTAAGTGTGATTCGGGCATGTCGCCATAGTGTTGATGCGGTACAAATTTAAGGATGGAGCAAGACATGATCAAAGAAATTTATGTTGCAGGTGAATGGCGTGTGGGCAAGGGCAACGTGATTGAGAGTATTTTCCCCGCCGATCATCGTATTGTGAATGCGCAATTGTCGACTGCCAGTCTGGACGATGTAGAAGAAGCCATCCAAAAAGCCGAACAGGCATGGCGTGAACCAAGCTGGCGTAATAGTTTACCGTTTCAGCGTGCCAAGATTCTATATAAAGTCGCCGATTTGATCGAAGCACGTGCCGATGAGTTGAGTCGTCTGCAAACCCGTGACAATGGTAAACCTTTAACAGAAACCAAAGGTCTGGTATTGAGTGCCGCAGCAACCGCACGCTATGTAGCGGCTGCCTGTGAAAGCATGGACGAAGAACTGACTTCACAACGTGCCAATGATGTACTCACCATGAGTATTCATGAGCCGGTTGGTGTCGTGGCAGCGATTACGCCATGGAATTCACCGATTGCCAGCGAAGTACAAAAGTTAGCACCAGCCTTGGCGGCAGGAAATGCAGTAATTTTAAAACCAGCTGAGGCAACTTCCCTGATTGCACTGGAACTGGCAAAGATCTTTGAACAGGCCGGATTACCAAAAGGCTTGCTCAGTGTGCTGGTAGGTAAAGGTTCTGTGGTCGGTGAAGCGATTGTTAAACATCCATTGGTGAAAAAAATCTCTTTTACTGGTGGCACCAATACAGGACGTCATCTGGCGCATATTGCTGCGGAGAAATTGATCACTACTTCTTTGGAACTGGGTGGCAAATCTCCCACCATTATTTTAGCGGATGCCGATATCGAACTGGCGTGTAAAGGCATTGCCTATGGCATTTTTAGCTCTGCCGGACAAGCATGTATTGCTGGTTCAAGATTGTTTATCCACCGCAGTATTTATGAGCAATGTTTAGAACGCCTGATTGATATTACCCAAAATCTGACCATTGGACATCCGGAACAAGCCGGCACGCATGTCGGCCCCCTGATTAGTCAGGCACATTTAGCATCGGTGGATCGTTATGTGCAACTGGCAATCCAAGAAGGCGGTAAGGTCGAAATTGGTGGGCAGATTCTTACTGATGGCGATTTTGCCAAAGGCAGTTTCTATACGCCCACCATTATTACTGGACTGAGTAATCAGGCACAGACTTGTCAGGAAGAGATTTTTGGCCCTGTTCTGGTGGTATTACCCTATGACAATGAACAGGATCTACTCGTTCAGGCCAACGACAGTTGCTATGGTTTGGCCGCAGGGATCTGGACCGAAAATTACCGTAAAGCATGGCAACTGGCCAAGGCACTGGAAGTCGGCACTGTATGGGTCAATACCTATAAGAAATTTTCAATTTCTGCCCCTTTTGGTGGTTATAAGGAAAGTGGGATTGGTCGGGAAAAAGGCCGTCAGGGCTTGCTGGCCTATACCCAGCAAAAAAGTATTTACATCGGCTTAAATGAACAACCAAACAATTGGTCTGATCCATTCAATCGGGTTTAACATATTAATTAAAGGAATCAAGGTATGACTGAGCGTGTCAATGTAGGCGAAGCCATTGCTCGAGTGTTGGAACAACATCAGGTCGAGAGTATTTATGGTGTCATTTCTATTCATAATTTACCGATTGCCGATGCTGTAGGGCGTCGTGAAAAAATCCGTTTTGTCGCAGCACGTGGCGAAGCCGGCAGTGTCACCATGGCCGATGCACATGCCCGTTTTAAAGGTTTAGGTGTGGCATTAACCAGTACTGGTGCTGGGGCAGGTAATGCCATTGGTGCATTGATTGAATCGATGAATGCGGCAAGCCCGGTATTACATCTTACCGGTCAAGTCGAACGGGAATATCTGGATCGTGATGCCAGTTTTATCCATGAAACCAAAGATCAGCTGACTTTTTTAAAAGCATCAAGCAAAGCTGCATTTCGCATCACCAGCCCGGATCAGGCTGTGGGTATTATCCGTGAGGCAATTCGGGTGGCGACCACTGTGCCTATGGGTCCGGTGAGTGTTGAGATTCCAATTGATGTACAAGCCGCAGAAATTGATTTACCGCAAAATTTGGGGCCTGTACACGCATTGCAACTACCCTCTGTTTCAGCATCAGAAATCAATTTGCTGAGTGAGGAAATTAAAAAAGCACAACGTCCAATTTTCTGGATAGGTGGCGGTGCATTGCATTGTGTGGATGAAATTCGTGCTATTGCGGATTTGGGAATTCCAGTGGTGTCCTCGACCCATGGTCGTGGCATTCTTGCTGATGAGCATCCACGTACTTTAGGTGCATTTCACAATTCTGCGGCAGTTGAAAAACTGTTGGCTGATGCGGATTTAATGGTGGTGGTCGGTTCTCGTTTACGCAGCAATGAAACCAAAACCTATTCACTCAAATTTCCGGATAATCTGATTCAGATTGATGCTAATCCTGTGGCGCAACAACGTAATTATAAAGTGCGTCAGTTTATTGCAGGCGATGCCAAGGCGGTTTTACAGTCTACGTTGGCGCAATTACAAGGCATCAGTAAAATTGATTCAGCTTATGATGCCGCTATCACGGCAGCCAGACAAGCTGCGATCGAAGCATTAACAACACAACTGGATCAATATAGCCTGATTTGTCAGCATTTAAGAGCTGCTTTACCGCAAGATGGCATTCTGGTACGTGATATCACCATGTCTGGCAGTACTTGGGGCAGCCGTTTATTTCCGGTACAACAACCCAATCAGAATATCCATTCCCTTGCTGGGGCAATCGGTCTGGGGCTGGCGATGGCCATTGGTACATCCATTGCAAATCCAGACAAAAAAGTGGTCGGTCTGGTCGGTGATGGTGGTCTTGCACTGGGTGTCGGTGAAATTGCCACCATGGTGCAGGAAGGTACCAATCTGGTGTTAATGATTATGAATGATGGCGGTTATGGCGTTATGCGGGGTATCCAGAATAATTATTTTGGTGGTCGTCAGTATTTCAATGAATTGCATGCACCCGATTTTAAAATGCTGGGTGAAGCAATGGGCGCAAAAAGCTGGCGTGTATCCAGTGCTGACGAATTCAAAACAGTGATTCAGGAAGCAGTGGCATGGCAAGGTCCGAGTGTGATTGAGCTGGATATGAATGCGATTGGTCCGTTGAAATTTGCCGGACCACCGCAGAAAAAACTGTATTAATTCACTGTGCAGTGAATGTCTAAACCTCTCTGATTCTTTCTGTTAGAGAGGACTTACTCTCCTTATTTAAGGCGGCCTTAAGCAACGCAGGGGAGAGTTGTACCCAAAATTTGTGTGATATCCCTTTAGTGTGATTAGGGGGCTTTTTGATTATGTAGCTTCATGATGTAAAGGTGAACAGATGAGCAGTCGGCGAGAACATGATTTACTCGGTGAACGAGAAATTCCAGCGGATGCCTATTATGGCATTCATACACAACGTGCTTTAGATAATTTCCAGATTTCCCAGCAACAGATTGGCCAGAATCATTTATTCATTAAAGCACTGGCTCAGGTGAAACAGGCATCTGCCCTGACCAATTATGATTATCATAAAATCAGTAAATTCCAGTGTGATGCGATTTTATATGCCTGCAAGAAAATAATTGATCAACCACAACAGTGGCAACATGTTTTTCCACTGGATATTTATCAGGGTGGCGCTGGTACGTCGATTAACATGAACTGTAATGAGGTGATTGCCAATATTGCCTTGAAGCATCTGGGGTATGAGAAAGGTCGCTACGATATTATCCATCCTAACGATGTGGTAAATAAATCACAATCAACCAATGATGTTTACCCCACTGCTTTAAGATTATCGCTGTATTATCAAATTGATGAACTGATTATCAGCTTAAATCATATTATTAAAAGTATTGATAAAAAATCTAGAGAATTTAAATCGGTCATTAAAATGGGCCGTACCCAGTTGCAGGATGCGGTCCCTATGACACTGGGACAGGAATTTAAAGCCTATGCCACTTTGCTCAGAGAAGATCGGACACTTATCCAAAAATTAAGACCGCTATTGCTTGAAGTTAATCTGGGTGCAACCGCGATTGGCACAGGCGTCAATACAGGTACTGGTTATGCAGGACAGGCTGTACAACATCTGAAAAAAATTACCGGATTAGAATTAAAAGGGGCTTCAGATTATATCGAAGCAACCAGTGATTGTGGGGTATTTATCCTAATTTCAAGTTGTTTAAAACGTTTGGCTTGTAAACTTTCCAAAATTTGTAATGACTTACGTTTGCTGTCTTCCGGCCCGCGAACTGGCTTAAATGAAATTAATTTGCCGCAGTTACAAGCCGGATCATCGATTATGCCAGCCAAAGTGAATCCAGTGATTCCAGAGGTGGTGAATCAAATCGCCTTTAAAGTGATTGGGAATGATATGACCGTGACCATGGCCGCAGAAGCTGGGCAATTACAGCTCAATGTCATGGAGCCAGTCATTGCAGCATGTATGAATGAATCACTGTCGTTACTGTGCAAAGCCATTGAGAGTCTGGATCAAAAATGTATTCAGGGCATTAGCGCAAATGCCAAACAATGTCATGCGGCCGTATTAAACAGTATTGGCATTATTACCTTACTTGATCCTATTCTGGGACATGAATGCTGTGATCTGATTGGTAAACAATGCATTGCCGAAAATAAAACTGTGCCCGAAGTCGTACTTGAGAAAAAATTGTTGACACAGCAGCAGCTTAACGAGATTTTTTCTGTTCAGAATCTGGTATCCGATGATGCATATTGTCGTGTACTAAAACCCATCGCCATCTAAATTTTTTTAACCGAAATTTTGTAAAAACAAAGTTTCATATATAAAACAAGTCAAAGCCTTGGGGTATGAAAGGGTGAGTAGCGAGGAGTATTGCAATGAAAAAATTGAGCAGACCATTCATGGTTTTTAGTGCATTGATGAGTACCTTGTCATTCAATGCGGTAGCAGCAGATTCGTTTTTGGAGTGGAAAAATGATGATGGTAGTCAATCGTTGAAATTAGGCGGAGTCGTGCGTTTTAACCATCGTTATGAAAGTTGGGGTGGTGAAAACGATGGTGCAGGTAAAACGCATTTTGATATTTTTCGGGTAGATCTCAAAGGTAAATATGATGATTTTTATCTTAATTCCAGCTATATCTTGCAGGATCAAGAATACACGTCAATTGAAAAAGCCTATGTCGGCTATAACTTTAATCAAAATAATAGTATAGAAGCAGGATTTGTTTATAAACCTTTTGCCATTTATCCCTATCCACAAAATGGCTGGACTTACCATATCCCTTTTTTCTTGGGCTATGGTAACAATGTTGCACCGGGATTAAACTGGAATTATGTGGATCAGGACTGGGATGTTCGTCTGGGTTATTATCCGCGTATGTTGGCGACGGATTTGCGTTATTCGCCGGAAAGTGCAACCTATGATGATTTGACAGAAAATGCTTTTGCCCCTCAAAAAGGCTATCAGAATGAAAAGCAAAATCAGGTCAATGCCCGTATTGTGAAAAAATTCGATACCGAGGTGGGTAAACAGGAAGTCGGGTTATCCGGTGCAGTTTCTCAACTACATAATAAAACCACCGATAAAAATGGTAAATATTATGCACTGGGTGCACATGCCAATAGCAATATTGATCGCTGGAACCTACAGGGTTCGGTTATTCACTATAAATATGATGCCAAAAATCCTGAAGGTGTCGATGGCGATATGACCTTAATGGGTGTCAATGGATTAACGCCTGCGTATTTCATTGCCTCTGAAGGCACAATCTCCAGTTTAAATGTGGCTTATACTTTGCCAGTAAAGGATTTTGGCAAACTAAAAGCAATTAAATTCTATAATGATTATAGTTATCTGGATAAAAAACGTCACGACTGGTCTGCTTCGCAAATGAATACGACGGGTATGATGTTTATCGCCAATCCATTCTTGGTATGGGCAGATTATACCTGGGGCAAAAATGCCAATATTATTGGCGGGGCGACCAATAGTACCGGTTTTACCAGTACCAGCTCGATGAATAGTGATAAATGGCTATATCGAATTAATGTAAATTTTGGTTTTACTTGGTAGTAGCGGCATATGAGCAGACATTTTTTATGATGGTCTGCTTTGATTCAAAAAGTGTTTGTAGAAACCTTGATCTCTATGGATAGAGGAATTGAAATGATGGTTAAATGAATTATCAGGCATGTCACGATTTAAAATATGTGTTGGTTGTCTTCTGATTGCTGGAGACGGCCAACATATCTTACAACAACACGGTTATAAAATTTTTTGCTGACATAAAGAACAACATTGTATATAAATTTTCAATTGCATATAATTCTCATTAAATTTCACATTCACTCTATCCATGTCAAGATGAAGAACAATCCATTGATTGAGGCACTGGTCACGTATCATGACGATCTTGTTGATTATATTAGCTATCGTTTTGGTGATCGCCAATTTGCGCAGGAAGTGGTACAAGAAACCTGTATTCGGGTCTTACAAAAAACCATACAACCGGAGGAAATTCAAAGCCCAATGGCTTTTTTACGCACCATTTGTTTGCGTGTTGCCATTGATTTTTACCGTAAAGAAAAGCATGTGCACAAATGGATGGATTTTTGTCAGGAGCCACAAGATTATGTGGGATCACATCAAAAAACACTCACTTCACCAGAACTACAATTTGCCAAACAGCAACGAGAACAAATTCTGCTGCTAACCATTCAGCAATTGCCTGAGAATTGTCGCGATATTTTTATTTTGACCCAGCTTTATCATTATTCGCAACATGAAGTGGCAGAACATCTGAATTTATCCAGAGGCATGGTGGCACGTTATTTGGCAAAAGCCTTTAAAATCATGTTACCTATTTTGCTGGTGCATGATGAATAATCAACAACAACCTGAGCATGAACAACAACAGGATTCGGAACGGGTCAAAAAGCAAAGACAGATACAACAAGCTTTGGAACCTTTTGAAGATGCACTGATTGCACAACTCCCTAAACCTGAAGATATTATTCAGGCTGCTTTAGAGCGACAGAAAAAACAGCGGCAGCATCAGAAAAAGATTTTATCGCTGCTTGTTTTGGCAACATTGGGTGGAATATGCTGGTGGAATCCGGTGTATGAACAGCATCTGTTAAGTACAGAAGTCGGTGAGCAAAAAGATTATGTTCTATCGGATGGCAGTCGAGTTCAACTCAATACTGCTACACAATTACAGGTTGCTTATCGCTTATTTTCCAGAACCATTCAGTTACAGCAAGGTGAAGCAACCTTCCATGTGCAACATGCGGCATGGCATCACTGGTTGCCGTGGGCAGAGCGTGATTTCAACGTTCAGGCAGGTGATATTCGTATTGAAGATATTGGCACCATCTTTAATGTGCGTAAACTGGCACAATATGATGCACAAATCGCAGTGGTGCAGGGACAAGTTCGGGTCTGGTCGGCGGATCAACAACAGTCTACAATTTTAATGACGGGGCAGAGTATCTCGACTGTACAAGGACAATTTGCGGCTTCACAACAGATACAGGATGTACAGCGGTTGATTGCCTGGCAAAAAGGATATTACTATTTTAATAATCAGAGGCTGGCTGATGTGTTGGCCGAATTAAAACGTTATGGTGATTTACCGGTAAGCATTCAATCTGATGAATTGGCGAAATTACGAATTTCTGGTCAGGCCGATTTAACTCAGCGCATGCAACTAATACGTGCGTTACCAAGTTTTGCACCTGTTAAACTTGTTGAACAGGATGATGGTTCGATGGTGATTGCGAAGAAATAGAGATAAATTTACAAGAAATTACATTTTTGCTTGAGCTTTTTTAGTGTTTCAAACGTCATATAGCGTGATAAAGAAAAAAAATTAAAAATATTTTAAAAAGTGGTGTACAACTTTTATTTCCGAAACGACATACAGGATACAGGCACAAAAAATTGTGTAAAAAGTCGAATTTTGGGGAAAAATCAATGATCAAACATAAAACGAATTTGCGTTTAAAACGTATCACTTTAATATTGGCCTCTGCATTGTATGCGGGCGCAGTCTTTGCGGAAACAATCTATGCTATACAGATTCCGGCACAACGTCTGGACTTGGCATTACAAAGTCTGGCACAGCAAAGTGGTACACAGATTTTATTTGTGACGAAAGCTGTAAATAATTATCAGTCAGAAACATTGAATCAAGAGCTCACTGTTGAACAAGCACTACAACAACTTTTAAAAGGCAAAAATTTACAGATTAAAAAGATTGGTGAAAATAAATTTTCGATTGTAGAGGGAATACCTCAAGCTCGTAATATGGGGCAGCTAAAACCGATTGATGTGAATGCATCAGGAAGAGCAAGCCGTGATGCAAATGCAGTGCAGTTGCCGGCGATAACAGTGGTTGCAGAAGAAGAAAGTTATGTTGCTAGAAAGGTAAGCATTGGAAAAACTGAACAAAGTTTAAAAGAAATTCCTCAGTCTGTATCTGTTATGACCCAAAAGCAAATAGAAGATCAAGGATTTACTAGTATTGCCAAAGCTTTAAATCAAGCAACAGGGGTCACTACGACAGGTGAAATAGGACGAGAATTATATCAAATTAGATTTGCGGCAGCCAATACACAAGTCAATGGCGTATCATGGTCAGAAAGTCCATCTAATGAAGATCCAGCACTCTTTGAAAGGATTGAAATTTTAAAAGGTCCAACAAGTTTATTAACGGGTAGTGGCGAACCTAGTGGATCAATCAATTTTGTGCGGAAAAGACCAACTTTAAATGCTCAAGGTTCTGCTGCAATTTCAGGTGGTTCATGGGGCAGCTATCGTTCTGAATTTGATGTGAGTAGTCCATTCAATCAAGATGGGAGTTTACGTGGTCGCTTGGTCGCTGTACAAAATAGTCAGGGGAAACACTATGACCACGCTAAAAATGATGAAAAAACTACCGTATACGGTGTGGTTGAATATGATATTGTGGAAAATGCAACATTAGGGCTTTCTTCAACTTATGTGAAAGAGCGCTATATAAACAACTGGGGATTGCCATTTAATCACTTAGGACAAGTTCCAAATAGAAATGCTTTTGTAGGTTACAACAAATATTCAGATAAAGAACAAATAGATTTAGCACTAGATTTCCAATATAAATTTGATAACGATTGGGTAGGTAAAATTTCTTTTAACCATCGTGAACTTGAAAATCAATATTACGGACTTTTTGCTTTTTCTAAATTAGATATTAATGGTAAGGCAGATGTTGGATTGGGTTATATTGATTGGGATCGAACTGAGAAAAATTATGATATTCATTTTTCAGGTCCTATTCATGTATTTGATCGAGAGCATAAATTATTGATTGGTTATAATGTTTCTGAAGATCATGATTTATATGGTAATATCTATGCTTATCCGACTCAGGTTGATGTATTAAACCAGCATGATTATTCCAGTATTGTAAATAAAAGCATTAACAGTACAGCCTATAACTTAAACAAAAAAAGTGGGTTTTATATATCAGCACAGATCAGGATTCTTGATCCTCTGACTTTAACACTTGGTGGTCGATTGTCGGACTATAAGCCGAAAAGTAGAACTATTGCTGAAACAACGACAGCATGGATTGAAGGTACGGCAAAAGTAAAAAATGAGTTTACACCTTATGTAGGTTTGGTGTGGGACTTAAACGAGCAGTTTACTTGGTATGCTAGTTATGCAGAGTCTTTCGTCCCTCAGACATCACAAAATTATTTAGGTGAAGCACTTGACCCTCGTATAGGCTGGCAAATTGAAACAGGTGTTAAAGCTGATTTTTTAGATGGTGATTTAAATGTAACTGCTGCGATTTTCCAAATTCGGGATAGAAATCGTGGCGTGATTGATCCTTTGCATACAGGTTGTCCAGGTCGGGGAGGAATATGTTATCAAGCTGCTGGAGAAGTACAATCCCGAGGTGTTGAATTAGAGATCACAGGCAAGCCAACCCCGAATTGGAGTTTGATAACAGGCTATACTTACAATAATTTGGAGTATCTCAATGATAGTAATAGTTCAAATGTAGGAAAACGTTTTTCACCAGATGTCATTCCAGAGCAAACGTTTAAATTGTGGTCAGTTTATCAATTTGATAAAAGTATTTTAGCAGGAATGTTAGATGGGATGGATATAGGAGTTGGTGTACAAGCACAAAGTGATGTATATACCACGGATATTAAACAAAGTGGTTATGCAACTGTGAATGCTCGTATTGGATATCAAATTAATCCGAATTGGCAAATTTCACTACAAGGGAATAATCTCTTCGATACGTCTTATTTATATTATCCTGGATATGCAAGTTACTACAACATCTACGGTGAACCGCGTAATTTCTTACTGACGTTACGTGCGAAATATTAAATTTGAATCTGCTGATGTAAAGCACCATTTTCGGATAGTGCTTTAAAATACTTTTTTACAAAAGTTAACACAAATTTATGAGCTTTTTTTCAATCTCATTCGTCTTAGTATATAGAAACAGGAAATTTTTAATTAAATACCTTGCTTATAGTAGGACTGTTAATTTCCACCAAAATTGGATTCGTCATGCCGGACTTGAGAGATGTATCTCGCAAGGAGCGTCCAGTACGGTAACCGTGCTTTATTCTATACTAATTTCTGACCCCATTTTGACTAAAAGGATATACGACATACCCTAATTAATACATGCACGTATGACCGCCAGCATTACAGAAATAAAAAGAGCCCTGAGGCAAACCATATAGGTAGCACATGGCGAACCTATCGCTATCCTGAATCGCAATATCCCAGCATTTTATTGCATCTCAGTCGATCTATATCAAACCATGATAGAACAGCTTGAAGATATTGAACTCAACCGTATTGCAAATGCACGAAGCAATCAGAAATGCATCAAGGTTGATATTAATGACTTATGACATCAATACGAATCACAAAGAGTAAAAACTAAAACATACCAACATATAGCGCCATACCAAAGTTTGCACTACAATGTACTTAATATTAATGTACATTATGGTGAGATTATGAGCGCAGCAATTGAACGGATTAATTTAAGAGCAACCCGAGAAGCCAAACAAGTGATTGAACAGGCAGCAGCCCTAACAGGAACAACGGTAAGTGCCTTTATGTTGCAACAATCCTATGAAAAGGCATTAAGCCTGATTGAACAACAGCAACGAATTACCGTAAATGCACAAGATTGGGAAAAACTGAATAAGGCATTGGAAAACCCACCACAAGCCAATGATAAATTAAAGGCATTAATGGCATTGGGTGAGCAACTTGTCTAAGTTACTGTTTACTATTGAGCCATTAAGCAGCAAATACGATAGAAATACTTTTGATTGTGGAGAGCCATTACTCAACAATTTTTTAAAGCAGCAGGCAAGCCAACTACAAAAGCGTTTAGTCAGTCGTACCTATCTTGCCATAGACCAAGACAATCAGATTGCAGGGTTCTACAGTCTTTCGACGACACAAGTACACCGTACGCAATCGCCTGATCAATTTAAGCAGTTTTCTGCTTATCAACCGATCCAAGCAGCATTGATCGGACGTTTGGCAATAGACCAGTCTCATCAAGGGCAAGGTGTAGGACGTTATCTATTGGCGCATGCACTGACCACGATTAAACGTCTTGCAGATACGATTGGCATAGCTGTTGTAGTCATTGATGCAAAAAATAAGGACGTGGCAGAGTTTTATAAAAAATTCGGATTCTTTTCATCCAGCGATTTAGATTTACAACTATTTTTATTGGTGAAAAGTATTCCAGATGTAGGCTAAAAAGGCTTGTCGCTGCCATTATGGCGATCGAATATGACTGGAATTAATCCTTAAGAACTAGACCTGGTATGATGTCAGTAAGAAAAATTGTAATGAACGCTCTGGATTCTTGAGATGCGACTAAAGCACTGCAAGTTAGGAATGATTGCATTGTAAACTTGACAGCCCTGCCTTTTGAAAGGGAATTTTAAATATATGATTAAATTCCTATTCTTGTAAAGTTTATTTTTTAGTCAATGACGAGTTAAAGAAAATTTTTATACACAACAAAACACGGTGTTAAAATTGATGCAAAGTTGAGCTTTTTTCAATCTCAAACGTCTTAGTATATAGAAACAAAGAATGTCTAAAGTAAATTAAAAAAGATAGAAAAGCCTTTTGATAAAATTTGCACAAAACCTAAAGCTATGGCATGCTGTGCTTACTTATGGATTGCGATCCAAAACGAAATGAAACGACAAGGGGAGTAGCCTCCTCAAACATAGCTTTAAACCCGCTATGTGTCAGATATCGTCAATACACTTTTTAATAAAAAGTCGGTATCTGAGCATCATCTTCCAGATGGTGTAGGCAAGACCTTGATCATGTTGAAAACAGATGAAATTCGTCTGGCAACTGGTCGAGGTTTTTTTATGCCCAATTGCTGGATATGGAGGATGAAATATGGCGTCAGTCGGTAATATTTGGCTGTATCTGGTGTTCTTTGGCATTGTCTTTGTCATGCTATTGATCGACTTTTTAGGCTTTAAACAAAAACAGAATCAACCTGTTCCCTTGAAACAAGCGGCGTGGTGGAGTATCGCTTGGGTTTCGGTTGCCATGCTTTTTGCCGGTGGTTTGTGGTTGTATCTACAACAGACATTTGATGTCGGCATTGCCAACCAAAAAACCCTGGAATACATCACCGGTTATTTACTGGAAAAATCTTTGGCAATTGATAACGTCTTTGTCTGGCTAATGATTTTCTCGGCTTTTGCCATTCCTCCCGCATTGCAACGTCAGGTGTTGTTATATGGCGTGATTGGGGCAATTGTTTTAAGAACCATTTTTATTTTTATCGGCGCATGGCTGGTACAGGAATTTTCTTGGATATTATATATTTTCGGTGCATTTTTGGTTTATACCGGATTTAAGTTCTTAAAAGGACAGGAAGAAGACCCAAATATCGAAGATATGAAATTGCTAAAATGGTTGCGTGGACATTTACCGATTACCAATACTCTGCAAGGCAATAAATTTTTTGTGCGGGAGCAGGGCAAGCTTTGGGTCACACCGCTGTTTATTGTGCTGATTCTGGTTGAATTTTCCGATGTAATTTTTGCAGTTGATTCAATCCCGGCGATTTTTGCGGTCACTACCGATCCCTTTATTGTATTAAGTGCCAACTTGATGGCAATTCTGGGCTTACGTGCGATGTTCTTTTTACTGTCTGGTGCCGCGGCTAAAATGCATTATTTACCCTATGGTTTAGGGGTGATTTTATTGTTTATCGGTGCCAAGATGTTATTGCTGGATGTATTCCATATGCCGATCTGGATATCTTTAGGCTTTATTGCAATTGTCCTTGCCATCACTGCTTATCTATCAATTCGTTATAATAAGCAACAAAATAATCTTTCTTAACGTGAATTCGGGATAAGATGTGTAGAAGAAATGTATTTCGTAGCAGCGTCCGCTGCTTGTTCGAGGTCAGCAGATTATCTGCAAGATAATGTTTTTCAATTAATTTGTTTTTTAGCGGTATTGGACCGAGTTTGCAGCGGACAAATGGTTTTGCCTACTTTTCCCGAAAGAAAAGTAGGTCGAACCGAAGGTTAATCCTAAAATATGCCTAATCTTGTAAGACTCCGTCGTGATTCTTTCGTTGAAATTAGTTTTATTTATACAAAACAATGACTATTTATTCCGAACTGGCATTTTCTTAAGTTTTGCTCCATGAAAAGACCCTGTGACCCTATCTAATTACTAGGGAGTACAGGGTCTTTAGGCGCAAAATATTTAAAGGCGATTGGCATAAATGCCTTCAATGGTATCGACCAGTGTTCGTGTCGTATGGTCAATTTCAAAATTGACAAAATCGCCCTGTTTTAGAAATTTTAGATTGGTCAGACGCAAGGTTTCGGGAATCAG
The DNA here is from genome assembly GCF_900096995.1 of Acinetobacter puyangensis. Lineage (GTDB taxonomy): Bacteria > Pseudomonadota > Gammaproteobacteria > Pseudomonadales > Moraxellaceae > Acinetobacter > Acinetobacter puyangensis. The sequence goes on from NZ_OANT01000011.1 coordinate 76,958, forward strand.
ATCGACAGAGATCAAATGCTGCGCCTTATCCACATTGTTGACGGTTAAGCTGCAACCATGTAGTCCGATAAAACCTTTGTGAAAGAAATACTTCATTTTTTCGGCAGGAATGGCAATATCCAGATGCAGGGTTGCGCCATGGTGCTGTAATTGTTTGATCTGTGCCATGCCTTCGATATGCCCATACAGACTGTGCCCACCATTTTCCATACCGACTTTAAATGAGCGCTCTACATTTACGGGACTGTTTTTTTGCAGGAATTGCAAGGTGGTTAAGGCATTGCTAACATCCGAAATATCAAAGGCGATCGATTGCAGATCTTCGGATATCTGGGTGACGGTCAGACATACGCCATCAATTGCTACACTGGCACCGATAAAAACATCATCAAATAATCCTTGCGTATTGCTGACAAAGATTGTGCGGTAGCCATCTGCAAGTTGTATGTTCTGGATGTGTTCCACACCCATGACGATGCCAGTGTACATTATCTTTTCCCTTTAATTAATTTTGATAACCAGAATTTAGTATAAAGTAGAAATCAATTCATGGTGAGGCTTTTCATGCTGTTAAAGTCATCCGGATTTGAGTGCTTCTCACCTAGAGGATGTTGAACATACACAATATCAATTATTCACAATCAAATCATGATCTCATTATATAATCAGTCTAGATTTTATCAGGAAGAATACAATGAAATTATGGCACGGTGTCCTATTGGCGACCTCTACATTGGCAACAAGTAATTTTGCACAAGCTGATCTGATTGGTATGTATGGTAGTGTGGATTATTGGAATTTAGGCGGGGATTATAATGAAGGGCGATCTGGAAGTCGCTTAGATGGTGGCAATGCGCTGGATCTGGATGATAAAGGCCAAGCACAATTTGCATTATCATTTGAACATCCAGTTCCCTTAATTCCCAATGTCCGTATTCGTCATGTCAGTATTGATGCAGAAACAGAGCAGACATTGGCTGGCAATCCAACGTTTGATATTCAGTTAAACAATACTGATTTTATTCTTTATTATGAACTTCTGGATAATATTGTCAGTGCCGATGTCGGTATTGCAGCAAAACATCTGGACGGTGATGTGACTTATCATGGCTTAATCGGCAAAGATAAGCTAAATATCAGTGAAACGGCACCTATGCTCTATGGTGCTTTAGGTGCAAAACTTCCTTTTACCGGATTAAGTGCTAAAGCGGAAGCCTTGTTGACCAGTTATAGCGATACCAAAATCAGTGATGTATCTGCCGAAGTGAAGTACGATTTTGTTGATAATTTACTGGTTGATGTGGGTGTCAAAGCGGGCTATCGTATCTTAAATATTGATCTTGATGATCAAGATGATATTGATACAAAGTTCCGTTTTAAAGGGCCTTATATTGGTTTGGAAGCGCATTTCTAATATAAACGTTTGAATAAATAATAGTTGTGATGCAGCCTGCAATCGCATGAGCAATTCATGATTGCAGGACTGTAAAGTGTATTTGGCTCATTTATCGTTTCACGTGGAACATTTTATTTTAATTTATCCCAAAATTTTCGAAAATCTCTGGCTGTATTGATCCAGTGCTGTTTGGCAGCTTTATGAATAGGGGTAAAGTTAATAAACCCATGGGTCATATCCGTGATCTCATTGTATTGTACTTGAATACCGGCCTGTTTTAGCTTCTGGGCATATATTTCTCCTTCATCATGAAGTAAATCAAAACTGGAAGTGATCACATAGGCAGGTGCAACTTTGCTTAAGTCGCCATATAGCGGTGAAACCAAGGCATCATCGAGTGCCACATTGTGCCGAGTCACATAGAGTTCGGTCACGGTATCGATATCATTGTCATTTAAAATTACGCCTTCACGAAATTTATAATAAGAGGCATAACGATTTTTAAAATCTACCGTTGGGTAAATCAACAGTTGTGCTGTGGGTGCATAGATGGCGTGTTGTGTTTTTTGACAGACCACTGCACTTAAATTACCTCCGGCACTATCGCCTGCAACGGCGATCCGTTTTCCTGCGATGTCAAGCTGTTTATCATGCTGATATATCCATTCTAATGCTTCAACACAACAGCCCACAATGTATTCCGGTGAATGTTCCGGTGCAAGGGGATAGTCGATACTTAACACCTGTACATTGGCAGATTTGGCCAGTAAACGGCACGCTTCATCATGTGTATTGAGATCACCGACAACAAATCCACCGCCATGATAAAAAATGATTAAGGGCAGTTTCTTCCCCGGGTTGGGATGATAGCGTCTGGCATGTAAGGTCTGACGTTTTAATGGTAAATCCAGATCTTCAACCCATTTTATAGGGGTTGGTTTTGCCACAAGAGAACGCATTTGTCGCTGGAATAGAACACGACTTTTTGCATAATCTTCGGTAACTAAATTAATTTTTCCTTGTCGCTGCTGTATTGCAAGCAAGCATTTTAAAAAAGGGTGAAGGGCTTTAAAATCATGCTGATAGCCCAATATTTGGGCAAGGCGTTGTTGTATGACTTTGGGTGCTTTATCCAAAGTGCGGGCACTTGAGCCTTGTGATTTTTCCAGAAACTGCGCTATATCAAAAAAATTACCCATGTTGAACTTCCTATTACGATTGTCTTGATGCTTTATCCAAAAGCATCTACATGTTTTATTCATATTCACGCCGCTGTTTTATGTATTCGCTGTATAAGCACAATGCTTTTAATACATAATCCGTGTAGTGATCGAGTAAGCTTTTTTTATGTTGATAATCTACCTTAACTTGAAAATGTAAATTGTCAATAATTTTTAGTGGTGGCTCGATATGACGAATGGAGGCGAATTATGTATAAACTGATAACGACAGGCATCGTCATTACCATGACAATGATTGGCTGTGCAGTCTTACCGGAAGATAACGGGCGCTATCGCCAAGGTGGATATTATGGGCATCAGACAGATGCAGTTTATCAGCAACGTCGTTATGAACAGCAGCGACAAAGGGAAAGACAGCGTGCCTATCAGCAGGAACGGGAACGTCAGTTATGGTTAAGGTCACAGCAACAAAAGCAATCCCAGTATGATCGGTCTCGTCAAAGTGAACAACAACGTCAGCGTGAACTGGAACAGCGCCGGCAGCGGGCAGAGCAACAGCGCCATGGTCAGAAACAGGCCGAAGATAAACGTCGGCAGGACAAGCAACATCAAGATAAGCAACGATATGCGCAGGAAAAACGTGCTCAGGAAAATCGGAATCGTCATCAACAACAGCAAAACCGTAAACGTGAACAGGATGTCAAACAGCAACAAAGACAAAAAGCTGAACAAACACGTCGTGAGCGCTTAGAACGATCAGAGCGAAAATGATGGCGTTAATCGCCTCATTTAAATCATAAAAATAGAATAATAAGGCTTTATCTGTCTTTGGCGTACGGATTAAAAATAAAAAAAATCGATGGAATATGCTAATCTGCGCCGTTTTTTACAGTATTCTTAGGTATTCCATGAAAGAAAAGGAGAGCATATGACCCAACAAAGAGAAAACTGGTCTGCTCGATCTGGATTTATTATTGCAGCAATTGGCTCTGCGGTTGGTTTGGGTAATATCTGGCGATTTCCCTATGTTGCCTATGAAAATGGGGGCGGTGCCTTTTTAATCCCTTACTTAATTGCCTTGTTTACCGCAGGATTACCCTTATTGTTTCTGGATTATGCGGTTGGGCATAAATATCACGGTGCACCACCGACTGCTTATAAGCGTTTATTCAAGCCGATGGAATCACTGGGTTGGTGGCAGGTGATGGTCACATTGATGATTGGGATTTATTATGCAAGTGTGTTGTCTTGGGCGGGTAGTTATATTTATTATTCGATTGGGCAGAAATGGGGTGAAAATACCGAACAATTTTTCTTCCAGAATTATTTGCAAAATGCCGATCAATTAACTTTTGGTTTTGTACCGCACCTGTTTTGGGGATTGGTACTGGTTTGGCTTGCAACCATTGTGATTTTATACGGTGGTGTGAAAAAAGGGGTTGAATTATCCAATAAGATTTTTATGCCGTTACTGATGGTATTATTTTCTATTCTAGTGATTCAGGCATTACGTTTGCCCGGCGCTGTTGATGGCTTAAATGCTTTTTTTACCCCCAACTGGACGGCGATGAAAGACTATAAAGTCTGGTTGGCAGCTTATGGCCATATTTTCTTTTCTTTATCTGTCGGCTTCGGCATTATGCTGACTTATGCTTCTTATCTTAAGCCGAAAACAGATTTAACCGGTTCGGGGCTGGTGGTTGCCCTTGCCAATTCATCCTTTGAAATTCTGGCTGGTATTGGTGTATTTGCGGCACTGGGCTTCATGGCATATAGCTCTGGTTTGCCTGTACAGGAAGTGGTCAGTGGCGGTATTGGGCTGGCATTTATTGCCTTTCCAAAATTGATTTCCAGCTTGGGCGCTGGTGGTGATTTATTCGGCTTGTTATTTTTCACGTCTTTGGTGGTTGCCGGGATTACCTCGATGGTCAGTATTCTGGAAGTGCCGATTTGTGCATTTCAGGACAAGTTGGGTTGGTCACGTAAAAAATCGGTGACGATTGTTGCAGGTGGCTCTGCAATTGTTTCCACGTTATTATTCTCAACCCATAGCGCAGTAACTTTTGTCGATATTATTGATCATTTTGCCAATAATATTGGTATTGTCGCAGGTGCTTTTTTCTCGATTATTATGGTGAGTTGGTTCAAACGTCCTTTGCTAAAACAACTGGAACAACATATTAACGCCACGTCCAGTATTTCTTTGGGTAAAGGTTGGGAGTTTATGCTGACCGTTGTGACACCTTTATCCTTGCTGGTTGCACTTGGTTTAACCTTATCCGCACTAATCACCAAGGGCTATGGTGATTATCCTGTATTTGTACAGGTGATTTTTGGCTGGGGTTGTATCGCATTGTTTGCATTGGGTGCATTTTTCTTTAGTCGTTTTAAAGATCATGGTCATTCGGGAGATTAAGCATGAATACATCTGCACTCATTATGATGATTATTTCGATTGTTTTATTATGGGGAGGATTAATTCTCGCCATGATTCATTTAAGTAAACATCCTGAAAGTGAGGACTAGGCTCTGTAAATAATTAGCATATTATAATGATAATTATTTACATTGGTGATTATTTTTCATATAGAATAAAGACATCTATTTTGATGTCTTTTTTCTTATGGATTTTTTTAGCCATCAGGTCTTAATCGCCTTTTTAGTCACTGTACTTGCAAGTTTGGCAACCGTTGTAGGCGGTGCGTCAGTACTTTTTTTTAAGCAGCCGAGCCCTCGTTTACTGTCTTTTGGACTGGCATTTGCTGGTGGGGCAATGGTCTATGTGTCCTTGACAGAAATTCTCAATAAATCAATTGATTCCTTTACTACAGGCTACAATGCGCAAATTGGTTTTGCCTTGGGAACATTTTCTTTTTTATTGGGCATATTATTGGTGATTGCTCTGGATCGTCTGGTTCCGAATCCTCATGAAGCCATTGATCAGGGACAAATCGGGCAGCACAGTCAAAAATCTCTTTACCGTACCGGTTTATTAACCTTGTTTGCGATCACTGCGCATAATTTTCCCGAAGGTTTAGCCACTTTTTTTGCAACGCTGGAAAGTTCGACATTGGGCGTACCTTTGGCGGTCGCGATTGCCATTCACAATATCCCCGAAGGAATAGCCATTGCCTTACCCGTGTATATGGCAACACAGAATAAAGCGCTGGCCTTAGGTGCAAGTTTTATCTCAGGTTTGGCAGAGCCTATTGGTGCATTGATTGGTTATAGTATCCTTGCGCCATTTATGAGTCCTGTTGTATATGGCTGTGTGTTTGGTTTGATTGGTGGCGTGATGGTGTTTTTGGCCCTTGATGAATTGCTTCCTGCTGCCAAGCGTTATGCCAAAGGACATGAAACTGTTTATGGTCTAGTGACTGGTATGTCAACATTAGCCCTTAGTCTGGTCATGTTTCAGTTTTTCCAGTGACAGCAGGAAAATTCTGAAGCGGTAATCACCTCTTCAGGTTTAAATTTTCTCAATCAGACAATAATAAAAACCATCGCCCTGACCTTGTTGCGGTAAAAGCTGACGACCATGTGCCTGCGCAATGCCCCAGTCAACATGCAGAGGAATTTCTTTTGCATCTTGGTGTGTTGCAAAAAAATCCAGCATCTGTTGTTCATTTTCCACTTTTAGAATTGAACAGGTGATATAAAGCAGTGATCCACCTTGTTTAAGTTGTTGCCACATATGATTGAGAATGGTTTTTTGCAACTGCACAGTTTGGGCAATATCACTGGACTGACGCAACAAACGAATATCTGGATGACGACGTAATACACCAATCGCAGAGCATGGCGCATCAAGCACAATACAGTCTGCCTGTTGTGGTGCTTGCCATGTGGTGGCATCGGCACTGATGATCTCGACTTGCTCGGTGAGCAGTTTTAAGCGGCTTAGATTTTCTTCCACACGCAGTAAACGCTTGGGATCTGCATCTAATGCAATCAGTTTGGCTGGGCGATATTTTTCCAGTAAATGTGCAGTTTTCCCACCCGGTGCGGCACAAGCATCAATCACAAATTTTTCATTTAAATCTGGTAATAGCATTGCACACAGCTGCGCATGTTCATCCTGTACCGAAAACCAGCCTTGTTCATAACCCGGCAATGCAGGAATATGCACAGTCTGATCAAGAGTGATGCCAACATCCGAATGTGAACAGACATGTGCCTGAATATCATGTTGCAGCAGTTTATCTAAATACGCATCCCGTCCAATCAGGCGTTGATTGACCCTTAATGTCAGAGGGGCGCTAGATTTAAGTTGTTGACATAAATCGTCACTTTGGTTTTTCCAGTCTTTTTTGAGACGTTTATACAGCCAGCTTGGTAAACCATGCGCTGCTTCAAGTTGAGCTTGTAACTGCGTACGCTCTCGTAGAGCGCGTCTTAAAATCGCATTGACCAAACCACTCGCCGATTCAAAACCAAGTTGTTTCACCGCATTGACAGTTTCTGAGATTGCCGCATGGTCGGCAATTCGGGTACATAAGATCTGGTATAAACCGACATATAGCGCAGTTTCGACAGGTAAATCGCTAATAGGCTTTTGCAATAAAGGCAAAGTCACCTGTTTCAGGCCAAACCATTGTCTGAGTATACCCAGACTCAGTTCGTGAAATAATGCTTTATCCTGATCATTGATCGCATTTAAATATTTGTTTTGGAGCTGTGCCAGAGATTGCCCTTGCTGGACTGCGATCAATAATTTGATTAACTGGGCGCGTAAATTTATCGAAGATACAGATTGCGTTGGATTCATAATAATATTTGTCCAACCTGCAATTTTTGTGTCTGAAAGACTTGTACAGCATTTAATGCCTTGCCGCCTGCCCATTGCAGACTGGTCAAACGTAAAGTTGTGCCTGCACCACAGGCAACCAGTACACCTTGTTTATCAACCGCCAGAATTTCACCATATTTTGAGGTATGTGTTTCTTTTGCTGGTTCGGCAGACCAGATGCGTAATGGAGAACCTTCGGCAACAAGACAAAACGCAACTGGTACAGGATTAAAAGCGCGAATATGCAAATCCAGATATTGTGCAGGTTGTGCCCAATCGATTTTTGCTTCAGCCTTCACAATTTTATGCGCATAATTGCTCAAGGCTTCATTCTGTATTACACGATTGGCCTGATAATGTTGTAAATGTTGTTCATCTTCAAGTACTTCACCAATGGCTTCTGCACCCAATTGAGTCAATTTGTCATGTAGAGTCGATGCAGTGTCTGTTGCAGTAATATCACAGCTCACCTTGTATAACATATCCCCGGTATCCAGACCTTTTGCCATTTGCATAATGGTTACCCCACTTTGCTGATCGCCTGCCAAAATCGCCCGTTGAATTGGTGCAGCGCCACGCCAGCGTGGTAATAAGGACGCGTGAATATTGAGACAGCCATATTTGGGTGTGTCTAACACGACTTGCGGTAAAATTAGGCCATAGGCTGCAACCACCATGACATCAGCCTGAAAATCTGCCAATTGTTGTTGTGCTTTTATGCCTTCATCACTGCTGCTTTTAAAGTTTTCGGGTTGTAGCACCGTTAAGCCATGTTGCAAAGCCAATTGTTTTACAGGAGATGCTGACAATTTTTGTCCACGTCCTGATGGACGATCAGGTTGTGTGTACACGGCAACAATGTCATGTTGAGTATTGATTAAAGTGGCTAAGGCAGTTGCAGCAAATTCTGGTGTTCCAGCAAATATCAGTTTCATAATTTAGGATTAAAATCGGACATTTAAAAATTATATCCCGTGTTGAGATAAAAAGAGCATTTTATTTGACTAAAAAGAGTGCTCATCACTTTTTTACATTGTGATGTTGCAATGACAAGTTGCCCCTTTTTATGGTTGATATCTAAGTTCTAAGGGGCAACTCAAGTGTTTATCTATTATTTTATAGTGATTTGAGATTAAAATATTCTTCTCTTTAGATGTCTATCCAACTATATAATGATGTTTAAGTTCTATTTTTTCTGAATTTGAGAGGTGTTTCTCCCGTCCAGCTTTTAAAGGCACGTTGAAAAACACTTTGTTCTGCATAACCTAACAGATCTGCAATTTCGTTTACATTGAAAGTATTATCTTTTAAATATTGTTCTGCTAACTTCTGCCGCACCTGATTAAGTTTGGCATTAAAGCTAATATCTTGTTCTCTAAGTTTTTTCCTTAACAATGTGGTAGACATTCCCATATGATTGGCAATATCTTCGATATGGGTTGTTTTATTTTGGATACAATGAACCATGCTACTGTGTAAAATTTGTCCAAATTCATCTAAGGGCGTTAATTGTGCCAATAGTCTGTTTGCCTTCTTTTTTAGAATTCGATATAGCACCTTATCTGGATTAGGTAAGGTTATGTTTTTTAAGTCATTTGTTGACATAATGATGGAGTTTGTTGGTGCATTAAAAATAACAGGACATCCAAAATATTTTTCATACAGATAACTTTCCGCGGGTTCTGGATAAAAGAATTTTATGCATTTCAATGTAATTTTATGCGGAAAAATAACTTGTTTCACGATATTAATTAAAACTGCAAAGAAAGTCTCATCCACGAGTTGACCAGCTTTTCCATGATAGTCTGACCAACTTAATTCGACAAAGCCATCTTTGATTTGAAAATTAACAATATTAAAATCATATAATAATCGCTCATAGTGAATAAAGTCGGATAAAGCTTCGAATAAATTAGACTGTGAAAAAGTAAGATATGACAGAATACCAGCATAAGAAGATTTAACATGATTTGCGATACTCAATCCTATTGCGGGCATTGGATATTGGTCATGAATATCATGCAGAATATTTGACCAGACATGAAGGGGGAGACGTTCATAAACATCATGTATTTCACTAAAATCTTCATTAAAATATAATACACACTGTTTTGGAACTTTTAGATGATTAGTTTTGCAAAAGTCTACAACCATAAATAATAATAATACAGTGATAGAGCCTTGCAAGTCATTCGTATGATCCATATCTTATCAACCTTAATTACAAAAAATGAGCAGACTTAGATTTTGTTAAAGTTGGATTATTTTTAAACAGAGCCAAATAAAAATTATTGCGAATATATCTATACAAACAAAATCAGTGGATTTCATCTTGTCATATAAGTATTTGCAGGTATGAGAAATCATTTATTTTTTAAACTATAGCTAAAATTAGTCAATTGATTGTAATCGAAATTAAATTCAAGATATTGATTTTAATAAATATTTTTACATTAATACGTTGAATAATTTTCACAAAATTTAAGTAAAAATGTGATTAAACAATCAAATTATTTTAAAAATAGCAAAAGATCATGGAAATGTATTGACATATATATATTAAAAATTGATTTTTTTTTGCATAAAAAATTGATAAATAATTATTTTGATGCCTTAGAAACTTTTCTAAAGATTTTTTTTGATGTTAAAAAATAAGGATTAAATAAGAATTTTTTATTTATGATTTGTAAGGTTGGATATTATTGGGTTATATTTTATAATTGTGTAAAATAATATTATCTATATAAGAAATTTTAAAAAATGATATTTTAAATTTAATTGAAAGCATGCTGAAGCTAAAATAATATTTTTGATGTATTTTATACAAATAATAAGATTAGGATTTATATCTAAAGAGTTTAGTTTAGTCAATTAGTTATAATAAAAACAATATATTAATGGAAGAGAATATGTTTTTTTTAAAAAACTTATCTGATATAAATATTTAGATGAAATTTTAAATTAATTAATTTTTATTTAAGTAAAATTAAAAAAATATATAATTGTTAAGATTTACTTAAATTGTAAGTGGTAATAATTATCATCAGAATACAAAAATATAAATAACTTCATAAAATATTATGAAATTTTATTATATAAAAATTAAAAATTCATTCATGAAATTTATTATTTAAGAGGTTGAGTGACAATTTCTGACATTATTTATTATTTATTTTGCTGTTGTTGACAATTTTTGTCAATTTTATCGATGATTTCATCTTGTTTTTTTGGAAAATATGAATATTTGTTAATCTATGGTTGATTTTTGGATCTTTTTTGTTCTTCTAAAGTGTGATACTGTTCGCATAATTTTACTATTATCAAAATAAAATCATATCTTTTGACAATAGTGATAAATTTTTTGACAAAAATACTCCATGGAGATGCTGTAATGAACAAGATTTATAGGGTTGTATGGAATGCCAGTTTAGGAGCTTGGGTTGCTGTTTCTGAAATTGCAAAAGGTAAAACTAAAAGTAAAGTAGCAAAAGTGGCAGTCAGTGCAGCAATTTTGATAGCAGTGGTTGGGGGAATGCCTGCTTATGCAGTGGATCAAACAGTCGATGGGAATTTGACTGTTAATGGAAATATTACTGTCAGTGGAACAGTGGAAGGGGTGGATGTAGCGAATTTAAATAGTCAAGTTAATCATGCGACTACGGGTTTAGCAACTAAAGCATCTCAAGCAGCCTTAGATACAGAAAAGGGCAGAATTGATACTCTAAACAGTACGGTTAATAATGCGACTACGGGTTTAGCAACTAAAGCATCGCAAGCAGCTTTAGATACAGAAAAGGGCAGAATTGATACTCTAAACAGTACGGTTAATAATGCAACTACGGGTTTAGCAACTAAAGCATCGCAAGCAGCTTTAGATACAGAAAAGGGCAGAATTGATACTCTAAACAGTACGGTTAATAATGCAACTACGGGTTTAGCAACTAAAGCATCGCAAGCAGCTTTAGATACAGAAAAGGGCAGAATTGATACTCTAAACAGTACGGTTAATAATGCAACTACGGGTTTAGCAACTAAAGCATCGCAAGCAGCTTTAGATACAGAAAAGGGCAGAATTGATACTCTAAACAGTACGGTTAATAATACAACTATAGGTTTGGCAACTAAAGCATCGCAAGCAGCCTTAGATACATTAGCTGATAAATCAATTACCTTCACAAGTGAGGATGGTAGTGTTAATCGTAAATTGGGCGAAACATTAACAATTCAGGGTACTGGTAGTAATGTTAATACATCAGTAAGCGGTAATACTTTAAGTGTTACCCTAAATAATGCACTTGATTTAACAAGTATAGGTAGTGTCACCACAGGTGCAACAAAGATAAATAATGCAGGTTTAACAACGACAGGTGCAGTAAGTACAGGCACATTAACAACGACAGGTGCGGCAACTGTTGGCGGTACATTAGATGTAAGTGGTGGTGCAAGTTTAAACAACCAAAAGATTACCAGTCTGGGAGCAGGTAATGTTGCAGCGGGCAGTACCGATGCTGTGAATGGCGGGCAGCTTTATAATTCCAATGTGAGTATTGCGAATGCATTGGGAACTACAGTGGCAACAGATGGTACGCTTGCGGCACCAACTTATCTGGTTTCTGATGGTAAAGGTAGTGCTCAATCATTCAATAATGTTAAAGATGCAATAGAGTTCATTACTGGTGCCAACACGGGATCAGGTGTTGGTATTAAATATTTTCATGCCAATTCTACAAAATCAGACTCAGTTGCCAATGGTAGTGACTCAGTTGCGATTGGTCCTGTATCAGTTGCTGATGGCGCCAGTTCAATTGCGATGGGCGATGGTGCAATAGCTAGTGCAGATACCAGTATTGCAATTGGTAAATCTACGCAAGCTGCGGGTAAAAATAGTGTCAGTATCGGTGAAAGTGCGCAAGCAGCTCAGGATAATAATGTGGCGATTGGTTCACAGACTAGTGCAATCGGTGCCAATAGTACAGCGATAGGCGTTTCGACTGGAAATCGTACAATTACTTATGACACTGACTCAGGTAATACCAAAATAGTCTCTGTAAATGGTATCGCTGTTACTGCTACCAGTACAGATCCAAGTAGCATCACTGCGATCAGTGGTGTGGTAATGACATCCGAACAGGTAAGCCAATTCCTAACTGCTTTGGCAAGTGGTGCCAATATTGCCTTGGGAAATAATAGTCTCTCTGCCGGTACGTCAACATTGGCTACAGGAAGCTCAAGTGTCGCATTAGGCGATTCCTCCATAGCTACGGGTGAAAAATCTATTGCAATTGGTACTCAGGCGAATGCCAATGGTACAAGTGGGATTGCTGTTGGATCATTAGCCAATGCTGCTAATCAGGCTGTAGCAATAGGTGAAAGCACAAGTGCTACATCGAATGCGGTAGCAATAGGTGAAGGTGCAGTTTCGGCAGTGGGTAAAGGAGTATCTATTGGTTATCAGGCAGGAACTGGTTCTGTACAGGGCAACAATAATGATCGTGTTGACCATATCGCTATTGGTAATCAGGCTGGACAGAATGTAATAGGTAATCAAAATATTGCTGTTGGTACAGGAGCTGGATCCAATTTATCTTCAGCAGATATAAGTAGTTCTGATCACAACATTGCGATTGGTACTGATTCAGGTACTTATCTTGATGGCGATGATAATATTTCGATTGGTAATAAAAGTAATAGCAATAGTAGCAATACAGAAATACGAAATTCGGTAGCCTTGGGGTCAGCAACAACAGCAACATCTTATTCGACAGTCGTAGGTTATGGTGCGAATGCTGTTGGTGACTATGCCACTGTACTTGGAAATGGTGCTAAAGTAAGTGGTGGACATGGTACCGCTTTGGGTGCTGATTCGAATGCATCCTCAACGAATGTAGCGCTTGGTTCATCCAGTATTGCAACCCAAAATTCTACTACAGCTTCTTATTTAGTTAGCGATCCTGTAGGATTTAGCTCATACAATATTGTTTCTGTGGGCAATGCAGGATCTGGTGGTACAATTACTCGCCGTATTACCAATGTAGCACCTGGTGGCGATGCAACAGACGCAGTTAATGTTAGTCAGTTAACACAATTACAAAAAAATGTTGCAACAATTCTGGGTACCACAGGTTCTACCGATACAAGTCTTGGAAGTGTTGAAGTTAATGGTACTAATTATGGTAGTGTTACCGCAGCGTTGGCAGCAGCACTGAATGCTACGGGTGGTGGCAGCAATACCTTGCCAGCAGATTATTATGTGACCTATACCAATGCAGATCAAAAAGAAATTGCGCTGGCGGCAAATGCTGGTGAGGGCACAACCATTACCAACGTAAAAACAGATGCCACAGATACTAGTTCAGCAGCAAATGTGGCTTATGTTAATGATGCTGTCAATAATGCCAAGGTTAAATATGTTGCAGTGAATAGTACTCGTCAGTCTAATTCGCAAAGTAATCAGGCAAGTGGTAATGATTCATTGGCAATAGGTGCTGCTGCATCAACTTCTGCTGTTGCAACCAATGGTATTGCTGTAGGTTTTGATGTGTCTGCATCAAATACTAATAGTGTGGCACTGGGAAGTAATCATACTGATGCAAGTGGTAAAAACTCAATAGCTATTGGTACATATACTGCTGCCAAAGATGAAAATAATGTTGCAATTGGTACCAATGTTGTCAGTGATGGTGTTGATAGTATTGTGATGGGGAATAATGCTCAGGCAGATTCTACCGGACAAAGTGTTGATTATGCTGTTGTGATTGGTAGTAATGCGGAAGTGCAAAACGCTGAAAGCGGTACTGCTATTGGTCAAAAAGCTAAAGTTAAAGCCGATAATGGCGTCGCTATTGGAAATGAAGCTGTTGTATCTGATGGAGCGAAACAAGGTATAGCAGTAGGTCGTTTGGCAACTGCAGCAGGTGAAAATTCAGCAGCCATTGGACGAAATTCACAAGCTTCTGGTAATAAAGCATATGCGATTGGTGATGCTGCTAATGTTCTGGCAGATAATGCCACTGCATTAGGGGCTTCCGCTGCGGTTTATTCTGGCGCAACCAATGCAAATGCAATTGGTAATGGTGCAGTTGTGAATTCTGGCGCAACCAACGCAAATGCGATAGGGAATCGTGCAATTGTTAATACAGATGCGTCAAGTGCGAATGCTATTGGCGATGGTGCGCAGGTTTACGCCACTAATACTAATGCAATTGGTACTGAGGCCAAAGCGAAAGCTAAAGGAAGTACCGCATTGGGTACCTCTGCATTGGCAGGTGAAAATGCGGTAGATTCAACTGCGATTGGTACAAATGCACAGGTTTATGCGAGCAATGCTAATGCATTGGGTACATTGGCAATCGTTCAATCTCAGGCAAAAAATGGTTTGGCACTGGGTGCAAATACGACTGTAACACATGAAAATGCAGTTGCTTTGGGGAGTAGTTCGGTATCTGGTGTTGCAAGTCCAACAACAGGCGCAGTTATTAACGGAAAAACATATAGTTATGCTGGAATAACACCTACTTCTACCGTCAGTGTAGGTAGTGTGGGTAATGAACGTCAGATTATTAATGTTGCCGCTGGTCGAGTGACGGCAAATAGCACAGATGCAATTAATGGTAGTCAGCTTTTCCAGACCAATACCGAATTGGCTAAAGTTGCAACCGATACAGCCGCAGCCTTGGGTGGGAATGCATCAGCGGGTACAACAGCTGGAGGGATTACTGCACCAAGCTATATCATCACTAAAACAGACGGTACAACTTATACCGCTGCAAATAATGTGGGTACGGCTTTATCAAACTTAAATGCAGAAGTTGTGAAACCACTTACCTTTGCTGCGGATTCGGGCAGTGTTGCGCGTACATTAGGTAGTACCCTGAATATTAAAGGTGGTAAAACAACTGATCTGACAGACAATAATATAGGCGTAGTCGCCAGTGGCGATACGCTCACGGTCAAACTAGCCAAAGATATTAATTTAGGCTCTACTGGTAGTGTGACCACAGGTAATACCGTTGTTAATAATAATGGCTTAGTCATTAATAATGCAGATACCACAAAAATTGTGAGTGTTACAGGATCTGGTATCAATGCTGGTAATCACGTCATAAGCAATGTAGCTAGTGGTGGTACAACAGTCACCAATGCTGCGAATATAGGTGATGTTCAAAAAGCATCATCAACGGTTGTTGCCGGAACAAATGTCACTAGTGTTACCTCAAATAGCACGACTACAGGAACAACTTATGCTGTCAATGCAAATGGTACAACTGCATCGGCTGGTTCTTCTGCAGTTACGGTAACAGCAGGATCAAAAGATACGAACAATGTCACCAATTATGCTGTTGATTTAAGTGCTTCAACCAAATCGGATATCCAGCAAGGTGTTGATGCAAAGACAGCCACAGACAAAGGCTTGAACTTTGCGGTGAATGGTGGAGCTGGCGACAATGTTAAACTGGGTGATACGGTTAACTTTGCCAATGGAACAAATACGACAGCCACTTATGATGCAGCGAGCAATACTTACAAATATGGGCTGAATGACAACATTACATTGACCAATGCAGGCAGTGTGACTGTAGGTGCGACACAGGTAGATAACAGTGGTGTACAAGCAGGTACAATCAAGCTTGATGCATCTACAGGTAAAATCAAAGGCGTAACGGCTGGTGAGGTATCTGCAATATCTACCGAAGCAGTCAATGGTAGCCAGCTATATAGCACCAACCAGAATGTAACGACTGCCCAAAATGCAGCAGATACAGCACAAGCGACAGCAGACAAAGGCTTGAACTTTGCGGTGAATGGTGGAGCTGGCGACAATGTTAAACTGGGCGATACGGTTAACTTTGC
>NZ_OANT01000026.1 GCF_900096995.1 Acinetobacter puyangensis
AAAACTGCTATCGAGTATATGCAGCCTTTTTTCTTCTGATTTTTTAGCCTGTAGTGTTGTCATCGATTATCACCATATAATTTATAAAGTAGACCAGTCGTCTATAATGATATGCAAACAAGTTTATCATGTCAATGGATTTAGTTTATTGAAAAAGGTTTATGGCCTCTGTGCCATATTTTTTTTAATGGTTTAGCAGTTGTTTTATGATTGTATGAATTATCATAAGATTTTGAATTTAAATATGATTTAATGGCAGTAGGCTGAGGGGAATATAAAGAAACATTGCTGAGGTAAATTTCTTGGCTGAACTTGGTTTGAAATGATGGGTTGCGCAGGGAAATAAGCATGGATATTTTGTTGCAAAAAATTGCATTACAGAGTGCCTTATTTCGGATAAGAGGCGAGTTTTCGACTTTTTAGGTTAAAACATAAACTCAAAATAACCAAGATTTAATCCGTAGACTAAGATTTTGTGGGCGAAAGGATTTTATGGCTTAAACATGCATTAGATCAGCAACAATGGCTCGACGTTCATTATGCTGTAATGAACTCAATATTTAAAACACTCCTAGTTGAATAGACGAATTATAAATTAATCAACTTGCGATGTTGTATCAATGGCATGGCTTCTCGGATTTTATTCTGCTCTTCGAGATCAAAAGGCACGACAATCAATTGACTACCTTCTTCGTTAATTTCAGCCAAAACTTTTCCTTGCGATTGGGTGGCGAGGGTATGACCCCAAGTCTGGCGTTTACCATTACTATGCCAGCCTTGTTGGGCAGAACCTAAAACTTGACATTGGCTGTCCATTGCCCGCGCCTGTAATAGCAACTTCCAGTGCATTTGCCCGGTTGTATAGGTGAATGCTGCTGGTGCGGTGAGAATATTTGCACCTTGGGCACGCAACATTAATGATAACTCTGGAAAGCGTAGATCATAACAAATCATGAGGCCAATATTACCAAAAGGTGTTTTGGCCACCACCAATGCATCACCAGGTTCGAACACAGCGGATTCCTGATAACCTCCGATACCATCGGCAACCTGTACATCGAATAAATGGATTTTGTCATAACGTGCAACGGTTTTACCTTCGGGACTCACGCATAGACTGACGGTACGCACTCGACCATCAGGTACAATCTCACCATTTGGACGATAAGGACAGGGTAATGTTCCTGCAACAATCCAGATTTGATACTGAAATGCCAATTGTTCTATTCGTTGTTTTAATTCATCAAAGCGCTGGGCTGTGACCGCTTGCTTACCAGCAGCGAAACAGGCAAAATTCTCTGGCAATACAAAAAGCTCTGCCTGTTGTATTTTTGCTTGTTTAAGTAGTTGTTCAACCCGAATAAAATTTTGATCAATATCATTTTGAGAATTAAGCTGAGTGACAGCAAGTCTGGTCATACGGCGATCCTCTATGGATATTAAGAAGCACTATGCTTTTTGGCTTTGTTCATCATTTGCATGAATGCTGGCTTGCTCTTTTTGCAATTGTTTTACTAACGGTTCAAACATATTTTGATTGCTTTCATTTAATTGCATAAGCGTGCGGTGGGCATCAAGTACAGTTTTTAACATGGTGGCATGGGAAATATTGTCTTCAACCAAAGTCTTTGTACATACATTGGGATTGCCACAATAATTAAGAATCACAAAGACTTGATTCAATCCCATACTATTTGCCAGTGTCGTAATATCAGGATTGGTCGACAACATCACAGCCTGTATGCCATGATTCTGCTTAAGTTTTAGCCCCAACTTTGCCAGAATACCCAGCACTGTACTATCGATAAAGGTAGTTTCAGTAAGATCAACAATTGCGCCAATAATTTGGGAATTTTGATCTATTTTGTTAAGTAAATTATCTAAACTTATGCAAGCCTGTGCCCGTACTTCACCAATAATCTTGAAGATGTGCGTGCCATTTAAGCTAGCATATTCGATACGACCTATTGACATGGAAATGCCATTTTTAGAATACATTCGTCCATTATCACATAGCTGTCGAGTGTCCGCAAGGCAGACAAAGTAACAAAATTATTAAATTAAACTAAGGTATTATCGAATTTTTCTAGCAATCTATATCTATTATTTTGATAAAAATCATTACAATGTATAAAATTAAGAAATTCTTAAAAATTAATTTTCCGTGCGAGTCAAACTTAATATTGCAATATCATCATTGACTTGATCAGGTGGGGTAAATTGATGTTGAGCCAGTTGGTCAATTAATTGTTGGAATTGATCATTTAGGCCACCTTTAAAGGGTTCTAGAGCACCATCGGAACATAAAATTAAACGACTGTGTGGCGGCATATATAAAGTTACTTCATCAATTGTTAGCTCATCGGTTAAACCTAGTGGAAAGCTACTCGCATTTAAAATTCTAGGCTCTTCTCCTGGAATTAAATGAATTGCAGGCGGAAAATGTCCAGCATTACAACAAGTAATAGTATTTGTATTCAAGTTAAGTATTCCAGCTACCATGGTAATATGCTTTTCAATATTTTCTTTAAGTAGCATCTCATTAAGCTTTTGAATTAGCTGTTGAGGGGAGGTTGCGCGTTTATGAAAAGCTGCCATCCATGATGTGAGTAAGCTACTTGTCACGCCATGTCCGGAAACATCAGCAAGATAAAACAAGATATGCTCCTCATCAACCCGCCAATAATCATACCAGTCACCTGATAAATATGCAGAAGGCTGAAACAAAGTATCAAAAGAATAATGGTTCACTTGTATTGGATTAGGTAGTAAACGTTTTTGTAAATCTGCCGCAGTGGGCAAATCACGACTATCTTGATTGCGTTTATATTGTGCTTCAATTAATTGAAGGGTATCAAAAGGATGTGCCGGTAAATCTTCCCAGATCCAACCCGCAAGCGCACCTTTTTGCCAAGCCTGACTTAGCTCCAGCCCTTCTTCTGCACGTGCGATAACAATTGTTGGACAATCCCAATCCTGATTTAGAAAATCCTTAACATCAGCAATATAGATACGATTTGGATCACATTGCTGAACTTGAGATAATTTAATCCACTCTAATTCTGCAAATAAAGCCAATGCACGATCTAACTGCCGCAAAACTCTGGATGGATAAACAAAATACATAAATTCAAAGTTAAACCAAGTCAAGAAAGACTTAGTTTACTCTCCGGTTTGTTGAGCATCATCTGGAAGATCATCTTGTTCATCGGTGGTATCCTCAAATGGATCATCCGCAAACATTGTTGATTCAATATCTTCCCCACGTTTAGTTGCAATAACATAAGCACGTTGTTGTAAGTACGTATCACGAATAGCAGAATATTTATCACCATGAAGCATGCTTTCCACAGATAAAAGCTGCGCTCTAGTATTGATTGCATCTATGGCATTGTTGGCCCAGTATGATCTATCATCATCAAAAACATATTGTTGTACATTGGCATATCGATCTGCAATCGTAGCCGCCCCATCCCGAAATGTACTAGGTCCAAGGAACGGTAACATAATGTAAGGACCAGATGAAACCCCCCAAACACCTAACGTAATACCTAAATCATCTTTTTCATTATCCATTTTTAACCTTTTTGCAGTATCTGCAAAACCCAGACTGGTTAAGGTATTAATTGTAAATCGACTTAAAGATTTTGCAGCTGTTTTGGGTTTTCCTTGAAGGATCTGATTGACAGCATTCCATGGTTCACGAAGATTGGTTCGGAAATTGGTATAACTACTTCGGGCATCTTCAGGCACTTTAGCTTGATATTGAACAGCAACAGGTCTTAGCACATATTGATCAAGCGTATCATTAAAGGTAAAAATTTTACGGTTAAGCGGTTGTAATGGATCTTTAACAGAAACAGGCTGACTCGCCAAAGCATTAATTTTCAATTGATTGAGCTGAATTTTTTTTAAAGCTGCCAAACTATAAATGTCATCTTGGTCATCCAATGCACTGCTGTCTTCATTTACGACTGGACCAACATCTTCTGCGTAAGCCAAATAAGAAACACTGCTGATCGAAGCAATCAATAATAGCTTTATAGATGGATAGATCATTATAAAATTCTCTGAGATTTGAGGAAATCAATAGTTTGATAATATCAAGCTTTATAAATAGTACAAATATAAAAGATCAAAGAAACAGAAAAACTATTCCCAAAAGCCTAGTATTGAGTGTAAAATAACCGATTAAAATAATAATTGATAAAAAGGGGTTGCGTTGGTATGTGAATGCTGTAGAATGCACATCCATCGGCGGTGATGCAGATTAAAACTTGTTGAAAAACAGGGTGTTAGTTGGGACTT
>NZ_OANT01000012.1 GCF_900096995.1 Acinetobacter puyangensis
AAGTCCCAACTAACACCCTGTTTTTCAACAAGTTTTAATCTGCATCACCGCCGATGGATGTGCATTCTACAGCATTCACATACCAACGCAACCCCATTCTTTACTTTTTTTCAAATTCCACTATCAACCGTTCAATTTCTCGGCAAATATGTCGTTTTATTCCGAATTTCCTACCTTTTATTCCTAGTTTTTATACAATTTTAAAAAATTATTTTTCTGATGCGATTAAAAGCACCGCCATTTGCACCATAAAGCACATGGATTTGTCTTAAGAAAATTTTTACTAAAACTGTTAAACTTTTACTTTCATTTTTTCTATCAGGTTTTCATGGATTTTTTATTTCCACTCATGTCAATCGCAATGGCTTTAATGCTTGGTGCCATGAGTCCCGGTCCAAGTTTTATTTGTGTCGCCCAAAATTCAATTGCGAAATCCCGGAAACATGGTCTGGTGACAGCATTAGGCACTGGTACAGGTGCTGCAATCTTAGGATTATTGGCGGTATTGGGTTTACAGGCATTTTTATTGGCTGTGCCATCTGCTTATATGCTGCTTAAATTTATGGGGGGTTTATACTTACTTTGGCTTGCATATAAAATTTTAAAACATGCAAAATCACCCTTAAGTGTTGAGCAAACACATACTGTACAGACGCATTATTGGACCACTTACCGCTCAGGATTGTTAACGCAAATGAGTAATCCAAAAACAGCGATTGTGATGGCAGGTATTTTTACCGCACTCTTACCCAAAAATATTCCTGATTATTACTATATTGCTATTCCAGCGCTCTGTTTTATGATTGATGCGGGCTGGTACGCCTTTGTTTCAGTAATTTTATCTTCACAAAAACCACGACAAGTTTATTTACGCAGTAAAAAAGTCTTTGATCGCCTAGCAGGTGGAATTTTAGGGATACTAGGACTTAAATTAATTCTCTCAACAAAATAATATCTAAAGCTGTAGGAAGTTAAACGCATTGTCCAGCTTCCTTTCAGCTATACATTTTATTTCTAAGGCTTAAGACACTTTATCACCTGGTTTGGCACCACTTTCAGGGGAGATAATATATAAGCCCTGATCATTCCCCGCACATAACACCATGCCATTGGAAATCCCAAAACGCATTTTGCGAGGGGCAAGGTTGGCCACCATCACCACCAATTTACCCATCAAATCTTCTGGTGCATACTGGCTGCGAACACCACTAAATACATTGCGAGATTCGGTTTCACCGACATCCAAAGTCAGTTGTAATAACTTATCTGAACCTTCAACAATTTCAGCCTGTAATACTTGTGCCACACGCAAATCAATTTTCACAAAATCATCAATCGCAATCGTGTCAGCCTCGCCTACTTTTAAGTCGACCTTTTGTTCAACCGCTTTGGCCTTTTTCTTTTCAACCTTCGGTGCTTCTACTGCCAAGGAATCTTTGGATGCATCCACCATGGCATCGACCGCTTTTTTGTCAACACGTTGCATTAATGGCTGGAATTGTGCAATCTGATGATTAACTAAAATGGTTTGAGCAGAGGCAAAATCGAACTGTTCCAGTTTCAGGAAAGTCTGAACTTCATTGGCCAATTTTGGTATTACTGGCGACAAATACACCGCCAGTTGACGGAACAAATTAATACCAACCGAACAAACGTCATGAACTTGTTGCTCATTGCCAGCAACTTTCGCCAATGCCCACGGCTTTTTCTCATCAATATACTGGTTGGCACGATCTGCCAAAGCCATGATTTCACGGATTGCGGCACTAAATTCGCGATCTTCATAGGCTTTACTGATTGAAACTCTTGCATCAATAAAGCTTTGTACCAATTCAGGTTCTGCACAATTTCCCGATAAAGTATTATTAAAATCCTTATTAATAAATTTGGCACAACGACTGGCAATATTCACCACTTTGCCCACCAGATCAGAATTTACTTTCTGGATAAAGTCATCCAGATTTAAATCCGAGTCCTCCACTTTATCGGATAGTTTAGAGGCAAAGTAATAGCGTAAATACTCAGGATTTAAATGCTCAAGATACGTTTCTGCCTTGATAAACGTACCACGAGATTTTGACATTTTCTGACCGTTGACTGTCAGAAAGCCATTGACGAATAAACCAGTTGGGGTGCGGTAACCAGCACCATCCAACATGGCTGGCCAGAATAAAGCATGGAAATAAACGATATCTTTACCAATAAAATGATAAACCTCATGTTTACTGTGTTTATTCCAGTACTCATCAAAACTTAATTCTGGACGTTGAGCCTTAATATAGTTTTCAAAACTAGACATATAACCAATTGGCGCATCTACCCAGACATAGAAATATTTATTCGGCGCATCTGGAATTTCAAAGCCAAAATACGGCGCATCACGAGAAATATCCCAATCGGTTAATCCTGCTTCAAACCATTCATCTAGTTTATTGGCAATCGATACCGGCAATCGACCGGAATCTCGTGTCCATTGTTGCAGATACTGCGAAAAATTAGGCAATTTAAAGAAATAATGATCAGATGATTTTTCAATTGGTGTAGCGCCACTTAAAGTTGAACGTGGATTTTTAAGTTCTGTCGCATTATACGTGGTTCCACAAACTTCACAGGAATCACCATACTGATCTTCTGCATCACATTTTGGGCAAGTACCTTTAATAAAACGATCTGATAAAAACATCTGTTTTTCCGGATCGAACAACTGTGTCACAGGACGCACAGCAATATTACCGACATCACGGTTCTTGATATAAATATCTTCGGAACGCAATTTGTTGGTTTCGCTATGGGTTGAATCATAATGATCAAAACTAATACCAAATCCGGCAAAATCACGTTCATGCTCTTTTTGTACATTGGCAATTTGCTGTTCTGCTGTAATGCCATTGGCTTCGGCACGCAACATGATCGCTGTACCATGCGCATCATCTGCACAGACGTAAATTACATCATGTCCCATCGCACGCATTGCCCGAACCCAAATATCTGCCTGGATATAACCAAGCAAATGTCCCATATGAATAGGACCATTGGCATAGGGTAAAGCATTGGTGACCAGGATTTTACGTGCAGACATAACGCTCATTCACTAAAAAATTTGACGGCCTTGATTTTACATGACTTGGCCATCAGTTGCATAATGGATTCGCTGAAATCTTTTATAACAAGATTTAAATTTTATTTCACAGCATAGTGAATGCAAAGCAAGCACCATATACATAATCGACCTGATTGATTCTGTATTCACTTTGTATCAAATTGCTGCAAAACCAGCTTATCTGAATGAAATGATGTATAAATAAGAAATAGTTATAAACTTAATGTGTATCATAGCATAAAGTAGATGATCCACAGTCTTGATACGATAAAATGAGGTAAAACCGATGACAACTGAAAATAAAATAGATGACCTTAAAGCAAAAGCTGGTGAACTTGGTGATGACATCAAACACAAAGCCAAAGAAGCACAATTGCAAGCCGAAAAAACTGTAGATGATTTAAAGCATTCGGCCAAAGAAGCCAAACTTGAAGGTGAAAAAAAGTTAGATGATCTCAAAAAAGATGCAGCGGAGCATCATGCTGAAGATAAAGCAGCAGTAGAAGCAAAAGTTGACGAAGCGAAAGCCAAACTTGATGATAGCAAAGCAAAAGCCAAAGATCAGTTTGAGCATCTAAAAACCGAAGCCAACCAAAAACTGGAAGAGGCCAAACAAAAGGCTGCTGAACTTAAAGAAGAAGCAACCCATAAATTTGAGGATCTCAAAGCACAAGCCACTGAAAAATTTGGTGACTTAAAAACACAAGCCACTGAAAAATTTGATGAATTAAAAAATAAATTTAAAAGTTAAACCATCGAATATCGATATTTAAACTTAGGCCGATTTAAATTTCATTATAAATTTAAATCGGCTTTTTTAATTGTACTTAACCTTATCCTATATTACAGGTAAACTATCTTGATCATGATAATGTAAAATTTGCTTGGAGTTTAAGATGTCTTGGTTTTCTGCGTTAAAAGCAAAATTTAGCCCTGATCAAGAGATTGATGAAACCAAAATACAGGCTTGTCTGGAACAATTTACCTTTCCAAATACCCATACCACACTACAAGAACGTATTACCCAACTGAATGTTGAACAAAACACCTTACAACTCAGCATCTTTGTTTATGAAGATGAAGTTGATCATTTACAAAAAATTCATGATGATTTAAGTGCTCAACTTGCACAGGCAGGCGTCCATACACTAAATCTGCATGTCATACAAAAAAAGAAAGAAGCCAGTAAAAGCCCTGTTCCATCTGTGGTTGATGCATCTGCAAGTCAGGCGCATTTGGCACAAGCGCAAGCGAATTATCAGCCACAACAAAGTGAAGCGCCAATTCAAAAAGCTGCACCAACGCAGGCACAACTTAAACCGCATCCACATATCCAGCATGTGATTGTGGTTGCCTCTGGTAAAGGCGGTGTCGGTAAGTCCACCACCACTGTCAATTTAGCATTGGCATTACAAAAATTAGGGTTAAAAGTGGGTGTACTTGATGCCGATATTTATGGCCCTAGCATTCCGACCATGCTCGGCAATGAAGGACAAAGTCCGTTAATTGAAAACGAACAGTTTGTCCCACTCGAAGCTTATGGTATGCCAGTCTTATCCATAGGCCATTTGACTGGAAATGGTCGAACACCTGTCGCATGGCGCGGCCCCAAAGCAACCGGGGCGTTAATGCAACTGTTTAACCAGACACTCTGGCCAACCCTTGATGTGTTACTCATTGATATGCCGCCCGGTACAGGGGATATTCAGCTTACACTGGCGCAACGCATTCCTGTATCTGGTGCAGTGATTGTCACCACCCCACAAAATGTTGCCTTGCTGGATGCACAAAAAGGCATTGAGCTATTTAATAAGGTGAATATTAAAATATTAGGCGTGGTAGAAAACATGTCGACGCATATCTGTTCGAACTGCGGATTTGAAGAGCAGATTTTTGGTGTGGGTGGTGGTGATAAACTGGCGCAAGCCTATCATATTCCTTTGCTTGGTCGTTTACCACTCAATGCCTCCATTCGGGAAAATGCAGACAAAGGTAAGCCGAGTGTTGCCGCACAAGATACAGCCTATGAAAGTTATATGGAAATTGCGACAAAACTGAAACACAGTATCGATCAATTACCTCAACGTCAGAATGACAAGCGGATTTTTTAAAAATGAAATGATCATCTGATCTTCGTCGATCATATCGATATAACACTTTTGAGTAAATATTATGGACATTGGTGCGGTATTAATAAGGCTAAAAACGCATTCATTACCACATTTGGACGCATGGCGAAATGAACTGGAAACGCGCAAAGCCGAAGCAATAGACACATTAAAAGCAGAAAATGTTTTTATTGAATCATAGTTTCATGTTGAACTTGAAAATGAACATTACCTGATCGCCTATATGCGTGCAGATGATATTGCACATGCACAAAAAGTTGCTAGAACCAGCACTTTTGATATTGGTCAGGTTCATAAAAAATTTAAAACCACATGGGATAAGGTTTATCCTGCTAAATTATTAGTTGACTTAGATAATAGTTAAAATTCATTTAAATCAGTCATCGCAATAAAAAAACGCACTTAATTCAGTGCGTTTTTTTAATATCCTGATGACTTAGGCAGCCAATGCAGATTTCGCTTTTTCAGCCAAAGCAGCAAATGCAACCGCATCATGATAAGCGATATCAGCCAATACACGACGGTCAATAATCACTTGTGCTTTTTTCAGGCCATCAATCATACGGCTATAAGACAAACCGTTTTGACGTGCACCAGCATTAATACGTGCAATCCACAATGCGCGGAATTGACGTTTTTTCTGACGACGGTCACGGTAAGCATATTGACCAGCTTTGATTACTGCCTGGAACGCTACACGATAAACACGTGAACGAGCACCATAATAACCTTTTGCGCGAGCAAGAATTTTTTTGTGACGACGATGAGCCACTACACCACGTTTTACACGAGCCATTTAAAATCTCCTTAGATGTATGGGCACATACGACGAACTGAAGCAACATCACTTACGTGAACCATTACACAGCCGCGCAATTGACGGATACGTTTCGCAGATTTTTTGGTCAAAATGTGGCGTTTGAATGCTTGCTTACGTTTAAAACCGTTTGCAGTCGCTTTAAAGCGTTTAGCTGCACCACGGCGAGTTTTTAATTTAACTGCCATAACAACCTCTTTATGCACCTGTTCAGCACGTTTGCACCATTGCAACACGACTTGCAGGTAAGGGATGCGATATTCTATAGAAAACTTATACAAATGAAAAGACCTTATCACACTTACCACAAGGCCTTTTTGCAATGCTTAGAAAAAGTAATTTACCCGGAATAAATAATTACGTGGTGTCCCAGGCATTGATGATGTACGCCAGTATTCTTTATCAGTTAAATTATTCACTGCAAAAGTTGCGCCCCAAGTTTCATCTTTATAACCAAGTGCAGCATCTAAACGTGTCCAGCCATCTATCTTGGTGGTATTAGCATCTGAGGTATAGAAAGAACCGACATAAGTTGCACCGATCTCGCCATAGATTCGGTCGGTTGGTAAGTAGCGGATAAATAAGTTACCAGTGTTTTTTGAAGAATTTGAGAATCGATTTCCTTCATTGGCTGGTGTACGAATATTTTTTGTGATTTCTGTATCTGTATAACCATAGCCACCACGAATAAATACATTATCCAGTATCTTACCAATAAAGCTAAATTCAAAACCCTTTGATTCTCTTTCACCAATATTGATAATTGGTGAGTTATTATCATCTTCAATAGCACGACCACGCATATTATCTTTTTTGATTTGATATGCTGATAACTGTGTATTTAAACGATTGTTAAACCAATCACTTTTTATACCGATCTCATATTGAGTGTTATTTTCAGGTTTTAAATCCTCGGCGGTCTCATCAATTACACTAATCCAGCCTCGACCTCCGTATGGAGAAAAACTTTTACTATAAGACGCATAGAGTGACTGACTTTCTACAGGCTGCCAAACAATACCTGCGTTCGGACTAAATGATTCTCCATCATATGAACCCCGTACATCAACATCCCGATTGTTATTTCGGGTCTGATGAGAACTCATATCATAAGTATCGTACCGACCACCCAACATAAGTTTAAATTCAGGAGTAATGCTAATTAAATCCTGAATAAAGACACCTAAAGAGGTTGCTTCAATTTCACTATAACTACGAGTAGATAAAGCAGCCCCATTACGAGTATTACTGAGTTTACCAGTTGCTGGATCATACCAACCATAGATTGATGTGAGTGTAGTACCATCACTTCCTATATATTGATTCGCAAGTTTCGGATTACGTTCTTCCTTAATCCAATCTGTTCCGATCATAACATTATGCTTAATCGCGCCAGTATTAAACTCACCGGTAATATCCCATGTATTTGTCAATGTTGATGTTTCTGTTTCTTGCCAATAATAAACTTGAGAAATCTGCCCAATATGACCAGCACACGCAGCACTACTTGCAGAACAATAAGAACCCAAATAGAAATGATCAAAGTTTTGGAAAGAATTTCTATGACTCAAACCCCAATGAAACGTCCAATCTGGTAAAAAATCATATCGAAGATCTATACGTGCTGACTTAGTTTCATCGGTAACAATATCACCTTCCTGAGCATACCCTTGTTTAATATTAACAGGATAACCTGTCTGCAATAACACAGAATAATTTGGCCCTCGATCTGGAACACGATCCATTTTGTCGTAAGTTGCTTCAGCCGTCCACGTTAAAGTCTCATCATCACTACGATAAGTTACACTTGGTGAAATTGAATCTTGCTGTGTACCTATTCCTGAACGAAAACTATTGCTATCAAATTTTTCGCCAACCAAACGTACAGCCCAATTATCTGTAACAACTTTATTTAAATCAATCGTCGCTCCCACATTATCATAAGAACCGACATACGCACCAATATTACTCCGAGAGTCAAAATTGGCAGTTTTTGTAACCAAATTGATTACACCACCACCCTGACTTCGTCCATATAGAACTGATGCTGGCCCTTTTAAGATTTCGATGCGTTCAACATTGGCTGTGCTACGTCGGTACTGTCCACTTTCACGTACACCATTACGATAAATATCGCCATTATCTGCACTAAACCCTCGAAGAGTAATACCATCACCACGCATATCGTACGCCGTTGTTACACCAGGTGTACCTTGCAACATAATACTTAAATCATTGGCACCATACATTTTATATTTAGATACATCAATGGTATCAATGGTTTGAGGAATATCTTTTTTATCCAATCCATTTCGGGTGACATTTGCTTGTTTATAGTCGACATAGGTCTTGATCGGATCACCGTCATCCATGGCTTCAATTACGATTGCTGGCAATACAACTGCCCTGTTCACATGTTCCCCTTCTACTGCTGTTTGTGCTTCTTCAGCATATGACTGGGCACTCAACATCGCACTCGCTAACATTGAGAAAAGTAACTTTTTACGCAAAACCATTAGTTAACCATAATATAAAATATAAAGATTATCATTTATTTTAATATTTATTTACATATTGTCAATAAATAATACACATTATATCCATAATTTAATATTTTAACGGTAGAGTATATTTCGTTAGAAATTGCAAAATAGAATCGTGTAATTCACTAAATTTATATACCGATGTCGTTAATTATAATCCGAGTCATATCTTGCAAAGGTATAACCGAATCCATTTACCTTAGATATAACCTCATGAAACCATTACAACATTTAAAGAGTTTGTAAAAGATATAAAACATCTCCAACTAATGAGATATTATTAAAATCGAATATAATCAATACAAAATTTTAATCCTTGAGTGCAAAACTATGCTTTATTATTAACTTAGATGATTGCACTAACAATCACCTTTCATTGTTTAAAACAAGTACACACAATGATTTACAGATCCACATATTACTTAGAAAAAGTAATTTACCCGAAAGAGATAGTTACGTGATGCACCCGGCATGGAAGCAAAACGCCAATATTTTTCATCAGTTATATTATTAATAGCCAATGTCGCTCCCCATTGATCATTTTTATAGCCAATGGCTGCATCAATACGACTAAAACCATCGACTTTACGCTCATTGCGTACATTGTTGTAGAAAGAGCCAACATACGTAACGCCAGCCTCACCATAAATATTCTCTGCTGGTAAATATCTTATAAACAGATTACCGGTATTTTTAGAGTTTAGTCCTAAACGATTGCCTATATTCCCAGGTGTTTCAACATCTTTGGTTACTTTGGCATCAGTATAACCATAGCCTCCCCGAATAAATACATTATCCAGAAGTTGACCAATGAAACTGAATTCGACACCTTTGGATTCATGCTCACCTGCAATCGCCCATTCATCTGGCAGATTGGTAGAGTCTGGTTGATAACGAATATTATTTTTTTCAATCTGATATAAAGCAAATTGCGTACTTAGTCGCTGATTAAACCAATCACTTTTTATACCGATTTCATACTGCTGATTATATTCCGGTTCGGTACTTTCTGACGAAACCACCTGCATATAACCACGACCACCATAAGGTGCAAAACTTTTATTATATGATGCGTATAAACTATGATCTTCTGTTGGTTGCCAAACAATACCTACATTTGGACTGAGGCTTTCGTCACTACTTTTGAGTTGAAACTGTGTTAATTTATTTGTGGACTTAAAATCATAAGTATCATAACGTAATCCCAACATGAGTTTAACTTGCGGTATTAATGTCAATAAATCTTGTACAAAAAAACCAAGGCCATCCCCTTCATGATAGTTATGGGAGGTAACCGTATCTATCCGCGAACCAACAATGAATCGATCCGAATAATCATAAGGATTGACATAGCCTTTTGGCCCTGAAGTACTGGTATCGGAGAAACTACCAAATTTAATATCACGAATTTCATGGTTAACATCTACGCCAATAAGTAGTTGATGACCAATTACACCAGTATCAAATTGCCCTGAAACATCAAATGTATTGGTAAATGTTTCGTTAGAAGCTTCTTGCCATTTATAGTTTTGCAGCACATAACCTGCCTTACAATTTCGTTTACTACTATCAGTTTCACAATAAGAACCACCAAAAAAATTATTATAATCCTGATCAGCCTGACGGTAATTCAAAGCCCAGTGAAAGTTCCAGTTAGGTAGGAATTGATATTTCAAGTCACTCCGAATCAGTTGCAACTCATCTTTAGTATAATCACCAGCTTGTGCATAGCCTAGATCAGTCGGAACATCGTCAGGTAAATTATAAAAATATGGTCCCCGATCAGTCACTCGATCTAATGAATCATAGGTATATTGTGTTGTCCACAACAAGGTTTCATCATCATTACGAAAAGCAATACTAGGCGATAACATGGTTTGATCCTGACCAATACCTTGTCTAAAACTATCTGCATCGTTATATTCACCTGTTAGGCGAACAGCTACATTATCATTCAAAAGCTGATTTATATCTAACGTAGCGCCATAATTATCATAAGAACCTATATATGTGCCAATCGAACTTCTGGAGTTAAAATTAGCAACTTTACTCACCATATTAATCACACCACCACCAGCATTACGCCCATACAACACTGATGCTGGTCCTTTTAAAATCTCAATACGTTCGACATTGGCCGTACTACGGCGAATTTTACCACTATCACGAATACCATCCCGATAAATATCGCCAGCATCTGCATTAAATCCCCGGATACTAATACCATCTCCTTCTGCATCATAACTGGTGGATACTCCTGGTGTACCTTGCAACATAACACTTAGATCATTGGCACCATACATTTTATATTTTGCAACATCTATAGTATCTATAGTTTGTGGAATATCTTTTTTATCCAACCCATTTCGAGTGACATTAGCCTGTTTATAATCCACATAAGTTTTGATTGGATCACCATCATCCATGGCTTCAATTATAATTGTAGGCAATACAACTGCTCCGTTGCTTTCCTTGCTTTCTTTTTTTTCTGTTGTTGCTTGTATTTCATCTGCATATGATCGGGAACTCAACATCGTAGTTGCAGATACCAACATAGTGAACAGTATTTTTTTACGCAAAACCATAAATTAACCATAATATAAAATATAAGGATTCTCATTTATTTTAACAATAAATTACATAGAGTCAACTTTTAAAATTCTGTTATCCTTAAATTTTACTTTATTTTGTGATTAAGCAATATAGGCTTTTAAACCTGAATCGCCAAGGCCTTTTTAACAGCTTCACGCTGCTGCATTCGCTCAAAATATAATTTGGCATTTGGGTAATCATTTAAGTCTATCGCTTGCCATGCATAGCTTAACATCCAAGGAAAAATTGCCATATCAGCAATGGAATACTCACCTGCAACAAAATTGCGATCTTGTAGTCGATGGTTCAAAACACCATATAAACGTTTGGTTTCATCCTGATAGCGCCTAGTCGGATACTCCAATCGTTCAGGCGCAAACTGGGAAAAATGATGATTCTGTCCCAACATGGGACCAAAGCCGCCCATTTGCCACATTAACCATTGTTCAACTTCAATACGCTGACGCTCTTCACTTGGATAGAACAATCCTGTTTTACGTCCTAAATATTGCAAAATCGCACCCGATTCAAATATTGCAATCGGCTGACCATCAAAAGTATCGTGATCAACAATGGCTGGAATTTTATTATTTGGAGAAATCTTTAAAAATTCAGGTTGAAACTGATCATTTTTTAAAATATTGATAGGAAAAATTTGGTAATCCAGTTGCATTTCTTCCAAGGCAATCGAGATTTTGTGTCCGTTGGGTGTTCCCCAATAGTAGAGATCAATCATTATGTTGTACACATTAAAATGGCATTAAAAATATCATATAATGATTAATGGTGAAAAATAACTATTCCCCAAAAAATAATTCTGACCAAACTAGAAATGTATCATTGTTCAGGTTTAAGCAAGATTTGCATCAAGTGACGTAAATTATCCTGTACATCTTTCGGTAATTGCATAAATAAAGTATCTATTGGCATGTGCTGCCAGTCCCTAGTAATTCTCCCTTCTTCATCCAGATATTCAGCCAGTAAAAATAGTTGAGCCACTGAACAATGAAATGCACGTGCCAGATATTCAAGTATTGCAGGACTGTACCCTTGATTACCATTTTCAAGATTGGAAATATTACTTTTTGACGTGTTTGAGTAGTCAGCTAGTTGCTGCTGCGTCCAACCTTTTTTCTTTCTCAAATAGCGTACTGCAGGACCTATATTCATGTCCTGATGGTATAAAAAATCGACACAATCAGATATTGCAATACTGTTTTAATTGTTAAAAATGTATTGTTATGCAATACTAAGGTTTTGTAATACTGTAAAATTTAAAATAGAATAGATCAGGTCTTCTGGAAATGACAAAAAAATTTGAGAACATATTCAAGCAAATCAGTTTATTAGCCAGAATGCAGTTAGAAGGTGTTGGTTTAAAACTGAATCCCCCAGAAGAACTGGATTATTTTTGTTTTTGTCTTATTACTGCATTGAGCAAGGAAAATGGACACAATATTGAACACCTCCACCTACAATTTATACAATGCATAGCGCAAAAATATGGTGTGTTTAGCATTGAAAATTTTCAATTAAAACAACAGACTTATCAGCACTATCTGTCACTATCATTACAGAGAAAAACACTACCTTCCGGCCTTGACCCCATCATGCAACTTGCTTATATTTTAAGTGATCAATCTGTTAACCCTCAATTTCATGTGAATATGAACATCATTTTACTCAGCATGACCATTCGAGATATTATTCGACAATCCAGCCACTACATTTTGTCTGTTTACCCTTTATCCGCAAACAAATAATAACTTAATCAAATATTCATAATTTCCAATTTAGACAGCAGCGTAATCTGCAATAGGATGTTTTTTAATTAAAAGCAGAGAACATATTCTACGAACAATAATTAATCTTTTTCTGGGTAAATATTCACTTGAAAAATTTTAGGCCGAACTTATATATCTATTGTCAGTATTCACGTGGTGATATGACTGACAACTGCTGTTGATGCACTAGGCATAACAGTAACAGTCTTATTTATAAAACTTTGCTGAACACATCAGGAGGTTATATCAATGAGTAGCATAAGTTTAAGTCCATTATTCCGTCGTAGTATTGGTTTTGATCGATTAAACGATTTATTTGATTATGCCATGCAAGCCGATACGCCAAACTACCCACCCTATAATATTGAAAAACATGGTGACAATGATTACCGTATTATTGTCGCAACCGCGGGCTTTAAACAAGAAGAGCTGGCAATCAATCTGGAAAATCAGGTGCTGTCTATTTTAGGTAAACCTGAAGAAAATAAAGATGAAACCGCAGAGTATTTACATAAAGGTATTGCGCATCGTGCATTTAAATTGTCATTGCGTCTGGATGAGCATATCGAAGTACAGCACGCCGATTATCAAAATGGTTTGTTGATGATTGATTTACAGCGGATCATTCCAGAGGAAAAATTGCCTCGCCAAATTCCAATTGGCCAAAAGGTCATTGAGAATAAAGCGGAAAAAATAGCAAAAGTCGTTTCCTAACAAGATATATCAATCGATACGCGCAAAACAGCTAAGTTTATACTTGGCTGTTTTGCTATGGATTATATAAAAGAGATTATATGTCATCTATACAGAAATTTGGCTCGATCACTTACACCATAATTAATATTGATGAAATCAACACATAAAGAGAAATCTCATTCCAAAGTCAGCTGTTGTGTCAAATTTTCCGCCTCGGCCAAACTTCCTACTGCATAATGTGGTGTTCCAAATGCTTTAACTGCAATTTCTGCCTGTTGCTCAATCAGGATACGTTTTTCCTGATCAGGCTCCACGCTAATCAAAGCCTTACAATATTGATTCATGTCATTTTTATGATGCTTAAGCCATAGACCACGCTGCTTACGATCTTCATGCGTTTCATTCTGACTAAATTCGATATAAACAATCGTAAACAGTTGTGCATTGTGTAACAGCTGTACCATTTCTCGTTCCCATTGCGTGGCATAACCCGACTGGGCCTGATCCGCCCTGAACACGCATAAAGGAAAACGACTGACATCATGAATTTTAAATAAATTTGTATCAATAGCCATTAATTCTCTCCACTAAGGGTCAAATAGAAATATTGGTCATGAATATAGACTGATCATGGAAAAACCAGCCATATATACATACCACTTACACGCTCTTTAGCTATTGAAACGTCAATCAATTGGTGATCACTAGAAGAAGTATAAGGAAATATTTAACACGTAGAAGTGACTATTTTGCATGGCTATAGTGCAGTGCAAACATCAATACAGGAAAAATACACTTAAATAGATAGAGATATATCATGGAATTCTGTTAATTCCCGAATTTTACATCTTAATAATTAATGTGCTACATGATTTTGATGGCGTGGATGCCATGACTGCGTCATTAAAATCGGACTGAGTGAAAATGGTAATTGAAAAGACTGTAAATTCATTCCCATCTGTAATGCAATATCTGCCATCTCTTTGGGTAGAATTAAAATAAAATTAGATTGTTGTAAAGTGAACAGTGCCGAACTAAATGTAGGAAATACTGCCTTGATTTGTCGATTTAAAGCCCATTTTTTTAATGCTTCATCTACCGGGCCATGCAGTTTACCACGTCTTGAAACATTGATATGGCCCCATTCAGTTAAAGCTTGTGGCGTAATTTCTTCAGACAAAATAGGATGTTGTGCACATACCAGCCCTACCATCCTGGTTTGAAATAAAGCTTGTACCCGCATTTCATGTCCCAATATTCTTGAAGCACTAATCAATAGATCAATACGGCCGCTACGTAATGCTTCATCATCAAGATCATCTTCTTCGGGTGTAAAACATAGGCTTGCCTGAGGCATTTCTTGAGCAAGCAAATTTAATAAAGGTGCTGCATACATGCTGGTGAAAGCATCATTTGCCCTGATTTTAAAATGAATACTGAGTTGTTTCAAATCCA
The DNA here is from genome assembly GCF_900096995.1 of Acinetobacter puyangensis. Taxonomy (GTDB): domain Bacteria; phylum Pseudomonadota; class Gammaproteobacteria; order Pseudomonadales; family Moraxellaceae; genus Acinetobacter; species Acinetobacter puyangensis. The sequence continues at coordinate 15,117 of NZ_OANT01000012.1, forward strand.
CATCTACAGCAGGAGACAGTAAATCAGTGGAACTATGTAAGACTTGCTTTAATTGTGCATGAATCTCCAGAGCACGTGGCGTTGCAACCATTGCTCGACCAGAAGGAACCAGAATGGGATCTTTAGTGGTTTGACGAATACGTGCCAAAATACGACTCATGGCGGAAGGACTTAAATTCATCCGATGCGCGGCACCCACCACACTTCCTTCTTCGAGCAAAGCATCAAGCGCATACAATAAATTCAAATCAGGACGCATGCAGACCATCTCCCCTATTTTATAAGTAGAATCGTTAATGCATATCCTACCCCGAACAATCAATTTTCCATAAAAAACGCTGCCCAAAGACAGCGTTACTTTTACTTAATCCAAAGAATTATTTTCTTTTCTTCGGACCAATCAACATACCCATTTGACGACCTTCCATTTTAGGTTGTTGTTCAATTACACCAAATTCGGCAACATCTACCTCAACTTTTTGTAATTGCACCAAACCCAAATCCTGATGCGCCATTTCACGACCACGGAAACGTAAAGTAATTTTAACTTTGTTCCCTTCTTCAAGGAATTTTAAAATTGCACGCAATTTCACTTGGTAATCACCAACATCTGTTGCTGGACGCAATTTAATCTCTTTCACTTGCACCTGATGCTGCTTTTTCTTGGCATCTTTCTGCTTTTGTTTTAGATCAAACAAGTGCTTGTTATAATCCATAATCTTACAGACAGGTGGCTCAGCATTTGCCACAATTTCAACAAGATCAAGATCAGCATCTTCGGCAGCTTTTAATGCTTCAGTTAAAGAAACAATTCCTCGTTGCTCACCATCTGCGGCAACAAGACGAACTTCTTTTGCTCGAATTTCGTCATTGATGGCAGGACGGTTACTTTTTGCACCTTGTTGTTGGTTACGGTCAGGCTGTTTAATCGCTATTACTCCACTATATACCGGCCACGTTCGGCGACGGCAGATTTCACTAGGTCAATGAAAGCATCAATTGACATAGTACCTAAATTTTTTCCTGTACGGGTACGAACATTGACTGTACCTTCTTCGACTTCCCGATCGCCCAATACCAGTAGATAGGGAATACGCTCTAATGTACGTTCACGAATCTTAAAGCCGATTTTTTCATTTCTCAAGTCTGAAATCGCACGCAGGCCATTTTCCTTGAGTTTTGTCACAACTTGCCCACATGCAGCACTTTGTGCATCGGTAATGTTCATCACACATGCTTGTACAGGGGTTAACCATGGTGGCATAAAACCAGCATAATGTTCAATAAGTATACCAATAAATCGTTCAAAACTACCAAGAATTGCACGATGCAGCATTACGGGCTGGTCACGATCATTGTCTTCTGTCACAAATGAAGCGTCTAATCGTGCAGGCAAATTAAAGTCACACTGAATTGTACCGCATTGCCAGACGCGACCCAAGCAATCTTTTAAAGAGAACTCGATTTTTGGACCATAGAAAGCACCTTCGCCCGGTTGCAACTCCCATTCCAGACCCGCTGCATCAAGTGCATCTGCCAGAGATTTTTCTGCCATATCCCAAAGTAAATCATCACCCACACGTTTTTCCGGACGGGTAGACAATTTCATCTGAACATCTTCAAAGCCAAAATCTTTATAAACATCCAGCGTCAATTTAATAAAGTCGGCAACTTCCTGTCCGATTTGCTCTTTGGTACAGAAGATATGCGCATCATCTTGAGTAAAACCACGTACCCGCATAATCCCGTGCAAGGAACCTGATGGCTCATTACGGTGACAGGAACCAAACTCAGCCAGACGAATTGGCAAGTCACGATAGGATTTTAAACCCTGATTAAAAATTTGTACGTGACAAGGACAATTCATTGGTTTTACCGCATAGTTGCGGTTTTCGGAATGCGTGGTAAACATATTCTCGGCGTAGTTTGCTGCATGTCCAGACTTTTCCCACAAGGTAAAATCAACAATCTGTGGTGTACGCACTTCTTCATAACCATTATCTTGCTGTACTTTACGCATGTACTGCTCAAGCACTTGATAAATGGTCCAGCCATTGGCATGCCAGAATACCATACCCGGTGCTTCTTCCTGCATATGGAATAGATCTAAGGCTTTACCTATTTTACGGTGATCACGTTTTTCTGCTTCTTCAATCCGTTTCACATAGGCAGCAAGCTGTTTTTTATCCGCCCAAGCTGTACCATAAATCCGTTGTAACTGCTCATTCTTGGCATCACCACGCCAGTAGGCACCGGAAATTTTAGTCAGCTTAAATGATTTTAAGAATTTTGTATTGGGAACATGCGGACCACGACACATGTCAACATATTCCTGATGATAATATAAGCCCATTTGCTGTTCGTCAGGCATATCATCAATCAGACGCAATTTATAAATTTCACCACGTTCGGTAAAGGTTTTAATCACTTCATCGCGCGGTGTCATTTTTTTAATGACATCATAATCCTGATCGATCAGCTGTTTCATACGCTGTTCGATCGCATCCATATCTTCTAAAGTAAAAGGTTTTGGCGTAAAAATATCGTAATAAAACCCTTCTTCAATCACCGGACCAATGACCATTTTTGCTTCAGGGAACAACTGCTTAACAGCATGTCCAACCAGATGTGCGCAGGAATGGCGAATAATTTCTAAACCATCTTCATCCTTGGGAGTGATAATTTGTAGGGTTGCATCATCGGTAATCAAGTCACTGGCATCAACAAGTTTGTTGTTGACTCGTCCTGCCACCGTATTTTTGGCAAGTCCCGGTCCAATGCTTTGTGCAACCTCCATTACCGATACAGGATGGTCGAATTGTTTTTGATCGCCATTTGGCAAAGTGATAATTGGCATAATGTAATCCTTAAGGAGTGATGCCCCACACCAAGGAGCATGTCACCGCGAGATTGATATAAAAGAAAATATCAGTCAGGTGTATAAAAATTAGAGCGGTTATTTTACACGCCTTTAGCCAATTAGAAAACCTTTAGCGCCCTGAATCAACAATTTAAGCAATGGAAATGAGTCAAATCAGGGCATGCCAAGATTTTATCCCTATTGCAGGGATAAATGGATCAAAAATTAAAAGGATGTAATAGCTGAATAGCTTAAAGGCAGAGAGAAAGTAACCAGAATAATCGACGCTGTACGTTGTAGATTTGCCTGATTCAACCATTTCACCTGATTAGAAATGAGTGCTGCACCAAATGCAATCCATAAAAAAGCAATTGGAATAATTAACGCTAAAAATGTCCCCATGTGCATCAAATATTGTTGCATTGCATTCCATGTCTCTGGTGGAAAAATAGCAGATGCAAATAACAATCCTTTTGGATTCAGCAAAGTCGCACAGAATAATGCTTTAGGTGTAATGGTAGGTTGATCCAGATTGCCCTGCTCCAGAGATTTTTTCCAGAGTTTAATGGCAAGAAAAATAATATAGCCAGCACTGATTAATTTTAAAACAGAAGGTAACCAAGGCAAGCTATGTGAGATTAACTCAATCAAGTATCCCCATGTGGTAATTGCAATAAGGTAACCTAGCACTTCGGCTGGGATAAGTTTTAATGAACGTTTGACACCAATTTGAATCCCCGAAGATGCCAATAATGTATTGGTTGGCCCCGGAGTCAAGAGAATGGTAACAACAAGTCCAATAAACAAAATCGATACCATAAATTATTATCCCTAAAAAGAAGATGTGCCAAATATCGCACAGCACATTGTAGTCTGTCGAATTATCAGTTGTAACCAAATTTTTTATTGCAAATAATATTTAATTATTATTCATTAACTTAAGTTAAAATTTTAAAAATACAGTCGTCATATGCTGATATTATTTTAGACAAAATAGATGGCTTAAAAGCACTGTTTTGTACAAAATTGCGACTAAAGCCTTAAAGCAATTCGCTTAAAATTAGACTAGCTTTAACTAGATTCCATGCTTAAAAAGATATCTATCATTATCGCAAATTACAATACAGGGAGTATTGCACATGGTCAGTGCCTATGATGAATTACCGCGTACAGCAGCAAATTTTGTTGCATTATCGCCATTACGTTATTTAGAGCGGGCAGCTTATATTTATCCAAATCAGGACGCGATTATCCATGGCAGTCGTCATATCAGCTGGCGGGAGAAATATCAGCGTTGCCGCCAGTTTGCCCATCAGTTACAGCAACTTGGAATTGCCAAAAACGATACGGTTTCGGTTTTATTGGCCAATGTTCCTGCGATGATTGAGGCACATTTTGCCGTGCCAATGGCGGGTGCAGTACTCAATACCTTAAATACCCGTCTGGATGCCAAAACGATTGCATTTATGCTGGAACATGCCGAATCTAAAGTGCTATTGGTTGATCCCGAATTTCGTCAGGTCGCGCTAGAGGCACTAAAACTGATTCCCCAGCAAGACATCATCGTGATTGACGTCTTTGATGAAGAATTTGATGGTGAACAAATTGCGATAGGCGATTATGAATATGAATCATGGTTGAAACAAGGTGATCCAGACTTTGAATGGCATTTACCTCAGGATGAATGGGACGCCATCAGCTTAAACTATACCTCGGGAACCACAGGCAATCCCAAAGGCGTGGTATATCATCATCGTGGCGCCTATATTAATGCAGCCAGCAATATCATTGCCTGTGGTATGACACCACGCGCAACCTATTTATGGACGTTGCCACTTTTTCACTGTAATGGCTGGTGCTTTGCATGGACCATGGCAGCCAATGGCGGAACCAATATTTGCTTGCGTAAAGTCGATCCCGAACTGATTTTCAAACTGATTGCCCAACATAAAGTAGATTACTTCTGCGGCGCACCAATTGTACTGTCGATGCTGATCAATACGCCAAAACAGCAACAAATTGCATTTGATCACCGGGTCGAAGTGATGGTTGCAGGTGCAGCACCACCGGCAGCAATTATTGAAGGTATGCGTAAAATCGGAATTAATGTCACCCATGTCTATGGTCTGACCGAAACCTATGGTCCTTCTGCACTTTGTGCTTCGCAGGCTGGCTGGAGTGATCTAAGCATTGAGGAGCAGGCCCATTTACATTCACGTCAAGGTGTGCCCTATCCCCTACAGGATGGCATGAAAGTACTGGATCCGGAGACCATGCAACCTGTGCCCAAAGATGGTGAGACCATGGGGGAAATCATGTTCCGGGGCAATATTGTCATGAAAGGTTATCTAAAAAACAAAGCTGCAACTGATGAAGCCTTTAAAGGTGGCTGGTTTCATACCGGAGATCTGGCAGTTTGCCAGCCTGACGGCTATGCCAAAATTACCGACCGTGCCAAAGATGTGATTATTTCCGGCGGGGAAAATATCTCATCGTTAGAAGTAGAAGAAGTGTTGTATCGCCATCCTGCAATTTTAACGGCAGCTGTGGTCGCAAAACCCGATCCACGCTGGCAGGAAGTACCCTGCGCCTTTATTGAATTAAAACAGGGGATGAATGCCGCAGCAGATGAAATTATTGAACATTGTCGTCAGGAGCTTGCCCGTTTTAAAGTCCCTAAAGATGTCATCATTACCGAAATTCCCAAAACGTCGACCGGGAAATTACAAAAATTTATCTTGCGAGATTGGGCCAAGCAACGTGCCGAACAGGAATCAATTGCAGCCAGTTAAACATCGTGTAGTCCAGCCAAAGATAAATACTTCAGCATAAATTGATCGCAGGCTTATATACTTAAAAAAATAAGCCTGCGATCTTGCAGTAAAACTATGCTGTTACTCGTTTTTTGAGCATATTAGATACCATTTTAATCATGGCTGATCGTGTTAAAATCCGTGACAATTGCGCAGTAAAATAATTACTCTTTCCCGGTACACAATATAATTTGTTCTGATCGAGTGCCCGTATTGCTGCACGTACAACATCTTCTACTGTTGAAACAGCCATACCAGTGGTGTCTGCATTGGCAGTTTGGGCAAAATTTGTCGCTGTATTACCAGGACATAAAGCCAGAAACTTGATGCCTTGTCCTGCATATTCCCCTGCAAGTGCCTCACTAAAATTAAGTACAAAAGATTTGGAAGCGCCATATACCGCAATATAGGGTAAAGGCTGAAAGGCTGCGGTAGATGCCAGATTAATCACGATGCCTTTATTTTGCGTTAGCATTGCAGGCAGAAATAAATACGTTAAATCCACTAAGGCCTGAATATTTAAGTTCAGCATATCGCGGTAACTATCCAATGGCTGATGCAGAAACTTCGCCCATTTGCCAAATCCTGCATTGTTGATCAGAATATCAATTGACTTATTGTGTTGCTGAAGATGATCAAATAACTTTTGCGGTGCATCTGTTTGGGCTAAATCCAGCACGACCACATCAATTTCAATGTCATACAATGCTTTTAACTCATCAGCCAAATCCTGTAAAGATTGTTCTGATCGGGCAGTAATGACTAAATCTATGCCGCAAGCAGCAAGCACTCTGGCAAAGCCCGCTCCGATACCAGAAGATGCGCCAGTGATTAATGCAGTTGAACCTTTAAATGATGCCAATGTATCCATTTTTTTGCCTTAGAAATAAATAAGACATTGACTATAAACCCTGCCCCTAAGGTAAGAGTCAAATGGATTTTTAAACTTTTTAGGAGAGATTAAATATTTTAGTCAGTTTGATACAGCGAAACCAGCTCCTGTTCTAAGGTTATTAAGTTTTTTTCAATCGCTACTAATTTTTCTTGTTGTTGCTGAATTTGTTGGCGCTTTTCCTGAAAAAGCTGTTGGGCGAAAGCCAAAGGAAAGCATTTTTGCTGTGCTTTAATCTGTGCTAATTCTGAAATCTCTGCCAGACTAAACCCAACCGATTGCGCACGACGAATCATATTGACCAAATGCACATGCATTTGATCATAAATACGATAGTTGCCTTTACGCTGAGGGATTGGCAGCAAGCCCAATTTCTCATAATGCCGAATGGCTTTTTGTGTTACGCCTGTCTGTGCTGCCAATTGACCGATATACATCGCTTTAACTCAATTCAAATTGTCAAACAGTACAACAATAGGCGATTTTAAAATCTCAGCCAAGTATTGAATTAATCAGAATTTCAACCTTATTCCGAAATCAGCGCCACTTGCTGCACATAATTGATGATATTCTGCCGTAACTTTGCCAGATCTGGTTCATCTATCTGTTTTTGTGCATCGCGTTGATAACGTAATACATGCTGTCGTAGCGTATGCCGATCTGCGGCTTGATATAGCTTACAGAACTCGTTAATGGCAATATCACCCTGTTCAATCACACGGTCTACCCAGCGTAACAACTGTGCCTGTTTCTTGGCACCCTGTTTTGGTACCAAAAAACTTAACAACATGGTTTCATCTTCTGTGCGCAGCAATTTGCCAATACGCTGAAACTGGCGCCGCCGTGCTTCAAAAGAACTAATACTTTCCAATTCCAGAAAAGCATCAATCAAGCGTTTATCAACAGGTAATTTCTGAATCTGTTTTTTCGGTAACTCGGCAAGCTGTTCAGCCAGTGCAGCCATGCGCTGAACATGACGCTTTTGTTCAGATTTACTGGCACGACCATCTTGTACATCTGCAAAATCTTCTTCACTATAGGGACGGGGACGACGAGCCATTATTTATTCAGCCTCATAAAAACGTGCGGCAAATAATGCCAAAATTTCATCACAAGCTTTTTGCTCATCCGGACCTTCCACAATTAATCGCAAGGTTGTACCTTTCCCTGCACCAAGCATGAGTAAAGACATAATATTTTTTGCATCAATCAATTCTTTACCTTTACCCAGTTGAATATTGGAACGGTATCTACTGGTCACTTCGATGAGTTTTCCCGAAGCTCTCGCATGCAAACCCAATTTATTAATAACATCTACAGTAGTGTCAATCATGACCAGTGTTTCATTTCCCGATGTAAAACTTGTACCGACCATTTTGCCTTAAGGTCTTCCGCAAGTCTATCGACAAAATAGACCGAACGATGCTGACCACCGGTACAACCCAATGAAATTGTTACAAAATGACGATGCCCTTGACTAAAAACCGGCAACCATTTATCCACAAATTGATAAATGTCCGCGTACATATCATTCACCATGGCATCGGCAGCCAAAAATTCCTTAATTTGCGGATCCAGACCCGTATAACGACGTAATTCATTAATCCAGTGCGGATTGACCAAATGTCTTAGGTCAAACACATAATCGGCATCCAGCGGAATACCATGTTTAAAGCCAAAAGACTGTAAGATCACGATAAGGTTATCGCCCTGCCCCAATTTTACCGAGAGTGTGTGTTTTAACTCGTGTACGGTTTTGCTACTGGTATCGATAGTCAAGGTTGCACGGCGATAGACCGGGTAAAGTAGCTGCTCCTCAACCCGGATACATTCGGTTAGAGATTCATACTTATTGGCAAGCGGGTGCGGACGACGAGAAGACGCATAACGTGAAACCAGTACTTCCTCACGGGCAGTGAGATAAACCACTTCAACTGCACCATGTGCTTCAAGTTCATTTAACACATCATCAATCGAAACCTGATCAATATTCAGGCTTCGAATATCTACACCAAGTGCCAGCAGCTCCATCGCATTATCATTGCTGAGTTTCGCAACAATTTCCGGCACCAGTACCAGCGGCAGGTTATCAATGATATAAAAACCCAAATCCTCAAGCACCTGTAAAGCCGAGGTTTTCCCCGAACCAGAACGTCCTGCAACAACGAGAATCTTTTTCATTTTTCAACCAAACCGGTGAATAATAATGTCTTAATCAGAAAATTTTACCAGCAAATTGTCAATTAATCGTGTAGAACCTAATTTTGCTGCAATAAATAACACAATATCCTGATCAAACTGTGTCACAGGCAATAAATCCGGTGTATATGCCTTAACATAATCCACCACAAAACCGGCATTGACCAATGTTAAATCAATCTGAGCCAAGACCTGTTGCAAATCTATATGTTGCTGCAATTGCTGTTGTGCAGTGGTTAATGCCTGATAAATCACAGGTGCAACCTGACGCTGTTCAGCTGTCAAATATGCATTACGTGAACTAAGGGCCAAACCGTCTTCTGCACGGGTAATCGGCACACCAACAATATCGATGAAGAAGTTCAAATCACGGGTCATAGCACGGATAATGGCCAGTTGCTGCCAGTCTTTTTGTCCAAAAAAAGCAATATTGGGTTGCACGATATTAAAGAGTTTAGTCACAACCGTGGCAACACCATCAAAATGGCCGGGACGGGACTGACCACAAAGAATTTCGGTAATGCCATGTACACTGACTTTGGTTTTACGCTCTTGATCACCATACATTTGCTGTACTGTCGGCGCAAATAATACATCACAACCAACATCGGCCAGTAAGTGGCTGTCTGCTTCCAGTGTGCGAGGATAATTATCAAAATCTTCGTTTGGACCAAACTGGATTGGATTGACAAAAATACTCACCACCACCAGATCGCATAGTTTCTTGGCTTCCCGCACCAGATTCAAATGTCCCTGATGCAAATTCCCCATGGTTGCCACAAAACCAATTGTTTTACGAGCTATACGTGCAGGTGCCAAGGCAGCATTTAAACCTTGTATTGTCGTTTCAGTCTTCATTGTTATAGCTCAACTTGAAATGTATGTTCCTGGGCAGGAAATGTCTGCTCCAGTACCGCAGTATGATATGCCTTGATGGCATCCACAATCGCATGTTCCCCTGACTGTTCCTGCATAAAATTACGTACGAAACGTGCAACTTTACCCGAGGTCAATCCTAACATATCTTGTATGACAAGCACTTGACCGTCGGTCTCAACGCCTGCCCCGATACCAATCACCGGCACACCAAATCTTTGTGTGACTTCCTTGGCAAGCGCAGCAGGCACACATTCCAATAATAACAAAGCTGCACCCGCTTCAACCACAGCCTGACAATCGGCCAGTAACTGATCGGCAGCATGACGGGTTCTGGCCTGTAGCTTATAGCCACCAAACACATGGACTGATTGTGGTGTCAGACCCAAATGTACACACACAGGGACACCGTTACGGGTCAGTGCTTGTATGGTATCTGCCAACCACGCACCACCTTCGATTTTTACCACATGCGCACCGGCCTGCATCACCTGTCTGGAATGCTGCAAGGCATCGTCCAAGGTGGCATAACTCATAAAAGGTAAATCGGTCATAATCAAGGCATGCGAATTACTCCGCGCCACAGCTCGGGTATGGTAAACCATATCCGAAACACTGACAGGCAAAGTCGAATCATGTCCCTGAATGGTCATACCTAAAGAATCGCCAACCAGAATTGTATCAATTTCAGCCTGTTGTAATGCTTTGGCAAAACTTGCATCGTAACAAGTCAGACAAGAAAATTTACGTCCTTCGCTTTTAAATTTTCTTAAATCTGTAAGACTAATCATGCAGCCTTCCTCTAAAATATGCCAGAAATGGCGATTTTAATAATACGTTTTAAATCCGTTTTTCAAATATGCGCATACCAGTCTAATGCTGCAATTGCTTTTGCGCTGGCATGTTTGACGCAATCCAGTTGCTTTAACGCAATACCGTTCACTTGCAGATCTGCAACCAGATCCAGTAAAGGTAAAATCACAAAATCCCGTTGTAGCAATCCTGCATGAGGTACAGTCAAGCGTGGATGCTGGATATTCTGCGCATCATAAAGTAGCAAATCAAGATCTAACGTACGTTCACCCCAATGGCGCAAGCGCACACGTCCAGAATTATTTTCAATGTGTTGCAATGCATCAAGTAATGCCAGAGGTTCTAGCTGAGTCTGTAAGCAAACCACAGCATTAAGATAATCGGGCTGGTCCTGCGGTCCCATGGGCGGACTTGCATATAAGCGTGAAACCTTGACTGTCCCTAGTTCTTGCAATTGCCGAATGGCTTGCTTTAGAATTTTCCGGCTATCGCCCAAATTACTACCCATACCAATGTAACAGGTATGCATCATCTCAGTCATTGTGTCGGCCCAAAAACCACATGAGATAAGTCACGTTGTACACGACGACGCTTTAGAATCGGATGCCCCGAAGTCACGCCAGAAGTCTGCTCAACAGCTGAAGAAGATGCTGTCTTTTGCGGATTTAACTTTTGCGCTCGAGCTTCATTTTTCTGTTTGGCCCGTCGTGCTGCACGGGTATTGACCTGAGTTTCCAGCACCAGCGGTACAAATGCTTCATGTTGCTCATCGGGTACTTTACGACGATTTTTTTGTTGTTGACGTCGATAATCAGCAATGGCTTTTTCTTTTTGGTCGTTACTTAATTCCTGAAAATTTTCCCACCATTGTCCCATGCCTTGGGTAGTTTGATCACCAGATTGTTCACGCAATAACAAAAAGTCGAAACCTGCCCGAAAACGGGCATGATTTGCAAGCTGCACGATATGTTGCGGTTTTGGTGAGATCAGGCGAATCTGCATTTCCCATACTTCACGGATAAAAGTTTCGGCAAAACGCGGAATAATGGTACAAGTGGCCTGCCGTTTTAATACATCAATCCCTGCCTGTGCCCGCGCTTCGGCTTCAATTACACCTTTACTGCGATAAAATTCGATACGCTCCAAATAGGGCTGCCATAACAGCACTGCATAAAAGAATGCCGAGTTAATGCTTTTACCCTGCACAATACGTTGATCGGTATTTTGCGCTGCACGTTGAATCAATGGGGTAATTTCAGGTTTGACATCGGCAAGCACCTGCTTCCAAATATTAAACTGAATAAGCATCGGCAATAATTTTTCCAGTTTACCCATGGAAAACATTTTTTGCGATTCATCATAGAGCCGGTGTGGCGACACTTCACGTAATTGTGCTGCACACTCTACATCCCAGATATCCAAAATCGCCTGATCAATATTAAAATTGAGTTTTGCCGCAAACCTCAAAGTACGCAGCATCCGTACCGGATCTTCATCAAAACGTTGTTTGGCATCACCGAGTAAGCGTAATTTTTTACTTTTTATATCTTTATAAGCATCACAAAAATCCAGCACCACACCTTTGCGGGGCTGATAATATAATGTGTTGATACTGAAATCGCGACGGGCAAAATCCTGTTCGATGGTGCCCCAGTTGTTATCGCGTAACACCATACCTGTAACACTGGTGACAGCTTTTTTCGGCGGCGCACGAAAGGTGGCAACTTCAATCATTTCCCGGCCAGAATGTACATGTGCCAGTTCAAAACGGCGTCCGATAATACGGCAACGTCGCCCAAACACCTGTTTAATCTGTGCAGGTGTTGCATTGGTCACTGCATCAAAATCTTTAGGATTTTCACCTAAAATCAAATCACGGACACCACCGCCAACGATATATGCATCGTATCCTGCTTTGGTCAGACTATCGAGAATGTCTAATATTGAAGGTGGAAGTAAAGATATGGACAATCCACATTTTGAGGCACGCAAGGTTTGCAAAGAAGCTGGCTCCAGGTTGGAATTTAGCTAAGAAATAATGGCTTAATCATAGCTCTATCTTTGCTAAAGGGCAATTTGTTTATGCAATTTGACCCATCACTCTAGTCGCTTAATTGAATTCTGTCACGATTTTTATCCAGTGTTTTAGGGCCAAAGCCTTTTACGTTTAAGACGTCATCTACTTTTTTAAATGTGCCATGCTGATTGCGGTAATCAATAATTGCCTGCGCTTTTTTACGTCCAATGCCTTCTAGTTTGGCAACGATTTCATCGCTTGTGGCAGTATTAATATTTAATTTTAGCTGTGTCCCCAACTGCTGCACCCTTAACTTTTCATCGCCATGTAAAGGCTGAACTGGTTGCACCTGCACCACTCTTTGCTGCAAGATACTAGCTGATCCCACTTGTTTTAGCCGCGCATCATGCTGTTGCTGACGGGCTTTCCATGCCTCGAAATCATTAGAGCGACTATTATTATCTGCAAAACCATTTGCGCCATATCCCAAACCCAGCAACATACAAAGCAAATAGTTAAAGATTCTGCCTGTGTTTTTCATCATTTTTAGCCTGATCCCATAAACGATCTAATTGCACCAGCTCACATTGTTCCGGTGTAAGTCCCTGTTCTGCCAATTTTTGTTCAATATAGGCAAAGCGTGTTCTAAATTTAGAAATGGTTGCCAATAAAGCCGAATCACTATCCTGATTGAGTTTACGTCCCACATTAATTAAAGAAAATAGGCAGTCACCCAATTCCTCATGCATATTTTCTTGGTCATTGTTTTGAATCGCCAGTTGCAATTCCTGTAATTCTTCCTGTAATTTCTGCCAGGCGCCATCGACATGATCCCAGTCAAAATTTAAGCTTGCTGCATAGTCCTGTAATTTTTGTGCCTGTGTAACACTTGCCCCCAGCTTAATTTTATCCAGTTTACTGTTAAATTTTTCACCTTTGGCTGCTTTTTCTTGTTGTTTGATATTTTGCCAAATACTATTGACCTCCTGTTCGGTCAATGCTGAAAAGTTTTCATCAAATACATGCGGATGGCGACGAATCAGTTTTTCTTTTAAGACTTCTACCACATCGTGAAAATTAAACGCTTCCTGTTCGGCATACATCTGCGATTGAAAAACCACTTGTAATAATAGGTCTCCCAACTCTTCCTTGATATGTTGCACATCCCCCTCCCGGATTGCATCTTCGACTTCATAGGCTTCTTCTATGGCATATCTGGTCAAACTTTGCGGGGTTTGTGCCCGATCCCACGGACACTCAGCCCGTAATTTTTGCATAATTTGTAATAACTGCTGCATTTACATTCAACCGTTGACCATGATATAGGGTTATGCTAGGTCGATTTACATAAAAAGATCAAGTGAGATCACACATGACAAAACGGATTTTTATATCAGGTGCAGCACAAGGTATTGGTGCCGCAATTGCCCGCTTATTTTATCAAAAAGGTTATCGCGTAGGCATTTACGACATTCATCAGACACAGGCGCATACACTTGCCAATGAACTGGGCGAAAATGCCAAAGCAGGTCATCTTGATGTCAGCGATTATCAACAATGGCAAACTGCATTACAGGACTTTGTAGATTGGGCAGGTGGTCTGGACATTCTGGTGAATAATGCTGGAATCTTATATTCGGGCGATTTTGAAGCAACTGACATTGACCATCATCATCGTACCATTGATATCAATGTGAAAGGTGTACTCAATGGTTGCCACGCTGCCTTGCCCTATTTAAAACAGCAAGCGCATGCACGCATTATCAATCTTTCTTCCGCTTCTGCTATTTATGGTCAACCCGATCTGGTGTCATATTCCAGTAGTAAATTTGCTGTCAGGGGGATTACGGAAGGGTTGGATATTGAATGGGCAAAGTATGGTATTCGGGTGCTCGATGTCATGCCATTATTTGTCAATACGGATATGGTGACCAATATGGATGCTGGAACAATTAAAAATATGGGCGTCCATCTACAGGCAGATGATGTGGCTCAAGCCGTATGGCAAACTGCAACCAGTCAATGGCCATTGTTGGCAACGCATCATCCAGTCGGTTTCTCGACCCGACTGATGTTTCATTTAAGTCAGTTCAGCCCACAATGTGTCAATCGCTGGGCAAATACATTTTTAAGCCGTAAATAGATCAATTAGAAAAAACTGTAAACTATAAAAACCAGATCACCCACTGGTATAGTGGGTGATCATCAATAAAATATGACACATGATCAGACTTTAACTGCCTTGCACCAAGCGTCTTGCACTGATAATACCGGGTTGTTGTTCCAGTCTAGCCAAAAGACGGGATAACTGCGCCAACCCCTTGACTTCAATCAACAGTTTCATATTGGCAATGCCATCGTTGTCCGAAATGGTATTGACCTGACGAATATTGACATGATCGGCAAAAATCACCTGAGTCAAATCTTTTAGCAGACCACGACGATCATAAGCTTCAACCACGATCTGTACACTTTGACCACGGGTTGGCTGCATTTCCCAATCGGCTTCCACACCACGTTCCGGCTCATTTTCGATCATGCGCAGATAATCTGGACATGCAATTTTATGAATACTGACACCACGATTCAGAGTAATATAGCCACCGATGCCTTCGCCATGTACAGGCTGACAGCATTTGGCGATATGCAATTCCACATTATCCAGTCCGTCAATCAGAATGCCATGCGCAGATAAGGTATGGCTGGCACGTGGATTTAACGCCGGCTTAAGCACCAGTTCCGGTTCATCTGCATCAATATGCATCTGACGATTGACCTGATTCATCAATTGATGCAGGCTAATATCACCCGCTACCAATCCAATTAAAATATCTTCTCCGGTTTTGGCATTGAAGATATTGCAATAATCGTTCAGATCAATACTTTTGGGATGGATGGCCAAACGTGTCAATTCCTTATTGAGAATTTCACGTCCGATTTCCAGATTTTTACTACGATCCTGTTGTCTAAACCAGTGTCTGAGCTTATCTCTAGCTCTGGCGGTTTTGATATAACCTAATGAATGCACCAGCCAGTCACGGTTTGGCTCACGATCCTTTTTGGTTAAAATTTCAACCTGCTCACCGGTTTTAAGCACATAAGTCAGGGGCACATAGCGTTGATTGACCCGTGCTGCATAGCAATGGTTACCCACTTCGGTGTGCACATGGTAGGCAAAATCCAGTGCGGTAGACCCCCGCGGCAATTCCTTTATATCGCCATCACGGCTAAACACATAAATCTTTTCAAATTCTTCAAAATCTTGTAAAGATTCAATGTTTTCGTGATCGTCCTCATCCGAGGTATTGATGGGTTGTGCATCTTTACGTTCCTGATATAACTCAAGTACAGAACGCAGGGAATGCAAGCGATGATTAAAGGAATGATCGGTACGTTTTTCACCTTCTTTATAATTAAAATGAGAACATACCCCAAGCTCGGCTTCCTGATGCATATCTTTGGTACGGATCTGAATTTCCAGCGATTTGTTTTCAGCAATCACTGCCGTATGCAAGGAACGGTAACCATTGGCTTTGGGATTGGTAATGTAGTCATCAAACTGATGTGGAATATGATGCCATAATTGATGAACGATACCGAGCGAGTGATAACACTCCGGCACCGAGTCCACCAGTATTCGTAACGCACGAATATCATAGAGCTGATCAAAACTCAGGTTCTTGCTACGCATTTTGCGATAAATCGAATAAATATGTTTTACTCGACCCGTAATCTCGGCATGAATATCATTTTTTTCCAGTTCGGTTTTAATTTCCTGAATCACCGTCTGAATATAATGTTCACGCTCGGTACGCTTCTCATTAAGTAAAGTGGCAATTTCTTTATAACGATCTGGGGAAAGATAACGAAAGGCGAGATCTTCCAGTTCCCATTTCAGCTGTGCAATACCTAGACGGTGCGCCAATGGTGCATAAATGGTTAAAATTTCCCGTGCCACCCGTTCCTGACGATCTTTTGGTGCATCATGTAATTGTCTTAGAACATAGGTACGTTCGGCAAGTTTAATCAATACCACACGTACATCTTCGGTCACGGCAATCAGCATTTTATAAATGCCGGTCAGATGCTCACGTTGATTATTATTAAAATGATCTTCCAGATGCTTGTTCTGTTCAATCAGATCAGACAGCTTCCCCATGGCCAAAGTACCCTTGACCAGTTGGAACACTTGATCACCAAAATCTTTTTCGACTTCTTCAAGTGTGGTCAGCCCCTCCCGCACACTTCGATACAATACCGCTGCCACCAGTGTTTCCTGATCGACATTTAAATGCGCAAGAATATCAGCCATACCAATTCCCATCGCAAAAGTATTGCTACGATGTTTAATGGTACTAATGATTTCATGTTCTAAAGCAAGATGACATGCATGTTCTAATAAATCCAGATCTTGAAAATCATTATTATGTTTTAAACGATCCAGCCAAGCCACCAAATCTATCTGAGTTTCGGCGGCATGTTCCCCAGTCGTCACTACAGAAAGCTGATTTAGTCTTCCTGGCAGTTCTTCCCGCACTGTGACCATACCATCCTCCCTATCGTTATGCTCAATTAAACTTCATTGCACCCACTGGATACAATTTTTTCGAACAAAGTAATCGATTCGACGTGCTCGGTATGGGTAAACATATCCATCACACCGGCCTGAACCAATCGATAGCCTTGCCGAGTTAAAATACCTGCATCTCTTGCCAATGTTGCTGGATCACAAGATACATATACTATTCTTTTTGCAGCAAAATTCACCACATATTGCATGACTTGTTCCGCACCTGCGCGAGGTGGATCAATGAGTAGCGCATCAAATCCCTGTGTTGCCCATGTCTGATCCGAGAAATCCTGTGCTAGATCCTGCTGATAAAATTTGACATTGCTGATCTGGTTCAATCTGGCATTTTCCTCACCACGTAAAACCATTTCTTCGACACCTTCTACCGCCACGACCTGCCCCATTTCTCCCACGCATTTTGCCAAAGCAAAAGAGAAATTTCCCAGACCACAGAACAAATCCAAAACTCTTTCACCTTTTTGCAAATCAAGCAACTGACATGCCAACTGCACCATTTGTTGATTCACAGTTGCATTCACCTGTGTAAAATCGACAGGTGAAAATGCCAGTTTTAAATCGAATGCTGGCAATTGGTAATGCAAACGCATTATAGCAGTTTCTGCATCAATACGCTGTAGCGTTTGGTATCGATCAGGCAACAAATATAGCTGCCAAGCACGTTTTTTTACAAAATCTAACAATTTTTCAATGTCTTGCTGTGACAGCTTACTCACATGCCGAATAAGTAAGGCAACGTCCTGATCGCCAAGCGCAAATTCAAGATGGGTAATTGCCTGTTTATTTTCCAGCTGTTTTAAGCAATCGGTCAGGGCTAAAAGTTGAGAAGATACACGTTCATCCAGAATCGGACAGTGTTCAATTGCCACCAGATAATTAGACTTACTTTCACGAAAACCAACAATCATCTGTTGCTGTTTTGCTCGCCAGCGAACACCTAAGCGTGCACGACGACGATAATCGGTTGTTAAGGAACGAATCGGTGCTAACCAGTGATGCGGTGCAATGCCCGCGATATGCTGCAAATGTGACTTTAAGACGTCCTGCTTAAATGCGATTTGTTTATCTAATGCAATATGCTGGATTGAACAGCCACCACATACACCAAAATGTTTACAAATTGGCTGAACACGATCGGGTGATGGATCACTAAGTATCTCAATTGCATCTGCTTCTTCAAAACGTTTATGCTGTCTGGTGATTTTGGCCAGTACAGTTTCTTGCGGCAGGGCAAAGCGCACAAAAACTTTTTTACCCTGTTTGCTATGATCAGACTGCTCGGCACCATATAAGGCAATACCACGACCTTCATGCGATAAATTTTCAATTGATAACGTCACTGGCTGCAAAGCTGGCTGTGAACGCAAATGCTTTTTCAAAGCGATATTCCAAATAAATGATTGAAGAGCGTAACGTAGATTCAGTTAAAATCAGATTGTGTAAATACCGTGCTTAAACAGGTCTTTTGCCAAATTTCTAGAAATTCGGCATGTTGCGGTTGTTGCTGTAGATATAAAATCGTATGACGAATCCAGTCCTGATGCTGTGCCTGCTGGATAAATCCACGTAACAGCAACCAGCGTAAATAAATCAACCAAGTATTCAGCACATCACCTTCACAATAACAACTTAAATCCAGCCATTGCTGCTGTTTTACATAGTCTGCCACATGATAACCTGATAACCCACGTTTGCCGGGATAACCCAGAATTTGTGCCACATCATCAAGTTTCTGAAAATTACGAATATTAAAACTCGCCAGTACATCCATTAAATCGGTGTGTCTGGCATGATATCGATTCTGGTAATTATTATGTCGTTTCTGAGGATTCCAGTCGCCCTGCTCAAATAAATTGGCCGCGGTTACCCCATGATATAAACAGCGGTACATAATCACCGGCAAATCAAACTGACCACCATTCCAGCTCACCAGAATCGGCGATTTTTTCTCAAAAATACCAACAAATTTTTGCAGGATCTCGATCTCGGAAAAATTTTCTCTGCTCCATGAAAACAGTTGAAATTTATCCTGATCAATCCATAGGCCGGAAATACAGACAATTTCATGCAAAGGCGTGCGAGGAAACTCTGTACCGGCTTCTTGCCGACGCAGTTTATTTAAGGCTTGTTGGGCGTCATCAAGCGGTAAATCCAGTCCATAGAGTTGGCTACCCGCTTTTACATCCGTCACTGTTTCGATATCAAAGACTAAAATAGGGTAGCCAAACATCATATTATCTCTCGTTTTTACAGAACGTTTCTACGGACCGTTTTTTACACACCATCTTTAAAGTTCATCTTTTACAGAATAGAGGCCAGTAGAAAGGTAACGATCTCCCCGATCACAAATGATACAGACAATCACTGCATCGGGATTGTGTTTTGCCACTTGCAATGCTGCCCATACTGCACCACCGGAGGAAGTGCCGGCACAAATGCCTTCATGACGGGCGAGTTGTCGCATGGTCACTTCGGCATCTTTTTGATCAATATCGATCACTTGATCGACACGGGAGGCATCAAAAATTGTTGGAAGATATTCTTTGGGCCAGCGGCGAATCCCGGCAATACTCGAACCTTCGGAAGGTTGTAAACCAATAATCTGAATATCTGGATTTTTTTCCTTTAGATATTTAGATACACCCATAATGGTCCCTGTGGTTCCCATCGAACTGACAAAATGGGTGATTTTTCCCTCTGTTTGTTCCCAGATTTCCGGTCCTGTGGTGAGGTAATGTGCTTCCGAATTATCTTGATTGCCAAACTGATTCAAAACCAGTCCAAGACCGTCAGTCTGCATCTGTAAAGCCAGATCACGGGCACCTTCCATACCCTGTTCCTTGGTGACTTCGATTAACTCTGCACCATAAGCCAGCATTGCATCTTTACGCTCCTGACTCATATTGTCCGGCATGATCAACTTCATGCGGTAACCACGCATGGCTGCCACCATTGCCAAAGCAATACCGGTATTACCACTGGTGGCCTCAATCAAGGTATCACCCGGTTTAATCTGACCACGACGTTCAGCCTGTATAATCATATTATAGGCAGGACGATCTTTGACAGAACCGGCCGGATTATTCCCTTCCAACTTTGCCAATACCGTCGCCGAACATTGATTTAAACGCTGTAATCGCACCAACGGTGTTTTACCGACGTAGTAATCAAGGGTGTATTGCTCGTTTTGAAAAGGATGTGTATTACTCATTTTTGGCTCTTAAGTGTTGCCGATCTGAAAAGTTCGTCTATTGTAGAGAAAAACGTCCGCCACTGCATCAATCCACTTAGATTTTTATAACCACATCTACAATAGATTTTGCTTGATCAGCTAAAATACGTGCTAGTATTCTAACATTTATTGCTTCTATGATGTTGATATTGCACCATGCAACGACAATCTGAAACGTTCTGGCACCGCTTTAAAATAACAAATGCTTATGGGCAATTGATTGCGCTTATTTTTGTGCCGATTATGATTTTGGCATGTACTGGCGCGATTCTGGTGTTAAAAGAAACCTCTCGCTCAATTCAGGCTCAGCAAGTCTCGGCAGCGTCTGCTATTTTAACCCGTTACAACAAGACCTCTTCGACCTTACTGGATTTGATCCAGCATCATCCAAATCAATACCCACAAGCCCAAGCCATTTTGCAATATATTTTGAATGAACCTGACCTGATGCGGGCAGCGCTGGTCGATATGCACGGCAATGCACGTTTATATGTGGGCTATAAACAAAAACTACCTTGGCCCCAATTTCCAATTACCAGTAATGTCTTTGGTCCAATCCATATCAATGACGGCAATATCTATGGGATGCGGGTCGGCTATAGTGAAGATGGTCCGATCTGGCTACTGATCGAACTTAACAACCAGTCACTGACCATTGCGCGGTATCGGGTGTGGCTGGCACTGAGTATTACCGGATTATTAACCCTATTATTACTATTACTGTGCCTTAATTTTTATTCCCGTCGCTGGATTGCGCCGATGTATGAAATCCGTCTGCAACTACAACGCATGAATGCGGACAATCTGGGCAAACCTTTCCAAGCCAAAAGCTCGGGTGAATTGGGATTATTACAAAAAGATATTGCCAAGCTCTTAAAACGTCTGCATTTTAGTTTTCTGGAATTAAAAGAACATACCGAACAAACAGAAGATGATTTACGTAAGACACTGGATACATTAGAAGTACAGAATATTACCTATAAGCAAGCACGCGATCAGGCAATCACTTCCAATCAGGCCAAATCCGTGTTTCTAGCCAATATCAGTCATGAACTCCGTACACCACTGAATAGTATTGATGGCTTTATTCATCTGATGTTACGCCGTGGTCATTTGAATGATGAAAACCTGATGTATGTGCAAACCATTCGCAAATCCTCAGCCCATCTTCTGGCCTTGATTAATGACGTACTGGATTTCTCCAAAATTGATGCAGGTAAACTAGAACTAGAAGTTGCCCCTTTTCATCTGGAAGAAGCTATTTTTGATGTGATGGACATGCTTTCTCCACTTGCCTGTGAAAAACACATCAACATGGCCATTTATTATGATGAAGCCTTGCCAATTGCGGTACATGGTGATGTATTGCGTTTCAAACAAATTCTGACCAATCTGGTTTCAAACGCTATTAAGTTTACACCTGAGGGCGATATTATTGTCCGTACCCGTCTGGAACAGGAGCAATATAATCGAATCACGTTGCACTGTAGTGTTCAGGACAGTGGCATCGGTTTAAGTGGCACCGATCGTAAAAAATTATTTGCCTCATTTTCACAAGGCGATACCTCGGTTACACGTCAATTTGGGGGTACCGGTCTGGGACTTGCTATCTCCAAACAACTGGTGCATTTAATGCATGGGCAGATTGGCTTTGAAGATAATCAGGAACGCAACCCAACCGAAAAAGGCGCAACATTCTGGTTTACGGCACAGTTGGAATTACCACAGGAACAACCTGTGCAGCAGCAAGACCTTTCGCAATTCCATATCCTGAGCTATATTTCACATCCAGCCACGGCTAATATTCTCAAACATTATCTGGAAGGATATGGTGCGCAACATAGCGAAGCAGGTTCTATTCTGGATTTGTTCAGCCGCCTAAAACAATTCAATCAATATGATGAAAAAGGCTGGGTGTTTGTCGATCACTCTGGTGATACCGAGGCATTATTGCAAGAATTACGCAGTCGTTATGGCGGCAATCTGGTAATTTATGGTTATCAAATGTTGCTGGATCCAAGCCTATTGCAGAAATATCATGCCATCGCACTCAATCAACCGATTAGCCGTAGCAATCTGTTAAAGATTTTCTATTCCGATCAGAATAAAACCTATGTCGAACCCTTTGATGGTCGCGGTTTACATGTGCTTGCCGTTGATGATCATTTACCCAATTTGATTGTACTAGAAGCATTGCTGAATGAACTTAATGTCGAAGTCACCACCGCAATTAGCGGACAAATGGCATTAAATCGTATTCAGGAATGTGTCGATCATAATTTACCGATGTATGATCTGATTTTTATGGATATCCAGATGCCGGTGATGTCCGGTATAGAAACCACACAGGCCATTCGTGCACTGGAATACTCGCTTGAACGGCACACAACCTTGCCAATCATTGCCCTGACCGCCCATGCCATGGCAGAGGAAAAAGAAAAACTGATCAAAGCGGGTATGAATGACTACGTCACAAAACCAATCCAACTTGAACAACTGATCCAGATCCTCACCACATGGACCAATGTTAATCAGAAAGAATACCGTCTCGAACAGGAACCCACATCACCCATCATTACAACAGAGGCGAGTGAACACGACATTATTTTAGACTGGAATAAGAGTATAGAGCTCTCGGCCAATAAAGTAGATTTAGCAAAAGATCTGTTAAAAATGTTGATCAAAAGCTTTGAAAAAGAACAACAGGAAATGCAACAACTGATTGACGATGAAGATTTCCCGCAACTTGAACACAATCTACATCGCCTGTATGGTGCAAGTCGGTATATTGGTGTGCCCAAACTACAGGAAATTTCGGGCGAATTTGAACAATTTGTTTCGCAACTTCGTAAACAGAAAAAAGTTGCTGATGACATATTTATCGAACAGGTTGCGCAGCGCTTTGCCCTATTGCTGGAGGCCATGGAACAAATTAAACTGGCAGCACAACCTTATCTTTCCGAAGACTAAATCAAGGAACAAAAGGACCTGAGCAATAAAAGCAGACCATGAACCATGCGTCAGATTTCATGATTTGCTTGATATCCAGACATGCTATGCTGAGTCATCATTCAAAAATCATAATGATTTGATGGAGGCATGATGTCACTCGTCACCTTGGATATTCAAGACAATGGAATTGCAACAGTATCATTAAATCGACCGGATAAACGCAATGCCATGAGCTTTGCCTTATTGCGACAACTGATCAAAACTGCTCAACAACTGAAAAAAAATAGAAACGTACGTTGTGTCATTCTCACTGGAAGCAATCAGATATTTAGTTCAGGCATCGATTTAAGCGACCTGAACAATCCCAAGAATAGCGCCTATGCGGTTTGGGAATTAGTAAAACCGGGACAAAGTCTATTTCAGAAGGCATTTTTGGTCTGGCAGGATTTACCTGTACCCGTGATTGCTGCAATCGAAGGCTATTGTTTTGGTGCAGGCATGCAATTGGCACTTGCAGCGGATATACGCATTAGTCACCCCGATACCAAAATGTCCATCATGGAAAGCCGTTGGGGACTGGTGCCGGATATGGGACTTAGCCGTTCATTAAAAGGTTTGATTGCACTGGATCTGGCCAAGGAATTGACCATGACTGCCCGAATTTTTGATGGGCAATATGCCAAAGACATTGGGCTGGTCACCCATATCAACCCACAGCCCTTACAACAGGCACAAACTTTGGCAGAAGAGTTACTTCAACGCTCACCGGATGCCTTGCTTGCAGCAAAACGAGTGTTACAGGCCATGGAACATCAACCACAAAAATCCCTGCGTCTTGAAAAAATCTGGCAATTACGTCTGCTACTGGGTAAAAACAGTCAACTGGCACGTAAAAAAGATAAACAACCAGAGACCACTTTTTTAGCTCGACAATATCGTGGCTAATTTTTACCTCATGATCTTGGCTCAATCATTTTAAGTGATGTTTTTTATGGCATTATTAAGTGATTAAATCAAAGTGAAATCACGAATGAATACAGATAAAACAATTGCTTTTTTGGGTATGGGACTGATGGGCAGTCGCATGAGCAAGCGATTGATTGATGCTGGCTTTAAGGTAGCGGTGTGGAATCGTACAGCCAGTGCTTGCGAACCGATCATTGCCTATGGGGCAGAAGCGCTGGAACTAAAAAATATCGGACAATATCCGATTGTCATGTTGTGTCTTGCTGATGATACCGCGGTCACTACCGTGGTGGAACACATTCTGCCCGACCTGCAAGAAAATCAGATCTGTATTGATTTTTCCAGTTTATCAGTTTCTGCAACCACACAATTGGCAAAAAAAGTATCAGAAAAACAGGTCAACTGGATTGATTCTCCTGTCTCCGGTGGCGTTGCAGGTGCAGAACAAGGCACGCTGGTGATCTTTGCCGGAGGTGATGCCAAACTTATTCAAGCATTGCATCCTGTCTATGCGCCTCTTGCGCAGCGGGTCACCTGCATGGGCGCTACCGGAACGGGACAAGCCACCAAAATCTGTAATCAGTTAATTGTTGCTGCCAGCAGCACCCTCATTGCCGAAGCTGTGGCACTGGCACAAAACGCCGGTGTCGATGCCAACCTACTTGCACCTGCACTGTCCGGTGGTTTTGCCGACTCCAAGCCCTTCCAGATCTTGTCACCGCGTATGGCCAGCCAAAATTTTGAACCGGTACAATGGAAAGTGCAAACGCTCAGCAAAGATCTGAATAATGCGGTTAATCTGGCAGATCAAGTAGGTTTAAACCTGCCTATGGCAGCGCATGCCCTCACCCAGTTACAACAACACCAACAACAAGGATTTGCCGAAAAAGATCTTTCTACGTTAATCTTAAGTATCAAAAGTACGATCTAGTGTTTATGATATTGTATTGCTGCAATAAAATAATTCATAAATGCTTAGGGAAAATCTCATGTTAAATCTCGCTGTCAATCTTTCAATGATCTTTACCGAAGTTCCACTGATTGAGCGTTTTGCACTGGCAAAACAGCAAGGCTTTCATGCAGTAGAAATTCAATTTCCTTATGAATTAAGCATTGTGCAAATCCAGCAACAACTTGATCAGCATGATCTTGATCTGGTCCTGATTAATGTTCCGGCTGGTGATTTGATGCAAGGCGGCAACGGTCTAGCGGGAATTCCCGGTAAAGAAATTGAATTTGCGCTTGCGGTTAAACATGCCATGGAATATGCATCCAGCCTAAAAGTACCTACGGTCAATATTCTGGCAGGCAAACAACCCTTAGATGCAGATTTGCTGCCATGTCTACAAACCCTGGCGGAAAATTTAAAATTCGCCTGTGATGCCTTCCAAGATGAAAACATCACCCCAGCCATCGAAATGATCAACGATATCGATATGCCAAGGTTTTTGATTCAGAATCTTGCACAAGGTCAGGAAATGCTGGAAGTGGTCAATCATCCTGCGCTTAAGCTGCAATACGATTGTTATCATATGGCAATGATGGGAGAAAATGTACTGAAAGGTTTACAGGAAAATATCCAGCATATTGCCCATATTCAGTTTGCAGATTATCCAAACCGACACGAACCCTCCACTGGCAGAATCAATTATCCTAAAATTTTTGACTGGATTCAGCAAAGTACCTATCTGGGATATTGTGCAGCAGAATACAAACCCAGCCAACACTCTCAAGATAGTTTTGACTGGTTAAAGAGTTATATCTAATAACAGGAAAAAAACCTCGGAAATACGCTTCGACCTACAGGATAAATAAATTATGTTTTTTATTTTACAGGCATACACTCTGTAGGAATATGTATGCCTGTATTTAATTTAGTGATTGTCAAATGACATTATCTTTTATTGGGAATAAAAGGAAGCAAGATATAACTATCAAACTTTCCACCAGTATAAATGGTTTGTTTTCCTTTAAATTCTGCTGCGTCTCGCCCTAAATGCATAAATGGCGTGGTTGATTGAAAAGGACCATCACTCTGGCTTGGAAAACTAAAGTCCCGTCCTTGAATAGTCAATGCCAGCGTATAATTTGGTGGGACAACAATACTAGTCGGCCAAATTTCAATATCTGCTGGATAGGGCACATTAGGCTGCACTGCAAGTTTCTCTGTATGCAAATGTATCGGTTGATATGTTGTTGATTTTTCCCGATCAAGTTCTCTATGTGATAAACGCAGCCAACCATGTGTAACAGGGATAGCTGGTGCATTGGAGCCTTCAAAGGTTATATCTTTACCAGTTGGATCCAGTAATCTGACTGTTAAAAACAAATCTGCATCTGTGGTGGAAGAACTAACCCAAAGCTTAGCCATTAATGGTCCTGTGAATTCTCGATACTGTTTGCTAGATGGTAATTTAAAAGTCACACCATTAGATAAGGCATCGTATGAAACCGTAGTCTGCCGATGAGAAGTATTAGATTCTAATTTTAAATCACCACTGCTAAGGTAATATTTCTGGAATTGTGTTCCTTCAAGTGGCCAGTTTTTTTCTGCTCGTATTTTATTTCCCCTGACAGGATCCCGAACAGTGATGGTTACATTCGGCTGGTTATTAAATGCATGAACATCATCCTTTAAGAAACGATCAAAAAAGTCTTTTTGGATTTTAAACTCCTGATAAAATGGTGAAAAATGGTCACTAGAATGCATTCTCAACCACTTCTGCTTGGAGCTTACTCCTAAATATCCATCTAAATTTCCACGTAAATGTAGCCCTGCACCTGCCCAGTTTCCAACGGATAAAACGGGTATATCAATTCTGGATAAATCTGGTGTTTTCTGGTCATAGAAACTTCCATCAAATGGTTTGGACAACATGTCCTCCAGCATTGATGTTCGACTATTCAGCAGATAAGATTCCGGCTGTGCTGTACCAACCGCAGAACCACCAACGACTGCATCGACAAATGTGCTTTGCCCATTGCCATGCTGATTCGGTAAAATTTGTTTGTTATACCATAAACTTACAAATTGCGTAGAAGGAATACCGCCATGATAAGCAATGTCACGATAAGCATCAACGGCACCTTCCCATGGAATAATTGCTGCCAGACCTTTAGGTTTTAATGCAGCTACCTGCCATTGATTAATGGCATAGTAAGAGATTCCCAGCAAGCCAACTTTACCATTAGACCAATTTTGTGTTGAAGCCCATTCAATCAATTCCTTGTAGTCCTGAGTTTCTCTTGAGCCCAATGGATCAAGATAACCGGAAGTTTTGCCTGAACCACGTGAATCGGCATGAATTACAATATAACCTTCAGGAACCCAACGTTCAGGATCTGGCATTTCCCAGCGCATAAATTGACAGGTAGAACCTTTACACAAATCTGGTATTTTCTGCGTCATTTTTTTCCATGCATCCAGATAAGGCTGTGCCGTCTGCCATGCCACATCTTTGCCATAAAGACCATGGGTAATAATCACTGGATATTTACCCGGTGCCTTGGGTCGATAAATATTGATATGAAGTGGTAAACCATCACTCATATTCACCGTTCGATCATATTCAAAAACCACATCTGGATTTGGAAAAGCCTTGATATCTGGTGTCTCTACCACATTATTTTGATTAACTGCACCGTCCTGTGCATGTACATGGGTAGTCAGCATCAGCTGCGTCAAAGTGATAGTTATCGTCAAAAAAAGCATTTTTGTTTTTTTAAACAACATGTTGTATTCTCTCCTTAAGCATATATTTTAAAACTTGAACCATACCTTACGCCGATTTAATCGATCACTAGGAAGCTAGAAAAAATTGCGTTAAGATGATTACAGCACCAATTTTTTACTGCTTCAAGCCAAGGTTAAAAGTCATAAATAATGCCGATTACCCTAATTTTAAAATAATAATACAAGGATAAATAATTTATTTTGATAGATATTAACCAATAGCTCCACAGGTAAATATCTTATTAAAAAAGAATAACCATAAAATATTTTTTGGTTATTTATACAATAGCAGATTTAAATGTATTAAGCACATATGGAAGTGATAAAATGAATTTTGACAATCATATCTTGACCCGCCCAATTATGCCGATTCATCTTCCTTCGGTTTTTATAAATATGTGTCTTTCCCGTGGTTATCAAATTGAACATTTATTAAAAAATACTGGACTAGAATTACAGGATTTTTCTAATTTGCAAAATAAATTAAATTTACAACAAATAGAAATCATGATTAATAATGCTTTCATGATCTCTAATGATGTGACTTTATCAATTGCCTACAGCCAATATATCCGATTATCACATTTAGGTTCATTAGGTATTGCTATTTTAAATGCTCCAACACTGAAACATATAATTAGTACTATCATAAAATATTCATGCTTAATTGATCCAGCAATATTTTTGGATAATCGAATTATTAAAAATAATCTACATCTGTTCTTTGGCGAAAAATTTTTTTCGACTAAAAATCACCCCTATTCACATGAAGCTTTATGTTTATCAATTATAAAGTTACTGGAGCTAGTAATTGAAGATAAATTGCCTCAACTTAAAATTTACATGAACACACCTAAACCATTCTATGCAGATAAATTTAAATTTTTAAATTCTCCAATTTACTGGGAATGCCCACAAAGTAAAATTGTATTTAATGTTCATATTTTAGATAAACCGCTACCTGGTGCAAACTCTCTTGCTTTCTTAAAAGCCATTGACGCATGTGAATATGAATATAACTTGCAATTAAAAAATGATGATGCATGGTTATTAAAACTAAAATCCATTATTTTAAAAAATATACAAAACACTTTGACCGCAGAAAAAATTTCAAATTCTCTGAATTTATCTCGTAGAACTTTTTTTAGAAAACTTGAAAAATACAATTTAAGCTATGAACAATTAATTGCAAGCACAAAATCTGAATTGGCGATAAAAAATTTAATTAATGAAAAAGGTGAAATAAAAAAAGTTGCCGACTATTTAGGGTATAGCGATATTTCAAGTTTCTCCAAAGCATTTAAACGTTGGTATGGAATCACACCAAAACAGTGGTATATTAAATATCAATCTGGTGAATATTTAATTTAATCAGCAGATTGACATCCATAAATATCATATACAAATTAAAAATATCAAAGTTAATTATGTATTGAATAAAAACTTGACACAGTAAAACATGCTTTTGGCACGATCGAACCAAAAAAAATTATATGTTTAGCCAAGAATAAAACTTCAATAAAGTAATGTACTTTCCAGGAAGGAAAACAATATGAAAACCGTATCATGCATACTTTTCTCAGTTCTTTTTATCAATATTTCAAATACATATGCAGCCGCATTAGACCGATCAGGACAGTCTATTGCCACATTTTTACAAGCCGGCAATTATGCTGAAATTGGCATTTCTATCGTGAACCCTCATGTTTCTGGACAGCTTAAATCAGATTTCAATAAAGGTGGTTTGACTCAGGCAGCAAATATGGATACAGGTAATGTTGCACATGGTACACTTTTACCTTCTGCTACCCTAAAATTCCAGCTCAATGAGCATTTGTCATTAGGCCTTTTATATGACCATCCATTTGGTGCAGATGCCAGTTATCCGATTAAACAATATCCAGCTTATACCCAAGATCAAGAAAGAACCGCAACTCAAGTCAGTATTCAAAGTCTGAGTAGCATCCTTGGCTACCAACCCGATATGCACTGGAATTTTTATGCTGGTCCAGTTTTACAGCTTGCTGAGGGACAGAATAAAACCCGTGGTGCAGGCTATAACTGGTTACGTTATGACATGAAAATTTCCGATACCGTAGAAGCCGGTTGGCTAGCAGGTTTTGCTTATACCATACCGGAAAAGGCAATTAAGACCTCTTTAACCTATCGTTCTGAGATTCGACATAAAACTGACGTAACAGAATCGGTAAGTGCACTACATCCTATCAATGGTGTAATAGATTTTGGCATAGACACCCAACAAATCATCTTACGATCTCCACAAAGCATCAATTTGGAGCTACAAACGGGGATTCTACCCAAAACCATTGCCTATGCTAATTTGCGTTGGGTGGACTGGTCTAAATTTGATGTTTCTCCACCTAAGCTATATCAAAGCACACAAGCATTACTAGGTAAAGGTATTGCACTAGTTGCCTATAAAGACGATCAATTTTCTGCAAATTTTGGTGTTGGTAGAAAAATCAATGATCAATGGTCTAGTTCTATTACACTTGGCTGGGATAGTGGTGCAGGTGACCCGATTACTACACTTGGCCCAACCAAGGGTTATTGGAGTCTGGGGCTTGCAAGCAAATTTAATCCATCATCAAAATATTCTATCGGTTTTGGTATCAAATATTTCTGGTTAGGTGATGCCAAATCACAACCTGCTTCGGATTTTGCTACACAACGTTATGATGGTATTTTTAAAAATAATTACGCTTGGGGGTATGGGCTGAATTTTGGTTATCGATTTTAATATTATCATCCCGATAAAAAAAGGAGAGGATATAATTTTATCCTCTCCTTCTATTGACACAATATGCGATATTTATTGTTGTTGATGCTTGCGATATGCAATCGATGAAATGACCGCCCAGACGATAAAGACGATACCAATCAAGCCTGTCACCACTTCCGGAACATGTAAACCAGTACCACTACCCAGCATAATGATTGCCAATGCACCAATTGCATAATGTGCACCGTGCTCAAGATAAATATAGGCATCTAAAGTGCCTTTATCCACTAGATAAATGGTCATGGAACGCACAAACATTGCACCAATTGCTAGACCCAACATGATGATCACTACATCATTGGTAATCGCAAAAGCACCAATCACGCCATCAAAGCTAAAGGAGGCATCCAGAACTTCCAGATAGATAAAACCCCCAATCCCGCCTTTCATCACAGTTTTGGCAACTTCGGCATTGCCCTGTGCTGCGGTCGGTTCATCACTGTCTTCATCAGCATTCTTTTGTGAGCCTTCCAGCAGATGTCCAAGTACTTGCACACCAACATAGACCACAATACCCCAGATTCCAGCCATGGTGACCACCAAACGATCTGTCTCGGCAACATTTGCAGCCATCACCAATAAAGCAATCAAGGCAATAAATACAGAAATTGCAGGAACACTACCAAAATGTGCCGAAGTTTTTTCCAGCCATTTAAACCAGTGGGTATCTTTTTCATCATCAAACATAAAGTTCAAGAATACCAACAACAGGAACATACCACCAAATGCTGCAATTTCAGCATGATGTGCCATTAATCTTTCGGAATACTGTTTAGGATCATTCAGTGCCAGCTTGGCCACTTCAATCATGCCCATATCTGCTGTTACAGCGACAATTAACAGTGGGAAAATCAAACGCATGCCAAAAACTGCCACAAGGATCCCGACAGTTAAGAACAGCATTTTCCAGAATGGATCCCAGTTTTTAAGCACCGATGCATTCACAACTGCATTATCAAACGATAATGATACTTCCATCACTGCCAGAATCGCTGTAATGGTCAGTGCTTTGAACATGGTCGATAGACCAGCATCTAAACCGTGGGTATAGCCCCAATATGCCGACAATCCCAGACATACGATGGTAAAGATGATTGAAAAACGAAAATGTTTCATTGCGTTTTAACCTATGAAGAATATATCAATTAAATTTGTTTGCATGATACACGTCATACTTCATTCAATCTAATGATTTCAGTTTCATTGGTTATTCCCGCGACAGCTCTACAACAAAAATGATGCCATACAAGCGCCATACCGATAAAAATAAGAGATCAGCGTAAATCTGTGTAATGATGGATAAATACCTTTACTATTCATTACACATTTGCCAACCAGTCCTTTAATAATTTCTCTGCCGCAACAACTAAGTCTTTACCATAACGCACATTCTCCTCACGTAATGCCACAACATCAATTTGGGCATGATGCAGTTCAGCACAATGCCCGATCAGCCACTGTTCAAAGTGTGCCGGATTCAATTCCACATGAAATTGTAAAGCCAGTATTTTGCGTCCAATCGCAAAAGCCTGCTGTTTATAATAAATCGAACTGGCGAGATGTCGTGCCTGATCAGGTAAATCAAAGGTATCACCATGCCAATGCAGCACATATACCCCATCCAGATATTTTAAGGGACTGGCAAAACCTGCATCACTTAAATTCAATCGACTAAAGCCAATTTCCTTATAGTGCCCACCAAAAACTTTTGCACCACATGCAGCAGCAATTAATTGTGCGCCCAGACAAATTCCCAAAGTTGGAAGATCTTTGGCAATACGTTGCTTTAAACCCCCAATTTCATCCTGAAGATAAGGATAGGTATCTGTTTCATAGACACCAATTGGACCACCTAAAACAATCAGAATGGCCGGATCAAGATAAATCTCTGTAGGAATATTCACACCGGAATGAAAATAACGAATTTCAAATCCCTGTTGTTGAAACACCTGATCAAAACTACCTAAATCTTCAAATGCCAAATGCTGAATGACATTGATATATTGTGTACTCATTCTTGTTCTCCCCTGATTTCAAATCGTTGTGCCAACCAGATGGTATGTCCGGCACAGTGTGCATCTTCTGCGACCCTATTGATCACTTCAAACCCATAACGATTAAGTAGTACTTCATATTCGTCCGGCGCCAGACTGGCGTGATATAAAGCGTCGCCAAACATATCTCCAATTGCTTCACCATGCGAAGGTCCACTGGTGAACATCAATGCCGTACCTACCTTGGCATGTCTGGCAAAACGATCAAACATTTTTTCCTGATCAGCCGGTGTTAAATGAAAAAAACTGTCCCATGCCAGTATGCCATCAAATGTTTGATGTAATTCGATGCTTCGCATATCCTGATGCAACCAGAGATGCTGCGGAAAATTTTGCTGTGCCATCTCAATCATACATTCGGCACTGTCTATGCCGGTAAGATGATGTCCTTGAGCAATCAAATACGCGCCAAGAGTTGTTGCAGCACCACAGCCCAAATCAAGAATGCTAGCCTGTTCGGGCAACAAAGCAAGGAACTGATCTAACCAATCTTTTTCATATAAAACTTTGCCACGCAATGCTGTCCATGCAGGGCCATGTTTACGATAAATCTCGATGATATTTTTCGCTAAATGTTCCTGATCGACTAAACCTTTTGACATTGCTATTTATCCTTTGCTGATACTGAAACCATTCAGTTGATCACATGATGATACGATTAGACCTTCGCTTAAATATAGACGAAATCCCCCACAATTACATCGATTTCTCGTATAATCGCTACTGCTAGCTATCTGCCCGCACAAGAGATTTTTTTAATATGACGACGATTATCAAACAAGATGATTTGATCACTTCGATCAAAGATGCCCTGCAATTTATTTCCTATTACCATCCGCAAGATTTTATTCAAGCGATGAGCCGTGCTTATGACCGTGAGCAAAATCAGGCGGCAAAAGATGCCATTGCACAAATCCTCATTAACTCTCGTATGTGTGCAGAGGGCCACCGCCCAATCTGTCAGGATACAGGTATTGTCAATGTTTTTCTCGAAGTTGGACTGGATGTAAAATTCGATTTAACCATGAGTCTGGACGATGCCGTCAATGAAGGTGTACGTCAGGGTTATCTGGAAAATTCCAATGTTCTGCGTGCTTCGGTTCTTGCTGATCCTGCATTTGGCCGTAAAAACACCAAAGACAATACCCCAGCGGTCATTCATTACAAACTTGTGCCGGGGAATAAAGTCGATATTACCGTTGCAGCCAAAGGTGGCGGTTCAGAAAACAAGTCCAAACTTGCCATGCTTAATCCATCAGATTCGATTGTCGACTGGGTATTAAAAACTGTCCCAACCATGGGTGCTGGCTGGTGTCCACCGGGTATGCTGGGTATCGGAATTGGCGGTACCGCAGAAAAAGCCATGATGCTTGCCAAAGAAGCATTAATGGAAGAACTCGACATGGACGAATTACTCCGTCGTGGTCCACAAAACAAGATCGAAGAACTGCGTATCGAAATTTTTGAAAAAGTGAATGCACTGGGTATTGGCGCACAAGGTCTTGGTGGCTTGACCACAGTACTGGATATCAAAATCAAGGATTATCCTTGTCATGCAGCCGGTAAACCTGTCGGTATGATTCCAAACTGTGCAGCAACACGCCATGCTCACTTCCAGTTAGACGGTTCAGGTGTTGCACATATTCAGGCACCAAAACTTGAAGATTATCCATCCGTGACTTGGGATGTTTCCAGCGCCAAACGTGTGAATTTAGACAGCATCACCCAAGAAGAAATGAACTCATGGCAACCGGGCGATACCTTATTGCTTAGCGGCACCATGTATACCGGCCGTGATGCAGCGCATAAACGTATGGTCGATATGATTGATAAAGGTGAAGAATTACCCGTTGATCTTAAAGGTAAATTCATCTATTACGTCGGTCCGGTCGATCCGGTCGGTGATGAAGTTGTAGGCCCAGCCGGACCAACAACCGCCACACGTATGGATAAATTCACCCGTAAAGTCTTAGAACATACGGGCTTATTTGGCATGATCGGTAAGGCAGATCGCGGTCCGACTGCGGTTGAAGCGATTAAGGACAATAAAGCCACTTATCTGATGGCCGTCGGTGGTGCAGCTTATCTGGTTTCTAAAGCAGTACGTGAAGCTGAAGTGGTGGCTTTTGCCGACCTTGGTATGGAAGCCATCTATAAATTTGTGGTAGAAGATATGCCTGTTTCTGTTGCAGTCGATGTCAATGGTAC
This sequence comes from Acinetobacter puyangensis, assembly GCF_900096995.1. Lineage (GTDB taxonomy): Bacteria > Pseudomonadota > Gammaproteobacteria > Pseudomonadales > Moraxellaceae > Acinetobacter > Acinetobacter puyangensis. The sequence goes on from NZ_OANT01000012.1 coordinate 50,123, forward strand.
TTCCATTCACGCCATTGCACCTAAAATCTGGCAAGAAAAAATCGCAAGAATTGCTGTGGTGGATGCAGCCTCGGTTTAAGCCTGTTTTCTGGAAGATAAAGCACAATTTCGATTGTGCTTTTCTTTTTATAGCGACTTGAATACGATAACCTTCCTACCAAGTCAGCGGATTCCATAATTTAAACGGCTTTTGCAAAACCGGTTGGGCTTTATCGGATAGTTGCGTTTTATTGACCGATCTTAATGTACTGCCATGAATACTTTCGGTTAAGTATGTATTTTGCACATCATCATATTTGACAAAACTTAGACCGGGCGTTTTCAGTTGTGTGGTGCGTATTTCCTGTAAACCCTGTTTGGTCGGCATCTGCATAAAGGGTCCGACATGCAATAAGTTGAGTGCCGGATCAGGCGATCCTCTAAAGGCCTGTTCTTCATATTTCAGATAATAGGTCTTTCCTGCTTCTACAGAAAAATCGGCAACTTTAGGTTTTTGAAAATGTATGACGCCTAATGGTCGACTGGAGGTCAACCGATAACTTCCTGCCGGCAACTCCATCCAGTAATAATGATTATTCAATAAACTGGGAATGCGTTCGCCATTGAGAAAGAAATTGGGGGCAATGATTTCCTGTTGATTCCAACGACTATTCAACCGATAAAAATATACCACTGCCGAATGCGGATGCTGAATATTCATCGGCTGAAAAAGCTGTCCGGGCGTCTGGTTTACCCAGGCACCGACAGAAAATTTACCGACATGATATTGCTGCATCAAGCCGGGCTCCTTACGCATATCAACTGGTGCCAAAGTAGAATGATTGACAACTTTCTCTGTGACCGTATCTTTATTTTTAAACCAGCCCACCCATAGACTTTTTTGCTGATCACCTGTTGTGGCACAGCCAGTAAATGCTGTACAGCAGATTAAAATCATTAAATAACGCATGATATCCCTCAAAGCGTTGCTATTTTTCTAGCGTATTTTTATTCCCACAATCAATGTGGATTGGTATAGAGATTAACATTTCATTAATAATTTGCAAATAAAAAACGCATGAACGGATCATGCGTTTTCTTACTCAATCAATATTATGCGGATTGTTGATTATTTACAATTTTCAAATCTACATGTTTATCATCGTGTTGAGCATCCGTTTGTGGCAATCGCTCAGAACCTAGCAAAGGTGCAGCATGTTCGGTAATCACCTTTTCGGTAATGGTGACCTGACCAATATCTTTTTTGCTTGGTAAATCATACATGGTATCCAGCAAGATATTTTCCAGAATCGAACGCAAACCACGTGCGCCAGTTTTACGTTCAAGTGCTTTTTTTGCCACTGCACGTAATGCTCCGGGTTCAAAGACCAGATCAACATCTTCCATTTCAAACAAATATTGATACTGACGAGTCAAGGCATTTTTCGGTTCAGTTAAAATCTGTACCAATGCCTCTTCATCCAGCTCTTCCAATGTGGCAATCACAGGTAACCGACCGATAAACTCCGGAATCAAGCCAAACTTAATCAAATCTCCCGGTTCAACTTCACGGAATAACTCACCCAATTTCTTGGCTTCATCTTTATTTTTTACTTCCGCAGTAAACCCGATTCCACCTTTTTCATGGCGTTGCTGTACAATTTTTTCCAGACCGGAAAATGCACCACCACAAATAAACAAAATATTTGACGTATCGACCTGAATAAATTCCTGTTGCGGATGTTTACGACCACCTTGTGGCGGAATCGATGCGACGGTACCTTCAATCATTTTCAACAATGCTTGTTGTACGCCCTCACCTGACACATCACGGGTAATGGATGGATTTTCTGACTTTCGGGTAATCTTATCAATTTCATCAATGTAGATAATGCCTTTTTGTGCCTTATCAACATCGTAATCGGCTTTTTGTAAAAGCTTCTGTACAATATTTTCTACATCCTCACCCACATAACCTGCTTCGGTTAAAGTGGTGGCATCCGCCATGGCAAAAGGGACATCCAGCAAGCGTGCCAGTGTTTGTGCAAGTAAGGTCTTACCAGAACCTGTTGGTCCAATCAGCAGAATATTACTTTTCGCCAATTCAATGTCATCTTTGGATTTTGAGCCATGCGCAAGTTTTAATCGCTTATAATGGTTATATACAGCGACAGATAAGGTTTTTTTAGCCCAGTCTTGACCAATCACATACTGATCCAGTGCCTCACGAATTTCATGTGGCTTTGGTAATGGACGTGCTGCCCAATCACCGGATTCGACTTGTTGGCTGGTTTGTACCAGGTCTAAACAGACATCGACACATTCATTACAGATATATGCATCTTCACCAGCAATCAGCTTACCGACCTCAGATTGAGTTTTTCCGCAAAAAGAACAACATTTCTGTCCTTTGGTTGGTTCGGACATAGATACTCCAAATCTTGATAATTGTTGGGTTTATGGACGTTTTGATAAAACGTGATCCACAAGACCATATTCTTTGGCAGCTTGTGCAGTCAGGAAGTTATCACGATCGGTGTCTCTTGCCACCGTTTCATAATCCTGACCACTATGTTGCGCCATTAATCGGTTTAATCGTTCTTTGATAAACAAAATTTCACGCGCATGAATTTCGATATCAGATGCCTGTCCACGGAATCCACCCAACGGTTGATGAATCATTACTCGGGCATTTTCCAGACAGTAACGCTTGCCCGGTGCACCTGCATTTAACAGAAAAGCACCCATTGACGCAGCTTGTCCCATACAATAAGTGACAACATCCGGCTTGATAAATTGCATGGTATCATAAATCGCCATACCTGCCGTCACGGAACCGCCCGGTGAATTAATATAAACGTGAATATCTTTATCTGGATTTTCTGCTTCCAGAAACAACATTTGCGCAACAATCAAATTTGCCATGTTGTCTTCAACTTCACCGCTGAGAAAAATGACTCGCTCGCGCAATAAACGAGAGAAGATATCGAATGAACGCTCGCCACGAGAAGATTGCTCAACAACGACCGGGACCAAAGCATTTTGAATTTCTGGAATAAACATGCGTGTATTATTTCCTTAGAATTTTTAACAGATGACTGCAAGAGTCAATCAAACCACATCCGGCTAATTAGTCTTGCAATATAACTTTGAATAGATTGATCAGCAAGCATAGAACAACAATATTGATGAAAAAACATGATATGTAGCATTTTCTCAACAATAAAAAAAAGGTGCAATTGCTGCACCTCCTTTTTGCAACGCAGAATTAACCTTGTTGACGTGCTTGCTGCTCTTTCAATAAATCTTGATAAGTTACTTCTTTCTCAACCACTTTTGCAGCATTAAGAATATGATCAACGACTTGGTCTTCAAGTACAACGGCTTCGATTTGCGCACGTTGTTGCTTGTCGTTACTGAAGTATTCAATGACTTCTTGCGGATCTTCATAAGAAGAGGCCATATCTTCAATATACGCTTTTACACGTTCTTGATCTGCTTCAAGTTTCGCATCTTGCAATACTTTAGACACCAGCACACCCAGTTTCACTGATTGTTCAGCTTTTTCCTTGAACAATTCATCCGGTAATATGCTTGAATCAAATGCTTTTGCACCTTGCGCACCAAACTGTTGTGTGAACTGTTGTACCATTTGTTGACGTTGACGATCAATTTCCTGAGCAACCATGGTATTTGGCACTTCAATCTCATTGGCAGCCACAAGTGCATCAAATGCAGCCTGTTTCACTTGATTGCGCAGACCATTTTTCACTTCACGTTCCATATTTTTGCGAACGTCAGCTTTTAATTTCTCTACGCCATCTTCTTCTGAAACACCAAAGATTTGCAAGAATTCTGCATCAATTTCAGGCAATTGAGATTTTTCAACTTTTTTAACAGTGATTTTAAATTGCGCTTGTTTACCTGCAAGATTCTCGGCTTGATAATCTTCTGGGAAAGTCACATCAATTACTTTCTCTTCGCCTTTTTTCATGCCGATAATGCCGTCTTCAAAGCCCGGAATCATACGACCAGAACCTAAGACAAGACTAAAGTCCTGCGCAGAACCGCCTTCAAAACGTTCACCGTCAATTGAACCTTCAAAATCGAAAGTCACTTGCATGTCTTTTTTCGCCATGCCTTTGGTTTCTACCCAGGTTTGACGCTGTTTTTGCAGGTTTTCAAGCATGACATCAACATCAGCATCTGTGATCGCTGTCGTTTGACGTTCAATTTCAAGATCGCCAAAGCCTTTTACATCAACTTCAGGATAGATCTCAACAGTTGCCTCATATTGTAAAGCATCATCTTTATTTTCAACTTTTTCAATATTTGGCATACCAACAGCATTGATCTTTTCTTGCTGAATGGCTTCAAAAACTGTATCACGAATAATATCGTTGACCACTTCCTGATAGATACCTGCACCATATTCACGGCGCACAACGTTCAATGGTACTTTACCAGGACGGAAGCCATTGATCTTTACAGTTTTGGCAGTGCGTTTTAAACGAGCTTCAAATTGCTCATTAATACGGCTCGTCGGTACAGACACATTTAAACGACGGGCAACGCCCGAAACCGCTTCAGTCGTTACTTGCATGGCTTCCTCTATATATGTTCAAAAAGTGAGTATTAATAAAAAAGTGCCACATTATATGCCAACATTGCAAGATATACAAAACTTGCTTAAATTTCCTTGAAAAAATTTTACTTACAAGACCTTTTTGTAAATTTAAAGCTATTTTTTGATGAGTTTTTATTGCAAATGAAAAAGTTTATCATTATTATTGCTTCTTTATTTTATTTATCTTTTTTAATAACTGGCCAGTTGGCTTGGGAATCTGTATGAAAAAATTGACCTTGCATTCTCTGAATATTGCGATACTCACCCTGCTATCAGCAAATACTTTTGCAGAAAGTGAACAAAACAACAATACCTCCACTCAACCACATAAACTTGACACTATCGTGGTGACTGCATCTGGTTTTGAGCAAAAAATTACTGATGCCCCTGCAAGTATTTCTGTCGTTACAGAAGAAGATTTACGACAAAAACCTTATTTAACATTAATTGATGCTGTCCGTGATCTCGAAGGTGTTGATGTTGGTGAAACTCGCGATAAAACGGGTCAATCTACCATCAGCTTTAGAGGAATGGGGTCTGATTACACACTCGTTTTAGTTGATGGTAAACGTCAAACTAACCATGGGGATATTTATCCAAACAGCTTTGGTGGCAACCAGTTTGCCCATGTGCCTCCATTAGATGCAATTGAACGTATCGAAGTGATCCGTGGTCCAGCTTCAACACTATATGGTGCAGATGCTCTGGGTGGTGTCATTAATATCATTACTAAAAAAATTACAGACACATGGACAGGCTCAATAACTACAAGCCGCAGTATCCAAAGTAATGATGATTTTGGAGATGATATTACTTATGACTTCTCTTTGCGTGGACCTGTTATTGCAAATAAATTAGGGGTGAGTTTACGTGGCAGTATTTATGAACGTTTAGCATCAACACCAGAATATGATTCTATTGTTGATCCAAATGGGGAAACACATGAACGTTCTTTAGGTTTTGGTGGTGGTGGTAAAACTGTTGATAGCACATCAAAAGCTGCTGGTATTAGCCTAATTTTCACACCAACAGATAATCAGAGTATAACGTTTGATTACGATACATCTATAGTAACTTATGATAATACGCCAACTTATAATGTTGAGACAGGTAGTATTAGCTATCCTCTAGGAACCTTAGATAATATTGAATCCGTATGGCGTGCATCAAGAAATATTGTCCAGCCAAGAGTAGGTTACACTGAGGAACAAGAATTTACTCGTGATAGCTGGGCCTTGACTCATCAAGGCGATTGGAATTTTGGGAAAAGCTTTGTTTCCCTAGCTTATGTAAGCACAGAAAATAATGGCCGCTCTCTACCTTTTACTGTTGCAGAGCGAAAAGAATTACAAACAATCTGGGATGCTGTCCAAGCAGGAACATTAACGGAAGCAGAAGGTAAAGCACAAGCCGAACAAAAATTCTTACCACGTAAAAAACGCACGCTGGAAAGTAACCAGTATACTTTAGATGCAAAATTAGATATTCCTATCAATAACTTGTTAGGAAATCATATCTTTGTCGTGGGAACACAAATCATTAATGGTGAATTAAATGACGGCGTGTTCGGCATGGAAGAAGATCAACCAGATCAGACACAAGATCAAAAAATGTATTCCTTCTTTGTTGAGGATAGCTGGAACATCATTGATCCATTTACACTAACTTTAGGTGTTCGTTACGATAAGCACGATCTTTTTGATGGTAATTTTTCGCCTCGTGTTTATGGTGTCTACACATTAAATGACCAATGGACTGTCAAAGGTGGGGTAAGCACAGGATATAAGGCACCTAAAACCACAGATTTATATGATGGTATCACTGGATTTGGGGGACAAGGTGTAAGCCCATGGGCAGGGAATCCAGACCTTAAACCCGAAAAAAGCGTAAATAGTGAAATTGCAGTCTATTGGAATCATCCTGATCGTCATAGTTTTAACATTACCCTTTTCAAAAATGATTTTAAAGATAAAATTGTCAACTATGAAGTTAGACAAACATGTGAACAAACTGGCGGAATTCGACCATGCGTGAACCTCGGAAACTATGGTGATCTTGGCTATACAACATATGCACAAAAAGTAAATGTAAGTGAAGCTGAAATTTTAGGCGTTGAAATCGCAGGTCGTTATCAAATTCTGGATAATTTAGGATTCCGTGCAAACTATACCTATACAGATAGTGAACAAAAAGGAACGCCTGGTGGTGATAGCGATGGACAACCTTTAACGCAATCTGCAAAACATATGATCAATGCTACATTAGATTGGGAAATCAGCGACAAACTGAATACTTTCTTGTCCTTTGAATCTCGCTCAAAACGCTTCCGTGGAGTTGTAGGTAATCAGCATGTATATTATAAAGATTACGAAGTCTTTAACTTAGGTGCAAACTACAAGATTAACGACACATTTACTGTAACAGGTCGTATCAATAATTTATTGGATGAAGATTTCACCTCCTATCAAACAATTTTTACACAAAATGATGCAGGTGGTTATGATGCAACTTTTACTGACGACTACAATAACAAAGACAAAGCTCGTAGCTTCTGGCTAAGTCTAAATGCTCGCTTCTAATTAAGCGATACATATCTACCCACTTGATAAATCAATTATGAAGTGGGTATTTTATTGAATAAAAAATAATATTTATGGCACAACGCCTATTTAATAAAAATTTTTCCCTCTATTCCTCCAAAAAGCGCAAAAAAAAGAGAATAAATTTCTTTTCTAGTCACGTACAATCAATTTAATTAGAATCATCAGACTTTTGCCTTAATTCTTTTCCACTCACTCCTTTTTTAAGGGTATATTGCGATGAACAAGACATATATTTTAATAAACTCATTTAAAACAAATCACTGTGCCCTGCTGCGCCTAGCGCATATCTAATTATTAAGCTTTTTGATTCGCATATTTTTTCCTAATCATATTCTTAAATTTTGCTGTACTTAAATACTTATCAAAATTAGGTCAGCACGGAGCAACTCTCATGATGTTACAAGATCCAAGCACCAAATACCGCCGCATGTACCAGCGCGTCAATTTGCCTGATCGCCAGTGGCCAGATAAAGAAATTACCCAAGCACCGATCTGGATGAGCACCGATTTACGTGACGGCAATCAGGCAATTTTCGAACCGATGGATATTGAACAGAAATTCAAAATGTTTCAAATGTTGGTTAAAATCGGTTTTAAACATATCGAAATTGGTTTTCCATCTGCGTCACAGATCGATTTTGATTTTACCCGCAAATTGATTGAAGAAAATCATATTCCAGATGATGTCTATATTGAAGTTCTGGTACAGGCGCGGGATCATTTGATCGCACGGACATTCGAGTCATTAATTGGTGCAAAACGTGCCATTGTACATATCTATAATGCCAACTCCCCGACCTTCCGTAATAAAGTCTTAAATGTCAATATTGCCGGAGCAAAAGCATTGGCTGTGAATGCGGCAGAAAAAGTCAAGGAATATGCAGCACAGTATCCACAAACCGACTGGATCTTTCAGTATAGCCCGGAATGTTTTACCGCAACGGAAATGGAAGTCGCCAAAGAAATCTGTGATGCAGTGACTGATATTTGGGAAGCGCGTCCAGAGAAAAAAGTGATTTTAAATCTGCCTGCAACAGTTGAAGTTGCCAGCCCGAACGTCTATGCCGATCAGATCGAATGGATGCATCGCAATCTTGAACGTCGTGACGGTGTGATTATCTCGGTGCATCCGCATAATGACCGTGGCTGTGGTATTGCCGCAGCAGAACTGGCGATCATGGCTGGTGCCGATCGGGTTGAAGGTTGTGTATTTGGCAATGGCGAACGTACCGGTAACGTGGATGTAGCAGCCGTTGCCCTGAATATGTATTCACAAGGTGTAGCACCACATCTGGATTTTTCCAATATCAATGAAATCATTGCCACCGTTGAAGAATGTACCGGCTTGCCTGTGCATCCACGTCATCCATACGCAGGCGATCTGGTATTTACTGCATTCTCCGGTTCGCATCAGGATGCGATTAAAAAAGGCTTTGAATTTCAAAAAGATCAAGAAGTTTGGGATATGCCCTACTTGCCAATTGATCCTAAAGATTTGGGCCGCAGCTATGATGCGGTGATTCGGGTCAATAGCCAATCCGGTAAAGGTGGCATTGCCTATTTACTGGAAGCCAATTATGGTGTGGTCTTGCCACGTCGTTTACAGATCGAATTCAGTCAGGTGGTACAGCAATATACCGATGCCAATGGCACAGAAATCAGTGCAGAACATATTTGGGATTTGTTTAGCCAAAGCTATGTCTATACCGGTCAAAACTATTATCAGGTTAAAAATTATCGTCTGGCCGATCATAATGGCAAGCAAACCGTGCAGTTTGAAGTCAAAGCTGGTGATGAAATCCGTCATTTAAGCGGCGAAGGCAACGGTCCAATTTCTGCTATCTTAAATGCCATCGCTTTGCCGATAGATGTGTTAAACTACGAAGAGAAAAGTATTGGCAATGGGGCAAATGCCAAAGCATTGGCCATGATTGAATTACAGGTTCAGGGACAAGCTGTCAGCGGTTTTGGTGTGGGTATTCATGACAATATTGTCACCGCATCGATTGAAGCGATTCTGGCTTGTGTCAATCGTTTGATTATCAAAGGTGCTTTAGAAGCCGAACATATCGCAAAAGCCGTTTAATTTCCGCTTTTGCTATTTGAAAGGATACCAACAGATGTCACTTGTTGGTATCCTTTCGCTATTCAGAAATAAGGTAAGGGTGAGCGTTGAGCTTTGCAGCAGACTCTGTGGGTGTTGTGACTCCACAAAAATTTACATTTGAGCAGCCATTACAGTTGGAATGTGGACGAATACTGCCACGTTTTGAGCTCATGGTGGAAACTTACGGAACATTAAATTCCGATCACTCCAATGCAATTTTGATCTGTCATGCATTATCTGGTCATCACCATGCGGCGGGTTTTCATCATGAGGATGATAAAAAACCAGGCTGGTGGGATGCCTGTATCGGGCCGGGTAAAGCCATTGATACCAACATTTTCTATGTGGTTGCCCTCAATAATATTGGTGGCTGTAATGGTTCAACTGGCCCTATTTCACCCAATCCCGAAAATGACAATCGGCCCTATGGTCCAGACTTTCCACTGGTGACTGTACGGGACTGGGTTAAAACTCAAAAAATGCTATCCGAACGCTTGGAGATCGATGTCTGGCATGCAGTCGTCGGTGGTTCACTCGGTGGCATGCAGGCACAACAATGGTCCGTGGATTATCCCGATGCATTGAAAAACTGTGTGGTGATTGCCAGTGCCCCAAAATTGACTGCACAGAACATTGCTTTTAACGAAGTTGCGCGCCAGTCGATTCTGTCGGATCCGGATTTTTACCATGGTCGTTATCTGGAACATGACAGTTATCCAAAACGTGGCTTAATTCTAGCCCGTATGGTTGGACATATTACCTATCTGTCCGAAGAAGCCATGAAACAAAAATTTGGTCGTGACCTAAAATCGGGCAAATTTATGTACGGTTTTGATGTCGAGTTTCAGGTCGAAAGTTATTTGCGCTATCAGGGTGAGCAATTTAGTCGAAATTTTGATGCCAATACCTATTTAATTATGACCAAAGCACTGGACTATTTTGATCCTGCACGTGAATTTGATGGAAATTTACCTGAAGCATTAGCACAAACCAAATGTCGTTTTCTGGTGATTTCCTTTACCACCGATTGGCGCTTCTCCCCTTCACGCTCACAGGAAATCGTCAACGCTTTGATTTCCAATCATAAGCCGGTGAGCTATATGGATATCGAAGCAGAACAAGGACATGACTCCTTTTTGTTTCCAATTCCATTATATGTCAAAACCTTACATAACTTTTTAACCAGTACCCTGCAACCAAATACTGCGAGCGAGGTTTAAACCATGCGTATAGATCAACAACTTGCAGAAAAATGGATTAAACCCAATTCCCGTGTACTAGATCTCGGCTGTGGTAATGGTGAATTATTGTCACATATGCAGCGTAAACATAATGTTCATGCCTATGGACTCGAGATTGATCAAGAAAAAATTGCAATTGCAATTGGTCGGGGCTTGAATATTATTCAACAAGACCTTAATCTAGGGCTAAAACAGTTTGCCGATCAGAGTTTCGACTATGTGGTGATGGCACAGGCTTTGCAAGCTGTAGATGCACCGGACGTTTTATTGCGTGATATGGTGCGGGTTGGGCGTGAAGCAATTATTACATTTCCAAATTTTGCACACTGGAAAACAAGATCTTATCTTGCATTAAGGGGCAAAATGCCTGTTTCAGACGCATTGCCCTATATGTGGTATGATACGCCAAATATTCATCTGTGTACCTTCAAAGACTTTGAAGCGTTATGTAAAGATAATCAAATTCGTATCATTAATCGACTGGCTGTAAACGATAATCAGGAAGCCAGCTTAATGATGAAATATATCCCAAATCTTTTTGGTGAAATTGCTATTTATCGAGTAAGTGCCTTATGAAAAAACTAGCCATAAGTACCGTATTGATGAGTGTTTTTGCTGTTTCTGCACATGCGGAATTAATTAACCAACAACCATCAAGCAGTACCACCGTTGCACAATATGCCACCATGCCCATTGACCAATTGGCAAAAGCTGCCCAGTCGGGTCAAGGATCTGCACAATTCTTTCTGGGTAATCGTTATAAACATGGTCAGGGCGTCAAGCAGGATCAGTCACAAGCGTTTGCATGGTTTAAAAAAGCCGCTGATCAGGGCATTCCTTCTGCCCAGTTGAATGTCGGACAAATGTATGCTGGTGGTGTGGGGGTCAAAAAAGATTTGAATGCCGCAAAAACCTATTTGATGAAAGCAGCCAAACTGGGTGACAATCGCGCCAGTTACAATCTGGCTGTGCTTGAAGAACGCGCTAAAAATTATGCGAATGCCTATCAATGGTATGAGCTATCGACCCGTGACGGTATGTTAGATTTCCGGGTTAAGAACATGTCCGAGAAAAAAATCGTACAGCTGGCAGCCAATCTCAATACCAATGAGATGCGTCTTGCCCGTGAGCGTTCTGATCGCTGGATTCAATCTGACGACTAAGCCTAGTTTAGTCGTGCTTCATCAAAAGCCGGTTGTTACAAACAACTGGCTTTTTTTATGATGTTTTATCACTTTATTCTGTTGGACCAACAAGCAGAATTTACAGAACTTTTATAGCAGTTCATCTATACTTATCACTATGTTTTTGGTGAGCAATGTATATGTTTATTGAAGAAAAAAAGCAACAACAACAGATAAACCTGCAACATCGTCTGCCTGCTTTGCTTGGATTGTGCATCGGACTGCTCATCTATCCAACGGCCTATGCTCAGGAGTATAGTTATGCTCAAGCAGAACAACAAATTCTCCAGCATTCCTATACAGCTCAGGCAAATACTGCCCTACAACAGGCCGCGCAACTCGAAGCCGAAGCAATTAAGGGGTTGGGCTTGCCACGCATAGACTTAAATGCACGCGCTTATAAATTCCATAGCCAGACGGATGTACCACTGGATAATTTTAAACAAAGCGTAGAAGATCAATTATCACAGCGTTTAAGTGACCGTATGTCCGAACTGGAAAATATCGGTGTACCATCCAATATTCTGGATCCGGTAGAATCCGGCATTAATAATATTATTCATGACGGCATTGGACAGCTTCCCAACTATGCCAATTTAACCCTAGATGATGAAGTGTTTCGTCCGACCATTTCCATGACCATGCCAATCTATACTGGTGGTTTGACCCAGAGTGCCAAACAGGTCACTCAGATTAATGCCCGACGTAGTGCATTAAGTACCACCCAACAGCAAGATGTGCAGCGCTTTGAATTGATTAAGAGTTATTTTTATACGCAACTACAACAACAACTGTTACTTGCCAGTCAGGAAAATCTAAATGCCATGCAACGGCATCTGGATAATGCCATCAAATTCGAGCAACAGGGTTTTATCAGCAAAGGTCAGCGTATGCAGTTTAATGTGGCACGTAACAATGCCGCACGACTATTTCAAACCACACAAAGTAGCTATGCTGCCAGTTATTTCCAACTGAAAAATCTGCTACAAGATCAAAACATTAGTGCTTTGAGTACGCCGTTATTTGTTAATAAGACGCAAAATAATCAGCTTGATAGCCTTTTAGCAAGTTTTGCCGATCAATCGCCACTGATCCAGAAGTTACGCATGGACACAGAACTGGCCAATGAAAAAGTCAAAGTGCAAAGTGCCAGTCAAAAACCGAAAATTTTTGCCTTTGGTGAATATGGTCTGGATGACAAACATAACTGGATCGTTGGCGTTGTCGCCAGCTACAATCTGTTTTCTGGTATCAATAAAAGTAAACAGGTACAGGCTGCCGAATTACAACGCTATGCCACTGAACTGTTGACCGAAAGAACCAAGCAGGAAATGTCCAATATCATTTATAAAGCCTATAGTGAGCTACAGGATTCTCAGCAATCCCATCAGTTACTCATGGAAAATATGCTCGCTGCCCAAGAAAACCGGCGCATACAAACCCTTTCCTTTCAAGAAGATATGGGTACAGCCACACAAGTCATTGATGCGGAAAATATGATTCACACGCTTAAAAGTGAAATCGCATTAAATGCCTATAAATATGTCATGTCTTTGGCAACATTACTGCAAAGCAATGGTTCAATTACCCAGTTTAAAACTTATGTTCAACACAATAATACCGACTATATTGGCAATTAAGATGAGGAAGCATGATGACTGATCCCAACACCCCTGATTCCAACACACCTAATGCCAACAATTTTAATCCGCCATCATCTGATGATGCATCACATGCAGATCAAAGCAATGATGCAACACCACAACAGAAAACTGAATCCTCAACAAATGAACAGGATAAAAATGCCGGCAATCCACAGAAAAATACAAAAATAAAAATCGTACTGGCGATTTTATTGATCGCATTGCTCGGTTTGATTGCCTTTGGACTCTGGAAAAGTTATCAGCCTAAAACTGTGAGTCTGCAAGGTCGTGTTGAAGCCGATACCATTCATGTCAGCACAAAAATACCCAGCCGTATCGAAGCTATTTATGTTCAGGAAGGTCAGCCGATCAAACAGGGACAATTACTGATTAAACTTAGTAGTCCTGAAATTGAAGCAAAAAAACAACAGGCACAAGCCGCATTACAATCGGCTTTGGCCTTTCAGTCCACAGCCGAACGCGGTTCGCAAGAAGAAAACATCGAGACGTTTTATGCCAACTGGCAAAGTGTCAAGGCACAGGCGGATTTGGCGGATAAAACCTATCAACGTGCGGCCAATCTCTATCAGCAAGGTGTGATTTCACGCCAGCGTAGAGATGAGCTACATGCTGCAAAAATCTCTGCCAATCAACTGGCAGAAGCCTCCTATCAACAATATGCCCGAACCAAACGTGGCAGTACACCTGAGCAAAAATCGACAGCAGATGCACAGGTTGAAATTGCCCGTGCTGCGGTACAGGAAGTCAATGCGTTAGATGCCGAAACCATTTTGCACGCTCCGGTCAATGGTGTTGTCTCAAAAATCTATGGTAAACCGACTGAACTGGTGGCAATGGCAGTACCAGTCGTGAGCATTTTACAGCATGATCATTGGGTCAGTCTTGCTGTACGGGAAGACCAATATGCCAGTGTTTATCAGGAGAAAACGCTAAAAGGCTTTATCCCTGCCCTGAATAAAACAGTCGAGTTTGATATTCACAATATTGAAGCAGAAGGTGACTTTGCAACCATCAAAACCACAAGGCAAACAGGTGGCTATGATATTCGCAGTTTTAAATTACACCTGACACCGCATACACCGGTTGCCGACCTAAAAGTCGGTATGAGTGTAATTTTCCAAATCAAAGAGCGTAAATAAAAAATGTGGGCCTGTATCCTGCGTGAACTACATTACTTGCTCAAGAATAAATGGGATTTGGCACTGGTCACGCTTGCGCCATTGTTGATCATTTTTTTATTCAGTAGCATGTTTTATGCAGGTAAGGCAGAGCATTTGCCGATTGCTATTATTGATCAGGATCAAAGTGAATTAAGCCGCAGTATCGAAAAACATCTCAGTCACAATCAAAGTCTTTCCGTTGCGGTGATTACCAACAGTCAGGACGAGGCAGAGCATTTACTCAATCAAACCAAAATCTGGGGCTATGTACTGATTCCTTCAGGTGCAGAGCAACGTCTGGTCAAGGCGCAGGATGCACAAATTGCCATTGCCTTTAACCAATCGTTTTTTAGTATTGGTAATACCATTTCATCGGCCATGATGCTGGGCACATTACAAGCCATTGTAGAATTTACCGGTGATGATTATCTGGGGAAAAAACTGCCCTATCTCGATGCCCCAACGCCCAACGTCAAAATATCAACCCTGTATAATCCTGACCTTAATTATGAATTTTATCTGGAACCTTTTGTGGTTCCGGCGATTTTACATTTGCTTTTATGCTGCTGTGTGGCATTTTCAGTGGGCCAGGAAATCAAACGTCATACTCTGCATGGCTGGCTTGATCAAGGTACACTTTTTTCCGCTTTAATGGCGAAGATTCTGGTGTATGTCAGTATTTTTTGCCTATGGACTTGGCTGTGGATGTTCTGGTTGATCGTGATTCGTGGCTGGTTTGTGGCGGGAAGTTTGGGTCTGATTTTAGCAGCACAAATTTTATTTTATTTTGCCTATGCCGTCATTAGCAGCAGCATGGTACTGGCAACCAAAAATTTAAGTAAGACCTTTGGCTTGATTGCAGTCTATGGCGGTTCATCATTAAGCTTTGCCGGCGTCACATTGCCACTGAATAATGCCCCACTCTTTACAAAGTTCTGGGCCAATATTATTCCCTATACACCTTATGCCAAATTACAAACCGAACAATGGGTGATTGGTAGCCCAATTTATATTTCACTTTATCCTTTAGCACTCCTCCTTTTATATTGCATTGTTTATGCTGCAATTTCACTGTTATTACTAAAAAAAATCTGGCGGGAGGCATAGAAATGAAGAAATTTTTATCGCAATTCCTGCATGATTATCTACAAACCTTTAAAAATATTGCCAAAAATCAGTCAATCCTCACCACACTGGTACTGTCGGTATTTCTATATAGTTTCTTTTATCCGACTGCTTATAAAGGGCAAAATGCAGAATCTATCCCGATCGTGATTGTGGATCAGGAGCAGAGTGCTTTAAGCAATACCATTATCACTGAGGTGGCGAAAAGCCCGAATGTAGAAATCAAAGCCATCACCAGTAACTTTCTTGAAGCAGAAAGTCTGCTACAACAACAAAAAGCCGAAGGGATTCTTTTACTACCGGATAATTTGTCCCAGAGCATAAAGCGCGGAGAAAATGGCGGTATCGGGATTTACTTAAGTACTGCCTATTTTTTAAAGACCAAACAGATTGGTTTGGGGATTGCACAATCAATTGAACAAACCCTGACAGATTATACCGAGCAATTCGGACAGATCAGTGAATTCCATTTGACTGTTCCTATCCATCAGATTCCTTTATTCAATACCTTATCAGGTTATGGTAGCTATATTTTTCCTGCCGTTGCATCGGTCATTATTCATCAAACCCTCTTTCTGGGTTTATGCATGTTGATTGCCGGTTATCGTGATGGTTCCTACACTGGACAAAAATGGCAACCAACCGTATCGGAATTCTGGGCAATTTATGCGGCCATTCTGACCATTGGCTGTCTGGGCTGTTTTTATTTGTTTGGCTTTACCTTCTGGCTCTATGATTATCCGCGGGGTGGCAATTTCTGGGGCATGATCGTCACTGTACCAATCTTCGTGAGCTGTGTAATTGCGATGGCCATGTTCTTCTCTTCATTTCTGGATATGAGTGAACGTGCAGGACATGTGATTGTGTTTACTTCAATTCCGTTATTTTTATTAAGCGGTACTGCTTGGCCACATCATGCCATGCCGGAATGGATGCAATACTTTGCTTGGGGCTTACCATCGACCAATGGTGTACAGGCAATGATACAACTCAATCAAATGGGTGTACCCATTATTGATGTTTTCCCCAAGTTGATCTATTTAAGTTGTTTGGCGTTGATTTTTTTCATTCTGGCTTATTATCGCCTGACCAGAAAATAAACACCCAGACCTAAATATTCTGTTCCAAATCCAATAGTCTGGTTTTATTCTCCAGTCCACCAGCAAAACCTGTTAAAGCACCATTTTTTCCAATTACCCGGTGACACGGTGCAATAATGGAGATTGGATTTTTGCCATTGGCTGCTCCAACTGCCCTGACTGCCTTAAGATTGCCAATCGCTTCTGCAATCTGTAAATAGCTACGAGTTTCACCATACGGAATTTTTAACAATTCTGCCCATACTTTTTTCTGAAAATCAGTGCCATAAAATGCCAGAGGCAACTCAAATATTTTACGTTGTCCGGCAAAATATTGCTGTAATTGCTGCTGTGTCTTTAAAAGAATCGGATGATCAAGGCTTTCCTGCATGGCACCCAGTAACACACGATTCGGCTTGTCTGTTTGCCACAATACGGCGACCAATGCATCTTGTGTGGCGATCAACTTAAGTTGCCCAACCGGACTGTCGATCCATTGATAAAACAATTCAGACATGGTGCTTCCTTTATTTTTAAATCGCGATAGAGCTTAATTTACCATCAATATTATCCATTATTGTTATACGATTCCATATAAAAAAGTATCTATAATATGGAACTTTTATTTTCAGCATGGATCGCTATGTCACAGAGTACAGATGCCTTTGCAGCCTTACGCTATCGTGATTTTTCTATCGTAACGCTTAATCAGTTCTGTTTGACTTTAGCCATACTCATTCAGGAAATTATTGTTGCTTATTCCTTATATCAGATTACTCATGATCCGTTAACACTTGGATTAATTGGTCTGGCAGAAGCGATTCCATTTATTTCTTTGTCGCTTTGGGGCGGTTATTTTGCCGATCGGTTTAACAAACAACGGATCATGCAGCTTTGTTTATTTTTTGCTGCACCGTTGCCCTGCGTATTTTGGATCTTATTTCATTATCATGGCTTAGGCGAATTAAGTACCACTGCACTGGCATGGGGAATTTATGCGGTTATTTTCTGCTTAGGATTGATTCGAGGATTTTATAATCCCTCTGCAACATCATTAAAACCTTTTTTAATTCCAGCGAAACTATATGCCAATGGCGCAACATGGACCACCATTGGCTGGCAAAGTGGCGTAATTTTAGGCCCCATGTTGGGCGGCTTCATGCTGGCTTATCTCGGTAGGGAAACCAGCTTTCTCTCTGTTTCCGTGCTATTGGTGATCTGTTTTATTCTGATCTCTTTCTTAAGTAAACGGACTTTCCCCAGCATTCGGCATGATAGCGTTCTGGCCAGTTTAAAAGAAGGTTTTCAGTTTATTTTTAAAACCAAGATTGTGCTATGGGCAATTTCTCTGGATCTAGTCTCCGTATTATTTGGTGGTGTGATTGCACTATTGCCCATCTTTGCCCACGATATCCTTAAAACCGGGGCAGAAGGTTTAGGTTTTCTGCGTGCGGCACCATCAATCGGTGCCTTAATCACCATGATCGCCTTAACCCGCTTTCCACCCACCCGACATGCATGGCGTAATATGCTCATCGCAGTGGCCGGATTTGGGATTTTCACGCTGTTGTTTGCCTTTTCAACCACCATGTGGCTCTCCTTATTTGCCCTTGCCATGACAGGCGCATGTGACAGTATTTCGGTGGTGATTCGTCAGACTATTTTGCAAATTTTCCCGCCCGAAAATATGCGAGGGCGTGTGGCAGCGGTCAATGGCATGTTCGTTTCCAGCAGCAATGAATTGGGTGCATTCGAATCTGGTCTTGCAGCCAAATATATAGGTGCGGTCTATGCTTCCGTTTTTGGTGGTTTAATGACCATGTTCGTGGTCATGGTGAGTTGGTCGAAAACCAAAGATCTATTTCCGGTTGATATTACCCTCTCACCCGATGAAACCAAAGATAAGTCATAAAGCTTAAATCAGTTACTACGCATAAAAAAAGCCAATCTAAACATCAGATTGGCTTTGTAGGGCGTGTCACCATTTGATAAATAGGTTGCGTTGTAGGCTAAAATTTCCTCAAATGAGGCATAAAACGCAGGCAATGGTCATTCCCTTGTCAAGTTTTATAACGAAGTTTGGGGGAATTTTAGCCACAACCCTTCGGGACAAGGACGTTTTTTGACGCTACGGCGTTATGAATAGTTCATTTAGAATGACTAAATCTCACTATTCATGCCTTGTATCGCCTAAAAAACGTCCATTGTCGCAACCATAGATTAAATGATGACACGCCCTAGGTTTTAGACCCAATTAGAATCTAAAACGTACACCGGCTGTAAAGTTACGGCCTTGTTGTGGAATCGTTGACAGATAAGAGGCGTGATTATAGTAAGTCTCGTCAAGCAGGTTATTGGCCTGTAAATACACTTGATAAGACAGACGATCATTTAGACTTTTATCATAGCTAACATCCAGATTAACCAAATGGTATGCATCTGTTTCACTTTCAAAACTTGCAATATGATCCTGTTTAAGGCCGTAAATATACTCTACGCCACCATGGATGCCATCAAGGAAATCGGCATCAAAACGTACCCCGGCACGTGTTGCAGGAATACGTGGTAAATCTCCACCTTGATCCAGCTCGGCACGCACATGGTCAGCAAAGACTTTGCCGCGATAGAATGGACTAAATTGATAACTGACTTCCGCTTCTGCACCATAAAAATTGGCATCATCTTGACGGTATTCAATCAGACGGAAATTTTCATGACGATCAAGCGTATGTGCATAGATATAATCATCGACCTGATTATAGAAAATATTGGCGGCATAACGTAAATCGCCATCAATTTTACGTAAGCCAAGTTCTACATTTTGAGATTTTTCTTTGTCCAGATTTTGATTACCAATCTCATAGGTATTGGTCGCCAGATGTACACCATCTGCATAGAGTTCCTGTGCATTTGGCATACGTTCACCATAGCTCAGTGTCAGAGAAGCAACATGATCCGGTACAAATGCCCAGTTGGCTGCTGCCGAAGCTGAAAATGCTGTGTCATCGTAGTTCTTGTATCCACTTTCATCAACATCAATGGTTTGCTTTTCAACACGACCACCCAATTCAAAATGCACATCATTCCATTGATAATGTTCAATTAAAAAGGCAGCTAAATTTTCCGTATTGGTTTTCGGCAAAAAGCCTTCTTCACCTAATGCTGAGAAATCAAAATTAGAGTACTGTACACCAAATACCCCTTCCCAACCGGCTAAAGGCGTATGTACAAATTCCAGACGGCCATCGTAACCTTTATTTTTAAAGGTAGTGGCGACTTCATTTTCCTCAATTTCACTATGCTGATAATCGGTATAGCTGGCACGGGCACGAACTTTTTCAATACCGGCAAAAGGCTGCTGATATTCGGCACGTAAATCAAAACGTTTTGATTTTAAATCCACCCATGGCGCAGCTTCATGATCGTGTGCATGCTCATGGTCGTGTTCGTCTTCATGCGCATCATGTCCGTGATCATCGTGACCGCCACAATGCAAATGTACATCTGGTGTATTTAAATCATGTGGATGACAGCTTTCATATTCATGGCTATGTCCGGGTAAGGCATATTTATCATTACGCTCGGTATAGCCGACACCGACAAAACCTTTGTCACCAATCCAGGATAGACCTAAGCTGACATTTTCACCTTTGTTCCAAGTGCCATCAACCCGTTTCTCGGCTTCGCCTTCATGTTTATAACCGCTTACCCGATAGTCATCGGCTTCACGTTTATCGCCTTCAATGCGCAATGCAAACTGATCGCCCAATCCGACAGTCACGCCTGCTGCACCGAGTTTTTCATTGGCAACCGTATTACCACGTAAATGAACTTCACCAGAGATTCCGTTTTCCGGCATTTGCGTCGGAATTTTTTCATCCAGTACATTCACCACACCACCAATCGCACCACCACCATAAAGCAGGGTTGAGGGTCCACGTAATACTTCAATCTTAGTGGCTAATACAGGATCGACAGTGACGGCATGATCCGGTGAAATCTGTGACGCATCCATGACTTCAGACGAATCCGTTAGAACTTTGACCCGAGGCGCAGTCTGACCACGAATGACGGGACGACTTGCGCCCGGTCCAAAATTATCACTGTGGATACCCAATTGCCCCTTTAATGCATCGCCTAAAGTTGCTGCGCCTTGCGCCAATTGTTCTTTTTCAACCACATTGACTGCACTGGCAAAGTCATTTTCATTGGGATTGAGTGGATGCGCCGTGACTGTGATCGCTTGTAACTGATGAACTTGTGGTACCTGTTGTATCTCATCATTAGCGATAGTCAATGTGGAAAACAAAGTGCTTGCAACGGCAATCCACAATGTATTTGGTTTAAATTGCATGTCTGTCCCCAAAACTAGAATTAACGTTATGTTATAACATTTTAATAAAAGTGCAAGAATTTTCATCCCAGATACACAGCAGTAAAAACATCAAAATTTTTAAAAAGATGGTTTTTGCTTATAAAAATAGATACATATCGATCACTTTTAGAAAGATCATTTTTGTTATAGTGAAATACTAAAAGTGTAATCGGCGAGATCATTAAAATGCTCAAAACAATCGTCAGTCTAGGCGCTTTGACAGCGATTCATTACCAGTATCGCACCATACAAAAGCCCAACGTATATTTTAAAAAAAATTTAGAAAATCTAAATATTTTTAATAACTTATCTGCACTAAAAGAAAAATATGCAGTAACGCCGTGGTTGCTTAATCGGCATGCGCAAATTGTCTATATGACCTTAAAACATAAAATTCGTAGTCATCCTCTGCAATATGCACCGATTGAACAATGTGTCATGCCTGATGGCGCCATCACCGAAATTGCTTGGCTGGGGTATGATCTAGCACCAGATTGTCCGACCATTATCATATTACATACAGTGACTGCCGATACGCAGACCATGGCGGAAATGGTTGAAGACATTTATCGGCAAACCGGCTGGCGCATTGCCTTATGTTTACGTCGTGGTCATACCACGACACCCCAGCCATTTACCCGCATTAATATGATGGGATCTGTACCCGATTTCCAAATTCAGCTCGATTATATTCAAGGCAAGTTCCCAAAATCTCCGCTATATGCAGTAGGCAGTTCTGCTGGTACAGCAGTATTGGCGCGTTATCTCGGTGACGTCGGCAAGAATACCCCTTTAAGGGCAGCGTTCGCCTATTGTCCGGGTTATGATTTAAATGTGGCCTTTGATCGGGTACATCATTTTTATGACTGGTATATGGCCAATCTGATAAAGAAAAAATTTATTCAACCCTATCAACAACAACTACAGCAATATCACGCTCTACAACCTGTGATACACAGTAAACGCCTGCGAGATATTCACAAAGTATTCTTCGAGTTTTCGGGTTTTGACAGTTATGATGCCTATTTAAAGGCATGTAACCCGATTGACGTATTTGCCAATATTGCAATCCCCACCATGATTCTAAATGCAGAAGATGATCCGATCTGTCATATTGATAATGCATGGCAATATCGTGATGTGATCGAAAATAATGCCTCTACAATTTTAGTCACCACCCGGCACGGCAGCCATTGCGGACATTATCAGGGACTTAGACCAAGGTCGTGGGCACATCAACTGATTGCCGATTATTTACGCACCGTCCATGCACAATTTGAAGCATCAACACAACAAAAAGTTTAGTTCCATGTCCAGAAAAAGCATATACCATATGCCATGTTTCAGTTAGACATTAAACAAAAGCTGTTGTTTAGCACAACTCTGTTTTTTCTTCACTGTCTTAAAAGCACACCATACCGCGTGACTATTTAAGCCAATGCACTTAAGATAATCGACAAATTCTGGATCATGCGATTTATGTATTACATCACACCTTCCGCAACAGTTTAGACAATGATTAAGTTTTTATAATGGCATTTACCCTCTCCCACATGGTGGTTGCACCAGCGTTATATCGGATGTTGTGTCATAAAATTCCGCTTGCAAGTATTGCAATTGGTGCCATGACACCCGACTTGCCACGACTGTTTAATTTCCCGGGTAATTTTGCCCATACCATCACCGGTTTATTTACAGTTGATCTGTTGATCGGATTATTGGGCTGCCTACTCTGGTTTGCTCTTTACCGCCCAGTATGTTATCAGCTGTTCAATAAACAATTGCTCTCCTTAAGTAGTCGCTCTTATTTTGATCTGATTTTTTATTGCATCATTGGGGTGCTGATTGGTGGACTAACCCATCTGATCTGGGATGGCTTAACGCACGATGACTTTCGTACCTTTGCCGGTCAGGCATTTTTAGCGCATGTGATTAGCCTACCCTGGCTTAATATTGACATGCCGATTCACCGTATTTTGCAATATCTAACTTCATTTATTGCACTGCCTTTTTTATATTATCTAGTCAAACCTTTACTTGCGGCAAAACCACGCCCTGAATCCTGTCAAACGCCGTCATGGATGCCTTTTCTGTTGATTGCAGGCTGTGGTCTGGTTGGTCTCATCACCAGTATTTATTATCTGCCAACCCTTTCTTATTTCTGGCAACACGACACTTATGGTTTTATTGGCCGATTATTTGTGATTTTTAGCAAGGGCTTTTTACTCAGTTTTAGCCTTTTCGCCATTATTCTCAGGCTTGCTTTTGCCCGCAAACTAAAATCCTGCTTGTGACATGCTTTGCAAAAAGGCATAATTGAGTGTTTTCAAAAGTCAGTCACTCGTGACGATTCACTTTTATCAGATTTTTAAATAATAGACGTTGGACATAGTACGCCATGATGCGAACACATTACTGCGGTTCTTTAACAGAAGCACAAATCGATCAAACAGTAACTTTATGCGGTTGGGTACACCGTCGCCGTGATCATGGCGGTGTAATTTTCCTTGATATGCGAGATCGCGATGGTCTTGTTCAGGTGGTGATCGATCCTGATACGCCAGAAGCATTTGCTACCGCAGATAAGGCACGTTCCGAATTTGTACTTAAAATTACTGGTCGTGTACGCCGCCGTTATGAAGGCACAGAAAATGCCAATATGGTCAGTGGTCAGATTGAAGTTTTGGGCAAAGAGATCGAAGTCCTTGCACAATCAGACACCCCACCATTTCCGCTGAATGACGATACCATTAACGTATCCGAGGAAAATCGCCTGAAATTCCGTTTCCTTGACATTCGTCGCCCGGAAATGCTGGAACGCTTGCGTTTCCGTTCTAAAGTCACCACATTAATCCGTAACTATCTGGATGATCATGGCTTTCTGGATGTTGAAACACCAATTTTAACCCGTGCCACACCTGAAGGCGCACGTGACTATCTGGTGCCAAGTCGTGTATCCAATGGTAGCTTTTATGCCTTGCCACAATCACCACAATTATTTAAACAATTATTGATGGTCGGTGGTGTAGATCGTTATTACCAGATTGCCAAATGTTTCCGTGACGAAGACTTACGTGCCGATCGTCAGCCAGAATTTACCCAGATCGACATTGAAACATCATTCTTAAATGATGATGACATCATGGATCTAATGGAAGGCATGACAGTTAAACTGTTTAACGAATTATTGGGTATCAAATTCGATAGATTCCAGCGTATGCCATATTCAGAAGCCATACGTGATTATGCATCTGATAAGCCGGATCTGCGTATTCCGTTAAAACTGGTTGATGTTGCCGACTTAATGCAGGAAGTGGAATTTAAAGTTTTTGCCGGCCCTGCAAAAGATCCAAAAGGTCGTATCGTTGCTTTACGTGTGCCTGGTGCAGGTGCGCTGCCACGTAGTCAAATTGACGAATACACCAAATTTGTCGGAATTTATGGCGCCAAAGGTCTGGCTTACATCAAAGTCAACGAGCTGGAAAAAGGCATCGAAGGCTTACAATCACCGATTGTTAAATTCATTGAACCGATCGTATTACAATTGCTGGAACGTGTCGGTGCAGAAAATGGCGATATCGTATTCTTTGGTGCAGATAAAGCCAAAGTAGTGAACGATGCCATGGGTGCTTTACGTGTCAAGATCGGTCATGACCTGAAACTTGCAACCAAAGAATGGGCACCACTTTGGGTGGTCGATTTCCCAATGTTTGAAGAAACTGATGATGGCAAATGGACATCAGTTCACCATCCATTCACCTTGCCAAAATCCAGCGTTGAAGATGTGAAAAATAATCCGGGCGAAGCCTTATCAGTTGCATACGATATGGTGCTGAACGGTACAGAAATCGGTGGTGGTTCACTGCGGATTTATACGTTGGAAATGCAAAAAGCCATCTTTGAAGCCTTGGGTATTTCCGAAGAAGAAGCCGAAGAAAAATTCAGCTTCCTGTTAAATGCCCTACGTTACGGTGCGCCTCCACACGGTGGCCTAGCATTTGGTCTCGATCGTCTGATTATGTTAATGACAGGTGCATCATCAATTCGTGATGTGATTGCTTTCCCGAAAACCAAAACTGCTGAATGTCCGTTAACACAGGCACCTGCACCAGTAGAAGCCAATCAACTGCGTGATCTGGGTATTCGCTTACGTGAACAGCCAAAGAAAGAAGCTGAATAATTTGATTGAAGTATTTTAAAAATATGAAAAGCTCTGCACATGCAGGGCTTTTTATTTGATATTGGTTTTCATTTGCCAAAAATGGCATAATATACACTATTCAGTGATTAATCTTTATTTAGGTATTCAACTATGGCTATGCGTCGTGATGTAAAACGTCATTCTATTGTGATCATCGTGTTTGCTTTGGTACAATGGGCTATTGTCATGGCAGCATTGAATTTCAACTGGTGGCACCTTGATCAAAATGGCCGTATCCTGACATTCTGTTTCAGTGTTTTTGGTGGTGCATGGTTATTGATGTGTGCCATTTTATATATGGTCATTAAAGGGCGTGATCATTCCAAGGAAGACAACGCAAAATAATCATTTACAGTGTGATTGAACCACGCCAAGCATGGGACCGAGTTTAGCCCTTTGCGTAGTATGTTTTAAATGCGGTGAATATAGACTTGAAATCGTCCCGTCCAGATATAATGCTTGGTCAATCCCCAACCCTGTTTTAAAAAACTGGGCAAACTGATAGAAACTCACCCGTTCATCACTGATGACAAAATACAATGTACCATCTTTTAATCCGACACCATTGCGAATTTTTTTAGAGCTTGAATCTACAATAAACTGTGGATGAATCTTGCCATCAATCACCAGCATCGGGCCTGACTGCGTGGCATAATCGGCATTAAAATGTTGTGCCTGCCATTGTTCGCTGGTTAAAATCACAGCCTCTTGCTGATTCCATGCCAATACGCCATTCGGCTTTAAAAAAAAGTTCCCAAAGCCTGTCGATTGATTCAATGGATTGAGCTGTTGCTGTTTTTCAATATATAAACCAACGGGTGAAAATCCCGCATGAAACATGCCTGCATTCATGGCAAAATCTAACTGCTCACAGGATTTAAGCTGTTGCTGCCATGCTGCAAAAGAAGAAAGAGGTCGTTGTTTGCCATCATATAACGCCAAACGTAACTGACTCAGATCGGATAATTGATAAACGGTATAGGACTGTTGTTGAAAATGATCATGCTGAATCGCAGCATGCGCCTGCGTTCCACCACTCAACACGATAGCACTGATCAAACACAAGATAGAGATTAAAAATCGATAGCTTCGCATAATATGACTTATTTTTGATTTATGACTACAATACCATGCATGAATAACAGATTAACGTGAATATCGATGAATAAAAAATATGGCGTCATTGCTCTGACTGGAATTGCCCTGTTAATCACTGCCTGTAGTCGGGAACCCAATCAACAGGAATTACAGACCTTATATCAGGCAAAAGTAAACCACACCAATCAACTTGCCAGTAAAATCATGCAACAAAAAGGCGAGATCATTGAAGTCAAATCATTTGAAAAAATTGACTGCAACGCAATTGAGCAAAGTAAAGATTATCAATGTCGAGCCAAGGTCACGCTATCCTTGCCATTTTTAGGAGAACAACAAAATACTGCCGATCTTCGGGTTAGCAAAGGAGAAAATGGCTGGGTTATCATTGATTAGCAGATATCCGATAAACAAAAAAGCCTTTACTCCCTAAAGAATAAAGGCTTCCAAAACCGAACAACTGATTAAGCAACCGGAATCTCACCAAATTTTCCGGCATTAAAATCATCAAATGCCTGAATAATTTCCTGTTTGCTATTCATCACAAATGGACCATAACCCTGAATCGGTTCATTTAATGGCTCACCGCTAAGCACCAAGAATTTGGCGTCTTCAAGTGCTTTGACCTGAAAATCTGCTTCACCATCATGTGCAAAAATCACAATGGAATGGTCACCTACTTTTTGTGTGTCATTGACCAGCACTTGTCCGGACAATACCACCAGTAAGGCATTGTGTGTAACAGGAACAAAGAAATGTTGCTGATGTCCTGCTTTTAGCACGCCATCCCACATATTGACTGGTGTAAATGTGGTTGCAGTGCCTTTGGTCTGTTCATATTCACCAGCGATAACACGTAAATAACTGCCTGCATCATCCAACTCAACTCGCGCAATATCCTGCGCGGCAATGGTTTGATATTTTGGTGCAGTCATTTTGGCATGACTCGGTAGATTGACCCAGAGTTGTACCATTTCAAAGGTTCCCCCTTTACGGGAAAAATCTTCGGAATGAAACTCCTCATGAACAAGGCCACCTGCCGCAGTCATCCACTGTACATCGCCAGTTTTGATGGTGCCACCACCACCGCTTGAGTCTTTATGCGTAACCTCACCCTGATAGGCGAGTGTGACTGTTTCAAAACCACGATGCGGATGGCTACCAACACCACGCTGGGCTGTCGTCGCTTTAAAATCATAAGGTGCTGCATAATCCAGAAGTAAAAAAGGGCTGATTGCCTGACCTAAACGATCATAACTAAATAAACTTCTGACATGAAAACCATCACCCACCCAATGCGATTGATCGGTTTTTAACACACCCACTATTTTTTTCATTTGGGTTCTCCAACTTTTGTCTATGTTTGACAGTTTAAACTGACCCAATTTATAAATAAATAGATAAAAAAGTACACTTTATCCCATTATTAGGACAATAGTATAAAACCAATAACCCCGCTATCCTCTCATCATTCTATTATGTTTATAAAACCTGCTATCTTAAAAATTTATATTTAATTTCATTAAGTTATGACAACACATACCTCAATTTAAAGACGTGAAATCTATCATTTTTATAATCCTATTTATGCAAAAGTCTATCTCACCAGAACTATTTTTAAAAATTTCTTCTCATTCTAAGCTGAATAGCAACTAAACCTTCTGTTTGGTTAATTCATTAGAGAGAAAGAGGATTTATACAATGACTAAACCCTACATCCGCTTAGACAAAAACGATGCAGCTGTGCTGTTAGTCGATCATCAAACTGGCTTATTATCACTGGTACGTGATATTGATCCGGACAAATTTAAAAATAATGTGCTTGCGCTTGCTGCCGCAGCAAAATATTTCAACCTTCCAACGATTCTAACCACAAGTTTTGAAGATGGCCCGAATGGTCCGCTTGTTCCCGAACTCAAAGAACTTTTCCCTGATGCACCCTACATTGCTCGTCCGGGACAAATTAATGCATGGGACAATGAGGATTTTGTTAAGGCAGTCAAAGCAACAGGAAAAAAACAACTGATCATTGCCGGTGTGGTCACCGAAGTCTGTGTCACCTTCCCAACCTTATCTGCACTGGCAGAAGATTTTGAGGTTTTTGTCGTCACAGATGCATCGGGTACATTTAATCATTTAACCCGGGATGCGGCATGGGACCGCATGTCACAGGCTGGTGCACAGCTCATGACCTGGTTTGGTACAGCATGTGAATTACATCGTGACTGGCGCAATGATATCGAAGGGTTGGGGACATTATTTTCCAATCATATTCCGGATTATCGCAATCTCATCAATAGCTTTAATCAAAATAGCCAACAAAAATAGCACAAATCAGCTAACATTAGTATGGTTAATCCATACTAATGCAGCTCAAGATCATGTCAATGCACTCCCTAGATGACTATTATTATTTTTATTTGGTGGTAAAACATGGTGGGTTTTCTGCGGCAAGTGAAGCAACCCAAATCACCAAATCGAAGTTGAGCCGCCGTATTGTCGAGCTGGAAGAAAAATTTCAAGTTAATCTCATTCAACGTTCTACACGTCATTTTAAAGTCACGCCTTTAGGTCAACTTTTTTTTGAAGAATGCTGTAAGGTCATTGCTCAAGTCGAATGTGCCGAAAATGTTTTACTAGAACAAAAAAGTGAACCACAAGGCTTGGTACGCATTAGCTGTCCTGAAGTGATGATGCATTTCCAGATTCGGGACATTTTGAACCAATTTTTAAAACAATATCCAAAAGTAGAGCTGGAACTCGAACTCACCAGTCGCCGTGTAGATATTCTTCACGACAATATTGATTTGGCCATTCGTACCAATTTTGCAGAAAATGAAAATTCCAGTTTAATTGTTCGTGATGTCGTGAAAACGCCCCATTGTCTGGTTGCCAGCCCGCAGATTATTGGCTCACGCCAAATTGATACATTTGAGGATTTAAAACAATTCCCGGCCATTGTCCTCGGCACGCAAAAAACAGCATATACATGGACGATGACTCATCTTTCAACCGGAGAAATCCAGGATATTCCAATCCACCCCCGTATTAAAAGCAATGATCTATCCGGTGTCTATTATGCTGTCAAAGATGGTCTGGGCATTGCAGATTTACCCTATCTGACCGTAGAAGCAGATATTCAATCCGGACAGTTAATCCACCTCTTTCCAGCATGGCAATCCAATATTGGTACAGTACAATTGGTTTATGCTTCACGTAAGGGGCAGCGTCTGGTCATGGAAAAACTAATTCAGACACTGATTGATGGTTTAAGAACTATTGCAAAACAACAGCTGGGCTATTACACCCAATTATAAAGACTCGATATTACACAACATTACAATAATCTGGTGCTGCAAAGATTGAAGCAGACAAAGTTGTCCCCAAATATAAATCATACCGATTAATGATCTACTGAGGAGAACAATCTGATCATGGCAAATCAAGGTCTATGTCGCTCAAACCAACGTCGCATGATTGCTGGTGTGATGGGAGGTATCGCTGAACGCTTTGGTTGGAACGCAACTTTATTACGCATTATTTTTGTGATCGTTTCAGTCATGAGTGCAGCATTTCCCGGTATTCTGGTTTATCTGGTGTTATGGCTACTGATTCCCAAACAAAACCGTGAACAAAAAACCTTGCGCACAGTCAATTAAGCTGTTTTTTAAAGCATTTCTTCCATCTAAATTAAAAATTTTTTAACTCTTTTACCCTTTAAGCTACGATCTCCCCCAAGGTCGTAGCTTTTTTTTATCGTTTTTTTCTGACGTTTATCTCAAATTATCTTTGCGCCAGCCCTTTTATTAGGAATAATAGCTAACAAATGCTAAAGAGAAATAATGACGATGGCTATTTTCTTATTACTGCTGCTGGCCTTTGTTGCTTTTGCAGTATATCGCTATAAAAAATATCAAAAACAACGTGATATTGAAGAGATGGCAGCAGAAGCACAGGCCTATGTCAGTGCAGAAGTGGTGGTGCTATTACAACGCTATAAAGCCCTCATGGCACAAAGTGCCTTGAGCCCCTATGATGCTGTGCGCTTACAAAAAAATCTGAATAATCTCACCGAAAACTTACTCTGCCATACCGACAGTCAAGCCAGTGTACGGGAATATCTGGCATTGGCAAAACAGGATATTGCATTGATTAAAATCAAGCTGGATCAAGTCACCGAACAAAATCATCATCATTCAGACAATGCCTTTGATGTTCTAAAATGAAAATGGTGCGCTAGGCACCATTTTTCATGTGAGGGCATCGATTAGAAATATTACGATCTAATCTTAAACAGGCTATCATTCATATTAGAAAGTGGACAAACCAGACCATTCCATAAAACGATATAACCAGTATTTTAAGCGCGATTCATCCTGATATTCGCTGTAATCCACTGTCATATTTTTCTCTGGGGTATTACGCCATACCGTTTCAAAATATTGTTGCGCATCCACCAGCGCAGGATAACTGGCTTTACCGGTGACAGAAATATTGGTTTCCAGATTGTAGTTCTTCAAATTACGGGCAGTATAGTTTGCAGATCCCAATATTACCTGCTTGGTATCGTCTGCTCGGGATAAAATCAATAATTTGCTATGACATTGTTCGCCATGGGTTAAACACCAACGTACATCAACCTTGGCCTGATGTAATTCCCAAGCCACCTGCCGATTTGGAATACCATTTTTCTGCCGACCAAAAGCATCCTTATTCGGATCAAGCACAACTCGAACCTGTACACCACGTGCCTGTGCAGCCTTAATAGCCTCAATAATCTGACGTTCAGACAAATAGAACATCATCAGATCCAGTTGCTCTCCCGATTTTAAGCTATTAATACTTTGCAGAATCTCATCATAAATTGCTTTTTCGGTCAGGATTTGTGCTTGTGCTAATGTTGTATCTGGACCAGGTTCGGCCATCACCACCATGGGTACATCGCCTTGAGAAAATTTTGCCACTGTGCGTTCACTGTCAAGTACATCTGTTGCCAGCTTGCCTTGCACAATCATTGCCACATTACTGTGTTGAGAACTGCCATCATGTGGATTGGCTGAAGAAATTAATGCCTTCCAGCCTTGCAAAGTATCCACCACCAGTGTTTTACGATGATTTGCCTTAAAATTTAATAATTCGAGATAACT
This sequence comes from Acinetobacter puyangensis, assembly GCF_900096995.1. Classification (GTDB taxonomy): domain Bacteria; phylum Pseudomonadota; class Gammaproteobacteria; order Pseudomonadales; family Moraxellaceae; genus Acinetobacter; species Acinetobacter puyangensis. The sequence continues at coordinate 81,710 of NZ_OANT01000012.1, forward strand.
ACGCAAAGTGACATTGCCTTCACCTAAAGGATTGGGTAACCAGCCCCCTTGTGGATTATTGCCCACCTGCTGACAGCACATATACCAGAATCCTGACCATACCGGATTGGATGCTCTTAACGGTCTAAGGTCGGTAAAGATGACATCTATCCCATTTTTTTGTAATTGATGAAAATTGTCAGCGCTTATCCCACCATAGACTGTATTGATCGGATCGCTAATCACTTTAATTTCAATCTGTGGATTTAAGGCTTTTTTCTGTAATAGGGCCTGAGTTAATTGTTCTGATAAAGGCTGATGTTTGACATTGGATTTTCCGACTGAATCATTAAACAGAAACATATCCAGAACAATCGTGGTCTGCGCCTGATCAATCAGGGTTAAAACAGCAGCAAAAATCTGTTGTTCATTCTGTACCTGTCCACTGGCATTTAAAAAGGTTTGGTCACCCAAAAACTCTACTGCACTGGGACGACTCGGACTTTTATAATTTAATCCTTTGGGTAAAGGCTTATACACCTGATAAATTGCCGAAGCAACATAAGTCAAAAACAGGACCACCGCAATGACTGCGAGATATCTTTTGGCTGACCAATTAAGTTTTTGTTGAATTCGCTGAAAAATACGCATAACAATTGCCCCGGAGTTTGGCTAAGGCTACCAATTTTTCAAGTCGGAACTCAATATCTTTTTTGCAATAAAGTGATGTATTGCGTTGACTTATACCCAAGCTAAATAGATATTCTTATAGAAACAAGACTAAAAATTAGACAATTAATCCAATTTCAATCTGAATATGTCGCGCTTAAATCTATTATTGATTAAGCTATGTGCGCTTAAATAAACAATGTGTCGTTTAGATGAACGCCACCCCTCATTTTTTAATTTTTTCTTGCTGCGTATGCGCTATTTTCCATCACAACATGCAAGACAACTTTTATGTTTAGCATGGTGCATGACATGACCTCTTCTTTCGCATCACAACCCGCCCCATTTAATGAAAAGCGAGCCCGCAAAGCCGCGCTCAGTAGCTTCATCGGTGCTGTCGTTGATTGGTACGACTTTCTACTTTACGGTATTGTTGCGGCCCTAGTCTTTAAAGATCAATTTTTTCCCAGTGTCAGTCCAACCATGGGCACCCTTGCTGCTTTTGCAACCTTTGGTGTGGGCTTCTTATTCCGGCCATTAGGCGGCGTTGTGTTTGGACATTTTGGTGACAAAATCGGTCGTAAGAAAATGCTCTTTCTCACTGTCTTTCTGATGGGTGCAGCAACAGTCATGATTGGACTTTTGCCTAATTTTGCCCAAATCGGCTGGTGGGCACCTGTTTTACTGGTTACACTCAGAGCAATTCAAGGCTTTGCTGTTGGAGGTGAATGGGGCGGTGCAGCACTGATGGCGGTGGAAAATGCGCCTGAACACAAGAAAGCATTTTATAGCAGTGGTGTACAGATCGGGTATGGTGTCGGTTTAATGCTGGCCTCTGGTATTGTCTCCTTAACGATCATGTCACTGGGACAAGATACGTTTAATGAATGGGGCTGGCGTATTCCATTTCTCGTGAGTATCGTATTAGTGGGTATTGCTCTATGGATTCGTAACGATCAGGAAGAATCATCAGAGTTTCTACAACAGGCTAAAAAATCAGTACAGCAGCAAGAAACTTTACCGATCATTCAAGCTATCAAGAACAGCCCAAAAGGTTTTTTCTTTATCATCGCCTTACGCCTTGCCGAGTTACTCACCATGTATCTGGTGACCACATTTGCCTTAAATTATTCGACACAAAATCTACATATGTCTTCACAGATATTTCTCAATATCTCGCTGATGGTCGGTGCAATCAGTTGCTTTTCCATTCCCTTTTTTGCCATGATGGCAGATCGCTTTGGACGCCGCCGCATGTGTATTTTTGGTGGTTTAATTGGTGCACTTGCCGCATTTCCTTTTTTCATTGCCTTACAAAGCGGTTCTTTGTTCTGGATTGTGATTTTGTCAATTTTATTGGCCAATCTGGCACATGATATGGTGGTCAGTGTACATCAACCGATTTTTACCGAATTATTTGGTGCCGAATATCGTTATAGCGGTGCAGGTGTCGGTTATCAGATTGCCAGTATTGTCGGTGGTGGCTTCACACCGTTCATTGCGTCTGCACTGATTGCCATTGCTGGCGGCCACTGGATTTTGGTGGCAATTTACCTCACTGTTGGCTGTTTACTGACTGCCATCGTCGCCAGCAAAATGAAAGCACATGTCAATGAGCCATCCCATCTAAAATCTTAAATAGTCTATTTTTAGGGCGTGATTTTAACAAATCGCTCCCCACTGGGTTCAGGCTGATCAGTAATATGTCTGGCCCCCTCCATAATCATCCGAATCATGATCATGGTTTCTTCCGCCACAATTTGACGTTCATCTGAAGGTAGATCAAGCACTTTTGCACCCATATTAAACACCAATTGGGTAATGGCTTTGGCCACCAGATCGGGACGATGTAAAGGTTTACGACGTAAATAACCAATACGAATCAAATCTTCCTGCAATTCTTGCTGAAAATAACTCAACTGCCGTTCCACCGCTTTTTTATAAGAGGCTGATCCGGTATAACCTTCGCGTAATAATAGGCTTAAATTACCATCATCGGCATCCAGCTGTTGCAAGAAAATTTCAATTGAACTGCGAATCACACTGGTATTTCTTGATGCCCGTAACCGTGCTTCACGAATAATCTGGCGCAAGACTTCCCCAGCCCGATCAATTAATGCAATCGCAAGTTCATCTACATCCTTGAAATGCCGATAAAAACTATTTGGTGCGATTCCGGCCTCACGCGCAACCTCACGCAAACTCAAAGATGAAATACTTTTTTCCGACCCGATCAAATTTAAAGTGGCCTGAAATAATTCCTGTTGGGTAATGGTGGCTTTGCGTCCTGCGTGACGAGATACAGGTTTTTCCTGATACTCAATATTTTCAATCTGTTGCGGCGTTAAGTCTGCTTGTTTTGATAACGTCGTCATACATATCAACCATGTTTAATTTTCCTGATTATAGCCTTAGCGAGAGACAACAAGAAAGCTTAATCCAAAATAACGTAACGATTTGTTGAACAGACCAACTAAAATATATACATTCATATATACAAGTGTATAATAATTAAAAACCATGATAGAGATGCTGCTATGTTGACATTTCAAAGCAAAAATCCTTTTTTAGATTTACTCTCCCAAAGTATCTATGATGCTCAGGCAATTAATTTTTGGCTAAAAAAAATCAATCCCCTCTGGTCAACCGAGCAAATCCTCGGAAAAATTGTTGAAAAAACAAAGCCTGCTGACAATATTGTCAGTTTAAAAATCCGCTGCAATCAACGTATGCAGTTTGGCAAAGCAGGACAACACCATCCCGTGACTGTTGAAATTGATGGCCGTCGCTATGAACGTAACTATAGTTTGACGCAACTTGATCAACAACATGTTTTATTAACCTTAAAAAAAGTTGAAAACGGTATTGTCAGTAGCTGGTTTTGCGATACAGCCAAAATTGGTGATGTGGTCGAATTTGGATTACCTTATGGCGAGATGTTATTAGAACAACAAAACCATAAAGAGATCGTTATTCTGGCCGCAGGCAGTGGCATTACACCCATGTACAGTATGCTTTATGCACTGGTACAACAACAGAAATTGAATGATTACAACATTCGTTTGATGTACTGGGCACAGCACCATCAAGAATTAATCTTTCAATCAGAGTTCGCAGCATGGCAGGCACAATATCCGAATTTTAAATTTGAAACTTTTGTTACTCAGGAACAGCCGCATGATTTACGCCTAAATGCCGATCATCTTCAATCAATTGAACTTCTTAGTGAAAAAACCGTATTTGCTTGTGGTTCATCTGGTTTTGTCAATCAGGCAAAACTGTTATGTCAAGAAGCCAAGTACTTTCAAGCGGAAGCATTTAGTCTGGCACCGATATCAACTGATGAAACAGGATTTATTCAAGTTACCTTAACGCAATCCAATAAAACTGTCAGTATTGCCAAGGGACAACCGATATTACAGGGTCTGGAACAGGCGCAAGTCAAACCGACCCATGGTTGCCGCATGGGCATTTGCAACAAATGTGCCTGTAAAAAAGTTGAAGGCTCTACCCGAAATCTGAATGACAGTTCGGAAAATCATGAACCCAACCAAAACTTACGCATTTGTGTCAATAGCGCCAAAAGCGACCTTATTCTAGATTTATAAAAATTGGGAGAATCCGATGAACATGCAAGTCAAAACCCAGTATTTCACCAACCCCAAAAATCGTAATCTGTCTCAAATAGAGTTAGATGCCCTAGCGCAGGAACTTGATGCGATTAAACAGGAAGTTGTCGACGATCTCGGTGAAAAAGATGCCCGATATATCCGCCGTGTCTATGCCACCGTTCGTTATACCAGTATTGCAGGACGAGCCTGCTTAATGGCAGGCTGGTTTCCACCAACCTGGTTACTCGGTACCACCCTACTTGGCGTATCCAAAATTCTGGAAAATATGGAAGTCGGACATAATGTCATGCACGGACAATATGACTGGATGAATGATCCAAAATTCAAAGGCCAAACCTACGAATGGGAAAATGTTGGCACTGGTGATAACTGGCGACAAACTCACAATTTCAAGCATCATACCTATACCAACATTAAAGGCATGGATGATGATATCGGCTATGGTCTGGTACGTCTTTTCCCAGAACAACGCTGGAAAGCCGGCTACCTGTTACAACCACTGTACTGTGTACCATTTTGCCTACTATTCCAGTGGGGTGTGGCGATCCAGAACCTTGAACTGGGACGGGTAGCAATTGGCCGTAAGACCACTAAACAATTGTGGCAGGAATGGAAACCGGTACAGAAAAAAGCAGCTAAAATGCTACTCAAGGATTATGCATTTTTCCCCCTGCTGGCATTACCTTTAGGTACTGCGCTACCTGTACTGGCTGGTAATGTTGTTGCCAATGGCATTCGTAATGTCTGGACCTTTAGTATTATTTTCTGTGGTCATTTTACCAAGGATGTTGAAGTCTTTCCAAAAACTGTGCTTCAAAATGAAAGCAAAGGTCATTGGTATATGCGTCAAATCCGTGGCTCATCAAATTTAACCGGATCAGAAGCGTTCCATATCTTAACCGGCCATCTCAGCCATCAGATTGAACATCATCTGTTCCCGGAAGTTCCAGCACGTCGTTATCGCAAAATGGCACCAAAAGTAGAAGCTGTATGTAAAAAATATGGTTTAAACTACAACAATGCCAGCCTGTTTAAACAATATGGTCAAGTCATTGGACGTATTTTTAAATATGCGTTGCCGTTTAAGAAATAATCGAACAACCTCACAAATTTAGCCTAATTTTAGGCTAAATTTGCTTTAGCTATCTCGTCTTCAAATATCAGATCTATTATAATTTCCCACCCATCATTGATCCTAGAAATATCACCGCCATACCTACCAACTGTAAGAAAAACGGATTTTTTGCCACATTCCAATGTAAGATTAAAAATATCAGAGATACAGGTGCAAGCAATAAACAAGCTAATCCCCATAAAATATTTGTTTTAAATGCTGTAATTAAAAAACCAATTCCACCAATCACAAAAATAATCAAACCCAAATAAACTAAAAAAGTCATATTGTTGTCCTATTTACACCACTGTTTTTCACAAGGAATACCATCATTATTACCATCCATTTTTGTCCCCGGACAGTTCCGTAAAAAATACGTTGCTTCAGCACAAGAAGTCATTTGTGAACAATGTTGTCGTCCATCACAACTAAATGATGAAGTTGCAACCACAGCTTGGACTTGTTGATTTTCACTATCCTTTTGTAAAGCAGTAGAATAAGAATATTCAGCAGAATCATTTACCTGCTCTACATTATTTATTTGATAATGATCTTTTGCATACCATGCAGCAATCAACATTATCACTATTATCAATAATTTCTGCATAAATTCTATACATATTAGCACCCAAAACAGGTGCATTATAATCTGAACCTAAAATCGGTGCAATGAGTAACCTAAAATTATCCGTTCATGCACCACAGCATGTCTGGCTTCGACAACTTCTAATTCAACGCAGACTAGAGCTAGGGCTTTCCCAACGTTCATTAGCGATGCGTTTAGGCGTAATTTATTCATTTATAGGTAAAGTGGAAACTGGTGATCGGCGATTAGATTTGTTTGAATTAATAAGTTATTGTAATGCTTTAGAATTAGATCCCATTGATATTTTAAAACAAATTCAAAAAAATTTTTATACAATTTTATAATCACAATCCCCCAATAAAATATCAGAGGATTGTCCCTCATATCTTTACTTGATATTATTTAATATCTCTTGTACTCGTTGCAATGCATATCTTTGATCTTCATCATTTAATTTAGCCAAATGAATTTCATGTTGTATTGCCCCTCTCCCAACTACTTCTAATGGACCATAATCATCGTAAGGTTCACCCGTGTAGGCATTAATCGCATGATAATCATCTTGCGTAAAATCCTCACCCAATGCTTGTGCAACATAAATATAAACCCATGCTTCAATGTCGTCTTGAAACAATTTATTATATAATAAATAATCTATTGCCTTTATATCACCTTGATTTGCCAAATATTTTAACTGAACCTTGGTAATTTCAGTTTGATCAAAATTTACTTCACTTATATTTAGTGGAGAGTTTTCAATCATCTTTTGATATTGTTGACTAAGTCTGACCAAATCATCAAACTTTTTCCTATTTAATTTCGCTTGAGTTGTATTGGTATATCGCATTTTCTGATTATCCCAAACAGCACCAAAATTCGACCCCTCTCCTCCATAAGGTGCAATTTGATTGGCTAAATACAAATAATATTTTGCGATAATTGCAATAGCATCTTTATTACCTAACGCTGCAAATTTATTTAAGCCTTCTAAATTTTGCTGAATGACTGTAAAACTAAAATATTCACCATTGTTACATTCTATTAAATATTCATCGCCATATTCAGTAAAAGACTCAATATCATCATCTAATAAACCATTCTCAAAATCAAAGTTACTCAAAGCCTCTCGAACTGATTTTAGATTCATATAAAAAAAATTTAAAAACAGAAACTCTCGATAAATCACCTTAACAAGATCAAATAAAAAAACCTTTGATTGTTTTTCACCAGATAAACTGTTTAATCTTGTGATTAACCTTTGAATATTATATAAAAATTCTCGTCCTTCATAATCATCCCAATGCAAAACATCATCATTCTCCCAATCATCACCAGAATCATCCGTTGTAGGTAGATCTTTTAAAATATTTAAAGTTAATGCATTGAGTAATTTATGCTGATAATATTGTTGTGAATTATCATAACTCACATTAATCAACAAATTTTGTCCTAAAAAACCATTATAAGATTGATAACCTTCATAACACGCTAATAACTCATAAATATGAGAACGTGATAGATTAAAGTTACATTCTGATTGAATCAGCTTGGCTGTATTGTAAGCAAATTGCTTCAAGCTAGTCTGTGAAGTCGTCATAACTTTCCCTCATCTTCAATCCATTATTTTTGGTTTATGCTATCTATGCATAAAAAATGTTCATTAAGTTCAATGACGCATGTTTAAACAGACTTATGAACCAAACCAAAACGGATTGATATGTTAGAAAATTTAACGATTAGTGGTACTGTATAAAATATACAATCTAACAGTATAAAATAACCCTTTTTTACTCATGCGTAAGTATGGTAGGCGACCTTATATAAAATTTATCAAAATATTTATTAACTTGCAATAATCTTTAATGGATTAATACTTTAATTTTCAGATTATATTATATTTAAAATCACGACTAATTCTTATATTCCTCCCCATAAAAAAACCCCCAAGCATCAGCTTGGGGGTTTTGAATTAATGAGCTGGCGATGACTTACTCTCACATGGGTAACCCCACACTACCATCA
>NZ_OANT01000013.1 GCF_900096995.1 Acinetobacter puyangensis
TTGCCGGGACCACGGGTTAAGCTGTGTTGTACACGATAACCCTCAAAATGACGGATACTGCCATCGTCCATCACGATAGGTACATCAACGATCAACACCCGTTTCGGACGTCTTAAAATATCGATATGCTCTTTTAAATCTTCCAGAAAGGGGGAAACTCTGTCAATTTGCTCCAAAAAAGTTAACCATGCTTTATCATGTTGTTGTATATACGATAAATTTGTCATTTGTCTCTCCCTATAATGATTTTATGAAGCGTAAATAACACGTTTCATTTACTTTGCTTAGATCATTTGATTCACTCAAAAAATGAAAATGTAGTGTAAGAAAAAGGCTGTAATACATGTATCGTAAAACAGCCTTGATAAATTTAATCAGTCATCATCATCAAACTGGCATTACCGCCTGCTGCTGCGGTATTGATACTGATGGCACGTTCAATGACCAATCTCTCAATCGGAATATTTAAATCGTGCTCTGCTAGATGTGTGATACTAATAATGGCACCTTTACGTTTTGCCACAGCCAGTTGCAATGATTTTAATGCATCCACAGAACCGTGATGCAGTACCGCATCATACTCACCCTGTTCAATACCCTCGATGATATGGATACTGCGTTGCAAGTCTGCCGGTAAACTGTTTTTGTGGAATTGTAAAAAAGCATTTCCTTTTAGCATGACGGGGGTTGCATTGACCTGATAAATGGCAGCCAGTTGGGCAACCTGTTCAAGCTCATTCTGTGCCAGACTCAGTACTTGTTTACGAGGTAGCATCACGTATTGGTTACTTTCTCCAGTTGGTCCCTGAAATTCAAACACATCACCAACTGCAATAGGCGCAATATGTTTGAAATCAAAATCTGGAAAAGATTGATTGACCCAGTTTTTGAACAGATTGAAATTGGTTTGGGTGGCTGCATCTGCGGAAATCAGTTTGCTTTTTATCGCAAATGGTGGGTTAAGCTGTTTGTTCTGATATTGCGCCATTAAACGGTACAAATATAATGGACCACCCGCTTTTGGACCTGTACCAGATAAACCTTCACCACCAAAAGGCTGTACACCCACTACAGCACCCACGATATTCCGGTTAATATATAAATTACCGACTTCTGCATGTTGAATGACCGTATCAATGGTTTCATCAATACGGGTATGCAAGCCCATGGTTAAACCGTAACCTTTGGCATTAATCGCATTGAGTAGCGGTTTGAGTTCACCGTATTTGTAACGAATCACGTGTAACACTGGGCCAAATACTTCACGTTCCAGATCATTTAAATTTGGCAGTTCAATCAAGGTAGGTGCCACAAAAGTACCTTGTGCCAATGCTGCTTGTTGTGTATCAGCAGCAAACATCAACTGATGGACGGGATAGCCTTTGCCTCGCATTTTTTCAATATGCTGTTGAATAGTATGTTGTGCTTCCTGATCAATCACCGGACCAATATCATTTTTCAGGACAAATGGATTACCGACCCGAAGTTGCTGCATTGCACCTTTTAACATGGTGATCACTGTGTCCGCATTGTCTTCTTGTACACAGAGAATACGCAAAGCAGAACAACGCTGACCGGCACTGTCAAAGGCAGAATTCACCACATCAAATACCACTTGCTCGGTCAATGCAGATGAATCGACAATCATGGCATTTTGACCGCCAGTTTCAGCAATCAGTGTAATCGGTTGCCCATGTACAGAAACTCTTTGTGCCACAGTATGTTGCAGGATTTTTGCCACTTCAGTGGAGCCAGTAAACATAATCCCCTGAATCCGTTCATCCTGACTCAATAATGCACCCACAGTTTCGCCACGACCCGGTAAAAATTGAATCACAGCATTTGGGATACCTGCTTCATGCATAAGCCGAATGGCTTGTGCTGCAATCAATGGCGTTTGTTCTGCCGGTTTTGCAATTACACAATTGCCTGCTACCAACGCCGCTGCGATCTGACCAGTGAAAATTGCCAGTGGGAAATTCCATGGGCTAATACACAGCACAGTACCCAAAGGTTGAATCTGACCATTGGCAGCTAAATTTTCCACTTGTGAGGCATAATAGCGTAGAAAATCGACCGCTTCACGAACTTCAGCGATGCCATTGGCATAGGTTTTACCACTTTCACGACATAATAAAATCAGCAGTTCCAGCATTCTGGATTCAAGTAAATCGGCGCTACGTTTGAGATAAAAAGCACGTTGCTGTAGCGAGGTATTGGCCCATTCCTGTTGTGCTGCAACGGCATTTTTTAAGGCCAGATCGACATGTTTGGCATCTGCTTCATGAACATATCCGACCAAATCTTGATGATTGGCTGGGTTATGAATCGGCAATTGTTGTCCTGCCTGAATATCCTCAAGTTGAGCAATGATCGGCTGACTGTACCAGATTTTACCAGAGGTATGTTTTGCAACCTGATTGAGTTCAGATAGACAAGCATCATTGCTTAAGTCAAAACCTTTGGAATTATCACGTTGTTGACCATACAAATGCACAGGATAAGGTATGCCGGGATGTTTTAATCCCACCTGCCCTTCTTTTTGAGCAATGGTCTTAATTTCCTGAATCGGTGACTGAATCAGGTCATCAATTTTAATGTTCTGATCGGCAATGCGATTGACAAAAGAGGTATTGGCCCCATTCTCTAATAAACGTCTTACCAAATAGGCCAATAAGGTTTCATGATTACCCACCGGAGCGTAAATACGACACGGTACACCCAGTTTATGATCCTGACGGGAGCCGACCACATTTTCATAAAGTGGTTCACCCATACCATGCAAACACTGAAATTCATATTGACCTGCATAATATTTTTCTGGATTTGCCAACTGATAAACGGTGGCAAGGGTTTGTGCATTATGGGTTGCAAATTGCGGATAAATTTCTTCAGGTGCTGCCAGCAATTTTTTTGCACAGGCAATATAGGATAAATCAGTATGCACTTTACGGGTAAATACTGGATATTCCTGCATACCATCGACCTGCGCCTTTTTAATTTCGCTGTCCCAATAGGCACCTTTGACCAGACGAATCATCAAACGTTTTTTACTGCGTTTTGCCAAATCTATGACATAGTCCACCACAAAGAAACAACGTTTTTGGTAGGCTTGAATTACAAAGCCAATGCCGAGCCAATCATCAAGTTCTGGTTCAAAGCATAAACGTTCCAGCAATTCCAGCGATAATTCCAGCCGATCGGTTTCTTCGGCATCAATGTTTAAGCCAATATTATAGTCTTTGGCCAAACATGCTAGGGTAAAGACTTTTTGATACAGTTCTTGATGCACCCGATCGGTTTGGGAACGTTGATAGCGTGGGTGTAAAGCAGATAATTTAATGGAAATACCGGCACCATCATAGACATTTTTATCTTTGGTGGCCTGACCAATCGCATGAATCGCTTGGGTATAATCTTGCATATAGCGGTCGGCATCATGTTCGGTAAACGCCGCTTCGCCAAGCATATCATAAGAATAACGAAAGCCTTTGGCTTCCAGTGTTTTGGCATGTTCTAACGCTTCTTGAATGGTTTCGCCTGTAACAAACTGCTCGCCCATCATGCGCATGGCGACATCAACTGCTTTACGAATGATACCTCGTCCACTACGCGCCAGAATCCCGGTTAAAATACTGGATAAGCTAGTTCGTGTCGGTGTTTCCATCAGTTTACCGGTCAGCATCAATCCCCATGCCGCAGCATTGACAAACATCAGGGTGCTTTGTCCGACATGCTCTTTCCAGTTACCCTGATTAATTTTATCGCGAATTAACAAATCACGTGTGGCTTTATCTGGAATACGCAATAAGGCTTCTGCCAGACACATCAGGGCAATCCCTTCTTGTGAGGAGAGCGAAAATTCTTGCAATAATCCCTGTACAATCCCTGCCTTACCCGCTTCACTTTTGCGTTCTCTTAAGCCATTGGCCAGATTAAAGGCAATATCATAAATTTTTTGATCCAACTCATCCGGCAATTGGGCAAAATGCAGTAACTCTTCCACTGCTTCTGGTTCAGCACGTCGCCATGCCGTATTAATTTGTTTTTGCTGATCATTTTGCTGGGCAAAAGACGTAATATCCTCCTGAAAAATCAGGGGCTGGGAGCTTGATCGGGATGTTTCATTCATGATCAGATATCTCTAAAAATAGGCGTTGGCACAAGATAGGATTTGACTTTCGATAATCAATCATTGCAGAATAAATATAAAATATCTCACTATTATTTTGCTATTTTTTAGAGGAAAATTCTGTATGAGTGACCATTTAGCAACGATTGATCGGATTGACCTAAAAATACTGAATATCCTGCAACATAACGGTCGAATCTCCAATGCCAAGCTGGCAGAGGCGGTAAATTTATCGCCAACAGCCGTGATGGCACGGGTACAAAAACTCAGTCGGGAAAACTATATTCTGGGTTACTACGCCCATCTTAATCCGGAGATGGTAGATGCCCGTTTTCTGGTGTTTGTAGAGGTTTTGCTGGATAAAACCACACCGCATAGTCTGGAAGATTTTATCGAGGCAGTACAGGATTGCCCTGAGATTATCGAGTGTCATATGACCAGCGGAGGATTTGATTTTGTGCTAAAAATTCGCAGTAAGGATATGGACGATTACCGTAAGATTGCCGGGCAAGTGTTGTGGCATTTGCCAGGGATTAAGGAAACGCGCAGTTATCCTGTGATGCAGGTGGTTAAAGAACAAAGCCAGTTAAAATTAAATTTTAAAAAATAAAAAAGAGGCCGAAGCCTCTTGGGTTTCTGTTAATCAGCCATGTAGGCAATATCAACAGACCTTGATCAATAAAAGCATTTATTTGGTTTGTTGATATATGCGTTCAGCTTCTTCAAAGCGTTGCAGCACTTGTGCGTTGGGTGCTTTACCGAGCAAACTCACCACGATCATGACCGCTGTTGCCAGAATAAAGCCAGGGATAATTTCATATATGCCTGTAGAGGCAAGGAAATTTTTCCATAAAATGACAGTTACGGCACCCACAATCATACCAAGAACTGCGCCATTTAAGGTGATGCGTTTCCAGAATAACGACAACAGGATTAACGGTCCAAACGCTGCACCGAAACCTGCCCAAGCATAAGAGACCAGACCCAATACTTTACTTTCTGGATTGCTGGCCAACCAAATCGCAAAGATTGAAATGGCCACAACCATGAGACGTCCAACCCAGACCAATTCCAGTTGTGAAGCAGATTTACGTAAGAAAGCTTTATATAGATCTTCGGTTAAGGTACTTGAACAGACCAAAAGTTGACAACTCAGGGTACTCATGATGGCAGCTAAAATCCCTGCCATGACAATTCCTGCAATCCATGGATTAAATAGAATATTGGTCAGTTCGGTAAAGACCAGCTCGGAATTTTGATTGACGCCACCAGCAAGTTCTGGATATTGCTGAAAATAGGCTATACCAAAGAAACCTGCCGATACTGCACCAATTAAGCAAAGAATCATCCATGCCATACCAATACGACGTGCCGCAGGAATAGATTTAACCGAATCAGCAGCCATAAAACGAATCAGAATATGTGGTTGACCAAAATAGCCTAACCCCCATGCCATCGAGGATAAAATTGCAATGATGCTTAAATTGGAAAACATATCAAACGCATGTGGACGTGCAGTTTCAACCAATTGGGTAAATTGTGCTTGGCTATCGCCCAGTGCAAGATAGGTAAATATTGGCGTCAGTAATAAGGCAAAAAGCATCATTGCTGCTTGGAATGTATCGGTCCAGCTAATGGCAAGAAAGCCGCCAATACAGACATAACTGATGGTGGCAATCGCACTGATCCATAACGCTGTGCTGTAATCCATGGCAAAAATCGTTTCAAATAAACGTGCGCCTGCGACCATGCCTGAGGCACAATAAATTGAAAAGAAAATTAAAATAATCAATGCCGATGTCACGCGTAAAATACGTTTACGGTCATCAAAGCGGTTGGTAAAGAAATCAGGCAATGTCAGTGCGTTATGCTGAACTTCAGTGTGGACACGTAAACGACCGGCAACATAATACCAGTTCAACCATGCACCAATAATTAAGCCGATGGCAATCCAAGCTTCTGATAGTCCGGATAAATAGATTGCACCCGGCAGACCCATCAGTAACCAGCCACTCATATCCGAAGCACCCGCAGATAAGGCGGTGACAACGCTACCTAAACTTCTTCCTCCAAGAATATAATCCGAAAAATTTTTAGTTGCTCTGTATGCGTATATCCCTATACAGACCATGAGCACGATATACAAGATAAACGTGATTGAGGTTGGGTTAAGATTATTCATCGTATTGGCAATTCCTTATAATACTTAAGCAATATTCAGACCATATTCATCACATGCTTATATGGGGGGCGAGAAAGTCTGCGATTTAAACATATAAAATTATCGATATTATGTAACCAGATTGTAATTAAATTATATTGTTTTGTAAAAACATCTGGATTTTTTAAAAAATAATTCAAATTTTTATTTAATTTTGCTTATTTTTTAAACGTTAAAATGTGGGATTGCCAGCATGAGTAAAATAAACACTCATGTTTTTTTTTGTAAACCACATTTTTGGTTGAGGGCTTATCGTTTTTTCTGCACATACAATAAACATTTTTGCATTGCTATGATGCATCTTCCTCGTATTTTTGATGTTTTTTTATCCTCCGTAAGTCATATACATCACTGCATCAAAGCGAATCTACGCATCTTTTTGAGTGGATTGTTGTTTTAAATTTTCTAATGTCGCAGCTTTACGTTGCAGTGACAGCTGTTTTTGTTTCTGATGATATAAATAGACGGCACCTTCAATCACCAAGAGTGCTACTGCGCACCAGATTGGCACATAACTGAGCCATTCATCGGGTTGAATGCTTTCTCCAAGTAGTAAAGATGCTAATGCTAAAAGTACAGGTTCTAAATAGCTTAACAAACCAAACAATACCAAGGGTAAAAGACGGCTGGCCAATAAATAGCTACCCAAACCAATTGCACTTAATACACCCAAACCAGCCACCACCAGCCATAAACTCGGTTGCAAAGCCATAATTGTCAGCATTTCACTGTTGATAATAAAATACAAGGCGACAGGACTCATCAACAACAATTCCCACCAGAAGCCACCCAAATGATCAGTTTGTAATTTTCTTCTCAGCACAAAATAAATTGAATAGCCAATCGCAACACTTAATGTTTCCCATGCAATCGACCCAACTCGCCAAATTTCATGGCTAATACCGATCAAGGCTAAAAAAATGGCCGCAATTTGAAATTTTGATAATTTTTCACCATATATTAACCAGCCACATAGCACCAGAATCAACGGCAATAAAAAATAGCCTAATGAAACCTGTAATCCCCGACCATGGATAGGCCCCCATAAAAATAGCCAGAGCTGAAAGCCACATAAGGCCGCACACAGTATTAACATCAGTAAAAAACTGGGTTTTTGCACTATTCGCTGATAAATTTGTTTAATCTGGGCCAGGTCACCAAGCAGGTACATCAATAGCGTGACAAAAGGCAGCGTTGCCACAATGCGCCAACCAAAGGTTTGTTCACTGTCAAATACTGCAAGAAACTGGGTATAAAAATACAGTAAGCCAAAAGTCGCTGAGGCGATGACAGAAAATAGGATTCCTTTTAGCATACCGATACGCCCATCTTTACAGCATCAAGAACACAACTTTCTGATGTAAATCTATTGCAAGAATAAGAAATAAAAATGATGAAATACTGTTTAAAAAAATGACAGTGACCATGACTGATATCTGTTTATTTCATTGCAGTTTAACATGACGTAACGGATTTTAAAGATAGATTTTTCTTCCGATACAATTTTAAAGGTACTGGAAGAATCGGTATTATTTTGAGTAGGTTTTTAAAAACGCGATGGACTGATCCAGTACTGTTTTACTGGCATTAAAGCGCATATCAAAATTAAAATCATGATTGATTTGTTCACTATAATTCTTTTCATAGATTTGACTGACCACGGGCACATGTAATGCTTTTAATTTCGCAATAAAGGGTAAAGATTGGCTGGTGGTCAGAAGATCAACTTCTGTTGCACTCAGATAAACAGGGGGATAGTTTTGATTGAGCCACGGATAAGCAGACATTTCATCTAAACGTGCATCGCTGGGCCGTTTTTCTCCACTGTATTGGGCCAATACGCTTTGTGCACCCCAACCTACAATTTTGCCAGCCTTAGTACTACGATGATACAGGGTTTTAATATCATAAACGCCACTATGCAGAATTAATCCCCTGACCTGTTTCGCTTGTAGCGCAGGGTTAAACCGGATTTTTTGTCGTAATGGTTCTGAATTTAAGGCGGCCACATAGCTACTGACAATATTGGCTCCTGCCGAATCACCACTAAAAAATATTTTATCAGGATCAATTGGGTATTGTTTTTGCTGTTGTAAAACAAACTGCACAGCTTGATTCAGCTCAAGAATTTGTTGAGGAAAGGCTGCCTGTGGTACCAGTGTGTATTCTATATTGACCACCATAAAACCATGATCGGCAATTAATTTGGCATAAGGCAAGGTGCCTTCTTTATTGCCAGCTACCCATGCACCGCCATGGACGATAAAGACCACTGGTAATTTGGAGGTAGACAATTTTTCTGGATAGATGATATCCAGATGTTGCCGTGACGTACTGCCATAGGCAAGATTTTCCTCTACCTTGAGTTTTTGCTGAATATGGTTTTGTGCATATTGCTTGAGATAAGCAACAGTTTCCTGCGTTTGCTGATTATCCATCATTTTTGCCACCAACGTGGTCGGTAACGTTTGGCACCCCAATGTTAAAACACAGAAAGTAAATAGCAGCGACAAGGCGATTTTATTTGAGGTGGTTTTCAATATTTGGCTCGCATGTTTTAGGATTTTAAATGTTGTTTGTTCATCATACAACATAGGCTGGAGAACTTGCGATACAGTATTTGAGTTAACACATCCTTGACCATCAATTGTGTCATTTTAGATGATATGACAAGAATAATTTGGTGTCGTTCCTGTAATTGGCTCTTTCTTTAACTCAAAAAATGGCTCTCGTTTCTTTGCTGCCAAAACGACACATTAGGTCCATTCAGAAGTATGCATACAGAAATATCCGATTTGCCACATTGATTCTGGTTTGATGAAACAATGGGCAGGTCAGTTCAAGTTTAAGAGGAATGTAGAGCTGCCGGTCATATGATCCAGGCAACTCTCTCCTTGATTGATGAAGGGAAATGATATGGCAGCTCATCAAAATGCGTCCGAGTCCTCTCAGGGTTTAAAACATGGACTGCAATCACGCCATTTGACCATGATCTCCATTGCTGGGGTGATTGGTGGGGCTTTGTTTGTTGGCTCAGGTAGTGTGATTTATGCAACTGGTCCTGCTGCTATTTTGGCTTATGCATTAGGTGGACTTTTGGTCTTGCTGATTATGCGTATGCTCGGGGAGATGGCGGTACTCAATCCGGATAGTGGTTCGTTCTCCACTTATGCAGATCGTGCGATTGGACGCTGGGCAGGTTTTTCAATTGGATGGTTATATTGGTGTTTTTGGACACTGTTGATGGGTTGGGAAGCCTATGTGGCCGGCAAGATTCTACATGATTGGTTTCCCTTTATTCCAGTTTGGGGCTATATGCTACTGGTGATTATCGGGCTGGTCTGGGTAAATCTACAAGATGTGAAAAATTATGGTGAATTTGAATTTTGGTTTGCCCTAATTAAAGTGATTGCGATTGTCCTGTTTTTGGTGGTAGGTAGTTTAGCAATTATGCATTTATGGCCTTGGGGTGATCAGGCGGTGGTGGGTGGCGTTGCTAATCTGACTGCACAAGGTTTTATGCCCAATGGCTTTTCGTCGGTGGTAACGGCTTTGCTTGGGGTGATGTTTGCCTATATGGGAGCTGAAATTGTGACGGTTGCTGCGGCTGAATCCAAAAATCCGGCCAAGGAAATTCGTAAGGCATCAAACTCGATTGTCTGGCGTATTATCTTGTTTTATGTGGGTTCGATGTTTATTACCGTATGTTTGATTCCGCATAATAATCCTTTACTAAAAGATCCAACTTGGGGAACTTATAGTGTTACTTTAACCATGTTGGGTATCCCAGAAGCACGTCATATTGTTAATTTTGTGGTGTTAACTTCGGTGTGTAGCTGCTTTAACTCGGCGTTATATACCTGCTCACGTATGATGTATTCATTATCCAATCGTGGTGATGCACCAAAAAGTTTTGCATTGATCAATCGTAAAAGTAGCCCTTGGGTTGGGGTGCTGGTATCTGCTCTCTTCTCTTTAGTTGCAGTTTATCTGACAGCCACCGAAAGTATGAATGTTTATGATGTGTTGATGTTGGCAACTGGGACAGTGGCTTTATATGTCTATCTTGCAATTGCATTTTCTCAGTTGCGTATGCGTAAGAAACTAGAAGCCGAAGGCACAAAAATTGACTTTAAAATGTGGTTGTTTCCATGGTTAACCTATGCCGTGATTATCATGATTATTGGTTCGATCATTACCATGTTGATTGAAGGGACCTATTTTAAAGAAGTTACTTATACCTCAATTCTGGCACTCTTCATTGTATTTCTAGGGGTTTGTGCACAAAAATTTGACTGGGGTAAAAAAACAACAGCTAGTCAAATCCTACCGGAAAAGCAAAGTTAAGTTACGACAATTTAAAGTCACGATTTAACTTGCTAATACAAGAACCTCCTTATGGGGGTTCTTGTTTTTTTGGGGTTAAAAAATATTTGGGTAATTAGGAGGATAAGGTACTGATTCCTGCCTCTCTTAAACATTGTAATAATACGCCAAATGCCATCATCATGTCTTTTTCATTGACACAGGCAAAGCCCAACAACAGTCCACGCTGTGCACGTGCATGTGAACGCATATAGTATTGTGAAAGTGCTCTGACCGTGACACCACGTTGTAAGGCACTGGAAGCGATAGCGACATCATCACAACCGGTTGGTAATTTTAAAATCATATGCAAACCAGCTGCACTGTTATATTCATGAATAAAATCTGGCCCCAGATAACGCTGAGTGAGTTGTATTAGGAAGTGGTAGCGTTTGCCATACAGTAAGCGCATACGGCGAATATGTGCGCCATAATGTCCTTCGCGAATAAATTCAGCCAGTGCTTTTTGAACCAGTAAATGTCCACCCCGATACAGTTCTGCTGCAACAATACGCAGAGGGGAAAATAATTGTTTTGGTACGACCAGATAGCCGATCCGTAAGGCCGGATAAATGGTTTTACTAAAGGTGCCCATGTAGATCACCGGTGCATCAGGTTCCAGACCCTGTAGAGAAGGATAGGGTTGTCCGGAAAATCTGAATTCACTGTCATAATCATCTTCGATGATCCAGCTGCCATATTGCCGTGCAATTTGCAGCAATTGTTTGCGACGTGCGGGGCTTAAATGCGAGCCCAAAGGATATTGATGGGATGGGGTGACAAAGATTAATTTGGGTGGATGTCTAGGCCTTAGCTCTGGAATAATACCTTCTTCATCAATTGGCAAAGCACGAATATTTACCCCATTCATACGCAGAATATTACGCATACCCCAATAAGCGGGATCTTCAATCCAAACCTGATCGCCAATATCACTTAAGGCACGGGACACCAGATCAATGGCCTGATGGGTACCTTCGGTAATAATAATCTGATCTGCATCACATTGCACCGAACGGGCGATCCTTAAATATTCTGCTAATGCATGCCGTAACTCGACACAGCCTCCTGCATTGCTATAAATCAGACGATTAACATCAGGCTCACGACTTAGTTTTGCCTGAATACGACTAAAAATATGATGCGGAAATTCGGTGACATCAGGTGCACCTGGGACAAAAGCACCCCACTGGTTTGGTGATGCTGCGGCATAGCCAACAATGCTTGAACCACGTTGCGACAGCACATAATTTTTGGACAGGCTTTGCGCCTCTTGATATTTCGCACGGCCTGGCAATGTGTTTAAAAAAGATTCGGGCAGTTTGTCGACCACCCATGTGCCGTGCCCAGTACGTGCTTCGACATAGCCTTCAGCTTGTAATTGTTCATAGGTGCTTAAAACCGTATTGCGGGAAACGCTAATTTCTTTGGCCAGATCCCTTGAGGCCGGTAATCTGGTTTTAGGTGCCAGTACACCTTCTACAATGGCATAACGTAAACATCGAAAAAGGCGTTGATGTAGTGTCCCCTCGATATCTTGTTGTAAACGCTGCAACAAATAATCTCCAAGTAAACTACGCAATTGGCTCTCTCCTACAAGATAAAAGTGGCTCTCGTGAGATATGGGCCGAGAGGTGCAAAATTAAGGCGATATAGCGTGATTATAAAGTATTTTGATTTGAGGATAGCAAGTGTGGTTTGGGCGTTATCGCAGTTAAATGCAGAACATTGGGCAAGAATATTCTGCACTTAATTTTTGCAAACGACAAGCAAGTTTCCATTATTCCTGTGCGAGCCTTGACCAGCGCATCTATAACGGCATGTGTTGAAACTCATCATCATACATATATTGGCATCACGGCTAGCGCTTATGAACGTATTTTTTCCATATCAAAACATCAATGTAGACCAATGCCATGAATATGATGATTAAAAGCCTGACCTATGCAGATCAGCACACCACTGCCTGGAGTAACTATCTTAACCAGTTGGATAAAGTTGCGCCTTTTCTTGGTGAATTAAAAGACCGACTGGATATTCTGCGTCGTCCAAAACGCAGTTTAATTGTAGATATTCCAGTGGAAATGGATGATGGTAGCATTCAGCACTTTGAAGGGTATCGAGTCCAGCATAATTTGACCCGGGGACCGGGAAAAGGGGGCGTACGTTTTCACCCAGACGTGAATTTAAATGAAGTGATGGCACTCTCTGCTTGGATGACCATCAAATGTGCTGCATTAAATTTACCTTTTGGCGGTGCCAAAGGTGGTGTACGTGTTGATCCCACCCAGTTATCAAAACGCGAACTGGAACGTCTGACACGTCGGTATACTTCTGAAATCAATCTGATTATTGGACCACAAAAAGATATTCCTGCACCAGATGTTGGCACCAACCAACAGATTATGGCGTGGATGATGGATACCTATTCCATGAATGCAGGCTCAACAGTGACAGGTGTGGTGACAGGTAAACCGATTCATCTGGGGGGGTCACTGGGACGGGTTAAAGCCACAGGTCGCGGAGTCTTTGTCACTGGACGTGAAGTTGCTGGGCAGATCGGATTGAATATTCCGGAGGCACGGGTATGTGTACAGGGTTTTGGTAATGTGGGCAGTGAAGCAGCATTATTATTCAATCAACATGGTGCCAAAGTAATTTGTATTCAGGATCATTCTGCCACGCTTTTTCAGGCCGATGGCATTGATATTGCCCAACTGATGGAGTATCAGAAACGCCATCACAAAATTCAGGGGTATGCACCGGAAAATGAAATTGATTTCGATCAATTCTGGAAAATTCCTGCCGATATTTTTATTCCTGCTGCACTTGAAGGGGTAATTGATGAGCATATTGCACAAACCATTCAAACCCGACTGATTCTGGAAGGTGCCAATGGCCCTACCTTAAGTGGTGCAGATGAAATTTTAAGTCAGCGTCAGATTACTGTCGTGCCTGATGTGATCTGTAATGCCGGTGGTGTGACAGTCAGCTATTTTGAATGGGTACAGGATATTGCCAGTTATTTCTGGACGGAAGAGGAAATCAATCAACGTATGGACAACATCATGAAAAAGGCGGTCTACGACGTCTGGTACAAAGCGATTCATGTCAATTGTTCATTACGTACTGCGGCCTATATTCTGGCCTGTGAACGTATTTTGATTGCCCGTAAAGAACGTGGGACCTATCCCGGTTAGTTGTGGTCAGCTTAATTTTGATCTGAGTGGTCTTGGTCCGGTTGGTTTTATGGAAATCTGATTGGACAGCAGCGTTTCAATGTGGATTTATTATTTTTGGGGTTTGAATATGTCGAAATATGTGTATCGGAACATGGTGGTAGGTCTGGCAATCGGACTATGTACGGGATTTTCCCCTGCTGTATTTGCCAGTGATTTAAGTTTTGGCAATGCCGCATCTAATCTTGGACAGATTGAATTATCTGGCTGGTTGCGTGCCAAATATCAGGATAAGGATTATTCCGACAGCGATCGACAACTGAAATTTGATGCAGCTAAAATTACCATCAAATATGATGCAAAACATCTGTTTGGTGAACTTGAATATCGCTGTTATCAATCCGATACCTTGTGTGATTTATCCACATTGGTCAATGCAAATCTGGGATATAAGATCAATGAAAATGATCGTTTGACGGTCGGTTTGCAAAATATGCCGTTTGGTGTAGGCCGTGGCTGGGGCAGCAGTTGGTATGGTAGTTCGCTAGACAATGCTGGTCTGGAAGATGTACATAATCTGGGGATCAATTATCAGCATCAATTATTTGATAATACCCATATAGATGTGGCCTATTTTGTTCGTGATGGTGGTCACTATGCAGGCAGTGGCGGTGATAGCGCACGTTATTCTGCCAATTTTGTCCGCACGGATGAGACCGATGCACCCACTTTAAAAGAAAAAAATATGTGGCTTGCCCGTATTAAACAGGATATTGCAGTTACTGCTGTTCCCGATTTAAAACTGGGTGTTGGCGGGTCGTATTGGTATTCCGATCTGGACAATAAAGATAATGGTGAAACTGGACATCGTAAGGCTTGGACGGTTTTTGGACAGTTAGGTTATCAGAATGCAAATGCAACCTTTAGCATTGGACAGAATAATGTTGATAACAAATCTTTAATTACACCTGATTATTCAACCGTGGGTTCTTTTGATTCGGTATATAATGTGGCCAATAAAGCTAATTTTTATGTGGCTGATCTAAATTACCAATTTAAAAATATTATTGATGGTTATCATCTGACGCCTTATGTAACTTATGCTATTTATGATAAGGATAAAAGTGGTTTTGCCACCTCACGTCGTCAGATCTGGGGCGCACAACTGGATGTAAAACAACTGTCATTTGCAGCGGAATATATTGTTGGTAAAAATGATGTATTTATTGGTGGCAATGAAAACTCATTGGTGAATGGCGATAGCAATGGCCATAGTCGTTTACTCAATCTTCTGTTGATATATAACTTCTAAAACTATCTTGTATCTTTTAACGGGCATGTCTTCGGATATGCCTTTTTTATGACAATTAAATTTCAGCTTGGTATTTGCCATGAATTGGCCCTCTCCTTCTATCTCAAAGTGGCTCTCGTTACAAATGGCAAAAAGCGCAAAATAAAAAACATAAACAGCCCTGTAAGCAGTCAAAAAACCATGCTGATTACACCCATCAAAGCTGTAGGCTTTAATCAAGAATGAGGACATAAAATGGACAGTAAACACTCTGCGCTTAATGCACGTAAACAACAAGCAACTCCAAAAGGCGTTGGCGTGATGTGCCAATGGTATGCAGAGAAAGCTGAAAATGCGACAATCTGGGATGCTGAAGGCAATAAGTTTATCGATTTTACAGGGGGAATTGCCGTATTAAATACAGGGCATCGCCACCCGAAAATCATTGCTGCGGTGACTGAGCAATTAAGCAAATTTACTCACACTGCCTATCAGGTTGTACCGTATGAAAGCTATGTTGCATTGGCAGAACGTATTAATGAACGTGCGCCGATTGCAGGTCCAGCCAAAACCACATTCTTCTCTACCGGTGCAGAAGCTGTCGAAAATGCAGTAAAAATTGCCCGTTCTTATACAGGTCGTCACGGTATTATTACCTTTGGTAATGGGTTCCACGGTCGTTCATTTATGACCATGGCAATGACAGGTAAAACAGCACCTTACAAACGTGATTTTGGTGTGATGCCGGCAGGCGTGTTCCATGCCCGTTATCCAGTCCCATCAAAAGGCATCAGTGTTGATGATGCAATTGAAAGTATTGAAAATATTTTTGCAGAAGATGTGGCGGCACATGATGTAGCAGCGATTGTACTGGAACCTGTTCAGGGTGAAGGCGGTTTTAATGTGGTGCCAGCAGAATTTTTAAAACGTCTACGTGAACTATGTGATCAACACGGTATTTTAATCGTTGCCGATGAAGTTCAGTCCGGTTTTGCCCGTACGGGTCAATTATTTGCCATGAATTATTATGAAACAAAAGCCGATCTGATTACCATGGCAAAAAGCTTGGGTGGCGGCTTCCCGATCTCTGGCGTGGTTGGTCGTGCCGAAGTGATGGATGCGCCAAATCCAGGTGGTTTGGGCGGGACTTATGCAGGTAATCCGGTTGCAGTCGCTGCTGCACATGCAGTGATTGATGTGATCGAAGGTGAAAAACTGTGTGATCGTGCCAATACACTTGGTGCCGAACTGGTTGCGGTTTTAGAGCATATTCAACAAAAAACAGTGAATGTAGTTGCAGATATTCGTGCGCTGGGTTCAATGGTTGCAATTGAGCTTGAAACTGCTGAACAAGCCAAAGCAGTACAAAACTATGCCATGCAAAATGGTTTATTGATTCTCACCTGTGGCAAATATGGCAATGTGATCCGTTTCTTGTATCCATTGACTATTCCGGTAGAACAATTCCGTGAAGGTCTGGACATCTTAAAACAGGGTTTTGCCAAACTACCTTAATTTTGGAGCATCAGCATGATTCAGGATCATTTGAAATATTTATTACAGCATGCTGATATTGCACTTGAAGCGCCTGCTTCAGGTGACTATATTCAGGTCAATGATGCGGCAACTGGTGAAGTACTGGCATGGGTGAAAAGTCATGACCGTGCTGCGGTTGAATCTGCAATTGCACGTTCTGCGATTGCACAGGCAGCATGGAAAAAACAAACTGCTTTGACACGTGCCGATGTATTATGGGCATGGTTCAATTTAATAATTGAGCACAAGGAAAATCTGGCTCAGATTTTAACTGCGGAACAAGGCAAGCCACTTGCCGAAGCACGTGGAGAAATTGGTTATGCTGCTTCTTTTGTACGCTGGTTTGCCGAACAAGCTCGTCGTGTTGATGGTGAAGTGCTCAGTCCAACACTTGCCAATCAACGCTTGCTGGTGATTAAGCAAGCGATTGGTGTCACCGCAGCCATTACCCCATGGAACTTCCCAGCGGCCATGATTACTCGTAAAGCTGCACCTGCACTTGCTGCGGGCTGTTCGATGCTGGTTAAACCTGCCGAACAAACCCCGTTAACGGCCTATGCACTTGAAGTACTGGCATTACAGGCAGGATTACCAGTTGATCTTTACCTGAATATCAGTGGTGATGCCATTGAAGTCGGTAAAACCCTGTGCGAAAGCGATACTGTACGTAAACTCAGCTTTACTGGTTCAACGCAGGTGGGTCGTATCTTAATGCAGCAATGTGCGCCAAGCATCAAGAAATTATCACTGGAACTGGGTGGTAATGCGCCTGTCATCGTGTTTGATGATGCCAACCTTGATCAAGCGGTACAAGGCATCATGGCCAGTAAATTCCGCAACAGTGGACAAACCTGTGTCTGTGCCAACCGTATTTATGTACAAAACGGGATCTATGACGCGCTGGTTGAAAAACTGGTTGAGGCTGTGGCGAAATTACAGGTTGGTGATGGTCGTGATGCAGCATCAACGCAAGGACCTCTAATTGATGAAGATGCAGTTGCCAAAGTGCAATCGCATATTGCAGATGCCATCAGCAAAGGTGCCACAGTCAAAATTGGTGGTAAGCGAGCAGATATTGGCGCAACATTCTTCGAGCCAACAATATTAACTGACGTCACTCAAGAGATGAAAGTCTCCAAAGAAGAAACCTTTGGTCCACTGGCGCCATTATTCCGTTTTGAAGATGAAGATCAGGTGGTGGCCATGGCAAATGATACCGAATTTGGTTTGGCTGCTTATCTGTTTACCCAGAATACAGCACGGCAATGGCGTGTCGGTGAAGCACTGGAATACGGTATGGTCGGCATTAACACCGGTGCCATTTCCAATGAAGTTGCGCCATTCGGTGGTGTCAAACAATCTGGTTTAGGACGTGAAGGTTCTAAATTCGGCATTGATGAATATCTGGAAATGAAATATCTCTGCGTTGATTTATCGGTCTAAATTTATTTACTATAGATTTATTGCGATACCTTACCAGATCAGTTTAAACAGCCTGCTTTGCCCATTCAAAGCAGGCTGTTTTTTATTTTGGGTATTTTTATCCCTATAAAAATAAATGTCATCATAGAGTGGATATGTATTTACTTGAAAATAATCGTGATATCTTTCTATTTTTGATATGATTTAATCACTTACATGATTTAATAGAACTTAAAATGATCTTAAAACTCATCGCTGAAGACTTTATTCAGGTTGACCAAATTGCACAGGTGTTACCTTTGTATCAGGAATTGATCGACAAAACCCGATTGGAAACGGGATGTCTTGCTTACGATCTTTATCATGATGTGCGTGATCCAGGTCATTTTATTTTTGTAGAAGAATGGATTGATCGTGCTGCCTTAGATGCACATGTTCAATCGGAACATTTTCAGCGACTGGTGCCTCAAATAGCGCCATACCAAAGACAAGCGGGTCAATTTACTCATATGCAAACATTTGAAAGCTTGCGTAAAACATTTGATGTCTAATTTTTATCAATCAAAGAATTTAAGGTTTTTTAATTATGCAAGAAATTGGCGAAATACACATTGCTCAAGCAGCAGATTTTTCTCGTCTTATTGAAATTTGGGAACGTTCGGTTCGCGCAACCCATCATTTTTTGCAAGAACAGGATATTGATCAGTTAAGACCTTTGATTCTGCAACAGTATCTGCCTCATTTACAGGTTTATAGCATTATATTACATGACAAAATCTGTGGTTTTATCGGTGTGGATCAGCAGAAACTGGAAATGTTATTTATTGATGCCGATGCACGAGGACAAGGATTTGGTACACAATTGCTGGACTATGCCATACAACAATTGGCCATCACGGCCGTTGATGTTAATGAACAGAATCCGCAAGCCGTTGGATTTTATCTGGCACATGGTTTCCAGATTGCCGGACGTTCGGAACAGGATGGGCAAGGCAGACCTTACCCATTATTACATCTTGAATTTGTCGGATAAGGTTTATTTCACCAAAGCCAGTGCTGCGGTTAATAATGTCCAGCAATTTTCAACACTCTTGATATTCACCCGTTCACCCGGGGCATGTGCGCCCTGAATATCCGGTCCAAAAGACACCATTTGTAAATGTGGATAATGTTGGGCAATGATGCCGCATTCCAGACCGGCATGAATCACTTTCAATTGTGGTTCAATCTGAAATGCCTGTTGATACGCTTGTTGCAGACATTTTAGGGCTGCCGATTCCGGATCAGGTGTCCAGCCCGATACCAGATGGGCAAGTTTTGCCTGTAACCCGTATTGGGCAAAATGTTGTTGAATCTTTTGGGAAAAATCCTGAACTTCATGATTATCCATGGCACGAACCATGATCAGGATCTGACCACCTTCAGGACCTATACGTACCACCCCGATATTGTTGGAAATTTCCACCACATTGTCCAATACCTGACTTATACTGGCCACCCCATATGGACAACTGGCCAGTGCATCAAGCCAGAGCTGTTGCTGGCGACGCTCCATCACCTGTTCGATCGATGTAGTAGACGCTTTAATATTGATATTTAAACCGTCATCAATGCCTTTAAGCTGGTTTTGACAGTGCTGTAAATATAGATTCAGGCGTTGCTGTAACGCCTCAATTTGATCCGCTGCAATGGCAATCGTCGCAAAGGCTTCACGCGGGATGGCATTACGTGCGGTACCGCCATGAAACTCCACTAAATATCCATCAAGTTCCGATAAATGTTGTTGCAGGAATTGCGCGAGAATGACATTGGCATTACCCCGACCGAGATGGATTTGCACACCGGAGTGCCCACCTTTTAAGCCTGACAAGTTAATTTCAAATGCAGATAAATTTTCTGGTGCAGCAATATAATCAATGGACTCTGAAACCTCGACGTCCAGACTGCCTGCACAGCCCAGATACAGTTCACCCCATTCTTCGGTATCAATATTAAATAACCATTGTCCTTGTAAAATACCTGCCTCTAAGTGACGTGCGCCACTCATGCCTGCTTCTTCATCAATGGTGAATAACGCTTCAATCGGACCATGGGCCAGATCTTTAGATTCAAGTACAGCCAAGGCTAATGCTACCCCAATACCGTTATCGGCACCTAAGGTCGTATCCTTGGCAATCAGCCAGCCTTCTTCAATCACTGGCTGAATTGGATCTTTGCTAAAATCATGCACCGTACCACTATTGGCTTGTGTCACCATATCCAGATGACCCTGCAAAATCACGCCGGTCGTATGTTCCATGCCTCTACTGGCTGGTTTACGGATAATCAGATTACCAATCTCATCAACATCAGTGTCCAGACCACGTTGTTCTGCCCAATGTTTTAGATGTTCGCGCAGTTGTTGTTCATGCTTTGATGGGCGGGGAATATTGCATAAAGTATGAAAATGTTGCCAGACCGGTTGTGGTGAAAGGGTAGAAAAGTCAACGAGGTTCATTGTGAGAATCCAAAATGAATGAGCTATAGTGATAATAAAACGTTACGTCATGGAATGTGGAATTAATTTGGATAAAATTCAAAATGGTTTTTGAACCTGGAACAGGGTTGTGATCATTATTGGTTTTGTGGTTTTAACAACCCTGTTATTTGGTGGGATTTAGCGCTTGATTTACGCTAAGTTAGCGTCGGATTTACAATTAAAAACCATAACCTAAAGCAACATAGTAGCCCCAGCCTTTACTGTCTTGTGCGAAGTCACCCTCGCCCCAGTTTGTGATTGCGCCATCACGGAATTGTCCACCATTATGGAAATAACGTGCAGCTGTAAAAAGTTTTAAATGTTGTTTGGTATAAGTGAATACATGTGTTGAAACAAATGCTTCATTGGTACGCGTATCTCCACCCGTTTTATCTTGTAACTCGGAACCAAAGTCATAGTTACTAAAGGTAAAATAAGTAAGCGTTGCACCATCTTTGAAGGTATGTAAGGGATAAAATGCCTGAAATTGTAGCCGGCCACCATCATTTGCAGTATATTCATTTGCCGCATTATAATTTTCCCATTGCTGCTTTTTATATAGATTTAAATTAACACCCAACTTGGTCCCAGTATCAATGGAGGTCCCTACCCCATAATATAGTGTGTTTTGACGGGACCCAGAACTTGAACTTAGATCGACAATCCAGTCTGCCGCAAGAAACCAGTCTTTAAATGGGCCAACGGATAAATCTTTACCGGTTAATCGGTTAAATGATAATTTCGGTTCATGCTCCATAAATAATTTGGAACCATCTTTATCCCAAAAACCTAAAACATTTGCGCTGCCACCAAAATATTTTGGTGCATCAAAATAACCATATAAATCGACAGGGCCAATATCACCCATATATTCAAATTCAAGATAGCCATTTGCTGATTTTTTGGGACTAAATCGAGTATTATCACTATAAATAGCCCATAAGTTGGTATTTATCGCAGCATTTGCTTGTGAAATACTTGTAAAGCTTAATGCTGCCACGATGCTATAACAGAAAGTTTTAAGGGAGATATTGTTCAACATAATCTAATCGACTCCAGTATTTTGTCTCAAAGTTGTGCAATCCACACAATTACATCTTTTTACAAAAGATTAAAAATACTAGAGCAACAAATATGCCATTTTTCTTTTTATATATGGATGAAAGTATTTTTTATTTACACGAATTTATTTTTATTAAATACCATGCTGAAATAATAAGCAGTAAATAGCGGTTTTAAATTTCTGGTATAGTATTTGCTTGTGAGTATATGATTATATATGTACAGAGCTTATATTTTATGCAAAAAATTTTAGTTGTTTTATTCTCCTTGTGGTTTAGCTGTTCTATTTTTGCTCAAGAAAAAATAGATAAGATTTCACGAATTGCGATTATCTGTGCATTTCAGCCAGAGATTCCAGAATTGAAAGCGGCATTAAAAAATGCCAAAACACATACCATTCACCGTACACAATTTATTACTGGAAAAATTGGCAATAAAGATGTGGTGCTATTTTTATCCGGCATGTCGATGGTGAATGCTGCCATGACCACCCAAATGGCATTAGACCATTTTAATGTAGAGAAAATTGTATTCTCAGGCGTCGCAGGTGGAATTAACCCCAATCTAAGCATTGGTGATGTATCCATTCCAGAGCAATGGAGCCAATATCAGGAAACGGTGATGGCGCGTGAGGTGAGCAAAGATCATTTTGAAATTCCACCCTTTTTGAATAAAACACCATATGCCAATTTCGGTATGGTTTTTCCACAGAATGTACAGATTGCCAATGGTGATAAAGCGCCTGAAGAAAAATTCTGGTTTAAAGTTGATGAGAATTTAATGGCGCAAGCAAAAACAATTTTGGCAAAACCCAATCTTAATCGCTGTACTGCGGAAGAACATTGTTTATCCCATCCGCCTAAAGTTGTTTTTGGCGGTAATGGCGTATCGGGCCAGTCTTTTATGGATAATGCCGCATACCGTGAATATGTTTACAGCACATTTCAGGCAAATGTTGTAGATATGGAGTCTGCATCTGTTGGTCATGTGGCATATAGCAATAATGTACCGTTTATTGTATTCCGTTCTTTATCAGATCTTGCTGGAGGAGGCGAAGGTGCAAATGAAGAAACAATCTTTATGGAACTTGCTGCAAAAAACTCTTCACAACTTGTGACTCAGTTTGTAAAAGCTTTAAAGTAATTTTTAATAAGATTTAGAGCTATAAATGCGCTGTATTATTTTAAATCAAGATGTGCAATGATATATTATTGCACATCTGATCATTTATCTACTTTCGTTCAAAAAATTATTTTTAGTTTAAAGTGATTCATTGCCAACAGGCAGTGAAACAATCAACATCAAAATGAAGAAAAATCTGTTGCCGCATATATTCAGACTATGCAGAATTTTAAAAAAATGGCAAAAATTGAGTATTGAATATAGTCTATATAATGATCACATAAAATTTAATCCATAATATTATAAAGGTTAAAATTCAAATACTTTTAATAACGAATTTTTAATAAATTTTCTGATATTTAAATCATTGGTATATTATTTGCTTTATCTATTTTTTCATGAAATTATCGGGTGAATAATGTTATTTAAAAACTTTTTTTGTGTTCTTGGTATTTGTAGTGTGGCATTTTTCACTGCATCTTGTAGTCAGAAAAGCATCGTTACCACTGCGCAACCTGTTGCTTTAACACAAGCACAGCTACAACCCATTGTGATTCAAGGTGCACTACCGGTTGAATCTGAAAAAATGGCTTCATACCTGAGCAATGTTGAAATTGAAACTGTAGGGGGATGGAAATTCTGGAAAGGAACATATAAAGGTTATCCTGTCATTATTTCCAAAACACGTATGGGGATGAGCAATTCAGCAGCTGCAACTGCAATTGCAATCGAAAAATACCAACCGATTGCCATTATTAATCAGGGAACATCAGGGGGTCATGATCCCAAACTTCAAGTTTTTGATATTGTTTTAGGTAAGGAATCGACCAATATTGGCGCATTTCGTACGCCGAAAAAACCATTAGGCGGCGGCTCAAATGCCTTAACATGGACAGAAGCATTTGATGTTCTTCCTGATGATGAGCAGGATCCGGAACCTATTGCGATTCGTAAATTTACAGCCGATCAGACGTTGCTGAAAGCTGCACAGGAAATCAGTTCAAAATATACAAAAGGTAAAGTTGTTGAGGGAACCATTGGTTCGGCGGATGTATGGAACAATGAACTGGACCGGATCAAATTTTTCCATCAAACCTATGGGACATCTGTTGAAGAAATGGAAGCGGCTTCTGTTGCACAAATTGCTGCACAATATAAAGTGCCATTTTTAGGCATTCGCATTGTGTCAAACAATATCACCAATAATGGCGCATATAATCCGGCAACAGGCGAAGCCTGTCAGGAGTATGTACTGGATGTTGTCGAGCACTATATGAAAGCACAACAAGCGAGCTTAAAATAAATCTGATCACTGCATGATGAAACATCATCATGTGGTATTTAACATTTGCAAGCAGAAATACACAAGTCTGACCTGTTGACAGATGGACTGAATGAATACAGGATCTTCATTTAAAGCAAAGTCTTAGTCTTAACAGAGAATGATTTTAAAGGATTGGTATATTGGATTGAGTGGTTTGCTGTAAGAAATAGCTTACAACCATTGTTGTAGATTGCCTATTTTGTGAATTTGGAAATTTACATATGATGGCTACATCAGGAGATAGGAAGTCTCTGATGAAAAAAGCTTGTTGATAAGCTTTATTGATAATAAAGTTTGCTGAGAAGCATGAGAGTGAAAGGATTTCACACCAACATAAAGCTTGATCGGAAACAGGATGTTTCTACTAAATGGATTGCTGAGAAGCACAAAGCGAAAGGAAGTTCGCACCAATCACAAAGCCTTTACAAAAAAGCCTAGAGTCCCCCCTCTAGGCTTTTTTATATGTATCCATAAAACAGGGATATTTTAGGCTGTAGCCTGACTGCGAAAAACGTACGGCATTGATGCGCTTTCCAGTTTCCGGCAAATCTGCTGCAATGACGAGTGGAGTCAGATTGTCCTGTTCGCGCAGCATATTAATGACTTGAGATTGCAGCATGGGCTGTTGATCGGATAGTAAATAGCTGCTTTCAAGTCGTTTTATCGTGCTTAAAAAGGTTAAAAAGCCAATCAGATCCTGACGATGAATACGATTTGTCCAGTGCCGTACTGTGATTTGTTGGCTGTCATGGGCAAGACGACGTAGATAAGCACTATTGGCTTGGTATAAACCACTGGGTCGAATAATAGTCAATTTGTCTTGCCAATAGGCTGACCACAATTGTTCTGTGGCAATTAAGCATTGTCCAATCGGATCATTGGTATAGGGCATAGTGGCATCATCAATCCATCGCCCGGAATTTTCCCCATAGACGCGGGTCGAAGAAATAAAAATCACCCGTTGTATAGGATGCGATTGCAATGCCGAAAAAACAGGTCGTGCAGTATCGATAAATGTCTGTTGATAATGTTCAACATTCCGTTGACTGGGCGATAAAATTACATACACCCAGTCAAATAATGGCGTTGAATCAAGTGTTAAATAATGGATATCCTGTGTCATATGTTGGATCGGGACAAGCTGTTTATCATGTCGACTAACACAAGTTACCGCATGTCCTTGCTGGTATAATTGTTGTGCCAATGCTTGTCCGGTTTGCCCACAGCCCAAAATTAAAACATTCATGTGCAAATTATCTATAACGAAGTGATTTCATTCTAAACAGTTTTTGTTATGCTTGAACAAATCTACCAATCTTTTCAGGTGTTTTGTGACACAGCAGCCTTTTGATGCCCCGATCTCTTCCCAATCACAGACTACACCGGATTATGTGCGTTGGTTTCGACAAGCTGCGCCCTATATTAATCTGCATCGTGGTAAGACCTTTGTGTTGATGTTTGGCGGTGAAGCCTTATTAACAGAAAATTTTCAACATATTATCCATGATATTGCCTTGCTGCATGCGCTCGGGATTCGACTGGTACTGGTACATGGCGCTCGTCCACAAATTAATGAAAATCTGCAACAACTCCAGATTGAAACGCCTTTTTTACAGCATCGTCGCATTACCACACGGCAGGCCTTACCAGCGGTACTGAATGCCGTAGGTTCAATTCGCTTACAGATTGAAGCATTGTTGTCTATGGGGGTTGCCAATTCACCGATGTTCGGTGCGCGTATTGATGTGGTGTCAGGGAATTTTG
This sequence comes from Acinetobacter puyangensis, assembly GCF_900096995.1. Taxonomy (GTDB): domain Bacteria; phylum Pseudomonadota; class Gammaproteobacteria; order Pseudomonadales; family Moraxellaceae; genus Acinetobacter; species Acinetobacter puyangensis. Next base: position 25,937 of record NZ_OANT01000013.1, read on the forward strand.
TCACAGCCAAACCGTATGGTATTCGGGATGGTGTGGATTTCCAGTTAACTGGTGAAGTGCGTTCGATTGATGTGGAAGCAATGCAGCGCAATTTGGCCAATGAAAATATTATCGTACTAGGCCCAACCGGATATTCCACCACCGGTGAAGTCTTTAATTTACGTGCCGAAGAAGTTGCAACCCGAGTTGCCAGTGATTTGCATGCAGACAAACTGATTTTTCTGGGTGAACAAAAAGGTATTATTGATCATCAAGGGCATTTTATTCGCGAATTGATGGTAAAAGATGCACAGCAATATTTACAGCATATGGCTGATCAAAGCAGTGAAAATTATTTACATCTGTCAGGTGCAGTTCAGGCGTGTCAAAACGGCGTTAGTCGTTGCCATTTAATTTCTTATCATCTTGATGGTGCCTTACTTGGCGAGTTATTTACCCGCGATGGGACGGGCACACTGGTCAGTGATTTGCGATTTGAAGATGTCCGTCAGGCCAATATTCATGATGTTGGCGGTTTGCTGCGTTTACTGCGGCCTTTAGAAGAACAAGGCATTTTGGTATATCGTTCCCGTGAACGTTTGGAAAATGAAATTGAACATTTTGCTGTGATTGAACGTGATGGCATGATTCTGGCTTGTGCAGCACTCTATCCGATCCCGACTTCTGATAATGAATTAAAATCTGCCGAAATTGCCTGTGTTGCTGTTCACCCTGACTATCGCAAATCTAATCGGGGTGCACAAGTATTGGCTTTTTTACAGCAACGTGCCCAGCGACAAAATATCAAGGTCTTGTATCTATTAACTACACATACAGGGCATTGGTTTATGGAGCAGGGTTTTGTTAAAGTCGATATTGAAAAACTTCCTGCGGCACGTCAGGCTTTTTATAATTTCCAACGTAATTCGCATGTTTATCAAAAAATGATTTAAGGTATTAAAGTAAATCACTTTTCTATCTTGCTGATAACTTAATGAAAAGCATTTTCTCATCTGCAATATATATCAGGTCATTTTAGCTAAATTTCTGCTAAAGATTTTACAAATACTGCTATTAAAGTGGTACAGTAATTTTTACACAAAATATAATTAAAATTAATTTATCAAAAACAATAATATAAAAACTTTTGATCTTAATTCCTTTACATCAAAAAAGAATTACTTATCATTTTTTAATTTAAGCATTTTTTTTCAAATTGATGTGCATATTTGTTATTTTTTTTCATAAAAAAAATTGCCTAGGCTATGACCTTTAGATTAAACCGCTTATCAAAGGAAAAACAAACATGCGTAGCCTGAGCACTTTCTCATCCAAAAAAATCACTTTAACGGCCAGTTTATTGAGTGTTGTGATGGCAATGAGCGCATGTTCAAAATCCGAACAAGCCACAACAGCACAGCAGGATCAAAGCACAACAAAAACGGCAACCACGTTAAATATTGGTTTTCAGAAATATGGCACGCTACCTGTGCTTAAAGCACGTGGCACGCTGGAACAGGCGTTAAAAAGTGAAGGGGTTAACGTGCGTTGGGTCGAGTTTCCGGCAGGCCCACAATTGCTGGAAGGCTTAAATGTTGGCAGTGTGGTGTTTGGTGAAACCGGTGAAGCTCCACCAATTTTTGCACAGGCAGCCGATGCCAAACTGGTCTACGTAGCGAATCAACCGGCAGCACCCAAGGCAGAAGCGATTATTGTGCCTAAAGATTCCACCATTAAAACCGTAGCCGAATTAAAAGGTAAACGTGTGGCCTTAAATAAAGGTTCAAATGTGCATTATCTATTATTAAAAGCGCTGGAAAAAAATGATTTAAAACTCAGTGATATTCAGCCTATTTATTTGCCACCTGCCGATGCCCGCGCTGCGTTTGAAAAAGGTTCGGTGGATGCGTGGGTAATTTGGGATCCGTTCTTTGCTGCGGCAGAACAGCAAATTGGTGCCAAAGTGCTTGCTGATGGCGAAGATACCGTCAATAACTATCAGTTCTATCTGGCAGATCGTGAATTTGCTCAAACCCAGCCTAAAGTTTTGCAAACCATTATTAATGAATTGGATAAATCAACACAATGGGCCACTCAACATCCTACCGAAGCAGCTAAATTACTGGAAAAACCTACAGGCTTGAGTATTCCGATTCTGGAAATATCCATTAAACGTATGGGCTTGGGTGTGACGCCAATTAGTCAAAAAGTGATTACTGAACAGCAACAGGTTGCAGATGCATTTTATCAGCAAAAACTTATTCCTCATCCGATTAAGGTTCAAGATGCGATTTTAGACAATACACATTAAATATCTTCAGGCATGACTTTTTTGAAGTCTTTTGCCTGATACATATGTGTTGATAGGTATAAGGAAAACATGATGCACGATACGATTATAGAGATAGACAAGAAAAATTCACAGTCGTGGTTAAAAACGACTTTAGGGTCAATGTTGGCAATTTCTGCTGGTTGTGCACTGTCATTTTCGGTCTGGGCGGTAGATACAAGTGTGAAGGAGTTACGCATTGGCTACCAAAAAAGTTCAATTAACTTTGCTGTCGCCAAACAAAATAAATATCTGGAACAAGAATTTCCGAATGCCAAAATTTCCTGGAATGAATTTCCGGCAGGTCCTCAAATTCTGGAAGCATTGGCAGTAGGATCAATTGATGTGGGGGTGACTGGTGATACGCCGCCTGTATATGCGCAGGCCGCAGGCAAGCCTTTATATTATGTGGCTTATGAAGCTGCAAAACCATTGGCTTCGGCAATTTTGATACCGAAAAACTCTGCTATAAAGCAATTGAAAGACCTAAAAGGTAAACGGATCGCATTACAGAAAGGTTCAAGTTCACATTTTTTATTGGTGCAAGCAGTACAAAAAGCGGGTCTGAAATGGTCTGATATTCAACCAATTTGGTTAACGCCTGCCGATGCACGGGCAGCCTTTCAAAAAGGTGCTGTTGATGCATGGGCAATCTGGGATCCTTATTATGCTTCAGCACAACTGAAAGATCAGGCCAAAGTATTAACATCGGGTAAGGGTCTAAGTCCTAATTATACTTTTTATCTGGCCGCACCAAAATTTGTTCAGCACCATCCCAAGGCAGTGACAGGCTTAATTGGACAGATTAATCAGGCTGATAAATGGGTGCAGAAGAATCCACAACAAACAGCAGCTTTAATTGCCAAAAATACCGGTTTAAAACCTGAGGTGAGCCAAGTTTTTGTTGACCGTCGTCCAAAGCCTTCCGGTGCTTCACCACTGAATACAAAAGTGATTCAAGAACAGCAATTGCTCGCAGATCGCTTCTCCCAACTGAATATTATTCCAAAACGCATCAGCATTGCTGAGGCAGTTTGGAATAAAAAGTAATATTTTATATAGGTTATTGAGATGAAAATTTTCTGGTTTATTCCTACACATGGTGACAGTCGTTATTTAGGCACAAGCAAAGGCGCCCGCCAAGTTGATCATGCCTATATGAAGCAAATTGCAGTGGCAGTAGATAATCTGGGGTATGAAGGTGTATTGATTCCGACAGGTCGTTCTTGTGAAGATCCGTGGATTACAGCAGCAAGTTTGATTGATGCGACTCGTAACTTGAAGTTTCTAGTGGCATTACGCCCTGGCGTAACCTCACCTTCGCTTGCAGCACGTATGGCTGCTACGTTTGACCGTTTATCCAACGGACGGGTGCTTTTAAATCTGGTAACAGGTGGTGATGAAGAAGAATTAAGAGGTGATGGCTTATATGAAGATCATGCAACTCGTTATCAGACTGCGACTGAATATACCACCATCTGGCGTGAAATTTTAAGTCGTTCTCATAACGGTGAGGCCTTCACTTTTCATGGTCAACATTTAAGTGTTGATGATGCAAAATTACTCTATCCACCAATTCAACAGCCTTATCCACCGTTATGGTTTGGTGGATCTTCGGATGCAGCACAAGAACTTGCCGCAGCACAAGTGGATACTTACCTGACTTGGGGTGAACCACCAGCAGCAGTAAAAGAAAAAATTGACAATATGAAAGCCAAGGCAGCGGCAAAAGGTAGAACATTAAATTATGGTATTCGCCTGCATGTCATCGTGCGTGAAACCAATGAAGAAGCATGGGCAGCGGCCAATGACCTAATTCAATATCTTGATGAAGCAACCATTGCAGCAGCACAGAAAAAGTTTGCACAAATGGATTCTATTGGTCAAAAACGTATGGCAGCGCTGCATGGTGGCAATCGTGACAAGCTGGAAGTTTCGCCTAACTTATGGGCTGGGATTGGTTTGGTTCGTGGTGGTGCGGGTACAGCACTGGTGGGTGATGCAGAAACTGTTGCTGCGCGGATTCAGGAATATGCTGATCTTGGTATCGATACCTTTATTTTTTCGGGTTACCCACATCTGGAAGAATCCATTCGTTTTGCAGAGCTGGTTTTTCCACTATTACCGTTGGAAACACGCAGTAAATTGGTACAACCAAATTTAACAGGTCCATTTGGTGAAATCATTGCCAATAACTATGTGCCAGAACAAAGCAAGATATCAGAACAAAGCAAAGTGCCGGAACAAGACAATCACAAAACAAAAACGTTGGAGAATAGCTAATGGCGAATAGTTATGTTTCACGTGGAACACGGCAAGTGGGTAAAAGTCTATTGCCGTGGTTGGTGCCAATTGCACTGATTGCGTTTTGGCAAATTGCTTCACAAACCGGTTGGTTAGAAAGCAGAATTTTACCTGCACCCTCTGCTGTAGTGGTGGCATTCTGGCATTTGTTGATCAGTGGCGAACTTTGGCAGCATGTTAAAGTCAGTGCAGGTCGTGCGCTATCAGGATTATTGATTGGTGGCGGTTTAGGACTGGTTCTGGGTTTATTGAATGGTTCTTCCAGAACAGCATCGACATTGCTGGATACCACCTTGCAGATGATTCGTAACATCCCTGCCCTCGCTCTGATTCCATTGGTGATTTTATGGTTCGGTATTGATGAGTCGGCAAAATTGTTTTTGGTGGCAATTGGTGTGTTTTTCCCGATTTATATCAATACCTATCATGGTATTCGTTCGGTTGATCCCCAATTGATTGAAATGGGTAAAAGTTATGGTTTAACCCGTTGGCAACTATACAAGGAAATCATTTTGCCGGGTGCTATGCCCTCTATTCTGGTCGGGTTGCGTTTTGCGCTGGGTCTGGTTTGGGTATTATTGATCGTTGCAGAAACTATATCCGCACAGTCTGGTATCGGTTATATGACCATGAATGCCCGTGAGTTTCTACAAACTGACATTGTACTGGTCGGGATCTTGCTTTATGCCCTGTTAGGTAAACTGGCAGATGTACTGGCACAGGCACTGGAACGCTATTTATTACGTTGGCACGCTGGTTATCAGGCATAAGGAGACATTAAATGAGTAACTTAAATGCAAATGTTTATGCCGAAAATACTTTTAAGGAAAATCTTGATAGTTTGCAGGAAACAGAGCGTAAACAACAGGGTGCAGAAATCCTGATTGAGGAACTATCCAAATTATATGGTGATGTCACGGTACTAGACCATCTTAATTTGCATATTCGTTCCGGTGAATTTCTGGCGATTGTCGGACGCAGTGGTTGTGGTAAATCGACATTACTGCGTTTGATTGCCGGGCTTGAGCAAGCCAGTCAGGGCGTAATCCAGTTTCAGTCCAAACGTGGTGTACGTGAAGGTGTTACCACCGATGATGTCCGGGTGATGTTTCAGGACCCTCGCCTTCTACCGTGGCGTAGTGTATTGCAAAATGCACAACTAGGTTTGCCGGATGTTCAAAAATCAAAAGCGACAGAATTGCTTGAAAAAGTCGGTTTATCGGAAAAATCCAAGCAATGGCCGACCCAACTTTCCGGTGGTCAACGGCAACGGGTGGCACTGGCACGCGCCTTGTCCCATCAGCCTAGAATTTTATTGCTGGATGAACCGCTTGGTGCACTGGATGCGCTTACCCGTCTGGATATGCAAAGTCTGATTGAAAAACTATGGCTAGAGCATGGTTTTACTACAATTTTGGTAACCCATGATGTGTCAGAAGCGGTACAACTGGCAGATCGGATTATTTTGCTGGATCGTGGCCATATTGCACAAAGTTTTAATGTGGATTTACCCCGACCACGACAAAAAGGCGTGCAATTTGCCGAGCTGGAACAGAAAGTACTTAATGCAGTTTTAGCAACTTGAGTTTTAATATATTGTGATATAAAGAAAATTTAAAAAAACATTTCAAGTATATAGGAATTAGGCTAAACTTTTCTCAAATAAAAATAAAAACAGCGACATACATGCTGCCAACAGGGGAAAAGTTATGCCGAAAAAGCTTATAGATACGTTCTATCAAAGCCCACAAGATATGATAGATTTGTTGCCGATTCCTGCTGTAATGATTCATCATCGTTATCTTATTTTATATGTAAATAAACGCTTTGCCGATCTACATGGCAGTACCATTGAACAAATGCAGGGACGACATTTATCAAGTTTTTCTGAAAGTGCGGGACAAGTAGTAAAGGAATACTTTGCTGCATACAATAATGGTGAACAACTCTCCTCTCAGGAGATTTATGTTTATGGTATTTATTTTCAAATTTTAATATTTCCAATTTATAATAAGAATAATCAGCTGGAAGCATTATTTTTCTTACAGTGGAATATCTCTAAAAGCAAACGATTACAGCAAATGTTTAATCAAAATAATAAACGCTATAAAGCGCAATTACAATTTGACCAATTGACAGGAATTGCTAATGATTATGCTTTGGAAGAATATTTTTCAATTCTTAAAAAACAAGTGATTTATCCAGAAGTTTCAATATTACTGATTGATATTGATCACTTTTCTGAATTTAATAAAGAACATGGATTTATTAAATCTAATGTAGCACTGCATAATATTGCACAAACCTTAAAACAGGAATTAAGAGCAGAAAAAGATTTTCTGGCAAAATTAAATAGTGATCGATTTATTGCATTATTTCCTGCCGTAAGTCATTTTACCGCTTTAACCATTGCAGAAAGATTTAGAAATAGTGTTTACCAGCTAGATTTAAGACATGAGGCCGGTATTCATCACCATTTAACTGTTTCTATTATTTTACATAGTTTACCGATTTCACAATTACCATGCATTAATCACTTGATCCATAAATTAAGCGATCAGTTAAGGCGAAATAAAAAAAATGGTCGTAATCATAGTACCTTATATTTTGAAGAGGTAGTGGAAACTTTAAGTGATTGAAAAATATAAAGAGGACCGAGGTGGAAAATACAGATATTGACAAAAATATAGTGGCATTAAAATCATATTATGATGAGAATCCATCAGCGATACTGGAAAATCCTCATATCGGGGTTTGTCTGTTTTTTCCAAATGGTAGAATTATCTATGCTAATGAAAAGATTGCATCGATTTATCAAATAACTCTACAGCGCATGTATGAAAAAAGAATCCATGATTTTTGCCATTATACCGCACATCATTATACCGAATTTTTAACCCAACTTGAGCTTGAGCAGCATGTCAAGACACAGGAAATGTATGCGAATGGTGCATATTATCTATATAAAATTCAAGGGAAATATAAAAATCAGCAGTTGATTCTCATTGTTACATTGGTGGATATAACTCCTTACAAACGGATTGAACTGGTACTTGAAAAAAATAACAGACAATTGCAACAGATTCGTTTATTGGATCGTATGACTGGATTGAATAATTACACAGCATTTGAACGTAAAATCCAGGACATCTATCAGGATAAAAGTCAAGAAAGTATAAGCATGATTTTATTAAATATTGATAATTTTAAAAGATTTAATCTGGAAAATGGTTTTGAATCCGGAGATGCCGCCATAAAAAAAATGAGCGCATGTTTGGATCGATTTAGTGATTCGGTTGAACAGCTACTTTTTCATTTAGGCCGTGATGAATTTATTTTTATTTTGCTTAATATGCAAGACTGGAATTTATACACCTTTGTAGAACGGTTAAAAGTTGAAATTCATAATATAAATATCTATTTTAGTTCAGGAATAGATAATCGCTTAACAGTATCACTAGCCATTGAAAAATATCAATCAGGAGCACATTTTGATATTGATTTTTTTCTGGTGAGATTACAGAATTTAATGCAGCAGGCAAAGCAACAGGGCGGTAATTGCTGGATAGATCGTTATATTGATCTTCAGTATAAAAAAACTGATGATTAATCTGTCAGTTTAAGCATGCAATATTAGCGGTAATTGATTATATTCAAAATGTATAAGTAATCTTTAATTTATGATTTTACATTTTTTTTGTATAAACTAGTATGTTGAGTATTGTTGATATTTTTAGGCTTATACAATGTCTCATACACAAACTCATCCACTGAATATTGTTGCAGTTTCAGGCGGATTAAATACCCCATCAAAAACAGAAAGTCTGGTACAAAATATTTTAGATGAATTAGCGGCGGCTACGGCAATCAATGTGCACTTTATTAAACTTAGTGAAATAGGGCCATTACTAGGTGGCGCAATTTATCGCAATCAGTTACCACAACGAGTGCAGGATGATCTGGCTGCCATTGAAGCTGCGGATGCGCTAATTGTTGGCACACCTGTTTATCGCGCATCATTTACTGGTTTGTTTAAGCATTTATTTGATTTTGTAGAACAAACGGCATTGGTTGACGTACCAGTGTTATTGGCTGCTTCTGGTGGTAGTGATCGTCATGCTTTAGTGCTGGAGCATCAATTACGTCCATTATTTAGCTTTTTTCAGGCGCAAACTTTGCCGATTGGCGTGTATGCCACAGACAAAGACTTTACGCCGGAATATACCATCAAGAGTGAACAATTAAAAGATCGCATTACACTGGCAGTTGCACGTGCACTACCGATTCTGGAATGGGCGCCAGCCAAAGGTCGTCGGGCACAATTGGTGAAGGAAAAAACCCAGCAAGCCAATCAGCAACTGGGGATTAATAAACAGATTGAGCAGGATGATGTGTTACCTTCTGCTGCTGTTCCAAGTTTGAATGCCGCAGAATCCCGTTTGCATAGTAAAACAGTAAAATCTTCAGTCGCTTAAATTCACTGTTAAACATATAAAGCTGATCGCTGTTTATTAGGGAAAACTGGGCATTATTGTTATATTGCAGTGTTGAAATTATAGCGTGGTTAATTTTACGGCATTTTTGAGTGTTGTTTATAGGTGTTTGCAACCAGATAATCAGGACATGGCTGTAAGTGTGTCAATTGGCAAGCTAGAGGCAAAAATAGTGTATGCCAGACGACAGGGTATTTTAAAATGTCGTGAAATTTTTAATCATTATCATGAGAGAATCGTGCTGAAAATCAGGAATTGTAGTCAAATGTATCCAAAATTAGGTTTTTGTAATCAAAACTTCATTTTCAGCAAATAAATTAAGCAAATTAATAGCAATTTTTTGATGACGAATCGGTTAATATTCACAAAATTTCTGCGATTAGTGATGCGGCAGATATTTTAAACACATTACCTATTCACAATATTGATTTATTGTTGTTATCAGTAGAAAACATGTCATTTCTTTTTGAGGAAATGATGTGTTTTTTTTATTGGACGATAGTAAGGATGAATGAGATTGAACATTCATGAACACAGCCCGTTCGCTACATGTATTATCTGTATGTTTATCTATAATCTTAAGCAGTACTGCCCACAAGGGATTTGCTGAAGAGATTACGGTCAATAATGCTACTTCTACACCAGATATAAGTTCGGTCCAGAATGTAGAGGAACAACCCAAAATAGATGTGTCAGCTTTAACAATTATTGGTTATCACGAAATTATACCCAATAAAAATGCAATTATTGCTGGTTATGCTATTACGCCTCAGGATTTAACGCTGCATTTGGATTGGCTGGAACACAATGGCTATCATTTTATTAGCGTAGATCAGCTCATTAAAGCCAAAGAAGGAAAAATCAAACTTCCTGCCAAGCCTGTTTTACTGACAGTCGATGATGGCTATCAGTCTTTTTATCAGTATGCTTATCCGATTTTTAAAGCCCGTAAAATCCCTGTCGTGCTTTCAGTCGTGGGTTCATGGCTGGAGCCAAAGTCCGGAATGGTGCAGTTTGGTGATGATCAACTGGATCGCAGTAAATTGTTATCTTGGACAGAACTTGAGGAAATGCAAAATAGTGGCTATGTTGAAATCGGTAGTCATAGTTATAATTTACATCATGGTGTGATGGGTAATCCGCAAGGTAACTCTGAACCTGCGGCAATTACTCGAATTTATAATGCTAAAACCAAAAAATATGAAACAGATCAGGAATATGCAGCCCGTATTTATCAGGATTTAAAAAAGAATAATGAAGTCTTAAAGGCACATGGACTCAAATCTCCACGTGTAATGGTCTGGCCCTATGGGCGTTATAATCTTGAAACGGTAAAAATTGCCAAGCAGCTAGGTATGCCGATTACCATTACCTTGGATGATGGTCCTGATCATGTCAGTAAATCTCTGGGGCATTTAAATCGTATTTTGGTGGAACGAAATGAGTCCACCAATGCATTGGCTCAGGATATTCAAAATCGTTTGATGAATTTGACGGATAATAATCGTCCTCAAAAAGTCATGCATGTCGATCTGGATTATATCTATGACAAAGATCCCGCCCAGCAGGAACGCAATTTAAGCCATTTACTTGATCGTATTAATGCGATGGGGGTAAAGACTGTCTATTTACAGGCTTTTGCTGATCCTGATGCAGATGGTTCAGCGGACATGGTGTACTTCCCAAATCATTATTTGCCGATGCGGGCAGATCTATTTAACCGTGTGTCGTGGCAAATTCAGACCCGTACTACGGTGCAGCGTGTCTATGCATGGATGCCGTTATTGGCATGGGATTTACCGGCTAAGACTCCGGCCTCCAAAGCACTTGTGGTGACTCAGCAACCCAAGGCAAGTGATCATTTAAATATGGGTTATAAAAGGCTAAGTCCATACTCACCTTTGGCGCGTAAAACCATAGAAAGAATCTATAATGATCTGGCGAAATCAGCGTCATTTGATGGGATTTTATTCCACGATGATACGACGCTTTCCGATTATGAAGATGCTAGTCCGGATGCTTTAAATGCATATGCCAAAGCGGGCTTGCCTACAGATCTGGAGCAAATTCGGCAGAATGATGCATTATTATCAAAATGGACAGCGTTAAAAACCCGGACTATTGATGATTTTGCCATGCAGCTGGCACAACAGGTACGTTACTATCAGCCTTTTTTACTGACTGCGCGTAATCTTTATGCACAGGTGGCTTTATCTCCCTATGCAGAAAACTGGTATTCACAATCACTGGAACAATCTTTAAATCGTTATGATTTTACAGCCATTATGGCAATGCCTTATATGGAACAGGCAAAAGATCCGAATCAGTTTTATAATAATATTCTGAAACGGGTAAAGTCTTATCCCAACGGCATCATGAAAACTGTATTTGAGTTGCAGGCACAAAACTGGCGTACTCAACAGCCTGTCCCTTCGGAAGAAATTTCCAATACGATTAAATCATTGTACCAGCAAGGTGCAATGCATATTGCATATTATCCGGATGATCCAATCAAGGATCACCCAGATACGGTTCTTATGCGTGATGCATTTGCAGTTAAGCCTAACCGTCTTGTTCCTTAAAGGAATTAACTATGACGACCCTACATCATTTTTGGCAATCTGCGCTGAACTTTTTGTTCTATTACCCCCTGTTCATGTCTTATTTATGGATGATGGGCGCAATGATCTTTTACTGGAAAGAACGTCAGGAACCGCCTTATCAACATCCAGCACCACTGCCGGATTACCCCAAAGTTGCGGTATTGGTGCCATGTTTTAATGAAGGGGACAATGCAGAAGAAACCATCAGTCATGCTTTGGCTTTAAATTATCCCAATTTTGAAGTGATTGCGATTAATGATGGGAGCTCTGACAATACTGCCGAAGTTTTAAACCGTTTGTCACAACAGTATGAAAAACTGCGTGTTGTACATTTGGCCCATAATCAGGGCAAAGCTATGGCACTGCAAGCAGGCAGTTTACTGACCGATGCTGAGTATTTGATCGGTATTGATGGTGATGCTCTGCTGGATCCAAATGCAGCGATGTGGATGATTCGGCATTTTATTGCGAATCCTTCAGTGGCAGCGGTGACAGGTAATCCACGTATTCGTAACCGTTCAACTTTATTAGGGCGGGTACAGGTTGGAGAGTTTTCTTCTATTGTCGGCATGATTAAACGTGCTCAAAAGTCATTTGGACGTATATTTACCGTATCCGGTGTTATTACCGCATTTCGTAAGTCTGCTGTACATGATGTCGGCTACTGGTCTCCGAATATGTTGACTGAAGATATTGATATTACATGGAAATTACAACGTGCTGGCTGGGAGATTGATTTTGAGCCGAATGCACTGGTCTGGATTTTAATGCCGGAAAGTTTAAGCGGACTATGGAAACAGCGTTTACGCTGGGCCATGGGCGGTGCACAAGTACTCATCAAAAATATTGATGTCTTGATTAAACCACAGCTGAATTATTTATGGCCTTTAATGCTGGAATTGATTTTGACACTGATCTGGTCATATTTGATGCTTACTTTGGCGATTATTTGGATAATCCATCTGATTTTACCGGCTTTGGGATTACCTCCTGTAAATTCACCATTTTTGCCGTATGGAACGGGTATTTTTCTAGGTCTGACCTGTTTATTCCAGTTCGTGATCAGTAAATGGATGGATAGTCGTTATGAACCTGCATTAGGCCGGAACTATTACTGGATGATCTGGTATCCATTTATCTTCTGGCTCATTACTGTATCCGCCAGTATCATTGCTTTTCCTAAGGTTCTCCTCCGAGGCAATGGTCAACGTGCACGCTGGGTTAGCCCGGATCGTGGTGTGCGTATTCATCCTGAAAACTGACCATCTACCCAAAAAAAGAGATCATAAAATGAAAAATCATTCTTTAATCATCGATATCAGGCACCAGTTGCCCTGGCATCGGCGTTATATGTCGAATACCACCACGGCACTTTTATGGGCAAGCTGGTTATTATTATGGCGTCCCATGATGATTTTACTGGGGATTATTGGGGTACAGAATCATCATATCGTGCACCATCTGTTGATGTTGTTTTTGACCGCACTGGAAAAAGGTGTGATCATGCTGGTGGTCTGTGCCCTGTTATTGCTGCTCTGGAATAACTTTGTACCGTTTAAACCCTTTAAACGTGTTGCTGCTAAAAATACACAGGATTATGCTCAGCATTTTGCGTTAGATACGCAACATTTACAGCACTGTCGTCAGCAAAAAATTACTGTGGTTCATTATGATGAAACCGGTAAAATCACTGAAATTGATTAACCAGGAGGCTGTGTCATTATGTAATGATACAGCCTCTTTTTTATTGATGAGACATGCTTTGATAAAGCGCCAATAATTTTTGTGCGCCCAATAATAAATTATCCTGCCACTCCAGATGCGCTGTGTCATTGGCACCATCGGTAATATATTTTACCGAAATCAAGCGTACCCCCAATTTTTTACAGACCTTTGCCATGGCATAGCCTTCCATATCGACCAGATCACAGGCAATCTTGGGTTGACCTGTTTCAAAACTATCACCCGTGCCACAAATACCTTGCGGTAAATGCTTAAAATAAGGCTCAAGTTGAATTTCGGCAGGAATTTCTTTATCTAATGGTGTCACGCCGACGGCAAAGCCCAAGGGTGAGACATCCATATCACGTTGTACAAATTGGCTGACTTCTACCAGAGTATGGGCATCGAATACGCTGCTTCCTGCGGAACCCAGATTTAATACAGTATCACAGCCTGTTTTTTGAATCACTTCAAAGGTTTTAAAGGCAGCATTGACTTTGCCAATACCGCTGTAATGCACCTCAATACCAGCTTGTTCAAACAGACCATGGGATTCGTCGGGAATGGCCATGATAATGGCGAGAGAATGATTCATATGAAAAAACAGGGTAAAATAAAATCTATTAGAAATAAAATCGTTGCAGGAAGCAAATTTTAATTGCTGTTTAAAAACACAACAACAAGAACAATTTGTGATTTTATGGCACAATATCCCACTTTAGATTTACGATTTTATTTTAGGCTATGAAGCTGCTACGTCTGCATGCACACGCTCCACACCATCAGATCCCGCCGACAGCGGTGACGATAGGTAATTTTGATGGTATCCATGTTGGCCATCAGGCGATGATTGCACAATTAAAAAATGTTGCTCAGGCAGAAAATTTAAAAAGTCTAGTGATGATTTTTGAACCACAGCCTTTAGAGTTTTTTAAGGGTTATGATGCCCCACCCCGTATTACTTCTATGCGTGAGAAAGTAGAAATTCTGACCGAGATGGGTGTGGATTATGTGGCAATTGCCAAATTTGATGATGCCTTTCGCAGCATGAGTGCGATGGATTTTGCCGAATTATTAAAAAAACAGCTCAATGCCAAAAGTCTGGTGTTGGGTGATGATTTCCATTTTGGCAAAAATCGCAGTGGAGACAGTGCTTTTTTACGACAACAAGGCTTTGATGTTTTTAATTTAGACACCATACATGTGCATGAGCAACGGGTCAGTTCAACCCGTATTCGTGAAGTGCTACAACAAGGTGATCTGGCACTGGCTGCAAAATTACTGGGTAGACCTTATAGTATTACCGGACGTGTGCTACACGGTAATAAAATTGGCCGCACACTGGATTTTCCGACCATTAATGTGGCATTGCACCGACATAAACCCTGTTTACGGGGCATTTATGCGGTAGATGTGCGTTGTATGGAATTACCATTATCCCGAAAAGTGGCTGAAGAGAATCCGCAGCAAACCGGTATTGCAGCGTATACACCCTATAGTTTGTTTGGTGCTGCCAATGTCGGTACACGACCTGCCATCAAACAGGAAGATCCGGAATGGCGATTAGAAGTACATTTTCCTGATGTTTCTGCTAATCTGTATGGCCTATTAATGCGGGTGACTTTTTTGCATTATTTACATGGCGAGAAAAACTACGCTTCTCTGGAGGCCTTAAAACAAGGTATTGCTGAGGATGTGGTACAGTTACGCCAGTATCGGCAGGATACCGCAGAATTTCCTTTTGGAAATTTGAGTCTGTAACCAGATTGATGCCCGATTCAAAAATGGATTGGGCAAGCATATGTTGAAAGATATGTTTGAAACGCCCCGAATTCGGGGATTACATTGAGTGATAAAGCAACCGTCAGCACAGGCTGATTTAACTGGAAGACAACGTGCATGAGCGATAAGCAAACTTCTGAAAATGCAGTGGATTACAAAGCCACGCTTAACCTTCCCCATACAGACTTTGCCATGAAGGCAAATTTGGCTGTACGTGAAGCAAAATGGTTAGACGACTGGTATGCCGACAACATTTATCAGCAGATTCGTGCATCGCGAATTGGCAAGAAAAAATACATTCTGCACGATGGCCCTCCCTATGCCAATGGTTCAATTCACTTGGGACATGCAGTCAATAAAGTGCTCAAAGACATTATTGTCAAAAGTCGTACACTGGACGGTTTTGATGCACCCTATGTTCCGGGCTGGGATTGTCATGGTTTACCGATTGAATTAAAAGTCGAAGAAAAAGTCGGCAAAGTCGGGGTAAAAGTTGATGCTTCAACCTTTCGTAAAGCGTGTCGTGAATACGCATTAACCCAGATTGCATTACAGAAAAAAGATTTTAAACGTCTTGGCGTGTTTGGTGACTGGGACAATCCTTATCTCACCATGAACTTTAAACAGGAAGCCGATATTGTTCGTGCACTGGGTTTAATCCAGAAAAATGGACATATTCAGCCGGGATTAAAACCTGTGAACTGGTGTCTGGATTGTGGTTCTGCGCTGGCTGAAGCCGAAGTGGAATATGAAGATAAACAATCGGACGCGATTGATGTCGGTTTTGCAGTGGTGGATTTAAAGGATTTATCAGCACGTGTGGGTGTCGAAGTTACACAGCCAACCGACATTGTGATCTGGACGACCACACCATGGACATTACCTGCCAATCAGGCAGTTGCATTGAATGCCGAACTGGACTATCAACTGGTGCAGGTCAATACCGATCATGGCCCACAAAACCTGATTTTAGCCAAAGATCTGGTAGCGTCGGCTTGTGAACGTTATCAGTTGGAAAATCCACAAGTTCTGGCAGATTTCACCGGTGATAAACTGGAAAAATTAAGCCTGCAACACCCGTTAATTGCCGAACGTCAAGTACCTGTTATTTTGGGTGAGCATGTGATTGCCACCAGTGGTACAGGTGCAGTGCATACCGCACCTGGGCATGGTGTGGACGATTATAAAGTTGGCTTGCAATATGGTTTGAAAGTCGATAATCCGGTGGGTGGAAATGGTGTTTATTTGCCAACTTCTCCAGTATTTGCCGGTGAGCATATTTATAAAGCCAATCCAAAAATCATTGCAACACTGGGCGATACAGGTCGTTTATGGGCACATAAAAAGATTAGCCATAGCTATCCGCATTGCTGGCGTCATAAAACTCCGATTATCTTCCGTGCGACACCACAATGGTTTATCAGCATGGAACAAAAAGGCTTACGTGAAACTGCCCTTAAAGAAATTGAAAACAACATCGAATTTATCCCGGACTGGGGTAAAAACCGTATGCAGTCTATGGTCGAAGGTCGGCCGGACTGGTGTATTTCCCGTCAACGTACCTGGGGCGTGCCGATCACTTTCTTTGTGCATAAAGATAGCAATGAATTGCATCCGCGTACGCAGGAGTTGATTGAAGAGGTTGCCAACCTGATTGAACAGGAAGGCATTGATGCCTGGTTTAATCGTGAGCCTAAGGATTTCCTGCCAGCCGATGAAGCGGCACAATATAATTGTGTGCGTGATACGCTAGATGTCTGGTTTGACTCTGGGACAACACATTATGCAGTGCTGGATCAGCGTCCGGAATTGCAACGCCCTGCTGATCTTTATCTGGAAGGTTCAGATCAGCATCGTGGCTGGTTCCAGACCTCATTATTGGCAAGTGTTGCCATTAATGATGCTGCGCCATATAAAGCTTTATTGACGCATGGTTTTACTGTCGATGAAAATGGCCGTAAGTTATCCAAATCTCTAGGCAACTATATTCCGCTGGATGACATCATCAAACAACTGGGTGCGGATGGTTTGCGTTTATATGTCGCATCTAGCGATTATCGCTATGAAATTGCCGCATCTAAAGAAATCTTTAGCCGTGTATCGGACAGCTATCGCCGTATTCGTAATACCCTGCGCTTCCTGCTGGCAAACTTGAATGGCTTTCAACCGAGCCGTGATTGCTTGCCTATAAATGAATTGATTGCACTGGATCAATATATTTTGCAGCGTACTGCCGAAGTACAAAAAACCATTACTCAAGCCTATAGTGACATGAGTTTCCATGTGGTGGTGAATGCCCTCACCCAGTTCTGTATTAATGATCTGGGCGGTTTCTATCTGGATATTATCAAGGATCGTCAATACACCACCAAGGCAGATTCACAGGCTCGTCGTTCGGCACAAACGGCACTGTATCATCTGGTACAAGCTTTTGTCCGCTGGATGAGTCCGATCTTAAGCTTTACCGCACAAGAAGCATGGGCATTGATTCCGGAACAAAGTGAGCAATATGTCTTTACCACAGAGTGGTATGATATTCCGACTGCAACCACAGCGAATGCCTTTAGTGAAACAGACTGGCAAACCCTGATTGCGGTGAAATCGGCAGTGAATAAGCAAATCGAAGTGGCACGTAATGCCAAACTGGTGGGAAGTAATCTGTCGGCAAAAGTTGAAATCTGGGCAGATGATGCCTTGAAACAACTGCTGGATCGTCTGGAAGATGAATTACGTTTTGTCTTGATCACCTCACAGGTTCAGGTCTATGCATTTGATGCTGCACAAGGTGAAGCCACAGATCTGGCGGGCCTAAATGTCAAAGTATCTGCATCGATTGGTGAGAAATGTGCGCGCTGCTGGCATGTCTTACCAGATGTCAACACACATGCTGATCATCCCGGTTTATGCTCTCGCTGTATCATCAACTTACCATCTGGTACAGGTGAAGTGAGAAAATATGCCTAAGCAAAATTCCGGCTGGTTACGCTTCTATCCACATAATTTGATCTGGTTGGGACTGGCGATCCTGACCATTGTGCTGGATCAAATTACCAAACAGATTGCATTGGCAAAACTGGTATTTGAAGGTAACAGCATTAATGTGCTGCCAGTATTTAGTTGGACGCTGGCCTATAATCCGGGCGCGGCGTTTAGCTTTTTATCCGATGCTGGTGGTTGGCAACGCTATTTCTTTACTGCATTGGCAGGTGTGGTGTCGGTGATTTTTGTATTTTGGCTCATGCGTATGCCAAAAAGTTTAAAAGTATTACCTGCGGCAATTGCGTTGATTCTGGGCGGTGCGGTGGGCAATTTGATTGATCGTTTAACCACTCAACTGATCAATTATCGTGGTGAACCTGTGCATGGTGTGGTGATTGACTTCCTGCATGTACATTACCAGAGCTGGAATTTTCCGGTATTTAATCTGGCAGATTGTGCCATTACACTGGGGACGATTTTACTGCTTATCGATACATTTTTCCTTGAGAAAAAACGTCACCAAATCAAAGCCGAGCCAAAGCATGACTGAAACAAACACATTAGATATCATTAATCCCAATGATGAAACCCGCATTGAAGAAGGCGCAAAAGTTGAGTTGCATTTTTCTGTTGCGATTGAAGATGGCGCCGAAATTGATAATACCCGTAGTCGCGATGAGCCGGTCAGTCTAGTGATTGGTGATGGTAATTTATTGCCCGGTTTTGAAAAGGCTTTGATGGGTTTGCGCGCAGGTGATCGTCGTACTGTACATTTACCACCCGAAGATGCATTTGGGCCGTGGAATCCGGAAAATGTACAAAAGTTTGATACGGTAAAATTTGAGCAACGACCTCAGCTTGGACAGATGATTGAGTTTGAAGATAAGTCCAAATCCAGCTTATTCGGTGTGGTTAGATTGGTAGGTGATGACATTACCGAGATTGATTTTAATCATCCATTGGCAGGCAAAAATATTACTTTTGCGGTGGAAATCTTTAAGGTAACCCCTAAAGGTCAGCAAGGTATTCAGTTAAGATAATCAAGTAAAATGGATTGAATATGCCCATGTATATTGATTTATACATGGGTTTTTTCACTAAAAATTACTAAAATCTGCTACTTCCACGCTATTTTTTAATTAACATAAATTACACATCGATTAATGAGTAAATCAATGATGAAAATACAAATTATTGTGGGTAGTGTGCGTGAAGGTCGGGTTGCCATTCAGGTGGCAGAATGGATGCTACAGGCTTTGGCCGATTTTAATCAGGCAGAGATCGAACTGGTAGATTTAAAACAATGGAATTTGCCGATATATAGCGGAGCATCGCCATTGGCCTTAAACCGAAATTATTCCGATCCTTCACAGCAGAAATGGTCAGAAAAAATTTTGGAGGCAGATGCCTATATTCTGATTAGTCCGGAATATAATCACGGTTACTCACCTGCCCTTAAAAATGCATTGGATTATCTGGGTACAGAATGGAAAAACAAAGCTGTTGCTTTTGCAAGTTATGGATCGAGCAATGGCGCACGTTCGATTGAACATTTACGTGCGGTGACAGTGCAACTGGGGTTAATTGATAATAATCTTGCCCTAGAAATTCGTGATATTTTTGCCCGCACCAAAGCACAAAATTTTGTGGGTAATGAATTTGAACAAAAACTTTTAGTATCGATTGCTGCACAATTGGTAGAGCTTGCGAAAAAATTAAAATAAATTTTTAAAAATGATGGTATAGATTGGTCATATTTTGATAAACATCGTCATTATGACCAATTTATATTGATCTCCCTCTTTTTATACTGTCACGACACATAGAGATTGAGCACAAAGGATAAGTGCCCTTCAATAATCATAATGAGGCAGTACAATGAAAAAAATGAATACATTGATCAGTGCAGTGTTTGCACTGACCGTACTGAGCAGCACAGTACAGGCAAAGCAGACATTTTGTGTATTTGATTTGGTTGGAACACAGGGTGATGTCTATGCCTTAATGAAAGATTATCAGCTTGCCGCCAAACAATGGGGCGCAGATCTCGAACTGAAAGCCTATACCGATGAACGGGTTTTAACAGAAGATTTCAAGGCAGGTAAATGTGATGGTGCCAGTATCACAGGTATGCGGGGGCGACAATTTAATTCGTTTGTTGGTTCGATTGATGCCATTGGTGCCTTGCCTGATTTAAAGCTGGCTGTGAAAGTGATGCAAACATTGGCAGATCCACGTTTTGCCGCAGACATGAAAAATGGCGCATATGAAATTGTAGGTATTGTCCCGGTTGGCGATGCTTATCTCTTTGTTAATGATCGTAATATTAATACCGTGGCGAAAGCGGCAGGAAAGAAAATAGCCATTTTAGATTACGACACAGCGCAAAAAAAACTGGTTCAACAGATTGGCGCGCAAGCAGTATCTGCCGATGTGACCAATTTTGGCTCAAAATTTAATAACGGACAGGTAGATATTATTGGTGCGCCTGCTGCGGTATTTCGCCCGCTGGAATTATATAAGGGGCTGGGGAGTAAGGGGGCAATTGTAAATTATCCGATTTTGCAAGTATCCGGTAACTTAATTATTCATAGTGCCAAATTTCCTGTGGGCTTTGGTCAAAAATCCAGAACATGGGTTAGAGGTCAATTGCCTCGTGCCTTTGGGATTCTGGATAAAATGAAGCAGGATATCCCTGCCAAATACTGGATGAATGTACCCGAAGGCGATAAGCTCGGTTATCAAAAAATGATGCGGGAAGCACGGATTCATTTAACCAAAGACGGTATTTATCATAAAAAAATGATGGAATTATTATGGCGGGCACGCTGTGCAGAAAACCGTCAGAATTTTGAATGTACTTTGCTTGATGAGCAATACTCAAAAAAGTAAATTTAAACTTGTAAATTACATCTTAGACCATATATGTTAGACTATAACACTATAGTTTTTATTTATTGGTGGAAACGTGATGACTGCCCAAGCCTTGAGTATGACAGACAGTGCTGCAAGAAAAGTACGTCAATTAAGAGAGAGTGAAGGGAATCCTGATCTCATGCTGCGTGTCTATGTTACTGGTGGCGGCTGTTCAGGGTTTTCCTATGGGTTTAACTTTGCCGAAAGTGTCAATGAAGATGATGCGGAATTTGAAAATGGCGATGTTAAAATGGTTGTAGATTCATTAAGTTATCAATACTTAGTGGGTTCAACTGTCGATTATCTCGAAGGACTGGAAGGTTCCCGCTTTGTGGTACAAAATCCAAATGCGACAACAACCTGTGGTTGTGGTTCTTCATTTTCAGTTTAATATTTAGGGTCTGTTGACATTTGATAAATAGATCATAGACGAAATATTAACAGACACTAATTATTTATCAAATTGAAATGCCCTGAAAAGTCAGGGCATTGTTGTTCTTATTAGTGGTTGTTTTTAGATTTATTTTTTAAGCTGTTATTGTGTTCTTATCTAAGCTTAAGGTTTATTTTTTGCATAGCATTTTTATATTTAAAAAAATTATCGTGAATCAGAGAAGATCAAAAACTAATTCACGATAAATATATGTTTACATTGAATTCTTATTATACGCGCCAGATAAATATCTGGGAATACATGCCAGATCACCACGGTTATATCGAATACTTTTGAATGTCATGTCTATGTCTCACCTGTCAATCTCCTGTACGTTTAATATAGTTCCAGATCTTGGTAATGTGAAATAAGTAAATTTGTAATGCTTATCAAAAAGATCTAGCAGCTTTTCTGCTATGGAATTGCGTTTTTGGAAAAATAAAACCCCAATTAACATGATTACAAAGACTTGCCCAACAATGAACAAGCCTTCTGGTTAAAAAAAATTATTTCATCAGTTGTTCGGCGCGTAATGCCCGTAAAATTTGTTGCCCTGCCCGTCCTGTCTGAGCAAATCCAAGGCGTTGTTGTTCAACCCGAATGGCCTGACGGCTTTTATCGCCAATTAAACCATCAACATCACCGATGTCATGACCACGTTGTAGTAATAATGTTTGTAATTCACGGCGTTCTGCACGGGACGTTCCTGGATCATTGGTTGGCCAACTGGCAATAATCCCCGGCTTACCTTGTAAGCGATCGGATAATAAGGCGATTGCCAAGGCATAGCTTTCGGCAGCGTTATAACCATAGATAGCATCAAAGTTTTTGAATACGAGGAATTTTGGTCCGTTGGCACCTGCGGGTGCAAGTAAGGCAGCCGGTGTGTTGCTGCTTAAATTACCTTGAATGACAGCCGATCCATCCATACGGGTCACGCCACGACTCGCCCATGTCCCCAAAGCAATTTTATTGGTACGACCAGATGCAATAACGCTGCTCGGTGCTTGTACCTCAAAGCCCCATGGCATACCGGTTTGCCACCCTCCCCGTTTCAGGAAGTTGGCGGTAGAAGCCAGTGCATCGGGTACACTGGACACTAAATCACGCCGTCCATCGCCGTCAAAATCAACTGCAAGGCGCTCATAGGTTGATGGCATAAACTGGGTATGACCAAAGGCGCCTGCCCATGAGCCTTTGAGTTGGTTTTCAGTAAGATCACCGCGTTGCAAGATCCGCATGGTGGCAAAAAATTCACCACGGAAATAGGACTGACGACGCCCTTCACAACTTAAAGTGCCCAAAGCCTGCAATAATGGATATTTACCGGAAATATTGCCAAAATTACTTTCTACACCCCACACTGCCACAATGGTTTCTACTGGAATACCGTATTGCGCCGATGCTCGGTTCAGCACATCACGATATTGGACAATTTTTTGCTGTCCTTCCTGAACCCGTTCATCATCGACCAAACCGGATAAATAGTCCCATAGATCGGTTTTAAATTCCGGTTGATAGTTTAGTTTCTCGATAACTGAATAATCAGGCGTTAGATTTTGTGTATAACGATCATAGGTACTGGCTGATACGCCGGCTGCAATCGCATTTGAGCGCAGATTGGCAATACATTGGTTAAAATTATTGCTTGGCGAATAGCTACTCGGATTGTTGGTATTGGGTGTGGTCACAGCGGTGCTGGTACTGGCGGGTTGCCCATTAATAATTAGTTCCGCATGTGCCTGCGAAATGCAGATGCTCAGTGCGAGCAACAATGTAGAATAACGCATAGATTTCCCTAAAGTTTTAAATATCATTTATGATTTACCATAGCATCAATTTCTGCGATTTTCAGAGTCATTTTGGTAAAAAATCGTCTATATAGACATGTCATCATGAATTTTTGCTTGGTATTTTTTAGTTAAAACATGATTAGTTAAAACATTAAGAGGACGCATGTGTTTATTCAGGTAAATCGTCCCGTAGTGGCACTAGAAAATAGAGATTATCCGGAATGGCATCGGGGGCGGCAGCATTTTGCCTTGTGGTATATCGAAATTGAAGCGCCGGAGTTGATTGGCTATTGTCAGGATATGCGGATGCAATTGCTGGATTTTTTATTGCCAGATAGTCAGCGCCAGTTCCATATTAGTTTGTTTATCAATGGGTTTTTAACACCTTTCAAACACGATGATGACGATTTTAGCCTGAATCAGATGCTTAGTCAGATCGAACAATTACAGCAATTAAATCTACAGCCGTTTGAACTGGATATTGGCGCAATAAACAGTTTTTCCAGTAGTGTGTTTTTAACAATCCAAGATAAAAGTGATAGCCTTACACGGATTAGAAAATTGCTGGCGAGCACACAGCAAGAAATTGCGGCGCCAGCGTATTGTCCGCATATTACACTGGGATTTTATCGGCAGGCGTTTTCAGGGCAAGATGTTTTAGCTCGTCTGCAACAATGTGATTGGCAACAGCAGACTATACGTGTTGAGCAATTACGTTTTGGTGTTTATGATGCACAGGTATTGCAAGGTCGGTTATCCACGCTGTATCAGCTTGATTTGGTGAAATAAGATGGGCATGGAATTGATTTTAGGCGGGGCACGTTCGGGTAAAAGTAAACTTGCCGAGCAACGTGCTAAAGACAGTGCTTTACCTGTACTCTATGTGGCGACTGCACAGGCCCTTGATGCTGAAATGCTGCAACGTATTCGGCACCATCAACAGACGCGTCCTGCAACATGGCAACTGGTTGAAGAACCGATTGATCTGGCTGATGTTTTGTTACAGCATGATCAGCCGCAAAGGCTGATTTTGGTCGATTGTTTGACATTATGGTTGAGTAATGTATTGACACAGAATGAGGCATTATTTCAGCAGCAAATCGATGGTTTTCTGGATGTGGTGGCGAAACTTGAGGCACAGCTGATTCTGGTAAGTAATGAAACTGGTCTGGGTGTGGTGCCGATGGGCGAACTGAGCCGAAAATTTGTTGATGAATCCGGTCGATTACATCAGAAACTAGCACAACTGGCAGATCGGGTGACATTTTGTGTGGCAGGTTTGCCCATGACATTAAAAGGATAGACAATGACGTCTGCTTGGTATTTAAACCCTGCACAAACGCTTGATCTGACTAGTAAAGATCAGGCACAGCAACGCCAGTTACAGTTGACCAAACCAACCGGGGCTTTGGGCCAGCTGGAGCAGATGGCGATTGATCTGGCTGCGATGCAAGGCAAGGTGTGTCCGCTGATTGATCGGCCATGGATCACGATTTTTGCCGGGGATCATGGCATTATGCAGGAAAATATTTCTGCCTATCCACAAGTGGTTACACGACAAATGCTGCATAATTTTGCCACAGGTGGCGCATGTATCAGCGTGATTGCCCGGCAGTATCAGGCATATTTACAGGTGATCGATTGTGGTACTGCGGGTGCAGCCTATCAGGTCAATGGTGTAGAACAGCGTGGCATTGCACAGGGCACAGCAAACTTTCTCAAACAGCCGGCTATGTCATTGGAACAGTCTCAATTGGCGATGGATTTGGGTAAGGACAGCGTAGAACAGGCACATGCCCAACAGTCAGATCTTTATATTGCAGGAGAAATGGGGATTGGTAATACCTGTTCTGCCTCGGCATTGGCCTGTTTATTGTTACAGGAAGATGCAGAAAAATTGACAGGTGTCGGCACAGGCATTGATGATGCGACTTTGCAGCGTAAAAAACAGGTGATTCAAGAGGCCATAGCTCTATATCAGACGCAAGTACAGCATCAACCCGTGCATGCGTTATGCTGTGTCGGTGGCTTTGAAATTGCAGCGATGGTGGGCGCATATATTCGCTGTGCACAGCTTGGCTTACCCATGTTAATTGATGGTTTTATTTCTTCGGTGGCGGCATTATGTGCTGTGCGGATTCTGCCACAAGCACATGACTGGATGTTGTTTAGTCATCAATCCGCCGAATATGGGCATCAGCGTATTTTACAGGAATTACAGGCCAAGCCTTTGTTACAACTGAATTTGCGTTTGGGTGAGGGCAGTGGTGCCGGTGCTGCGATTGGGATTATTCAACTGGCATGTGCATTACATCAACATATGGCAACGTTTGCTGAAGCTGCGGTTGCCAATAAATCATGATTGAACTGGATTTGCTGCGTCATGGCGAAACCGAACTAACGCAAGGGCAGACCTCGATATTACGTGGGCAGCTTGATGATGCACTGACTGATGCTGGCTGGCAGCAGATGCAGCAGACTTTTGATCAGGCTTTTTTGAATATAGAATGGCAAAGTTTGATTTCATCTCCATTACAACGCTGCGCCCGATTTGCACAAACGCAAGCACAGCAACATGATTTGCCTGTGTTACTGCTAGATAATTTAAAAGAGATGAATTTTGGTGATTGGGAGGGGCTATCTACTGCGGATTTATATCAGCATTTTCCCGATGATTTAGCCCGATTTTGGCAAACCCCAACACAGTTTAGCCCACCGAATGCAGAAAAAATTCAGGATTTTGCCTTGCGAATACAGACGGCATTACAAGACATTTATCGCCTTGCCCAGCAGTATAAATATAAAAAGGTCTGTGTGATTACCCATGGCGGGGTGATTAAGTTGTGTTATTGTCTTGCACAACAACGCAGTTTAGATGATATTTTAACGCTTCCTGCATCATTGGCTACATTGCACCATTTCCGGCTAGATTTTCAAGCACAACAGTTCGTTCTGACATGTCATTAAATTCTATGCTCATTACGCCATTTCTAATCGCACTGCAATTTTTAACCACGATTCCAGTGCGATTACAGACCATGCCATCGGCACAGCAAAATGCGCGGTCGATATTATTTTATCCTGTGATTGGCACCATGATCGGGGGGATTCTGTATGCGATGGCGTTTTATCTTTCGCCCTTGCCCTTGGTATTATTGAGTAATCTGATACTGGTCGCATGGATCTGGTTAACGGGTGGTTTGCATCTTGATGGCTTGGCAGATAGTGCTGATGCTTGGGTAGGTGGCTTTGGTGATCGGGAGCGAACACTGGCGATCATGAAAGACCCTGCCTGCGGTCCAATTGGGGTGATCAGTATTGTTGTGCTCTGTATGCTGAAATGGTCGAGTCTGTATGTATTGTTACAGCAACAACAGTATTGGCTATTGATTTTTATACCCATGCTGGGGCGATTAAGTCCGCTATTTTTGTTTTTGACCACGCTTTATGTTCGTCAGCACGGTTTGGGCACACAGATGATGCAGTATTTGCCTAAAAAATTGTGTTTGCCGGTTTTTATTGTTTCTTTACTGCTTTTTATCTGGACTGGACAAACCCTCGCCTGTTTGCTGATCCTGATATTTCTACTGGCCTTATGCTATTTGCGACATAAAATGTGCCAGCGTATCGGTGGCATGACAGGGGATACCATCGGCGCCAGTGTTGAACTGATTGAAATGCTCATGCTGCTGAGTGCTGTGTTCTTGTTCTATATATAAAAATGACCACCAAAAACATAGATAGAAGCGCGTTAAATACAGCATTGGTTATGCCAAGAACACTACAATGAAAATATATTCTGTATCGCTGTTACAATGATGTCAGAAATCATGAATGATTCAGGTTGTAATTTACCCGAAGAAGACACTACAATTTTTAAATTCCTCTCTCCTCAATCAATAGCGACGTTATCAGCCAGCATGAAAATCAACTCTGTGTATAAGACATTAGGCGAGCAATTACATATTAATGAAGTAGAAATTCGGCAACGTAAAGTATTGCTGGGTTTTGATTTTGATGATGAAAAGTTACTGGAAAAGTCATTGATATGGATTGTAGATGACATTGCGACCATTATCGAAAGATTTTATGACAAACAAATAGAAATTGATGAAGTTGCCTTGATTATTGGCGATGCTGATACGCTTGGGCGATTAAAAAATACCATGCAGGGCTATGTGCGCGAACTTTTTTCCGGTAGTTATGAGCTGGAATATACCAATAGCCGCTTACGGATAGGACTGATTCATAAGCGCATTGGCGTATCACCCAAATATTATCTTTCCGCTTTACTGTCGTTAAAACAAAATATTTTTGCCATATTGGAGCAGAATGTTGCTGATGCTGCACAATGCGAAAAAATTAAAGCATCTTTGGACAAATTATTAATGCTGGATTCCCAACTGGTATTTGATGCCTATTTCCGCAGTATGTTGCTGGAAGTTGAAGTCGCTCGAGACCGCGCGGAAAAAAATGAAGCACAACTGGAAACCATTGTGGCTGATCGTACCCAGAAACTAGAGGAACTGGCACGTAAGGATGCATTGACCGGACTTTGGAATCGTCGGCATTTTATTGAAGAACTGTTTTGTGAAATTGTTCGTTCCAAACGCCAATCCTTACATTTAAGTGTCTTGTATATTGATCTTGATGGTTTTAAACAACTGAATGATTCACAAGGTCATCTGGTCGGTGATGATGCGCTATGTAATTTTGGGCAGGAATTGACAGGGCTATGCCGCAATTATGATACTGTTGCTCGCATGGGCGGCGATGAGTTTGTGATTTTATTGCCGGGGCTGGATAGTCAGCAAGCAACTGAGGTGGCAAAACGGATTTTGGTATGGGATAAAAAGCAGCATTATGATATTTCCATGAGCATCGGCATTGCGACTACCGGACTGGAATATTGGGTGGAAACACCGGAAGAATTACTGGCGCTGGCCGATGCCGCCATGTATTTGGCCAAGCATAATGGTGGTTCACGCTATATTGTCGCCAATACGGTTCAGCCTGAAGTCAACGAAAAAGAGCAGGTTTAGTGCTAGGGTAAAGGCCATCAATTTTGAATGATGGTCTAATACCTTTGCTCGATAGAGAATGATATGTTACGGATTTTAGCCATTATTTTTTTATGGCTATTTATTGACTTTATATGTTGAGAATAATTTTAACTGCTAATAAGAATAAGACGGTTCCCATCAAATATCGTTGAATTTTAGAGAAAAATTGATTTTTCGCTAAAAATATAGAAATGGTGCCAGCAAAGAAAACAATAAGCGCATTAATCATTACACTGATCAGAATTTGAAGACTGCCTAAAATAATGGATTGATAAAAAATACTTCCTGTTGTATCAATAAATTGTGGCAATAATGATAAGTACATTATGGCTATTTTAGGATTTAATAAATTTGTTAGAAACCCCATACTAAAAAGTTTTAAATTTGAATCATGAGGTAAATTTTTGACTTCAAATGGAGAGTTACCACTAGGTTTCACAGCGCCCCAGGCTAACCAAAGTAAATACATAGCACCGAGAATTCTAATCAAGTCATAAACATGAGGTGTATTAAATAATATTGCAGTAATACCGAGTGCTGCAAGCAACATATAGAATAAGAACCCAAGCCCAACACCAATTAACGAAATAAAACCGGCTTTTTTACCCTGACATATAGATCTGGAGATTAAATAGATCATATTAGGACCTGGCGTTAAAACCATCATGAGTGCTACAAATGAAAAACCTAGAATATTTTCAATATTCATTATAATTTGGCACCTATATGTATTAACGATTTAAAATAGCATGTAATCTCTTTAGGAGATAATAAGATAGTCATTTTTAAAATGATTGGCCGAGTAGTTTGCCTGTTGTAAATGGATATAGTGCTGATCAATCAGGCGTAGTTCAAGGCAATCATCAATATCGACTACAGCATCGGTATGTGGCTTTTGCCAGCGTTGATTGAATTGTAATTTACCTTGTTGTTTTGCATCAGCGGCATTTTTGCCTGCCACAACAAAATAGTCATGGGCTTCACCAAATTGTGTGGCAATGTAGCCACCCAGATTGATCAGATAAAGTTTTAGCGCCAGATGTGTTGGCGGGGTATCCTGATTCACCACCTGATAAGGCAATCCTTGATACATCACACCATGGATCTGCATCCATGCATCAATATGCAGGCCTTTTTGTTGTCCAAACCATCTGGATTTGAGCGTTGTATATGCATTGCAGAGTTGATCGGTAATGACAGGCACAATGTCATGCACTTCAATATTTGCCTGTGGATGTTTTCCGCCCAGTAAAACCACATAAAGCTGTAATGGAGACATAAGGTTTCCTGAATAAGAAATCGTCTTGAACAGGTTCAAGGCATTATTTCACATGTCGCTTTGAACTCAGTGCAAGACGACGTTGGTGTGGCGTGAGCTTAGGATTCGCTTGGATCTTTTAGACTAAACAACCAGTTCAGTAAGATCGCCGCAAAAGTCGCTGTACCGATACCGCCCAGATTAAAACTTCCGATGAGTAATTCGAAATTACCGGCACCGAGAATAATGGTCACCGCTGCTACCACCAGATTTTTATTTTTGGAAAAATCAACCCGATTTTCAATCCAGATTTTTGCACCGGCAATGGTAATTAAACCAAATACGATAATTGAGGCGCCGGTTAAAATGGCACTCGGAATGGTACTGATAATGGCACCGAATTTAGGCGATAAGCCCAGAAAAATAGCAAATACACCAGCGACAATAAAAATAATGGTAGAGTAGACTCGGGTAATTGCCATCACTCCGATATTTTCACCATACGTGGTCATACCCGGACCACCCACTGCACCGGATAGAGAGGTTGCCACACCATCAGCAAAAAAGGCTTTCCCCATTTGTGGGGTCAGGTTTTCACCAGTCATGGCACCTACCGCCTTAATATGACCGAGATTTTCCGCCACCAGAATCAATGCCACAGGAGCGATGATCAGCATGGCTTTATAATCAAATGTCGGTGCATGAAAGGTGGGCAAACCAAACCAATTGGCCTGTGCAATCACGGAAAAATCGATGGGTTTACCCAATCCCAGACCATTGGCCACGATGATATACAGCACATAAGATAGGATTAACCCGACCAGTAATAGCAGGCGTTGTATCAGACCTTTGGTAAAGACGGCAATACTGCCCATACACAACACGGTGAGTAGTGCCATCCACATATCAAACGGATTGCCGGCAACACTTTTTACCGTCACAGGTGCAAGGTTTAAGCCGATGATCATCACCACTGCACCGGTGACCACTGGTGGCATTAATTTCTCGATCCAGCGTGTTCCCACGACCATCACAATGATGCCAATAATCGCATACAGTACCCCACAGGCGACAATCCCGCCAAGGGCAAGTGATAAATTCGGATTGGCACCTGAACCTGTGACATGACCCGTTGCCGCAGCCACCACCCCGATAAAGGCAAAACTTGAACCCAGATAACTGGGCACACGTCCACCCGTCATCAAAAAGAATAAAATGGTACAGATCCCTGAGAGTAAAATCGCCAGATTTGGATCAAATCCCATCAGTAAAGGGGCAAGCACAGTGGCACCAAACATGGCAAAAGCATGTTGAATCCCAAGCACAATACTTTGTCCTGCGGGTAAATATTCATTGGTGGCAACGGGGCGTACGTCGATATTGCCCTGATACGGTCGCCATTTTGGGAACCATGCAGACATAAAATTTTCTCTTTCGGTTGATGGTGGCTATGATAGCGATTGTTGCATCGCAATGGCAGTGTTTGTCAGACAACCAAGCAAGAAAAACGCCACTTCATCAAGAAATGGCGTTTAATCCGACAGCAGGTATTGATGAATGTATGTTTAACCGGTATTACGCAAACCAGCGGCAATCCCGGCAATAGTTACCATCAGGGCATGGTCTACCGGTGTTTGTGTTTGGCCCTGTTCGATGTATTGACGGCGACGACGCATCAGCTCTGCCTGTAACAGATGTAAGGGCAGTAGATAGGTTTTACGTACCCGCATGGATTGATCCAGCACTTCATTTTCACTCAGTAATTCCGATTGAGTTTTTAGCTGCAACAGGGTTTCGATGGCGTTATTGAGTCGTTGTCGCAGGTTTTCTCCCAGTTCAATCAGGGCAGGGTCCTGGGTTAAATGGCTTTCATAGTATTGTGCAATACCACGGTCGGCTTTGGATAACACCATTTCCAACATATCAATCAGGGTTTGGAAATAAGGCCATTCCTCTAGCATCTGCATCAATGTATCTTTTTGCTGATGATTAAGCGCACTTTGCAAGGCGGCACCGGTACCTAACCATGCTGGCAACATCAGGCGAATCTGGGTCCAGGCAAAGACCCATGGAATGGCACGTAAAGATTCGATGCCGCCACTGACTTTACGTTTGGCCGGACGTGAACCGAGGGGCAACATCTGTAATTCCAGTTCCGGTGTAACGGTACGCAAATAACGCACAAATTCCGGATGCTCACGTACTGTCTGGCGATAAATCTGCACCGATTCCGCTGTCATCTTGTCCATCAACTCACGCCAAGTTTGCTGTGGTTTTGGTGGTGGTAACAGGGTAGCCTGTAAGGTTGCCGCACAATAAATTTCCAGATTTTGAATCGCAATATCTTCCAGACCAAATTTAAAACGAATCATTTCCCCTTGTTCGGTGACACGAATCGAGCCCTGAATCGAACCGGGCGGCTGCGCATACAAAGCCTGATGGGTCGGCGCACCGCCACGACTGATTGAGCCACCACGACCATGGAACAGGGTTAATTTGATCTGATGTTTTTGTGCGACTTCAGTGAGTTGTTCCTGTGCCCGATATTGTGCCCAGTTGGCAGACATAAAGCCGGCATCCTTGGCAGAATCCGAGTAGCCGATCATCACTTCATGTTTGCCATTGATATGTTGTTTATACCACGGCATATTCAGCAACTGATCAATGGTTTCGGCAGCATGATCCAAATCATCGAGGGTTTCAAACAGGGGGACTACACGTAAAGGATTGGCAACGCCCGCTTCTTTTTGCAATAACATCACAGCCAGTACATCACTTGGAAATTCGGCCATGGAAATGATATAGGCACCGAGCGAGTCACTGGGTTGCGCTGCAATCATGCGCATGGTTGCCAGTACTTCCTGCACATCAGGATTGGATAGGGCATCCTGTGCATTAAGTGTTGGGTGATAGGGCAATAACGGACGTTTATTGGCAAGTTCCTGAATCAGCCAGGTTTGTTTACTTTGTTCACTCCAGGTTGAAAATTCACCCAGTCCCAGATAGGCAGTAATGGCACTGATCGCTTGACGATGACGGGTCGATTCTTGACGAATATCCAGTTTTACCAATTCGATGCCAAAACAAGTGACACGACGAATTACATCGAGCAGGTGACCATCGGCAATGTCCTGTAATTTACAGGAAGAAAGTGAGTGATAACAGTCTAGTAAGGGTTCTAGTAATTCCTGCGTCGAATGAATCACACCTGTCGCATCAAGGTTACTTTGTCCGCGAATCTTGCCATCCAGCCAGCGTAAGGTCAGTTGTAAACGATCTCTTAAGTCACGCAACCGTTCGCGATAGGGTTCGGCATGATGATGCACCGCCTCGGCAAGTTCGGGGGTGCATTGTTGCATGGATAATTCCCAACGCAAGCTGGCAATGTCTTTTAAAAATAAATCGGCGGCTTTCCAGCGAGAGAGTAATAATACTTCTTGGGTAATGTCATGGGTAACGTTGGGATTACCATCACGGTCTCCACCCATCCATGATGCAAAGCGTATCGGTGCACAATCCAGTGGCAAACGCTGTCCACACTGTTGTTGTACTAGATCATCAAGTTCCCGTAAAAACCGTGGCACAGCCTGCCACAAGGTTTGCTCAATGGTGGTAAAACCCCATTTGGCTTCATCAATCGGTGTGGGGCGTTTTTGCCGGATTTCATCGGTTTGCCATGCAGCGGTGATTTCCTGTTTTAATTGTGCGATCAGGCTGGCATGTTCAACTGGTGTGAGTTTGCGTTGATCCAGATCGGCCAGACAACGGCTGATATCATCATATTTTTGAATTAAGGTACGGCGGCTGACTTCGGTGGGATGCGCAGTTAATACCAACTCAATATGCAGTTCACGCACGGCATCATAGAGAGTTTGACCATCAACCTGCTTATCCTGAAATAGCTGGAATAAATGCTGGAGTGAATTGCTTGGGTTCAGTTTCTTTTGCGGATGGAACTGATTATGGCGCCGCATTCTTACCCCATGATATTGCTCGGCAATATTGGCAAAATTGAGAAAATGGGTAAATGCACGGGTCAGCGGTAAAGTATCCTGATCCTGAAGTTTTTGTAAAATATCGGCAAGGTGCTGTTCTGCTTGTGCATCACCATCACGTGCGCCTTTGGCATATTTACGAATCTGTTCAACCTGATCGAAAAGTTCCTGTCCGACCTGTTGTTTTAAGGTATCACCAAGGAAGTTACCCAATAATCGAACATCTTCACGCAAGGCTGCGTCAATTTCAATGAGTGCCATTCTATTTTTTTCTCCCTGGTTTGTCGTATTTTCAGTTGATACCGATTCAGTTTATACCGAAAAAAACGGGAAAAACAAAAGATTAGTCAAAAGAATAATGACTTTTTAACAAATTAAGGAATATTTACGTCAATCTCAATTTTAATTCATGATTAGTTGATTAATAAATGATCTAAAATTGTAAATTTTACACAAATATTGCTCGTCTCACCGCCTTTGGCGGTTCGGCGAGTAGGTGAGAGACACTGCATCGCAAGTAGCTACAATTTTGGTTGCTGTAGGCAACCAAAATTTAAAAAACATAATATTATTAGTATCTTAGTGAAAATTGATATTCTTAAATAAGTTAAGATTGGCGTAATATTTATATTTTCGGATAAAGTTTGAAAAAGATCTGAAGACGTTGCTGTAGGGTGATTTCAAGCTGTTCGGGCGTTGGTAGATCAATGATTTGCCAGATGGCACGATCATAATTACAATCGGTTAATAAGGTCAGGAACAACTCGGCACATTGCTGACTATTTTCAATATCCAGTAATTTTAAAACGCGTACCTGCTCAAAAAAATTATGCATATTCTGTTGGGTACGGGCAGGTCCGGATTGATAAAACAAATGTACCAGCTCGACATTACTGGTGACCAGACTCGACATCAGTCGCATCAATTCTATTGCTTCTTTGCTATAGAGCATATTTAAAAAAGCAGAACCTAAATCATGCAGTACGTTTTCAATATTACTGTCTGGTCCGATTTCATAATATTTTTTAGGCAGTCTTTGTTCACATACCATTTCAATGGCTGCGCTAAATAATTGGGTCTTGTCATGAAAATGATTATATACCGTCAGTTTGGAAACACCTGCATTTTGCGCAATGGCATCCATGCTTGATCCTTCATAACCCAGCGTTAAAAAAAGGTTTTTTGCGGCTTCCAAAATTGCCTGACGTTTTTTTAAATCTTTGGGGCGACCAAGACCACGTGGTTGCATGTGTATTGACCTCAATGACAGAAGAAATTTGCGGCGTTCACATTTTCATCATTTATTATACTTACTAGTATAGAAAATGAAATGTATTGATGATACATTGACTTTAATTATTATACTGATGGGTATAGTAAGTTAAGGGCAATGCGATACTGCGACATGATAGCAACGAAATGATGAATATGGCGATGAATATGTCTGATTTTGCAAAAATATTGATACTGGGGTTGGTGGCATTATGCTTACAGGCATGTAGTAAGCCGCAAGCTGAAGTCGAACAAGAAAAAATTGTTATGGTGACGCAACCGGTAAATCAGCAGTCACAATTACATAGCTACGCTGGAGACGTGGTTGCCCGGCAGCAAACTGCACTAGCGTTTCGGGTAGGTGGGCAGCTCATCGAACGCTATGCAGATGTGGGTGATCGGGTGAAGGTCGGTCAGGTTTTGGCAAAACTGGATGTTAAGGATGCGGACTTGCAATTGAATGCCGCCCGAGCACAGCTGGAACAGGCACAGGCTGCGGAAAAAAATGCACAGGTCGAATACCAGCGTTTTCAACAACTGTTACCGGATCATGCAGTCAGTCGTTCACAGTTTGATGCCATTGAAAACCAATATAAAGCTGCTTTGTCGAGCTTGAAACAGGCACAGGCAAATTATGCAGTGGCACAAAATCAGACCAGATATAATCAACTGTTGGCCAATAAAAATGGTGTGATAACCGAGCGTAATATTGAGGTTGGACAAGTCGTGGCAGCAGGTCAGGCTGCCTATCAAATCGCCATAGATGGTGAGCGAGAAGTGGCGATTGGTGTGCCGGAACAAGTGATTAACCAGATGAAAGTCGGACAGTCGGCTTGGATTAGCCTATGGTCTACACCAGATCAACGCCATGGTGGATTTATTCGGGAGATTGCACCCGCTGCCGATCAGACTCGAACTTTTGCGGTCAAAGTTGCATTCAAAAATAGCAATGTACCGATTCAACTGGGGCAAAGTGCACGCGTGTTTTTTAATCTTGAACAAGCCAGTCAGTTGAATGTGCCACTGGCCAGTATTTCCGCAGTCAACCAAAATCCCTATGTCTGGATATTGAAACCAGACAATACCCTGAACAAAGTATTGGTCACGATGGGTGAATATCAACATGATGTTGTACCGATTCTATCCGGATTAAAGGCAGATCAATGGGTCGTGGTGGGTGGTGTGCATTTATTGCGTGAAGGACAAAAGGTGAAGCCAGTCGATCGGGAAAATCGCCCTGTGCGCATTAAAGCCAATACTTACATTGCTTCACAACAGCCTTGATTCGGGGAGAATCTCATGCAATTTAATCTTTCTGAATGGGCATTAAAAAATAAGGGACTGCTGCTGTATTTTATGCTGTTTCTTGCGCTGGTCGGCTTGTTTTCCTATTCAAAGTTAGCGCAAAGTGAAGATCCACCGTTTACCTTTAAAGTCATGGTGGTACAAACCTACTGGCCGGGCGCCACGGCAAAAGAAGTGTCGTTACAGGTCACCGATAAAATCGAAAAAGAATTGATGGAAACGGGCAAATACGAAAAGATCTTGGCGTATTCCCGTCCCGGTGAATCGATGGTGACGTTTATGGCCAAAGATTCCATCCATTCGGCAGAGATTCCTGATGTCTGGTATCAGGTACGAAAAAAAGTTGCCGATATCCAGCATGAGTTACCCAGTGGGGTACAGGGACCTTTTTTTAATGACGAATTTGGTGATACCTTTGGCAATATCTATGTGCTCACCAGTCAAGATTTTGATTATGCAGTATTAAAACAATATGCAGATCGTCTGCAATTACAGTTACAGCGGGTCAAAGATGTCGCTAAGGTTGATCTGATCGGGCTACAAAACGAAAAAATATGGATAGAAATTTCTAATACCAAAGCTGCCAATCTGGGCATTCCTGTCACAGCGTTACAACAGGCATTGCAGGAACAAAATAGTATTACTCCCGCAGGTTATTTTGAAACCGCTAGTGATCGTATCCAGTTGCGTGTCAGTGGGGCACTCAAATCGGTTGAAGACTTGAAAAAAATGCCTTTGCTAATTGGTGATCGAACCATTTTGCTGGGCGATGTTGCCGAGGTGTATCGTGGTTTTAGTGAACCTGCACAACCCCGTATGCGATTTATGGGGGAAAATGGTATTGGAATTGCAGTATCCATGCGCAAGGGTGGCGATATTTTGGCATTGGGTAAAAATCTGGAAACAGAATTTGCCCGTTTACAGGACACGTTACCCGTCGGTATGAAACTGGACAAAGTATCGGATCAACCTGTCGCAGTTAAACGCAGTGTCAATGAGTTTATGAAAGTGCTTGCCGAAGCAGTGATTATTGTCTTGCTGGTGAGTTTTTTCTCCTTGGGTTTCCGCACGGGTTTAGTGGTGGCTTTTTCTATTCCACTGGTCTTGGCCATGACCTTTGCCGGCATGTATTATTTTGATGTTGGATTACATAAAATTTCACTGGGTGCACTCATTCTGGCACTGGGTTTATTGGTTGATGATGCCATTATTGCGGTAGAAATGATGGCGATTAAAATGGAGCAGGGCTATAGTCGGCTAAAAGCCGCAGGTTTCGCATGGACCAGCACAGCCTTTCCGATGTTGACCGGTACCTTGATTACTGCCGCAGGGTTTTTGCCGATTGCGACAGCCCAATCCAGCACTGGTGAGTATACCCGCTCGATTTTTCAGGTAGTGACCATTGCACTCTTGGTGTCATGGATTGCAGCGGTATTGTTTGTGCCTTATCTGGGCGAGAAATTATTACCCGATTATCAAAAGCTCAAACTGCATGTGCCATGGTATCAAAAACTCTGGGCAAAATGGCGTAAACAGCCACAACCCATACCGATGCCGCATGATGCGCAGCATGATCCTTATCAGACTCGGTTTTATCAGGGCTTTCGCAAGATGTTGAATGTCTGTGTCAGTTATCGTAAGACGGTAATTGCGGTGACGGTGGCAATCTTTGTTGGGTCGTTGATGATGTTTAAACTGGTACCACAACAATTTTTTCCACCGTCCAACCGGGCAGAAATTTTAATTGATCTTAAACTCGAAGAAGGCGCGTCTCTAACAGCAACCGAGCAAGCTGTCAAAAAAGTTGAACAATTTTTAAAAACCCAACAGGGTATTGATAATTATGTCGCCTATGTTGGGACAGGTTCACCACGGTTTTATCTGCCATTGGATCAGCAATTGCCGCAAACCAGTTTTGCCCAGTTTGTGGTCTTGGCCAGTTCACTAGATGAACGTAATGAAATCCGGAAAAATCTGGATCAGCAATTAAAGCAACTTTTACCACAGGTCCGGACACGGGTGTCATTGCTGGAAAATGGGCCGCCAGTCGGTTATCCGCTGCAATATAGAGTATCGGGTGAAGATTTGGATCTGGTGCGTGAATGGGCACAAAAAGTTGCCGCAGTGGTCAGCGAAAGTCCGGATGCGACAAATGTTCATCTCGATTGGGGCGAACCCAGCAAAATGATTTATTTGGAGATTGATCAGGATCGTGCGCGTCAACTCGGGATCAGCAGTCAAAGTCTGGCAAATTTTTTAAACAGTTCAATTTCAGGCAGTGTGATCAATCAATATCGTGAGAAAAGCGAATTAATCGAAATTCGTTTGCGTGGCGATGCCATCGAACGTGTCAATGTCGGTGCATTATCGAGTCTAGCTGTTCCCACCAGTTCCGGCAGCAGCATACCTTTATCGCAGATTGCTAAAATTGAATCCGGTTTTGAAGACGGGTTAATCTGGCATCGGAATCGCTTGCCAACCATTACCGTTCGTGCCGATTTACGCAGTGATAAATTGCCTGCTGCAATTGTGAATGATTTAAGTACGCAAATGCAGCAATTACGAGAGCGGATGCCAAGCGGTTATTTACTGGAAGTGGGCGGCACGGTAGAGGAATCGGCCAAGGGACAAGATTCTGTTAATGCCGGTATGCCATTATTTCTGGCTGTGGTCTTTACTTTGTTGATGCTGCAATTGAAAAGTTTTTCTCGTGCAGTCATTGTCTTTCTGACTGCGCCGCTTGGTATCATTGGTGTGACTTGGTTTTTATTATTGTTTGGTAAGCCTTTTGGTTTTGTTGCCATGCTCGGCACCATTGCATTGTCGGGCATGATTATGCGTAACTCTCTGATTTTGATTGATCAGATTGAACAGGATATTCGGGCGGGGATTGATCCTTGGAATGCTGTGATTGAAGCGACAGTCCGACGCTTTCGTCCGATTATCCTGACCGGTTTGGCCGCAGTTCTGGCGATGATTCCCTTGTCGAGAAGTATTTTCTTTGGCCCAATGGCGGTGGCCATTATGGGGGGATTGATCGCTGCAACTTTGCTGACATTATTTTTCTTGCCAGCCGTCTATGCAACTTGGTTCAAAGTGAAAAAAGTAAACTAATTATCAAAATTCGGTATACAATAGAATAGTATTTTTGTATGGTTTCATTGCAGTATTTTTACTGCATGAAATAAAGGAAACCCGCAGCTGAAGAGTTGCGGGTTGATCATTAAGAAGGTTGGGGTTTTAAATGGGGTCAGAGCAACAAAAAAAACAGGAAAAGCGCATCTTGATGGCTTACTTGTTTATGCTGTTAACCGTTTTTTCAATTATACCGATCATTATTGCGTACTGGATGGCAGCCCGTGTCACGCATGTCCCCGATCTGGAAGTCTGGCTAAGTTCACATGCGTTCTGGATTGTACGTAGCTTAATGATTTTTATCTGTATTGCGATTTTTGCAGCGCTATGGTTTATCCCCTTGGCATTTTTGGTATGGGATCAATATATCTGGGTGACCGCTTGTACCATTGTTGGTGTGATATTTGCCATCATTGCTTGGCTATATCTATTAAATGCTTGGTTAAAGGGTATTTCCCGCTATTTTAAGCGTAAGCCTGTGTATTAAAATAATTTTTTGATATGATCAAATCTTGTGTTTGATACCGCTATTTTAAGTATTTACGGGATTTAGCACATAGGCTTTAATGGTATGGGTGAATGAAAACGTCAATATCATTTCTATATAACGTTTAAAACACGGCTTTAAAGCCTATACTCAATAGCAAGTCACATGATCAATTCAGTGGTATTGTAAAATATATTATTGATGGTGGTCAGAGATTCTTGCTGAATTCTTAAAATAAATGCTGTCTACGCTTGTAATCTATAAAATCATCCCAACATTAGCCGCAGTCTAAATTTTTTACTATTCAATATGCGTTAGGAGTACCGCTGCTCATGGCAAAGCGTGACTATTATGAGGTTTTAGGTGTTTCTAAAACTGCCAGTGATGATGAAATTAAAAAAGCCTATCGTAAATTGGCGATGAAATATCATCCAGACCGTAACCCTGATAATGCCGAAGCAGAAGAAAAATTCAAAGAAGCTTCGGAAGCCTATGAAGTCTTGTCTGATAGCGAAAAACGCAGCATGTATGACCGTATGGGTCATAACGCCTTTGAAGGTGGCGGCGGCTTTGGTGGCGGTGGCTTTAATGCAGAGGATATTTTCAGTCAGTTTGGTGATATTTTTGGCGGCGCCTTTGGTGGTGGAAGCCGTGGCGGGCAGCGCCAGCGTCGTGGTTCGGATCTACGTTATGTGATGACGCTGGATCTGGAAGAAGCGATTAAAGGTGTGAAAAAAACCATTACGTTCTCTGCGCCAGCACCCTGTGATGCTTGTGATGGTAAAGGCGCAAAAAATGCCAGTGATGTAGAAACCTGTAGAACCTGTCACGGTAGCGGGCAAATCCGTATGCAACAGGGCTTCTTTGCGGTACAGCAAACCTGTAGTACCTGCCGTGGTACAGGAAAAACCATTAAGAATCCATGTAACAGCTGTCATGGTAGCGGCATTAAAGATCGTCAGCAAACACTGGAAGTCACCATTCCTGCGGGTGTAGATAACGGCGATCGGGTGCGCTTATCTGGTAAAGGCGAAGCGGTTACAGGCGGACAGGCTGGCGATTTATATGTCGAAGTTGTAGTGCGTGAACATCCGATCTTCCAGCGTGATGGTGCCGATCTGTATATGGATGTGCCAGTGAGTATTGCTGATGTTGCGCTGGGTAAAGAAATTGAAATTCCAACGTTGGACAGTCGTGTCAGTTTGAAAATCCCAGAAGGTACGCAAACAGGTAAATTGTTCCGTTTACGTGGCAAAGGGGTGAAACCTGTACGCAGTACTATGGTCGGTGATTTACTGTGTCGTATTGTGGTGGAAACCCCAACCAACCTGACCGAGCGTCAACGTGAATTGCTGAAAGAATTGCAAGCCACGTTAGGTGAAAGTAATCAACATAGTGATTCCAAAAAGAAAAAAGGTTTTTTTGATAAAGTCTCTGACTTATTTGATTAAGCCCATATCTGAATGAATGCCTGCATAACGCAGGCATTTTTTATATAAAACCTTCTGAATTCGCTGAGTTTTGCTATAGTAGACGGCAAATTTTATTCAACCTTTTTTTGAGGTCATTATGACAACTTCACCACGTATAGGTATTTTAGGTGCTGGCGGGCGTATGGGTCGCACTTTAATTCAGGCGGTTCATCAAGCTGGATACACTTTGGCAGCGGCAGTAGAACGTCCGGAAAGTAGTCTGGTCGGGGCAGATGCAGGTGAACTTGCTGGCATTGGTGCACTCGGTGTAAATGTGGTGGCCACCATTGAAGAAGCATTGCCACATTGTGATGTGGTGATTGACTTTACTGCCCCTGTTGCGACAGAGGCACATTTAAACGCATGTCGTGCGGCTAAAGTGGCCATGGTCATAGGAACAACCGGATTAAATGATGCACAAAAAGCATTACTGCAAGACGCTGCCAAAGACATCCCTGTGGTTTATGCGGCCAATTATTCTGTGGGTGTCAATGTTTCCATTAAGCTGCTTGAACTTGCGGCAAAAGCCTTTGGTGATAGTGTTGATATTGAGATTGTCGAGGCGCATCATCGCCATAAAGTCGATGCACCTTCAGGCACAGCCCTGATGATGGGTGAGGCGGTTGCGCATACCTTAGGCCGTGATTTAAAAGAAGTCGCCGTCTATGGTCGTGAAGGTATTACAGGGCCGCGTGATCGTCAGACCATTGGTTTTGAGACCATTCGTGGTGGTGATATCGTCGGTGAACATACAGTGATGTTTATTGGTGAAGGCGAACGCCTGGAAGTCAAACATACGGCAACCAGTCGTATGAATTTTGCTGGTGGTGCGGTACGCGCAGCGGCATGGGTTTCTGATAAATCACTTGGTC
This sequence comes from Acinetobacter puyangensis, assembly GCF_900096995.1. Classification (GTDB taxonomy): domain Bacteria; phylum Pseudomonadota; class Gammaproteobacteria; order Pseudomonadales; family Moraxellaceae; genus Acinetobacter; species Acinetobacter puyangensis. The sequence goes on from NZ_OANT01000013.1 coordinate 68,129, forward strand.
GTTACGATATGCTGGACGTCCTCAATTTAAAGTAACATAAATCTAGCCGACAAAAATAACAGATCTATTATAAAATAAAGCGTGTTGAGCTTTTAAATTATGCGTCATGATGCAAACTCAACACGTGGACACAGGCACAATGCTGTCGCCTCAAATGGAAATTTTGATGTTAAAACGATTAAAACAGCCGGCATGGATAGTGCTGGTATCAACAATGTTGATAGCAAATACCGTACACGCTGCGACACAGGAAAAATTATCAATCAATAAAAATGGCATTAAGGTCTGGACCTATCAGGTTGAGAATAATCCTATAATGCGATATCGGGCTGAAACCATTGTGAATACCACATTGGAAAACGCAGTAGGTTTGATTCTCGATACTGAAAAGGGTAAAAAATGGATTCCTTATGTCAGCGATCTCAGCGTTATTGAACGTAATGATACGATTGGAAAATTTATTGTCTATATGCGTCTGGATTTTCCCTTTCCATTAAGCGATCGTGATCTTGTGGTAGAAGGTAAGTTAAGTAAACTTAGCGATGGGCGAATTGTATTTAAGAATAAATCCATTGTTGATGCACGTGTGCCCGTAAAAGCCAATATTGTGCGGATTCAACAATATGAAGGAGACTGGGTATTTCAAAAATTAGCTGCGCAACAAGTCAAAGTCAGCACGTCCGGTTTTGCCGATCCGGCTGGTGCTATTCCCTTATCTTTTGTCAATAATTTTGTCCAGCAACAACCCTATCAAATGCTGCAACGGATGAAGCAGCAAGTGAAACAAAGTCATTATAGCAGCAATGATATTCCCGAAGTGTTACGTTGAGTCAGATTTAATCCATGGAGCAGGATTGAATGACTTAAAATTATTTGTATAAAAAGCATTAAGCTTAATGCATATCAGGGCAACTACTGATAGCATGAGTCAATATTTTCTCTACTTTAATAAATATCATGTATCTTATTGATTTCATTTTGCATGTGGATCAACATCTGGTTGAATTTGTAACCAATTATGGCACTTGGATCTATGTCATTCTATTTTTGATCATCTTTGTCGAAACTGGTCTGGTGGTGATGCCTTTTTTGCCCGGAGATAGCCTGTTATTTGCCGCAGGTGCACTCGCAGCAACCGGGGCAATGAATCCCTGGATGTTGATTGTATTACTGTTTGTGGCCGCTGTATTGGGTGACACGTTGAATTATCATATTGGTAAATATATTGGACCACGGGTATTTGAAATAGAGTCGCGCTGGATTAACAAAGAATATCTTTATAAAACGCAGGCTTTTTTTGAAAAACATGGTGGCAAAACCATTATTTTTGCTCGTTTTATTCCTTTTGCCCGTACCTTCGCACCATTTATTGCCGGCGTTAGTCATATGCATTATCGCTATTTTTTAAGTTATAACATCATTGGTGCAGCATGTTGGGTGTGTTCTTTTATTTTACTCGGTTATTTGTTTGGCAATATTCCGGCCATCAAAGATAATTTTACCTATGTGATTTTTGCTATTATTTTGATCAGTGTACTTCCTGCACTGATTGCGTTTGTACGTGAACGACTATTCAAGAAAAAAGCATAAACCAAGAAAAAAGTATAAATTAAAATATCGAGCTGGTATGAATACTGGCAGGTAATTGCAAAAATGGGCGATTTGCAACATGATGTTGTGACAAATCGCCTGCTGTTTTTTAATTAAGTTCTTCTAAGCTGAATCGCATTACGAAGTTTTCTGACGAGGATGTTGAATTGGGCAATTTTTAAAGTTTGCGGCTTGTTCAATCGCATCCTGCTGCCCGAATAACTTGCCGATTTCGGTCCGTTTGCTGTCACTGGATTGTCCCATATTGACAGAGACACTCGGGCCAAAGCCCCATCCGCCACGCCCCCAGCCACCGCCTAAACCAATACCCAAACCAACACCAGTACGTTTTGCTGGTTCCACACCTTGTTGTAAATATTGACTGATTCTGGCATATTCGGCATGTAATTGGGCGCAGTCCCAGCCCTGATATTGAGTTGGCGACACATAGGTGGGTTTAACATTTCCGGTTGCACAGCCTGTCGCCATAACTGCGGTTGCAAGCATTAAACACATCAGAGAAGTTTTCATTGAATACCTTCAATTTCATTAAATAATTCACGATAGGTTTGGCTGAGTTTGTGATCTGCTGCCAAATGAATAAGGGGTAAATTTTTAAGATGTGATTCTTTCATAATGACCGATGGCGGTAGCATGGTCGCAAAAACTGGCAATTGATCCTGACGTAATTGTGTGACAATTTCCCGTGGCAGTTTTGCCTGAGATTGAAACTGATTGACAATCACGCCTTCCACGCTTAACTGATCATTATGATCCTGACGGGTTTCTACGATATTTTCCAGTAAGGTCAATAAAGCACGATGAGAAAATACATCACAGTCAAAAGGTATCAGCACCCGATCGGCAGCAATTAACGCAGATAACGTAAAGAAATTAAACGCTGGGGGTGTATCGATATAAATCCGGTCAAAGTGAGCCTCAAGTTTCTTAATCGCATCTCTTAATTTATAAATCTTATGTTTGGATTCCAGTGCATGTTCCAATGCACCTAATTCGGCATGGGCAGGAATCACTGAAAGATTGGCAAAAGGACTTTGATGAATAACGGCTTCCAGACCTTTGGGCTTACTGCTGAGCAATGAACCAATTGCCGAGCCAATCAAGCCTTTGGCCTGTGTATTGCCGACGACTTCTTCAAAAAAATTATAAATATTGGGATTAAATATTGGTAAGGTCTGACGACTTTCATCTGAACCACCCAGAATATACTGACTGGAATTTGATTGTGGATCAAGATCAATGACCAGCGTGCGATAACCTTGTACTGCACTGATGGCAGCAAGATTGACAGTGATGCTGGATTTACCAACACCACCTTTCTGATTAAAGACCACACGTGTAATCATTGATTTCTCCTTGTTTTAATGACTATAGAGTGATATCTGGCTGGGTTTATCCAAATAGTGGCTTAAGTAAAACCAGCCCAAAGATGGCAAAATAGGCAACAATTGCAATGGTCAACCCAGCTTGTCTTTGGATTAATAACATATCAGGACGACGTTTAAAGGCTTTTGCTGAAGCCGATAACACCACGACAAATAAAATGATTTTGGCATAAAACCATGCCTCAAACTGAAAATTAATCTTCCATAATAACCATAAACCCGATAACACCAGAATACTATAACTCAAGTGTTGTAAGGCAACGAAAATCTTGTTAGACGTGGTACTTTTTTCTTGCCAGCGGCTTTGAATTAAAATCGGAAATGCGCGTAACAGCAAAAAGGTAAATGCTGCATATGCCATGATGATATGAACAAATTTAAAGATTTCCGTAGCCATTATTGATCCCAGCTTTAAGAATTTTCAGTTTTTGGCGCATGGGCACATGCTGGACTGTCTGGACGTTCACCAGTCCATTCCTGTGGGGTATAGGCATGAATGGCCAGCGCATGGATTTTTGCCGGTGCGAGTAGATCCCCTACTAGGGCATATACTTTTTGATGGCGTTTGACCAAACCCAAACCTTCAAATAGTGGGCTGACCACAGTCACTTTAAAATGGCTTTCCTTGCCAGGGAAATAGCCGCCATGTCCGGAAGATTCATTTAAAATTTCCAGATATTCGGCAGATAAAGGCTGGAGTAATTGTTCGAGTTGAGCTTGTAAAGACATCATCTGGCCTGCTTAAAAAATAGCTTCTATTGCAGTGTAGCATAGCGGAATAAAAAGTGACAAAAGCCAAAAAACAATATGAATTCGCGCATGAGAAATTGATATTCATCAGACAGATTTAAATAATACAGCACTCTTTTTATTTAAAGATGTAAGACATTTATTTCACTTGTTTTATTCAGGCTGTAGACGATAGAGATTGTTGATCTACAGCCCTTCATATTTAGACAATATAATACTGAAAATGATGATTTTTTTATAACTTAGCGTTTAGCCTGCTGATAAAGCGGCATCACTTTGGGAATCAGTGATTGCAGGTTTTGAATACGATTGGCCGGGTTAGGGTGCGTACTTAAAAACTGTGGTGATCCAGATTGATTCGCTGCCATCATTTTTTGCCATAAGGTCACCGATGCCTGTGGGTTATAGCCGGCACGCGCCATCAGTTCCAAACCTAATACATCAGCTTCGGTTTCCTGTGTTCTGCTATTAGGCAAACTTACCCCGACCTGACTTACCAGACTGGCCAGTTGCGCTTGTCCTTCTGTCATGCCAGTTGCAGCCGCCAGAATACCTAAACCTGCCTGTTGTGCGTAGGCACGAGAAACATTTTCACGACCATGTTCACGTAAAGCATGTGCCATTTCATGTCCCATAATTGCAGCGATTTCATCATCACTGAGATTTAAACGATCAATAATCCCTGTATAAAACATGATTTTTCCACCGGGCGCACAAAAGGCATTTAATTCATTACTTTTAATTAAATTAACTTCCCACTTCCATGATGATGCTTCTGGACGGAGTACTTTCGCTTGAGGAATCAAGCGATTGGCAATCCGCTGTAAACGGGCATATTGTGCACTATTGGTGTTCAATGCACCTTGTGATTTTGCCTGAGAAACAAGTTGGGAATAACTTTGCGCTGAAAGACTGTTCACTTCTGCATCAGAGACAATTAAAAACTGTTTGCGATCTACACCTGTTGTACTGGTTAAGGTTGTGCTGGAACACCCTGCGGTAAACGCCAAAGTAGTGGCTAAAATTGTGGCAGTAAAAAATTTCATTGTCACTCCATTACGCAAAATTTTAATATTGTTGATGATAAATATTCTAAGTGTTTCTATGAAAAATTTCCGTATTAAAATTGCATATGGAATGATATTAACGTCAAAATATGCTGATAATTTCGGCAATTAATCAAGGAATTGAGAAAAATTTCTTGACCTAATTTTGGAATACGTTATTATGTGCGGCATGCGGGAATAGCTCAGTTGGTAGAGCACAACCTTGCCAAGGTTGGGGTCGCGAGTTCGAGTCTCGTTTCCCGCTCCAAATTCTTAAAAGCCTCAATCAAATGATTGGGGCTTTTTTTATTATATTTTCAATCACTTAAAGAGTTAAACGTAAACCCTTTTCATCATTTAAAGACTTCAGAAAAGTCAAGCCCTTTCCAGTTGATGAGAAAAAAGTGACCAAAAGTGACCAAAAAAAGACTAAAAGTGCCAAGGCACTTTTTATTTAGGAATTCTATTTAGGACTTTCTGTTGATTCTTTTGTATTAGAATCGGTTTCTGTTTTATAAATCAAAATATCACCTACTTCGACTTTTAATAAAGCACAAATTTTTTCGAGTGTTTCAAAATCAATCCTTGTTGATTGACCATTATAAAGTTTATGTAAGGTCGTTTTACTCATTCCCGTGGCACGGACTAAATCAGATACTTTCATTCTTCGTTCTGCTAAAAGAACTGGCAAATTACAAACAATCACAAAATTACCTCCTTTGTGGTAAAAATAACTTGCTTTGAGATAAAATTATGTTAATATCACTTTAAGGTTATTTTTTACCTTTATTGTGATAAATTTTATAAGGAAGCAGTTTTATGAGTCTAACATATCTTACAACCAAAGAACTATCGGATCGAATCCATTATAACGAGCGAACTATTCGAAATCAGTTAAAAGATTCCGTTCTTATCGAAGGTGTGCATTACATTCGCCCTTTTGGTGGGCGGAAAATTTTATATATTTGGGAGCGTATTGAAGAAGATATGACGAAGCCTATGTTAGCAAATCTTAGTTCTTTATGTTTGCAATAGGAGAGCAATGCTATGGGAAATATTACTACAAGATATGGCAATCTCTATGTGGATTTTCGCTATCTAAATAAACGTTGTCGAGAGGTGACATCTTTAAAAGACAATCAAACTAATCGTAAAAAGTTAGAAAAAATATTGGAGCGTATAGAAGCTGAAATTTTATTGGGTATATTTGATTATGCAAAATATTTCCCAAAAAGTAAGCAGCTTAAAGAAATACAGTCGATAAAAAATCAACAACTCGTTGTTGAAGCTAAGACACCTACTTTTGAGACTTTTTATAAAATTTGGTTACTTGAAAAGGAGGTTGAATGGCGTCCTAGCTATAAGGAAAAAATAAATATTGTTATGACTAAATACCTAAAATCTGAATTTGGTCATGTTGTTTTAATGAAGATTAATAAAGAAAGCATTCTTGCTTTTCGTGCCGCCCTCGCCAAAGTTGAGCACGGAAAAAAACAAAAATGCTTATTACCATCAAGGATCAATCAAATCATGACAGTACTACGTATGATACTCAATGAAGCTGCTGAAAGATACAGTTTTGAATCGCCCTTTAAGAATATTAAAAACTTAAAAGAGCCTAAACCAGAAGTAATGCCCTTTACATTAAATGAGGTACATAAAATTCTTGTGACAGTTCGCGAGGATTTTAAACCTTATTACACTGTCCGCTTTTTTACAGGATTGCGTACCAGTGAAATAGATGGTCTAAAATGGAAAAATGTGAATTTTGAACGTCGTGAAATTTATATAAAAGAAGCTCTTGTGAACGGCATTATGGGACCAACAAAAACCGATGGTTCTAATCGTACAATTCAGATGAGTCCAAAAGTCTACGAGGCTCTTCTTACACAAAAACAACTTACTTATAAACGTTCAGATTTTGTTTTCTGCAATCGTGCAGGTGAGGCATTAGATTATAGACAGGTTAATCGTAGAGTGTGGCATCCTCTACTACGTCATTTAGGTCTTGAATCTAGGCGAGCATATCAAAGCCGTCATACAGCGGCTACTCTATGGTTATCTGCGGGAGAGAATCCTGAATGGATTGCTAGACAGTTAGGACATTCTACAACTGAAATGTTATTTCGTGTTTATAGCCGCTATGTACCGAATATGACTCGAAGAGATGGTAGTGCATTTGAAGCAATGCTTGATCGTGTAAATATGATGGAGAATGCCTAATGAATAGTCATGTTCTTGCAAAATCTTTTTATTGCAATGTTGTTGTGAGTCGTTTAGCCGATGAAATTGCTCGAGAATTGATTGCGGAATTTTATATAAAAGCATTAAATAATTTAGCTTTTCTATTAGACGGAACGGTTTTGATGAATGATCATCAAATTTTAAGACTTTGGACTCAAAAAATGATTGATTTATATGAGCAAGAGTACTTAATTGATGAGCTGAAAATGCATATACGGTTACAGTTTATGCGGCTTGTCAGGATTATTTAAATAATCAAACTAAATAAGGCGATCTAATGATTTATTGAGATCGCCTTATTACTTTTTATCATTAATTATCTGATATATCTAATCTAAATTTTTATTTTCTAAAATTCTTAGTTCTAACTTACATGGTCTACCAATACATGCCAGATGTAAACAAAATTTAAATGCCGCAAGTGCTTTTTTATATTTTGTTGAATACAGTTGTAGACGAACATAATTTTCTTGAGTAGTCGGATGATTCGCGGTGCTTAATTTAGACAGTTTAAATAACTGCGGTTGCTGCTTGGCATCAAGTAAAGTTTCTAAATTTTGTCCCAGTAAATGCCAATAATTAGAAGGAAATAAATCTTTCACCTGCGAAAAAAATAGTTCTAATTGATCAATTTTATTTCTTGGATAATACAAACCTGTATGAGTAACAGATACACGGCTTAAAAATGTTTCAAGTACTGCTTGAATTTGTGTAGGATTTTTTTCAAATGATTTCTGAATTCTCTCAAAAAAATAAACTAGGACCGATTTTTCTTCTTTCGTAAAAAGCATTGCAGGTTTCAGTGCATTAGAAACTTTTTGATCAAATAAACGGGAACTTTTCTTTTGTGACTTAAGTTGAGCTAATTGTTGTGCATTCTCATACCAATATTTGACTAATTCAAACGGTAAACTGATTTCTTGAGATACGAGCTGTGCATCTTGACGGATTTCAAGTAGTGTCAAACAATTAAAAAAATACTCAAAAGAAATTTTAGATTCTTGTGTTCCTGCAAAATAATTGAACACATCATGAGGTTTTAAACGCATTGCTGTAATTTCATTTTGAATGCTTTCAATATCACTATTTAACCAATTACTTTGATCATTGATTAGAGTCTGGCTTAAATCAGCTGAATATTTTTTGAAATTAAATTTATTGCTATTTTCAGTAGTGTTTAAAAACTTTAAGGTTGGGTTATAACCCATTAATTTCTTGGCAAATTGATGATCAATCTCTGGATGATATTGAAGAATTTTATGTCCAGCAATCAAGTAACTAAGGTGGATATAACTTTTGAAAGTTTCGCTAGGATCAATATGTCCCAATAGATGCGCAATGATGAACCAATGGTTTTGTCCGTGGCTATTACGAAGTATTTCAGCTCGAATCTCTTGATACTCTTGCTCTGTATAATCTGTTAATTGATGGACTAGCGGCGCATAATCACAGTTTAAAATAAGAGATAAATGATTTGCAGCCGTATGTCTAAAAGAATGGAAGGAATAATCATGATCATTAAATAACCCGTTCATAATCGTTTTAAAAGGCATGGTTACGCTATGTTTATTTAACTTAGTGCTTTCATTCCAATGATGAAACAAATATAGATTATTCTGATTCAGTAACCGTTGTTCAATGACATAGCGATTAAGTAATTGATATTCTTCTTTTTTTAATAATATATAAATAGGTATATTCCGTTCAGCACTATCCGTTTTCAGTTTATGCTGATTCCCTTGTTTTTTTGATCCATAGGGTTGAATCCAGATTGATAAGTCCGTCATCCCTTCTATATCACGTACACGTAGTCCTAATATTTCATTAAAACGCATACCTGTACGATAAGCTAAAATATAGATAATTTTTAATATCTTATAATGATTTTCATCGATAGATCCATTGGTAAATAGTGCATCTAACTTGATGATAAACATTTTAAAGGTCAAATGACCAATAATACGTGCTCGAGGTCGGCTTTGTGTTGTGATTGAGACTAACTCCAAAGGTTCAGCATGAAATACTTTCTGTTGAAAGCTATGAAAGCGTTTCAGCATATTGAGTGTTTGGCTGCTTGATTTTTTAAATTCAGGTTGTTCTGCTTCGCGAGCAATACGAGTATTATTGATAATCTGTTCATAAATTTTATTGAGGATATTATTCACGTCATCTTCAGTATTAAGATATTGTAAAGAGTGTGTCATCCAAGGTTCAGCGATGCGCGTATAATAGGTATAAATTGAACTCTCAGCCAAAGGTCTATTATCCTGAAAAGATTTTCGGAATTGAGATTCTGAAAATTTAAATAACTTAGATAATTGATGAATTTTTTCTGAAGACGGTTGATATAAACTGATCAACCATAAAGCTATACGTTGAGTGAATTCATTAAAAATACTAAAATTTTGAATACAGTAGTCAATAATCAGTAAATCAAGAGCTGTATCAGTATGTTTGATAGAAATAATCTTCAAAAAATCTTTATGAACTTTAGTTATATTTTTTAGTTCAATTTCAAAATTATCAACACAATATTGATCCGAAATGAGGTATGTAGATTTTTTTATCTCTATATTTTGATTCATCTGGTTTTGATGGTATTTGAATTTAGGTTGAAAAAATCTTTCGAATTCCTTTTCAGATAAACCACAACTTGCAGTATTTTCAATTAAACACTGTGCAAGTGCAGGATCAATATCTACACCAGTAAGCTGCATCCAGTTTGAATTTGAATAATCACGTAATAACTTAAAATTCTTTTTATTAAAGGGTAATTTGATTTTATTAAAAATAATTTCGAGATAGTCATCAACCGTTTGGGTGACATTACGAATTTGTCTATTATTGAAATGAATGAGCCACAGTCTGGTGATTTGATCTGGAATAAAGTTTCGAGATTTTCGAATGGTTTTTTCATCAATATATAGATCTCCATACGCAGAAGAAAATGGTTCTAAAAATATGATATTTATATCATTTATACGCCTAATTTTTACAGGATCTTTAAGATGTTCAAGTAAAGCAGTCAAGGATGCTTTTTGATTTAAGCCAGCATAAAGTATAGATGAAATGAGAATATTACCAATAATTTCATCATCAGAAAACACTGTACTCTCTTTCGCTAAAACCCAATAGTCCCAAAGTTTATCTATGATTTTATCAATATAATGACCATTTTCCATCCAACTCATGGTCACAATCGGTTGATCACGTTTCATATCAAATGTCAGGCTAGGTAAAGCCAGTGGTTCATTACGATATAGATTTCTTTGTTTGATATATACTCTAAAAAATTCATGAGCATATTTTTTCCAGTTTAAGCTTGGCGCTTTACGTTTGATAAAATCATATACTGCTGGATAGAATGGTTCTAGATTCTCTAATTCTCCAAAGTTTTGCTCATCAAGATATTGAGTCAACTCGCTTTCAACATCGGTTTGAATCAATTTTTCTTGATTCAAGCGATTCTGTTTTCTACGTTCTTCTGCGTATAGCGTTTGCTGCTTTTTATTGAATGAGGACATTGAGTTGAATCCCATGAATGTTAAAATGTATTTTCATTTGTTCAAGGAAATTAGCAATTTTTGCATATTGTGAAATGGACAAACTAGAAAAAGGATGGGCAGCTTCTTGTTGCATCGGTTCATGACCAAATAAAGCCAAAATTTCTGTCTCACTTATTTTATTGCTGAGAAAAGCTCGTGCAGTATGTCGATGCCAATTCGCATGTTCTAAACCTAGTTCAGGATTGAAATTCTTAACGATTGATGGGCTCAAGGATAAGCATTGATCATCACGAATAATATTTAATAAAGGACGCTTACTGTCTAATATTTCCTCAACATGATGCTGTATTTCTAAATGATTTGGGATAAATTGACTTTTAAAATAGCTAAGAAATTCTATAAATTTTTCTAATTCTTCTACTACAAAAGGGCTTAACGGAATGAGGCGCCCGTAGCCTTGGCGCCCGCCGACTTCTTTATCTGAAACCATTAGAATTTTTCGTCTCAAATTAAATCGATTAAGAAAACCAGGAAATTCAGAAACAGGACGAGCAGCAGTGAAAAGTAATAAAAAGTGCCACATCCAAATATTGTAATGATTAAAAATCGCAATCCAATCGGTAGTATTTTGAGAAAAGATGTTGAATTTAAGAATAGCAAAAACATCTTGCACTACATGTGCTTTAGGTGCTTTTCGACTACCAAAGTGATCTAGGGAGGTGGATTCAATATTTTGATATACTTTTCCTAATGATAAGCATAAATCCGTCAAAATCGTCACGTACTGAGCATGTAAAGTTGGCATGTGTTGATGACAATAAGAAATAGATGAAGATTTATTGGCATCAATACCCGTCAGAAGGTCTGCAAGCTGTTTATTCCCTGTTTTTTGCAAAATTGTTTGATGTAAAAGTGAACTTACTTTGATCAATGATAATTTGGGAATATATAAATCTTGTCTTAATCGTGCTAAATATTTTTGTAGATCATTTTCTTTAATTAGTTCGCCTTGTTGCAGTGAGGTAATAAAGTGATTCGGAATAGGTATATCTAAATAAACAGTTTGATTGAGCAAAGCATGTGGATATGCAAAGTCCTTATTCTCAAAAATTGTAAACTTACTCCTTAGAAAATATTGATCATTTTTTAGAATTAATTTTTGTCGAGAATTTAAGGCTTTGACACGTTTACTTTGTAATTTAATCCATTCTTGAATTTTATTTCCTGTTAAAAATGCGAGCATTAAAATGAGTGAAGTTTTGCCATTCTGATGCTGCATGTGATCATTAAATAACTTATTTAGCAAAGCACTAATACTGGTTTTATTGGGGAATAGGCTACTGCAAGGTAGTAGATGCTCTTTTCTTTGAATATGCTTGGCAACTAAAGGTAAAATATAACTTTGACTGGATTCTGAATATGCAGCAATCGGGGTAACATTGGTCGGATCTAAAAGTATTTGGCGGGTATCCTGATCATCAAGTTGTTTTTCAATATTTAGTGCTTTAGCTTTTGAACCCTTTTGAATTTCTGATGTTTCTATAATCAGTTCATCTTCATCGATAAAATCATGTTGTAGTCGAGTTTCAATGCTTGCCCTAGCGATTTTTGCTTTATTTTTTAGTACATATGTGAATGTAATACGGATATCATTCAATAAATTATTTTCAAAATCATTTGATGTATGTGTGTTGTCTAAATACTTGACAAATTCTTCTAATGAAAGTGTAGGGTCTTGAAGATGATGATGCCATAACTGCATGTATTCGGGGGAATTTTGATATTTTTTATCTTTGTTTAATACCTTATTTGCAGCACGAAAGCGTTGAAATAAGCGTTTGGCTGTATTGAAATGTTCAGTATGACTATTTTTAAAAAGATCGGGTCGAATCTCTGGTAAAGCAATTAAATAGATTGCTGCTTTTAATACAAGAATATTCCAAATTAAAGCATGTTGTTGTGATTGATCTAATTGAGCAATAGAGTTGACATACCAAGTGACAGGTGCACTTTTAACTGGTTGTTTTCGAGAAGCAATCAATGCTATCGGATTCATCATAGCACTGGTGGTTTTTACATCACAATCTAAATGATCAAGTTGAAGTCCTATTAAATAATGATTAGTGGGTTGTGAGCTTAATAAATGAGCAATATATTGAATATGTTGCTCACGATTAAGCTGCTCTTGGTCAAATAGTTTTTCTAAAATCAATTTGAGAGATACAACTTTTTCTCTGTTATCATCTATCATATTGATCTCCATACTTGATCTGGAGATAAAGTGAAATCACTACGATTCAATAAGTTTTTAACAATATCACAGCTTTGTTCTAATTCGTCAAAAACGCTTTTTCTTTGCTCGAGAATAATTTTATTTCGATAGTTCAGTTTATTACGTGTAAAAGATAATAATTTTGCAAGTAGATCTAAACTAATTTTTGCATGAGCTTTATCAAAATATGTTTTATTGAGATTTAATAAGACTTCGGGTGAGATATATTTATTAATCAACATTTGTAATCTCTCAGGATTCATTTTGTTCAAATCATGATGAGTTGATGAAAGAAATGCTATAAATTCTGAACTTACTATTTTGTTCAATAATTCTATTTTCTCTATATCTTGTGGAAAATTATTGACGAGCAATTTAATATTTTTTGGCATTATTTTTGACCAATACGAGTACCATTGAATGTTATTTACAATAAGATATTTTGAGATGTTTGGATCTTTCCAAACATGTATTCGATTTTGATTTAAAATAGATAAATCCGTTTTTAAAGATTTAAAAATTTCTTGATAGCAGAGATATAGTCCATAAAAATCTGGATGCATTGTAGTCTGCACTTTATGAAAATTTTTACATGATATTTCCTTTGCAGCACCAAAATTTTCTTCGAAATCCAAAATTATTTTCATTTGAGAAGTAGGTCTCTTATCACGAATAAATATTTAAGATGTATTTATATAACTACATGAAAAAATGAACAATATTCAAATGATCCATATTTTTATTATTAACAATTTAGGTACAATATATATATTTATTAAAACTGATATAATAGACTACGTAATGACTATATTTTTGCTATTTTATTGAAGTGAATCAGATAAATTCAACTTACTTTGAGTAAAAAATGATTGGCAATTTATACCAGTATTAGGAAGAAAATAGCTTCTCAAATTTCCATTTAAAAAAAGTGTATGTGTACTTTCTAACAGATTAAGTAAAGAAAAATACACAATAATTAAAAATCTTGCGATACGGAGGATTAATGTATCATCTATTTGTGGGCAGCTAGGGGTTAGCTCGTCTAGCTACTATAGTTAAAAGGTCCTACCATTGAATGGCATAATCCTACACGCAAAATCGGTAAATCCCCCTCCTTCAATAGCCATGCGTATTCCTGTATAAACATACCACCCATTCCTGTTCATACCACACCAATTATTCCTATTCGCAATGAGCCACTAATATGGATAAATTACCAATGATACAGTCGCAATTAAAACTTTGATTACCAACAATATTAAAACAAAGAATTGAGGTTGAAGCCCAAAGTTCAAAAGATCATTAAATGCAGAAGTTGTTTCACGCCTTGAAAAAAGTTTTAATTTAATAAATACACAATTAGATAAAGGGCTGTTACTAATATCTAAGCCTAATTACTTTCAATCTTTAAATCGTAAACGAAAAATTTCTAAACGGCTAATTCAAGCAATTGAGTGGACAGATGAACGTAGAGATAAAAAGATTAAATATTCACATATTGCTGAACAAGTTGGATATGAAATTGCCGAACTCATCTTGGACTGTATACAAGGTAAAGAAGAACCTTCCTTTACCCAATTAAAAAAAATCGCAGAGTATCTAGCAGTCAATCAATCATGGCTTTTGCATGGTCATGGTGGAATCAATACTTGAAAATTGGTATCAATATTGATACTATTTTAGCACTGGCAATATTGAGCATGTGAGTGGCTAATCTTGATCAACTTATAGAGCAAATGCGGAATAGCCCCAAGAACGTCCGATTTGTCGATTTACTCAAGGTTTGCAAACATTATTTTGGTGAGCCAAGACAAACTGGTGGAAGCCACACGGTATTTAAAACACCATGGCAAGGTGATCCTCGTATAAATCTTCAAGATGATGGTGGAAAGACTAAACCCTATCAAGTGAAGCAAGTGTTAGCTGCTCTTGATAAACTTAAAGTATTGTGAGGTGTTAAAATGGATAGCAAACAATATACTTACCGTGTTACGTGGTCAGCAGAAGATAATGAATATGTTGGCTTATGTGCTGAGTTTCCATCACTGTCTTGGCTTGATGCTGATCAGTCAAAAGCATTTTCAGGTATTGTTGATCTGGTTGCAGAAGTTGTAGCGGATATGATCAGTAATAAGGAAAAATTACCTATACCACTTTCAGATAAAAAATATAGTGGTCGATTTGCTGTTCGTGTTCCATCAATGGTTCATCAAAAACTAGCACTGGAAGCAGCAGAACGTGGTGTAAGTATGAATCGTTTGGTATCAGCCAAATTAGCTATGTGACTATTTCTAGTGGTCTAAGAAATAGAAATAACTGGTATGGTGCGAACAGGAATAGGTGGTCGTTTTATCCAGTAATTTGCAAATAGAACGTGTAATACACGGAGAGCTTCAATTAAATAAACAGCTAACGCTACTTCTAGACGATTAGGTTAAAAAAGCTTAAGCATTCTACTGATCTGATTTAATACCTTAGTAAAAATTTCATATATTGTGGTGGATATTTTGCATCCACCGCTATTTCAATAGCCTAATCATTTGCATCAGTCACAAGGATACAGATTTTTGAATACTACCTATAAAATCTTTCTTTAACATCATACTCATAACGTACAAGTTTATTCACTTTAACAACTCGACCATTTTTATTCAGATTTGTTCCATCAAATTGAACTTGGAATGGATAAAATGACTGTCCATTTTTAATGACTTTGATTGTGGAATAATATTCGTACTTTGATTCTTCTGACCTTTCTCCACCTTCAAGCATTTCATCTGCAATATAATCATCTTCATGCAGTAAAAAAAGTGACCATATGCTTTGTGAAGAACTATAGTCAATTGCGATATCTAGAAGATAGCTTCCAAGTGTGTTTTTCCCAAAAGCCTGCAAATTCTTTCTAAACTCATGTGCATCCCATACCGTTCTACCATAGCCTGCAATAGATTGGACTCCGTTAGGAGTTGTTTTAGACACCATTTGGAATTGTCCACTTTCCAGTTTTTTAAAAAGGAATAACTCCAAAGTACCTCGTGCAAAACGTGCAGTTTCTATCCTATTACCATCTACTTGCGTAATTTCCACTGGGATTAAATAACGAGTTTCCCCCTGTATATTTTGGTAAGTAAAAATAGGCGCAACACTGATTACAGCCTTTTTTAAATCTTCTAGATCAATAGGCTGATTTACAAAGTAGTAGTTACCCTGTCCCCAATAATCATCTTTTTTTCTTTCTCTTAATGACGTAACTTTATAAAAACTTCGGGCAATCGTATCAGCATCTAAATTAGGAAGTACTACTTGTTTAAAGTTTTTAGGCTCAATCTTGGATTTATCATAATATTTGGCAGCAATTGTAGATACTTGAGATGATGCCGTTTGAGAAGCATTCATTTGATTTGCTTGGGTTTGCAGTTGCTTATATAACTTGACCGCATCTGGTTGTCCTTGTGCTGCTGCGCTTTGCAACAAGATCACGCCTTTTTCTGTATCCTGTGACACGCCATCTCCATTTATATACATGACAGATAGGGCATACTGCGATGGGGCATAGCCTTTATTCGCTGCTTTGGTGAACCATTGAACAGCTTTTTTATGATCCTGTGGTACACCATTTTTCCCAAAAAAATAAAGCATTCCCATATTATGGTTGCTTTGATTATTATCTCCGTTTGTGGCTACTTGGGATAAAAGGTAGTTTAGCCCTGCCGATAGGTTTACTTTTTTGCTTTCAGCACATACCGTTGAACTCGCAACGACAATACTGCTTACCAAAGCGAAGTTAAGCATTAATTTATTCATCTAGTTTTTATCCTTATTTATCATTAACTTTAAACCAGTATGAATAGTCCATAGCTTCTCCACTGACTAAGACATTCGTTACTTTGACATCATAAATTACGTTGTATTCCATTGAAGTAAAATGAAATTGTAGGTTGTTAGCAACCAGCCCATAATTTATATTATCGTATTGAATATTGCTAATGGTTTGCACCTGTTGATTATCTCGTCTAGTTACAGTCAGTTTTGCATTGGAAAAATCCACATTATTATTACCATAGGCATTTTGTGGAGTACTCAAGATCGAGAGGGATAATGGTTCACTTTTTAAGAAAAATTTCTTTGGATAATTATGATAAGGATACGCAATTATTCCTTTAGGTACTGTCGTTGTCAAAGTCAGTGATTCGTATGGATACACCGTTTTCATCGCAGCACCTAATACCGTACGAAAACTATTTGCATTAGTATTGGATACTTCACCATATGCAGCTTTAGTTAAAAATGGACTTAAAATGTATCTGCGATGCCCAATACTTGCAGAGTTTTTCTCAATTAGCCAATTTATCAGATGTGTATCAGCGCCATATTTTTCTAAAATTTCGTAGGATTGAACAAAGTTCAAGTTAGAAGTTGAAGCCCCCTGAAGACCAATGTCACTAAAGCATGTCCAACTATCGTCAGGGTAATGTGATGTCTTTTCATTGACTGCCAACAACATAGATGCCTGCATCGTCTGATCTTCATGTTCATAATCATATTGAACTTTAGGGAGGTTGTGTAATGCACGGATTTCATTAAGGGTATTAATAAAAGTCTGACGATCTGTTTCAGTTGGTGAACCTGCCTGACAAGCATCCAGATCTTTCTTACTTTCCGCATCTGCACGAATGACATCAACTGTCATTATTGTATTAAGTGGTAGAATTTTTGTGGTTCCTGCCTGTGCGAGATTTAAAGTACATTGACCTAAATCAAGTGCTTTCAATTCACCCTTCTCAAAGTTACAAATAGCTGGACTGTTGCTAGTAAAGCTAACTGCTAAATCCTGATTAGTCTTTAATGCTAGTTGATATGCCTGACCTTTTAGAAAACGGTTAATTTGTAATGGCTGAATAGTTTGCTTAGCCTTATTAATGCAGCTATTGTTTTCTAGATATTGGTCATTGGCACAGGTGACATTGACTAAAATGGTGTTATTAAATGGTAAAACTTTGGCTGTTCCTGCCTGCATCATGACCAAGTTACATTGACCAACTTTCAGTGCTTTGAGTTCGTTACTGTTTACACTACAAATACTCGGTGTATTACTGGTAAAAATAACTTCCAAATCCTGATCTGTTTTAAGTGCCAATGGATAGCTTTGACCTTGAATCAGGGCGCTAAAGGGTAATGAACCAATATTTTGTGCGATTTTATTTTTACATACACTATCTTCTAAATATTGAGTATCTGAACAGGTAACAGGCTGAGATGTATTATTCTCATTATTTGAATTATCTGTTCCATTGCTATTAGATGAACCAGAATTTCCACTAGAACCACCTCCACCACATCCCACCAAAACCAAGCTTATTGCCATCATCAATGCTGATGGTATAAAAATTTTTGAAATCATCATATTTTTACTGCCTTAAATAGTTGTTATTGATAATAATCAGCGGATATTAACTTACGGACTTCACTTGCTACTTTTGGACTACGCCAAGGGAATAGCACTTTTAAGCAATAATTCGGTTTAAATGAATCTCGTGTACCAATATTGACTTGATATTCTCGCTTAGTTGGTGTTCTACGTTCTTCGTGAAGGATGTGTGACCCTATTACTGTGAAGTGATCAGTTACTTTATCTTCAATTAAATTGTAGTGACCAACAGAAGTGATGTAATCAAAGGGATATTTAACTAATCGTTGATCATCTTGATCAAACAGAATAATGGTTTTATCTTGACTATTAATCCATACGCCAAGATTATGGTAATTAAACTGTTCACCTGCACGTTGCAACTGCTCATTCATACCACCAAAGAAGGTTTTTCCATATTCATAAAAGTAGTAAAAGAATACAATCCAAAATAAGTCAAAGGCAAAGAAGATATAAGCAAACACCCCGAATGAAAATATTTTGGCAATAATCAAAAAAATCACTATTGGTGCAACCACACACTTTAAAAACAGTTTAGATTTTTTTGGGTAGTTCTCTATTGGATAGACTTTAGGTTTAAATAATTCAGTCATCGTTGTTCCCACACATGTTTAATGCAATAACTAACAATCACAAATGGATAGAAAAAAATATGTATATTTTATAGGCGAAATTTAGCCTTCCACTTTATGGATTGTTCAATTAGAAGATGTTGTTTTATTAAAAATAAAAAATTAACGCTGGATTATTCCGTGTTGAATAGCACAACAAGGTGAACATGTGGTGAAGTACAGATAAGAAAAGATGAATACAGCATGGGAAACTCCTTGTGTTAAAGAAGTCCTGCCAAATCACTGTCAAATGATGGTGGCAGAACGAAAGAAGGTTGACAGACTGAAACACAAGAATTCAGCACGCTAGAAGCGTCCCCCTCCCGTTCTACCGCGGAGGGAAGACACAGGAATGCACATCGAAAAAATAAATTTTCCGATGTTCTTGTGTTGAAATGGTCTGTCAAAACCAACTGACGATTTAGGTCAGTAAAACAATATTAATTTTATTCAAGATTTTAGTCAATTTAGTTTTTCTTTAAGGTGTAAATTAAATGCGTTTCTGAGCCTTGGGGCGGAAGAATTGGTTATTTGCAGGATCACTGCGCAGTGACTAACGAGCTGTGAACATCATGACGCTCATCTAGTCAGAGAAACTGAATGGACTGGATCTCTATAGCTATTGAACGTGACGTGGTTAATCTTACTGTTGAAAAACTCTATAAAATTACAGTGGTACTAGGGTGTATACTCATTTGGCTGCCCATGTGCCATATAGGAAGCAACTGCGATACGTTGACTAATTTGTAGATGCTAAAAATCTTCACCAATGGCAGGGAAGCTTGGTTGATAACCATAGCGACCCCGTACTATCCAGATATCATGATTATGAATGGGTGCAAGAATGGTTTTAATGCGAATTTCATTCGCAGCAGGTTATGGAACAGGATGTTCGACTACAAACAAAACATCATCATATGACCTTATCCTGTGCTTAAATGACCGTAGTGTGTAAACGGACATCAATATTGCCGTGCGTTGCATTGGAGTACGGACAAACTTGGTGTGTTGCTGTAACTAATTTTTCCGCATTTTCCTGAGAAAGGCCGGTAATTTCGACAAATAAATCCACGTCAAGCGCATAACCACCACTTGGCAGCATACCGATAC
>NZ_OANT01000015.1 GCF_900096995.1 Acinetobacter puyangensis
GAGTCTGAGTCGCTGTCGCTATCTGAGTCACTGTCGGAATCTGAGTCGCTGTCAGAATCTGAATCGCTGTCGGAATCTGAGTCGCTGTCGCTATCGGAATCACTGTCGGAATCGGAGTCACTGTCGCTATCGGAATCACTGTCGGAATCTGAGTCGCTGTCGCTATCGGAATCGCTGTCGGAATCTGAATCGCTGTCGCTATCGGAATCACTGTCGGAGTCTGAGTCGCTGTCGCTATCTGAGTCTGAGTCGCTGTCGCTATCGGAATCGCTGTCGCTGTCGCTATCGGAATCGCTGTCGCTGTCGCTATCGGAATCGCTGTCGGAGTCTGAGTCGCTGTCGCTGTCGCTATCTGAGTCGCTGTCGCTATCTGAGTCACTGTCGGAGTCTGAGTCGCTGTCGGAGTCTGAATCGCTATCGCTATCTGAGTCGCTGTCGCTATCGGAATCACTGTCGGAGTCTGAGTCGCTGTCGCTATCTGAGTCACTGTCGGAATCTGAGTCGCTGTCGCTGTCGGAATCGCTGTCGGAATCGGAGTCGCTGTCGCTATCTGAGTCGCTGTCGGAGTCTGAGTCGCTGTCGCTGTCGCTATCGGAATCGCTGTCGCTATCGGAGTCACTGTCGGAATCTGAATCGCTGTCGCTATCGGAATCACTGTCGCTATCGGAGTCACTGTCGGAATCTGAGTCGCTGTCGCTATCGGAGTCACTGTCGCTATCGGAATCGCTGTCGCTATCTGAGTCGCTGTCGCTATCTGAGTCGCTATCGGAGTCGCTATCGGAATCTGAGTCGCTGTCGCTATCGGAATCACTGTCGCTATCGGAGTCACTGTCGGAATCTGAGTCGCTGTCGGAATCTGAATCTGAGTCGCTGTCGGAGTCGCTATCGGAGTCGCTGTCGGAGTCGGAATCGCTGTCGCTATCTGAGTCACTGTCGGAATCTGAATCACTGTCGGAATCTGAATCACTGTCGGAATCTGAATCACTGTCGGAATCTGAGTCACTGTCGGAATCTGAGTCACTGTCGGAATCTGAGTCACTGTCGGAATCTGAATCGCTGTCGCTATCGGAATCACTGTCGCTATCTGAGTCACTGTCGCTATCTGAGTCACTGTCGGAATCTGAATCGCTGTCGCTATCGGAATCACTGTCGCTATCGGAATCACTGTCGGAATCTGAATCACTGTCGGAATCTGAATCTGAGTCGCTGTCGGAGTCGGAATCGCTGTCGCTATCTGAATCACTGTCGCTGTCGGAATCTGAGTCACTGTCGGAATCTGAATCGCTGTCGCTATCTGAGTCTGAGTCTGAGTCACTGTCGCTATCTGAATCACTGTCGCTGTCGGAATCGGAGTCGCTGTCGCTATCGGAATCGCTGTCGGAGTCTGAGTCGCTGTCGGAGTCTGAGTCGCTGTCGCTATCGGAATCGCTGTCGGAGTCTGAGTCGCTGTCGGAGTCTGAGTCGCTGTCGCTATCGGAGTCACTGTCGGAATCTGAATCACTGTCGGAATCGGAGTCGCTGTCGCTATCGGAATCGCTGTCGGAATCTGAATCGCTGTCGCTATCTGAGTCGCTGTCGCTATCTGAGTCGCTGTCGCTATCTGAGTCACTGTCGGAATCGGAGTCGCTGTCGGAATCTGAATCGCTGTCGGAATCTGAATCGCTGTCGCTATCTGAATCGCTGTCGGAGTCTGAATCGCTGTCATCAATAATTGGGGCTGTTACTGTAACTTCCGGTGATTTATTACCGGCATCATCTTCAAGGCCAACTATAACTTTTTCACCATTAATTAATGGCTCATCAGGCTGAACCTCAAAATTGCCATTAGCATCAACTGTACCTGTGCCAATCGTGTTACCGCCCTCATCTTTAACAATAACAGTCGTACCAGGCTCACCTTTACCTATAACTACAGTTCCATCCTCACTCACTGCAACATCTGTTGGTGCATCTGGCGCTGTCAGATCAGGTGCTGTTGCTTCCACAGGATCCGATTCATTGCCTGATGCATCTGTTGCAGTCACAATGACTGTTTCAGTATTAATTAACGGCTCTTCAAGTTCTACAGTGTAGTCACCGTTTTCATCAGCAATGGCCGTACCTAATACTTCACCATCTACATCTCTAACAATGACTGTCGCACCCGGTTCAGCTTTACCAGTAATCTCAGAGCCGTCCGTATTGAATTCAGCTGTTGGTGCAGTTGGTGCTGTGGTATCCGGTGCAGTAACTGTAACTTCCGGTGATGTATTACCTGCGCCATCTTCAAGCCCAACTGTAACTTCTTCACCATTGGTTAATGGTTCGTCCAGTTCAACTTCAAAGTTGCCGTCTTCATCTACTATACCTGTGCCGATGGTATTACCATCTTCATCTTTGACTGTAACGATGGTGCCAGGTTCGCCTTTACCGGTCACTGTTGTACCGTCTTCACTGACTGCAACATCTGTTGGTGCAGCTGGTGCTGTGGTGTCCGGTGCAGTAACTGTAACTTCCGGTGATGTATTACCTGCGTCATCTTCAAGGCCAACTGTGACTTCTTCACCATTAGTTAATAGTTCGTCCAGTTCAACTTCAAAGTTGCCGTCTTCATCTACTATACCTGTGCCGATGGTATTACCATCTTCATCTTTGACTGTAACGGTGGTACCAGGTTCGCCTTTACCGGTCACTGTTGTACCGTCTTCACTGACTGCAACATCTGTTGGTGCAGCTGGTGCTGTGGTGTCCGGTGCTGTCGCATCAGTAGGAACAGACTCATTATTTGCTGTGTCAGTCGCTGTTACTTTAACTACTTCACCATTTTTCAATGGCTCAGATAAGTTAACAGTGTAGTTGCCATCGCTATCAGCAGTGGCTGTGCCAATAACATTACCATTGGCATCCTTAACTGTAACTTTTGCACCCGGTTCTGTTTTACCGGTAATAGCTGTACCTTCTGCATTAAAAGAAGCAGTCGGCGCAGCAGGTGCTGTCAGATCCGGCGCTGTCGCATCAGTAGGAACAGACTCATTATTTGCTGCGTCAGTTGCTGTTACTTTAACTACTTCACCATTTTTCAATGGCTCAGATAAGTTAACAGTGTAGTTGCCATCGCTATCAGCAGTGGCTGTGCCAATAACATTACCATTGGCATCCTTAACTGTAACTTTTGCACCTGGTTCTGTTTTACCGGTAATAGCTGTACCTTCTGCATTAAAAGAAGCAGTCGGCGCAGCAGGAGCTGTCAGATCCGGCGCTGTCGCTGTAACTTCCGGTGATTTATTACCAGCATCATCTTCAAGGCCAACTGTAACTTCTTCGCCATTGGTTAATGGTTCATCCAGTTCGACTTCAAATGTACCATCTGGATTTACCGTACCAGTACCAATGGTATTGCCTTCTTCATCTTTGACTGTAACTGTCGTGCCAGGTTCACCTTTACCGGTAACCTTTGTACCATCTGCACTCACTGCCACATCTGTTGGTGCAGATGGTGCCGTGGTATCTTTACTGTCTTTTGTTTTATTGTCATTATCATCATCTAATAACAACTTTAATGCAGCAACAGTTGCTAATGGTGCAAGTGCCCATAATGGACTGATGCCATCATGATAAAGCAAAGGTTCGATCTCATCGATATAACCATAGACTGCTTCATCCAATAAAGCACCCGTCTGATCCGTAAATTGAGCCCAAATAAGTTTGTGATCACTATCTTCTAAAACCAGACTATGATTTGATCCTTCTTTAAAGAAGTTAACTATTGTTATCTTTTCGCCAGATTTTAGTACTACAACTGCATTATTTCCTTCTCTCTTTATTTCCAGAACATCGTCGGGATTTAGTTTTAATATGACTACCGCATCTTCTGATAAAGATACGGTGCTACTCTGTATTTCTTCTAAAGTGTTATGACTCTCTTTAGAAACAACTTTTATTTCTGCCATATAGACCTCTATTTAAGATTATCTACCCATAAAAAAAGTATTTTTAATTTAAATATACTTCCCTCCATTACAAAGATAGATAAAATAAATGTCCAATTCAATTCAAAAAATAAACATAAATAACAACTACGTCACAAATATTCATAAGCAGATCTATGTAAATTAAAATACAATCTAGTTTTAAAAAATAAGTTATTGTTTATTAACATGATATAAATTTAAAAAACAATCTATTGATATAAGTAAAAAATACAAGATATAATTAATATGTAATTTAAAAATGATAAAAAATTAATAATTATGTTTTAATTAATGCGTCTATTTAGTACATAATTTTAAATAAATACACACTATATATAAAATCCCCTTACGGGGATCATTTATTAACGTTCTCGTAAAGCTTCTTTGGCCTTATTAAATGGTTTAATTAAGTAATCAAGTATTGTTTTCTGCCCGGTGCGGATATCTACCGTAGCAACCATACCTGGGGTAATGTTAAATGCTGCTCCCTGTTTATTATATAATTTATCTGTATCAGTACGAATATATACACGATAATAAAACTGATCCTGTTTTACTTCATCTCGAATGGTATCGGGTGAAATCACAGTGACCTTGCCTTTTAAACCACCATAGATTGCATAATCATAAGCTGTAATTTTCACCAAAGCTTCCTGCCCTGGATGAATAAAAGCAATATCTCTTGGAGAAATACGAGCTTCTATGAGTAATTGCTCATCAAGAGGGACGATGGTCATTAATTTACCATTTTGTGGTACTACTCCTCCAAGTGTCATCACATCAATTTCTTTTACTATACCTCGAACTGGTGCTCTAAAGACCGCACGGCTTAAAGTATCAGAACGTCCTTTTACAATTTGTTGTTGTTGACCAATATCAGTATTTGCCTTGGATAGTTGTTCTCTTGCATCCACATAATATTTATTACGTATATCATTCATTTGATTTTTTAAATCATTTGCCGAACGCTTTAATCTTAAAACCTCAACTTCACTTGCTGCACCTTTTGCCACCAATGGTTCTGTCATCGCCAATTCTTGCTCAACCAAACGTAATGCCTGCTGTAAGCCCGATATGGTTTCTGTTAAGTTGAAACGACGAGAATTATAAAGTCTTGTTTCTTCTTCAACTAAATTTGGGTATTTTTTGACAGCATCAGGAAAAACCAGTGCTGTTCCATTTACCTCTGCGGTTAATCTGGCCGCAGTGGCTTGAGCCGAGAGTAAAAGCGATTCCGACTCACCAACATTAGATGCAAAGCGTGTTGGGTCGAGCTGTGCCAGAATTTCTCCTTTTTGCACAATATCACCTTCTTGAACATCAAGCTTGGTTAAAATACCACCTTCCAAAGATTGGATAACCTGCTCCTTAGAGGAAGAAATAACTTTTCCAGTACCTGTAGAAACTTCTTCAAGCTTAAACAAAGAGGCCCACAATAAAAGTATTAATAACCCAATACAAATAATCCAAATGGTTAATGATGTTTTTGGTAATTCAGGTTCGTTAAAACCACCTTGCAATTGATGACGTGTTTTTTCTTGTTGATCACTCATGACAATCCCCTAATCTTAGCTTTGTTTCGCTGTTTGTTTCAAAATTTGATCACGGGGACCATCTTTTACAATTTTACCGTTATCGAGAATAATGATGCGATCAACCAGCTCAAGCACAGCCAAACGATGGGTTGAGACAACTAATGTTCTATGTGCCAACCAATTTTTTAGATATTGAATTAATTTTTTCTCGGCTACATCATCTAATGC
Source organism: Acinetobacter puyangensis (assembly GCF_900096995.1). Taxonomy (GTDB): domain Bacteria; phylum Pseudomonadota; class Gammaproteobacteria; order Pseudomonadales; family Moraxellaceae; genus Acinetobacter; species Acinetobacter puyangensis. The sequence goes on from NZ_OANT01000015.1 coordinate 5,714, forward strand.
TGTTGTCGGTTCATCCAACAATAAAATATTAGGTTGTCTTACCAATAAACGTGTAAGAAGTAATGCCTGTCTTTGGCCACCAGATAGCCCTATACCGCCTTCTTTGATGACATAATCCAACCCTTCTTTCTTGGCCTGAATAAAATCATATGCACCTGTGATGATTAATGCCTGCTTTAAATCCTCATCTGATGCAAGCGGCGCACCCAAGCTTAGATTTTCACGAACTGTCCCATAAAATAAATGTGCATTCTGATTCAACAATCCCATATCACGACGCACATCTGCCGGATCAATCAAAGTTAAATCAATTTCATCAAGATACACTTTGCCTGAATTTGCAACTTGCATACCGGACAGGAGTTGTAACAATGTAGATTTACCTGCACCATTTCTTCCCAGCACAGCAATCTTTTCACCTGGCTTAATGAGCAAATTTCCAATCATTAAATCGGCACTGGGCTGTTCCGGATCATATTGAAAAATCACATTCTTTAACTGATATTCCCCCGATATTGCAGGGCGATGTATGAGATGCGCATGATCTTCTTGGTCAACGGGTTTTTGCATTAAAGTATCCAGACTTTGCTTGGCCACTTTTGCCTGTTGCCAGCGTCCCAATACACCTGTTAATTGTGAAATCGGTGCCAGCATACGTGATGATAGAATCGAGCAAGCAACCAATGCACCGGTTGTCATATCTCCTTTCATGACTGCAAAACAACCAACCAAAACGACAATAGCGAAAGTTAATCCTTGAATTTTTTGCGTCCATGCAGTAATCACGCCCACAATTTTGCGCTGTTGCATACTGACATCAGCTGAAGTCTCGTTCATATGATTCCATTGATTTTGGAATCGGGATTCTGCGCGAAGCAATTTAATATCATCAATCCCCTGAACAGATTCCACCAATATCGCATTACGAATAGATGACTCACGCATACCCTCTTGTGCTAGGGCTGCTAATTTCTTTTGCACAAAAATTGCTGGCAGCAGCATTAATGGCACCACCAAAACAATAACCCAGAATAAATTACCGCCAATTAACCAGAAGATTGCCAAAAACAGAAAAAAGAAAGGTAAATCAGCCATGGCAGTGATTGTGGTTGATGTGACCAATTCGCGAATACCATCCAACTCACGAATTTGTGAAATAAAAGTTCCTGTTGATCGAGGGCGCTCACTGTTTTTAATACGTAAAGCATGACCGAATACACGATCAGAAATATTTAAATCGGCACGTTTACCAATGATGTCGGATAAATAAATACGTGCAACCCGCAATACAAATTCAAAAATTGCAGCAATTAAAACACCACTTGCCAGTACCCAAAGCGTCGGAATTGATTGTGAAGGAATGACGCGATCATACACTTGCATAGAGAACACTATCGTAGCAAGTGCTAGAATATTGGCCAGTAATGAGGCCAGCATAATATCGACATAACGTTTCCAGTCTTTAAGTACAATTGACCAAAACCAATTTTTTTGATAAGGCTTAATATATTCGTCCACCCTCGCATCAGGTATGGAACTTTCCGGACGAATGATATAAATTTCCTGAATAATATTTTTTAGTGCAGTCAGAGGAAAAGATTTAGATAAACCCTCATCACCACTAAACTGGACCGCAACTTGCCCTTCATTATCAATTTTTTCAATAACGCCTACCTGTCCATTATCGAAAATTGCCAAAACAGGAAGTCGCCACGGATCAAAAATCTCTTGATTAAAGTTGGTTTTTTTAATTGTTAATCCGACTTGCCGAGCAATAACTGTCAAAATATCTTCTGTTCTTTTTTCTTGTGCCCATTCCAAGTGTAAGCGAATACGCTCCTGTGAAGGATCAATACGATAATGTTTGGCAATGGTAATCACTGCTTGAATTAGTGGTTGATAATCTACAGAAATGCTCATGGTTGCACCTCGAATCCCTGAATTGACATATTATTAAGGTGATATACCTGACGTGAACGTCCTGTTATGCTGATGTACTCAATTAAACTGCTATAAATATCGTATCTGGCATTCTCAAACTCACTATTGGCAGAATGAATTGCCATTTCTGCGGTTAATAAATCCAGAATAGAACGCGTACCTAATTTATATTGTTCCTGATAAAGTTCCCGTGTTTTGACCGTAGTCATTTGTCTTGCACCCAAAACCCGCATTTGCCGTTGTTTATTATCAATCACTTCCCGTGTTGTCCGTACGCTACCCAAAACATCAAGATAAACAGCATTTACTTTTGCTTTTGCTGCTTCTTCTGCATAACTGGCAGAACGGGACTGTGCTGCAACAGAACCACCTTGATAAAAGTTACTGGTCGCTTCAAGCATAATGGAGCTATATAAACCATTATCTTTATTGTTATTCGGATTGACGCCATTCACTGCCTGATTTAAAGAACCTTTTACCGATACCGTAGGATAACGGCTTAAATTTGTTTGCTTTTTTTGTGCTTTGGCAACCTCAACGGAAGCCTGCGCCACCAGCATTTTTGGAATGATATTGAATTTTGGTTCTTCATAAAGATCTGAGAGGATCGCTAAATCCTGAGGAATATCCCATTCTTTATTGATAACATCAAATCCCAGTAAAGTACGTAAATGTTGCTGATACTGGCTAAGTGATGATTGTTGAGCAATCAGACTCGATTGTGCCGATTCAAGATAAGATTGCGCCTGAATTGGATCGGACTGGCTACTAATACCTGCCCTGGCACGCAAATTGGCAATCGATAAAATATATTCAATCCCCTCAATTTGCTGTTCGGCAATTTGAATATTGCGTTTATAACGCTCAATATTAATAATGGAAGCTGCCACATCATATGCAATATCATCAATTGCCACCAAAACATTGGCTTGTTCAACCTGTAACTGTGCTTCCTGAATAGATACATTTGACTTAATCTTTCCAAAGTCATATAGCATCTGGGTTGCACTTAAATTAAATAATTGCCGCCCTCGCTCACCACTGGTTAAATCACCCGTCGTAATTCCACCTGAAAGCTGTGGATAATAACTCGCTTTGGCGACATCAATATTGGCATTTTGTGATGCCAAAGATGCAATGCTTTGTCCAATTTCCGGACTACGCTGCACGGCATGTTTAACTGCGTCCGTTAAATTAATTTTTCCCTGTCTGGCAATACTGGCACCTGACTGTTTAGATAGTATCGGAACGGTCCCGACAACCGGCAATTCCTGAACCTGATTTTGATCAAATTGAAAATCACTCAATTGCTGGAGTTGAACCGTCTTATACCGTTCATCCGATGTGGGGGCCAATAAGCGTGATACCCTTTCTTTATAAGTTAAAGTCGATTCCTCTGCATATAGGGTTGGCATCCACAACATAGATATACAAACCGAAACTGAAAGACGGAAAAACCGCTTCTGATTTTTATCTTTAGACCCTTTAAAAGAATATAATTTCATTCAGTCACTTAACCCATATCAAATGTTATAAGAAATATATTTTTGCCCATAAATATTATTGATTTTTAAAAATGTATAGTCAGGCACAAAATATTCTAGCAATGATAGACTTATAACAACTTTCTTCCTTAAATTATTTATTTACATAAAAACTAAGATATTGAATTTAAAAAATATTTTATAAAAATACACAAAATTATGTTTTATTCTCAAAGACCATTTAATACATAATTTCTATACCAAAAACGATTACAAGAGAATATTTTTAGCAATAAATATAATTTTTTAATCTCTTCAAAATTAAGCTCAACATAATACAAACTATCAAATCAACCTAAAGCCTTGAAGCAAGGCTATGAACATATGAATTATAAGTAATACAAATTGTTTTGATATGATTCTAGTGAACTGCACATTTCAACAAAAATTAGTTTGTCTAAAACAAAAAAGCCCACTTTTACAGTGGGCTTTATGTTGCTGATTTAACAGCGATATTTGGTAGGCATATCCAGACTCGAACTGGAGACCTCTACGATGTCAACGTAGCGCTCTAACCAACTGAGCTATACGCCTAATTGCGTGCATCATAGCATTTTTTGGAAAACAGACAAGTGATTTTATTTTAATTTCTATGCAAATGTATATTTTCCAATCAAATCAATCAACTGCTTTAATTCTGCCTTGGATAAATTGTTGATATAAGTATGCTGTGTATAAAGTTGCATAATCTTGGTCAGTCGTTCATCCACACCATTATGCTGTTGAATGCGTTTCAACCAGCTTAAAACAGGTTCATTTTCCAGTCGTTGTAACTTGACCTGATTGAGCCGTTTAGACAGTTGCTGCAATGCACGATCCAGTCTAGATTGAGGCACACGCTGGCTTCGTGATAAATACCAAATCACAGTGCCAATGATGCTGATGATCGCCAAGAATAAAAGCATAAGTTGTTGAGATAAATGCTCTACAGAGAATCGTTGTAACCAATTGCGCTGCTTATTTTGATCAAATCCGACTACCTTGCTTTGCCATTGATAATTGACATAATCCACCCAGATTCTGGCCTGTGTCAGCCACTGACTTTGTAATCGGTTAAAATGAGCATCGCCAAACAAGCTGCTATTTTGGGCATAGTTTTGCATGCCCTGCTCAATACGTTCTGCCGCAATCGCAGCTGTAGGATCAATACGTACCCACCCCCGATCTTTAAACCAGATTTCAGTCCATGCATGGGCATCAAGTTGACGTACTTCCCATGTTTGTCCATCCAGTGCAGTCTGCCCGCCTTGATAGCCAACAACCACACGGGCAGGAATCCCGGCCATCCGCATTAAATTTACAAAAGCAGAAGCATAATGCTCACAGAATCCCGCACGGGTGTGAAACAGAAAATCATCAATTCGGTTGCCATTTAATAAAGGTGGAGACAGGGTATAAGAAAAATTCTCCTGACTAATCCAATTTAAAATGCGTTGTGCATATCGCTGCGGATTTTCTCCCGACTGGTGCCATAACTGCTCGGAGAATGCTTTGGTTTGCGGATTGGCTTGTGCGGGTAAAGCTAAATTACGTTTTCGGAGTTCTTCTGAAATCTCAAGATTTGCAACCGGATTGGGTTGTAATAATTTAAACTCAAACTGGCGGCGGCGAGTTAATGGAAAAGGCAACTGTATGCTTAAATCCGGCTTTAGCTGTAAGGGCTGTGCAGCAATACTATAGTCCAAAGCATAGGTCCAGTTTTGAAAGGTTGGCTCAATGATCATTTGATAATCTATTGCTTGAAAACGCTGTGTACGGTCTGGCAATTGATACCAAGCTGGTAGCGTTGATGGTGGATTGCTCAGGTCTTTTTGCTGTACAAATGCTGCATATCTGTTACGATCATTCTGCGCCCATTTCAGCCCATTAAAGTCTTCCAGAACCATGGCACGCCAATAGAGTTGTGATTTTGGTGGCATAGATTGTGGTATAGCAAAAATGACACGAAATGCCAGTTCACTGGATTGGCTTAACCTGGCAATATCCCCCGGAGACATTTCATCAGTGACGCCGGTTTTGGCTTGCTGATTTGAGGTTGGCATACTCCATAATGGTGGTAAGCGCGGGAAAAATAAAAATAATACCACCATGATTGGCATTGCAATTAACAGCAGCTTGCCTACTGTTTTAAATGCCTGTTGACGTAACTGTTTGGAAGAAACGTCCTGAATAAGCACTTCTTCATAAGCTGCATGATAGCTTTGCAATTGATACATGCCATAAAAACATGCAAACACCCCGATTAATGCAGCAACTGCCAGCATTAAACCTTGTCCATACAAAAATAAGCTGGCCACAACAAATAAAGCAAAATTCAACTGGATAATGGCATCACGATAATTTTTAACTTCAAATGCTTTGCCTAATAGAATCAAGGCTAATGCTGCACAACCAGCTTCGACACCAAAAAAAGTTTTGTACTGCAAAAAAATAATACCAAGTCCCACAACTACAACGGTATATTGCAGCCATCTGGATTGTGCCTGCCGAAAATTACCTTTGCGATATAATAAAACTTGCCATATGACCAATACCGCAGCCATTAACAAACTTAAGGCGACAGGCATATAAAAAAAATGTGAAATCAATACAGCAAACAATGCCAATAATATGGATTGATAGTTTTTCTGATGAAGGCTAGTTTGGGCCAGTGTTTTTGCTTTATTTTTTTTGAATAGCATCATGGCTCCTGTGCCAACATTAATCTGGCCTGATCATAATGCTGCTCACCCATGCCAAAAGGCAAACTTTGACTCGGTAAAGTCAGATTAAAACCTGTCTGCTGTAAATAAGCCTGTTCCACCAGATACATGAGCTGCCCCAATTTTTCTTCATGTAAACTTGAAGGCATCTGATCATAATAAAAATTTAAGGCATGATGGGGGACTTCTTCAAATTGTTTAACCAGCAATCCTCGTCCTTTGGCATATTGTTGCCATGCAATCCGGTTTAAAGCATCACCAGATTGGAACTCTCGCAAGTGACTAAAATCTTCTGTCCCCTGCTGCTGTTGCTGCAAAAATGATTTAAAGCCAAACTGGGTCAAGTCCACTTCTATTGGTCGAGGTGCAATCCAGACCTGTTTTTGAGGATAGACAAAACTCCACGCACGTATAATGCCAAAAGGATAGACACTATAAAAGTATAAAGGTGTCAGTTGGTACAATCCCCGCTTGGAGACGATGTGATCAAACTGCACGACAAGCGGAGATTTTAAAATGGTGATTTTTTTTGCCTGTTGTAGATATTCACAGCGCAAATGTAAATGAATTTGATTTTTCTGCGGCACAAATTTGAATTTAATCGTAAAAGGCTGTCCAGCTTGTCCCAGCTCTGCGACTTCATAAGTAATGTTTAACCCATATAACTGCCGAAATGCCAGATAAAAGCTCAACAGTAAAATACTTGATAGCAAAAAGCATAGGGCTAAAACCAGATTATTGCCGTAGTTAATGCCTGCAATAAAAGTAATTAACAGTAATACCAGATAAAGATAGCCTTCACGATTAAAAAATACCAACACATCCCGCTGTGCCAGCGTTTTAGAACCTTTTAACTGAAAGCGTCTGCTCAGCCAATTTTGCCAATACTTTTTTAACAAAGACATAGATCGCGCCAGATTCTATAAGGGAACGTGTTTAAGTGCTTGTTGCACTTCGGCTTCTGATAAATGAATACGATGGGCAACCACAGCAGCAAAGACAGCCTGTACATCTTCATGAATGACATAATAGCGTCCCTCAACGATCGCATATGCCTGTGCAGCACGTTTTAAAGCCAGCAATCCTCGAGTAGACAACCCCACCACCTTGCTTCTGCTCCAAGCCGCCAAGGCTTGTAAATAATCAATCATTTGATCGGAAATCAGCACTTGTGCTCTCAGATGCTGTAATTGCAGAACAGTGTGTACTGTCAAAATTGGCTCAATATGCGCCAGTAATTTTCGGCGATCTTCACCTTTTAATAAAATTCTTTCCGCTTCAGCTGAAGGATAGCCCATCGATAAACGCATCAAAAACCGGTCCAGTTGGGATTCTGGTAAAGGATAGGTACCTGATTGTTGCAGGGGGTTTTGTGTAGCCAGCACCCAAAATGGTTTCGGCAATACATGACGTACCCCTTCAATCGATACTGCGCCCTCTTCCATTGCTTCAAGCAAGGCACTTTGGGTTTTTGGACTACTGCGGTTAATTTCATCGGCCAATAGAATCTGACTAAAAATTGCACCTTGATTAAACTCAAACTGGGCTTTTTCAGGATGAAAAATATTACTCCCCAAAATATCACTGGGTAATAAGTCATTTGTAAATTGAATACGCTGATAATGTAAACCTGAAAGTGTTGCCAAAGCCTGTGCCAGCGTGGTTTTACCCAATCCGGGTAAATCCTCGAATAAGACATGTCCACCAGCAATCAGCGCACAGACAGAAAGTTTAATTTGCTGGGATTTGTCTAGAACGATTTGATTTAAACTATCCAAATATTGCAAAAGATTCGGATAAATTGCAGCAATTTGTTCTGCAAGTTCATGATTTGCAATATGCTGGTCGTTTAACTGATGATCTGGTTTAGCTGTTTTGTTTTCTGCTCTGGACAAAAGCATCGTTCTTCCAAAAAAATAGTGCACTCAGGTAGAGTACACTATTTTTTATCGATGACTAATTGAAAATTAGCACTTATTTAACACGGACACTTCTTCATATTTCCGCCTTTACTCGGATAACGCGCATCCACACAGTAACGATGGAAAGTCTTTTCATCCATAGGGGTTAAATCCGGATGATGGTTCTGCATATGAGTCAGATAAGTTTGATAATCGGGTACGCCAACCATCAAACGAAAACTTTGTTGTAAGCGTTGCCATAATACGGCAACACGTGACCAGTTCTTTGGCGACAGCAATAAATTCTTTTGCGACATAATCGTGAATTTAATAATTTTCACAATAATTGTCTTACCTTGTAGCGCCATTTTAAAATTCATACTTACTCTCCCTGAATACGATTTGCAGTCACAGGAACATCGGTATAAATCGCTTCCGACTCATTAACAGTTGGGACAGGACTTTTTAATGCGCGACGGATTGCACCTATTGACGCAATCAACATCACCACCGCAACAATCATAAAGAATGCACATAACACCGCATTAATCTGATTAGATAAAATCACAGTTTGCATTTCCGCAACAGTTTTTGCCGGTGCGAGTAGTTCACCACGGCTTAATGCATCAGAGAAACGATTGGCCTGTGCCAGAAAACCAATTTTTGGATTTTCATGGAAAATCTTTTGCCAGCCGGCAGTCATACAGGTAATAAACAAAAAAACTGTTGGGACAATGGTGACCCATACATATTTTTGTTTCTTCATTTTAAATAAAATAACTGTACCTAAAAGCAATGCCATGGCTGCAAGCATTTGGTTACCAATACCAAATAACGGCCACAATGAATTGATCCCACCCAATGGATCAACCACACCTTGATAGACAAAGAAGCCCCAACCTGCAACGGCAACGGCTGTACCCAGTAAATTACCAAAGAAATTATGAGAATTTTTTACTGCGGGAATCACAATACCCACCGTATCTTGCACCATAAAACGACAGGCACGCGTACCAGCATCCACCGCGGTTAAAATGAATAATGCTTCAAACAAAATGGCAAAATGATACCAAAATGACATCATGGCACGACTATTAAAAATCTCGGAAATAATATGTGCCATACCAATCGCAAAAGTCGGTGCACCGCCCGTACGTGACAAAATGGTTTCTTCACCCACTTCTTTTGCCAGTACCGTCAACATTTCCGGTGTCACCACAAAACCCAGATTACGCACCGCTTCGGCAGCACTTTCTACAGTTGTTCCCAAAACAGCTGCGGGCGCATTAATGGCAAAATAAATACCCGGATCAAGCACTGTGGCACAGATCATCGCCATCACTGCCACAAACGATTCCATTAACATACCACCATAACCAATCATACGAATATTTGATTCGTTATCGACCAGTTTGGGTGTGGTGCCACTTGAAACCAGCGCATGGAATCCGGAAATCGCACCACAGGCAATGGTAATAAATAAGAATGGGAACATTGAACCCGAAAATACCGGACCTGTACCATCGATAAAATGCGTCACCGCGGGCATTTTCATTTGCGGTAATGCCACCACAATACCAATAGCCAAACCAGCGATTACACCAATTTTCAGAAAGGTCGAAAGATAATCACGAGGTGCCAGTAACAACCAGACAGGCAAGGCTGAAGCAACAAATCCATAGATGATCAGTGCCCAGGTTAACTGTGTACCCGAAAGCGTGAAAAATGGTCCCCAATAAGGATCAGCAGCGATATGTCCACCATACACAATGCCAAGCATCATCAGGACAAAACCAATAATAGAAACTTCTGCGATTTTACCCGGGCGGATATAACGCATATAAATGCCCATGAACAAGGCAATTGGAATGGTTGCTGCAATACTAAACACACCCCACGGGCTATGGGCCAGTGCCTTAACCACCACCAATGCCAATACAGCAAGGATAATGATCATTACGCCCAGCGCACCGAGCATAACGATAATACCGGCAAAGGAACCCAGTTCCTGTTTTGCCATTTCACCCAATGATTTTCCATCACGCCGGGTCGAAATAAACAACACCAGAAAATCCTGAACCGCACCAGCCAATACCACACCAACCAATAGCCAGATGGTACCGGGCAGATAACCCATTTGTGCAGCAAGAATCGGCCCAACCAATGGGCCTGCACCGGCAATCGCAGCAAAATGATGCCCGAACAAGACATATTTATTGGTCGGCACATAATCCAGACCATCGGCTAAGCGATGCGCTGGGGTCAGACGTTTAGGATTTAACTCAAATACTTTCTGTGCAATAAATAAACTGTAAAAACGATACGCTATGCTATAAATACAGATGGCAGCAAGTACCAGCCATACTGCATTGACATGCTCACCTCGACTGACTGCCAGCACCCCAAAAGATACTGCGCCTACAATGGCCACCAAGCTCCAGATAATTTTAGACTGTAGCGTAGATTTTGTCTGAATCGCATCCATGTTTAACCTCATCAATTGATTCTACAAGCTTTAGACTTGTTGATACCTCATCCTTGATCTTGACAAATCAGCTAAACTAAACCTAAGCGTGTTGTTTTTACATCTGATCAAACCTCAGATTCGCAATGTCTAGGCAAAATTTAGATCTTGTCACTATTGTGCTCACTTGGCCTTACGGTTACCCATTTCCCATACTGAACGTGGTAAAAGTTGATAAGGATAGATGTATTGATCTTTCATTATCAAGTTTTATAACGCTTTTATGTCAGCCAAATTACAACACGACTCAATCATGAAATATCAATGCACTTAGTTTACTGTATTTAGTATTTGTATTCTTGTGACTTTATCCCGGTTTACCTATTCTTTTCTACGACTTTGGCATTAAAAAAGGACGATTTCCATCGTCCTTTTGACAAATTGCACAAAAAATGGCAATTAAGCACGTTCCAGATATTCACCTGTCCGTGTATCCACACGAATGCTTTCGTCTTGTTGTACAAATAACGGTACACGCACCACGGCACCTGTTTCTAATTTTGCCGGTTTGCCACCAGTACCTGCGGTATCGCCTTTAACACCTGGATCGGTTTCAACAATTTTTAATACCACGAAATTTGGTGCACTCACATTTAAAGGCACGCCATTGAATAGCATAATGCTGCATTTTTCGTTGGAATCGTCTTTCAACCATTTCACAGCATCGCCCATTGCCGTTTTTTCGGCTGCGAGTTGCTCAAAATTTTCCGGATTCATGAAATGCCACATTTCGCCATCGTTATAGAGATAATCCATCTCAACTTCAACAATATCAGCAGCTTCTAAAGACTCACCGGATTTAAAAGTTTTTTCCAATACCTTACCGGTTCTAAGATTACGCAATTTCACACGGTTAAAGGCTTGTCCCTTACCAGGTTTTACGTATTCATTTTCCATGATTGAACATGGGTTACCATCAAGCATCAATTTTAAGCCTTGCTTGAATTCATTTGTAGAATAATAGGCCATAACTGGCACACTCCAAACTTAATAAACTATCACTATGTTAGAACCTGTTGATATTTCATCGATGGTTGCGATATGCGCCGTGTAAGGCGCAAGACTTTTAAGCAACAACGCTACCTATTTATCAAATGTCAACAGACCCTATATAATGCCCTATCGCATTATCTAAATCGTGTCGAATGATAAACTATTTATTCCAAGAGAAAAACTGGCAATCGCAACTGAGTGATCTAATTACCGATCCTTTGCAGCTAATTTCCTGCCTAAATCTCTCACCAGATGATCTAAATTCTCAGGCGTTACTTGCCCATCAGCAATTCAAACTACGCGTTCCGAGACAATTCGTAGACAAAATGCAAATCGGTAATGCTTACGATCCTTTGTTTTTACAAGTTTTCCCGCATCATCTGGAAATGCAAGAAAACAGTGAATTTAGTCTGGATCCTCTGGGCGAACGTGATGCCAATGCCCTCCCCGGCATGCTACATAAGTATAAGTCCCGAATTTTAATGACACTGACCGGTGCCTGTGCCATTCATTGTCGCTATTGTTTTCGCCGGCATTTTCCCTATCAGGAAAATTTACCCAAAGACAAAGACTGGTTGGCCATTAAACAATACATTGTTGCCCATCCCGACATTAATGAAATTATTTTGAGTGGTGGAGACCCCTTATCGATATCCAATGAAAAGCTGGCAAAATGGGTAGGTTATTTTGAACAGCTCCCACAGATCAAAACATTAAGAATCCACACACGGCTGCCTGTGGTGATTCCACAACGTATTGATGATGCTTTATTGCATATTCTGTCATCGAGTCGTTTAAACAAGATCATGGTCGTCCACAGTAATCATGCCAATGAACTCGACTCAGATTTTGACATTGCAATGCAAAAACTTGTCCAACATGGTGTGACTATTTTTAATCAATCTGTACTGTTAAAAGGCGTAAATGATAATTGTATCACTTTGACTGAACTCAGCTATCGACTGTTTCAGGCACGTGTGTTACCTTATTATCTGCATGTTTTGGATAAAGTAAGTGGTGCTTCACACTTTCTGATTTCAGATCAAAGGGCACAAAATATCTACCAAGACCTATTAAAAGAATTACCAGGTTATTTGATGCCAAAGTTGGTGAGAGAGATTCATGGGGAGCAACATAAAACCCCATTAAATATTTATTAAGGTGAAGATAGGATTTGCTAGGGGTGCAAAGAATGGTCGTAAAACTCGACAAATTATTTGATGAGAATATTGTATTAGATCTTAAAATTTTGACCTATATTCCGAATATTAAAAAAGATCTTGATATTTGGACTGCATCTTTGGCAGAACTTGAGCTTGGCGAAGCCGCAAAACAAATTTTTATCACTTTACTGGAATTGCGTCGACTTGATTGTCATGATTTTGTCCGTTTTCAGATCATACAGCAAATAGAACCCAATTTATCTCATCTGTTATTGTCATTGGAACAACATTATTTAAGTAATTCTTTACTGGACACCAAGCGTGATCAGCAAATTTCTGAACTGGTACTGGAAATTAAAAGTAACCATGCGTTGTTATATATCGAACTATTTAAGCGCACGCAGGCTACATTAGAAACCTATAAATTTTCTTTTTTCGATTTTAATTTAAAAAAGAAATTAAATGTATTTCGCAAGCAAACGGCAATTTTAGCCATCAACCATCTGACTAATCTACTCTATTCCTTACAATTGCTCTATCTTGATGTACCGAAAAATTTCTGGACATCGGCCTATTATATTTATCAAATTGCCTGTTTTTATCAGTTTAATCTGGATAAAGTAGAAAAAATAGCTGAGCAATCCATAGACATAGATTCCACTGAAAAAGCTTTTGCACAATTAATTCTGTTGTCATTATTAAATAGTCATAAACTGCGTCAATCCGAAATCAAGGAATTGATGCAATGTATTGCCTATTGGACGTCACTCATCCATTTTTCTGAAAATCAAGGTCATCAAAGCCACTATTATCTTGATATTCAATCTGACATCGGTCCAAAATTAAATTTACAAAACGATATTCAACATCAAAATTTCTATTATATTAATACAATGGAATTGGCTTCCTATATTGAATCTACTTTACATCCGAATGCCCATTATTACTCCAAGGTGGAAGAAAAATCTTTAACTCAGGTATTAAAGCGTCATATTGTTACCACGCTTAACCTAAATCCCAGTCGAATTCGGCCTCGATATGAAGAACAAGGCACACTCGAAGTCACGCTCGGCATTACCTCGGCACATTTCTTTTTATCCCATGCAAAACATTTTAAGGAAACGCTGGATTTAGATATAGATTTATCACTACAAAGTAACAATCAGGTTTTATCTCAAATCTCTAGTGATAAAGAAATTCAACTCTCTTCACGCACGCATGAACAACGATTCAATGCGGAAATCACCAGAATCTATCACGCAGATATTATCAACCGTAGTGAAAATGGTTATGGTTTACAATGGCATAGTCAGGTGATTAAGAATTTAAGAAACGGCGAATTTATTTTAATCAAAGAACATCAAGATAAAGTCTGGACAGGCGCACTGATTCGCTGGATGAAACACAGCCAGCAGCAATCGCTAGAATTTGGTATCGAGATAATTACCAAATCCATGTGTTCACTGGCCGTTTCTATTCCAAAGCAAAATACGGCACTCCCCATTTATCATCCTGCAATTTTATATAAAAATGATGATCTGGATTACGCCATCATCTTACCCAGTGCACAAGTATTTTATGAAAATCAAAACTTGTTACTTCGCTTGGGCCAAAATGAGTTTAAAATCTTTTTAAAGCATAGCAGCATTTTGACACAGAGCTGCGCCATCTTTAGTTTTGATTTACTCGAAAGATCAAAACAACCGATGATGGATCGATATTTCGAGCATCAAATTTCTACGTTACAAACACAAGATTTGTGGGAATCTCTTAAATGAAATTAGCAACCACTGATAAAAAGCTGAAAAGCCACGTTATTCGTTTTTTAATGGTCGATAATCAGCAAATCACCTTTAACAAAATTAATGAGACTTTAGAACAACGTTTAAATGGGGTACAAAGTAAATTACTCGATGATCAAAAATCGTTTGAAAAGATGCTTAACCTACAATGGGATGTCATTATTTTCCATGTGGCTTATGATTTTAATTTTGAACAAGCACTAACAATTATCCATGAAAAAAATAAAAAACTTGCGGTCATTCTACTCAGTGATATCAATGCCAAAAGTGCCGAAGCATTCAATATCTTAAAACTGGGTATTTATGACATCATTGATCATAATAATTTAGATCATCTAACCTTAAGTCTCTATCGTGCCTCAATCTATAGCCGTCTGGTACGACGTGAGCTACAATTAAATCTGGAAATCGATAAATTACAACAGCAAACCCAGAGTCTGGTTGAAACCACTGAACATGCCGTAGCTATTTTTCAAGAAGGCATACATTTATCGATGAACCTACAATATGCAAAATTATTTGGTGCCAATGACCCGGAAGAGTTTTCAGGTTTACCGATTCTGGATATTCTGCAACCGCAAGACATCAATGAATTTAAGCAATTCTTTAAAAAACTCTCAAAAGGTGATTTAAGTCAGCCTGTTTTAAAGATCATTACTCGCAATCCACACTTGAAAGATCATACCTTGCGTTTACAATTTTCCAATGCCGAATTTGACAATGAACCCGCCTTACAACTCATTATTGCAACTGAAAATGAGCTGTCTATAACTAGAACTGGACAACAAGGACCTGGTTTTGCTTCAGTACAGGACATCTACGATCTACTAAACTTTGCGTTTATCCAAAATTCAAAATTAGCAGTGATTATTTATCGAGTGGATCAACTTCCTGAACATGTTATTACTCAGAATTGGAATAGTAGCCGTGTTTATTTTGCCGAGATAGAAAAAGAATTAATATTACTCACAGAAAATGAGCTATTAAGACTATCTGAGACTGTTTTTCTGACCACTCTGGCAATTAATGATCAAGCCACATTAGTACAGAACTTAAAACAATTTTCTTTGCAGCTCCCAACACAACTTGATATTTTACAGCAGACTTATCCGGTCAATATCCATCTATCTGCACAACTATTAGAACATTTACCACAAGAAGGCGATATTACAGCTTTACTTGAACAAACATTTAAACATGGCTTTGATGCAAAACTTGCCACTTTTAAAGATCAACTGGCAAGTCCTATCGAAGCCCAACAGGAACAAACAAAAATTAGCTTTGGCGCACCTATTACTGAGCCTTCAATACATGCAGCCACTTTATCTTCTCATATTCCGAGTGATGCGACACAAAAAGCCTTGGCAAAACATATTGATAACAATACGATTCAGCTATATTTTCAACAATTGTATGATAAAGAAGATATCGATACCGATATTTATGAAGTGACATCCAGCTTTCAGTATGAAAATAAAGCGATTGCACTAGAGTCTTTTGCAGGTTTATTTGCCAATCCGGAGCTAGCCATCAAAACCGATCGTTGGGTTCTGGTAGAAGCGTCAAAACGCTTACATCAATTCTTGACGACCTGCCCTAAAAGCCGAATCGTGGTCAATCTCCATGCAATTAGCCTGAGTGATCCAAATCTTATTCCTTTGCTGGCCAAACTGGTTAACCTGATTAATTCCAAATATACTCGTCCATTGATCCTCCAATTTGAAGAACGAGATATTTTAGCCAATATTAATGGCGCTGCAAAATTTATCCAGGCTATTCAGGATTATAATATTGGTATAGCCGTTGCCAATTTTGGTCAATCCATCTATTGCGTTAATATCTTGCAGCAACTCAAGATTTCATTTGCAAAACTGGCCCCTGAGTTTACGGCACAATTACATAATGACGACGGTCTGATCGAACTTCAGGAAAAACTGGATGTCTTTAAACAATATGATCAGGACATTAAATTCCTGATCAGTGAACTCAATGATATGACCCTATTTGCCAATGCTTGGAATATTGATGTACGTTATTTACAAGGCGATTATTTTCAGGCCAAACAAAATCATTTCCTTGATAGTGCAGGTTAAACTGCGCTGTTCCAACTTTTTATGCGACACAAAAAAACGGGCAAATTGCCCGTTTTTGTCATTTTGACTATATGTCTTAGCGTTTAATACTACGAGACATACCCGCAAAACGTTGTTTAAATTTATCAATACGACCACCGGTATCTACAGATTTTTGTTTACCTGTATAGAACGGGTGACACGCTGAACAAACGTCCAGATAAATTGTATCTTTACCTAATGCAGATTGTGTTTCAATCACGTTACCGCATGAGCAAGTTGCAACTAATGTTTGGTATTTTGGGTGAATATCGGCACGCATGGTCGATGACTCCTAATGAAGAAAGGCTTAAGCTGTTATCGCAATTCATCACTCTCAAAAATTGAGGAAAAGGCTAAATTTTGCAAAAGCTCAACTCAGCAGACGAACACGACAACAGACCATTTCTTTTGGCCCACCGAGACTGCAAGTGTCAGAGCAAGGCACAACAAGTGCGCATATTATAGCGAAACTTTATCAGAATAGCTAACCCTTCTCGTGTTTTATTCTTCCCGCTGTTCAGCCTGTTTTGACCATTTTGCAGCAATCACACCACAGACCATCAACTGGATCTGATGGAAAATCATAATCGGCAACACAATCATGCCAAGCGGTTGTCCGATAAATAAAATCTGAGCCATAGGAACACCACTGGCCAGTGTTTTTTTCGAACTACAGAAAAAGATGGTGACCTGATCCTCACGATTAAAGCCTAACCATTTCGGTAAATAATAGGCCAATAGCATAATAATGGTTAATAAAACCGAACAAGCCAAGGTGAGATAAAATAAGGTCCAGCCATTGACCTGATGCCACAATCCGGCAACCACAGCACTACTAAAAGCACCATAAACCACCATCAAAATACTGCCCTGATCAAATACCTTGACGACACTTGGGGCCTTACTCATCAATGGAAATACATAAGGTCTGAGGATTTGCCCCAAAATAAAAGGCACCAACAACAGTAATAAAATTTTGATAATGGAAGCGGTTGGATCAAAATCATGCTGGGTTTTACCCAAAATAAAAAAGCTCACCAGAATCGGGGTAATAAACATGCCGACGATATTGGAAAAAGAAGCACTACATACTGCACCAGCCACATTGCCCTTTGCCACCGAGGTAAAAGCAATCGAAGACTGCACCGTTGAAGGCAAAAAGCACATGAACAAAAAGCCCCAATACAGCTGTTGTCCCAGTAAAGGCAGCAAAACAGGTTTGGCCATTAAACCGATGATGGGGAAAATCGCAAAAGTAAACGCAAACACTAGCGCATGCAGTTTCCAGTGCATAATCCCCTGCACCACCGCTTCACGGGAAAGTTTCGCCCCATGTAAAAAAAATAAAATGGCAATCGCAATGGTGGTCAGTGTATTAAAAAACTGTGCAGGCTGACCACCGATCGGCAAAATGGTTGCCAGAATGACCATCAATACCAATAATATTGTAAAGCGGTCTATGGCTAATAATTTAAACATAAGGTCCCTTTGGCAAAAGCCCAGTCGAATCACAAATCTTGGCTATCATACTGAGCTTTATCTATAAAGCAAATCTACGAAAGAGATTTATTTATTTCCTTTTAGCCTATTTTTTTTAAATCCATATACGATAGATTCAAGATAGCGGTATTAATTATTTCGTGCATTCTGATCCTGTTGAATCAATTCAATTTTATAGCCATCTGGGTCTTCAACAAAAGCGATTACCGTCACACCACCTTTCATCGGCCCTGCCTCACGTACGACTTTCCCCCCACGTGCCTTGATCTCGGCACAGGCTTGATAAGCATCATCCACACCTATGGCAATATGCCCATACGCATTGCCCAAATCATAATGATCGGTATCCCAATTGTGGGTCAGCTCAAGTACAGTATGATGTTCTTCATCACCATAACCAACAAAAGCAAGGGTGAAACGGCCTTCTTCATAATCACGTTTACGCAATAATTGCATACCGAGCACTTCGGTATAGAACTTCAGAGACTGTTCCAGATTGCCTACTCGTAGCATGGTATGTAGCATTCGCATTGTACTTTTCCTAAAATTTCACATTGAACAACATCATTGCTAATATAAAGTTTTCTTGTATAAACATCAAATTGCAGGATTATTTTGTTAAATTTTGCCAATATCAACAGAATTAAAGTGGCGCGTGATTTTCAATCAACACCTCCAAAAATATAATCAAGTTAATTTTATTTGGGGATATTATTTTGACTGGTAATCATAAAGGCCTGATTAATGTATAGCTTAATCAATCGTTCGCGGGAGCCAATTGATTTCTGATAATGTGTAGAATTTAACAATAATGAAGCACCATAAGTTAATGACCATACATAAGACAAATAATCACGTATTGAAATTGAACTATTTTGCGTATTCAGATAGTCCTGCGTGATATCCTTAATCAATAAAATTCTTTCGTCCCGAATTTGATACAGTTCATTAAACAATTGATTGAGTTTTTTCTCCTTATTGGTTAAATCTTCCTCAATAATATGTAACATGATAGTTCTATTGGAATTCAACATATTAAATAACATATATTTCGAGATATATAAGCCAATACTGCTATTATATTTTTTTGATATTTCCAGTAAACGCTTTTCATTTAAAATAATCAGTTCTAAAAATAACTGATTTTTACTTTTAAAATAACGATAGATCGTGCCCTTGGCAATATCTAACTCAAATGCCAGTTCCTCCAGTGTAATTTCCTGATTATTTTCCAACAATAATTTTTCTGCCATAAATAAGATTTTTTCTTTACGGGAAAGAAAATGATCTTTAGCTTGCATATTCATTGCCAATACCTAAAAATAACATCAGGGGATAATTTCATATCCCGAATCACACCCTACAAATTTACGTAAAATCTGTATGCAATCCAAAATATGAGATGTCTTTTATCGTGAAGAGATCGAAATAATGCACTGATCAAAAAATGCATTAGATGCCTATTTAAAGTAATCCTATTAGCTTACAAAATTCAAGTCTTAATGATATTTTGAACATAATTCAATCAATCATGGTATTTTTTAGCAAATAAATACAATCATTTATCAAATTACTATACGACTAAAGTCGTTGATTAGCTTTAATTTTATTAAAAACACACCTTTTAAAATCATAGCTCCTTTTAAAAGTCAATGATTGAGAACCGACAAGTTCAGAACAAAGTGCAAAAATTCCTTTTTTGCCGGATTTATTCTATTGTTTTCGCCATTGATCGTGACCGAACTGAACTCGGCATATGTTCTACCTCCCCTTTGATCAACCGCCATTGATGCGTTGATCAATTGCAAAAGGATTTTAAAATGGCAATTTATAATGCACCTCTAGCCGACATGCACTTTATTTTGAATGATGTATTCAAAGCAGACCAATTCTGGCAAAACAATGAAAAATTAAACCATATTGATATTGCAACAGCAGATGCAATTTTAGAAGAAATGTCCAAGTTTGCCAAAAATGTGATTCTGGATTTAAACCGTAATGCCGATGAAGAAGGTGCCCATTTCAATCAGGGTACAGTCACGACACCAAAAGGCTTCAAAGAAGCATTTGCCCAATATGCCGAAGGTGGCTGGATTGGTTTGGGTGCCGATGAGGAATGGGGCGGTCAGAACATGCCGAAAATGTTGACCGTACTTGCCGATGAAATGATTTTTGCCACCAATCCTGCATTTATGCTCTACCCGCTGTTAACAGTCGGTGCAGGCATGGCACTGAATAACTGCGCCTCGCAACAGCAAAAAGAAACGTATTTGCCAAAAATGTACACTGGGGAATGGTCTGGCACCATGTGTTTAACCGAACCCCATTCTGGTACAGATTTAGGGATTATCAAAACCAAAGCAGAACCCAATGCTGATGGTTCTTATCATATCACCGGAACAAAAATCTTTATTACCAGTGGTGAGCATGATTTAAGCCAAAATATTATTCATCTGGTGCTGGCAAAAACCCCTAATGCACCCGCAGGTTCCCGGGGTATTTCGTTATTTATCGTGCCTAAATTTCTAGTCAATGAAGATGGTTCTCTGGGCGAACGTAATCCGGTGAGTGCAGGTTCAATCGAACATAAAATGGGGATTAAAGGTTCTGCAACTTGTGTTATGAACTTTGATGCTGCCAAAGGTTTTCTGGTTGGCAAAGAGAACGAAGGTCTGGCAGCCATGTTTGTGATGATGAACTATGAACGCCTTTCCATGGGAATTCAGGGCATTGGCGCATCTGAATTTGCGTATCAAAATGCTGCGCAATATGCCACAGACCGTTTACAGGGTCGTAGCGTGACAGGTGCCCAATCCCCGGAAAAACCGGCAGACAGTATTCTGGTGCATGCCGATGTACGTCGTATGTTGCTTAATGTCCGTGCCAATAATGAGGCTTCCCGTGCATTTGCAGTGTATGTTGGTCAACAACTCGACATCACCAAATTCTCAACGGATGCCGAAGCAGTGAAAAAAGCCAATGACCATGTTGCTTTATTAACGCCGATTGCCAAGGCATTTTTAACAGATATGGCATTCCAGTCTATACTTGATGCGCAAATGTGCTTTGGTGGCCATGGCTATATCCGTGAATGGGGCATAGAACAATGCATTCGTGATTTGCGTATTTCCCAAATCTATGAGGGCACCAATGGTGTGCAGGCACAGGATTTAATTGGTCGTAAAACCATTAAAAATAATGGTCAGTTTATCGCAGAATATATTGCCGAAATCCGTGACTTCAGTCATACACTTGATGCAGATTTGAACTTGCTTAAAGATAAAACTCTGGCTGCATGTAATGAGGTCGAAGCCGTAACCCAATATATTATTGAACAAGCCAAAGTTGAAGCAAATTTCTCAAATGCAGTTGCAGTAGATTATCTGCATGCGGTCGGTTTACTCAGCTTTAGTTATATGTTTGCCAAAATTGCCAATGCTGCCAAAGACCAGCACGGCGAGTTTTATCAGAACAAACTGGTACTTGCAGAATATTTTGCGACCAAATTCTTGCCAAATATCACTGCACGAATTGTAAATATTCAGGCAGGTTCAAACCTGATCATGAAGTTTTCTCAGGATTATTTTACTGCACAATCTTAAGTGATTTGCTTAAAAAAGCAGCTTTAATCATGAAACCCGAGTCTTGCCAATGGGTATAACATTATCATGGGCAATACTTGTTTTAGCCCAATAAAACAATGGAAAAATCAAAATGATCGTTATTGTGAATGCAGCACGAACTGCAATGGGAAGTTTTCAAGGGACAGTATCCGGATTGACTGCCCCAAACCTGGGTGCGGTTGCCATCAAGGCAGCCATCGAGCGGGCCAATCTTAGCCCAAATGATATTGATGAAGTGATTTTCGGCTGTGTCTTACCCGCAGGCGTTAAACAAGGCCCTGCCCGTCAAGCCATGCGGGAAGCTGGATTACCTGATTCTACCGGTGCAGTCACCATTAATAAAATTTGCGGTTCCGGTATGAAAGCCGTCATGCAGGCAGCAGACATGATCAAAGCTGGTAGTGCCAATATTGTGGTGGCTGGTGGTATGGAATCCATGAGCAATGCCCCATATCTGTTACCTAAAGCGCGTACTGGCTATCGTATGGGACATGGTGAGATCAAAGATCATATGTTCCTCGAAGGTCTGGAAGATGCCGAAACTGGTTTGTCTATGGGTGTGCTGGCACAGCAAATGGCCGATCAAAAAGGCTATAGCCGTGAACAAATGGATCAGTTTGCCATTCGTTCCCTGACTCGTGCCCAGACAGCCATTGGCGAAGGTTACTTTAAAGACGAAATTGCACCGATCACAGTCAAAACCCGTAAAGGTGAGGTGATTTTTGCACAAGATGAACAACCAGCCAAAGGCAATATCGAAAAAATCCCGACACTGAAACCTGCATTTGCCAAAGACGGCACCATTACTGCGGCAAATTCAAGTTCCATCAGTGATGGTGCATCTGCATTGGTCATCATGTCTGAAGCGCAGGCACAGCAACGTCATTTGCAACCCTTGGCAAAAGTGCTGGCCTATGCGTCCCATTCACAGCATCCGTCAGAGTTTACCATTGCGCCTGTCGGTGCAATTGAAAAAGTATTAAAACAGACTGGCTGGCAAGCAAGTGATGTGGACCTATGGGAAATCAATGAAGCCTTTGCCATGGTGACTATGGCTGCAATTGATGCCTTTGCGCTTGATGCAGAAAAAGTCAATATCAATGGTGGTGCCTGTGCATTAGGTCATCCATTAGGTTCATCAGGTTCGCGCATTATTGTCACGCTGATCCATGCCTTAAAACGCACAGGTGCTAAAAAAGGTATTGCAGCCTTATGTATCGGTGGCGGTGAAGCAACTGCCATTGCGATTGAGCTCTATTAATTCCAGCACATTAAATGATGAATACAAGCCATTGCGTATTCCTCATTTAATTTAAAAATTTTACAGACTGAAATTTTCATTTTCCTCGTTTTGTAACGTAGGGACAGGATTTTTCATGCTTCAAATCTAGGTGAGTAAACACGATGGCTACAAATCGTATTCGTTTAGCCGCTGTACAAGATAAAGTCATGCCAGTTGAACAGGCCGTACAACTGATTAAGAATGGCATGGTCGTGGGTATGAGTGGTTTTGGTGGTGCAGGCGATGCCAAAAGTGTGCCTTTGGCACTGGCAGAACACGCAAAAAATCATCCGCTTAAAATTTCCTTTGTCACAGGGGCCAGTCTGGGTAATCAGATTGATGGCAAGCTTGCCGCTGCCCATGCCCTGTCACGTCGGATGCCCTTTCAGGCAGATCCCGTATTACGTAAAGCCATTAACAGTGGCGAAGTGATGTTTATCGATCAGCATTTATCTGAAACATTAGATCAAATGCGCCATCATATGATTGCAAAACCTGATATTGCCATTATTTCTGCGGTTGCCATTACCGAAGAAGGCTATATCATTCTAACCTCATCAGTCGGTAATTCTGCGGGTTTTGTCGCTATGGCAAAACAAGTGATTGTAGAAATTGATCATACCCTGCCTGTAACGCTGGAAGGTGTGCATGATGTCTATGCGCCTGCTACCCGTCCCCATCGTGGCCCTATTCCATTGATTGAAGTAAATGATCGTATTGGTACAATTGGCATTAAAGTTGATCCAGCAAAAATCGTGGCAATTGTGGAAAATCACATTCCCGATACGCCAGCATTAATGACAGATCCTGATGCAGACACGCAAATTATTGCCAATCATTTGATTCATTTCTTTGAGCAGGAAGTTGCCGCAGGTCGCCTGCCTGAAAATCTGGGGCCATTACAATCCGGTGTGGGTTCAATTGCCAATGCGGTACTGGCTGGTTTTGAAACCTCAAACTTCAAAAATCTGGAAATGTATTCCGAAGTATTACAGGATTGTACCTTTCATCTGATTGATACGGGCAAAATGACTTTTGCTTCCGGTTGTTCATTAACAGTCAGCCCCAAATATGCAGAGCGTGTTATTGCGCATATGGATCAATACAAAGATAAAATTGTCCTGCGTCCACAAGAGATTTCCAATAACCCCGAACTGATTCGTCGGCTAGGAATCATCGCCATTAATACAGCGATTGAATTTGATATTTATGGCAATGTTAATTCAACCCATGTTAGTGGTACACGCATGATGAACGGCATTGGCGGTTCTGGTGACTTTGCCCGTAATGCACATATTTCTATTTTTGTGACCAAATCCATTGCTAAAGGTGGCGCAATTTCCTCGGTAGTACCGATGGCAAGCCATGTGGATCATACCGAACATGATGTGGATATTCTGGTCACAGAACAAGGACTGGCAGATTTACGCGGACTGGCACCACGGGAACGTGCCCGCGTCATTATCGACAATTGTGTACATCCTGATTATCAGGCAGCGCTGAATGATTATTTTGATCGGGCCTGTGCCATCGGTGGTCATACGCCACATATTTTAAGTGAAGCATTTTCGTGGCATGACAAACTGGAACGAACCGGTCATATGTAATTAAGTTAGACCGCTCAATCCAAATCAAAAGGCAGTCTTTTAAAGATTGCCTTTTTGGTCTTTTCATCCTGCACTTTATTGGGCTTCATGTTGCCGTAACAGCCTTGCTACCCAAACTACCAATATTAAAATCGGAATACCGATCAAAGTGGTCATCAAAAAGAAATTGGGATAGCCAATATTGGTCACAATCGTGCCCGAATACCCGCCCAGAATTTTTGGTGTCAAGGTCATCAAGGAACTAAAAATTGCATACTGCACTGCGGTAAAGGACACACTGGTTAAGCTAGAGAGAAAGGCAATAAATGCCGCACCCGCCAAACCCGATGCCAGATTGTCCATCACAATGGCAAGATAGAGCCATAATTTGCTATATTCTTTCACCACTTTACCAGAGATGGTATAACTAGTTTGACTGCTTTCAACCAACGGTAAAGGATCAAGCAAATTATTTAATTGATAGCTTTGAGCGTGGCTTGCTGTATCGACCTGATAATTGGTCTGGGCTTGTAGCGTCTGTGTACCTAATGCATAACGTGCACTGATCTGATGGCGATTGGCTTTCGCTAAGGTGTCACCTGGAATTGCCACACTAAAGCTGCCATTTTGATCAATTTTTGCTTCAAAATTTTGACCATCCAATACCAGTGTCAGCACACTTTTTTGCGCCAACTGTTCCGCATTTAAGCCTAAGATTTGTCCGTCCACCACCAAACTTTGGCCCAGTTCATCTTTTTGTAAGACACCGTCACCCGTTAAAGGTAAAAATTGTATTTGTACCGGTTGGTTAGGCTGTGCATGTAAATAAGGTAATTGACGACTTACCTGATAATCTTGATTCTGATAGGCAACGCTGGTGACAATTTCCTTGTCATTTATCAAAACATTGCTGGGTACTTCCACCTTCCAGAATCCGACTTCATCGGTACTGGCCTGATACTGCTGTCCACCGACGCTGACTGTCACATCTGAAGTGGCAACACCTGACTTAACCAGCCCGATAAAAATCAAATTGGTACTACTGGCAAGTATTGCACCGATAAACATCACTTTCATGATATTAAAACGTTGCGATAACAATCCACCGAGAAAACCACCAATTAAGGTAAATAACACCCCATAGATTTTGACCGCCTCGGCAATTTGCTCCTTACTAAAATTCATGTCCTGATAAAAGACATTGGAAATCACCCCGGCGATGATATCGGAGATACGGAAAAAACCAATCAGCAGTAATAATACCAGTGCCAGTTTAACCCCGTAGCGTTTAAAGAAATCTGCAATGGGTGCAACCCACGTTTCAACTGCCATTTGTTTATTGACTGCACCGGCTTTGACTAATAAGGTGCCAACTACAAAGGCAATGACGCCAGAACCTATAAAACGCACAGCTTCCAAGGCAAAAGATAAAAACGGATCGGCGACTGCAATCTGTCCAATCACCTGTCCCAGCACAATAAAGGCTGTGACGAAACTGGCAACCGCACATAAAAATACCAGCACCAGACGTAAATAATCAGATTTCTGATAATTTTTATAGACTCGGTTGACCTGTGGCTCTCTGACCAGCAATGTGGTGATCAAACCAATCACCATCACAGCTGCCATGATAAAATAGGTACTCTGCCAGGCTTCATAAATATAATTACCTTTGGCTGTCCCCAAACCAGAAGCAATAAATAAGGCGCCTGCGCCTGCCACGATCATGCCGATACGATAGCCGGCATTATAAGTTGATGCCAATACAGTCTGCATCTCGGTTTCAGCCAGTTCAATCCGGTAGGCATCAATCACAATGTCCTGCGTGGCAGAAGCAAAACCCAGCATGACTGCACCAATTGCCATTTGTACCAGAGAGCTTTGTCCCAATGCCGGATTGGACATTGCCATGACACAGATCGCACAAATAATCAGACATTGGGCAATCAATAGCCATGCCCGTCGCCGTCCCAGTTTTTTGGTCAGATACGGTACCGGGATTTCATCAATCAACGGTGCCCAGACAAATTTAAAGGAATAACCCAGCGCAGCCCAGCTAAACATGGTCACTGCACTTTTACTAATGCCTGCTTCGCCCAGCCATAAGGACAAACTGGAAAAAATCAAAAGAATGGGAATCCCTGCCGAGAAGCCTAGAAACAGCATAATGATGGCACGACGATCCAAAAATGCTGAAAATGCATTGGCCCAGTTTTTTGATTTACTGCTCATCTATGATTATTTTCCTATCAGCCGATAAAGATATCTGCAAGCAGTAATCTGTTTTTCTAACAAGTTTTTACTGACGAAGCAAACGAAGAGATGTAATCTTAGAATTACACTTGAATTAAAGCAATAAAACTGTCACCTTTATATACACTGTTTATACGACCCAATACCTCGTTTTATGGAAAATTCTGTGATTTCAAACCAAAATGCTGTCCACAATGCTATTACCGAAACACAATCTCATGCTCAGCCTTTTCAACTTGAACAAAATCAATCGAGTGCCTTAAATAATCCACACATTGGTCAGACCATTTCGAAAACCAAATTGCAAACACAACAACTGACCCATATTCCCGACCTAGAAAAAATTCCAAGTTCGACCAAACGCATTAAGCCCTTAAACAATTTTTTAGGGCAAGACCGTGCCAAGGCCTCAGTTGAAGCAGGGATTAGCCTGCCTTACTCAGGCTATAATATTTTTGCTGTCGGCACCGCAGGACTGGGTAAACGCACCATGATTAAGCGTTTACTGCAACAACATGCCAAAGAATTACCAACGCCGCCAGATTGGGTGTATGTCAATAATTTTGAAGATGCTCGTCAGCCGATCGCCCTGCAATTGACCGCAGGACAAGCACCCAAATTCCAAAAAGCCGTGCATGACATGTGGATTGCGGTTTTACAACAACTGGAACGTCGTTTTGGCGCAGAAGTGTATCAAAAGCAAATTGAAAACATTCGTGGGCAAATCAGTCAACAACAACAAAATGCCTTGATTGAACTGACACAAGAAGGCGAAACCCTGTCCCTAAAACTGGTATCCAAAAATGAAGAGCACTGTTTTGTGCCTTATGACGCCAGCACCACTGAAGCGCCTGAACTGACACAGGAAGATATTGAGGCTTTGAGTTCCAAAGAACGGATCAAAATCGCTTCCAATATGCGCTATATGGACAAAAAACTGGAGCGTCTAGGTTCCAAGCTGGGTAGTCTGGAAGATATTGCACGAGATAAAGTGGTTGATCTCAATCATGACATCGCCAAACAAGTGGTTGAACCGAAAATCAAAGCCATTTTAAATCGCTTTGAACATGTAGAAGGTCTGGAACGCTATCTGACGCTGTATGCCAAGGATATTATCAATCATGTCGAATTGATTCTGGATCGTGAAGAAGAAGATTTTAGCCCGACCACATTTAACCGTGTCCCTGCCCGTTATCAAGTCAATGTGATTACCACGCATAAACTCAATTCTGGCGCACCGGTTATTTTTGAAGATTTTCCAACCCACTACAACCTATTGGGCCATGTCGAACAGCTCACACAAATGGGCACCATCACCACCGATTTTACTTTGATCCGTTCTGGTTCATTACATCGTGCCAATGGTGGCTTTCTGATTCTGGAAGCCGAACAACTGCTGGAACATGCCTATGCGTGGCAAGGTTTAAAACGTGCTTTAAAATCGAGTCAATTAAAGCTCTCATCATTGGAACATATGCTGACCTTGACCGGCAGTATTTCCATCGAACCTCAAGCCATTCCCCTGCACGTCAAAGTGATTTTGCTGGCAGAACCACAAATTTATTATGAAATTCTGGAATATGAACCGGAACTGGGCAGTGTTTTTAAAATCCGTGCCGATTTCACCGATACCCTGACCCGTAATGAAGAAAACGAACAAGCCTATATCCATTTAATTGCCGATTATGTTCAGGCAGATAAATTATTGCCTTTTGACCGCTCTGCATTGGCAGCATTACTGACCGATTCCAGCCGTCAAGCTGAAGATCAGAAATCATTGTCTTTACATGCTTCTACGCTAGGCGATTTAATTCGGGAGTCAAATCATCATGCCGTACAACGACAAGATCAGATTGTGACTGCCGAGCATATTGGCCTTGCTTTAAAGCATCGTCAATATCGTCTGGGTTATTTGCGTGAATTATACTGGCAGGATTTATCGCGTGGCACGCAATTGATTGAAACCAAAGGTTATCGTCTGGGACAAATCAATGCCCTATCGGTGATTCATTATGCCGATGTCGAATTTGGTTTACCGTCTCGTCTGACTGCCTCGGTATATCAGGGCGGCGGTGATATTCTGGATATTGAACGCAGTGTAGAGCTGGGTGGGTCATTACATGCCAAAGGCGTGTTATTGATGGCAAGCTTCCTAAAAGCCCATTTTGGACGCACCCAAACCCTACATTTCTCTGCGGCACTGGCGTTTGAACAAAGTTATGGTGCAGTCGATGGCGATAGTGCGACCGTTGCCGAACTGTCCGCACTCATCTCTGCCATCAGCCAGATCCCGATTGATCAATCTTGGGCCATTACCGGTTCCATGAATCAATTGGGACAAGTCCAGCCGATTGGCGGCGTCAATGCCAAAATTGAAGGCTTCTTTGATGCCTGCAAATTACAGGGCTTTACCGGCAAACAAGGCGTCATCATTCCACGACAAAACATGCAGCATTTGATGTTGCGTCAGGATGTGATTGATGCAGTTGAACAGGGACAATTCCATATTCATGCCATCGATACCATTGAACAAGCACTGGAAATCTTGATGTCCCGTGCAGTAGGTACACTGGATAAAAAAGGTCGTTATAGCAAAGACTCTATTTTTGCTGCGGTAATGCAACAGCTTGAGTATTGGCAAGCCGTCGAAGATGGCGATATTGAAGAAGAGCTGAAAAAGAAAAAGAAAAAAGCCAAGAAAAAGGCCAAAAAAGCTGACAATGCCGAAGCTGAGGAAAAAATTGCAGCAGAGGTGAAGGTGAAATAATCCGTCTTTATTCGTATTATTAAAATGGCGAATTTCCTACGAAATTCGCCATTTTTATTCAAGTCCTGATTCTTTTAAGGCACAAAAGTTTTACCCAGTGAAGCTGGCAAGTTCATTTTCAATAATTTTTTATCCCGAGAAATAATCACCAATACAATAATGGTTGCGACATATGGCAAGGCTGCCAAAAATTCATTCGGAACCTTAAGGCCGAGCGCCTGTGCATGAAATTGCAGAATGGTTACCCCACCAAATAAATAAGCACCCAACATCAAACGGGTTGGTTTCCATGCAGCAAATACCACCAATGCAATGGCAATCCAGCCACGCCCTGCCACCATATTTTCAATCCACATTGGTGTATAAACTGTCGATAAAAATGCACCACCGATGCCTGCCATCAAGCCACCAAACATCACTGCACCATAACGAATTGCCAGCACATTATATCCCATGGCATGCGCACTCTCTGGCGATTCACCTACCGCTTTTAACAACAAGCCCAGACGTGTTTTTGCCAGTACCCACCAGACGATGAAAAAGGCCAGAATAGACAAATACACCACATAGTTTTGCTGGAATAAAATCGGACCAACAAATGGAATCTCTGACAATAACGGAATATCCAGACTCCCCAAACCCGGCAAAGCAGTACTGACATAGTTTTGCCCGATAAAAGCTGAAATCCCGATACCAAAAATCGTCAATGCCAGACCACAGGCCGATTGATTGGTACTTAAAGACAAGGTAAAAAAAGCAAACATCAGTGCCATGATCATACCTGCCAGTCCACCAACCAGTAAGGCACTGGCAACACTGGCTTCGTATTGTGCGGCAAAGGCAAAACCGGCAATGGCGCCGACCAGCATCATGCCTTCTACCCCCAGATTAATCACGCCAGTACGTTCGGAAACCAGTTCACCTAAACCAGCAAAAATCAGTGGTGTTGCTGCTGCCACAGTTCCTGCCAAAATTGCTGTAATATCTAAAACCATTTTGTGCGTCCTCTTACTGCTGACAACATGTTATTGACTGGCTAAAGCATCAGTTGCTTTAACTTTTTTCTTGGCAAAACGATAGCGGTTTTCAATCAGGGCATCAGATGCCAACAGGAAAAATAGCAATAAGCCCTGAAAAATCCCGGTAATTGCGACAGGCAGTTGTAATTGCATTTGTGCCATTTCGCCCCCCAGATAAATCAGTGCCATAAACAGACCAGATAACACGATGCCCAGCGGATTCAATCGCCCTAAATACGCCACGATAATGGCCGCATAACCATAACCTGGGGAAAGATTTGGATTGAGCTGACCAATCGGACCTGCCACTTCACAAATCCCGGCAACGCCCGCCATCATTCCGGAAATAATCAAACTGGTCCATACTGCATGTTTGGCAGAAAAACCCGCATATCGAGCCGCAAGAGGTGCCTGTCCGCTGACTTCCAACTTATAGGAACTCATGCTTTTTTTCACAAATATCCAGAAGATAATGACCGCAACAATGGCAATAAAGATTGAAGCGTTGACCCGTGTTCCTTCAAAAATAATCGGCAAGGTCGCACTTTCACCAAACATAATGGTTTGCGGAAAATTCATACCATCTGGATCACGCCACGGCCCATTGATCAAATACAACAAAATAAACATCGCCACATAATTCAGCATCAATGTGGTCAGGGTTTCTTCGGCATTAAAATGAGTTTTTAAAATTGCCGGAATACCGCCCCAGATTGCACCACCCAATGCCCCCATGATGATCATCAAGGGTAGAATCCAGAAACCGACCTGATTCTGAAATAAAATGGCTACACCACCACCAAAGATTGCGCCCATGATGAGCTGACCTTCGGCACCGATGTTAAATAACTTGGCACGAAAGCCAACTGCCAGTCCCAAAGCAATTAAAATCAATGGACTGGCTTTAATCACCAGCTCACTCCAACCATAGGATGTGGTAATCGGCTCAATAAAAAAAACATACAATGCCTGTAGCGGATCAACACCCAACAGCATGAATAAAATACTGCCTACAATCAACATTGCCAGTAATGCAACAACTGGAGAGAGCCACTTCATTAAGCGAGAAGGATGTTCTCGAGGTTCTAATAAATGCATTTTGTCACCTAGTTCTAGTCAACACTTCTCATCACACATGTGCTGATGGGGCTTGGGGATCTTTCTTTTCCGTATGCTGTTCACGATGAATGCCGGACATTAACAAACCAATTTGTTCGGCATTGGTTTCCCGTGTCACAATGGATTGCGATAATTCACCACTGGCAAGTACACAAATACGGTCACTGATTTCAAACAGTTCTTCTAGTTCTTCCGAAATCACCAGAATAGCAACACCCTGTCGGGACAAATCAATTAAGGTCTGACGGATAAACATGGAAGCACCGACATCAACGCCCCAAGTTGGCTGCGAAACAATTAAAAATTTTGGATGTTGCAGAATTTCCCGTCCCACAATAAATTTTTGTAAATTACCACCAGACAAGGAACGGGCTTCGGCATCTGCGCCACTAGCTTTGACACTGAATTTGGCAATACATTGCTCGGCAAATTGCCGGGTTTTGGCAAAATCAATCAGTCCTAATTTGGTCAAACCATGCCGAAATGCAGTCAGTAAGGCATTTTGTGACAAGCTCATATTCGGCACAGCACCACGTCCCAAACGCTCTTCCGGAACAAAGCCCAGACCCAGATTACGGCGTTCGCCCGCTTTCAAATTGCTGATATCACGACCTTGCAGACTAATCTTGCCGGTCTTGCCCGTGGTTTCACCTGAAAGTAAAGACAACAATTCGGCCTGACCATTGCCGGAAATCCCGGCAATACCAATAATCTCACCGGTTTTAACTTCGAGATTGATGTCCTTAAGTGAAACACCAAACGGATCATCCGAGAGATAATCAAGATGTTCTACCTGAAATAATGCGGTTTGTTCACCAGCATAATCGCTACGCACATAGGTCGGTAATTCCCGTCCAATCATTAGCCGAGCCAAATCACTGGTACTTTGTTCACGCGGATCGACATTCCCTGTGACTCGGCCATTACGCAAAATTGTGGCCTCGTCACACAGATCTTTAATTTCATGTAATTTATGACTGATATACAGAATAGAAACACCCTGTGCCGACAGTTGACGCAAGGTTTTAAATAATTGCTGTACCGCCTGCGGGGTCAACACTGAGGTCGGTTCGTCCAGAATAATCAGGGATGGACTCTGTAATAAACAGCGGATAATCTCAACCCGTTGCCGTTCTCCCACGGACAAGGAATAGACTTCCCGACGTGGATCCACCGGCAAGCCATATTGTTCGGATACTTCGATAATTTTTTTGCTTAATTCGGCAAGGTCAATTTTGTCGTCCAGACCGAGTGAAATATTTTCAACCACCGTCAGGGTTTCAAATAAAGAAAAATGCTGATAAACCATGCCAATGCCAAGCTTTCTTGCCATTGCCGGGCTATCAATCCGGACTTCCTTGCCATTCCAT
Organism: Acinetobacter puyangensis; assembly: GCF_900096995.1. Taxonomy (GTDB): domain Bacteria; phylum Pseudomonadota; class Gammaproteobacteria; order Pseudomonadales; family Moraxellaceae; genus Acinetobacter; species Acinetobacter puyangensis. The sequence goes on from NZ_OANT01000015.1 coordinate 38,917, forward strand.
ACAATTTGACCGGTATCCGCTTTGGTCGCACCATAAATGATTTTCATGAGCGTGCTTTTGCCAGCCCCGTTCTCACCTAAAATGGCGTGAATCTGACCCGGTTTGACTTTTAAATTTATACTGTCATTGGCTTTAAGCGAATTATAGCTTTTGCTGATATTGATCAATTCCAGACGAGGAATTGACGTCGGTGCAACAGGTTTATCCGCCGATGTTGTATTTAATAAATCTTCAGATACATTCATCATTCATGCTCTATTATATGGCCACGTCTAGCATCATCTACACGCAAATGAAAATTTAAGGTGCTAACTCGTAAGCCACCACCCGGATTCACTTTTTTGATTCATTATTTGGGTAAAGAACCTTCTACGCCTTTAACGTAATAGTTCATTTTACTTAAAGTGGCATCAGTCAAATATTTACCCTGTGCAACCACAAGACCGCCAGCCTGATTGTAAATTGGTCCAGTAAATGGATGGAATTTGCCACTTTGAATGGCATCACGCACCGCCAGTGCTTTGGCTTTTGCTGGTGCAGAAACACCCGGGCCAAAGCTTTCAATATTAACTGCGCCCTGACGCACGCCATACCAGATAGCACTTGGTTTCCAAGTTTTATTCGCCACTTGAGTCATGACCGGTGTATAAATTTTTTCCCAGTGTAAAACCGATGCAGCCAAATGTGCCTTGGCACCGAATTTACTCATGTCGGAATCCCAACCAAAAGCAAATTTACCCTTTTGTTCAGCGGCCTGTACCACAGCCGGAGAGTCAGTGTTTTGCATAAGTACATCGGCACCCTGCGACATCAGTGCCAAAGCAGCATCACGCTCTTTGCCTGGGTTAAACCATGAATTTACCCAGATCACTTTGGTTTTGATTTTGGGATTAACACTTTGCGCACCCAGCGTATAGGCATTGATATTACGTACCACTTCCGGAATTGGGAAAGACGCCACAACCCCAAGTACATTGCTTGTGGTTTTTTGACCTGCAACCACGCCGAGCATATAGGCACCTTCATAGGTTCTGACATCATAGACACCCAGATTTTTTGATGTTTTATAGCCAGTTGCATGCATGAACACGACATTTGGGAATTGTTTTGCCACTTTTTCCATGGCATTCATATAACCAAACGAAGTGGCAAAAATGACTTTATTGCCTTGTTGAGCAAGCTGCCGAATCACACGTTCGGCATCGGCAGTTTCCGGTACATTTTCAATATAAGAGGTCTTGAATTTACCGCCTAATTGTTTCTCTGCCTTAATTCGCCCCTGATCGTGAGAATATGTCCAGCCATGGTCACTGGTTGGTCCGATATAGACAAATGCAGCTTTATCCACTGCATGTGCCTGCCCCAGACCCAAAAATCCTACAGTACCTGATGCAATTAATATTCCGGCTATTTTTTTTAATCCGGTTTTAAGCTGGCGAATATGTTGCATTTAATTTCTCCAAAATACATGTCATTACAAAATATTTATGGTTTTAGCCAAAATTAAATATTTCCAGCATAAAACGATATATAAATATTCCCACTTTAACCATTACTGCAATAACTGTTCCAACTTTTATTTTTTATTTAAAATAATTTAAAAATATATTAAAAAAACATCCAAGTGAGATTAATTCCAACTTGGACAGGGATAAAAATTTATTAATGTATAATTTTAGTGCATCAATTTTTTAATTATTATTTTTAATGTTTCATTTTAACGCACTTGCCAAAAGTCCATTTGCATTTTTGCGGTTTCTTCTTCTACTTCAGGTACGGGACCAATCAAATCGACATCTTTTTGGCAATGTTCAAACACATATTTTGAATCAACACTCATGGTCGGATTTTCGGCATGGTTTCCTGTACATTCCAGTAAGCGTTTCTCTGTCATACCATACACCACACGACCAATATTGGCCCAATAGATGGTGCCAGAACACATACAGCAAGGCTCCACCGCAGTATACAAGGTACATTGCCATAAATAATCTGCTGGATAATTGCTTGCAGCCACCCGTGCCAATGTTGATTCTGCATGATTAACGGTGTCAATATTGCATTGTGTTAGCAGAACTGTTTCATGATCAGGTGCCACCAAAACTGCACCAAAAGGGTGATGTCCTAATGAAGTTGCACGATGACCAACCTCATTGGACAGACGTAGGAAACGAATAATTTGGGTTTGGCTAGGACGACTCATAATTTTACTCGCTTAAAACAGGATCAGTTTAAAATATTCTTATTATAAATAGCATATAATTTTATTTATTCGCAATATAAATAAATATTAAGTTTTTCTCTTATTTTTAGAGATAAAACATCACGATTAAAATAGAATACACATATTTTAATTGATTAAAAAACACCTAATCCATTAATATCTGGATTAGGCATACTACTTCAATTCATTTACTCTTCAAAATTTGGGGAGAAAAGAATAAATGGCGAAGTCTAAATTTAAACAATATACCGTTTGCTTAAACCCCACTCAGCCAGAATACGGCGATACGTTGTTGAAGAGCGATCTGCCTCAAAATGGGCTTCCATACTGATGTCCAGTGGTAATTCTTCCGGTTTTTGACTTTCCACCAGGTCCTGATCTTCGGCAAAAATTTGTGCGTTAAAATCATAAACCGCTTGTAGATCACCGGTGGTATCAAAGTTACGGGTCAGTGGCACAAATAAACGGGTTTTATTGTGCGATATTGGACAGCAGGCATTTAAAATTTTCAAAATACCGTCTTGCGGAAAATGAACCGTGAGTATTGCGGAAAATGGCGGATAAACATCAAACACCCGTTTCCATAAAAAATCTGCCGGGGCAAGATGTTGCAAACCATGCGGATAATTACTGACATTGCTGACATATTCGGTATGTAAACCATAGGCTGTACGTTCAGTCGAATATTTCGGTACCACAGGATTTTCACGATCGGCAAAAGCATGATGATGAACCCAAGCAAAATGCGCCACATCAATAAAGCCTTCTAGTTGGCGACCACTGGAACCACCAATATCGACAAAAGGCGGCAAAATCGCTTGATGACCTTCAGTTTCCCATGTATCCAGATCCGGAAAATTTGCAGTGGCAGGATTACGACTTTGAATACTAGTCCAAATCAGGCCATATTTTAGCACCACCGGAAATTTGGTCAGGGAAAAACGATCAGAAATTTTGGTCAGTTCCGGTTGAGCCGGAATTTTTGTACACTTCCCTTCCGAGTTATAGTGCAAGCCATGATAAGGGCAGACAATCTCCTCACCTTCCACCCAACCTTTGGTCAAAGGCACACCACGATGCGGACAAATATCACGGACCAGATGAATATCACCACTTTCAGTTTGATACAATGCCATTTTGACATCGAGTAAGGTAACCTGCTGCGGTGTGGTGCTAACGTCTTCAATGCGCGCAACTGGATACCAATGCAAAGATAAAATCTCCCAGTCACTGGCATCAAATTCACTATAACAGGGTTTATTGACTAAATTTGTTACTGGGATTGCGTTCATACGCGCCTCGTATTTCATTCAGAATATTGTTTTTTAAAACTCTGTATAATTTGATACAGCTTTTGCATTCTGTCTATTATAATATTTTATACCTTTCATTCTATTTTTTAGAACACCACCCTGTTTAGAAGCCAATTATGACGATTGCATTTTCCCGATTTTCCGAATATTTTCTGATGGTGGCGAAAAACGAAAGCTTCCGTAAAGCTGCTGATCACCTGCATATTTCAGTTTCTGCGGTACATCGACAAATTGTACTGGCCGAAGAAGAGCTAGGTGTGCAATTATTTGAACGGATTCCAAATGGCTTAAAATTAACGTTGGCAGGCGAATTGTTATATGCCGATATTTTACGCTGGCAAAAAGATTTCAAACAGACCCGTACCCGTTTTGATGAAATTCAGGGCTTAAAGCGTGGTTCGATTGAGTTTGGTTTGATTACTGCATTGAGTGAAGGTTTTATCGTGGAATGTATTGCGGAAATTAACGAGAAATTTCCGTGGATTAATTTTCAGATTCAAATTCATGATAGTGAACGCATTGCTGCCAAAATTGTCAATACCGAAATTGATTTTGGTTTAATTTTAGATCCTTTACAGCATTCTCATCTGGATGTGATTTCATTTATGGAAATTCCCCTTGGTTTTGTTGTGTCGCCCGAGCATCCACTGGCACAGCGTGACAAAATTCAGCTTTCCGAAACCATTGATTATCACCATATCATTGCCGATGCTCCCTTGGTGATTCATGATCGAGTCACGTCCATCTATAAACGACATCAATTTGTACCGCAAAGGCAAACACAATGTAATGACATCAGGCTAATCTGTTCATTACTGCAAAAAAACTTTGGTATTGCAATCATGTGCTATCTTGATGCCTATACCCTGCTGCAACAAAAGAAATTAAAATTTATTCCCATTCAGGAAAAAGGTGTGCAACCTTTGACACTGGCTTTATGTACGGCACCCAAACGTCAAGTATCTAGAGCCGCACAGATCATGATGAACCAAATCATTGAAAGAATGGAACAGCTTAAAACTTCAAAATTTATTTAAATAACCAGTTAAATCCAGTTGATGCTTTATTCGGCCAACTCTGATGCAGAAATGATATGGACACCAGGTTTAGCCTCAACCACACTCTTTAACAGTGCTTTTGCAATATTTTGAGCAGGACTTGGCTGTAAAACCTTTGGTAAAATGGGCTTAATTTTTTCCAGTATATTGAGTGTCCATTGTTCTGCCGGACGTGATTCCTGACGTTCCCCTGCAATAATACCGGGACGCACCAAGGTCAAGGATTCAAAGTTTAAATCCGTCAGTGCTTGTTCCAATTCACCTTTGACCTTACTATAAAATATTGGTGAGTTGGCACTGGCACCCATGGCAGAATTCAGGGCAAAACTTTTCGCCCCATGTTGCTGGGCTTTTTTGGCAAAAATTAGCGGATAATCATAATCGACATGACGAAATGCCGCTTTGGAACCCGCTTTTTTCATGGTACTACCCAAAGCACTGATGACCGCATCGACCTGCCAGAAAGCATCGTCTTCTGGCAAATACTCAAAATCCACCTCAACCACTTGTAGTTTTTCATAATCCAATGCAAGCGGCTTTCTCACAGGCACAATAATCTGGCTAATGGTTGGGTTCAATAAGGCTTGCTGTAATACATATTCACCGACCAAACCAGTGGCACCAAGTATCATCAGTTTCATGTTTTTATCCTTATATTATTTCTGTGAATATTACCCTAACACAATTCAGATCTGATCTGTGATGTCTTTGCTTAATGACAACATACTTTGACTAAAAGCCCTCCAGCACAATTTTACCTTTTACCCGCCCTTGTTCCAGTAAAGCATGCACAGCTTTCAGATTGGCTGCATTAATTGTTCCGTAAATCTCAGTGACTGTAGTTTGTATCACGCCCTGATCCACCAGCTCGGCAAGCGATTGCAACAAATCGCCCTGTTTTTGTATATCAGGCGTGGTAAATAAAGATCGGGTGAACATCATTTCCCAATGGACGGAGATAGATTTACGCTTTAATACATTAATATCAAAACTATCCGGATCATCAATCACGCCCAAACGACCTTGCGGTGCAATCAATTCGGCAATTTGTGGTAAATATTGCTGGCTATGGCTGGTGGAAAAAATAAATTGCGGTGCATCAAGACCCAGTTGCTTAATTTGTTCAGGCATGGCGTGTTGATGATTAATCACAAAATCCGCACCGAGTTGTTTTACCCATGCTTCTGTTTCAGGTCGAGATGCTGTGGCAATAATTTTTAAATTGGTTTTGGCTTTTAATAACTGGATTGCAATCGAACCCACCCCACCAGCTGCGCCAATAATTAAAATACTTGGCTTATTTTGGTCATGGCTTGGATCATTATTTTGGTAAATAGGTGATTGTACCTGTAAACGCTCAAATAGCATTTCCCATGCAGTAATCGCCGTTAAGGGTAATGCCGCACTATGTGCAAAATTCAGACTTTTAGGTTTGTGCGCCACAATACGTTCATCAACTGCCTGTAATTGTGCATTACTGCCCTGCCGATTAATCGCCCCTGCGTACCAGACCTCATCACCGACTTTAAAATTTTGTACTTGATCGCCTACAGCCCGAACAACCCCTGCTGCATCCCAACCTAAAATTTTCCATTGTCCTGCATCTGCTGCAACATTCTGTCTGATTTTATAATCTACCGGATTCACAGAAATGGCTTTTACTTCTACCAATAAATCTCGGGGCTGAACAATAGGTTCAGCAAGTTCAATATCAATTAAAGCATCATCACGCTCAATCGAACCATTTTGTTGATAGGCAACTGCTTTCATGGTCATATACTCCTGTTGAGAATATTGATAGCCTACACTACTATTACAATCAGATTATACAGACAACTTTCATACATAGTGTCAAAAAGGATACCATTATGTCCAAACTTAAACATTCACGTTTTGATTGTGTTCCTGGCTGTTCTGTCGAAGCAGCCATTGGCCTGATTGATGGAAAATGGAAGTGCATTATTCTCTGGCATTTACTTGAGAAACAAATCCTGCGCTTTAACCAACTCAAAAAGCATATTCCCAACGTGACCCAGCGTATGTTGACCAATCAACTTAGAGAACTAGAACAAGATGGACTGATTATTCGTACCGTATATCCGCAAGTCCCACCCAAAGTCGAATATCAACTGTCACAATTAGGCCAGACATTAACGCCAATTTTAATCGCACTAAAAAATTGGGGAGATACACATATCAGCCTGTATGGGAAGCCTATAGAACTAGAATCCAATTTGCCTTTAAAAGAAATCACTTATCCTTTTGTTTTATCCTTATCATCATAAGGTAAAGTGTTGTAAAGACGTGTACTGACAGTAATCTTGCTTATCATCGGTTTATAAATCTTCATCCAAAACCCGTAATTCTTCATAAGCCAACATGACATGCTGCTGAAATGCGGCACGTTGAGTTAGCGATTGATAATATCGCCAGAGTGCAGGTCGGGTTTTACGAACAATCGGAATGTCAAAATAACGAAATAGAACATGACCAAACTGAATATCCGCCAATGTAAAAAATTCACCGGCAAGAAAAGGATGTTGTGTTAACTGTATTTCTGCAATATCGAGGAAATGATCCAAAGCAGTGATAGCCTGTTGTATGGCAATTGGATCACGTTTGGATGGTGCAGTCCGTATAACACGCCAAAATACAGGTCCGGTAAAATTCAAGGCGATATTCAATTTCGACCATTCTGCCCATTTATCGATTTGAGCACGAGCTTGGCTGGCTTTAGGCCAGAATGTATCGCTGCCATACTGATCCGCTAGATAACGCACTATTGCGCCCGTTTCCCATAATGGCGCCGCATCACCATCTTGTAACACAGGTACTGTGCCATTCGGATTCATTGCCAGAAATTCATAACGATCATTTCCGCCATAGCGATGCCCAACATTATGGCGGATATAAGTCAAATTCAATTCTGCAACGCACCACATCAAGGCCTGTACATTTGATGACGTTTGTCTTCCCCATATTTCAAGTTGTGCCATTTTTGTCTACTTGTCCGATAAATTGGTCATCAATTTTGCTTAATCCTACAATATATAAGCATAACAAAATCCAGAGCCGTCCCAATTGAATTATGCTGCAATACTTATGATTTTATTTAAAAGGATCATGATGGTATCCGCTAGATCAAAGCGTGATCTATAATAAGTTTTTCCCATGATTAACATGATGAAAAAAAACATGATACCCGTTCAAAAAAACCATTCATCATCGTATGATAGATAAACAAGAACGGTAAATAATTTTTTGATACCACTTCATATCCACGAGGATTAAACATGAATAAAATATTGATTGTGTTAGGTTTGGCTGCAACAGTTGCAATGGTGGGCTGTGCTAAAAAAGATGAAGCCGCTGTAGAAGCAAAAACAGATCAAGTTGAGCAACATGTAGACCATGATGCACAGGAAGCCGAAGTTAAACTGGATGAAGCAAAAACTGATGCTAAAGCTGCTGCCGATCATGCTGCCAATAAAGTAGAACAGGCTGGCGAAGCAACTGCGGATGCAACTAAACAGGCCGCAGAATCAACTAAACAAGCGGCTAAAAATGCTGCGGATGCGACTGCAACAGCTGCTAAAGATGCTACAGCAAAAGTTGCAGGTGTAATTGAGAAAACTGCTGGAGATGTTAAAGAAGCTGCTCAAAACTAATTTTTAAACGAACAATATCAAGCCATGCATAAATTACATGGCTTTTTTATTTTGGTTTTAAAACTTTAACTTAATTTATTGACCTGTCCCATCCTAAATAAAGTTGACACTTTTCATTCTTAAATTATGGAGAGTGTTATGACTACACCACTTAAACGAACACAGCGAGATTATAGTCT
>NZ_OANT01000016.1 GCF_900096995.1 Acinetobacter puyangensis
AGACTATAATCTCGCTGTGTTCGTTTAAGTGGTGTAGTCATAACACTCTCCATAATTTAAGAATGAAAAGTGTCAACTTTATTTAGGATGGGACAGACAATAAAAAAAGAGCGCATTTTATTTATATGCGCTCTTTTTGATTAAGGTGCGTTATAACGTCCCATGACACCACGAATGGTATTAAGAATATCCGAAGGTAAGACCACAGTTTTGGCATTGTTAGATTTGGCCATGTCCTGCATGGCTTTGACATATTGCTCACCCAGTAAATATGCAACAGGAATTTCTTTTTCTCCCACCGCGGATGTCACCATTTCAATGGCTTTTTGTGAGGCTTCGGCCAAGACAACCTGCGCTTCTGCATCACGACGCGATGCTTCCAGACGTCCTTCTGCTTCTAAAATAGCAGCCTGTTTTTCACCATCAGCTTTTGTAACCGTTGCACGACGTTGACGCTCTGCTGCTGCTTGTGCTTCCATCGCTGCCTGCATGGTGGATGACGGTTTAATATCTTGAATTTCTACTGTTTTAAGGGTGATGCCCCAGTCTGCAATATCATCAGAAATTGCGATCTTTAATTTTGCCTTGATATGATCCCGGGAAGAGAGGGCATCATCGAGATTCATTTCACCTGCGATGGAACGTAAAGTCGTTTGTACCAGATTTTGGATTGCCCAAGTGTAATCTTCAATCCCGTAAACTGCTTTTTCAGGTGCAGTGATATTGATATAGGCCACAGCATTCATCAAGAGTACTGCATTGTCACGGGTGATGACTTCCTGTGATGGAATATCAAGTACAATGTCTTTTGTGGTGACTTTATAAGCGACTTTATCCATGAAAGGAATAATAAAATTAATCCCGGGCGTTAGGGTTGCGTGATATTTGCCTAGTCGTTGTACGATGAATTTATAGCCTTGCGGCACTAGCGTAACTGTGCTGTATATCGCGATAGCGACCAGAACAGCAAGAACAATGACAAAAGTCATGATTTAAATCCTCAGTTTTTATTGTGTGATTGTTGGGGAATGACAACGAGTTGATTACCTAGAATGTCTGTTACGGACACACGATCACCAACATTGATCGGTTCCAGACAGCGGCAAGTCCATTCATCAGTGCCTAAAATTGGCATAGGAAAACGAACAATCACTTCGTTGTGTTCGGGAATAATGTGAATCACCATGCCAACTTGTCCAATGGTCGCTTCACGGGGAAGTCCTGCTTTGGTATGGTCTTTGGATAAGGGTTTAATAAATTTAAACCACAGAAAAGTAATCAGAATCGATAAAATAATCCAAGTCATGATTTGCAGGGGAACAGGCATCATGGGAAATAACCAGAGTAAAGCACTGACCATAACTGCCGCCAAACCAAACCAGAAAATGGTAAAACTCGGTGCAAAAATTTCCAGCACGATAAGTGCGATTCCCAGTAGGAACCAGTGCCACGGTTCAATGTTGAAATTCATGGTGATGTCGCCCTATGGTATTATTTGATTAAAATTTTGCCTTGGGTGGTGGCAATAATGCTTGTGGTGATCTGGCAAAATCAGCCAGAATTTTTTTGATTTTTGGTATTTGACCTTGAGTAGCCTGTTCACCGGCCAAAATAGATTCATGACGTGCTTTTAAATCTAACACACCAAGATGACCGACGGTAGGTTTAATCACGATATCTGCCTGATTGAGTTCGTAATTAATGCTAGATTGGCCCATAATATTAATGGTTTGATCAAGTAATCCCCACATATTCATTGACTTACTGTTCTGTGGACGTGCCGAGATATCCACCGCAATGACAATGTCAGCACCCATATTTTTTGCTGTTACAACTGGAATCGGGCTGACCAATCCACCATCAACATATTTTTTTCCTGCAATGGTGGCTGGCACAAAGACATTTGGAATACTGCAAGAGGCGCGCACGGCTTGTCCTGCATTGCCTCGAATAAATTCGACTTTTTTACCGGTATTTAAATCTGTTGCAATGGCTGCAAAACGCTTTGGAAATTTTTCAATTGGTTTATTGCCGACTTGGCGATTGACATAATCCTGTAATTTTTGACCGAGCACGATACCTTGGCTATTCAGGGTTAAATCACGTAAGTCTGATTCTTCGAGTTTTAAGGCAATTTCCTGCAACTGAAATGGTGTTTTACCTGAGGCATAAATACTGCCGACAAAACTACCGGCACTTGTTCCGGTGACAATGTGGGGTTTGATACCATGTGATTCGAGTACTTTAATTACACCAATATGCGCAAAACCTTTCGCACCGCCACCACCTAATGCAATCGCGATCACAGGTTGTCGTGCTTTTACCGTTGTTACTGTTGAGGGTTGTTTGTTACTTAAATCACAACCTGTCAACGCAAGGATCATGAGGGTTGCGGCAGAGATTTTTACAACATTGTCCATTATTTTGTCTGAAAACTAGTCAAATTAAAATTAAGAGCATCATAACGTTTTTCTGACAAAATCCATATAGATGTATTGTTATTTAACATGTAGGAAGCGCAAAGGATCAGAAAATCGCAAAGGCTTTTTTGCCAAAAAATTTCCTTGATATGCTTTTAGAATTTCTTGCATAATGTTTAGACCATTTTGTTCCACGCTGAGGGACATTATTGAAACGTGCCAGTAAGTTTAAGTTTGACATCAGACAATAAATCCATTTTGCCTATAAATACTGGCGAAAATCATTAAAAAGCCAGCCAAATAGACGCTAGCAATTTACGCCATATTTTTATATTGTCTGCATTGTATTGAAGTGACAATGATCAATTATGCCAAAACGAAATATTAAAATGAGTGAAAAGGCAAGTTCATATTCTTTGATAATGCTATTGGCACTCTATCTTGCCCAAGGCTTGCCCGTTGGTTTTATGACACAGGCTTTGCCAGCTTTATTACGGCATTATGGTGTTTCACTGACCCAAATTGGCATTTCTGGACTTTTGATGTTGCCTTGGGCGATTAAATTTTTGTGGGCACCAGTGATAGATCATTTTGGTTATCAAAAAATGGGCCATTATCGGTTTTGGATTATATTGACTCAAGTTCTGACCATTGCCTGTTTGCTGATATTGGCATATTTACCGGTTGACCAATTGCATCAACTGTCTGCACTGTGGCATTTATGTATTGTGTTATTGCTCATGAACACCTTGTGTGCAACGCAGGATATTGCAACCGATGGTCTTGCAGTGAATATTTTAAAACGAGGACAGGTGCATTGGGGCAATACGTTTCAGGTGATGGGTTCTCGTTTGGGCTTTTTACTTGGTGGTGGTGCAGTGCTGTATTCAATAGAGATATTGTCCTGGAAAACCACTTTTATTGCACTGGCAATTGGGGTGACTGTTAATAGTTTGCCTATTTTATTTTATCGGGAACCTCAATTTAAAATTGGGCCACAGACTTCTTTAGCAAAGAAAAATAATATTCTGCTGAAAATCAGACATATTTATGCACATCTTTGGCAGAGCAAGGAACTTAAACTATGGTTATTGGTATTAGTCACTTATAAAATTGCTGATGGTTTGTCTGGCCCGATCATCAAACCCATGATGATTGATATGGGCTTAACGTTGGCGCAAATTGGTGTCTATGTCACCATGTTTGGTGCAATCTGTGCGTTAGTGGGTGCTTGGCTGGCAGCATGGTTGATTAAGCGCTTTTCTTTGTCAGTGATGCTAATCTGGTTTTCTATTTTACAGAGCACTGCTTTTTTATATTATCTGCTTTTAGCCTATGCTTTTGAACATAAGCTTCACTTTTCAATATTACATGTCTATGCGGCAAATGCTGTTGAAGAGTTTTTTGCGGCCATGAGTCTAGTGGCAATGTTAAGTTTGATCATGCTCTATGCCAGAGAAAAATTTGCCGGAACAGATTTTACTGTACAGGTTTCAATCATGACCTTGGTCAGTGGTGGCTTGTATGTGTTGGGTGGAAAACTGGCTGATAGCATCGGTTATACAACATTTTTAAGTTTGATTTTTGCGATTTCTATACTCTGTATTCTGCCCAAATTATATTGGTTGTATATGAAAAAGTCGGTATAAAAAAGATTTCTTTATGACGAAATTATGAAAAGCATTGCATTTTAAATTATTTTTTCTTTACAAAATATTTCGTAACAATGTGCTGGAGTTCAAACAGTCTGAAATATTAAGTGGGGAACACATGAAAACTCAAAAAATTAGTTTGGCAATTGCATTAGCGGTGATTTCGGGTACAAGTTTTGCTGCACCAACTTTATATGGTCTTTTTGATATATCTGCCAATTTTGCCGATAAAGATGCAGGACATACCTTATTAGGTACCAATGATGGTGCTTCTGTTTCATCAAATAACTCTTACATCGGGATTAAAGGGTCTGAAAAATTAACCGATAAACTTAGTGTTGTTTATGATGCACAATGGACCGTTAATACTGATTCGGGTACAACCGATTTTGGTCAGCGAGATCGTTATTTGGGATTAAAACATGAACAATTGGGTACCTTATCCTTTGGTAAAGTTAATACCTTTTTAAAACGTCTGGGTGGTGTAGATTTATTTGATAATTACTATGGAAATGGACTTGATATACAAAATACATTTACTGGTGAAAATCGTGTCAACAATGCTATTCAGTATCAATCTCCAACTCTCAGTGCTGCGGGTGGTAAGATCAATATTGGCGTGCAGTTATTCCAGGGCGAAGATAGTACTGTCGCCAGTAACGGGACTGCTGTAGGCGACAATTTTGGTGATGCTGTTTCTTCATCAATTACTTATGACAATAAAGATGCTGGCTTTAATCTTGGTCTGGCGTATGACAGTGCCGTACCAAGTCGTTGGATTGGGGCATCAAATGCATGGGCCGAAAGCAATACCATTCGTGCGACAGGGACTTATAATGTTGCCAATTTGTCTTTACGTGCTTTAGTACAACGTGCAGAAATTGATGAAAGCAGCACGGCAAGTAATGTTGCTGCCGCTTCAGCAGTTGATGATGAGCTTGGTTTTTCGCTGGGTGCGGTTTATAAAATTGCAGATACACCATGGTCTGTAAAAGGCCAGTATCAACAGGGTACAACCAGTTATAAAACTTCTGCATCTGATGTCAAAGCACAGCAAATCTCGGCAGGTGTGGACTATCAATATAATAGTAATGCCAAAGCCTATGCTTTTCTAGCACAACACAAATTGGTGGACGATAAAAATACTCTAGGGGGCGTAGGTCTTCAATATAAATTCTAAACAGCGTTAAAAATATTTAATCAAAAAAGTTGTTGATGAAAAAAACATCAACAACTTTTTTATGGCAAAGATTTTGTATTATGATGGTGTATGACCGGTTTGCCTAAATAATATATTGTACTAAGAACAACTGTTCGCACAGCTAATATACCGTTAATTGATGAGATCGTGCAAATATCATAATAAGAATATACCGATTAGGTAAAGCGTCTTGGCATCCGTTGTCCATCGGCATGCGGCACATCGGCACGTTGTAATGCGCGGAACAACCATTTTTCTGCAATATCTACTGCTTTTTCCAGTGAATCATTAAGCGCCAAACGACCTGCAATAAAGCTGGCCAATGAACAGCCTGAACCATGAAATTCACCATCGAGTCGTGGCTGTTCACTTTCATGTACCAGTTGCCCCTGTATATATAAACGATTAATTAACAGATCAGCCGGCAACTTTTCATGGCCACCTTTCACTAAAACCGCTTGTGCACCCAATTCAAAGATTTTTTGTGTTGCTTTTTGTAGATCTTCACAGCCTGTTAATGCTCTTAATTCAACTGTATTTGGGGTGATAATATTGGCACGGGGAATGAGAATTCTAAATGCTTCAACCAATGTGGGCAAATCACCAAGTGAACCGCCGCTATTTGCAACCAACACAGGATCTAATACATATTTGAGATGAGCATGTAGATTCAAGAATTCGGCCAATGCGGCAATATTGTCTGTTGTGCCTAACATACCAGACTTCACGGTATTAATTGGCAAATCGTCAATAACGGCATTGGCCTGTGCCAGCAATAATTCTTTTGAGGTTGCTTCAAAGCCAAACACCTGTTGTGAGTTTTGAATGGTCAGCGCAGTACAGGCAATCGCAGCATGTGCACCACTTTGTCCAATGGCTTCAATATCGGCCTGAATACCTGCTCCACCGGAAGGATCCAGACCTGAAAAACATAAGACCGTCGGGCGCATTTTGAATCTTCCTTAATTTTACTGATTTATTATTTTCTATTTTAGCAAGGGTTGTGGCACACTTAATAGTGATATAAATGATTTTCTTGAAGATATGGCAATTCAAAATATTTTAATTGATCTCGATGGCACTTTAACTGATCCAAAAGTTGGCATTACGACGTCTATTCGATATGGTCTGGAGCGTGTAGGCTATCCCTTAGCAGAGGAAACTTCGCTCGATTGGTGTATTGGTCCACCCTTAAAACAATCCTTGGCCAAATTACTGAAGACCGAAGATGATGAACTGGCAGAACGAGCCTTAACCATGTATCGTGAGCGATTTAGCAAAACAGGATTATTCGAAAATGAGGTTTATCCTGATGTGGCAAATACCTTGCTATTATTGAATCAACGAGGCTATCAACTCTTTGTTGCCACAGCAAAGCCCACTATTTATGCCAAACGTATTCTCGAATATTTTAATTTGGCGCAATATTTTCAACATATTTACGGTAGTGAACTGACCGGGGAACGTACCAACAAAGGTGATTTGATTACTTATATTTTACAACAGGAAAATTTGAGCTCTGAACAGTGCATTATGGTTGGAGATCGTGAACATGATATTTTAGGTGCACGGCGTAATGGGATTGAAGCGGTTGCGGTAACCTATGGTTATGGCACGCTGGATGAAATCACCGCAGCACAACCTTTTGCACAAATCGAACAATTTAGTCATTTATTAAATCATTTGCATTAAGGCTAAATAGATTCAAGATTTAATACCGAGTAGATTTTATGAAAACCAGCATGGCATTGATGTTTAGCCTCTTATGTGTTGGGTGCAGTCATTTGCCTGTACACTCAAAACAGTCCGATCATGCGCAACAAAGCATAGAAGTGTATAAATCATTGCAAAGCCGGCAATGTGAAAATAGTGGATTAAGCCTCAGTCAGCTAAAACAGCAGTTGCAAACAGCAAAGATAAAGGTTTTATCTGAACGCGAAGGCGATACCGGCAAAGCTTATATCCAGATGTGCGGTGCACCCGATGGTCGATTGGGAGTATTTAAAATTGATGTGAAAGATTTATCTAAAGCAACCACATTGGGTTTTAAACCTTTTACGTATTGATCTCATGAGGTTAAGCCGCTCTTAAAATTGCGGCTTAACCACCACGAGAATAACGCAGGCAAATAAAATCAGTGTAGGAAGCTCATTAAAAAAACGCCAAAATTTATGTGATTTATAATGGGCATTTTCAATCAGTTTTTTACGGTAATAACCACAGAACAAGTGATAAATGATTAATATACCGACCAGACTGACCTTGAGATAGAACCAGATTGCGGCATGGTAATGGTAGATTGCATCGCCCCAATCTACCAAAAAATGTGCAGTGATTAAGGTTGCAATCAAGGAAGGCCACATGATGCCACGGTATAACTTGCGTTCCATCACCTGAAAGCGTTGATGACTAATCTCATCCTCGCTCATGGCATGGTAAACAAACAAACGTGGCAGATAAAACAAGGCAGCAAACCAGCATACAATCGCAATAATATGTAAGGCTTTTACCCATAAAAACGCTTCAGATGGCACATCCATTGATGATCCTATTTAGGCATCAGCCCATTTCTTGAAAACCAGGCAGGCATTTACCCCACCAAAACCAAAACTATTACTTAGAATAGTATTCAGTTTAGTCTCACGTTTTTCAAGTACCAGATCAAAACCTTTTGCACCTTCGTCCAGTTCAGTCACATTAATATTCGGGGCGATAAAGTCATTTTGCATCATCAGTAAGCAATAAATTGCTTCTTGCACACCAGCTGCACCCAGACTATGACCAGTCATGGATTTGGTTGAACTAAAGGCAGGCACTTGCCCTTCACCAAAGGCACGTTCCATGGCTTTTAATTCGGTAATATCACCAGCAGGGGTAGAGGTACCATGGGTATTGACATAATCTATCTGCTCTACACCATGTTGTTTTGCTTCATCAAGTGCCATGAGAATACAACGGGTTGCACCTTCACCACTTGGTGCCACCATATCTGCACCATCGCTATTGGCCGCATAACCGACAACTTCTGCCAGAATATTTGCACCACGTGCTTGGGCATGTTCCAGCGATTCCAGTACCACAAAACCACCACCACCAGCGATGACAAAACCGTCACGATCCGCAGAATATGGGCGGGAGGCTGTTTCTGGGGTCTCATTGTATTTGGCACATAATGCACCCATGGCATCAAATAACAGGCTTTGTGACCAGTGATCTTCTTCACCACCACCTGCCAGCATTAAATCCTGTTTACCCAATTGGATCAGATTATAGGCATAGCCAATGGCATCGGCAGATGTTGCACAGGCACTGGTAATGGAATGTGAAACACCCTGTAATTTAAATGCCACACCAATATTGGCAGTAATGGTATTACTCATATTACGCGGCACAAAGAAAGGACCAATTTTACGTGCGCCTTTTTCTTCGAGTAATTGAGTCATTTCCACCACAGAATGCGTTGAATTACCGCCACTGCCACCGACCACACCGTAACGTGGATTGCCTGCTAGATCTTCGGCTTTAAGTCCTGCGTGCTCGACTGCATCGACTGCTGCATTGTAGGCATACATGGCACAAACACCCATAAAGCGTTTTAATTTGCGATCAATCCCATCAAAATTCTGTTCAGCGGCTGCACTGACATGGCTTTTAAAATTAAGATCCGCATAGGACTGGTTAAAACGTGTGCCTGAAATACCATTTTTTAAGGAGTGTGTAACAGCTTCTAAAGTATTACCGATGCACGAGTTAATGCCCATGCCAGTGATCACAACACGACGATTCATGTCAAGTCCCTTATTTTCATTACTAAACAATTGCAGACATTTAAGCGGTTTTCCCAGATGCCTGCAATGGCGAAAGATACTAGATTTAACACTTATCACCTAAAAAAAATCTTGCGCTGTATACGACTCATATCGCAATTATAGATGAAGTGTCAATAAGCCCTGTTACCATGGTGTTTTTTTCTGCCATTCCGGATCAAAACCGGAACAGGCTGCTGCTACTTTAAGATAATCGGCATAACATTCCGCCAGTAGCACTTTTGGCACCTGTGATAGTTGCAGCTGTTGTTCGCGCCATGAGCGTACGGTTTTATTGTCAAAACCAAGTTCATACAAGACCGCAGGAATATTTTCCTCAGGTACATAACTGCCGCTAAAATTAATCACCGCAGAAATACCAATCTGACTAAATGGTTTGTAATAACTATCAAATGAACCGCCGTCTTCAATGCTGGCCCGTTGATAACCCAGTTTGGTAATCACACCTCGTAAGGTGAAGGTATCTGTAAGCCAGCCTTTACGATCATCGATCAATTGTGCCTTGTCATCAAATTCGGGGAGTTGATGACTCATTTGATCAAATAATGCTTTGACTTTATAGTCTTTAAAGTGATCTTGCCATTCAGTTGCCTGTTCCTGAGAAATTAATACGGCATGTGCCAGTTTAATCTGGCTATCGGTTTGTAATTCAATTTCATCATCTTCAAGATCAAGCAGACTACCATCATCACTTGGGCGGAACTGATGCAAAATCTGACCATCGCTATCAACTTCCAACCAGACCAGACGTTGAATGAGTCGTTTCATGATCGGGTGGGCAAACAGATATTCCTGCCAGTCAGCACTTGACCAGACCCGTTCGCTACACATTGCTTCATATAAGCGCTGGGTTTGTAACTCCACCACCTGTTTAAATTCTTTTTTACTGTTGCTAAATAATGACTTGGCTTCCTTGATAAGGGTTTCATCATCACCTTGCCGAGCAGCCGGCAAGCTTTTAATCACTTTACCATCTTCATTTTTCAGTACGAATTTATCTTTGTCATCGACGTAGGCGGTTAAGCTTCGGGTGCCATAATCCAGTGTCAGAATACCTGTATCATCCAAGCCGGCAGTTGGAATGGTACGATCAGCCAGTTCGTCACTACTCCAGTGATTGCGTTCGGCAATCTGTTCAACCAGTTGTTTGGCAAGGTTTTGTACGGATGTGGTACGATAACGACGCGATAAGCCAAGTAATAATTGAATAATTAACGGATCATCACTAATGCTAAAGCTACTGAGCATGGCTTCAATCTGCGCCCGACGCTGATAATGATATTTCATATAATCTTGCAGTAATTTAACCGCTTGGCTGCTTTGCGCTTTATAGGTCAGGGCCAGCATACCCTTGCTTTTAATTGCTGATCCAAGATAAATTCCCATGCGTTCACGTTTAATTTCTTCAATCACTTCTTCTAGCGTGATGGTGGCGTATTTGCCATAGTATTCCGGATATTGCTTGCCCCAGCGTTGATAGGCATCACGATAGTTTTGTAAACGGGCAGGTGCTTCATTGACGGCAATTGCACTGGCTTCTTCCAGACTCGGGTGACGGGTATCTTGCTGGATAAAGCTTTGTAACAGGTGTAAGGATAGGGCTTGTTGGCTTTTTTCATCCAGTAAACTGAGATAGCGTTGTAGCAAGGCATTCGGTACAGGGTCTTTGAGTTTGTCTGCCAATACGACCCACCATTTGATAATCGTGCTATCAACAGGAGAACCATCCTGCCACTGTACGCTCGGCAAGCTGTCTAAATCAAACCAGCTAAAACTCGCAGCAATTTTGCCTTTTAAGCCTTTTTCTGCTTCTTGTTGTAAAGTTGATGGCGATAGATAACTGCTGATATCTTCGCCGAACTGTTCCAGTGCAGTCAAAATTGCAGCAATGACAATTTCTTTTTTCTCTTTTTTTAATACAGCATACAGGGCCGGTATGGCATAGGCATGTTGCAGGCGAACCAGCCATTCAATTGCCGTAATACGAATTTCCTGTTTACCATTTTGTAAGGCTTCAATCGCTCGTTCATGAATATTCGGGACTGTTTGTAATAATTCCTGTGCATCAAACCGCAGGCGTTTATTTTCACCAAGGGCTAATTCCAGTAAGCGAGGAATAAATTGCTTTGGAATATGTGGGAAATAACCTAATACGGTAATTGCATTTAATGGTTCAAAATTGCGATAACTGGTCTCAGACTGATTGGGTAATAATCCTAAAGCCTCGGCAATAAAATCCAGATTTTCCGCAAAAAATGGCACAATCTGGTCATTACGCTGAATATAATCATGCATGCCATTGTAATAACTATTTTCCAGAAAGCCTGCGGCAATTAAACGGTTTACGTTTTTAAAGCCGACATCTTGCATTGCATGTGCCAATTGGCGTAATTCCAGATGTTCAAAATGATGCGGTTGTAAATATTCGCTAAATAAACTTTCCCAATTGATCCAGTTATCACGATGATTAATTAGACGCAGGGCATGATGCAAGCCGTATTCAGTATAATTCTGGATTTTTTTCTGATATAAAATAATATTGCCATATTTAATACTTTTGGCGCTTTGTTTGCCATTAATGCTGGCCAATAATGGTTTTCCGATTTGTTCCGTACTGATTTTTTGCAAGTCTTTATAATTTTTTTGTTGCCAGTCATATTTATATTTTCTATCCGCAGCTTTATTATTTTCAATTTCCTGCTCGGCAGCGAGTCGGGCTTTTTCTAAAATTGCTTGATAATTCTCTTGTAATACAGTAATAAAACTGTCCGGAATATCCTGTGAGGCGAGTGGCTGCAATTCTGGGATGATAAAATCTTCCTCCTCGATTTGTTGTAGGCTATCTAGTCGTTGAAGGGCAGATTGAATACTTTGTTGAACCGATTTTTGCGTTTCGTGATCTAAAGCCTGTTGCAAAATATCACGACTATCTTCAGGACTTCGTGCCAGTAAGTCTGCTGCAAAGGCACGTTGCTTAGTATCGCCTTGCGTTAAATAATATTGTAAATATTGCTGAGCCTGTATGCTATCCAGTTGACTAATGAGACTGTTGGCAGCTTCCCGTACTGTTTTACTGCTACTCAGAGCGAGTATGATGATTAATTGTGGAAATTGTTTCACCAGCTCCAGATGATTTTTGGCAAATTCGAGAAATAATACCTGTCCATTGGCAGATAAACTCGGGATGACACTTTGCAGGGTTTCACCACGCTGTTGTAAAAAAGTGCTGCTATCTGCCAGCTTATGAATTAAGTGTAAATTGTTGTGGTGATAGCGATCAATCTCTTTACGTTCAAATAGTGTGGCAATCAAAATAAGATCGGCATTTGTAATATCGCTGGCAAGTAACTGTTGTAATTTTTCCAGTGTCCAGTGCTGATGATGGGTTAATTCCTTGCCATAGTTCTGACTGAGAGTCGTCACCAATCCATCAACAATCAGATAGGTAAACCAGACAGGCGTTTGTTCATACAATACTTTAAAGTTTTTTTGTTGTGTTACCGCAGCCAGTAGTTTGCCATAACGAATAATTTGTTCCGCAGTTAATTTTTCAAAAATATCGATATACAGTTTATAACGGGCATTTTGCCCAGCTTTGACCAATTTTTCTTGTGCTTTGCTTAAATTGTGTGATGCCCAGTACCATGAATAAGTTCCTGGGTTACCTAGTAGAGCACTGGCTTGATCGTTGGGCTGTTGTTGTAGCGTGAGTAATATTTCGGCATGTTGACCATCAATGATAAAACTTAAAGCTTGTTCTGGAAGGTTTTGATCTATTTCTGCCAAAGGTGCAACAAGGGTATGGAGTAAATCCAATGTCACCTGATCTTTGGGATTGATCAGTTGACCTAATTTATGCATTAAATTTTCAAACATTTATCACTCCGTTATTCTGGATATTTCAATTTTGTAAGGGACATAAATTCTGATGGATTAAGAATAATCAAGTTTTAACAAGCTGTGTATAGTATGAATGTTTATTTGCGACACAATCTGTCACCGTATTGGCAGCTGGATCAATAGCTTTTGTGTCAATCCGAGTACATGTCGCCAGATGAGTAGTTGTTCGGAGAATGCTAGGGATTGTTGCTGCAATAGTTGAGCAAGTAACTGTAAACCTAAATCTTCAAATTGCTGTGTCAATTGTTGCAAATGCTGTTGATCATCGGGGTCAAAACTTTGTCGACCAGTATTGGCATAAAACTCCAGCAGGTTTTGCGTATGCTGTAATGTAAGCTGAATAACATCGGTGGTCGTGGTTGAATCAAGCTCACGTTTACGTGCCAGTAAGCTGCTGATCCGCCCGGTGAATTTTTGTAAAAAACTCTGCTTTTGTTTGTGATAGGGAAGGTGGTCATAATCCAGACTAAAAATACGCAGACCTTTTGTCTCATTTAAAACTAGGCTACACGGTAGAAAACGAATTGTCTGTACCTGTATCTCCATTCGAACCAGTATGGCAATGATTTGACCTGTTTGAATCAGATATTGCAGTTTATTAATTTTGCCATGATGATTGGGATCAATAGGCAATGACAGCTGTAATTGCTGTTGTTGGCAATCGGTGACCCAGCATTCAAAGCATTGTTCAATTTCATTGAGTTCCAGTTGGCTACACGCTTGGAGATGTAACAATTGATAGCGGGGAACTTGATTGAATAGGCTTGATGTTGGTTGCAAAAGTTTTTTAAGTTGCTGCCAGTCATTAATGCCGACGACTTGTTGTTTAAATGCTTCTGGACTCAGTTGACTTAAATGCCCCAGTGATTGAAAACGACTATCCGCACTGGCGCTGAGCTTTCCATCCGGACTGATTTTGGCGTCAGTCAGTTTCAGTTGATGCTTCAATAAAAAATCCAGTGAACTGCCCCAGATGCCTGTTTGTGCCGCACTGTCTTGATTAAAGGTAATATCCAAATGATTGGCACGCGCTTGCGTGACTTCCCGAACATGCTGTAGGTTATTGTCCCAGAAACACACAGTCAGACCGCGTGCGCCACTGGTGGTTGTCCACCATTCACAGCCGAGTGGAATTAGATGTTCGATTTGTCGCTGCGCATAGTCACGTTGTACTTGACCACGTAACTGATAGAGTTTGTCTTGATTTAATGTTTCGGGTTGTTCTGTATCGTGTTGCAATGCGGTTAAATAAGCATATAGAAATGCCAAAGCATCAAAAATTTGTGCTTCATCGACCTGTACATCATGCGTTAGCAAACGTTGTAATAAACCATGCAAGCGTCGCAGTTCACTTGCCAGACGTGGAAGATTTTGCGCCCGTGCCTGCATATTCAGTAAGTGCAAAGATAAAACCGATTCCTTGGCAATATGTGATAAACCTTGTCGCATCAAGGATAAACATAACACTTTTAGATCTGTGATAAATGTTAGATCTTCCTGATTTAAAGTCGTTATGGTTTCAGTTGGATTGGAATCTTGCTGTTGTAAATCTGCTGACCATTGCCATTTTTCTGCTGTATGCTGGGAAAATAAATAGGCAATACAGGCAAGATGGCAGGCATTTTTTTGTTTATCCGCAACATCGGAGAGCATGCCTGCCAGATGACTTTGCGGAAAATACACAATCGCTGATTCGGAAAAAGTGGTTTGAAAACTGATTTTTTCGGCTTGAATCTCAATATGGCATAAAGTCGGATCATGTTGCCATTCGGAAAAAATCTGATAAGCCAATTGCCGTTCGGTTTTACGCAAATTTTTTAGAAGTTGGTGTGAATCCAATTGCAAGGCCGTGTCTAAAGCAGAGGGTATTACAGGTGCATGGTCCTGAGGATTTTTATCTGTATGGGCGACTTCGGGTTGTAAATGCTCAGGATGTTGTTGTAACCATAAAATACTACTTAAGATATGTTTGCAGCAGCCTTGAGCAGGGCAGGTGCAAGAGGCTTGCGTAATTCCTTGTACGGGCAATTCGACATGACAATCCTCCACCACAAAATGCAATTGTGCATCGTGGGTTTGTGGCTGGACATCATCCAGCGACTTTTTAGCACGTCGGATCAGACCTGCATTGGCAAAAGTGGTCAGGCTATCTTCGTCATAATTTAAATATATTTGCCAACTCATTGTATTTTTCTCATTAAGCCGCTCTCATTATACTTTTTTCATGACATGATTTCGGCAAACCACGTTGCCAGATGTTCAGGTGTCATGGCCGCCACCTGCATGCCACGTTGCTGTAATTGCTGTGCGGTCGCATGGTCATAGCAAGGATTGGCAAATTGATCAAGTGCTGCCAGCCCCAGTAATTTACAACCTTGTTCATTCAACTGTGAGATGGTTTTATACATCTGTTGCACCGAACCACCTTCCTCAAAATCACTGATCAATACCAGAATACTGCGCTGGGGTTGTTTGATTTTTTGCGCACAATATTGCAGGGCATGTCCGATATTGGTGCCGCCACCAAGTTGAATGGTTAATAACACTTCAACAGGATCATGCGCCAGATGGCTTAAATCGACAATTTGGGTATCGAATAAAACCAGATGCGTGGTCACGGCTGGCAATGCTGCCAAGATACTGGCACAAATCGCTGCGTACATCACCGAATCCATCATCGAACCACTTTGATCGACACACAGCACAATTTCCCACGGCAAATGCTGTTGGACCCGTGCATTAAAAAACGGTTGCTGAATAATAATTTTCTGTAAATCGGGCTGATAATGTTTGAGGTTGTGTTGAATGGTACGTCGCCAATCAAAATTTTGTGCCTGCTTGATATGCGAGCGACGAAAACGATTGCGTCGTCCCTGTAATGCCTGTAAAAATTGTGGGCGGATTTTTTGCAGTAACTCATCGACCACTTTGGCAATCAATTCCCGAATCGCATCCCGCATTTCTGCACTTAACTTGCCTCGCATACTCAATAACGCCTTGGCAATGGCAGGATTGGCATCCAGTTGTCGCACATGCTCGGGCGTTTTGAGTAAATCGGTCATTTGATAGCGTTCCAGTGCCTGTTTCTGCATACGCTCAAAGGTCGATTTGGGAAATAGTTTACGACTTTGATTCAGCCAGTTAATGGCAGTCAGTTGTGATGCATCAAGGCTGCCATGACGATTTTTGCCCTGTTCAATGCCACGGCGTTTGTATTCCTGTTGATATAAAAAGTCCAGCGAACGTTCCAGTTGTAGTTGTTCCCCGGAAAGATTGGCTTGCTGTAAGTTCTTATCGGCATAACGTCCTAGAATTAAACGCCAGCGCCGTGCGTGTTCTAAATCAGTTTCGGAGTGTTGTTCTTGTTTTTGATCAGTCATCGACGTGCTCCTGTGGCGTATGCGGTGCTGATTTGTGTAACCATGATAATAGTTGATCATCTGCAAAAATCGTTTCTAATTGCCGATTTAACTGCACACCACGCAGCATGTCCTGTTCAGAAATATTTGAATAGACCTGCTCTAGCAGACTGGCATCTTGCAAATGGGTATATTCGGCAATTTTGCCGGAAATCTGCTGGCTCTGTCTAGGATTTAACTGACTAAAAATATAACGCAGGTCAGGTAGAATCTGTAAAAAAGTATCATCTGACCAGTGTTGTACCAGTTGATGCAGGGTGTGAATGGCAAGGTCGGATTGCACAAAAATTTCCGGTGCAATATATAATACGCCATGCAGATATTGCACCGCATCTTCGGCGTGGCTGCCGATACTAAAAGCTGCTTTGATATGTTGCTGTAATTGTTGTTGTGTGATGCGTTGGTCCAGATATAACAGGGTATGCAGTGCACCTTTGAGTTTTAATAAATGAAATTCATCGAGTTTGCCTGCATCCAGTTGTTGATACATTTGATCGAGTAAATGAAGATCAGATACTTGGAATTTATCTTGTGCATTGGTGATCAATTCATGCAGTGCTTTTAAGTTTTGCACATTCTGTTCAACCTTGTCCTCGTGGGTATCATAGAGTTGATCTAGCACATAACAAGCTTGCGTGATGGCAAACACGATGCTGTCTTGTAGGGCTTGCGCTGGCAATTGTAATAGTTGTCGACCATGCCAGAGATAAAACAATTGCTGTGCCGCAGCAATCAGTGATGCCAGATTTTGATCTATTTCCAGATAGTGATGAAGCTGTTGTTGCAGGTTATGTAACTGCTGTCTTAAGCCCAATTGGCATGCTTGTGCCAGCAATTGTGCAGTGTGCATAGCGGATTGTCCTAATCCCTGTGCCTGTAAATCCTGCTGCCTGTCTAGCAGTTGATGTGTGCCCAGTTGGCTAAGTTGATCACCTTGTTCTGACAGTTCAATTAAACGTGCCTCGACAGCGGGTGTCCATGCATAACGCCATTCTTCAAATAATAAATCCATGCCTGTGCCATGGATAAAATCGGGGCCAGATAGTCGCTGGGCAAAACCGACCTGTAAAAAATTTAACAAATGTAGAAATTGACTGATCTGTTGATGTATTGGCTTACGATAAATATCCAGTTTGCGTTGTTTCTGTAGCGTATCATCGAGTTTAAAGCGTAAAGTCTGGATTTTCTGATAGGTATTCTGCAATAGTGCTGGACTACGCTGGTTTTTTGCCACTTGCCCTAATGTTTGACCACTTAAATAATCCTTAATACATTGCCATAAATAATGCTGTCCATCGTCCATTTCACCTTTAATCAGGCTACTTTGTAAGGCATCGAGTAAATCATAACGACTTGGTCGGTAATGTCCACGTAATTGTGCCAATCCCAGTGCCAGTTCCGCAGTATTTTTTAAGGCAATATAAGGCGTGATTTCCAGCGCCTGTTTTTCTGCCAGTTCCCGACAGAGTAAACTTAGATAATCATAAAGTTGTTGCAATCCCTTTACCAAGCAGTGCTCATTCCCCTTTTCCAAAACGGGACTTTTCCCCTCCTTTTTTAAAGGAGGGTTAGGGTGGATTATATTTAAATCCTGCCAAAAACGTTGGTAATAAGCAGGTGAGGGCATGCCCGAAGCATAACCATTTAAGGCATCCAGTCGATCAAAACTATAGCGAATCAGCCATGCTTGTTGTTGCCAATGCTTATTTTTTTGTTCAATCAGATAAGGTTTTACTTCAGGACTAACTAATTGCTCAATCAATGCTAGGGTATGAAAACCACCTGTAACAATCAGTAATTTATTCTCAGGTTTGCGCAGTGTTTGAATATGCTGATACATACAATATTCACGATGTAATGAGGCTTCTCGGTAAAGCACCTCTTCCTCATAGTCCAGTCGTGCCAAGGCACACCAGCTAAATACATCATTAAAAAATTGTGTTGGATTTTGTAGTTGTTCTAAAGGCTGTAACTCAAACAGATGATCCCATAATTCATCATGATTACGACAATGCAGCTTTTGGGCAAGTTGCTGGATAAACTGACTGTGTGCCAGATAGCGTTCTGCCATCAGATTGCTTTGCTGTGCTGAAATCTGATCCAAATGACCTTTAAAGTAGCATTGATCAGACCAGTCCAGATCAATAAAGGCAAGTTGTGCTTGTTGTTTATGCCCTTGCTGTAATGCTACCCATTCAGGCGAATAGTCACAAAATGGAAAATAGGCAGATTGAATCTGTGGCAGATTTTCCAAGTGTTGATCATCAGTTTTATTTTGATGGTTACGCTTTGCCTGTGCAAAAATTGCCACAGGCGGCTGAGTCTGTGTCGATAATAAATCTTCGATTAAATCCTGAAAGCCATGTGGTGCTTCAATCAAAATATGTGTCGGTTTTAATTGCTCAATATAGTGCTTTAAGGCATAAGCACAGGCAGGGCTATGATGACGAATCGGGGCAAAATATATCTGCTGTTCGGCAAGTTGTGCTTTGGCTGTAAACGCATCAGCCAGTCGCTGTGGCAGGTCGATCTGTTGAAGTGCTTGCATCATTAAAACTCACGACTGGCCTCATAAAACGCTTTCCAGTCGCTGTCCTGTCTAGCACGTTCTTTAACTACGGTATCCAGATAATAACGCAAGCGTTTGGCATCATCGGCATTGTCCTTAAACACCACACCGAGTAATTGCTGGGCAAGATGACCCGCTTGCAATTCACCATTGCCTAGATAAATCGCTTGCAGACTGGCAGCATGCGCAATATTCACCGCTTCGGCAGTGGACATCACCGCATCGGGCGTTTTTAAATTTGCACCCTGCAAACTTTGTCCTGTGCGTAATTCATTAAAAATTGTCACCAACAGCTCAATTACTTGTGGCTTGATTTTTACCTCTTGATAAAGGTCTTTGAGTTCTTGTTGAAGTTGTTGTTGTACCAGTTCAATTTCAAAGGCGCGGTCTTTAATAGGTTTTACGGTTTCAAAATTAAAACGTCGTTTCAGTGCTGAAGACATCTCATGTACACCACGATCACGTAAGTTGGCGGTGGCAATAATATTAAAGCCTTGCTGTGCATGCAGGCTGTGTTGTTGTCCCATCTCTGGAATCATCATCTGTTTTTCTGACATCAGTGATACCAGCACATCCTGAATTTCAGGCGGACAGCGAGTGATTTCCTCAAAACGGGCGATTTTGCCATGCTGCATGGCGTGATAAAGTGGCGAAGGAATTAAGGATTTTTCCGAAGGGCCTTCGGCCAGTAGCAGGGCATAATTCCATGAATATTTAATATGATCTTCGGTGGTACCCGCAGTGCCTTGAATGGTAAATTGTGAGCTGCCGCCGATTGCTGCGCTAAATAGCTCGGATAGCATGGATTTGGCGGTTCCAGGTTCACCCACCAGCATTAATCCTTGTTTACCCATTAATGTGACTAAGGCACGATCGACCAAGGCATCATCACCATAAAATTTTTTGGAAATGTTGAGTGCTGTATCACCTAAAATAAATTGACGTATTGCATGTGCGGACAGTTGCCAGCCTGTCGGTTTAAGCAATTGATCCTGTTGTTTTAACTGTTCTAATTCAGTGGCATATTTTTGTTCGGCACTTTGCCGTAAAATGTGATCTGTATTTGGCATGTTACTCATCTAATCAATAATTTATTTAAGGATTAATCTAATCAGAAATCAGCATGTTGGACAAAATATAAAATGATTATAAGGGCAGTATAGGACAAGACGACAGACTTCATGTTATCAGAACGTAATTTTTACCGACAAATTGCAAAGTTTTGCTGTATAGATTTTGCCATATATCCGATGAATTAACATAATCAGTCTTGAAACATGAGGGAAAATTCCTTTTAATCATAAAAATACGAAAACGAATGATGAGAAAGACAGATGAGTAATAAATCAGGTATATTTCAAAAAGTTCGAGAGCAAGCACAAAAAATAAGTCATTTAGGTGGCAAATCATTGCAAAAAGTGGCACAAGAACCAGTAGAAAAAACGCAATCTGAGGCAACTTCCGGACAGGTTGTTGAGGGACAGGCTTATCAGCGTGATATAACGGATTCAGACTATCAGGATATCCGCCAGCTTTTCCGTCATCAATTTCCTACGGTGACACGTCAAGTTTTTGGCAGACGTTATAATACGTTGAATAAAGTTTCTCGCTTTGTTTTGCCTAATGGTATGGATCAGGCTGCCGATGAGGTACTTGAATTATTAAGTGAATTTGCAAGCCGTCTGGCTGCGACAGAAAGCGTGTTGGCAGAAACTGGTTGTAAAGAGATTACTGAATTGCAAAAAGATCCTGCTCGATCACAACGTGCAGGTAATGCATTAACTCAGGTAAATAAAGTCATTGCTGCGGTACAGGGCGGTGTCAGTGGTTTAACTGGACTGGCCGGTGCGGCCGCGGATTTACCTATTTCTGTGATTTTATCCTTAAAAACCATGTATGAAATTGGACATGTTTATGGTTTTGAGCTGGATAATGAAGAAGATCGCCGCGCGGTATATACTGCTTTATCCCAATCTGATCTCAGTTTAATTGCAGAAAAACAAACCATTTTCTTGGGGCTGCGTACATTAAAAAGTGTATTTGATACTGGTGATTATGGTCAGTTGCAAAGTTTTTTAAATAGTAATTATAGCATTGAGCAATTTCAGGGCTTTCTGACCGATGAGCAGGGAAATTATAAATGGTCTGGTTTTGGCGCGCTTGGAAAAATCAAATTGTTAAAATTTACCACACCGGTTTTGGGTGCTGCAATTGGTGCGATTTATAATGTCAGATTGATTGAAGAAGTTGCAAAACATGCTGACGAAATATTTTCATTGGCGCGGCAATATTTACATGCACATCAAGATGAAGATATTTCGGTACTGGATGCCTATCAAAAAGAAAAATCACATCGTTTGCAGGTTAGTCAACTTGCCAATAATGATATTACAGCATTATTGGAACAGCCAAACCAGCCATCAGTAGCGCAAGAAGATATTTTGCAAAAACAAGCGATTGAAGATTTGTCGAACAGTGACACTATCAGTCAAGTTGAGCTTGTAGATAAAAAAGCAGAACAAAAAACCGATCAGGTAGAAGCAACAACCGAACAAGTAGAGGATCAGGCGATAGAAACTGGTATCGAACAGTTGGCCGCGCAAAATGTAGTGCCCGTTGCCAAATCAGAGCAAAAACCAGCAATTACTGACGAGAGTTTGGCGAAAGAAAAGATTGTTGAACCGAAAGGTAATCGCGCTGTAAAAAAAACTGGCAAATTATCGGCTAGCCGAAATACTGCAACAAAAACGTCTAACAAAGATAATTCTACAAAAGATGTATCAAAAGATCAGGATTCTGCTGTTGCGCCAGTAAAAGATGAGGACAACTCAACAGAGTAATTTTTTATCGAGATAAAGTTGAACATGTGTGAAATTAAGGCTACATAAAATTGTAGCCTTTTTTATGTAAGATAAATCGTTTACAGCATTTGCTGCGTATTGACCCTGACATCTAGATGCACTACAATTTCATGCCCTTAAAAAGCGTATATTCAAATTCGTTTTTTGAGGTTGATTAATAACGGGAGAATTGCCATATGGCAACAACAAATCAGTTGATCCGCAAGGGTCGTACAACTTTGATTGAAAAATCAAAAGTTCCTGCGTTGAAGGCTTGTCCACAACGCCGTGGTGTATGTACACGTGTTTATACCACTACACCTAAAAAACCTAACTCAGCAATGCGTAAAGTTTGCCGTGTTCGCTTGACTTCTGGTTTTGAAGTATCTAGCTACATCGGTGGTGAAGGTCATAACCTGCAAGAGCACAGTGTTGTGCTTATCCGTGGTGGTCGTGTTAAAGACTTACCAGGTGTACGTTACCATACCGTTCGTGGTTCTTTAGACTGTGCTGGTGTGAAAGATCGTAACCAATCACGTTCTAAATATGGTACCAAACGTCCTAAAAAATAATTTTTAGAGACAAGTACCAGTCATCCTTTAGCGTTTCGCTTGTTTGAATATGTGTAACAAATTTGAAATTCAAGCGACGTATAGTAAGGCCAGCGTAGCGTGCATGACACTTGCACAAACTGCTGGATTATCCTGAAGTGTCATAATATTAGGTGTATAAAAATGCCAAGACGTCGCGTAGTCGCTGCCCGTGAAATCCTTCCGGATCCTAAGTTCGGTAGCCAAACAATCGCTAAATTTATGAACCACGTAATGCAAGATGGTAAAAAATCTATTGCAGAAAGTATCGTTTATGGTGCTTTAGACCGTGTTCAAGAAAAAAATAAAGTAGATCCAGTAGAGTTTTTCGAAACGACACTTGAAAAAGTTCGTCCTATGGTCGAAGTAAAAGCACGCCGTGTTGGTGGTGCTACTTATCAAGTACCTATGGAAGTACGCCCATCCCGTCGTACTGCCTTGGCTATGCGTTGGTTAGTAGATGCTGCTGCAAAGCGTTCTGAAAAAACCATGGCTTTACGTCTTGCTGGCGAGTTGCTTGATGCAGCTGAAGGCAAAGGTGCTGCAATCAAAAAACGTGAAGACGTGCACCGTATGGCTGAAGCCAACAAAGCCTTTTCTCATTACCGTTTCTAAGCGGATAAAACAGTCCCTTATCAGGAGAATACTTATGCGTACCGCAGCTCGATTTAACATCGCACTTTACCCAAGTGGGGGATTTGCGGGTATTTAAGTTGCCCAGCAAAAGTATTCGTACGCACCATTGTATGGTGCGTCCTGTTTTAACAAAATATTTAGGAATGTAAGACATTATGGCTCGCCAAACTCCGATTTCTCGTTACCGTAATATCGGTATCTCTGCTCACATTGACGCAGGTAAAACAACGACTACAGAACGTATTTTGTTCTACACAGGTGTATCTCACAAAATTGGTGAAGTACATGATGGTGCAGCAACAATGGACTGGATGGAACAAGAGCAAGAACGTGGTATTACCATTACTTCTGCTGCAACGACTTGTTTCTGGTCTGGTATGGGTAGTCAGTTCCCACAACACCGTATCAACGTAATTGATACCCCGGGACACGTTGACTTTACCATTGAAGTTGAGCGTTCTATGCGTGTACTTGATGGTGCATGTATGGTGTACTGTGCAGTAGGTGGTGTACAACCTCAGTCTGAAACTGTATGGCGTCAAGCAAACAAATATAAAGTACCGCGTTTGGCATTCGTGAACAAGATGGACCGTACCGGTGCCAACTTCTTCCGTGTTGTTGAACAAATGAAAACCCGTTTGGGCGCTCATCCTGTACCAGTTGTAATTCCAATTGGTGCTGAAGAAAACTTCCAGGGTGTAATTGACCTGATCGAAATGAAAGCCATTATCTGGGATGAAGCATCTCAAGGTATGAAGTTTGAATACGGTGATATCCCGGCTGAGCTTCAGGAAAGTGCTGAAGAATGGCGTACCAATCTGGTTGAAGCTGCTGCGGAAGCATCAGAAGAATTGATGGATGAATATTTGAACAATGGCGAATTGTCTAAAGAACAAATCGTTGCTGGTATTCGTGCACAAACTCTGGCTGGTGAAATTCAACCGATGCTTTGTGGTACTGCATTTAAGAACAAAGGCGTACAACGTATGTTGGATGCTGTGATTGAATTCTTGCCATCTCCTACAGAAGTGAAACCAATCGAAGGTATTCTTGACGATAAAGCTGAAACTAAAGCTATTCGTGAAGCATCTGATGAAGCACCGTTCTCTGCGTTAGCATTCAAAATCATGAATGACAAGTTCGTAGGTAACCTGACTTTCGTACGTGTTTATTCTGGTGTGCTTAAACAAGGTGATCCGGTATATAACCCAGTTAAATCTAAACGTGAACGTATTGGTCGTATCGTACAGATGCATGCCAATGACCGTCAGGATGTTGATGAAATCCGTGCGGGTGATATTGCAGCGTGTGTAGGTCTAAAAGACGTTACCACAGGTGATACACTGTGTGATGAAAAAAATATCATTACACTTGAACGTATGGAATTCCCAGAACCAGTTATTTCACTGGCTGTTGAACCAAAAACCAAAGCTGACCAAGAAAAAATGTCTATCGCTTTGGGTCGTTTGGCCAAAGAAGATCCTTCATTCCGTGTACGTACCGACGAAGAATCTGGTCAAACCATTATTGCTGGTATGGGTGAGCTTCACCTTGATATTCTTGTTGACCGTATGAAACGTGAGTTCGGTGTTGAAGCGAACATTGGTAAACCAATGGTTGCTTACCGTGAAACGATCAAGAAAACTGTTGAGCAAGAAGGTAAATTTGTACGTCAAACAGGTGGTAAAGGTAAGTTTGGTCATGTATATGTCCGTCTTGAACCGCTTGATGTTGATGAAACTGGTAAAGAATACGAATTTGCTGAAGAAGTTGTCGGTGGTGTTGTACCTAAGGAATTCTTCGGTGCAGTTGACAAGGGTATTCAGGAACGTATGAAGAATGGTGTCTTGGCTGGTTATCCAGTTGTAGGTATCAAAGCTGTTCTTTATGATGGTTCTTACCATGATGTCGACTCTGACGAATTATCATTCAAAATGGCAGGTTCATACGCCTTCCGTGATGGTTTCATGAAAGCAGATCCTATTCTACTTGAACCAATCATGAAAGTTGAAGTAGAAACACCAGAAGATTACATGGGCGATATCATGGGTGACTTAAACCGTCGTCGTGGTATGGTGCAAGGTATGGATGATTTACCTGGTGGTACTAAGGCGATTCGTGCCGAAGTTCCACTTGCTGAGATGTTTGGTTACGCCACTCAAATGCGTTCTATGTCTCAAGGTCGTGCAACATACTCTATGGAATTTGCTAAATATGCTGAAACACCACGTAACGTGGCTGAAGGCATCATCACTAAATTCCAAACTGGCGGTAAAAAAGGTGACGATGAGTAATCTTTCGATTACTATATTCTCAGCTTAAATGAGCCAACTAAATTTTAGTTAAAAACCAAGCGCTCATGAGCGATCCTCATGAGCAGTTTAAGAAAGGAAGATCATCATGGCTAAAGCCAAGTTTGAACGTAATAAACCACACGTAAACGTGGGAACTATTGGTCACGTTGACCATGGTAAAACAACTTTAACAGC